>NZ_JACJOF010000004.1 GCF_014695395.1 Nodosilinea sp. FACHB-131
AGTTACATTGAGCGATTCAACAATACTCTCAGACAGCGGGTTTCACGCTTTGTCAGACGCAGCTTAGCCTTCTCTAAAAGTCTGCGCAATCACATTGGCTTGCTGTGGAATTTTATTCACCACTACAACGCATCATTACCTCTCTAGTACTACCAATCCTCCATGCCTATGGCTATGCCAACTCCAACGATTGGAGCGACCCGATCCCCGTGCCTTCCAGCGCGATCGAGACCGAATCGCCTAGCAGAGCCCAGACCTGGATGGTCATCCTGAACCAAAACTCTGCTGATTGAGTAAGCCTCAGTAGATCGAAAAGGCTTCTCTCAGCCTTGAGGCCCCCACCCCGAACCCCTCTTCCAAACTTGGGAGAGGGATTTGAATCTTTTTGCTAGCAACCCTGTTCCTGATTACAGGGCATTGAGCTAGGCGATCTCTAGGGATGATGCTCTACGATCGCTTACCCAAGAGCTGATCGCGCAGCGACTTGATGCGATCGCGAAACTTAGCCGCCTCCTCAAAGTCAAGGTTCTTCGCTGCCTCTTTCATCTGCTTTTCGAACTGACCAATCAGTTCAGGAATGTCTTCCAGGGGTAGCTCTTCTTTGTGCTCATAAACCTCCTCTAGCTCGTGGGCATTGAGGCGGCGCGACACTTCGAGAAACGACAGAATCGAGTTGCTATTGCGGCGAATAATCGAGGTGGGCGTAATGCCGTTCTCCTCGTTGTAGGCGGTTTGAATGGCGCGACGGCGCTCGGTTTCGCTAATGGCTTTGGCCATGCTGTCGGTCAAGTTGTCGGCGTAGAGAATCGCCTGCCCCTGCACGTGACGGGCAGCGCGGCCGATAGTTTGAATCAGCGATCGCTCCGCCCGCAAAAACCCTTCCTTATCGGCGTCCAAAATCGCCACCAGGGAAACTTCGGGTAAATCGAGTCCCTCCCGCAGCAGGTTGACCCCTACCAGCACGTCGTAGAGCCCCTCCCGCAGGTCTTGGATGATTTCAATGCGCTCGATGGAGTGGATCTCGGAGTGCAGGTAGCGCACGCGAATGCCGTGCTCGTCGAAATAGTCGGTCAGGTCTTCGGCCATACGCTTGGTCAGGGTGGTGATCAGCACCCGTTCCTGGCGCGCGGCCCGCTCTTTGATTTCGCCCAGCAGGTCATCCACCTGGCCTTCTGTGGGGCGCACAAAGATCTCCGGATCGAGCACGCCGGTGGGGCGAATAATCTGCTCGACCACCTTGCCGCCTGAAATCTCCATCTCCCAGTTGCCGGGGGTGGCGGAGACAAAGACGCACTGATTCACCTTTTCCCAAAATTCTTCGGCTTTGAGGGGGCGGTTGTCGGCGGCGCTGGGGAGGCGAAAGCCGTGGTCGATTAGCACCATTTTGCGGCTGCGATCGCCGTTGTACATGCCATGAATTTGAGGAATGGTGACGTGGGACTCGTCAATCACCAACAGCCAGTCTTTGGGGAAGTAGTCGAGCAGACACTCCGGCGGCGCTCCCGCCTGACGACCGGCTAGGTGGCGGGCGTAGTTTTCCACCCCGTTGCAGTAGCCCACCTCGCGGATCATCTCCAGGTCGTAGCGGGTGCGCTGCTCTAGGCGCTGGGCCTCCAGTAACTTCCCCTCTTTCTCCAGCTCCGCCAGCCGCTCTAGCAGCTCATCTTTGATTGCTTGGCAGGCTTCTTCGATGCGATCGTCGGGGGTGACAAAGTGCTTGGCTGGGTAGATGCTGATGCCTTCCATGCTTTGCAGGGTGGCGCCGGTGATCGGGTCAACGTAGCGCACAGCGTCGATCTCGTCGCCAAAGAACTCAATGCGAATGATGCGGTCTTCGTAGGCGGGGCCGATCTCCAGCACGTCGCCCTTGACGCGAAACTTGCCTCGGCCCAGGTCTAAATCGTTGCGCTCGTACTGAATCGAGGCCAGATCGCGCAGCACCTGCCGCTGGTTGACTTCCATGCCCACGTGCAGCGGAATCGAGGCTTTCAGGTATTCCGACGGAATCCCTAGACCATAGATGCAGCTGATCGAGGCGACCACAATCACATCTTTGCGCTCAAACAGAGAGCGGGTGGCCGAGTGCCGCAGCATGTCAATCTCGTCGTTGATCGAGGCGGTTTTGGCGATGTAGGTGTCGGTGGTGGGAATGTAGGCCTCGGGCTGGTAGTAGTCGTAATAGCTAATGAAATACTCGACGGCGTTGTCGGGGAAAAACTCGCGCAGCTCGTTGCAGAGCTGCGCGGCGAGGGTTTTGTTGTGGGCCAGCACCAAAGCCGGCTTGCCAATGTTGTCGATGACGCGGGCGATGGTGTGGGTTTTGCCCGTGCCCGTGGCCCCCAGCAGGGTTTGGTACTTGGTGTTGTCTTGCAGAAACTTGGTCAGGCCCGCGATCGCCTTTGGCTGGTCTCCCGCAGGTTCAAAGGGAGCCTGAATGTTGAAGTCGCCCATGGGTCAACGGTACAAAGACACTACTATGCCTATTTATAATGACTGATTTTTCCCCAGATGGTAGTTACGGCAGTTACCCGACCGGGCGATCCGGGTAGGGATTGTAGCCAGCGGGCGATCGCCCTTAGCGCCTGCATTCGTTACCCCTTCAGCCTGAGCAAATCGCTCAATACTTTTTTCGCCGGCCCTTGCCTGGAGCGATCGCAACGGTCGGTTCCACTAAAATGGGCTGAGGCTCTGTAACCGAGAATCCATTTGCGAACCGTTGTTGCCACCCGATACGTCACTCCCCTGCGGGAGGGAGGCTCTCTCCCCGCCATTGTGGAAGCTGACGATGATGGCATGTATGTGCTGAAGTTTCGGGGTGCCGGTCAGGGGGTGAAATCTCTGATTGCTGAACTCGTGGCTGGAGAAATTGCGCGGGCCGTCGGCCTGCTGGTGCCCGAAATTGTCCTGATCGAAGTCGATGCTGAACTGGCCCGTACCGAACCCGACCCCGAAATTCAAGATTTGATTCGAGCCAGTGTAGGCCTCAATCTGGCCCTCGACTACCTGCCCAGCTCCATCACCTTTGACCCCGTTGCCCAACAGCCCGATGCCGCCCTGGCCTCGGCCATTGTCTGGCTTGATGCCTACGTCACCAATATCGATCGCACCGCCCGCAACACCAACATGCTGATGTGGCACCGCCGCCTCTGGCTGATTGATCACGGCGTTGCCCTCTACTTTCACCACAGCTGGAACAACTACTTAGAGCGTAGCCGCACCCCCTTCCCCGGCATCAAAGATCACGTCTTGCTGCGATTTGCCAGTCAGCTGCTAGAGGTCGATGCCACCATGACGGCTCAGCTAACCCCAGATGTCATCACTGGCATCGTCAACCTAATTCCAGAGCCTTGGCTGCTGGAGGGTTCTCCGTTTACCAATAGCCAACACCATCGCGAGGCTTATATTGAGTATCTGCTGAAGCGGCTAGAGCCACCCCACGCTTTTTTAGAGGAGGCCATTCGTGCACGATCAGGTCACCTATGATTACGCCATCATTCGGGTGGTGCCTAAGGTTGAGCGAGAAGAGTTTGTCAACGTAGGTGTGATTGTTTCATGCGCGACGCGCAAATTTCTCGAAGCCAAAATTGAACTCATTCCGCAACGGCTGCTCGCCCTTGACCCTACCCTAGACTTAGAAACAGTCGAAGGTTACTTAAACACCATTCCGATTATCTGTGCTGGTGATATTCAGGCTGGCTCCATTGGTCAACTGCCCCAGCGAGAACGGTTTGGCTGGCTGGTTGCCCCCCGCAGCACAATCATTCAAACCTCACGGGTGCATACCGGTCTGTGTAGAGATCTACCGGCTGTGATCGAACACCTGCTGGCCACTATGGTGCGTCCACTCCAGTTTCCCCTGAAGAAGAGCTAAACCTGCTGATCTTTTGAGTGCTTGGGGAAATGCCTGGCTCTAGCCCCCCGGCTGGGGCTAAAGCGGTTTGACGATGAGGTGCTGCTGAAAAAATAACAATGTGTAATACCGAATCCGTTTGGCTAAACCCCGACAGGGTGCCTGTTTTGAATTGGGGTTTCTCATGTCGGATGGCGCGCAAGGAGTTGACGCCGTGTCTTTTGACAACATCTTTGCGCATCAGGCATGTTAATCGGAGTCTTGACTTTGGGCAAATACCGGCATGAATCCCTCCAACCTGGTTGTAAATCAATCTCCAGTAGCTCTATCGCCTGGAAACCGGTTTTACCGCACGGTGTGGCGCTGGCACTTCTATGCTGGGTTGTTTGTAATTCCCTTCATGGTGATCCTAGCCGCGACGGGCATTATTTATCTGTTTAAGCCCCAGCTAGACGCGGCCATGTATAACAACCTCATGTTTGTGCAGCCTAGTTCTACAGTGCTGCCTTACGTAGAGCAGATACAAACCGTCGAAAGGGCTTATCCCGAAGCAGTGGTTACTCAGGTTACGCCGCCCGTAGCCGCCAACCGCAGCACTGAGGTGCTAGTAACAACGGCAGATAAGCGCAATTTGATGGTGTTCGTCGACCCTCACAGCGGAGAAGTTTTAGGCGATCGCAATGAGGACAACAACCTCCAGGCGGTCGCCCGAAAGATTCACGGCGAGTTATTGATTGGCAAGATGGGCGACTATCTAGTTGAGCTAGCCGCCTGCTGGGGTTTGGTGCTGCTGATCACAGGGCTGTATCTATGGTGGCCCCGCCAGAAGTTTGCTGTTTTGGGTACTTTAATCCCGCGTCTTTGGAGCCAGAACAAACGGGTATTTTGGCGAGACTTACATGCCGTACCGGGGTTCTATGGCGTTCTTCTGATTGGTTTTCTGATTCTTACCGGCTTACCCTGGACTGGTTTTTGGGGAGACACCTTTGCCCAAGTGTCGAGTCAGTTCCCGGCCCAAATGTGGGACGACATTCCTCAATCTGCTGTGTTGACAGGCTCGCTAAACCAGCGGGGTCAGGTGGTGCCCTGGGCCGTAGAACAGCTGCCCATACCTCAATCTGCTCCCTCGGGCCAAACTGATCACTCGGGTCACCACGGCGAGTCGGCACCGGCTCAGACTGGCTTGGCCTCTGGCACCCCCGTTAGCCTTGACGCTGTCATCGCCCTAGCGCAGGCTAAAGGCGCACCTCCTGGCTTCAACGTGACGTTGCCCGCAGGAGAAACCGGGGTATTTACGATTTCGGCCTTTCCTCCTGATCCAACCCAGGAAGTGACCCTGCATGTTGATCAGTACAGCGGCACCGTGCTGGCCGATGTGCGCTGGCAAGATTATGGTCTAGTTCCTAAAGCCGTGGAGATGGGAACGGCCATTCATATGGGGAGATATTTTGGGTTTGCCAATCAGTTGCTCATGCTGGTGGCGGCGTTGGTCGTGATGCTGCTGGCCATCACCGGAGTTGTGATGTGGTGGCAGCGTCGGCCCCAGAGTGCTGGGCTAATTGGAGCCCCCGCCATGCCCGCCTATGTCCAGAACTGGCGCACTCCACTGGCAATTGTTGCCGTTCTGGGGCTGGTATTTCCCCTGGTTGGTCTTTCACTGGCCGTTGTGCTGCTGTTGGACTACTTTGTGTTGAGCCGTATTCCTGCACTCAAACGCATCTTTAATTAAGTGTGATTGATCGGATTTAGATAGCCAAACCCAGGCCTGTATAATCGGCGCATCTTTGTCCTCTGCGGATACTTCCTATGGCTCAGTTGTTGAGTGCTCCGCTTGTTTGGCTGCCGCTTAGCCTGGGAGCGATCGGTCTGCTGGTGTGGCAACGGTGGGCTCAACAACAGCGCTTTAAGTCGCTGCGATCGCTGCCTTCTCCGCCCCAGCACTGGCTGCTGGGCAACATTCCCCAACTGCTAGGAGCGGTCAAAAATCGACAGCTCTTTCAGATCTTGTTCGACTGGTCCAAGGAATTTGGCCCCAAGTATGTCTACTGGGTTGGCTATCCGGTGCTGGTGCTCAGCCAGCCCAAACTGATCGATAGCACGATTATGCAGGGCACCCGCGACGGTAGCCTAGTGCGCACCGGTCAGTCGCAGCGCGCCTGGAACGACCTGATGGGGCCGATCATGATCGGGCTGGATGGGGCCGAGTGGCAGTGGCGCCGCAAGGCCTGGACCCCCGAGTTTAGCTCTGGCGGCGTCAGTCACTATTTCGCCCTGGTCGATCAGGCCTGTCACCAGACTGTGACCCAGCTGCAAGCCACCCCGCCGGGGGAACCGGTACCTATGGACCCACTCTTTGTGGAGCTGACCATGCGGGTGATTGCGGCTCTGGTGCTGGGCATTCCCATCGACCCCAAGCAGCCTAGCTCCGAAGGCCCGCCCCTGGAGATTGAGCCGACCTACGACGCCATGGCGGTTTTGACCTATCGGTTTTTGCGTATGGCCGTTGGCGAAAAGGCTTGGAGAAAATATCTGCCCACTCAGGCGAGCAAGGACTACTGGGCGGCTCGCCACTATTTAGAGGACTGCTTGCGATCGCGTATCGACCTGGCCCTGCAACTGCGCGACGGCGACCCCGCCGCTTTAGAAAAAGCCAGCCCACTATTCCAACAGTCGATGCTGGTCAAAATTGCCGCCAAAGAGCCTCGCTACACTCGCGCCACCCTGCTGCCCGAAATTGTGGAACTGCTGATTGGCGGTACAGATACTACCGCCCACACCCTGTCCTTGGCGGTGGGCGAGCTAGCCCTCAACCCCTCAGTGTTTCAAAAAGCTCAAGCCACCGTCGATCGCGTTTTTGACGATCAAGGCGCTATCACTCTGGCCAGCCTCAAGCAGCTGAGCTACCTGCAAGGGGTGGTCAAAGAAACCCTGCGGCTTTATTCCGTTGCGTCGGGCACCACGTCGCTGCAAGCGACCCGAGACATCGTCGTTGACGGTGTTGCAGTACCGGCCGGAGCGCGTCTATTTTGGTCGATGCTGGGTGCCGGGCGCGACCCCGAGACCTATCCAAAGCCCGACAAATTCTGGCCCGATCGCTGGCTCACGGAAGACCGCCAAACCCCAGCCCCGCCGATGATTGATTTTGGCTCTGGCCCCCACCGCTGCCTGGGCGAACACCTGGCCATGCTGGAGTCAACCCTGATGCTGGCTCAACTGCTGCGGCACTTTAACTGGGAGTTGGTAAACGGGCGATCGTCGGTGGAAAACCTGAGACAGAATTTGCTGATCTATCCCGTAGATAGAATGCCGGTCTATCTGCAACGCCGCAGCCGTTAGGCGAAGAAGTTAACCATACATATTTATTGAGCATGCCGTGCTTCAGCCAAGGGTTAGTAGCCCTTAAAGAGTCTTAGCGTGATGGTCAAAGACCGGCCTAGAAGGGTCATCGTATCTCCTTAAGAACCATGAAGCCCGCCGCCCGATTATTGCCCTTCCCGTAAGGCATTGTTGCGGCCAGCCCTGCTAGATTACAGGGCTTTTTATAATAGAGGTGTAGCCGCATTGCCCCTGGCCTGGCTCCATCACTGTCTCTATCGCTGCACCTAAAGAGCCTAAAACGCGGGCCTGTCAAACAGGAGACTCACCGCCATGTTCAAAAAAATTCTGGTTGCTCTCGACAACTCTGCCCACCGGCAAGAGATCTTACAAAAAGCCCTCGACCTGGCTAAAGCTACCCAGGCAGACCTCATGCTCGTGCACGTGCTTTCGGCCTACGAGGAAGGCAGCCCCGGCATTCCCATTCGCTCGTACCAGGCCTACTACCCCGTGCTCGAAGACTCCACCTGGCGGCTTTACCAAAAACGCTGGGAAGAATTTGAGGCCCAAGGTATTGCTCAGCTTCGACAAGAACTCGACCACGCCCGAGACATGGGCGTTATTGCCGAATTTACCCAGACCTCTGGAGAACCTGCCGCCACCATCTGCAACATAGCTAGATCCTGGGGCGCTGATTTGATTATGGTGGGCAGCCACGGACGCAAGGGTCTCAGCGAACTGCTGCTGGGTAGCGTAAGCAACTACGTCATGCACCACGCCGACTGCTCAGTGCTGGTGGTGCACCACAACAACGGCAAACTAACCACCTCTGCTGAGAGCGCCACGGCCAGGACTAAAACCTAGCACCGCCTACCGGTAGCTTCTCACCCGCTTATGGGGCTGCTGTTTGCGCACCCAGGCGACAAACTTCTGGAGTCTGGGTTCTGCCTGTAGCTGCTCTAACGTATTCAGGTCGCGGGCCAGGGTGTGATTATCAAATAGGGTGTGAATCTGCTTGTGGCAGGGGCGGCACAGGAGCACCGTCTCGCTGGTGGGCAGGTGACGTCGCCGGGTGTATTGGCGCGGCACCAGGTGGTGTTCGGTGAGATCGTCTACGGAACGCTGGCACAATTGGCAAGGCATAGGCTCAGCCGCAATAGGGAGTAGTTTTATTCTCACGAATTTGCCCCAGAGACGTCCAATCGGAGTCGCAAGCTGAGGAGCGCAAAAAAATGGCTCCTAGCTGACGGGCCAGGAGCCAAACTACAAATTAATTGAGTAAGAGTAATGCGTTATGGGCGGTAAGCGATGACCTGTCGGCCAGCAAACAATCTCCAGTAATGACCAGCAGCCTTAGGCCTTACGGGAGTAGTACTCAACCACAAGCAGTTCGTTGACGTTAAGGGCCACCCACTCGCGCTCAATGACGCCATTGACCTTAGCGGTGAGCTTGGCTTTGTCAAGCTCAAGGTGGGCGGGCACGTTGGCCAAACCGGGAAATTCCAGGTTGGCTTCGACCAATTTTTTGGAAGCTTCGCGATCGCGCACGGTAATCACATCGCCAGGGCGACACTGATAGCTGGGAATCGACACCACGCGGCCATTCACGCAGATGTGGCCGTGGTTAACCACCTGCCGCGCCGAGGGAATGGTCGGCCCAAACCCAAGGCGAAACACGGTGTTGTCGAGCCGCATTTCGAGTAGCTGTAGGATGACCAAACCGGTCGAACCGCCGGCCCGACGAGCTTTCTTCACGTAGCGAAGCAGCTGCTTTTCGGTCAGACCGTAGTTAAACCGCAGCTTCTGCTTTTCTTCAAGCCGGACTGCGTACTCAGACTTTTTCTTGCGGTCTTGGCCGTGCTGCCCCGGCGGATAAGCCTTACGGGGGGACTTGCGGGACAGACCCGGTAGCTCACCCAAGCGGCGTACAACCCGCAGGCGAGCGCCTCTATATCGCGCCATAAACGTTTACTCTCCGAACAATGTCTAACGTTGGAAGCAATTTCCAAAGATTCTAATCTTAGCGTTGATCCACGCTTAGATCAATCTTTGTAGATGGAATTTTGCTGGGATCGGTGACGGAGAAGAGAAGAAGCTTGGGTACAGGGTGCAAGGTATAAGGTCTCGGGCAATCCCTTAGACCCTACACCCCATACCTTAAACCTTGTACCTTAGACCCTACTGATGCTGACTCAATCGACTGAGGAAAGATCTGAGGCGATCGCTGCGGGGGTTGCTAAACACCTCGGCAGGGATGCCCTCTTCTTCAATGACGCCGTTGTTGAAGAACAGCACTCGGTTAGAGACTTCGCGGGCGAACTGCATTTCGTGGGTGACCACAATCATGGTCATGCCCTCTTCGGCGAGCTGGCGCATGACGCCCAGCACCTCACCCACCAGTTCGGGGTCGAGGGCGCTGGTGGGCTCGTCAAACAGAATGGCCTCGGGGCGCATGCAGAGGCTGCGGGCGATCGCTACCCGCTGCTTTTGCCCGCCAGAGAGCTGCTCGGGGTAGGCATCGGCGCGATCGCCCAAACCCACCTTAGCCAAGTATTGGCTGGCCAGGTCGCGGCAGTCGGCGTCGGAATGCTTGAGCACCTTGCGAGGCGAGAGCATGAGGTTCTCAATCACCGTCAGGTGAGGGAACAGGTTGAAGTGCTGAAATACCATGCTCACCTGGCTGCGCAGGTGGTAGAGCGCCTTCCAAGGTAGTTTTGGGGCTGACATGTCTTGGCCCATCACCTCTAGGTGGCCCTGGTTGATCGCCTCTAGCCGGTTGAGGCAGCGCAGAAACGTGCTTTTGCCGCAGCCCGAGGGGCCAATGATCGACACCACATCGCCCTTGGTAAAGGTGGTGCTCACCCCTTTCAAGACATCCAGCGAACCGTAGCTTTTGTACAAGTTTTCGCAGGCAATCACGGGCGTGGCGATCGCGGTCATGGTAGTCGTCATGGGCAGGCGCAATGACAGAACTTAATCTCTATTAGAGAATCACTGGCAACCGGAGGCATCTGTATCGCGGAATACATTTAATCCCAAAGGGAATTGACTATTGTGCAACACAATCCGGTTGCGATCGCCCGGAGCTGCCGGAAGCTTTTGTTGTAGAGTGTCGCCGACATGGTTTTTCATCCGTTTGGCTTACGCTGGTTGAGGCGCTGTTTAGCTTTGGTGCTGGGACTGCTGATCGGGCTCGGGGCAGCTCAACTCGCTAGCCTGGGCCAAGATACCCCGGCAGTCTGGGAGGTAGGCACCGAACCAGCCTTTCCCCCCTTTGAAATGAAGGATGAAGCCACAGGGGCTTTTATCGGGTTTGACATTGAGCTGATGACGGCCATGGCTGAAGCGGCAGGTAAGGAGGTGCAATTCACTAGCCTGCCCTTTGACGGACTGGTGCCCGCCATCCAGGGCAAGAGCATTGACGCGGCCATTAGCGGCATGACCATTACCGCCGATCGCGCCTTGACCGTAGACTTTACCCGGCCTTACTTTGAGGCGGGGTTGGCAATCGCTGTACGAGAGAGCGATTCAGAGATCAAGTCCTTCGAAGATCTGACAGGCAAGCGGATTGCAGTGGCGATCGGTACCACGGGTGCCGCGAAAGCCAGCTCTGTGGAAGGGGCCACGGTCAGACAGTTTGACAATGCCCCCCTGGCGCTACAAGAGCTGATCAACGGCAACGTGGATGCCGTCGTTAACGATTTGCCAGTAACGCTTTATGCAATCAACGAAGCAAACCTAACGGGGGCAAAAATTGTCGGTGAACTTGTCACCGAGGAGTATTACGGCATTGCTCTGCCAAAGGGCTCAGCGCTGCTCGATGAAATGAATACCGCTCTAGGAACTGTCATCCAAGACGGCACCTACGCCCAGATCTATCGCAAGTGGTTTTTGTCTGACCCACCTGTTCTGCCGACTGTAGCCCCAGCCCTGGCGACCAGCGGCACCAGTAGCGGCTTTGCCTGGGGAAGACTCTTTAAGAACCTGTTTAAGGGGGCCTGGATCACGATTCTGCTGACCGCAGCCTCATTTTTCTTCGGGCTGATTGGCGGTTCTTTAGTGGCCTTTGCCATGATCTCGCCTATCAAGCCCCTGCGCTGGCTGTGCCGCATCTACGTTGACTTCTTTCGCGGCACGCCCATGCTAGTGCAGCTATATATGATCTATTTCGGCCTGCCAGCGCTGTTCCAGGGGCTAGGCATTGACATCAGCTTCAACCAAATTTTTGCCGCCATTTTGGCGCTCAGTCTCAATGTGGCTGCCTACCTATCAGAGATTCTGCGAGGCGGCATTCAATCCATCGATCGCGGCCAATGGGAGGCGGGCGAATCCCTCGCTATGAACCCGGTAGAAACCATGCGCTATGTTGTTTTTCCCCAAGCGTTTCGGCGCATTGTCCCTCCGTTGGGCAACGAGTTCATTACCCTGATCAAAGACACCAGCTTAGCCTCGGTGATTGGGTTTAACGAGCTACTTCGCCAAGGTGAGCTGATCGTGGCAAGCACATACGCCGCCTTTCAGGTGTATTTTGGGGTGGCGCTTGTGTATTTGATTATGACCTCCCTAGCATCTATTGCCTTTAGGCGCTTAGAGACCTACCTGGACCCGATCAACCGGCCCAGGAAGGCGAAGAAAGACCCGGTGCCCTCTGCGATCGGAGTTTGAGGGATCGCTCTAGAGCAAGTGGTCGTCTCTTAAATGAGATTGAGGGGAACGACCATTTGCAGAGTAAATCTGTACGCGAAGATCTCAGCTCAGCAGCGTGAATTTGTAGGGGCGCAGCATGCGGTGCCCCTACTTTTGTTTGCCTCGCCGGGCGGCCGCTACCGAAGCCTCGACCCAGTTGTATAGCAGGCCCAAATCGTCATAGACGGCAGGGGGCAGCTGGTAATACGACATGGTCACAGCCTTGCCGTCGCGGTGATACACAAACGGCCCCATACCCGCCTCGGTAAAGCGCTCCTGGTTGCTGGCATCGACTTTGAAATACAGCGTTTCGTGGGCGATGAGGGCAAACATAATGCCCTCGCAGTACAGCCCGTAGCCGCCAAACATGGCTCGGGCGGTCGCTGGGGCTACCTGGTTGAGGTGGCTGACCACGGCTGTCTTAAAGGCGATCGCTGCCGCTTTGGAGTCAACCATGAAGCTGCCGGATCATGCCTACTCCTGGTTTTGCTCTGCACTCAGCAAGATTTGATAGACAAACAGCTGCTTCAGAGCGGTCGTCTGCTGCGGTTGCTGGTTGGCTGAAGCGTGGATGTCTGCCGCTATCAGTACGCCTCCGCCAACTAGAGTCAAGATTACGCACAAGTTGCGAAGAATAAGGCAGGTGGGGAGGCAGCGTTTTTTCATGGGGGCAACCGTAGCAATACCAGATACCAAGACCGACGGCCGGATACCCTCATTATTGAGAGCATCTAGCGATTTTTCTATGTAACGAAAAAGGCTTTATAAAAGTTACTGAAAGTTGACTAGGTATTCGACAGAGCCCCGACCTTAGATACATGACGTTGGTTGAGCCGCGAATGCTCCAGGTGTCGTGGATGCGATCGCCAGTAGTGCGAGGAAGCGGCTGATTTTGCGTCAGCAGTGGGTCTGCTCTCCTGGCTCCTGTATTCTTATTCTGGTCTTTTGGATACCCAATCTACGTTCATGCTAGGCCTAGCGATTCACACCTGCGGCCCTGATCTGGGGCTGGCCCTGAGCAATTTTGACGGCGAAACCCGCCACCAGACCTGGCCCCTGGGGCGCGACCTGTCAACCCAGCTGCACACCATTCTGATGGAGTTTATCGCGCCCTATAGCTGGACAGATCTCTCGTTTTTGGCAGTGGCCCAGGGGCCGGGGGGCTTTACCGGCACCCGAATTGGGGTAGTGACGGCGCGCACTCTGGCTCAGCAGCTAGAGATACCGCTGTTTGGGGTATCGAGCTTGGCGGCGATCGCCCAACAGGCCCTAGACAATTCCCCGACTGGGTCTATTTCAGACATTGCCGTGGAGATGCCGGCCCGGCGAGAGCAGTTGTTTACCGCCATCTATCAACCGACCGCCAATGGCTTAGAGCCATCCCACCCTGACCAGGTGCTGACGGCAGCAGCCTGGGAGCAGGTGCTGACCAGCTATCCCCAACCTCTGCATCGCGCGATCGCTGGGGATGACCTGGCGGCGACGGTAGTGCAGGTTTTGGCCTTGGCCTATGGGCGCTGGCTGAGGGGCGATCGCCCTGATTGGTCGTTAGTGTTGCCCTACTACGGGCAGCACCCGGTGGATCTGTAGGCCTGTGAGCGACGACTGAGGTATAGCCCCACGCAGATTTTCGCAAGGTCGGTCGGCTACACTGGGCAGCAACGCCTTTGGCTGTCATCTCTTCACCGCCAAGGGCCAGACTGAGTGCCCCCTTCAGGCCCCCCTTTAGGTGTTTGCTATGGCCAAACCGATTATTTTCACCGTCGATGACGACCCCGATGTGCTGCAAGCGATCGCCCGCGACCTGCGGCGGCACTACGGTGAGCACTACCGCATTATGCGGGCCAGCTCTGGGGCAACTGCCCTCGAAGCCCTTCAACAAATCCTTCAGCGCGGCGACCCGGTGGCGCTGCTGCTGGTCGATCAACGCATGCCCGAGATGAGCGGGGTGGAATTTCTAGAGCAGGCTATAGAACTGGTGCCCGACGTTAAGCGGGCCTTGCTCACCGCCTACAGCGACACCGATGCCGCCATTCGCGCTATCAACGAGGTTGGCCTCGACTACTACCTGATGAAGCCCTGGGATCCGCCAGAGGAGCAGCTGTACCCGGTAATTGACGATCTGCTGGCCGATTGGCAGGCCAACTTTCGGCCCCCCTTTGAAGGCATTCGGGTGGTGGGCGATCGCTGGAACCCCCAAAGTCACGAAATCAAAGACTTTCTGGCCCGCAACCAGATCCCCTACCGCTGGCTCGATGTGGAGCGCAGCGAGGAGGCCCGCACCCTGGCGGGCTGCGTGACCCAGGCCAAACTGCCCCTGGTGCTGTTCCCCGATGGGGAACCCCTGCGCCAGCCTAGCACCGCCGAGTTGGCGGCTCGCATTGGTTTGCAAACTACGGCTGCCAAGCCCTTCTACGACCTGGTAATTGTTGGCGGCGGCCCCGCCGGGCTGGCGGCGGCGGTCTACGGCGCATCGGAAGGGCTGCACACGGTGCTGATCGAGCGTGAAGCTCCCGGTGGCCAGGCGGGTACCAGCTCCCGCATTGAGAACTACCTGGGCTTTCCGGTGGGGCTGAGCGGCAGCGACCTGGCCCGCCGCGCTGTCAGCCAGGCCCGCCGCTTTGGGGTCGAAATTCTCACCCCTCAGTCGGTGCAGGCCCTGCGAAGCGACAATGACTACCGGCTGCTGACTCTTAGCGACGGCAGCGAAATTAGCGCTCACGCGGTAATTTTGGCCCTAGGGGTCTCGTGGCGGCGGCTCGGCACGATGGGGCTGGAGCAGTTTACTGGGGCGGGGGTCTACTACGGTGCGGCCCAAACCGAGGCTCTGGCCTGTGAAGGGGAAGACGTATATATCATTGGCGGGGCCAACTCCGCCGGGCAAGCGGCGATGAACTTTGCCAAGTATGCCAAGTCGGTGACGATGCTGGTGCGGGGCGACTCGCTGACCAAGAGCATGTCGCAGTATTTGATTGACCAAATCGCCGCAACGTCAAACATCACGGTGCAGACCCATACCAGCGTGATCGAAGCCAAGGGCGGTACGCAGCTGGAGGCGCTGGTGCTGCAAAACGCCATTACGGGGGCTACTGAAACCGTGCCGGCTCAGTCTCTATTTATCTTTATTGGGGCTACTCCCCACACCGACTGGCTGGAGGATCTGGTGCAGCGGGATGGCCGGGGCTACCTGCTCACCGGCCCAGATTTGGCCAGTGCTGGTGTGCCGCCCCACCAGGTGTGGTCACAGGATCGGCCTCCCTTTCTGCTGGAGACTAGCCTGCCCGGCGTGTTTGCGGTAGGCGACGTGCGCTGCGGCTCGATCAAGCGGGTGGCCTCTGGCGTGGGTGAAGGATCGATCTGCGTGCAGTTTGTTCACCAGTATTTGGGGGCGGTGCGATGAGCGCGTCGGCACTTTGTCTAGAACATCTGAAGGCGATTGAGCCCTTCAACCACCTGCCCCAGGAACGGTTGGAGTGGGTGTGCGATCGCGCCACTTCCCTCCAACTCTCTAAGGGCGACTACCTGGTCAAAGAGGGTGACTTGACCACCACGATCTACGTCATTGCCTCGGGTCGCCTCGGCATTACCCGCCAGAGCGAAGGCATCGCCATGCCCATCGGCCAGCACGAAGGCCCTGGCTATATTGGCGAAATTCCGGTGCTGACGGATGAGCCCGCGCCGGTGACGCTACAGGCAATGTCAGATTGTCAGGTTCACAGCATTGCCGGGGCCGACTTTCTCACTCTGCTACACGAGTGCCGCGACTTTGAGCGCGTGGTGTTTCGCCTGATGCAGAAGCGGGTGCGGGGGCTGGAGTCGTTTTTGCGCGGGCGCGAAAAGATGGCGGCTCTGGGTACGCTTTCGGCGGGGCTGGCCCATGAGCTGAATAACCCAGCGGCGGCGCTGGTGCGCTCGCTCAGCGAAATAGTGCCCGCCATTCGCGAGCTAGAGAAAATGAATATGCTCTATGGCCAGACCAACGCCACCGAAGCAGAATCGGCGGAGTGGCAGCGGGTGCGCGATGCTGGCTACGAGACCATTCTCAAGTGCGGGGCCGATGCGGGGACGGTGAGCGATCGCGAAGAGGAACTGCTCGACTGGCTCGAAGACTACGGCGCAACCGAAGCCTGGAAATTGGCCGAACCTCTCGCCCTAGCGGGTATCGACATTCCCACGTTGGAAAAGCTGATGGTCCCCTGGCGCGACAACCCCACGCAGCTGCACGACATGGGCATTCGCTGGCTGGCCCTCTCCTTTGAAGTGATGTCGATGATTCAGAGCGGCCAGCACGGGGCCGAGCGCATTGCCACCCTGATCAAATCGATGAAGTCATACAGCTATATGGATCAGGGCGCGCAGCAGATAGTTGACCTGCACCAAGGGCTGGAAGACACCCTGCGGCTGTTTGCATTCAAGCTAAAGCAGGGCATTAAGGTGGAGCGCAACTACGATGCGACGCTGCCCAAGCTGATGGCCCACGGCAGCGAGCTCAATCAGGTGTGGACGAATTTGATTGACAATGCGATCGATGCGATGGGCGAGAAGGGGACGCTTACCTTGCGTACGTGTCATTTCCGGGGCGATGCTCGGGTAGAAATTATCGATACGGGGCCGGGCATTCCGCCAGAGATTAAGTCGCGTATTTATGAGCCGTTTTTTACCACCAAGGGGGTGGGCAAAGGCTCAGGGCTGGGCCTCGAAACGGTGCTTCGCATTGTAGAGAATCGCCACCACGGCACCATTTCTGTGGAATCTGAGCCGGGGCATACCTGCTTTGCGGTGTGTTTGCCTTTGGGATAGGCAGAAATGGCGCATCGACCGTGATTTGATCTAGCTCCCCAAACCCTAGCCGCCCTTGCCCAATCGGCATCTGTGGCAAGATAACCATGAGATTCGTTGCAGAGTGGGAGACTTAAATATGTCGAGTTCTAGAACTCTACTGATTACCGGCGCATCTACAGGTATCGGTGCCGCAACTGCCCGACAGGCAGCCGCGCAAAACTTCAACCTCGTCTTGGCTGCCCGCTCTACTGAAAAGCTGGATCAATTGGCGAAGGAATTGGGTAACGATAACGTTCGGACTTTTGCCTGTGATGTTACCGACTATGCGGCTCAAGAAAAGTTGGTAGCCAATGCAGTAGAGGCGTTTGGCAGTATAGATGCGGTGTTTGCTAATGCTGGTTGTGGCGGTGAGCCGGGTGGGTTTTCGGGGGCTCCAGTTGAGTCTTGGCAGCGCATCGTCAATACCAATATTTTGGGCGTTGCTTACACGCTGCGGGCCAGCCTAGCAGAACTAAAGAAAGCCAGAGGTCACGTCATCATTACTGGCTCGATTGCAGGACGCACAGTGCTGAAAGGTTCTATGTATTCCGCCTCAAAATGGGCTGTCTCAGCGATCGGCTATAACCTGCGCGAGGAGATGCGAGGCACGGGGGTGCGTGTCACTCTGATTGAACCGGGGATGGTGGACACACCGTTTTTTGATGACCCAAAGCCCGATGCACTGCGTCCTGATGATGTAGCTCGGACAGTGCTCTTTGCGCTCTCGCAACCTCCCCATATTGATATTGGTGAGCTTGTGGTTTTGCCCACACCACCGATTGAAGGGTAAGTGTTTCACTGCATTGGAAGCTTGCGAATGCGCACAGTGTCGTCGTTTATAGTCACTGCTACGCCTTCGGTTAGTTCTAACTCGAGAGTGGGCAAAACATCTAGAAGCTTCTGAGTGACCACGTCAGGCTTGGCAGAAGATAACCGTAATGTGATCAGACTTGGCTGACTTTACTTACTGAGCGCTACCAGCATAGAGAAGTCTAGGTCTTGCGTTACAACGATGCGACCGTCTACTCTCGCAAACTCCAAAATCTCGGCATCAGCGGCAGTTGCGGGCAACAGATCTGTAGAACGTACTATGTCGTAGCCCTGTAACTTTAGCGCTGTGACGGTTAGAGGAGAGACGTGAACGTCAGCAACGAAGCGTAGATTGCTCATGCCGACGTGAAACTAATCGTGCGATCGGATACCGCCCAAGCCGCATAGTTGAGAGCCTGGCGAATATCTTCTTCCTCTAGTTCTGGGTATGACTCTAGAATCTCTTGCACAGATAGTTGGCTAGCCAGCAGCTTTAGGAGAAAGCTTACCGTGATGCGCATACCCCGTATGGTCGGCTGACCAAGACACACCGCTGGATCGACTGTAATGCGGTCAAGTTCGCTGAGCACTAAAGTAGCCCTTAATAGGTGCGTGTCTTCAGTTTAATAGTATGCCGATGGTTTAACCAGTCTGGCTTAAACTGCTCGTTCTTATCAAAAGATTTAAGGTTAGAGATGTGGCGATATTGTACTTACGGTAGTTCCGTCAGTATATTGGCTAGATGTTCTTTCGGTTGAGAGCCAAGAGTTAGTTAGAGATTTAAGAACACGCGTCAATATTGATGGAGCTGAAGCGATCGCGCTTGCTGTTCAGGTGAAAGCGACTCGATTAATTATTGATGAACGGCTTAGTAGACAAGCTGCAAACAGTTTAGGATATCAAGGTTGCTGGAGCGCTAGAGATTCTTTTATTGGCGAAACGCCAAAAGCTAGTTATAGATGTTAGGCCCATCATGGATAATTTGATTAATCAAGCCAGCTTTCGCATCAGCCAGCAGTTATATGTAGGTGTACTAGATGCTGCGAATGAGGAGAGAAATATTGAATTAACTAAGAATTAACCTGTGAAGCTGAATTAAACTTTCTTGACGATGAATTTGTGCCGCGATAGACAGACATAAAAATTCCAGCAATAATATGTTCATCCTACTCAATAAAGTGCTATGTAGCTTCAATATGAAATTTTCCTAAGCCAACTTCGATATTGATAGCCGACATAGCTCAACAAAGAAATCTCGGAAATAAAACGACAATTTCCATGCGTACATATTGTTGATTTCTAGTCTTTCGCCGAAATCAGTGGTGAAGATAGTTACTTCGTCAAACGCAAAATTATGCTTCTCCCTGTGCTCTCTGCTTAAAAACAACTTATTTTTATAAATATTCTGGATTTCGGTTTTATCTCGTGACCAGGAGAGAATTCCACAGGCATGTACAAAGCAGTTTCTGATTTTGATTGCTGATTGAACTTGCAACCACAAATCTAGATTTTCGGGCTGGACAGACAGCGCTCTCAAATATTTAAATATTCTCATAGAGCCTTGACCACTAATATCTCTAAGTTTTATGGCTGTATGTTGTTCCAGTTCATGACCTAGCCTCAAAAGATAGACTTCAAAAATAGATACCACACTGAATAGGTTGCTAGTCGAATTTAAGTATGGGAAAGTTTTGAAGAGTTTTCGCGATTCATGCTTCCATCTTATTGCCTGATCTTTTTTGCTGTTTGGATAGTAAATAGCAAGCTTTTGAATTTCTAGCTCCATCTCTTGCTTGATGAATTTTGGAGTTTTCCAGATATAGTCGGCTATGTCCGAAAATTCAGAATATGAGGATCTAACTAGATTTCCTATACTGCTTTTTGGCGTATTCACAGTTGTCAAATTCCTGTTAGTGCTAAGGCCTTTATGACATCCTGAAACAGAGGCCTAACCAAATATTACTCCGCATAATAGACCTTCTGAGGATCTCATGCAGAGATTTTTAGAGTCTTTCCGTCGCTAATGTCCCTTTCCCTTCCCTAAACGGTTGACGGGGAGCGATCGCACCACTATTATCATCCATTAAGCCGTTTGAGCAGAACGGTGGCCATGCAGAACTCGAAAATCTTAGCGCTGCCTGAAGGTGCTGGAACACCAACAGACAGCTAACCCCGCAAATCTTGCACGCAGATTGCGAGGCTAGGCTCATCGTACCCTAGCCCCCTCAGTTTGCACTTCAGCTGCGGGTGGCTGGGGTTTTCGCGTTCTGTCTTCCTCAAACCCATAAAAGGAATACAGAACCGATGTTTGAATATCTCGAACCAGACGCCAACGACAACCCAGAGGCCGGTTCCCTACCGCTGCCGCCCAGTGGGGACAGCAAAGGCACCCGACCCCTCACCCCCGAAAAAGTGCGCCACATGCTCTACGGCAGCCTCGCCGCCCTAGACCGCACCATCAAGATTCTCCATGCCCTCGGCTACGCCGACCCCAACGACTGGAGCGACCCCATCCCCGTGCCGCCCAGCGCCGAAGCGGCCACCCCCGCCCCTGCCCAGTGGATGGTGATCATGACCAAAACCATTCTGCTGGAGTAGCCTACAGCCTCAGATCCCAGGGTTCTAGTAGGGGCGTTTGCTTAAGGCAAAGCACTAAAGCCAGAACCCTGGGATCTATCTCGCAGAGACTTTTGCTCCAGCAACGCTTCTACCGCCCCCAATAGCTCCGGCTGGCCCCAGTTTTGGTAGAGCGAGGCTGCGATCGCACATCCCCCCGCTCCCACGCCCTCCTTCACAAACCCCCGCTCGTAGGCTCGCAGCGCCTCAAACCGCGACTCTGCAAAGCTCAACCGCGTCGCCAGCAAACAGGCCCCCGTCAGCTCCGCCAGCCCCACCGTATCCCCGGTAGCATCCTCCGCCACCCAGCGCGTGGTTCCCACCACCACATTCTGCGGATTCCACTCGCAGCCTTCTGCCGCCGCCATTGCCACCATCAGCGCATAGACCGCCAGCATTTGCGTGCCCCCCGCCAGCAACACCGGCTTGGTACGACTAGCCGCGATCGCCATCCCCGCCACCACCGGCTGCATCGGGTCACCCACCGCCGCCGCCACCGCTAGAGGATGGGGCCGATCTGGCAAGCCAGCGCGAGATAGTCCCCTAACAACTAAGGCTTTCTTCTGATCGTGGTTACAGGTGGGGTGGCTGCTGTTGACTCGCTCCATCGCATCCACCCCCAACCCGGTGAGCAGCCCCAAGGCTGTAGTCGTGCCCCCCACCACGCACTCCGCCAGCAGCAGGTAGTCGCTTTCGTCACCCAGCAATTCCTCCTGAGCCAACCCCTGCCGCCAGAGATGCTGCACCACCCCCAACGGTAAAGCTGCCCCCGTGCTCAGACACTGCGCAGGTTTTCCTCCAAGATCGACATAGGGTACCGTTGGCGGCTGGGGCAATCCAGCATTCAGAACGATAAGGGGAATGCCCTGCCCGGCAATGACGGCTCTAGAAATCAGTGCTGGAGAAGCCCCGGCCTGAAGCGGCGGCAGCGGAAACGTCGGGGATGATGTGAGGCCATTGATCATAAACTCGGCATCGGCTAGGGCAGTGTAGCGGCGATCGCGCGGAGTCGCCCCCGCTGCCGAAATTCCCTCAACCAGTCCCGTCTCCGTAAACCCCAGCGTCAGCACCAGCCCCGGACGCAACCCCCGCACCCGCCCCAGCCAATCCTCCCCCTGCCGCCGCTGCGTATAAACCTCAATCAGCCCCTCACCCCCACTCCCCATCTCCCTTACCTGCTCATCTACCCATCCACCCATCCACCCATCCACCCATACACCCGCCCACTCGCCCACTCATCTACTCCTTCAGCAAATCCTGCACCCACCCCGGCGGCTCCGGAATCTTCGTCCCTAGCCGACTCAGCAGCAGCCAAGCTGCCAGATGCACCGTAAACAGGTACACCACATTACTCGCCAGCACCGACACCAGAGCCAAGATCTGCACGGCTTCCACATTGGCCTGGCCCAGCACGCCCACATCCAGCACGCCCAAGCCCACCAGGCGCTCTAGGCCCCAGTTCAGCATTTGGGTGACTTGGGTAGTCAGATATACCCACAGGTCTTCGCCCACCAGCACCGACGACAGCCACAGGCGAAAGAAAAACCCAATTGTGCCCAGCAGCGACCCTACGGCGATCGACACATACCAATTGGTCCGCCGCACCCAAAAAAAGCCTAGCTGCACCCCCAGCAGCGCGTAGGGTATGAGAAACAGCAGGCTGCGGGGTGGCCCCATCAGCACCGACAGCAGCAGCCCCGACACCAGCGCCGACATCCATGCGGCCCTTGGCCCCCAGCGCAGATACACCAAAGCCATCGGCAATGGAAACAACAGCCGCAAGATCGGCCCCGGCGGAAAATAGGTATTCACCAGCCAGATCAGCGCGGCGGTGCTGGCCAAAAAGGCCGTTTCAACCATAGCCAGAGGGCCAGACTTGAGACGGTGCGACAGGTCAGGGGCATCGGACTCGGCCTCCGAGGCACGGTACTCTAGGTAGGTGTCTAGCCCATCGAACTCGCTCGCAGCGTCGTCAACCGGGGGCACAAACTTAGCCCCAGGGGCGGGGTCAGGGGGGTGACTCATGAATGGCTAAACCAGCAGACGTTCTAGGGCGTTGATGTCGGGAATGCTCATCAGGTCTTTGTCCCGCACAATTAGCCCTTTCTTTTCTAGCTTACTCAGTACGCGGGTCACCGTCTCCCGAGCTAGGCCGCTGAGGCTGCTCAACTCCCGATGGGGCAGGTTGGGGATTTCGATGCCGCTGGCGCTACGATGCCCCTGTCCGTCAGCCAAAAAGAGAATGATGTCGGCTACCCGCGAGGTGCTGTCAGACTCGCGCAGCCGCAGGCGACGGTTGACCTGCCTGAGCCGCCGCGCCATCAGCTGCGACAGGCGAATGCCGGCCAGGGGCTCGGTGTTGAGCAGCTTGACAAAGTCGCTGGCGGGCATGCTGCCAATGACTGTGGGCACCAGAGTAATCACGTCGGTGGAGCGGGGCACCTCTTCGAGAGGGGCCATTTCGCCAAACAGCTCGCCTTTGCCCAAAATGTTGAGGGTAACTTCTTTGCCGTCGAGGTTGTAGGTGCGGATTTTGACCCAGCCTTCCAAAATGAAGTAAACCGAGCTGCCCCAGTCGTTCTCAAGCAAAATCACCTGGTTGGCCGGGTGACGACGAGAGACCACGTGGCTGGTGGCTTCGGCTACAGCCTCCTCTGGCAGATCCTGAAATAGCAGCGCCGAACGAATTAATTTAAGATCGGCGTCTGTATCTCGAGGGTTGTAGCGGGCATCCATTTATCACCCCAACATTAATTTTTTTGTTTAAGTTAGTGATATTAAATCGCTTCAACCCATCCTATCCCAGGCTAGGGGTAGAATCTTCCCCTGGTGGCCTAGCGGCGGAATCCAAAGTCTTAGCACTATATCATTCCGCCACTACTCGACCAGGGCGATGGTCAAGGACCGACCTAGAAGGGCCATCGTCCCTAGGGCTGGCTCCATCAGAGGTGTCTCCAACAGCCCCTTCTAGTGACTTCGCAGGGTAGAGGCGCATCCGTTGAAATCAGCGGCGCTAAGGTATGGCCTGACGTGATTTTTGCAGTCGCCTGACATACACTTTGGCAATCGCTGGGGTACAAGGTAAACACAAGGGGTAGCCGTGCAGCAGGACGAACTGGAAGCTCTGGTAGCCGAAATTGACTCAATCTTGGGGGAAGCCGCGCCACGGCTGCCCTGGGTGATGTCGAATGATGCCAATCAGCGCCAGCTGCTGGCCCGTGCCCGGGCCTACCTGGCCGAGGTGCAAGCCACCCCCGAAGCCCAGGCTGCGCCTACTAGCGGCTTGCCCAACGACCCGACTACCGCTGCCGCTAGCCAGGTGCTCAAGGCGCTACTGCAAGAAATGCAGTACCTGCGCGGGCAGACCATGCAGATTCTTGACCCTCTGCGCAACGAGGTGGCGACCCTCCGGCAGCAGCGGGAGCTGTTGCTGCAAGAGGTGCAGCAGCTTCAGCAGCAGCGCGTGCAGATCGACCAGGGCGCCAACCTTCACCAGCTGCCCCCCAGCTGGGAGGCAGCCCTACAGCAGATGACCCAGCAGCTTGAGGCTCGCCTCAGCGCTCAGGTTAACCAGTCGGTGCAGCGGCTTGAGTCGGCTACGGCTACGGCCTATGGGCTGATGCAGTCTCCCCAGGGGTTTGCCGATGGCGATGCCCCTGGCCTCACGCCTATGCAGCGGCTTGAGTTTCTCAAGCAGCTGCAGGCCCAGTCTGACCAGCTCATGCTGGGGTTCGATCAGTCGCTGCGATCGGTGTTTGACACACTGCAACAGAGCATTTACAGCTACCAAGATTCACTCAACCAGGGGCTCAACCAGATGCACACCCTGGGCCAGCAGGGCGAGCTGATGTTTAGCGCCCTGGTGACGCATTTGGGTCAGCAAATTAACGCCGAGACTCTGACCTATTTAGAGTCGGGTCAGCGCCGCGAATTGCCCCAGCCTCAGCCTGAGACCTTTACCCCTGAGACCTTAGATGGAGATACCTTTACCGAGGGGGAGAATCAATCGGCTGATCTGGAAGCAGAGCTGGAGCTTGAGGCCCTAGATATTGGCTTTGACGATTTAGATGATCTAGGCGACGACGAGATCACCCTGCTGCAATTTGAAGATGAGATTACCGAGCTCCAGCTTGATGACAACCTGGAAGCCGATTTGGACGCTGCCGAGGATGGCGCATCTTCGCCCCTTGATTTGCAGTTGCTTAACAGCCTGAATGTTGCTGCCCCCGATCCATCCCCAGCGGTGTCGCTGCCCAACGGGGATGACTCCGCTACTGAGGTGGTGGCGGCTGGGGTAGAGGCTGAATCAGCCCTAGACGATCTCTACCAGAGCTTGTTTGGCGGCGGATTTTTTGCTGACTCTGCTGAGGCCGCGCCTGCGGCTGACTCAGGGGATGCCTTAGATGATTTTTTGGCGATCGACCGTCTGAGTGAGGAAGCGCCCCCCGCAGATGAGCCCGATGCGATCGCCTCTCCGGAGCCAACCAGTGATTTACCTCGTCCTGACGACCTAACCCTGCTTACCCAGTCAGCTGAGACGGCCGACACCGACGCGGTTACCGACCTCACCAGCCTTGACCTGGGCAGCCTGCTGGGGGAAACGAGCGATCGCCTCGACTCCATAGCACCCGCTGGGGCTGGGTTTAACCTTCCTGACACCATCAAATCCTTCGACGATTTGCTGCCCGCCAGCCCTGGAGAGGCGGGGAACTCAGAGACTGCCGCTAGCGATGGCGAAGACCTGCTGGGCGGGTTTATGGCCGCTTCCCCCGAAGAAGACTTGCTGGCCCAAGACGCCCTGCCCATCACTGGTGCCTACGACCTGACTATGGATGACACCATGGTTGACCAGCTCCAGGAAGACCTGGAGAATCTAGAAACCGAGGTGGCCTCTGACAACCTGTCGCCAATCGACTTAGAGCTTGACCTGACTGATTCTCCAGAGCTATTTAGCCCGCCTGACGAGGTGCCCCCTTCTTCCATTAGTGGCGTTGATCTTTTCGCCGATCAAGAGCCTGCCCCTGACAATACCTCACCCGCTACCTTCGATCGCCCCACCGAGGCCG
Source organism: Nodosilinea sp. FACHB-131 (assembly GCF_014695395.1). Lineage (GTDB taxonomy): Bacteria > Cyanobacteriota > Cyanobacteriia > Phormidesmidales > Phormidesmidaceae > Nodosilinea. The sequence continues at coordinate 25,165 of NZ_JACJOF010000004.1, forward strand.
TCATGCCAAAGGAGCCTGGTTTCGACTTGTTCGGCGACGAGCCCACTACTTCAGAACCGGCTCAAGACCTCGACCTGTTTGGCTCAGAGGCATACACCCCTGCTACCGCCGCCTTAGATCAGGTGACGTTGAGCGATCTGGATATTGACTCTCTGGAGCAACCACCGGTAGAACCGCCCGCAGCGGAGCCAACTTCAGATTGGTCTAGCCTCGATCGCTTAGAACTTGAGACGCTAGAGCCAGAGCCGACCTTCTCTGAGGAAGTACCCAGCATTGACCTGTTCAGCGACGCAGCGTTGGCAGACCTCACCCTAGACCAGTTAGAGACAGATCAAGGCGATCGGCCGTCCCCTGTCTTCGATTCACCTAACCTGGAGAACGTCAGCCCTGACTCTGACCCGTCGGCCTTTAGGGTTGATGAAGCCGTGAGTGAGCCAGGCGCAAATGACCTGGGCATTGATCTATTCGCATCGCCCGCCTCGGATGACGCTGCCGGGGAGAATGCAGTTGATCTGTTTGGTCAGATTGATCAGCCGTCGCCTGGTGTAGATGAACCTGCCGGCATTGATCTGTTTGACAGCCCCATAGCCGATGTAGGGGATGAGCCCCTCGACCTGCCCGCCCCTGCGGCAGAGGCCCCAGGCCTCGATCTATTTGGCGAGCCAGAGCCAGAGACGCCTTCCCTCATAACTAATGTAGATGGCGGCTTAAATCTGTTTGATATCTCAGCGCTTACTCTAGATGACCCTCAGCCAGACGAAGCTGGTCTCGACTTGTTTGGGGATGCGGCTGTGCCAGAAGCACCCGCAGCCGAACCTGCGATCGACCTGTTTGGCGAAACCACTCAGCCTCAGCAGACTGAGTCCGGAGATCTGTTTGGTGCCGTGGATGAGGCCCCTACGGCTTCGGCCGCTAGCGATTCTCTGGCCTCTATCTTGGCGGAGCTCAATCTAAGCTTAGAACCCGAGCAACCTGCCCTGGGCGAATCGGGTTTAACCCTTGACGCTCTCACCGAATTATCTACCCCCGCGCCAGATCAACCCTCCCCACCACCCTCTACCTCCACCACGGGGGCAACAGGTCCTTCCCTGACCCTAGAGAATTTGTTGGGAGAGCTGACCCTTGATCCGTTGACACCGCTGGCTCCCAATCCAAAACTGGAAGAAACCACCCTAGATGATCTAGCCTCCACTGGGTTTGGGGAAACCCCTAGTCCAGCGGCTCCTACGTCACCCCCGGCTGAGTTTACGCTGGCTGATTTTAACTTAGGTCCGGGTGCCAGCGGCCCCCTCGACTCGGCCCGCCAACCCGACCCGCCGGGCGACACTATGGCCGACTTGTTCTCACCGGATTCTGCTGCACAGCCGGCCTCAGAAAATCTCACTCTAGAGGAGCTCGATCTAGAAGGTGAGTTGCCTGACGCCTTTGCTCCGCTAGAGGCTGAGCCAGCGGAGTCAACGCTCATCCCAGATTGGGGACTATCGGCTGCACCTTTGGAGCCCGCTGCGCCAGATCTCTCGATTACTTTGAATAGCTTAAACCTGAGCCTAGATGAGCCCGTCGCCGATGAGCCTGGCTTAGGCGATCTGCTCGGTGCTGAACCAACGGAGCCAGCGCTTACCCTAGAAAGCTGGGGACTACCTGCTACGCCCCTGGAGCCCGCTGCCTCAGATCTCTCAATCACTCTAGACGACTTGAACCTGAGCCTAGACGAGCCCGTCGCCGATGAGTTTGGCCTGGGCGATCCGTCAGATTCTGAGCCAACGGAGTCAGCGCTGATCCCAGACTGGGGACTGTCTGCTGCACCTTCAGAGCCCGCTGTCTCCGATCTCTCGATTACTCTGGATGACTTAAACCTGAGCCTAGATGAGCCCGTCGTGGATGAGCCTGGCTTAGGCGATCTGCTAGGTGCTGAGCCAACGGAGCCAGCGCTCACCCTAGAAACCTGGGGGCTGTCCGCTACGCCCTCGGAGCCCGCTGCGTCAGATCTCTCGATTACTCTAGATGACCTGAATCTGAGCCTAGACGAGCCCAGCGCCGATGAGCCTGGGCTAGGTGATTTAAATGCCTTGGGCGATTTGGTGGCTGACGATACTGTGCTTGCCGACGCCCCGGTAGAGACAGCCACCGACTGGCAACGGGAAATCAGTCTCGACAATATTCTGGATGCTGCTGGGGCCAATTTTGAAGAAACTTTACCACCGTTAGCAGAGCCTCAGCCGGAACCCGACCCGATTGAATCGGCGGCCGCAGAGACAGCCGATTCAATGGAGGCAATGATTGACTTCATCAATCTCGATGCGCTGTTGGGAGAACCCCTGACCCCAGTTTCCTCAGAGCCAAGCCTTGAGTTAGACCTCGACTTCAACCTTGAGCCTGACACCCTAGACTCTGAATCCCAAGACTTTAGTGACCTAGACCTCGGTGCATTAGATCTGGGGCTGTTAGATGGCGGTGAGGCGATCGCCGAACCAGAGCCTCGCTTCCCCCTCGATACTCCGCTGCCGGTTGAGTTTGGCTTAGGGCGCGATCGCCCCTCGGTAGATGAGCCCACCAGTTTAGATCTGAATCTAGACCTGAGCCTTGAGCCAGAACCTGCCGCTGACCCACAGGCCGACCTAGATTTTTCTATAGAAGACTGGCTGGGAGACTCTACCCCTGCCCAGGATGAAGCCGCTGGGGCAGAGGCTAGCCTAAGCAGTTTGGACGATTCTGTAGAGCCACCTGCTCCAGCACTGGATACGGAATGGTCTCTGGACGCAGAACCCGCTCAGGATGAATCTGCATACATCTTTGATGAGCCCATTGAGGACGTAGACGAGATCGCCGTTGAACCGGTGACAGCCAATGACTTCACCTTCGACACCTTTGACAGCTTTGATGAGACCGCTGCCCTTGAGGCGGATGCTGTTGAACTGGATGCGATCGCCCCAGGGTCAGAGCCAGACTTACCAGACGTAGCGGCCTCAGAACTTGAGACCCAGGAACCCGAGATCCAGGAACCAGAAGCCCCACCAGACTTCCTAGAGCTTGACCAACTACTGGCAGGCATGGACTTTGGCCCTGAATCCACCCTGGCCACTGATCCAAGCGGCCTAGTTGCGCCGGTCGTAGAGCCACCTGAAACTACCGAGCCCGAAACCCTTGCGCCCGAAACCCTTGCGCCCGAAACCCTTGCGCCTGAAACCGTTGAACCTGAGGTACTTGAACCCGCCGCCGTCGAACCCGAGATTCCTGCCAACCTGGAGATCGATCAATCCGATGCGGTTATTCCAGGGCCACCAGTGGATGCTGAGCCAGCGCCTGCCGCACCCACCCCCCTGTGGTTTTTGGGTTTGGATGTGGGTACCACCGGTCTGTCGGCAGTGCTCTTGGAACGTCGGGGTGGCCAGGTTTATCCCCTCTACTGGGTCGATAATGCTATCTCTGGGGTGACCGCCGACAAATTCTTTCGCCTGCCGTCACTGGCCTCGGTGGAGGCCAACGGCGAGGGCTACCAAGTGCAGTCGGTGGGCTCGTCGGCCCTGACCGTGAACTGGAGCGATGGCGATACTGCTGACCAGGGTGCGGTGTTGCTCAAAGCGCTAAAGCCCTATCTCAAGCTGGGCATTCCATTCACCGGGGCAGACGGTCTCAAACCTCAGGTGCAGTGGTCCGATCGCGATCGCATTCCCCTGCCCGTCTTCCAGGACAGCCTGACTCGGCTGTTGGCCACCCTGCCCGTGGGGCTAACCCCGAAGGCCGCCTTTACGGTGGGTGCCGTCGGCCTTGATGCTGAGGCGATCGCTCGAGCGCTGCAAGCCCTCAACGGGGTCGTTGTCAGCTACCCGGCCAACTGGCCCGACACCTACACCTTTAACCTGCGGGAGGCGGTGCTAGGGGCAGGACTCACCGCCAACCCCGACGATATTTATTTTGTAGAAGACGCGATCGCCGCCGTGCTCTCGGGCCTGCCCGATCCTTCAACCCCGCTGCCCGAGGGCAACGGTCAGCCCATACAGCAGCAGGCTCTCTACGCCTGCCCCTGGACTGGGGGCACGGTGGTGCTCTCCGCCGGAGCCAGCGTGACCGAGGTGGGCATTGTCGATCTGCCCAGAGCCTTGGGTGAACTCTCCTACAGCGACTTTGCCCTGCACTCGATGAGCTATGCAGGCGACGCCATCGACCTCGACATTATTTGTCACCTGCTGCACCCCGCCGAACGTCGTCAAAGTCGCCCCGCTGAGGGCTCTGGGCGATCGCCGCAATCCACCGGCTGGGGCTGGCAGGCCGCGATGCCCGAGCTAGATGGCACTCATTGGAGCGATCTCGACCTCGATGGTTGCGAAATGCCCCGCCCTGCCGAGCCTGATATAGCTCGCCGCCAGCGCCTCTACCAGCGGCTAGAAACCTCTCTGCTGGGCCAGAGCGCGCTAGAAGCGGCGCGACACTTGAAGATTATTCTTCAGCACCAGCCCCAGTTTGAGCTAGAGCTGGCCGATCAGCGCTGGGTGGTGCGCAGCAAAGACCTGGAAGACCGGATTATTCTGCCCTACATTCAGCGCATCAACGGCCACGTCAACCGGCTGCTGAGCGAGGTCGGGCTCAATACCCAGGGCATTAACCAGGTGATCTGCACCGGCGGCAGCGCCTCATTGCCCAAGATCGCCCGCTGGCTGCGGCAAAAGTTCCCCAATGCCACCATTGTGCAGGATACGTACCACAGCGATCGCCCCCCCAGCTGTAGCCGGGTCACCTACGGGCTGGTCAACCTGGTGCGCTATCCCCAAGTGCTCGACCTCACCCGCCACCAGTACAGCGACATGTTCTTGCTGATGGAGGTACTGCGGACCCTGCCCGAGCAGCCCATGCCCCTCAGCGGCATGCTGCACCTGCTCAAAGAACGGGGTCTAAACGTCGATGCCTGTCAGGCTCACCTCATGGCGCTGCTAGAGGGTCGCCTGCCGCCCGGTCTGCTACCCAGCACCAGTGGTGGCCCCTCGGCACTAGTGCCCGCCAGCGATGAACTGGCGACTCTGGCCACTACGCCGCTGTTCACCCGACCCAATGGCCAGGTCTACGTGCCCAACCTGGAGCAGGGCCAGCGACTGATCAGTTATATGGAGCAGCTGCTAGCCAACAAGCACCAAACCCTGGTTGACCCCTTGCTGAGCCAGCTCACGGTACTGAATGTGTGAGCTGCGCTCTCCCCGCAGTAAGGGCGTTTAGAGCCGCTGAGCTTACAATGGGGATACCTGGCACTGAGGATCGGCGATGGTAATGACCGCGCAACAGCTGGCAGATCTAATGCCAGATGCAACCCAGCTGGAGAGCAATGAGCCAGAGATGGAAAGTTCGCTGCACTACGCTCAACTGGCGCTGCTGGTGGCTTGTCTTGAGTGGCTGTGGCGCGATCGCACTGACTTTTTCATTGGCGCTAATCTCACTGTCTACTTCAGCCGCGAACAGCTTAAAAACCGAGACTTTAGAGGCCCCGACTTCTTTTTGGTGAACCAAACCCAGCGCCGTCCCCGAAAATCTTGGGTGGTGTGGGAGGAAGGCGGGCAGTACCCCGATCTAATTATCGAACTGTTGTCTCCGGCTACTGCAAAAACTGACCGTAGTCTCAAAAAAGTGCTCTATCAAGACCGCTTTAGAACCCCAGAATATTTTTGGTTTTCGCCTGAAACGCTGGAGTTTGAAGGCTACCGACTAGTGGGGCAGCACTATGATGTAATCGCTCCCAATGAAGTTAATCAGCGATGGAGCGAGGTCTTGGGCTTATTTCTGGGTGTCCAGGACGAGACCCTACGCTACTTTCACCCCTCTGGTGAGCTGGTGCCCACCCCAGAAGAAGCGGCAGCAGCAGCCCAGGAACGGGGCGATCGCTTGGCCGAGCAGCTAAAAGCGCTGGGAGTAGAGCCAGAGGTGTAGGCAGGCTCAACCCCCAGTGGTGTTCTGCTTACTCAATGAGCAAGGTTTTCGTCAGAATGACCATCCATGTCATTCCTTCTGAAAGGGCTGCGCTCGATGCACCGCTGTTGGGCGGCACGGGGATGGGGTCGCTCCAGTCGTTGGGGTCGGCGTAGCCGTAGGCGTGGAGGATTTTGATAGTGCGATCGATGCCCACTAGGCTGCCGTAGAGCAGGTGGCGCACTCGCTCGGGGCGAGGCTGAGGTTGTGCAGAGTGAGACGGCGGAATGTGCGACGCGCCGCTGGCGTCGGGTTCAAGATATTCAAACATCGGTTCTGTGTTCCTTCTAGGGGTTTGAGGAAGACAGAACGCGAAAACCCTAGCTAACCGCAGCTGAGGTGCAAACTGGGAGAGCTAGGGTACGATCGACCTTAGCCCGGCAATCTGCGTGCTAGATTTGCGGGGTTAGCTGTCTGTTGGTGGTTGCAACACCTTCAGGCAGCGCCAAAGTTTTCGAGTTCTGCATGGTCGCCGGTCGGGTTGAACGGCTTAAAGTAGAGAATACTGGTACAGACGCTCCTCGTCAACCGTGGCGATTGAAGATAGCACGATGCTGTGACGAGGTAAATAGATAGGATCCTTCTGCCTATTTGCTCCTAGGAAAGCTATTATGCAGTCTATTCTCTATCTGTCTGCCCTGTAGAGGGAAGTAGCAGACTATAGAAATCCAAAAAAATGTTGAATAGAATTCAATATGGATTTAGATTTATATGATACATAAACTAATTTGTTAAAGGGATTAAGCCCACAAAATGAAACAGAGAAAAATGGATGAATCGCTTCGGAGCGTGAAATTATTAATTGAATTTTTGAACTCAAAAACAGAAGAAAATGGAGAGAAGGTATTATACTTCGAACGTCAAGGGCTAGGTGGTTTGCACTTAAACTATAAAGAATCTTCAAGATATCGTGAGTGCTTAAGAGATTTAGCATCAAGCTCAGTTAGAGATGATGACTTAAGCTTGAAAACTGTGGAAGGGGCTTTTCAAGAAGCATTATTAAAAGCATTGTGTTCAAATGATTGTTCCACCCCTGAAAATTTAAGAATTGATGAGATAGTAGAAAACTTAAAGCGAAAACTTACTGCCAAACGAATTCCATATCGTTGCTTCATACCAGTATGCGGAATAAAGGAGAAAGGTCTACCATTCTCCATTGGGCAAGTTGAATTTACTGTTTTTGATGACCTTCTCGTCAATCAATTTAAAGAAATAGTAGCGAAACATACAATTCAGAAAAACTTTAAATGGGAAGGACTGAAAGAGGACATTGACAGAAGCTTTTACAAAAAGATATGTAGTCTAGTTGTTGTAGAAGCAAAAGATTATGAAGCTGCTCAGGTAATCGCAATCAAAAAATTACGAAGAGTTCTAGATATACTCAATTTTTTTAGTGCACTAACTCCATTTAACCCAAATGCTTTGACATACTTGCCAGGAGATTTAGAGCCGTATCTCTTTGAAACCATTATATTAAATGAAGCTGATGGAGCGAGCTACAATACTGCAAGCAAGAAAGTCGGTCCATTGCAGGAGCTCGAAATCTCACGAATCGTCGAATCAGACAAAAACAATGATATTGGCTTCAACTACATTATTAGTATTCTTCAAAAAAACAATTTAAACAGTTTTGAAAAAGCTCTAATTACCGCTATTCAGTGGGCAGGAAGAGCAATTGTCTCTAATAGGCGGGAGGAAGCTTTTCTCTTATATGCTATTGCACTCGAAAGCATTATATTAGTAGACAATCCTAATGCCGAGTTGAGTTATCGGTTGCGAACACGCGTTACTCATCTCATTGCAAAGAAACCAGAGAATCGAAACGAAGTAGCAAATACCGTGAAAGAACTTTATAATTCACGTTCAAAGCTCGTTCATGACGGAAAATACGAGATAACCGACCTAGAGATAGATTCTATGAAGTCTATCTCCATCAGATGTCTCAAACGGTTATCTATTGATCCCTTATTCCAAAAAATGACCTCTCCAGATATGTTCTCAGACTGGTTGGAGGATCAGATTCTTCGCTAGTGATCGAATAAGGTGTAAGGAAAGTCTTATGTTGTCAACAAAAGCATTTCTCCATATAAAAGTTCGATAATTCGCTCCTGACTTTGCGCTAAGGTAAATAAGTGGTTACGGGCCAACCTCAAACTGCTAGACAGTGTGAGGCGGGCAAGTTAGGCCAACGGTTATACCCAAGAAAAAGCCCCCTGCTTTTCTTAAAAACAAGGGGGCTTGAGGTAGCTATGCAGGGTCTCTAATTCAGCGCTTCGAGGTAGTCGCGGACGCGATTGCGGCGCTTGGGCTGGCGCAGCTTTTGCAGCGCCTTCGACTCGATCTGGCGTACTCGCTCGCGCGATAGCTCTAGGGCGCGGCCAATCTCGGCCAGCGAGTAGGGGGTGCCATCGCCGAGGCCAAAGCGCATGTTGATCACGTCTTGCTCACGGGTGGTGAGGTCAGCCATCAACTGTTGCAGGTCGCGGCGTAGCGACTCACGAATCAGCATGTCTTCGGGCGACATGCAGTCGGTTTCGAGCAGGTCGCCCAGCTCGGTGTCGCGGTCTTTGCCCACCTTGGTTTCGAGTGAAACGGCGCGGGGAACGCGCAGCAGCACTTCGCGCACCTGGGCAGCAGTCATGTCGAGCTCGCGAGCGATATCCTCAATTGAGGGGGTGCGGCCTTTCTCCTGGGAGAGTTTGCGCTGGGCCTTTTTGATTTTGTTGAGCTTTTCGGTGATGTGGACAGGTAGGCGAATAGTGCGGCTCTGGGTGGCGATCGCCCGGGTAATGCCCTGGCGAATCCACCAGTAGGCGTAGGTGCTAAAGCGGTAGCCCTTGGTGGGGTCAAACTTTTCCACCGCTCGCTCTAGGCCCAGGGTACCTTCTTGGATCAAATCCAGCAGTTCTAGGCCCCGGTTTTGGTACTTTTTAGCCACCGACACCACCAGGCGCAAGTTGGCCTTAATCATGTGCTCCTTGGCGCGAATGCCTTCAGAGATGGCCTTCTCTAGCTCGGGTACAGTGAGGGTCGTGAGGGCGGCCCAGGCGCGCTTACCTTCGGCTAGGGTGGGCTTGAGTTCAGCGATGGGCACTTCGGCCTCGGCGGCCCAGCGCTCTAGGGAAGGGCGATAGCCCAGTTGGGAAGACAGGCGATCGCGGGTTTGCAACAGCTTGCTGTAGGTGGCCAAAATGCCACCGGTTGTTTCCGCAGCCTGGTTTAGGTCGGCTAAAAGCTGCATGTAGCCCTGAACGCACTGGGCTTCAGAGACCTCTTCGTGGCGCTCTAACAGGCGCACTCGGCCAATTTCTTGCAGGTAGAGGCGCACTAGGTCAGTGGTGCGACGGCCCTTCAGCACCTCGGCGGCATCGGCTTCGAAGTCGCCCTCGTCGGTATCAGCCGCAGAGAAACCTTTGAGAGATAGGGATGCTCCCTCATCCTCATCCCCCAAACTGGGGAGACTGAATTCTCGATCGGGCCGGGCGGAGGCTTCGTTTTTGCTGTAGTGGGGTGTTGCTACCATGACGTGCTCTAGTAACGTGTACTAAACTTGTGCCGATAGGCCATTTGCCAACCTGGCTTCAGTGTTCCCAAACCGCCAGGACTTTAGAACAGTGGCTGGAGTTCCAGGGGCTGGGCGGTGCTTTTGGGGCTGCTCGAGTCTGCGGAGGGGTGGGCTGAGGGAGGAAATTTCTAACCGACACCGTAATCTACGCCGTTTATGCAGGTAATTCCTGACGGAACGTTACACCTTGGCAAAAACCTTACATTGACCCCGAGGCGCCATATAGGATTAGGGCATTCGTTGCAATTGGGAGCAGACTTCGCTAATGGTTAATGGTCTTCCCTGGACGGCTGATGCCCAGGCCAAGCTCAAAAATATTCCGTTCTTTGTGCGTGCCCAGGCTCGCAAGAGGATCGAAGATGTGGCCCGCGAGACCGAGGCCGAAGCCGTGACGGCAGATTTGGTCGAGCAGGTGCGCCTTGAGTTTGGCCAGTAGCCTGGTAGCACTTCAATCCTTAACATTGGCTGTCGATTCTGCCTTTTAATACAAACTGCTTGCCGCCACAGCAGTAACGTTGGGGGGCTGACAGTCGCTATGGCTCACTGTGCCTGTTAGTGGGACACGGTAGTCGAGCGCGCGCTAAAGCTTTCTCAGACAACAAACTCTGGCTAAAATGTTGCAAGTCGAAGTCATAACGAGTATGATTTAGAAGAGCCGAGGGCATAGTGGTAGGATTTCAAGACTAGGCCTGACGGCAAAAGCACAGGTTTGTTGGCTATTCGTTCGATTGATAGAAATAAAGAGAGGCCCTATGGTTGCAACCGTTGAAAAAAGTAAGACCAAGCGCGGGTTTTATCCCACCCGCATTGATATGTCGGCTGAGGTGCGATCGCAGGTTTGTGACGTGCTCAACCAGACCCTGGCTGCCACCCTCGATCTCAAAACTCAGACCAAGCAGGCCCACTGGAACGTCAAGGGCATGGACTTTTATCAACTGCACGAGCTGTTTGACGAACTGGCCGGTGAGCTAGAAGGGTATGTCGACCTGGTGGCCGAGCGGGTGACTGCTCTGGGGGGTACTGCTATGGGTACGGCCCGCATTGCCGCTAGCGAGTCGATTTTGCCCGAGTATCCGATTGATGCTGTGGAGGGGGCTGAGCACGTTGAGGCCCTGGCTGAGCGCTTTGCTGCCTACGGTAAGCACGTGCGCGAAGCCATCGGCACCACCGATGAGCTGGGCGATGCCGACACGGCCGATCTCTATACCGAGATCTCTCGCACCATTGACATGCGTCTGTGGTTCCTAGAGGCGCACCTGGTAAAGAAGTCTGACCGTGGTTAACCGCCACAGTCCTTTGATCCAGGGCTAACTGACGGTCGGGGAGGCAACCCATGCCTTCCCGACTTTGTCGTTTAAAGCAAAATACGCTTGGACAGACTAGTCCTTGACCAAGCTGATTGTGACAGGCTCCAACGGTTTAGGGTTCAGGGTGTCGGGTCTAAGGCAGGCCGTGAACCTGACACCTTGGATCTTAAACCCTCACTGACCTGTCACCTTTGGCTTGGCAGACTACTAGGCTTGATGCGGCCTTGCGGTAGCAAGACTTGGTTTTAAGCAGGTACCATAACGCTTCAGTAGCGCTTTTGCTAACTATGCCTAACCCGGCTTCTCCAGTTCCCAACTCTGACGCGATCGAGAGCGCGATTCACGAAGCGTATCTGGGGCATCCCAGCCATGGAAACCGCCTCGAAACGAGCATCCCTGCGGAAACCGCCTTGACCTCCGCTGCCGAACTCAATCACTCCCACAGTCACGATCATGCCCACGGGCACGGGCACAGCCACACCCACGGCGCTGTAGACCCTGAGATTGTGGCCTCAGAGCGGGGGCTATGGGCGGTGAAGTGGTCATTTGTAGGGTTGCTGATTACGGCGATCGCCCAGGCCGTTGTCTTTGCCCTCTCGGGCAGCGTTGCCTTGATGGCCGACCTGATTCACAACGTGGGCGATGCCATGACCTCGGTGCCGTTAGGGGTGGCGTTTTTGCTGGCTCGGGCCAAACCCTCGCCCCGCTTTGCCTATGGCTATGGCCGGGCGGAGGATCTGGCGGGGGTGGCGATCGTGGCGGTGATTTTCTTGAGTGCCCTGATTACCGGCTATGAGTCAATTGAGCGCCTGCGTCATCCTCAGCCCTTAGATCACCTCGGGGCACTGGCGGTGGCGGCCGTCATTGGTTTCATCGGCAATGAAGTTGTGGCCCTGTTTCGGCTGCGGGTGGGGCGCGCGATTAACAGTGCTGCCCTGGTGGCCGATGGGCTGCATGCCCGAGCCGATGGCTTGGTCAGCCTGGCGGTGCTGGTGAGTGCCCTGGGCGTGGGACTGGGCTACCCTTGGGCCGATCCAGTGATGGGATTAGTGATCACCCTGGTGCTGCTGCGGGTGGTGTGGCAATCGACCCAAACAGTGTTTACTCGCTTGCTCGATGGGGTGGAGCCCGAGATGGTCGATCGCCTGCGCCACGAAATAGCGCACGGGGTCGAGGGCGCCGCCGCTACGGTAACTCAGGTCAAGGCGCGGTGGCTGGGCCATCGGCTGTATGGCGAGGTGAGTTTGGCGGTAGAGCCGGGACTGTCGGTGGCGGCAGGGAATGCGATCGCATCCCACCTCAGGACTCACCTTCACCAGCAGTTGCCCTACCTGGCCGATGTCACCATTCAGGTGCAGCCCCAGGAACTCACCGCCCCAGCTCTGGAGTAACGACTACTCCGGTAGATCCTGACCATTTGACCCTAGCCGCCAAGCTGGTGGCAGCGTGACAGCCGCAGCATCATCGCGTCGAGCCGGGCCAGATCGCCAAAGCCTCCTCCTTGGCCGGTCAAGAAGCCGCCCATTTGCAGCGATGCGATGCGCGGCACCCGCCAGTACCACAGGGCGGGCAAGTGACCCCTGGGGGCTTCAAGGTCAAAGTCTAGCCAGCTGTAAAACCGCAGAAACCCTACAGGCCGCAGCGACAGTAGCATCAGCCATCCCACTTCTTCAAAAAAAGGATGGGGGGTAGACCAGTTGCGCAGGGCCGGATCAAAGTCGATGGTTTCTAACGTGGCGGCATAGACCTGAAGCTGAGCCGAAAAGCCAAAATGCCCGCCACTGGCTCTCTGCCAGCGATCGTCAAGGGCGTGCAGCAGTTGGCAGGGTAGACCTGCTAGAGCTTCGGTCGACAGGTGAGGCCGATGGCGGGGCTCGGTCTCGGGCGACAGCCCTGGTTCACCGCTGTAGTTCTGCACCACCGCGTCGAGCAGCAGGTCTGCGGTCAGCCGATCCGCCGCCTCCCAGTCTTCTTCATCGAGCAGCAGGCTGAGTTCGCTGAGGCTTTCTTCTAAATGGCTGTTAAAGGTGGGGCTGTTGAAGGTGTTAGACAGCACGGGTTTGCCCTCCAGTGAGTACCGTTGGGGCAGTTGGATCGACGGCTGGGGTTGGCACCGGGTCTAAGGGCATGCATAGGCTCAGGTGGTGGATGACAGCGGCCATAACGTCGAGGCTGAGGCAATAGCGATCGCTCAGGCTTGGGCAGCACCAGCGCCAGGTCGGCAGGTGGCCCAGGGGCGCTTCGAGGCTGAAATCGAGGTCATGGTAGGGCCTGTAGCCCTGGTAAAACAGCGACGGCGGCTCGCGCCAGCCGAGGGCTTGCTGAAAGGCCAGCCACTGCTGGCGATCGTCCTGCTGAATTTGCTGCTGGCTCCGGTGTACCTGCTGCTGGGCCCTAAACCCAAAGCGCTTGTTGCTGTAGCGGTTCCAAAGGGCATCAATGGTGGCTAGATCGATGGCTGGCAGCCGCTGTACGGTGGCGGCGGTGACGGGCTGCATGTCGCGATCGAGGGCTTTGAGAATAACGGCTTCAGTCTCCATGTCGGCTTCTTGCCAGGCCTGTTGCAGCAGCAGGTCGCGCAGGCGGCTGTAGTCGACCCCAGCGGCAGACTCAAGGCTGCCATACAGCTCATTGCGCACGGCAATCTCGATGGTGAGCGCTTCATCAATGGAGATATCCCACAGTCGGCGGGCTTGGTCGAGGCGCCCCTGGTCAAACTCGGAGGGGTACAGGCTGTTGGCCATGGCCTGGCGGCAGAGGGACAGGTATTGCTCTAGGTGCTCTCGAGCCTGCTGAACCTGATCTTGGTGAGCATCTGCGGCCTTGGTTTCGGCCACAAGGCTGGCATCGACAGCGGTTTTGGCAGTCTGTTGCTCGGTTTTGAGTTTGGCCTCGTCATAGCGCTGCCGATGTTGTTGGTATATAGCCTCTGCTTCAGGAATCGGCAGGGCTAAGTTTTCAGCCAGTTCTTGCAGCACTGGCCAGGGGTCTTTGGCTGCAAAGGGCTGGTCTGCATCTATTTGCCGCAGACGGCTAAACTCTGCGGCTGTGGTTTCGTCAAAATAACGGCGCTTTTCGGCCTGGGTTTTGTAAGGGCCAACCGCTCTGACATTGAGCAGTTCAGCCTGTTCTGCTGACAGGCCGAGGCGCTGACGCAGCAGGTTAAGATTGTCGAGTTCGGTGGGCGAGAGTTCACCCTGAGTGCGGCTGTAGGTTTCGGCTTCAGCGAGATAGTCGCGCACTGGGGAGAATAGCAGCCCGCTCTGGGCGGTGGCCATTAGGTCTACGAGGTCTTCGGCCTGATCAGTGCGAATTTGCAAATTAAGGTCTGAAATTTGGAAGAGAAACCAGGTTTCGAGGGGCTTGTAGTAGAGGCGATCGCGCAGCCGCCTCAGAATAGAGACTAGCAAATCTGAATGGGCAAAAAATCTAATCCCTACTCTAGTCTCTGCTGCATCTCTAACTTCTAAGATGGGGTCAAAGCGAATTTGGCTCATGCCATCTAGATCGCGCAGGTCTTCAGTTAAGTAGTGAACCTCAGTATCTAGCTCATCATGCTTGAGCTGAGGATCGACAAACTTGATTAAACATGCAATATTTTGCGCCAAGCCAATACCTCACAGACGCACCAAGATTGGGCCTTAGCCAACGGCTCATCCTCTGCAACCTATAGTAGGTCAGATAATAAATACAGCTCATCTAAAACGGTTTTCTCTAGGGCCTTGGCCTCCTGTGGGTCGAGGTTATAGTATTCGCGCGCCTGGGTCAGGCGGCCTCGGTTAAAATCGGAACCAGCCAGGTCGGCCATAACACTTTGGTGAAATAGTGCCGCCTCTGGTTGATCGCCAGCTGGCCCAATGTGCTTGCGGGCAACGCCCTGGGGCAGCGAGTCGATGACTATTTCTTCAAACTGGTGGCGGTAGCCCAGCAACCGCTGCTGCCGCTCGTGCTGACGTTGAGCTTCAGCGGCGGCCTCAGCTTCAGCCTGCTGCCGCGTCTGCTCGGCCTCCTGGTGCAGAGCATTCAGGCGCTCGTCTTTAAGAAACTGAGCATCGGCCTCGGGCAAACCCATGCTGATAGCTTTGGCCCGCATCACGTTCCAAAAATTCTCATCGAGATCGCTGGCTTGCTTGCACACCAGCAACTCTCGGCGAAAGTGCTGATATTTCTCGGCCAGGGTTTTGAAAGGCCCCGTAGCTGTGACGTTGAGCTCGTTAGCCTCTTCGATCGATAGCCCCACCCGCTGCTGCACCAGACTTAAATTGGCGTTGGCGGCCGGCGTTAATTCACCAAAGGTACTCACATAGCCCTCGGCCTGGGTGCGGTAAAACTCGTGGGGCGGCAGCAGGGCTTCGCCCAGGGTTAGCAGTTGAGCCAAGACCTTGGCCTGGCTGGTCTGTAGGGTGATAGTGTGGCTGGGCGGAATCTCTAGGACAAATAGGGTTTTTTGGGCGGTGCGCTCAAGCCAATTGCCCACGTGCCGCAAAACTACTCTGAGTTTGCTCAGGGGTGCTCGGCACTGAAGCCCGGCATATAAGCTGGGCTCGACCGCTCTAGGATGGGCTACTGCCTCGGCTAAAACGCTGTACTGCGGGTTGGGAAGAAAAGCAAACTTGGTCTGCTCAAGTTGGCTCAACTGAGTAATGCTGCTACAGAGCGCTTGCACACCAGCGTGGACAACCCTTGGGTCTGAATCATCCTCTAAGGATTTTATCGAAAGCCTAAAACTGTTGCCTGAGTCAAGCTCTTTGACCATTGCCGGTAGGGTTGATAGAGCAGAGTGTAGGGTTAGCCATGCACTGAGGACCTGAGTTACTACCACTGGCAAAAACTAGGGCGGCGTACTGGCTATAGCGCTGGCTCAGTATATCAATGCCCAGCGGTAACGGCTTTGCCAAGTCATGACCGGAGCCTACCTAGATACAGTGCTTAGGGTTTGGTGCCTCAACCAACTCCACAGGAGCAATCCATGGGGCAAGGCGGATAGCTAGATCTACAGCAGCCTGGCACTGCCCATTAAAAAGCCCCAGCGTTACTAACACTGAGGCTTAACGTTACTGAGACTGTAAAAGACTTATTTGAAACCGACGGAAGCTTGCCACACAAAGGCCAGCAGCAGGAAAAACACGGGGATGATGGGCAGCACGTCTACCAGGGGGTCGAACAGGGAGTAGGCCTCGGGCAGTTTGGCCAGCAGCATTGCGACTTCCATTTAATGATTATCCTCTCGTTACACAGCCGGGACAGACCAGTCTCAGACCTAAGCCGAGCCTTAACCCTGAGCGCCCTGGCTGAAATCTGAGAATTGGTAAATTTTCTTCGCATTTTATCATGGTGGGGGGGCGTCTACAGATGTGGCTGTCGGGTTTGGCGCTAACCAATGGGCAAATTCTGTGGCGAAGCGATCGCCTAAAATCGCCTCCCGGATCCGCTGAGTAAACCGCACTAGCTCGGTGATGTTGTGGATCGAGATCAGGGTAAAGGCCAGCATCTCCTTGGCGTGGATCAGGTGACAGAGGTAGGCGCGGCTGAAGTTTTGGCAGGTGTAGCAGGGGCAGGTGTCGTCGATGGGGGTGTAGTCGCGGCGAAAGCGCTGGTTTTTGAGGTTCCAGCGATCGCCTGCCACCAGAGCCGCTCCGTGGCGGGCTAGGCGGGTGGGGATGACGCAATCGAACAGATCTACCCCAGCGGCGATCGCCTGGGCCATTTCCCGATAGGTGCCCACCCCCATCAGGTAGCGGGGCTTGTGCTCGGGCAGGCAGGGGGCGGTGGCTTTCACAATAGTTTCGATCAGCTCTGGCGGCTCGCCCACGCTGACCCCGCCGATCGCATAGCCCGGCAGATCTAGCGTTGCTAATTGCTGGGCCGCTTCGGTGCGTAGGTCGGGGTAGACGCCCCCCTGCACAATGCCAAACAGGGCCTGATCGGGTCGTTTGTGGGCCTCAACGCAGCGCTGGAGCCAGCGCCAGGTGCGATCGGTGGAGGCTTTGATTGTCTCGCGGCTGCACGGGTAGGGGGGGCACTCGTCAAAGGCCATAATCACATCGGCCCCCAGATCGTTCTGGATCTGAATCGAGGTTTCGGGGCGGATATTGATGATGCGGCCATCCTTGGGCGATTTAAACGTCACCCCGTCTTCAGTAATCGTGCGCATCTGGCTGAGGCTAAATACCTGAAACCCGCCCGAATCAGTCAGCATCGGGCCATCCCAGCTCATGAAGCGGTGCAGCCCGCCCGCCTCGGCCACAATGTCTTCGCCCGGTTGCAGGTGTAGGTGGTAGGTGTTGGAGAGCACCATCTGCGCCCCGGTGGTGGCGAGCTGAGCCGGGGTAACGGTTTTGACGTTGGCAAGGGTACCCACAGGCATAAACCGAGGCGTGTGGACGGGGCCGTGGGGGGTGGTGAAGGTGCCCGCCCGCGCCTGGGTGTGGCTACAGCGAGCGTCGCAGCTAAAGGAAAAAGCCTGGGTCAAAATGCAGCGTTCCGAGGAGCAGGGAGAATGGCAAAGCGGCATTTATCGTAGCATTTGGCGGCGATCGCAGCTGCTCTATATCCTCAGCCGATGTCTCCTCGCTTTGCTACCCTGAGTCTAGATATTGTCTTCGGTGGTGCAGCAAATGACCACGGCCTTAGAGAAACGGTCTGATACCTTACTGGTGCGCTTTAAGGCCCTGTCTGACCCGCTGCGGCTGGAGGTAATTGAGCTGCTGCGATCGCAGGAAATGTGCGTGTGCGATCTGTGCGATCGCATGGAGATTGCCCAGTCAAAACTCTCCTTTCACCTCAAAACCCTGCGCGAGGCCGGACTGATCTCCGCCCGCCAGGATGGCCGCTGGATTTACTACAGCCTCAACCCCGCTGAGTTTGGCGAACTTGAAGACTACCTCAGCGCTTTGCGCCAGCTCGGTCCCCAGCCCCTAGCCCGTCCCTGCTCGCCCGATCGGCTGTAGGGGCGCAGCATGCTGCGCCCCTACAAATCAGGTAGCCATTAGAGATGAGCTTTAGCTAGCGGACACCTCGGCGGGTTGAGGTGTCTCAGTGGTTGGGGCAGGTGCAGGAGCAGGTGGGGTAGGCAGAACAGGAGGCTCAGCTACGCCAGCGAACTTCAGCAGGTCGGCCATCTTAAAGTCACCGCCGGTTCCCAGTCTGGGTGTCCAGTTGGGCTCTTGGCAGAGGTACGACAGCTCGTCAGATTGCAGCAGGCCGATAAACACCTCCGCCACAATGCGGCCGCCTACAGGACCGAGCGATCGGCCATCGGCGCGCTTGTCGGCCTCCCGCAGCACGTAGAACCACAGGGGCGTGTTGTGGGCCAGACCGGCATCGATCGCGGCCACATCCGCCAAGTCAGCGGTAGACAAGGGGGCAATTCCCATTTTGCCGGCGACGGTTTGACCTGAGGGGAGCCCAAAGGTCAGATGGCGCAGCAGGTTACGTTGAGCCAGCGAGGCCGGGTTCGACGCCATATTGGGCGGAATAAACGGCAGCTGGAACAGGGGCCGCGAGATGGTGGCATCAATGCGCTGGCTTAGCTGAGGGTTTATCCCTGCTTCTATAGGAAAGAACTTCCGCCAGTCAATTACCTTACGGGCTTCTAAGAACCTGCCGCTGGAAAGGTCCTCGCCGGTTTGCCCAGGAGCGACAAAAATTGCCGCACCGAAAGGACGCCCCCCGGGAGGACCATCATTGATGGCGTAGCCGCCGCGCACCTGGCTATGGCCAAAGCGGTAGGCCGCCACCGAAAATTCCACCGGAATGTAGGGCTCGCGCCGCCAGCGAGTGCTGTAAAAGCGGCGGCCCCGCTGCAGCACGGTGTCGACCACATTCTGGCCCACCAGCAGCGGCAGAAACTCGTGCAGCACAATCCACTGGTAGTGCCAGCGCACCAGCTTTTGGGCTTCGTCAAACAGCTGGCCGGGGTTCACGCCGTCGGCCTTAAGCTTGTCGATCATCGCGTTGTGGAACTTAACGAAAGCCAGGTGCAGCTGCGACACAATCAGGTTTTCGTCGTTGCGGGGGTCACCCAGCAGCGCGGTGCCCTGGCTGTTGCGGGGCAGGTCGTGGGGGCGATCGCCGTCGATCAGCAGCTTGCCGCGATTCTCGGGTCTGCTGTCGTAGAGAAAGGGACTGGCGGTGGGGCCAGCGCCATAGACGCTATCCAGCTCAAAGGATGGGGTGCGGAAGTTCTCGATCGCCTCAGGATCCGATTGGCGCTCTAGACTAGAGGTAGGGTCGAAGGTAAGGTCGTGGTCGATGAACTGGCCCAAAAAGGTAAACCCAGCTGGAATCGCGGGGTTGTCGGGGTTGTTGGCTGGGCCGGGGTCCATAATGCCTTCGGCTTTGCCCAGCTCCATCAGGGCTTGGCGAACGGCGGGGGTGTCTTGAGCAAAGGGGCGCGTGCAGCGGAACATTCTGCCGAAGCGGCCCCGCGCCGGAACGCGAAAGCGCGGGGGCGCCGTGTCTCTGAGATACATTTGACCGTGCCGTGTCATGGCATACCTCGTGTAGTTCAACTCGGTGGATGGCCCCATCATGGCAAGGGGGTTGGGGCGATCGCAGTACCCGCGCGGGTACTTTTTGGGGTTGGGGGGCAAGGTATAGGGCGTTGGGTGTTAGGTGTCGGGTGTTAGGTGCGATTCGTCAGCGGTAAACCCTGTACCCGATACCCAAAACCCAAAACCCAAAACCCCTCCACCGCTTTGGGACTTTTGCTTAAATTCACTAAACGCTGACATTGGCTTACAGCCCCCGAGAATCCTGCCGGAATGCCGCAACCTAAGCAAACGAATCTGGCAATTAACCCTTAGAATGATTTGGATTTTTCCTACGCACCCGTGCAGCCTATGCCTCGCCGTGATGACATCAAAAAGATTCTGCTGATCGGCTCTGGCCCGATTGTCATTGGCCAGGCCTGCGAGTTCGACTACTCTGGCACCCAGGCCTGCAAAGCTCTGCGGGAGGAGGGCTATGAGGTGGTGCTGATCAACTCCAACCCGGCGACGATTATGACCGACCCGGAGACAGCGGACCGCACCTACATTGAGCCGCTGACCCCCGAAATCGTCGAGCGGGTGATTGAGCGGGAGCGCCCCGACGTCATGCTGCCTACCATGGGCGGCCAGACGGCGCTAAATCTAGCAGTGACCCTGGCCAAAACCGGCGTGCTAGAGCGCTACGGCGTCGAGCTGATTGGGGCCAAGCTCGAAGCCATTGAAATGGCGGAAGATCGCAAGCTATTTAAAGAAGCGATGGCGCGCATCGAGGTGCCCGTATGCCCCTCGGGCCTAGCCGAGACCATGGATGAAGCGAAGGACATTGCCAAGCAGATCGGCACGTTCCCTTTGATCATTCGCCCGGCGTACACTATGGGCGGCACCGGCGGCGGCATTGCCTACAACCAGGAAGAGTTTGAAACGATTTCGCGATCGGGCCTCGATGCCAGCCCGGTGTCGCAGATTCTAGTTGAGCAGTCGCTGCTGGGCTGGAAGGAGTACGAGCTGGAGGTGATGCGCGACCTGGCGGATAACGTGGTAATTATCTGCTCGATCGAAAACCTCGACCCCATGGGGGTGCATACTGGCGACTCAATCACCGTGGCCCCCGCTCAAACCTTGACCGACAAGGAATATCAGCGCCTGCGCGATGCCTCTGTGAAAATCATCCGTGAGATCGGCGTGGAGACGGGCGGCTCGAATATTCAGTTTGCGGTCAACCCGGACAATGGCGATTTTATTGTTATCGAGATGAACCCTCGGGTGTCGCGTAGCTCGGCGCTAGCCTCGAAGGCAACGGGCTTCCCGATCGCAAAATTTGCCGCCAAGCTGGCGGTGGGCTACACCCTCAATGAGATTTCCAACGACATTACCAAGAAAACCCCGGCCAGCTTTGAGCCCACCATTGACTACGTGGTGACCAAAATTCCCCGGTTTGCCTTTGAAAAATTCCCCGGCACCACCTCGACTTTGACCACCCAGATGAAGTCGGTGGGCGAGGCGATGGCAATCGGCCGCACCTTTCAGGAGTCGTTCCAGAAGGCGCTACGCTCTTTGGAGACTGGTCGGGCGGGCTGGGGCTGCGATCGCGCCGAAAAGCTGCCCAGCCTCAACGAAATTCGGCCCAAGCTGCGCACCCCCAACCCCGATCGCATCTTCGATCTGCGCCACGCCATGCAGCTTGGCCTCACTGTCAACGATATCTACGACCTCACCGCTATCGACCCCTGGTTTCTCAACCAGCTCTTCGGCCTGTTGCAGACCGAAAAGTTTCTCAAGCGCACCCCCCTCAACGAGCTGACCTACGAGCAGATGCGGGCGGTCAAGCGCCAGGGCTTTAGCGATCGCCAAATCGCCTACGCTACCCAAACCGACGAAGACACGGTGCGCCAGTACCGCAAGGGTTTGGGCGTCATCCCCGTCTACAAAACCGTCGACACCTGCGCCGCCGAGTTTGAGGCCTTTACCCCCTACTACTACTCCACCTACGAAGACGAGACCGAGGTGCTGCCCAGCGATCGCCCCAAGGTGATGATCTTAGGCGGCGGCCCAAACCGCATCGGCCAGGGCATCGAGTTTGACTACTGCTGCTGCCACGCCTCCTTTGCCCTGCGCGATGACGGCTATGAGACGATCATGGTCAACTCCAACCCCGAGACGGTCTCGACCGACTACGACACCAGCGATCGCCTCTACTTTGAGCCCCTGACCAAAGAAGACGTGCTCAACATCATCGAAGCCGAAAACCCCATCGGCATCATCATCCAGTTTGGCGGCCAAACCCCCCTCAAACTGGCCGTTCCCCTCCAGCAGTACCTCGCCTCCCTGCCCGCCGCCGACCCGTCCGCTCATCCACCCATCCACCCCCCCACCCAGATCTGGGGCACCTCCCCCGACTCCATCGACACCGCCGAAGACCGCGAACGCTTCGAGGCCATTCTGCGCGAACTCGACATTCAGCAGCCCCCCAACGGCATGGCACGCAGCTACCAAGATGCCCTCAAGGTGGCCCAGCAGATTGATTACCCGGTGGTGGTGCGTCCCAGCTACGTGCTCGGTGGCCGCGCTATGGAAATCGTCTACTCCGACACCGACCTGGAGCGCTATATGACCTACGCGGTGCATGTGGAGCCCGACCACCCCATCTTGATCGACAAGTTTTTGGAGAACGCGATCGAGGTGGATGTGGATGCGATCGCCGACCACACCGGCCAGGTCGTCATCGGTGGCATTATGGAGCACATCGAGCAGGCAGGCATCCACTCCGGCGACTCGGCCTGCTCTCTCCCCACCATGACCCTGCCCGACGCTGCCCTCGCCACTATCCGCGACTGGACGGTGAAGCTGGCCGAGCGCCTCAAGGTGATCGGCCTGATGAATATTCAGTTTGCGGTCAAGGGCGACCAGGTCTACATCATCGAGGCCAACCCCCGCGCCTCGCGCACGGTGCCCTTTGTCTCGAAGGCGATCGGCCACCCGTTAGCCAAGATCGCGGTGCGGGTAATGTCGGGCAAAACCCTCGCTGACCTGGGCTTCACCGAAGAGGTGATTCCCCAGCACATCTCCGTTAAAGAAGCCGTGCTGCCCTTCGACAAGTTTGCAGGCACCGACGCCCTGCTTGGCCCCGAAATGCGCTCGACGGGCGAAGTTATGGGCATCGACGTTGACTTTGGCAAAGCCTTTGCCAAGGCCGAACTGGGGGCCAACCAAAAGCTGCCCCTCGCCGGCACCGTCTTTATCTCCATGAACGATCGCGACAAAGCCGCCGTCATCCCCATTGCCAAAGAGCTGGCCGAAATGGGCCTCAAACTAATCGCTACCTCCGGCACCCGCGCCGCCCTCATGGATGAGGGGCTCACCGTCAACCTCATTCTCAAGGTGCACGAAGGCCGCCCCAATGTCGAAGACGCGATCAAAAACAACAAAATTCAGCTGATCATCAACACCCCAGCAGGCAGTACCGCCCTGGAGGACGATCGCTCCATTCGCCGCACGGCCCTGGCCTACAAGGTACCAATCATCACCACCATCGCCGGAGCCAAAGCCACAGCCTCGGCTATCCACTCCCTGCAACAACACCCTCTCCAAGTGAAGTCTCTCCAGGAGTATGTGGGGATGTAGGCTAATTTTGCAGAAAGCTCTGCTCTACGGGAATGCATAACACGGAGATAGCGTGGGAGATGCTGGATAACCCCTGACTTCAAGGAATTATCCAGCGAAAGTGACGAATAGTATACCGAAGTCTTGTATTTCACCCCCAAATTCGCTGAATAAAGAACAAAAGCTACGGACTCATTCAACAGATATAATGTTCAATTCCTTAAGATCTAGGTGTTATCCCGCAGGCCTACTAGATAATGCTGAAAATCAGGAGCCTTATGTGTCAGAGCGGCACTTAGTATATGGCTGACAGCACCGGAGATACTGTGAAAAAAAAGGGATATCACATAGAATCTGAAGCCTCTTTAGTAATTTCTGATGAATATATAGGCTTATATGGTCGTGAAGAGTACAACGCTGCTGTCGCTCATGTTTGTGATTTAATTCGAGCATCATATGTTTTGTTTGTGAATGGTAGTTACGCTCCTTCCGTTTTCTTGTCTATTACCGTCTTTGAAGAAATTGCAAAAATAAAAGCTGGTCATATGCGTGCTTGGGGAGGTGGAAGGAAAAGAGTAAATCGAAATAAGGATCCTCTCTTTCATCATGGGAAAAAGCATAGGATTTCGGTCGATCCTATTTACCTAATAGGTGATCGCATTGGCGATAGTATCGGTGATGAAAGAGCTAAAGAGATATTTGAAGGTTATGAATTAGGAGACTATTCACGGCTTAGGGAAGAGTCTCTGTATTTTTCACGCACCAACAATGGATTGCATATCCCAGCGCAGAATATAAACCTTAATCTAGCTGCCGAACACCTTCTGATAGCCATCGAGATATTCAGCGACGAATTTTGGGGAGTGACTGCTGAGGCTTCGGAGACTTGTGATACGACCGATGCACTGTATTCGAAAGTTGAGACAGTACTTAAGAGCAGCTAACACTCGCATATAGTCAGTTTGAAGAGTGTGTTATGGCGCTAGTCCAACGGTTAGCCGCATATAGGATTGGCAGCAGCTTGAACAAGACATACGAGCTCAAGGCCTATCTCAGTCAGCAGAGTTTCTTGAAACAACCCGTCACGGCCATAAATATTGCATACGGACTAAACTTTGAGGCGTTAATGGGATTGAGTTGAGTATTCTAACTATTTGGATGGTGACGAACGGAACAGCTAAATTTGTGACTTTAGTGCCAGATAAAGGAGCAAGCTAATGGCAGAATTATTCCCTTTGTTTTCCCAGGTTGCCTTAGCAAAAGACTTGCCAGAGCATCACCTTAAAAGAGGCGACATTGCCACTGTAGTGGAGCACTATCCTAGCCGTGAAGGTCGAGAAGATGGCTATAGCTTGGAGGGATTTGACCTACCAAGCATCACCGTTGAGGTAGACGCCTCGCAAATCATCTCCCTCAATCAGCTACGACAAGAAGAGGAAATTTTAGCCAAGTTACGCCAGCTGTCTCAGTCAAGGCTGTTGCACCTTCAAGACTACATAGATTTTCTTTTGCAAAAAGAGAAGATAGACCAAAAGAGTGCTTGAGACGCTTCGCAACATCGCTAGACACTACTTAAAATAAGGGGCCATGCCCTCTGCGTCAGATTCTTGAACCATATAGGTACTCCGTTTTCGACAAGAAAGCGGGGAACTAACCGGATCCCCGGTCGTAGCGCTAGGGGAATTTGCACCCTCTGCCGTAGAGGATCGGTTATTGCGACTTACCGACCGTCCCTCACAGCGGTACTCTAGCGAGGTTAGCACTCTGGCATAGCGAGTGCTAAGTTTGTCTCTGGAGAGCTGAAAGACAGGACGACATGGCAAAAAGAATTTCCTTTGATGAGGCTTCGCGGCAGGCCCTCGAAAAAGGCGTCAACGCCTTAGCTGACGCCGTTAAAATTACCCTCGGCCCCAGGGGGCGCAACGTCGTACTTGAGAAAAAGTACGGGGCACCACAGATTGTCAACGACGGCATCACCATTGCCAAAGAGATTGAGCTAGAAGACTCCTTTGAAAATATGGGCGCTCGCCTCATGCAAGAGGTGGCCTCTAAGACCAAAGACCTGGCTGGTGATGGCACCACTACCGCTACCGTGCTGGCCCAGGCCATGGTTAAAGAAGGTCTCAAGAACGTGGCAGCGGGCACCAACCCCGTCAGCCTGCGCCGCGGCATCGACAAAGCCGTTGCCCTGCTGGTGAGTGAAATTGCCGCCGTGGCCAAGCCCGTAGAAGGCAACGCCACCATCGCCCAGGTTGCCACTGTCTCCGCTGGCAGCGATGAAGAGATCGGCAAAATGATTGCCGAAGCCATGGATAAGGTGACCAAAGACGGCGTCATCACCGTGGAAGAATCGAAGTCTCTCTACACCGAGCTGGATGTGGTGGAGGGGATGCAGTTCGATCGCGGCTACATTTCCCCCTACTTCGTCACCGACCAAGAGCGCATGGTGACCGAGCTTGACAACGCTCGCGTGCTAATCGTCGACAAAAAAATCAGCTCCATTCAAGATCTGGTGTCGGTGCTAGAGAAGGTGGCTCGCGAGGGTGCTCCCCTGCTGATCATTGCCGAAGACATTGAAGGCGAGGCCCTGGCCACCCTGGTGGTCAACAAGGCCCGCGGTGTGCTGAATGTAGCGGCGGTGAAAGCGCCGAGCTTTGGCGATCGCCGCAAAGCCATGCTGCAAGACATCGCCGTGCTCACTGGTGGTCAGGTGATCTCCGAAGAGGTGGGCCTCAGCCTCGATACCGCCGACCTGTCCATGCTGGGCCTGGCTGTCAAAGCTACCATCACCAAAGACACCACCACCCTGGTGTCCGATGCGGGCAACAAAGCCGACATCGACAAGCGCATCGCCCAAATTCGTAAAGAGCTGGCCGTCACCGACTCTGACTACGACAAAGAAAAGCTCTCCGAGCGCCTGGCTAAGCTAGCGGGCGGCGTCGCCGTGATCAAAGTCGGGGCCGCCACCGAAACCGAGCTCAAAGATCGCAAGCTGCGCATCGAAGACGCCCTCAGCGCAACCAAGGCCGCAGTCGAAGAAGGCATCGTCCCCGGCGGCGGCGCGACTCTGCTGCACCTAGCCCCCAAGCTGGAGTCGCTTAAAGCGTCCCTGATTGCTGAAGAGGCGATCGGTGTAGACATAGTCATGCGGGCGGTGGAAGCGCCCCTACGCCAAATCGCCGACAACGCGGGCCAACCCGGCTCTGTGATTGTCGAGAAGGTGAAGGCCACGAGCTTCCCCACGGGCTACAACGCCCTCACGGGTGCCTACGAAGACCTGATTCAGGCGGGTATTATCGACCCGGCTAAGGTCGTGCGCTCAGGACTGCAAGATGCGGCCTCGATCGCAGGCTTACTCCTCACCACCGAGGCCCTGGTGGTCGATATCCCTGAGCCTCCCGCTCCCGCTGGTGACCCTGGCATGGGCGGCATGGGCGGCATGGGTGGCATGGGTGGCATGGGCGGCATGGGTGGCATGGGTGGCATGGGCGGCATGGGCATGATGTAGCCTGGCCTGCACCCCACTACTCTGAACAAATGATCAACCCATAGGGGCACAGTTACGGCTGTGCCCCTATGCTTTATGTGGAATCGTTGAGAGTCAGAGCTATGTCGCGCCGCACACCCAACCCAGGGGGCCACCCATCCTCCTCGCCAGGCCAAGCTAGTCAGTCGCGGGCCAAGCCGGTTGACGTAGAAGCGTTGAGGGCGGCGGCCTCTAACACCCTCAACGCCTCGCCCCACGAGGGCAGAAAGAAACTAATTGACTTCAACTATTCGACCCCTGGCACGCTCCCTGGCACGCTGAATATCCCTGACGATGCCCTGCCCACAGAGCTGCATTTGATGGACTATGGCCCAGACACCTTGCGTACCGCCACGATCGATCACCCAGTTGAGTGCGAGGCTCTCGGCAAGCCCGAAACCGTTACCTGGCTCGATGCTCGAGGGCTGGGCAGCGAAGATACCCTGCGGCAAATTAGCCAGACCTTTGACTTCCACCCCCTGATGCTGGAAGACATTGTCAACGTGCCCCACCGCCCCAAAATCGACTTTTACGACGACAAGATTCTGATCATCATGCAGATGGTGCAGCCCAAAAAAACCGGCTCTGGCGTAGGCAGTGAGCAAGTGAGCTTTGTGATGGGCAAGGGCTTTTTGGTCACATTTCAGGAAGAGCCCGAGTGGGACTCGTTTAACCCAGTGCGCGATCGCATCCGGCGTGGCACCGGCACCATCCGTACCCAGGGGGCCGACTACCTGGCCTACGCTCTGATGGATACCATCGTCGACAGCTTCTTCCCAGTGCTAGAGGTGATTGGCGAGACCCTCGAGAATCTTGAAGAAGAAGTGGTTGCTAACCCCACCAATGCCACGATCAAAAAAATTCACCGCATGCGCCGGGCGCTAATGAAGCTGCGCCGCTATATTTGGCCCCAGCGCAGCGTCATCAACGGCCTGATTCGCGACAGTGACGATCTGATCTGCCAGGAAGTGCGCGTCTACCTGCAAGACGTCTACGACCACATTGTGCAAGTCGTTGACATCATTGAAAACTACCGCGAAATCGCCTCCAGTCTGATGGATGTCTACCTGTCCTCCATCAACAACCGCATGAACGAAGTCATGAAGCTGCTGACGGTGATCTCCTCCATCTTCATTCCCCTCACCTTTATTGCTGGCGTCTACGGTATGAACTTCAACACCGAAAAATCACCTTTGAACATGCCTGAGCTGGGGTGGTACTGGGGCTATATCATCTGCCTCTCAGTGATGGCCTTGATTGCCGTGCTGCAAATCTACTTCTTCTGGAAACGCGGCTGGTTTGACAACTTCTCCACAACAAGGCGGTAGAAGCATGACGAGATCAGGGCATGAAACCTTTGCCATCTTCCTCAGCTTCACTATCTCCCCTATCTTCCTCACCGCCCCATCCCCCACGGTGATACCATATCAACGCCCTTGACCCCGCATCCCTGATGGATCTCAAAGCCCATATCCGCGATATTCCCGACTTCCCCAAGCCTGGCATTCTCTTCCGCGACATTACGCCGCTGTTAGGTGACCCCACCGCGTTGCAATACACCATCGACTTGTTTGCTGAGCAGGTGGCTGAGCATCGCCCTGACTACATCGTGGGCATCGAGTCGCGGGGATTCATCTTTGGTATGCCCCTGTCCTACAAGCTGGGGGTAGGGTTTGCCCCAGTGCGCAAGCCCGGCAAGCTGCCCGCCGCTGTGCACACCGCCAGCTACGCGCTGGAATATGGCAAAGACACCCTCGAACTGCACCAAGATGCTTTTCCAGCGGGTAGCCGGGTGCTGATTATCGACGATTTGATTGCTACGGGTGGCACTGCGGCGGCCGCCGCCCAGCTGGTCGAGCAAACCGACTGCACCGTTGCCGGGTATGGCTTTGTGATTGAGTTGGTCGGTCTAGAGGGCCGCACTAAGCTCCCCAATGTGCCGATCACCGTCCTATTGCAGTACTAATCTGGGGAGGTGGCAAGGTAGAGAACTGTCTCAATGCAGCAGTAGATCGGCTCTTCCGTAGAGGTAAACGCCGCTTGCCCTCCCCCTTCATTCATCTCGTCGTTTCCCCAGAATTGCCTTGGGGGTTGGGCGCCAGGGCCAGGGCATAGCGCAGGCAGCGCATCACCACAAACCACAGCACTGCAATCACTAGCACCAGGCCTACCCGGTTGAGCCACCAGCTCGACTCCAGCGCCAGGGCATTAAAGGCAGCATGGGACAGCATGGCCGCCACTAGGCCGTTGCGAACCAGCCCCCCACCCTGTCCACCAGGAGCAAATTTTGCTACCCCCAGAGCATAGCCCCACAGCGACGACCATAGGGCATGGCCGGGACCGCTCAGCAGTCCCCGCAGGGCAAACATGCTGAGCACGGCGGGCCAAGCGGCGGCTAAGGCATTCCCCGGTACGCCTAGCCGCGCCACAGCGAAGTAGGCATAGAGCATAGAGCCAATCACCTCCAGGGTGGCAAACCCCAGACCGGCTGCGGCGGCAAAAATAATACCGTCCACGGGTTCATCGAATTCTGGGTGGTTAGATACGCCTGCCTTCACCACCCAGAATTTTGCTAGTTCGGCCAGCACGGGTACCACCACCACCGCCATCAGCCAGGCCGGTAGGGGAACAAACTGCCGCACCAAAAATACTGGAATGAAAGCCAGAATCCCGAAGCCAAAAATCCTAAGCACCAGACCGCGTGGCTCTGGATTGAGCTTGTCGCGAGTGTAGAAAAACCACAGCAAAAACGCCAAAGGGGCCAAAGCTAAGGCCACAATGCCCACTACCGTAGCCAGTACATTGGGATCGCTTGCAAGATTTGCCATGGCCACAAATTTGGGTTAAATCGCCTCTGAATGATACATTGCCCAGTTGCGGGAGGGGGAAATTAGAGCCGAGGAGCACCTCGAAGCGACTATCACCTGCCTCCCGTACCCTTTCTCCCCCTATCCCAATCTGCTCAATAACGACCGCAATCTTTGTAAGATAGGGGTTCACAGCAAACGAGGTTGCAGGCAGTTCATGCAGGATGTGTTGGTCATTGGCGCGGGGCCGGCAGGGCTGTCGCTAGTGGCAGCCTTAGCAGAGATGGGGCTGGCGGTGCAGGGGTTAGCCCTGGGCGACCCAGCGCACCCCTGGCCCAATACCTACGGCATCTGGGTCGATGAACTCGAAGATGTGGGCCTGGTGCCGTTTCTAGAACATCGCTGGAAGGACTGCCTGGTGCACGTCAACAGCGGCCCTGTGCCCCTGCACCGCGAGTATGGGTTGTTGAGCAACGATCGCCTGCAATCCTACTGGCTGAGTCAGGCTGAGCAGCACCAGGTCACCTGGCATCGGGGTAAAGCCGTTCACATCGACCATAGGCCCACCCATACCCAGGTTACGACCGCAGCGGGTGAAATGCTTACTGCCCGGCTGGTAGTCGATGCTACGGGGCATCAGGCGGCGCTGGTGCAGCGTCCGGCTGCACCAGATCTGGCGTTTCAGGCGGCCTACGGCATTGTGGGGCGGTTCTCTAAGCCGCCTACTGACCCCCAGCAAATGGTGCTGATGGACTTCCGCGACGACTACCTCAGTCCAGCTCAGCGCCAGGAACCGGCCACGTTTCTCTACGCGATGGATTTGGGCGATGGGGTGTACTTTGTGGAAGAAACCTCGCTAGCCCACCATCCTGCCATTTCTATGGAGGTGCTGACACAGCGCCTGCACCAGCGCCTGGCCCACCGGGGTATTGAGATTAAAGAAACGCACCATGTGGAGCGGTGCCTGTTTCCGATGAACCAGCCGCTGCCCGATTTTACCCAGCGGGTGGTGGGCTTTGGTGGGGCCGCTAGCATGGTGCACCCAGCATCGGGCTATATGGTAGGGGCGCTGCTGCGGCGGGGGCCGGGGTTAGCCAAGGCGATCGCCTCTGCCCTCAGCTCACCCCAAACTACCCCCGAGCAAGCGGCCCGCCAGGCTTGGCAAGCCCTATGGCCCGCCGAACGCGTGCGCAAGCACTACCTCTATCTCTTCGGCCTCGAAAATTTGATGGCCTTTGACGCGCCGCAGCTGCATCAGTTTTTTGATGCTTTCTTTAACCTGCCCACCGATGACTGGGCTGGGTTTCTGACCGACAATCTCTCGCTGCCTGAGGTAGTGCAGGCCATGCTGGGGCTGTTTGGCCGTGCCCCTAACCCGGTGCGTTGGGGGCTGATGCGATCGGTATTTAGCCACGGCCACCTGCTGGGACGCACGCTGATGAGCTAATTGGGCACAGGTTGTATACTCAGGGGTTATAACCAGCCCATCAAACCCTACGACCGTTGTTACACTGTCGTAGCATTGCCAGAGGTAATGGACTAGCTAAGTTCTGCACCCAATGTGGGCAACCTGACTGTATTCCACGGGCAAACGGGCTGCCCTGCCCCGGCCCAGCTGTCGTACCTGTCGCTGTAGAGTCCATCATGGAGAATCCTTTCATGGCTGAGTTACCCAACGCCCCCGGGGCCCAACCTGCACCACCACCGCCTCCCAGACCTCCCCAAACGGCGGCCCAGGCCCAGGCCTCAGCTCAAGCTCGGGCCCAGGCTGCCGCTCGTGCAGCAGGTCAGGCGGCAGCCCAGGCAGCGGCAGCGGGTCACGCTCCAGCGGCCCACCAGGCCCCAGCAGCGCAGCAGCCTCCGGTGGGTCAAGCCCCGGCCGTGCATCAGCCTCCGGCCCCAGCGGCTCAGGCTCCAGCCGCGCATCAGCCCCCAGCCCCAGCGGCTCAGGCTGCGCCTGCCCCAGGGCAAGCTCGTCACCGTCCGCCTTCGCCGCCGCCCATGCCCAAAGCGGCAGAAACCCTCAAGGTGGGCAGCGGTCTGACCCTAGAAAAAATTGTGCGCGAGGCCTTTGATAAGGGCTTCTCTGACATTCACATGGGCGTGGGAGAGGTACCGCGATTCCGCGATCGCGGTGACATTGCAACGACCGAGTACCCAGTCACCGACGAAGCCACCTTCTACGCCTGGCTCGAAGAAATCCTCAAGCCCGAAGAAATCCAAGAGTTTCGCCAAACCCTTGACTTTGACGGAGCTGCTCAGTACGACTTCACCCGCATCCGGATCAACATCTTTGACTCCCTGCGCGGGCCGGCTATGGTGCTGCGTCTGATTCCGGTAAAAATTCTCACCCTCGACCAGCTGGGGTTCTCACCTATCTTTCGCGATGTGTGCCACTACCACAAGGGGCTGGTGCTGGTGACGGGGCCTACGGGTTCGGGTAAGTCGACCACCATGGCGGCGATGATTGACTATGTCAACACCGAGATGCCCAAAAACATCATCACCATTGAGGACCCGGTAGAATTTGTGCACACCAGCAGGCGATCGCTGATCAAGCAGCGGGAAGTGGGTATGCACACCCAAAAATTCGACAACGCCCTTAAAGCCTCCCTGCGGGAAGACCCCGACATCATTCTAGTCGGTGAGATGCGGGACAAAGAAACCGTCAACACCGCCCTCAAAGCGGCCCAGACCGGTCACCTTGTGATGGGCACCCTGCACACTAACAGCGCCGTTAAGACTGTAGAGCGGATTCTCAACCTCTACGAGCCGGAGCAGCAGGCTCCGGTGCGGGTTTCCCTGGCGGAGTCGCTGGTGGCGGTCATTGCCCAGGGCCTCTGCCGCACCACCGACGGCAAGCGGGCCGCCTTCCACGACATCCTCATCAACACCGATGCGATCAAAGACTACATTTTGCGGGGGCAGCTCGACGAAGTCGAAGCGCTGATTCCCAAATGTACCTTTGACGGTATGTGCACCATGAACCAGTCGCTCTACGCCCTCTACGAGTCGGGGCGCATCACCGAAGAGACCGCGCTGGAAATGTCGCCCAAGCAAAACGAAATGGCCCAAATGCTGCGCGGCCGTGTCTAACGGCACTGCGGTGGGCGCAGTTGCCTCTAGCTTCAAAGGTATTGCTCTCTTTACCCCAGGGGGCGACTGCGTCTACTGCATCGACGAGCAAAAGCGAGCCCACTGGCACATCGACCTCTGTGCGGCTCTACAGACCCACCTGGAGCTGCCGGAGCCGCCCTATTTTTTGCTGCCCTGCTTTACCGCTACCGTAGATCGTTGGGTCAACTCCGCTACCCAAACCCCTGTGACCGTGGCCGAGGCTTACCCCCGTGTCCTGCGGTTTCAGCCTCTGCTCAATGCGTTGTTTGGCCTGGGGGAATTGCAGTGGCAGCCCAACTACACCAGCGCCGAAGAATGCTCAGTAGCGCTGATCGAGTCGTACCAGTCCACCTTTCCCGAACTATGGGAATGCCACGATTTGGTGATGCGCGTCGAGCAGGCGATCGCTGTCCCCATGCCCACTACACCGCTGCTGGAAATACCGCTAGCGGTTGACCCGCTGCCCCAAGCGCACTGCTTCAAGCTGTTTGTCAGGGCTACCGACACGGCTGTCACCGAAAAAATGCTGCGGTTTTTGTACACCACGCTAGAGTCAACCCTGCCTGGTGCCTACACCCTCCAGGTGATTGACGTCACCACTCACCCTGCCGAAGCCGAGGCCGCTAATATTACGGCGACCCCGACCCTGATTCAGGTTTCTCCAGAACCCGTGCGGCGGGTCGTGGGCAGCGTACTCAGCCAGGAGCAGATGATGCAGCTGTTAGCAGGGTGACCGAGCGGCACAAATTGGGACTATCGACTGCGGTGTCCAACCAGCGTACGCACCTGAGGCTGTTCTGCGGACGTGTTACAGGTGCTTTGCAACGGTGGAATTTGCTAAGGTGATTGCGCAGAACAGCCTCTCAACCGACAATGGGCAGAAAAATTCTGCGTGGGGAAAGTACTGCTTCCTGGCCCACCTATTCCTTTAGCTGGTTATCTATGTCGATCAAAAACATTATTTCTCTGGGCCTGCTGCTCTTTATTCCCATCTCGATCGCAGCAGAACGGCTGGAGTGGGGTGCCCTAACCATCTTTGTGCTGTCGGCGCTGGCTATTGTGCCCCTGGCGATTTGGCTGAGCACCGCCACCGAAGAGCTGGCCGTGGTGACCGGGCCGACCATTGGAGGGTTGATCAATGCCGTTTTTGGCAACGCCACGGAGTTGATCATTGCCCTGGTCGCCCTCAAGGCTGGTCTGATTGACATTGTCAAAGCCAGCATCACCGGCTCGATTTTGGCCAACCTGCTGTTGGTTTTGGGGCTCTCGATGTTCTTTGGCGGGCTGCGCTACAAAGAGCAGGAGTTTAACCAAAACGTCGCGGGCATCAACGGCAGCACTATGGCTCTGGCGGTGACGGCGATCGTGCTGCCCGCCATGGTGATCAATACTTCGAATATTGTCGAGCCAACCGCGATTAGCCGCCTGTCGCTGACGGTGGCGGTGGTGATGATTGTGGTCTATGGGCTAACGCTGCTCTTTTCTCTCAAGACCCACAGCTACCTCTACGACGTGGGCGTGAGCGACCAAGCGGGCGCTCACGGCGAGGGTGAGCACGGCGCCGAGAAGCCCAACCTGGTGCTTTGGATTGGCGTGCTGCTGGCCGCTACGATTGGCGTGGCCGTTGAGTCTGAAATTTTTGTGGGAGCGGTGGAAGAAACTGCCAACAGCCTGGGGCTGACCGACCTGTTTACCGGGGTGATTTTGCTGCCCCTGGTGGGTGGTGCGGCGGAATATGTCACCGCCGTGCGCATGGCGGTGAAGAACAACATGGATCTGTCGGTATCAATCGCCATGGGATCGAGCCTGCTGGTGGCGCTGCTGGTAGCCCCCATTCTGGTGCTCATCGGCTACTTTATTGGCCAGCCCATGGACTTGAACTTTGGCCCCTTTGAGGCGATCGCGGTGGTGATCGCCGTCGCCGTCGTCAACCTGATCAGCCAGGATGGCAAGTCGAACTGGCTGGAGGGGGTGCTGCTACTTTCCACCTTTGCCATTCTCGGAGCTTCGTTCTTCTTCCACCCGGTGTAGGCACCCAAACTAAACAACGCCTGTAGGGCGGGTTAGGTAGCAAACTACAGTGATTTCCACTGCGTCCGAAAGCGATACAGCGAAGGGTTAGCTCAGCCAATCTACGGCGTAGCGATCGCCCCTTTCGCCCAAAAACTCCCCCAGCTGGTGCAGAGTCAATGGCCCAGGCATGGGGAACTGCCCCGGCATCTGCTTTAGATCCAGGTAGTGCTGAATGATCGAGGCATTGTCTCGCGGAAAGCGCTGTTCTTTGACGCCTAAAAATTCGCCCCGGCGGCGAGCCTGAGACAGGATTTCCGATCGCCACTGCTCAATCGGCGCAATTCCCAGGGAGTTGATCCCGTTTGAAAACAGGGTGAGATAGATGTCGTTGTAGGGTTCAGTGGTTTGCAAATAGTCCTTGAGCAGTCCCAGGGAGGTTTTGTCGTTAAACACTGTCCAGTAGGGCACCAGACCCAGGCGCAAACACAGCCAGGGATGCAGATAAACAAACGACTCAGCTAATAGGCGATCGCTGGGAATGCCCCGATTGTCGTACCACCAGCGATGCAGGTCGGCCACCAGCGGGCTGAGGGACTGCGGATCGTCAAACACAATCCGCTGCACCTTCAGCCCGTGCTCCTCGGCAAAGTCCATCACATCTTCACGCAGGGCGGGCTCAAAACCCCATTCCGCCTCGGGCCAGTCGCCATCGGAAGGGGGGCTGTGCCAATGGCTATGCTCAGACCCCTGCTGCTTGAGAAACTCGGCTACCCGAGGGCTGCCTTCAACGTACTCTTCGCGATGAATGCCGCCCTTGCCGCCTACCTGGAAGAAATGGCGATCGCTGACCTGGGTGGCCGGCCACTTGTACTGACATTCCACCAAAAACAGCGTGCCCCCCGGCATCAAGTTTTGCTGCAAAAACTGCCGATAGGCGGCCCCCAACCGCCTGCGCTTGAGCCGAAAATAGGCCACCTGTCCCACCTTCAACCGGTCCTGGTTGGGGTCGTGCATTTGGTAGGCTGCCAGGTCGGGGTTCGCCGCTAGCAACCGCTGCACCCGGTCTTCGGCCCAGGTCAGGGCCTGCTTGGGATCATCTTTGTCGCTTGAGTGGCGGGCACAAACTAGCAAGGTTTGGGGCAGCCAGGGAATGCCCAGGGCCGCGCATAAATGAGAGACTGCTCCGTTAGAGGAGCCCACCATCATCGCCGGATACTGCCGCTGGGGGTATTGATTAACCGCCCATTGGGCCAGGGTTTCGGACCGCACTTGCTCTAAAGCCCCTGGGCTAGAGGCATCGAGCCAGCCTAACCCGGTGATGATGGCATCGTTGATTGCATTGGGCAAACTGCCGATGGCCTGAGCTAGCCCTACCGCCAACTGAGGCACCGGACCCCCAGCTGGCAAATCCTTTCCGTTGAGATAGTTGGCCGCCGACTGTAGCCCCTGGGTGGCAGAATCCATGCCGGTCACGTACTGGGGCTTAATTCCTTGGGCAGCCAGTTGCTGATTGATGGCCAGATAAGGAGAAAAAGGCACGACTGCTCTCAAAATAGGGCGAGGTGTTTGGCCCCATTAAATCCTAGCGGAAAGGTTATTCTCATCTAGCTGCGGGCAGAGGGGGAAGGGGATACAGGCCAAGAGCTAATTCTCTCTGTGGGTAGACAAATTCTTTGGGCCTTTAGGGGAAGCCGTGGCCTCAGCTTGCCCCTAGCCTGTCAGAGAGGAACCACCTGGGGGTAAGCAAAAGAATGGCTGTGCTAAAACCACTCTGGCTAAGGCTGAAATTTGTGCTGCAAGCCTTGTGGTTTCTTAGGTACATGCCCTACGCGATTTGGTACTCGTGGCAGCGCGATCGCCGCGATCGCCCCTACCAAACCCCGCCAGCAACTACCCCCATGCCCGTAGGCAAAGGACTTCATGCCACCCCTACCGAGCGGGGCGCTGAGATTGAGTTTGAGCACGCCTCCCTCGAACTCGCCTTTTTAACACCAGATTTCGTTCGCGTCACCTGGCAGCCCGGTCGGCTGCCCCTGCCCTATGGCCTAGCCGACCACCCCTGGCCTGCTGTCACCACCCAACTAGAAGAGCAGTCTCAGGGATGGGTGCTCTCTAGTTCTGAACTCACGATCAGCGTAGGTTGGGACGGCAGTTTGGCGATCGCCGACCAGACCGGCCAGATTCGCCAAGAACTCCCTCCCCAGCGTTTGGGAGAAGGGTGGCAGCAGACTACCCCCCTGCGGGACGAAGAGTGCCTCTTCGGTCTGGGGGAACGGGCGGCAACCTTTAACCTGCGGCGACCCGTAGTTTCAGAGCAGAGCGGCCCAGCCCAGACCAAAACCTACCAGTTCTGGAACTACGACCCCGGCAACATCTACGAACCCGGCACCGACCCGATGTATATCTGCATTCCGGTGTACCTGGGTCTGCACCAGCAGGGCAGCTATCTGGTGTTTTACGAAAACACCTTTCGGGGCGAGCTACGGTTGGGCCAGCAAGCCACCACCACCTTCGAGGCCGGTGCCCTGCGCTATTACCTGGCGATCGGTGCGCCGCCCCAGCTCATGCAGCGCTATACCCAGCTCACCGGGCGAGCACCCTTGCCGCCCCGCTGGGCCCTGGGGTATCACCAATCGCACTGGGGCTATCGCACCGAGGCCACCCTGCGCCAGGAGGTGCAAAACTTTCAGCAGCACGACCTGCCCCTCAGCGCCCTGCATGTAGATATTGACTGCCAGGTCAACCACCGCGCCTTCACCATCGACCCCCAGCGGTTCCCCAAGTTTCGGCAGTTTACGGCGGAGTTGGCGGTCAATGGCGTGCGGCTGATCGCGATCAACAATCCCGGCATTCAGCACAACCGCCACAGCAACCTGTTTTTAGAAGGGCAAATTCTCGATGCTTTCTGCACCTACGCCAACGGCGATCTGGTAGTTGCCCCCGTCTGGCCGGGGCGGTCGGTCTTCCCTGACTTTACCGATCCAATTGTGCGCGACTGGTGGAGCCGCCAGTTTTCCTACCTGCTTCAGGCGGGAGTAGCCGGTTTTTGGAACGATATGAATGAACCGGCGGCCTTTGTGGCCTGGGGCGACCCCACCCTGCCCCTGGCGACTCAGCACAAGCTAGAGGGGCGCGGCGGCGACCACCGCGAAGCCCACAATGTCTACGGCATGCTCGAAACCCGTGCCGCCTTTGAAAGCCTGCGGAGCCACCGGCCCCATATTCGTCCCTTTGTGGTGACGCGATCGGGCTGGGCTGGGCTGCAACGCTACGCTTGGACCTGGACCGGCGATATCGTCTCGACCTGGGAGGCGCTGCGTCAGACCGTAGCCACCGTTTTGGGTCTGGGGCTGTCGGGGGTGGCCTTTTGCGGCCCTGACATTGGCGGATTTTTGGGCAATCCGGGGCCTGAGCTATACCTGCGCTGGTTTCAAATGGCCACCTTCATGGTCTTTTACCGCACCCACAGCGCCGTCAGCGTGGGGCACCGCGCCCCCTGGACCTACGGCGAACCCTGCCTCAGCATTGCGCGCCGCTTTTTGCAGCTCCGTCAGCAGCTCATGCCCTACTTCTACACTCTGGTGTGGGAGACCGCCGAATGGGGATATCCCCCTGTGCGTCCGCTGTTCTGGCTGGACCCGACAGACGAAAGCCTGTGGAACCGAGAGGATGCCTTTTGTCTGGGGGACGCGCTGCTGGTGTGTCCAGTGATGACCCAGGGAGAGCGCTGCCGCCAAGTTGCCCTCCCCCCCGGCAATTGGTACAGCTTTTGGGATGACACGCTATGGCAGGGTGGGCAAACCGTCGAGCTACCGGCTCCGCTGGAGCAAATTCCCCTGCTGGTAAGGGGAGGCAGCATTTTGCCCCTGGCTGAAGGTGAAGACCTGACCCTGCACCTCTACCCACCGGCCTTGGGCCCTGATGGGGAGGGGGAAAGCCAAGGTCAGCTCTACAGCGATGCCGGAGAAGGCTACGGCGACTCGCGACTAGACCAGTGGCATCTAAGCCAGCGGGAGCAGACCTTAACCCTCACTTGGCGATCGCAGGGAGACTACGAGTTTCCCTACGAAAAGGTGAACCTACACTTGCACGGGGCGACCCTGGAGCAGGCCTGGGTGGATGGTCAAGAGATAGCGGTGGCAGGGCAAGTGCTACACAATGCAGTCTTTAGGCAAATCAGTCTAAAGGTGCGGCAAGATGAGTGATTCGGTCGAGGTGGCTTGGAAAAATGGCAGGCTTTCGGGGTGATCGCTTCCCGTCAACTACCCCCGCTCAATTCCCCATGTATGACTCGCCCGTTAGCGACAGCA
Source organism: Nodosilinea sp. FACHB-131 (assembly GCF_014695395.1). Taxonomy (GTDB): domain Bacteria; phylum Cyanobacteriota; class Cyanobacteriia; order Phormidesmidales; family Phormidesmidaceae; genus Nodosilinea. Next base: position 63,854 of record NZ_JACJOF010000004.1, read on the forward strand.
GAAACAGCAGCCCCATCCACAGCAGCAGTAGGCCATAGAAGATCAGCGCCAGGCTTTGCAGCAACAGCTTGAGCAGCACCGGGCGCTGATTTTGTCTGCGGCTCATCGCTCGCAGCAGCTCAAGGGCGGTGGCAATTACCAAGATTAGGGTGGCGATCGCGGCTACAACCCAACTGCTATAGAGCACCGGCAGCGACCTAGCGCCCAGCAAGGCGATGCCGGCGGCTACCCCCAGCAGCCCCGCCCCGATCAGCTCTGCGATCGTCAGCCCTGACCTTGATGGCGCTAATCGGTGCTGGTGCAGAGCCTGCCGAGCGGTCAAGGCCCCCTGCAACCCAGGCAGGGCCAACAGTGCTAGGGCTCGCAGCGGCTGCGCCCAGGGCGCTTGCACTAAGAAGAAGACCCCGACCATCGCGCCGATCAAAGTTAGCCCTGAGAGTAGCTGGGTTTTACCAGAACGGGATTTACGCAAGGTGCTTTCCCTCATTGGCATGGCTCGTTGATGTGAATCTCTGCGGCTACAAAAGGTTAGCAGCTCCAAAGGGAGGCGTCACTCTCTGGATCAAACAGATGGGCTTTTTCGGAGGCGATCGCCAGCCACACCTCATCGCCAATTCGCACCACCTCGTCGGGGGGAATTTTGGCCAGCAGCGTCAGTCCCTCGGTCCGCACCGTTATGTAAGTTTCGCTGCCCAGGGCCTCTAGGTGGGTGATGTGACCGCGAATATTTTTGGGTGCGGGCAGGGCCAAACTGAGGTGCTCGGGGCGAATGCCCAGCAGCGCTTCGCGGTTGTCGTAGGGCAGCAGGCGATCGTCCCAATCGCTGGGCAGCGACAGGCGAAACTCAGGATGCACCAGCAAAAATGGAGCCTGCACCTGAACAGGGACAATATTCATGGGTGGCGAGCCGATAAAGCCAGCCACAAAGCGATTGGCGGGGCGGTTATACAGCTCCAGCGGGGTGGCCACCTGCTGAATTTGACCCAGGTTCATCACGGCGATGCGATGGCCCATGGTCATAGCCTCCACCTGGTCGTGGGTGACGTAGATGGTGGTAATGCCCAGCTGCCGCTGCAAATTTACAATCTGGGCGCGGGTTTCCATCCGCAGTTTGGCATCCAGGTTTGACAGGGGCTCATCCATCAAAAATACCTGGGGATTGCGAGCCATGGCTCGACCCAGGGCCACTCGCTGCTTTTGCCCGCCCGAAAGCTGTCGGGGCTGGCGGTTGAGCAGCAGGTCGATTTGCAGCATCTTGGCCACGGCCCGCACCCGTTCGTCGATCAGTTGTTCGGCCTCAGAGACATAGCGCAGGCTGGGGGGCAGCCTGCGCGTGATTGAGACCAGGGGCTTCTCCCACCAACGGCTTTCAGTAAGCAGGCGCTCTAGCTCCTGGTTGGCAGGGGAGTCGCTGGGAGAAAGCGGCTGGCTCGACTCTAGAGAGGGCAGGGATTGTTCGAGGTCAGCCCCCATGCGACGCAGGCCAAAGGCGAGGTTGTCGTAGACCGTCAGGTGAGGGTAGAGAGCATAGCTCTGGAACACCATGGCGGTGTCGCGCAGCTTGGGGGGCAGGTCGTTGACTTTGCGATCGCCCACCCAGATACTGCCTCCCGTAATTGCCTCCAGCCCCGAAATCAGCCGCAGCAGAGTGCTTTTACCGCAGCCCGAGGGGCCGACCAGCACCATGAATTCGCCGTCCTCAACAGTGAGGTTGATGCGCTTAAGCACCGCCGCCGCGTCTGCCGCATCTGGTTCAGTGGCCTCTGCCCCATGGGATTGGCGAGATTTAGGAAAGGTTTTGTAAACGTTTTCGATTGCGACTTGAGCCACGGGAAACTGAGCAGGTAGAGGGGCAGGAAGACAGTTTTGAAGTGATGCTGAGTAGGGCTGTCCTGTAATCTCTTTGAAGTCCACGGATTACAGGGACTAGGCGTTGACAGCGACAGGTGGAGGAGCTTGGGAGAAACGTGGCGAGTGGTGACTTGCTAGCGCCAACGCACCCTGCGGCGAGTCAGTAACGCCAAAATCGCCAACCTAAAATCCAAAATTTATCTTACTCTGCTTCGGCTAAGGTGCTCTGATCGGGTGGGGTGATGCGAATTACTTGGGTGATGGTTTCGCCTTTGTTGGGTTTGACGATGCGATCGCTCTCCCCAGTCCTGCCTTGGCGGGGCACCGATGCGATCGGGATGACAGCGGTGCGCTCAGCGCTGGTAAACACCGTCACGGCTTCCTTGGGTACTGCGGGCAGCAGCGCCATCAGGCTGTCGGTCTTGAGGCTAAATTGAAACGATTGGGTGCCAATGTCGCCGCGCTTGGCCACCCGCAAACCCTCTACCGGCAAACGCTTGGCATAGCCCGCCGCCGACACCAGCAGCAGGCAATCCTTGCTCGACTGCACAGCCACACAGCCGGTCAGGGTTTCTTGCTTGCCCATGCGAATACCCTGGGGGCCTTGGGCGGCGCGGCCCATAACTTGCAGGTTGTCATCATCGATCGGGAAGCGCAGCAGTCGGCCGCCGGTCGTTCCCAATACCAGGTCATCGCCTGGCTCGGCCAGGGTGACGTAGGCCAGTTCGTCGCCGTCTTTCACTTTGATGGCGGTGAGGCCGCGCCCGGTGAGGTTGGTGAATTCTTTCAGCGGAGCGCGCTTGATTTTGCCCTTGCGGGTGACGAGAATCAGGTCGTGCTCTAGCAAATCGTCGCGAAGCACCAACCGGGACGCGATCGCATCGGCGGCGGATGGCACCGAACCCGGCAGCAGCTGCACCAGGGGTGCCCCCTTGCCCTGCCGCGGGTTAGCAGGGACAGCCCCGACAGCAACGGTAAAGGCCCGACCATCGCGGGTGAGGGTGAGCAGTTCGTGGGTCGTGAGGGCGGCTTCAACCTGCACCACTGGGTCGTCGTCTACCTCATGGAGTTTGGGGTTGGGGTCAACCTCTAGCCGAGCCTGCCGCCGCTGGTAGGATTTTTGGGAAAACCGCCGCACGTAACCCTTTTGGGTAAACTCTACGATCGTCGCTTCTTCGACGGTTTCGGCAATGATCTCTTCGACCTGTTGTGATTCTTCCGCCCGTTCGGCGTCGGTTTGAATGCGGGTGCGGCGGGGGTCACTGAACTTCTTTTTGAGCGCCTTCAGCTCTTTTTTCATCGCCTTGAGCAGCTCTTTGCGATCGCTCAGCAGGCGGGTGAGGTCGTCCCGGCGCTGGCTGAGTTCGGCAAAATCGTTTTCTAGGCCCTGGCGCTCCATGCCGGTGAGCTTGCGCAGGGGCATGGCCAAGATCGCGTCCGACTGGCGCTCGCTGAGGTCAAACCGCTGCTGAAAGGTCTGCTTGGCGGTGGTGCCGTCGGCGGCGTTGCGCAGAATGTCGATGATCGCATCGAGGTTGTTGAGCGCGGTGAGCAGCCCCTCGGTGATGTGCAGCTTGGCCTCGGTTTTTTCGAGCTGGTGCTGGTAGTGGCGGGTGAGGGTGGTTTCACGAAAGTCGAGGAACGCCTGCATGACGTCGCGCAGAGGCATCTGGCGAGGCTGGCCGTTATCTAGCGCCAGCATAATCACGCCGAAGTTGGTTTGCAGCGGCGTGGTGCGGTAGAGATCTTGCAGCACCCGATGGGCTGGGGTGTCGCGCTTGAGTTCGATCACCACCCGCATGCCGTCGCGATCGCTCTCATCTCGAATATCCGCAATCCCCTCCAGCCGTCCCGCGTTCACCAGTTGGGCAATTTTCTCAATCCACCCCGCCTTATTTACCTGGTAGGGCAGCTCGGTAACGATGATCGCGTTGCGCCGCTGTCGCCCCCGGCCAGGATGCACTTCTTCAAACTGGCAAAGGCCGCGAATGGGAATGCTGCCTCGCCCGGTGCGGTAGGCGTCGAGAATGCCCTCGGTGCCGATGATCTCGCCCCCGGTCGGGAAATCGGGGCCGGGGATGAGGCGAAACAGGTCGTCGTCGGAGAGGGTGGGGCGATCGATCATCGCTACTAGGCCATCGATCACTTCGCCCATGTTGTGAGGCGGAATGTTAGTAGCCATGCCCACGGCAATGCCCGAAGACCCGTTGAGCAGCAGGTTGGGCAACTGGGTGGGCAGCACCACCGGCTCCTGCTGGGAGCTGTCAAAGTTGTCGCTAAAGTCAACCAGGGCCTCGCTGATATCGGTCAGCATCCCCTCGTTGCTGATCGGCGACAGGCGCGTTTCGGTGTAGCGCATGGCCGCTGGGGGGTCGTTGTCGACCGAGCCAAAGTTGCCGTGGCCATCCAGCAGGGGGTAGCGGCTGGAGAACGTCTGCACCATACGCACCAAGGCCTCATAGACCGCCTGGTCACCGTGGGGGTGATACTTACCCAGCACATCGCCGACTACGCGGGCGCATTTGCGGTAGGGGCGATCGGGGGTTAGCCCTAGTTCGTGCATGGCATAGAGAATGCGGCGGTGCACCGGCTTGAGGCCATCGCGTACGTCGGGCAGCGCCCGGCCCACAATCACGCTCATGGCGTATTCCAGGTACGACCGCTGCACCTCGGTGTGGAGCGAGGTAGGCACAATCTGCCCAGCAAGAATGTCGAGTTGGTCGGCCATGGGCGGGGATCCTGGATGAAAAAAGGGGAACGGGGTAGGTGAGATAGATTGTGGCTAACTTACCGAGCTGTAGCTGAGTTTAGCCATAGCCTAGGCGTAAATTGGCATTTCGCAGCCTAACGCACGGTCTAAATTTAATGAGCCTTGATGAATCGGCGTTAACAATGCTGTAACTTATAGGCAAGCTTGTGGGTATGGCAAGCGTTTAGGCAATCCAGTCTACCCGCCATGGGGCACTTGCCTAGAAAAGCTTACCCAGGAGGGCTAGGGCTGTAGCTGCCTCGGCTGTCTAGATAAAGCTGGCGCCCCAACCCAAGCATTTCCGTTCAAAGACCATATTCCTCTGATGACAGGGATGGACACACGTAATGAAGACCGTCTTACTCGTTGAAGACGACCTGGTAAATGCCCGAGTATTTTCTAAAATATTGACCAAGCGCGGGGGCCTGGCGGTTAAGCATACAGAAGATGTCGAAGAGGTGATGACCATTGCCCGCAGTGGTGAAGTTGACGTGGTTTTGATGGATGTGTCGCTGGCCCATAGCATGTACCAGGGCAAGCCCATGGATGGCATCAAGATTACCCAGCTGCTGAAGGCTGACCCCGCTACGGCTAACCTACCGGTGATTTTGGTGACGGCCCACGCCATGGAGGGCGATCGCGAGAATTTTTTGAGCCAGAGCGGTGCCAATGGCTATATCTCGAAGCCGGTGATCGACCATCAGGAATTTGTGAATCAGATCAAGGCGACCATGGGGGATGCCGAATAAGTACACTTGTACTTTATCTGCCGCATTTTCGCAACCTGCTCCGCGACGGTTCAGCTATCAGTCCCAAGTCAGAAACCATTCCCAGGCTTTGAGCCTTTGGCTTGTTCTGCAAAACCTGTGAGTTCCTAAGAATGTTTCAAACGGCACTTCTGTGGCTAAGCCCAATTCCTCAGGAAGAGGAATTGGGCTTAGGGTTTCTAGGGTTAGTTGGGCCGCTAGAAGTGGGAAGCAGGCTTCAAGATTTAGGCCCTGCCTTTATTAGTGGGTGATGCTGAATCTACCGAACCCCTAGTGTCTCCACCTTGGCGTGCAGAATAATTGGACAGCTTGATAGTGGGTCAGCACCTGAAAAGACCATATTCAAGTTGTACGCGCCTGTGAGAACGTACTCCCCTTCAGAAAGCTCCAGGTCCTGACTGAAAAGGCCGCTGCCAAAGGAACAAGAGCGATCGCCACCGTTAAATCTAACTTCTACTCCACTGCCGGGTGAGTCGATGATGCCGCTCAATCGAACGGCGAGCCCGGAACCAAAATTCGACCTTGGAGGGCCTCGGCCTGGGCGATCGCCGTCACTTCACCTGATTGATAGCGGTAGGTTTGGCAGAATTTGGCGTCTACGGTGCCATCGTCGTCAGCTGTTGGTGCAGAGGCCACACAATGGAAAGCCACAGTTCGCTGGGTGCCGCCCACGCTGTCACCGGTTGTCACTAAGGTTTGGTCTTGCGCTTTTGCAGGGGTTTTAGGGGGCGATCGCGATCGTTTTCTGCAAATATCGCCACTGGGACAAACTGTGGCTTCTGGGCCAAGGCAATTCACGCCGCGTCAAGCCTGCGGTATTCCAGTCCGGGAGCCGACTTGAATCAGGTGTCCCTTTGGGGATCGCAGGTATATTCGGCCTGCTGCTGAATGAGCTTGGCGACTAGCCCCGTCCAGCCAGTTTGGTGGCTGGCTCCCAGCCCGGCCCCGTTGTCGCCATGGAAGTATTCGTAAAACAGCACATGGTCGCGCCAGTGGGGGTCTTGCTGTAGGGGAACAGTACCGCCATTGACGGGGCGATCGCCGTCGGCATTGATCTCAAAAATGGCGATCAGCCGCTGGGATAGCTCGCTGGCGACCTCCCACAGATTCATCCACTGCCCAGAACCGGTGGGGCATTCGACTTTGTAGTCGTCACCTAGATAGTGGTGAAATTTTTGCAGCGACTCGATAATCAGATAGTTGACCGGAAACCAGATCGGCCCCCGCCAGTTGGAGTTGCCGCCAAATAGCCCGCTGCTCGACTCCGCTGGTTCGTAGTCAACTCGGTACTCTTGGCCATTGGCGTGGAAGCTGTAGGGGTGCTCAGCATGGTATTTCGACAGGGCACGAATGCCGTAGGGACTCAAGAATTCGGACTCATCCAGCAGTTTTTCGAGCAGGCGGCGCAGGCGATCGCGTGGTTCGACCTGGCCTAGAGTGGCGTAGCACAGAGCCAGCATGCGCCGCGCTCCGGTGCCCTGGGTTTCCATGCAGGCCACATTGCGCTTCAGGTGGGGGCGATTTTGAATGAACCACTCCAGCCGTTCGGCAAAGCTGGGCAGTTTTTCCAAGGTTTTGGGCTCTAAGGTCATGACCGCGCAGAGGGGAATTAGCCCGACCAGTGAGCGAATTTTCATCTGGATGCGATGGTCACGAGCTGGCCCCTGACCATCACCGTCGGGTAGGTGCAGCACGTCGTAGAAAAACCCGTCTTCCTCGCTCCACAGGCGGGTTTGGTCGTCGCCGATGTGGTTCATGGCCTCGGCAATGTAGATGAAGTGCTCGAAGAATTTTGTGGCCATATCCTCGTAAACCGGGTTTTCAAGCGCCAGTTCCAGGGACATTTCCAGCATGTTGAGACAGTACATTGCCATCCAGCTAGTGCCGTCGGACTGCTCTAGGTTGCCGCCGGTGGGTAGCGGGGCGCTGCGGTCAAACACGCCGATATTGTCGAGACCGAGAAAGCCGCCCTCAAAAACGTTTTTGCCCTCAGCGTCTTTGCGGTTGACCCACCAGGTAAAGTTGAGCAGCAGTTTTTGAAAAACGCGTTCTAGAAAGGGCCGATGGTCTACGCTTGGCCCGGTCATCTTTTGAGAAATTTTATAAACGCGCCAGGTAGCCCAGGCGTGGACGGGTGGGTTGACGTCGCCAAAGGCCCACTCGTAGGCGGGCAACTGGCCGTTGGGGTGCATATACCACTCCCGCGTCAGCAGGTCGAGCTGCTGCTTGGCAAATTCGGGGTCAACCATGGCCAAAGGAATGCAGTGAAAGGCCAGATCCCAGGCAGCAAACCAGGGGTATTCCCACTTGTCGGGCATGGAGATGATGTCGGCGGTGTCGAGGTGTTGCCAGTGGCGGTTGCGGTGGCGATGCGGCTCTGGCCTGGTTGAATCCCCGCGCAGCCATTGTTCCACTGAGTAGGTGTAAACCTGCTTACTCCAGAGCAAACCTGCGATCGCCTGTCGCTGAATTTGCCGCTGACCGTCACTTAGCTCAAAAGGCGTAAGGGCTTGGTAGAAATCATCTGCCTCCTGCCGCCGAGTTTGGAGGATTTTCGCAAAGTCGTCACCAAAGGAATCTTCCAGGGTGGGCTGATCTGTCAGTCGGAGGCGTACTGTCTGCCGCTCCCCCGACCTAAGAGAAAATTGATAGTGGGGCGAGACTTTTGTGCCCACCTGAGCGGGATTCACTGCATCTGTTTGCCCATGAATCACCGCCTTGTGAATGCCGTCTTTGACGTAGGGTGAGGAATTTGTGCTGCCAAATACGGCTGCATGGTTGGTCTCATTTTCGGTGAAATATAGGGGCGGGGTTGCATCAGTCGAGCTTCCTTCGCAGTGGAGCCAGTAGTTTCCCAAAGTGGGGTGGGTGGCCTCTATCACAACATCCCCTGTAGGGGCAAACGGCCGTTTGCCCCTGCGTAACTCTGGCTTTTCTATGTCATCACCCCAGGCCCAGGTGTTACGAAACCACAGGGTCGGCAGCAGGTGAATTGTGGCTGGTTCAGGGCCGCGATTGACCACTTCAACGGCAATCAAAACGTCTTCGGGACCGGCCTTGGCGTATTCCACAAACACGTCAAAGTAGCGGTTTTCGCCAAACACGCCAGTATCCAGCAGCTCGTACTCGGGCTGGTCGTACCCGCGTCGCTGGTTTTCGGCCACTAGGTCAGCGTAGGGGTACTCGGCCTGGGGGTATTTATAGAGAAACCTTAGATAGCTGTGGGTAGGGGTGCTGTCGAGGTAAAAGTAGTATTCCTTGACGTCTTCGCCGTGGTTGCCCTGGCTGCCGGTAACCCCAAACAGGCGCTCCTTGAGCACGGGATCGTTCCCATTCCAGAGGGCTAGGGCAAAGCAGAGCAGCTGCTGGTCGTCGCAGATGCCGCCCAGGCCATCCTCGCCCCAGCGGTAGGCCCGCGAGTGCGACTGCTGGTGAGAGAAATAATCCCACGCTGCACCCGTAGCGCTGTAGTCTTCGCGCACGGTGCCCCACTGGCGATCGCTTAAATATGGCCCCCATTTCTGCCACGGCGTTTGCGATACATAGGCCGCTTTTAGGCGCTGGTGCTCTGGGTTCATGGGGCTAGAAGAGAGTTCGGTCTTCTTTAGGATGAGCCTTAATTTTAGGAATGGCTTGAGGCTGACCTAAAAATTTTTGTCATTCCCTAGCCCAGACCGGTTGCGATCGCTAGGAGCCACCCTGCTCAAAAATTTTAGAACTACAGAACCGTAAACCCTACGGCAAGCTAAAGAGGTTGACCTCAATAGCCCTACCCCAGCCTTTGAGGAATTTTTGGCTACGCCCAAATGGAGCGGCCCTGGCGATCGCTGTGGCCTGTGCTCTGGCGGCTGGCTGGCTGGTGCTTGGGCCTAGTCCTGACCTATTCAACCCCACCGCGCTGAAGCCAACCCTTCAACAAATGGGTCATTGGGGACCCGTTACCTACATCGCTGTGCTGGCGCTATCGGTGGTGGTGAGCCCGGTACCGGGTGCGCCCCTGGCGGTCGCGGCTGGTATGGTGTGGGGCATGCCAATGGCTGGCGTCTACAGCGTCATCGGTGGATTTTTGGGGAGTTTAATGGCCTACTTTCTGGGGCGCACCCTGGGCAGTGCTGTCATTCGGTCGCTGACAGGTAAATCTATTTCTGTAGACGCGCACCGTGGCGAACGGTATTTAGGCTGGCTGATTTTCTTCAGCCGCCTGTTTCCGGTGCTGCCCTTTGATGGGGTGAGCTACGGGGCAGGGATGCTCAAGCTCTCGGTCAAGGTCTATGCCGTGGCTACACTGCTGGGCATGATTCCCTCTACCTTTTTGCTGAGCTATGCCGGGCAAACACTGACCACAACCATGCCCCAAAGAGTAGCCATGTTCTGTTTGCTCTTGATTGTGTTCGTGGGCCTGCCGTGGGTCGCCCACCGCTATAACTGGTTTGGCTTTCGCGACATCATTCGTATTGAGTAAGCGACTGGGCTAGAGACGATTAGCTGTAGCAGAAGAACAAAAATAGAAGAGCAAAGAATGCTCGATAGGTTTGAATCTTGCCGTTTTGAACTGCTCTAAGCCAGATTTCACTGGCTGTAAGCCCAATCATTGAGGTTAGGTTCAGTGGTCAGCCAGGGTTTCAATCAGCAAGTCTACCTGCTGCTGCTTCTCGTTCAGGTAGGTTTCGCACTGCTGGAGGGCCTGCACGGCCTGTTCAAACTGGCTCAGCACCGCCGCTAGGGGCAGGCTGCCCGATTCGAGGTCGGCGATGATGCCTTCGACGGTGGCGACGGTGTTTTCGTAGTTCCAGGGGTCGGCGGCTTTCTTGGGCATGGGGGTGAAGGGGTGGATGGGTAGGGGGTGGATGGAGATAGGAGATAAGGGAGTTAGGAGATGAGGGGGTGAATTTGGGTGACTTGGACGGTGAGGTGGCCCTGGGCGAGCTGTATTTGGAGGGTTTCGCCGGGGGTGACGCTGCTGGCTTGGGTAACGAGCTGGCTGGCTTCGTCACGGACTAGAGCATAGCCTCGCTTAACCACGGTGTCGGGGTCAAGGGTCATCAGGTGGCTGCGTAGGGCAGCGGTGCGATCGCTTGCCTGTCTCATTTCTACCTGCACCCCCTGCACCAGTCGGCGCTTGAGCTGTTTGAGGTGAATGATCTGCTGCTCGATTTGCTGGTCGAGGCGAGTGCGCAGCAATCGTTGCCTAAGGCGGTGCACATCGCTTTGGGCATTGAGCAGGTGCTCGGCGGTTAGGGTTTTGAGCAGGGCTACCCGCTGGTGGTGAGCTTCGATTAGATCGGCCAGGGCGGGAACGGCGGCGATCGCCGCCGCCGTCGGGGTATGGGCACATAGATCCGCCGCCAGATCGGCCAACGATTCGTCGCGCTGGTGGCCGATGCCGGTCACCACCGGGATGGGGCAGTTGGCGATCGCCCGCACCACGCGCTCATCGTCAAAACACTCCAAATCTTCGCTGGCCCCGCCGCCGCGAGCCAGGATCAGCACCTCGGCGCGACCGTCGCGGGCCACCCGAGCTATCGCGGCCTCAATTGAGGCGGGGGCGGTGTCGCCCTGCACCGTGGCCGGCGAGAAGAGCAAGTGCAGGCCGGGATGGTGGTGCCGCAGCGATCGTTGAATGTCTCCCCATGCCGCCGCTTGGGGAGACGACACCACCGCAATGGTTTGGGGCAGGGCGGGCAACGGGCGCTTAAACTCGGGGTCAAACAGACCCTCAGCGGCAAGCCGCTGGCGCAGCTGGCGATAGCGCAGGGCCTTGAGGCCGTCGCCGCTGGGCAGCACTTGCCACACCGTCAGCTGGTAGCTGCTGCGCTGGGGATAGACTTTCACCGTGCCCAGAGCAATCACCTGTTCGCCGACGGCAGGCAGGGTCGTGAGCCGCGCCTGCTGACTGCGCCAGGCCACAGCATTGATGGCAGCCCCGGTGTCGGGGTCGGTGAGAGTAAAAAACAGCCCCTTGGCGTGGTTGTTGGCGCTAGACACTTCGCCGACCACCCAGACCTGGCGCAGGGTGGGGTCGTCTTCTAAAACGGCCTTGATGTAGTCGACTAAACCGCCAACGCTCAAGGCCGCCGGGGCCATAGCCACATTAAACTCAGGGTTAGTCATGGAATCTCATGCTTAGCCAAACTCCAGTGTGGGCTAGATGGCTGTTAACATCAACCGGCCAGTTGGCCTGTGCTGCGAACTGCTTAGCTGACGGCTAGTACTTAACCAAGCTAATTGTGACAAGCTCGAATAGCTAGGGTTCACGGTCTAAGGTGTACGGTTTAAGGCATGTCGTGACCCTAAACCCTAGACCCTGAACCCTTGACCCTTAAACCCAAACAATCTGTCACCTTTAGCTGGACAACCTACTAGGTAAAGCTGTCGCCCACCACGTACCGATTGCGGCCTTGGGCCTTGGCTTCATAGAGAGCTAGGTCGGCGCGATGGATGAGCTCTCTGGGGGAGTGCTCTTTGACGGCGGGGCAGTGGCACACGAGGCCAAAGCTCAGGGTTAAGTTTGAGCTCACCTTCGAATAATCGTGGGGCAGCGGGCACTGGGCGATCGCCGCCTGAACTTTTTCGACAATTTCAATACTGCCATCAAGGGTGGTATCGGGCAGCAGCAGCACAAATTCTTCGCCGCCGTAGCGGGCGACCAGATCGCCTGGCCGCTTGACCACAGTGCTTAGCATCTGGGCCACTTTGCGCAGGCAGTCATCACCTGCCAAGTGACCATAGTTGTCGTTGTAGGGCTTGAAGTAATCAATGTCACAGAGAATCAGCGACAAATATTTTTGCTGGCGGCGGGCCCGCTGCCATTCCAGGTCGAGGGCCTGATCAAAACTGCGGCGGTTGGCAATTTCGGTGAGACCATCGACGGTGGCCAGCCGGTTGAGTTCGGCATTGACCAGCTTGAGCTTTTGGTTGAGGTCGGCCTGGGTGACTTCGGCCCGCTTGCGCTCGGTAATATCGCGCACAATCACCAGCACCTCGTTTTGGCTGATGGGCACTATCCGCGACTCTTCGTGGCGCAGTTCGCCGTTGATTTCAATAGTGTGTTCGTAGCGCTGACGGGTGCCCGTAGATAGGGCAACCCGCACGTGGTGCATGCGCTGGTCGGCCAGCTCCTCAGGAAAGTTGACGTAAAGCGATTGTCCGCGATCGGGGGCAATAGGGCCATAGAGGGTAATCTCGCCGCCCGAAATCAGGTCGAGAATGTTGCCGTTTTCGTCGATGCGCATCATCAGATCGGGGATGGCTTCGAGCAGGGCCTGCTGGGTGGCCTGGTGGTCTCTGAGGGCAAACTCGGCCCGTTTGCGATCGCTGATATCCAGCGTAGTGCCGTCAATGCGAAGGGGGGTCCCGTCAGTATCGCGCACCAGGCGGGCCTGCCCCCGCACCCAGCACATGGTGCCATCGGCACGAAAGATCCGGTACTCCCGATCAATTTTGCCCTGGTAGCTCAGGGCCTCAATATCTGCCAAAAGCAGTGGGTAATCGTCGGGATGAATGCAGTTAAACCAAAGGTCAGCATCGGCTAAAAAAGCCTCTGGGGGGTGGCCGTAGAGGTCAGTGGAGGCGGCGTTGACGTAGATGGTTTCCAGGGTTAAGGGATCAACCGACCACACCACGCACTCCAGCGAGTTGAGAATGCTGTCGATGCGCTGCTGCTGCGATCGCAGCTCGGCCTGGGTGATCTCTAATTTTTCAGAGCTGCTAATGACCCACTGCTCTAGCTGCCGAGACAGAGCATCGCGCTCGGTTTCAAACTGCTTGCGATCGCTAATATCCCGCCAAATCGACAGGTGATGATTTGGCTGAACGTGAGCTGTCGCCGCGAACTCCACCGTTTTGATAGTGCCGTTGTCGAGCCGCAGCTGCTGTTCCCTCCGCGTCTGCCCCGCCGCCAAAAAATCCTGCCAAACCGTCTCAAACTCTTCGCCCAACAGCAAAAAATCGGCCACTCGTCGCCCAACTAAGTCTGCCTCAGGCAGCTCTAGCAGTGCACAGGCCGCTGGGTTGGCCGCCAGATAATACCCGGCGTCATCAGTAATCAGCATGGCATCAAGGGCGGCCTCAAAGATGCTCCAGGGCAGGGCTGAGTCTAGCTGCAGGCTAACCCCTACTTCCTTCGCACTAGCAGTGTCCCCGCCAAGATCTGACGGGGATGCTTCTAACTTAGCGGGGGGCTCGGACTCTGCGGGCAAAGGCATGACGCGGTTAGTAACTTCATCTTAAGAATTTCTGACCTTGCCAGAGTGAGCTGGCAACACCCGTCGAACCAGCGTCAAATTAAAAGAACGTCTTTGTTAGCATGCCCCAATCTTTAAAGATGCTTGAATTTAGTTACGCTCAAATCTCGTATTCAGTAGCTAGTTCTCCTGACTTTTCTCCACGCAGTCTAAACCGGGTGCGGCTGATTTAGGGGCAGCAGCAGATGGCAGCCTTCATCACACCACCCCCTAATCAATCTGTTTACTATGGAAGTAGGCGCTCTGGGGGACCGTCACCCTGATTGCGCTGATGCTTTCCCTTGGCTCAGGTTGCCAACCTGCTTAGGAAGGCCGCCATCGTTTGCTACCACTACTGCATTGGTACCGTTGCAACACCTTCGCCTTAGCGCTTATATTGCCCTCCGGCTTACCCTGCATCGGTTGCGGCAGGCTGCAACTACTTGGCCACCGGCTCAGGACTGGATGCTAGCGGCTGGGCTAACGGTGGCGCTGGGGCTGGTGACGATTCCCCTGGGGTTGCGCAGCCATTTTTTGGCCCCCACCCTGGCCGATATTACCTGGGGTGATGGGCTGCGGCTGGCGGCGCGGGTGCTGTTGGTGCCCGCCCTGCTCGAAGAGGGGTTTTGGCGGGTGCTGCTGCTGCCCCACCCAACCGAGATCATGAGCGATCGCCGCCGCTGGCGGCTGGGGCTGCCTATGCTGGGTCTGTTTGTCGTCATGCATCCTCTCAATGCCATGACCCTCTACCCCGTGGCCTTTGCTACCTTTAGCAACCCGGTATTTTTGTTGTCGGCTGCCCTGCTGGGCCTGATCTGCACCATTGCCTACTGGAAGTCGGGCTCCTGGTGGGTGGTTGCGGCCATGCACTGGCTGGTGGTGATGGTGTGGCTGGTATTTTTGGGTGGCTACAGCGCCCTGAGCCTCTAGGGCAGGGTGACATCACGGCTTAACGTTGTTTCTCAATTTTTATAACGACTGGGGCAGGACGCAGCGGTTTTGCGGATTGGGAGTGAACCCTTAGGTCTGGGGAACGCTAAGCGGCACCTATCCCCTCGCTGTCAGCCCCAACCTGTGATGAGTAACGCCCATGAATGACTTCTTCAAAGGCTTTGAACAACTGCTCGAACTGGCTAAAACGCTAGAAGAAAAAGCCGAAAGCGGCGAGCTCAAAACCAACGTGCAGATCAACGCTCGGAGCATGGGCAGCATTCCCCGCCAGGGCAACATCCCCAACATCGGCGTCAGCCACATGAACCGCAACCCCAGCGCCCCTGACATTGAGAATGATCCCGCTGTCGAAGCAGTCATCATCACACCACCCCCCAGCGAGGGTTCCTACCCAACTCCCTCATCCTCCCCATCTTCCCCACACCCATCCTCCCCCCACCACCCCACTATGGGCGATGTCGGTGGCCTCTCCGCCACTCTGCAAGAGCTGCGCGAACTGGTGGAAATTCCCCTCAAGCGCCCCGACGTGCTGGCCAAGCTGGGTCTAGAGCCCACGCGCGGCGTGCTGCTGGTTGGCCCTCCCGGCACGGGCAAAACCCTCACCGCGCGCTCCCTGGCCGAAGATTTGGGGGTCAACTACATTGCCATCGTTGGCCCTGAGGTAATGGGCAAATACTACGGCGAGGCGGAGCAGCGCCTGCGGGCCATTTTTGAAAAGGCCAAAAAAGCGGCACCCTGCCTGGTATTTATCGACGAAATCGACAGCCTGGCCCCCGATCGCAGCAAGGTCGAAGGCGAGGTCGAAAAGCGCCTGGTCGCCACCCTGCTGGGTCTGATGGATGGCTTTGCCCAAACCAAGGGCGTGATCGTGCTGGCCGCCACCAACCGGCCCGACCACATTGACCCTGCTCTCCGCCGCCCGGGTCGCTTCGATCGCGAGGTGCAGTTCCGCGTGCCCGATCGCCAGGGTCGGTGCGAGATTCTGCAAATTCAAACCCGCGACATGCCGTTAGATGGCGTGGATTTGGATGCGATCGCCGATCTGGCGGTTGGCATGGTTGGGGCCGACCTCAAGGCCCTCTGCCAAAAGGCTGCCTACTTTGCCCTGCGCCGTCAGGTGCCAGATCTGGCTGGCCCCGTACCCGACACCATGACCCTGGTGCACACCGACTTTCTCCAGGCAATTAAAGAAATCAAGCCTTCAGTGCTGCGATCGGTGGAGGTAGAGTCGCCTGCGATCGCCTGGGAGGACATTGGCGGCTTAGACTCCGTCAAGCAGATTCTGCAAGAATCGGTGGAAGGGGCGCTGCTCTACCCCGAACTCTACGCCCAAACGGGGGCTAAAGCGCCTCGAGGGCTGCTGCTGTGGGGGCCACCGGGCACCGGCAAAACCTTGCTGGCCAAGGCTGTAGCCGCTCAGGCTCGGGCCAACTTTATCGCCGTCAACGGGCCAGAACTGCTGAGCCGCTGGGTCGGTGCTGCCGAGCAGGCGGTGCGCGAGCTGTTTGCCAAAGCCCGCCAGGCCGCGCCCTGCGTAATATTTATTGATGAAATTGACACCCTGGTGCCCGCCCGAGGCCAGTACCAGGGAGATTCTGGGGTGAGCGATCGTGTCGTCGGCCAGCTCCTCACTGAGCTGGATGGTCTCCAGAGCTGCACCAACGTACTGCTAATTGGGGCGACCAACCGCCCCAGTGCCCTTGACCCCGCCATTCTGCGCGCCGGACGCATCGACCTTCAGCTCGAGATCAGCCTGCCCGATGCGGCGGGGCGGCTGGCGATTTTGCAGGTGCACAACAGCGATCGCCCTTTGGTCGCCGTCGATCTCAACGACTGGTCTACCCGCACCGACGGCTGGAACGGTGCCGACCTGGCTCTGCTCAGCAACCAGGCGGCCCTCGAAGCCGTGCGCGAATACCGCGCCCAGGGTATGACCGACCCCAGCCAGATTCGCATTGCGGCCCACCACTGGGAGCAGGCTCACCAGGCGATTCTCAATCAGCGCAGCTCGGTGGCCAGCCGGGGGTAGCCCGAAGCAAAATCCGGGTTTCTGATGAGTTTATCAGCCTATTCTTAAGCCATAGAAACCCGGTTTTTCCGAGTCTATACTCTACGCCGCTTCGCTAAAGATAACTTCAGAATTGCGCAACCGCTTGTAGGTGCGATAGCGGTTGTATAGATCTCGATTTGAGAAAAAGAAGAGAGAAACCGCTTCCCATAAAAACACCCAGCCGCCAATAAACAACCCCTCGGTGAGTACAGAGGTGAATATGTTGATGTCCAGTGGTTCTACCAGTCGGGCTGCCAAAAGCGTGCCTAAGCCCGCAACCACGTAGCGGGCAGTGCGGGTGTTGAGCAGCCTAATTTCTTTTTTGAGTAGGTAGAGTTTAAAGTCGACGCTGTTTCTCAACCCGGCTCTGACCTCTTGCTCCATGGCTTCGTCGCGGGTGCTAGGGGGCAAGGTAAAACACACCTCAAGGTCGTACTTTCGCGGAATTTCGTCCGCGCTACTTTCTAAATAAAACTGCAAGTCTGGATCGAGTTCTCGCCGTTTAAAGGGAGCAGGATCCCATTCGCTAAAAATATCGGTGTAGTGGTCGAGGGCAGCTTCGATCATGTATGCATTATTTGCCTCATCGATCGCATAGATTTCATTAAACAGCTCTTCTTTTAGCGCCATAGAAGCCTCAGCCGAAGAAATCAGCCCCATCATCCTGAGCGGGATTGGCTGTGGCTATCAGTTATAGCTAAACGTTGTAAGAAAAGAGTAGGAATACAAACCAGCGGTTAGGCCAAAGATTTGGGCACCGCCCAGAGTAGGGTGAGGGCGCGGGCCGCCATCAATCCCACCAGGGCCAGCCACAGCAGATGCGCACTACCGAGGGCTTGGGCCAGCAGGGCTAGAGGCAAAAACCCAACCCCCGCAGCCAGCACCGTGGCATTGCGCAATATGCGGCCAGCCGTCAGGCCAAGAAAATAGCCGTCGAGCATGTAGGCGATCGCCCCCAATCCCAAAACAGGAATCAACCACCCCACGTAGACTTCGACAATCGCGATCACGTTTTGATGGCCCGTCAGCAGGCCAAACAGCGGGGCTGGAAACAGCACAAAGGACAGCGCGAAGGATAGCCCTAAGGCGATGCTGGTGAATCCTCCCAAAGTTAATAGACGGCGCAGGTGGGTGCGATCGCCGCTGCCATAGTAGCGCCCCGCAAAGCTTTCCGTGGCAAAGGCGATGCCGTCAATAAAGTAGGCTGAGAGCGTCACCACCTGGAGCAGCAGCGTATTCGCCGCCAGGGTTTCGCGGCCCAGAGCCGAGCTGAAATTGGTAAACAGCGCAAAGCTCAGCACCAGGGCAAAAGTGCGCACCAAAATGTCGCGGTTCAGCAAAAATAGCCCTTTAATCGCCAGCAAATTCCACCCCTGGGGCACTACTGCCCAAAGCTTTTGGAAGCCGCCTTCTCTAGCCAAGAGGCTCAGCCCCACTGCCAGGGTGACGTACTGACTGAGGGCAGTGCCCAACCCTGCCCCAGTGCTGGCCCAGCCCAAACCATTGATGAAAATAGTGTTGAAGACCACGTTGCTGCCGTTGCCTACCAGCGACAGCGCAATTACCCGGCGACCCTTTTCGCGGCCTAGAAACCAGCCCATCAGCACCAGATTCATCAGCACTGCTGGGGCATCCCAAATGCGGGCGTTGTAGAATGCCATACCCGCTGCTCTGACCTCGGGTTCAGCGCTGAGCAGGGCAAAGCTAAGGTCGCGAATCGGCACCTGAAGCAGCAAAATCGCCATCCCAAAACTCAGGGCGATCGCCCCGTTGCGCAGCAAGATCAGCCAAAGTTCCTCGGCATCGCCCCGACCCCGCGCCTGGGCCGTTGTACCTGTGGTGCCCATGCGCAAAAAGCCAAAGCTCCAGTAGACCACGTTGAAAACTACCGTGGCCAGGGCCACCCCACCCAGGTGACTAATGTCGTCCAGATGACCGAGAAAGGCCGTATCTACGAGGCCCGCCAGGGGCACCATCAGGTTTGAGATGATATTGGCAGCTGCCAGCCTCAGAAAACTGGGCAGAAAGGCAGGGGCAATTAAGCTGTCAGTAGTATTCCTGGCCATTGCGGGTAAAGGCTTGGCCTCCTATGTGATATCAAGCTTCACCGACATCTTGCAGAATTTGGCGGTACAAGTCAGGATGAACCCGAAACTTAGCTTGACTAACTAATGCATCTAACAGTGGCTTAAGTTCAGTAATCAAATCGCTCTGCTTAGCGGCGACCAATACCCCAAGTAGCCCCGTTACCTTTAGGCCAAAACGTTGGGCCACTTGTCTGCCCAAACGTTCATCCATCAGTAGGCGATCGCCGCCAACTTCAATAGACAATGCGATCGCCTCAGCTTCCCCTAGGTCTAGCTCATCCTTCAATTCCGTAACCAACAATTGATTTTGAACTGCTTGAACAACAATCCAATCGGTCTTCAGTAGCCAGGAAGTTTCAATACCAAAAGCTTCCAACCTGCTGATCTCCTGATAGACACCTTCAGGAATGAACAATTTGCCATAAAGTGCTTTCAACAGGTGCAGTTGCTCAATTCTTAAAAGGTTACTGATCGGCGACGTATCGCTGATGACAATCATCGCCAGTAATTATTGCGCAAGCTTTCAATATCGGCTTGATAATCCGCTAAGCCGTAATGAAGGTCGATGCCACGATCAAACAGAAGTTCTTGAAAGGCCATCTGATGCATTCCAGCAATAGCGCTGGCTGTGCCTAAGGTAATGAGCTCTTGCCGAAACAGCGCAATGGCAATCTCTCGCAACCAATCGGCTTGAGAGAGCGTCTGCTCTTGAAGCGCTTCGTCAGGAATCTCTAGGGTAATTTTCACCGAGTAAGCTCTCTTGATATGAGGTCATACGGCATACCTTACTTTAGCATAGGACACACTATTGAAAGAGCATCAGCGATAGCGATAGATGGCTACGCTAAAGGGTTCAGTGAGGCGAGTAAATTGGAAACAGCTTGCATTACCTTAAGGCAATAGACTCGGCCAAATCGTTGGGGCTGAGGTGGTCGTTGAGAATTTTGCCGTCTTTGAACCAGATAATGCGCTGGCTGGCCCGAGCCACATCGGGCTCGTGGGTAACCATGACAACGGTGATGCCTGCAGCGTGGAGGTCGGCGAAGATGCCGAGCACGTCCTCGGTGGTGCGGGTATCTAGGGCTCCTGTGGGTTCGTCGGCCAGCAGGAGGAGAGGGTTGTTAACGATCGCCCTAGCGATCGCTACCCGCTGCTGCTGCCCCCCCGACAGTTGGGTAGGCTTGTTGTTGATGCGATCGCCCAGCCCCACCCGCACCAATGCCTCCGTCGCCCGCTGGTGGCGCACCTCGCTGCGCACCCCGGCGTAGATCATTGGCAGCTCCACATTCTCCCGCGCGGTGAGCTGGGGCAGCAAATGAAATTGCTGAAACACAAAGCCAATTTTCTGGTTGCGAATAAGGGCTAGGGCGTCATCATCCAGGGTGGCTACGTTCTGATTGTCAAAGAAATATTCCCCTGCGGTGGGGCGATCGAGGCAGCCAACCATATTCATGGCGGTCGACTTACCCGAGCCAGATGGCCCCATGATGGCGCAATACTCACCGGGGTAGATTGACAGATTCACGTCCCACAAAGCCCGTACCTCGGTGTTGCCCGAGCCGTAGACTTTTTGTAGCTGACGAAACTCGATCAGGGGAGTGGACATAGGCAAGACCGTGAGGAGCTGGGGCGGTGAGGGACATGGAATTGACAGCAATCCCATCGATTAAGTCTCCCGCTCAGGCTAGCGCAGGCCAGACTGAACCCGCCATAGACTGGCGTAGATGCCGTTCATGTCTAGCAGTTCTTCGTGGCGGCCCCGTTCGACAATTTCGCCGTGGGCCATGACGTAGATGCAGTGGCAGTGGCGAATGGTGGAAAGGCGGTGGGCGATCGCCAGAGTCGTTCGGTTTTGGGTGATCACCGCCAGCGATCGCTGGATCGCTGCCTCGGTCTCGTTATCCACCGCCGAAGTTGCCTCGTCGAGCACCAGAATCGGTGGGTCTTTGAGAATAGCGCGGGCGATCGCCAGCCGCTGCCGCTGGCCCCCCGACAATTTCTGCCCCCGCTCGCCCACAATGGTGTCGTAGCCCTGGGGCATCTGCACGATAAATTCGTGGGCCTCCGCCAGCTTAGCGGCGTGGAGGATGTCGTCGAAGGTGGCATCAAAGCTGCCGTAGGCAATGTTCTCCGCCACGGTGCCCGAAAACAAAAACACATCTTGACTAACCAGGCCAATGCAGCGGCGCAGATCCTGGGGCAGCAGGTCTTGAATCTCCTGGCCGTCGACCAAAATGCGGCCCTGCTGGGGCTGATAAAAGCGCAGCAGCAGCTTCACCAAAGTGCTCTTGCCCGAGCCGGTGGCTCCCACCACCCCAATGCTCTGCCCAGCAGGAATATGGAGGGAGAGATTCTTTAGAACAGGCTGGCGGTTGGCGTAGGCAAAGCTGACGTTTTCGTAGCGCACCTCGCCGCGCACCTGTTCCACCGGCAGTGGGTTGCGCCCAGGCACCAGCTCGATCGGCTCATCCAGCAGGCCCAGCACCCGCCGCACCGAGGCCATCGCCCGCTGGTACTCATCCATAATTTCGCTGAGCTGGGTAAAGGGCCACAGCAGCCGCTGAATGATAAACACCATAAAGCCGTAGGTGCCCGCCGACAGAGTGCCGTCGGCCACTGCCAGACCGCCCAAAAACAGCATCAGGGTAAAGCCCACCAAAATGAAAATCCGAATCAGCGGAATAAAGGCGGCGCTGAGGGCGATCGCCCGGCGGTTGCTGTAGCGGTAGGCATCGCTGTCTAGGGTGACGCGATCGCGCTCATACCCCTCCGCCGTAAAGCTTTTAATCGTGGCAATTCCCGACAGGTTGTTGGCCAGCCGCCCGCTGATCAGACCCGCTTTGTCGCGCACCTCGGCGTAGCGAGGGGCCAGTCGCTTCTGAAAAGCGATCGATCCCCACAGCACAAAGGGAATCGGCAGCATCGCCATCCACGACACCCCCGGCGCCAGAATTAAGAACGTCGCTCCCACCCACAGCACCGTGGTAAAAAAACGCAGCAGATTATGGGCTCCGGTATTGAGGAACCGCTCCAGCTGGTTGATGTCGTCGTTCAAAATCGACAGCAGGCCGCCCGTGCTGCGGTCTTCAAAATAGCTGAGATCCTGGCTTTGCAGATGGCTGTAGGTGTCGATCCGCAGGTCGTGCTGCAAATTCTGGGCTAGGTTACGCCACAGCCACGCATAGATATACTCGCTCAGCGACTCCAGGGTCCAGATCAAGAACGTCAGTGCCGACAGCACCCCCAGCTGTCCCGGAATGCTGGTGATCCCCACGCGGGCAATCAGCGAGCTTTCATTGTTGGTTACCACGTCGATGGCGATACCGATCAGGTAGGGCGGGGCCAGGTCGAAGATGGTATTGAGAACGGAGTTGGTCACGGCCCCCCAGATCTGAGGCCGATAGTTGCGCCCGTAGCGCAATAACCGCTGCAAGGGGTGCCGCGCCGATTGAATACTCGCCATAGATGCCCTAACTGCAAAAGCTAAAGTGTAACTAACCCAATATCGAACTTTAAATTTGCGATTTTGGATGTAGCCCAATTCAGAATGAGCGTCGCTGTGAACCGCTGGTAGGCAATGCCTGCCCTACGAATGCTCCTTGATACCCACTCTTCGGTTCAACGCTCCTCACTTGAGTTGCCAACTAGTCGATTTGCAGAACAGACGTTTAAACCGATGATCAATTCCTCCTTTCCGTGAGGTGAAGGACGGCGGCACGTCCCTCTCGTAGGCCGAAAGACGTGCGGAGCCGGGGGGCTGGGACCAGCGAAATGGCCCCAGCAGCAGATTTGGCTGCGACCCCAATTGTGCGCCGCTAGGCCAAGCAACATACCCAATACCGTGAGCGGTGCATTGCGGTCCATCAGATGTCAGATCAAAGCATGGATAGGATTCCACGTCGCGAATGCACCCTACAACACCCGCAGCACACTGGCCACACTGTGAATCTCCTTATACTCCCGCAGCTCATCCAGCGCAGTCTGAAAATTCGCCTCCGTCACCTCATGGCTAACGATCACAATTTCCGCCCGCGTCTCGTGCTGGCCAATCTGCACAATCGACTCCAAACTCACCCGGTGACGGCCAAAGCACAGCCCCAGTTTGCCAATCACCCCCGGCTCATCCTCCGCCAGCAGCCGCACGTAAAAGCGACTGACAATGTCGGCCATGGGGCTAACCTTGCAGTAGTGCTGATGACTACAGGCCAGCAGGGGGTTAGTCGATTGAGGCGTCGTCCCTGCCCGCAGGTTTGCCGCCAAATTCAGCAGGTCAGACACCACGGCGCTGGCGGTTGGCCCCTCTCCAGCTCCGGGGCCAAAGAACATCACCTGGCCAACGGGGTCGCCCTCAATCAAAATGGCGTTGTAAACATCGCTAACTGACGCTAGGGGATGACTCACGGGCACCAGCGTCGGATGCACCCGCAGCTGCAATTGATCCAGTGCCTGATCAGAGGTTTCGTCGAAGTCGCTATCACGGCGGGCGATCGCCAGTAGCTTAATCACAAACCCCAGCCGATCTGCATAGGCAATATCGGCGGCGGTCACATGGCGAATGCCTTCGCTATAGACCTCCGACAGCTTAATGCGTCCCCCAAAGGCCAGCGACGCCAAAATTGCAATCTTGTCGGCAGCATCCAGACCGTCCACATCCGCACTGGGGTCGGCCTCGGCGTAGCCCAGGCGCTGGGCATCGGCCAAAATCGCCTCAAAGTCGCCCCCCTCCCGCTGCATGCGAGTCAGGATGTAGTTCGTGGTGCCGTTGATAATCCCCGTTACCGCGCGGATGCGGTTGACCCCCAGCGCCTGCTTCAGCGGCTGAATGACGGGAATGCCCCCCGCCACCGCCGCCTCCAGCATCACATAGACCCCCGCCTCATTGGCGGCGGTAAAGATCTCATCGCCGTAGCGAGCAATCACCGCCTTGTTGGCCGTCACCACATGCTTACCGTGGGCAATGGCCTTGAGAATCAGCGATCGCGCCGGCTCCAGCCCCCCCATCACCTCCACCACCACATCGATGGTGGGGTCGCTGACAATGCTCTCCAGGTCAACGGTGAGGCGATCGCCTTCAATCGCCACCGCTCTGGGCTTATCTAGACTGCGCACCCCCACGCGGGCCAGCTCTATCTGCCCCACAAGCGGATGACGATGGGCCGGATCCAGCAAAATCTTGGCCGTCCCCGACCCCACCGTCCCCAACCCCAGCAAACCGACACGCATCACCAATGGTCTGACTTCCTTAACTGCGATCGCTAGCCCAATTGTAAAGGGATTGTTGTCCCCCCTGGGCGCAGATACCAACGGCCACAAAAAAAGGAAGGGCTAAACCCTTCCTTTTTTTATGTAGGCAAATAAGCGATCGCCCTCAGCCACTATTGACGGACACCAAAAACCTTAGTAGGTCTCAACGTGCCAGCGGTGCTCTTTCTTCATCTGCTTGCGGAACTCAACCCAGTCAACGTTGTGCTTACTAGCTTCCGCCGCCATTGCTGAGTCAATGCCGTCTTCCATGCCCTTCAAACCGCACATGTAGGTGTGGGTATTGGGCTTTTGCATCAGCTCCCACAGCTCGGCAGCGTGCTCGCCCACCCGGTGCTGAATGTACATACGACCGCCCTCAGCATTTTGCTGCTCGCGGCTGATGGCGTAGGTGAGCTTCAAGTTGTCAGGGTACTGCTCCTGCATCTGCTCCAGCTCCTCTTTGTAGAGGACGTTGCCAGTATAGGCCACCCCAAAAATTAGCCAGGCTAGGCCCTTGAACTGATAGTCGGGGTTCTTCTTGCGCTCGGCTTCCTTGAACATGCGCCACAGATAGGCACGGAAGGGGGCGATTCCCGTCCCCGTCGCCAGCATGATGATGGTGGCCTCAGGGTCGTCAGGCAGCAGCATTTCCTTACCCACTGGCCCGGTGATTTTCACACCAGCCCCAGGCTCGATGCCACACAGAAACGTTGAGCAGGTGCCATAGACGGTCTCACCACTCTCGGGGTGCTTGTACTCTAGCTGGCGCACGCAGAGCGACACGGTTTTGTCATCCATGTTGTCGCCGTGGCGAGTCGAGGCAATGGAGTACAGGCGCAGCTTATGGGGCTTGCCCTTGTCGTCGGTGCCATCGGGAATAATGCCAATACTCTGGCCTTCCACGTAGTGCAGGTTGCCCTCAGACAGATCAAAGGTAATGTGTTGCACAATACCCGTCCCGCCTTCTCGAACCAGGGGCTCATTCGACAACACCTTGCCCACGTAGGGGCTGTTGGGCTTATAGAGGTTAACGGGCACGCTGGCAGCAGCGGCCTTGGGCTCGGCTTGAGTCATGGACTTATGGTTGGTTTGGGTGGGCGCGGTCTCAGCTGGGGCAACAGCTTCGGCGGACGCAACCACAGGCGCAGTGATCGGCGTAGGCACAGCATTGCTAGCAGTTCCCACCTCTTCAATGGGGCGAATGCTCACAATCTTGCCGCCCATGCGGGTGATCCGCTGCATCTCCTGATTCATACGGGTGTAGGGCACCGTAATAAAGACGCTGCCACTCTTGCGAATGGGGCTGGCCATCTGGTCATTCTCTACGCTCTGGCGCAGACCCTGCACCTCATATAGAAACAAGCGGCTTCCGGCCTCAGTACTGGCGTTGCCGCCGCTCACACTTGGATTGTACATATCTAAATTTCAGTGACTCTCTAGACCCAACTAAGTGCGACGGAGGCACACCGTCATGACCCGTCGCGCATGCTCTAATGAACCTATTCAGATAGTCCTAGGACCAATCTAAAGGCGGCAGCACTAGACATGCTTTTAGCTTAGGGTATCACTGTAAGACGGTGTAATGCCGTGAACTAGGAGATAGAGCGCACTGCAACTAATCCCCACGCTCAGCCTTTGCCCCAGTAATGGTTGCACTCTAGTCATATCCTGATAGAAAGATTGTGTTCTTTGCAGCAGCGAGCGTTAAGTTAATCTAAAAATCTCCGCTCGGCAAAAAAAGCTTGGGCCGTCGCCTATCCGCCCACCACCGAAAACTGTTGTGAAGGATACTGGCTTCTGATAGGATGAGACTAATTGCGGTAGAAATACTTATCCTCCAGAATGGTCTTGTGCCTAGGGCGGTTTAACTGCTTCAGAGGAGTATAAAAAGAGTCAGCGCTTGGGCTGTAACTTATTCTCAGCCAGGCAAGCGGTGGTGGTCTGAATGCTAGGGAAAATTTCGGTACTCCCTCTATTCAGAAGTCCTGAGCTTCACTGGCGCGACGTCGCAAGGCATTCACTCCCTGGGCCGATTGGTTTCGGGATGTTAGGCAATGGCTAAACCAGATTCACGTCTAGGAATGGCTTTCTTTTGCTGCGCTGCAGCGCTGGGTTCTATGTATATAAGGTTGTTTTAGGGGGAACTTATGATTAGCAAGCCAGGTAAGGTAGTTCTAATCGGTGTCGCCGGTGACTCTGGATGCGGTAAATCGACATTTCTGCGGCGTTTGAGCGATCTGTTTGGCGCTGAGCTCATGACCGTCATCTGCCTAGATGACTACCATAGCCTCGATCGCAAGCAGCGCAAAGAAGCCGGGGTGACCGCCCTCGATCCTAAAGCCAACAACTTTGATCTGATGTACGAACAGATCAAAGCCTTGAAAGAAGGCAAGAGCATTGACAAGCCGATCTATAACCACGAAACCGGTGAGCTCGATCCCCCCGAGCGGGTTGACCCCAACCGCATCATCGTCATTGAAGGCCTGCACCCCCTCTACGACGAGCGCGTGCGCGACCTGATCGACTTCAGCGTTTACCTAGATATCAGCGACGAAGTCAAAATCGCCTGGAAGATTCAGCGCGACATGGCCGAGCGTGGTCACACCTACGAAGACGTGCTGGCTTCTATCAACGCCCGCCGTCCCGACTTTGAAGCCTACATCGACATTCAAAAGCAGTATGCCGATGTGGTCATTCAAATTTTGCCTACCCAGCTCATCCCCAACGACGAAGAGAAGAAGGTGCTGCGGGTGCGCCTCATGCAGCGGGAAGGCATCGAAGGCTTCGACCCCGTTTACCTCTTCGACGAAGGCTCTACCATCGACTGGATCCCCTGCGGGCGCAAGCTCACCTGCTCTTACCCCGGCATTCGCATGCACTACGGCCCTGACTCCTACTACGGGCACGAGGTGTCGGTGCTAGAGGTAGACGGCCAGTTCGATCGCCTCGAAGAGCTGATCTACATCGAGAGCCACCTCAGCAACACCTCTACCAAGTACTACGGCGAAATGACTGAGCTGCTGCTCAAGCACCGCGAGTACCCCGGTTCGACCAACGGTAGTGGTCTGTTCCAGGTGCTGGTGGGTCTCAAAATGCGCGCTACCTACGAGCGCCTGATCGCCGCTGATCGCGAAGTGGCGGCTACGGCCCAAGCGTAAGCGGGTTTAGGATAACAGGTACAGGGTTTGAGGCTTACCCTTGCACCTGTTACCTTGGACCTCAAATCGGTCCAATTGAGTTTATCTGGCTTAATCGGGAGAGGATATCGATCAAGATGTCCTCTCCTTTTTTGCTATGGAACTAACTACCCCAGCGCTGCTATTTCCCGCTATTTCGCTGCTGCTGCTGGCCTATACCAACCGCTTTTTGGTGCTGGCCCAGCTGATTCGTCAGCTCCACAGCTCTGAGCGCGACTACTTTCAAAGCTTGGTGCAGCGCCAAATCGCTAACCTGCGTCAGCGGATTGCCCTGATTCGCCTGATGCAGGCTCTAGGGGTATCGAGCTTTATTGTCTGCACGCTATCCATGCTGGGGCTATTCCTAAATCAGCAGCAGCTGGCGGAAGTGCTGTTTGCTCTCAGCCTACTCTTGCTGGTGGCTTCGCTGCTGACGTCGCTCTACGAAATTGCGATTAGCACCCGCGCGATCGAGGCCGAGCTGGCCGACATCGACGCCAAATGTCGCCATCCCAAAGTCTGAGCTGCGCTCAGCTGCCGAGAACTTTACTCCGGTAGCTAAGCAAAGCCATTCCCCATCCCCGCAGGGAAACGTTACCGAGAGGTCAAGGTGAGGGTTTGGTTGGGCTCTATCACCACCACCCGCTGAGCGGTCGTATTGCCAATAATCGCCCCGGCTGCGGCTCCACCGATAATGCTGCCCACCGAGACGCGCCCGCTGAGAATGCCGCCGACAGCGGCCCCGCCCGCTGCCCCAATGCCGGCATCGGTAAGAATAGCGCCTGTGCTGGTTTCTCTAGGGTCTTTGATATCGCGCAGCAGTTCAGAAACGGCGTTGACGGTGTAGACCTGGTTGCCCACCTCTACCGCTGTGGCGACGTAGCGCACGCCGCCCTCCGCCGGCTCGAACTGACCGCGCACAATGGCTCCAGCGGGAATACTGCGCCCGTTGAGGTTGGTGGCAGCCCCGACCCGGAGGGTCTTCTCAACCGTGGCGTCGGTGTTGAGGTAGAGGGTTTCGCTGTTGGGGGTGATGGCCTGAATGGGCGACGACACAAACAGCTGGGCCTGGGCAATGGGAGCTTGCCCTAGGGCGATTACCGGCATGACCGCTAGCGCTAAAGCGGCTAAGTGACTAACTTTCATCACGACCTCCAGAAACATGCTTGAGTAGGGGTGCCCTTGTTGCGAGTCGGGCTCAGGGAAGAGTGGTAGGGTGACGTAGGCCTGCGATCGCCCTAATACCTCTAGTTCTTGAGGACGAGTCGCCCCTTGAGATGTTCCTGTTAGTTCTGAGCCACTGTTACCTATGGAATCTACCGCCGAGTACGCCTGCGCCTTTTGCGGCGAGATCAGCACCACCTTTGTCGATCTCTCCGCTGGGCTCACCCAGTCCTACATTGAAGACTGCCAGGTGTGCTGTCGCCCCAACCAGTTTTACGTCACCATCGACGACGTCTCGTTGGTGATCGAAATTGCCACAGACTATGTTGAGTGATGCTCAACATTTGAAACTTTAGCGCGCTTCGCAACGGCTAGTTAACGCCGTTTCCCAAAACGTTACCTGCAAGGCGACGGCAGTAAAGAGCTAGAAGTCAGTCTGCTAGAAACCGCAGAGATTACCGCTAGGCCACCCACGGTCTCAATCGCTGTGATCACGTAGAGAACGGTGAATGGAGCAAAGACTTTTAAGCCTGTGATGCTAAAACGCAGCCCCTGATCAGAATTCCTTAGGCCTCTTTTTTGCTCTCCGGAGAATTGAGAATTGACTGACGAGGTCGAGAAATGCCTTGGCTGAGCAACAGCGCTTCAATTTGCTCTAACAATTCAAAATCGGCCGCTGGCAGAGCCGCATTGTTTTTGGCAAATAGATCAGCCCGTAAAAAATTAAATGCTTCTAAAAACTGCCTTGGGGTAGCGGCGATAGGGGCCTCTAAATGAGCCGAAATAATGCGCTCGAACTGCCAGGTGGCGACTGTTTTTGCCCAGTCTAAAACTACTTCGGGTCCCCGGTTAAAGATTAAGGTTTTGAGAATCGGAGCGACCTGAAGCTGCCCATCGTTGTGCAGTGCCTCAAAGGATTTAGGCCAGTCAGACCGCCAGCGAAAGGGATAGAAGCCGAAGTAGTGCTGGCGCGATCGCACCGGGGCCTGCTTTGCCTCTCGCCACATTTCTCCCGTAGTGGCCACTTCCAGGGTGCTAGGGCAAAAGTAAAAGGCAAACAGGGCAATGCGCTGCCAACCTCTGCGGCGATTCTCAGGCGTATCGACGATCGCATCGGTAGCCTTGTCTCTGGCGTGAAACAGCAGTGGGAAGGGGTCGATCTGCACGATCGCCGGCGGCTCCGCTGGGATGGCTACGATCGCATCGGTCAGCATCAGCGTGCGACTGGCCCGGTGGTAGCAGGCCGTCTCGCCAAAGGGCCCTAGCCCCAAGTCGATCGGGGGCAGCAGGGCATAGTCAACCTGGTCGGCAAAGGGGGCCTGGGCGCTGTCGTCGGGGAGAATATGGGTGCGATCGCGCGGTAGACCCAGCCACGGCAGCGGCAAATTGAGCGGAAAACTCCACTGGTTCGGCGTCACATATACCTGCGCCTGGGGAAACTGACGGGCAAAGGGCCCCACAAACACCTTGTGCTCAATGCCCGTCACCGTAGACATGACAATGTAGTGCACCGGGCCGTAGCGCTCTTCTAGCTCGCGCACGAGGGCCACGCATTCGGGCGTGGGGGCCACTGGGGAATACACCAGCAGACCGGTGGGCTCCAGCCGCACCACCGTCATGCGAATCGGCACAACCACGTAAAAAATGCCCTGGAACTGCTCAAAAGTCCACACCAGGTCTTTGACCACCTCTACCCGCTGGGTCGGTCGCTGACCGTAGGGGTAGAGGGGCACTAGGGGCCAAAAGGGCCAGGCGCGGTCGCGGCGAGTAGATGAGACAGAGGTAACAGCTGACATAGGGCTCGGCGACAATCCCTGAAGCGAATCAATCCTAGTCATAGCCTACTAAATAAAAGGGATTCAGGGGAATTGCCGCCAATTCTCAGGCCGCTATCAGCGTTGCCCAGGAGAGATACGTTAAGTTAAATAAAACAAGGTTCTGACCACGGCATGCTTGGCGATCGCCGTCCTTACACCCCTACCGTTACTCTGCCATGAAGCGACGCAAGCTACTGGAAGCGGGCACCGCCGTTGTCGGCGGCAGCTGGCTTTTGAGCAATTTCACCGCTGAAGTTTTTTCTAATCAACTGGATACTATGGCTACTACCGACGAACAGTTTACCGTCAACAAAACCGAGCAAGAATGGCGTGACCAGCTCACCCCTGAGCAGTTTCGCGTACTGCGCAAGCACGGCACCGAGCGAGCCGGTTCTAGCCCCCTCGACAAGGTCTATGAGCCCGGCACCTACAACTGCTCGGGCTGCGGCACTCCCCTCTTTACCTCTGACACCAAGTTCAACAGCGGCACTGGCTGGCCCAGCTTCTATGCACCCATCGAGGGCGCCATTGCTACCACCACCGATCGCTCCTTCTTTATGACTCGAGTCGAAGTGCACTGTGCCAACTGCGGTGGTCACTTGGGCCACGTCTTCCCCGATGGGCCTGCCCCCACTGGCCAGCGCTACTGCATGAACGGGGTTTCCCTAGAGTTCGTACCCAAGTCAGCTTAGACCTTACTTAGCCCGTCTCTGCCCCCGTTGTGACCTTGTTGCAACGGGGGTTTGCTGTTGCAAATCTGGTAACCCAGATTGTTGCTCCTATTAGCTTTTCTAGAATGGGGCAACAGTTACAAGAGAGTGCTATGAAAACACAAATAGGCTTATCGCGGTGGTTTGGGCTAGCTGCTGGCCTCGGTTTACTGGTTGCCGGTGGGGCCGCCATTTCGCTGGTCACTCAGGCAGAACCAAGCCTGGCCCAAACCGCTGAAGCATCGACTCTGCCAGGAGTTTGGCGACCCGCCAGCGAAGCGGATGAAGCGCTGATTTGGCGCTTTGTGCTGCAAAGTCCCATGGGAGTAGCCGCACTCAACCAGCTTGCCATTGAAGGCTTTATCAGCCCCCTTTGCGAGAAAACGCTGTATACCCACGCAACCTACGAGTCGTTTCAAACCCTATTGCAGGTGCAGTGCCCCACGCCGGGGGGCGTCTCTACTGCCCGCGCCTATGACGAAATGCGCGTTACCTTCAACCGCTTTGAGGACACCATTGACACCTTCTCGGTAGAGCGAATCTATACCGACTGACCCTGAGATTTAGACCTGAATGGATCAGTGCGCGGGTCACCTTGACCCAATGCTGGTGTTCGGTGTGTTGTGCTGTAAGCTCGACACACCGTTACTTTTGAGTTGATGTGCTGGCGCGTTAGCTTAACGCATCCTCATAAAAATTTAGACATTTCTATAGTTTGTTTGCTTGCTTAATTGCTGACAATAATTGCTCCTTTGAACGACAAAAAATCACAGTTTTCCTCAGGAATACATCTAATGAAAGAAGCCGATAATAGTTTGGCACCATACCATCTATCCATGTAACCAAACTTTTAGTATTAGCTCTAAAAACCTAGTTTTTTGCCAATCTAAAAGTTGCTGAAAGGTGGAAAGGGCGAACACGGCATTGATCCAACAGATTTTTGTCAATTGCCGTTGCGTGTCTCAGCTATTTGGTGATACTTCTTTGAGCTTAAAGCCATGCTTTTTAAGAGTAGAGTTGATGCTGGGCAACGATTGGCCAATCTCCTACAGCCCTACGCCAATCGGCCTGATGTAATCGTCATCGCGCTACCCCGGGGTGGAGTGCCGGTCGCGGCTCAGGTGGCCAATGCCCTTGATGCCCCGCTAGACGTGCTGGTTGTACGAAAGCTTGGGATACCGGGGTTTAGGGAGACCGCCATGGGGTCGATCGCCTCGGGCAACTTCCTATATTTCAACCAGGATTTAATTCGGCGTTTGGCTATTACACCTGAAGAAATTGATGTCGTGGTGCAGCAGGAACAGGAGGAACTCCGGCGGCGAGAGCACGCTTATCGCGACAATCTTGCTCCCCTAGATCTGCGCGATCGCATCGTTATTTTGGTTGACGATGGCCTGGCCACTGGGGCGACCATTCAGGTCGCTATTGAAGCCGTCAAGCAGCAGCGCCCGAAGAAATTGATCGTAGCCGTCCCGGTTGGTGACCGCGAGGTTTGCGACTCGGTGGGAACCGCCGTTGACCGTATCATCTGTGCCGAGACTCCCCAACCGTTTTACGCAGTGGGGCTTTGGTACGAGGAATTTTCTCAAACCTCCGACGACGAGGTGCGATCGCTCCTGCACCAGGCCAAACCCCGTTCCCGCGAGACCGCTAGCCAGCCTCAGTAGCCCCGCTGTGGCCTCTCTCACCAGGCTGCTCCGACGAACCGCTGACATCAGTGCACACAGAGCCCTCAACTAGGGCATGCTCGGCGTCATCTGTCGCCCAAATATAGAATTTGCTGGCCATTACACTCAGCTGGGCGGGCTTAACCGCCAAGCGCGATTCCCGCTGTCAAGCACTTAGGTGTTTGACCCAGAAACGTTTCTTTTAGCTCCGTAGAGTTCCACAAAGCTGTCATAATGGCTTGGCCATTATTAAAATAAGTAACGTGAGGCTGGCTCTCCAAGGCCGATTGTTCATGCCCTCTGCTTGCAAAGTTGAGGGGGTTTTGTGCTTCTAATTTTGCCCTGTCGCGCGTCCTATGGCCTTTTCTTCCATTACCCGTGCCCTGCAGCGCTCTCCTCTAGCTGGAGAACTGCTAACTAAGCTCGACCAGCAGGGCCGACTGGTGCTCAACGGCGTCGCTCGACTGCCTAAGGGGTTAGTGTCCTCGGCCCTGGCCCTAGCTCAGCAGCGCCCCCTGTTGGTGATTACCGCCACCCTAGAAGAAGCCGGACGCTGGGCCACTCAGCTCGAAGCTATGGGCTGGGACACAGTGCACTTTTACCCCACCTCTGAAGCCTCCCCCTACGACCCCTTTGACCAGGAGTCAGAAATGACCTGGGGGCAGCTACAGGTTTTGGCGGAGCTGCTGGCCCTGCGGGCTGCTGGGTCAGAATCGCCGTTGCGCAAGCTGGCGGTAGTCGCGACCGAGCGGGCACTACAACCTCACCTGCCGCCGGTTTCGGCCCTAGAACCCTACTGCCTGCGGCTAGAGCTGAAACAGGAAATTAACTTCAAGGCGCTAGGTCAGCGATTGGCCACCCTTGGCTATGAGCGCGTGACAATAGTTGAAACCGAGGGCCAGTGGGCGCAGCGGGGCGACATTATCGACGTGTATCCGGTGGCGTCGGAGCTGCCAGTGCGGCTAGAGCTGTTTGGCGACGAGCTAGAGCGCCTGCGGGAATTTGACCCAGCCACCCAGCGATCGCTCGATGCCGTCGACCACTTGGTGCTCACCCCCACCCAGTATGGCCCAGTGATCATCGAGCAGTTGCGATCCCAGGGCAAACTGGAAGGCCTGCTGTCTGAAGCCGCTCAAGAAGGGCTAGCCAGCGGCATTCTCCCTGAAGGCACCCGCCGCTGGCTGGGGCTAGCCTTTTCCCAACCCGCCTCTTTGCTAGACTACCTGCCCGAAAACACCCTGATGGCGGTAGATGAGGTTGATCAGTGCCAGGCCCACAGCGATCGCTGGCTCGAACATGTCGAAGACCACTGGAACGAGGTGAAGAGTCAGGGGTGGGGAGTGGGAAGTGGGGGAGATGGGGGAGATGGGGAGGAAGACTCATCCACCCATCCACCCATCCACCCATCCACCCCCTACTCCCTACCCAAGATTCACCGCCCCTTCCTCGATACCCTCAGCGACGCCGAGGTGTTCCCCCGCATTGATCTATCTGAAATCGCCGAGGCCAACAGTGGCCTAAACCTATCGAGCCGACCGGTGCAGGCGATTCCGCACCAGTTTGGCAAGCTAGCCGAAACGATTCGCAAGGAGTGCGATCGCAAATACTCGGTCTGGCTGGCCTCGGCTCAGCCGTCTCGCTCTGTCGCCCTTCTACAGGAACACGACTGTCCGGCGCAGTTCATTCCTAACCCGAAGGATTTTAATGCGATCGACAAGCTGCACACCCAGCATGTGCCTGTGGCGGTCAAGTATTCCGGGTTGGCAGAATTAGAAGGCTTTGTGCTGCCCACCTTCCGCATTGTGGTGGTGACCGATCGCGAGTTCTTTGGCCAGCACACCCTGGCGACCGGCGGCTACGTGCGCAAGCGGCGGCGGGCTGCCTCCAAACAAGTCGACCCCAACAAGATGAAGCCGGGGGATTTTGTCGTCCACCGTAGCCACGGCATCGGCAAATTTATCAAGCTCGAAAGCCTGGTGCTCAATAACGAAACCCGCGACTACCTGGTGATTCAGTACGCCGATGGGCTGCTGCGGGTCGCTGCCGATCAGGTAGGCTCGCTTTCCCGCTATCGGGCTGCCAGCGGCCAGGCCCCGGTGCTCAACAAAATGACCAGCACCGCCTGGGAGAAAACCAAGGGCCGCGCCAAGAAAGCCATTCAAAAAGTGGCGGTGGATCTGCTCAGGCTCTACGCCCAGCGGGCCAAGATGGAGGGCTTTTCTTACCCTGCCGACATGCCCTGGCAGCAGGAGCTAGAGGATTCTTTTCCCTATCAGGCTACCCCCGACCAGCTCAAGGCCGTGCAGGATGTCAAGCGCGATATGGAGAGCGATCGCCCCATGGATCGCCTGGTCTGCGGTGACGTCGGCTTCGGCAAAACCGAAGTCGCCCTACGCGCCATCTTCAAAGCCGTCACTGCTGGGCAGCAGGTGGCCCTGCTGGCCCCCACCACCATCCTCACCCAGCAGCACTACCACACGCTGAAGGAGCGCTTCGCTCCCTACCCGATCCAGGTGGGGCTGCTCAACCGCTTCCGCAGCCAGCAGGAGAAAAAAGATATTCTGCAGCGGCTGAAGACGGGTGAACTCGATGTGGTAGTCGGCACCCACCAGCTGCTCGGCAAAGGCGTCGCCTTCAAAAGCCTGGGTCTTCTGGTGGTGGATGAAGAACAGCGCTTTGGCGTTAACCAGAAAGAGCGGATCAAATCCCTCAAAACCCAGGTGGATGTGCTCACCCTTAGCGCCACCCCGATCCCCCGCACTCTGTATATGGCCCTATCTGGGGTGCGCGAAATGAGCTTGATCACTACGCCGCCGCCGTCGCGTCGCCCGATCAAAACCCACCTGTCGCCCCACGATCCCGAAGCGATTCGCACTGCTATCCGCCAAGAGCTGGATCGGGGCGGCCAAGTGTTCTATGTGGTGCCCCGCGTTGAGGGCATTGAGGAGGTCTCCGCCAAAATCCGCGAGATGGTGCCAGCGGCGAGAATCGC
The DNA here is from genome assembly GCF_014695395.1 of Nodosilinea sp. FACHB-131. Lineage (GTDB taxonomy): Bacteria > Cyanobacteriota > Cyanobacteriia > Phormidesmidales > Phormidesmidaceae > Nodosilinea. The sequence continues at coordinate 99,301 of NZ_JACJOF010000004.1, forward strand.
GATCGCCCACGGCCAGATGGACGAAGGCGAACTGGAATCGACTATGCTCACCTTCAGCAACGGCGATGCCGAAGTGCTGCTCTGCACCACCATCATCGAGTCAGGCCTTGATATCCCTCGGGTCAACACCATTCTGATCGAAGACGCCCACCGCTTTGGCCTCTCCCAGCTCTATCAGCTGCGGGGAAGAGTGGGGCGGGCGGGCATTCAGGCCCACGCCTGGCTGTTTTACCCCAAAAAATCCCTCACTGACAAAGCCCGCCAGCGCCTGCGCGCCATTCAAGAATTTACCCAGCTCGGCTCTGGTTACCAGCTGGCCATGCGCGATATGGAAATTCGCGGCGTCGGCAACCTGTTGGGGGCCGAGCAGTCGGGCCAGATGGATGCGATCGGCTTCGACCTCTATATGGACATGCTCGAGGAGGAAATTGCCGAAATTCGTGGTCAAGACATTCCCAAAGTCGAAGACACCCAGGTCGATCTCAACGTCACCGCCTTTGTGCCCAACGACTACATCCCTGACCTGGAGCAAAAGATGGGAGCATACCGCTCCCTGGCCTCGGCCAACAGCAAGGTGGAGCTCATGCAGATTGCAGCGGATTTGAGCGATCGCTATGGCCCCATCCCCTACGCTACCGAGCAGCTCGTGCGCATGTTGCAACTCAAGCTGGTGGCCAAGCACGCCGGTTTCTCTCGCATCAAGCCTGAGGGCAAACAGCACGTGGTGATGGAAACCCCGATGGAAGAACCCGCATGGAAGAAGCTCAGCGAGAATCTGCCCAGCCACTTAAAGACGCGCTTTGTCTACAGCGGGGGCAAAGTCGTGGTGCGCGGCCTAGGCGTGCTCAAACCCGACAAGCAGCTGGAGAGCCTGACGGAATGGTTGGGCTATTTGCAGGGGGCGATTGCAGAGCCGCTAGCTATTTAAACTAGAGCTGCCTTGTCGTGAGCTTGCAGGCGTTTGGCCTGGGTCATACCGTAGATGTCCAACCCGCTGCCGGATCTACGGTGGGTATTAGGCCACCTTGGCTGAAGGTAAAGCCGTCCATTAGCCAGACTGCATTTTCCCCCGTCGTGCGGTTCTGCCAAAGAATATCTAATTCGCCATCCTGATCAAAGTCAGCAGCGCCTTGAGCTTGCCACTCAGCCGGGGCAGCGGTGGTTTCAATACCCTCAATAAGGGTAGTGCCGTCCATTCTCCAAAACACATTGGTGCCCGCAGTGCGGTGCCGCCAAAAGATATCCATGTTGCCGTCGTTAGAGAAATCCCCCACTGCTCCTACTTCCCAATTTAGGTCAGTGACGGGAGTAATTAGTTCGCCGGAGATGCGCTTAGTACCATTCATCATCCAGACGGCATTTTCACCAGAGATGGCATGTCGCCATAAAAGGTCGTCCTTACCATCGTTATTAAAATCGCCGGCTTCAACTACCTTCCAGTCTGGGCCAACATCGTCTAATAGTTCACCCGATAAAAGATTTACTCCATCCATTAGCCAAACAGCAGCTTGGTTAGAAAATTTGTGTTGCCAAACTAGGTCGGAACTACCGTCACCATTCAAATCACCTACAGCTTTGATATCCCACGCCGCTTCAACCTCAGGGCTTATGAAAGCTACACTGGAAAAGTCAGTGCCATTCATCAACCAAAGGCCGACTTTTCCTCCCGCCTGGTTACGCCAGACAATATCGGCCGTATCGTCACCGTTAAAGTCGGGAAAACTGGGTAAAAGGGGAGGGATATTGAGGGTGATTTTGCCTAGAGTGAAGTCAGCATAACCTTGATCAGTGTTATCGCCAAAGAAAAGAAAATTTTGGGTTTCGTAGGGGTTAATTGCATTAGGAAAGGGAGGATTGCTACTAGATGGGTCAAAATTATAGTCGCGAAGTAACCCCGTCAACAGAGTTTCGTTATTTACAGCTAGCGAATAGCGATCGCCTTTAACGATAACTCGGTATTGGTTTTTGCTGCTGATTTCTAAAGCAGCTGTGCTCTTCTCCCCTTGGCTGGCCGCGTTGAGATTCGCGTTTTGAATAAAAATATAGTCGCTGTTAATACCAGCTTCTTTAAAGCCAAATTCAGCCCCTTTGCTGAGATCGTTACTGATTAGGGTGAAGCTAAACCCAGCTCTATTGGGATTGCTCTGCTCATAGGCAATGGCCAGATCAAACTCGATGCTAAAACCCAAATCTGGATTTAAGGCAAGAAATGAGGGATTAACCGGTACTAGACTGGCCGAGTCAAGGTTGAAGTTAAAAATATCGACATTTTCGAGACCAAGATCGATGCTGTAGTTGCTAAACCCAGTGTAGCCTTGGTTGGCAGTGGGCGTTAAAAACCGTCCGGTGGGGATTTTAGTCGCCCCGTCTGAGAGATAGTAGGCCATGGGATTGTAGCCCGGCGAAATTGCCAGCCGCGTTCCCCTAGTGTTGAGTTGAACCCCCGCACTGCTAGTGACTCTGCTGAGAGGTGCGACCTCAAAAACGTCGGTGATATCTGAGATGTTGCTGGGCGGAAACGCCTGCACAAAAATCGGAAAGGTTGGCAGTTGACCATAGGTTAAGAACCCGCCTGCTAAAGGGTCTGGATTGATGGCGGGGTCATAGATAGTAGCTGACAAGCGAGGACGGATAAAATCAAATGACATGCGAGGCTCTCCAAAACAGCTGCTAGTTCGGTAATGACGCTAGTGATAAGGTCGATCGCAGAAGGGGAGCGAAGTCTTAGTCTAAGGGGCTGAACGGTGGCGCGATCGCGGCCAAAGTTTCTAGAGCAGCGCCTTCTAGCATCTGAAAACTTTGCCAGACATAGAGCGCTTCAGAATAAGTTTCTCAGTAAATTTACGGTAGCTTCAGTTATTGGTGAACTTTGATCCATAGGACACTGACATAGAATTCAAGTCTCTGCTGGCGAGGTGATCTGTGGTAGCAGACCCAACTTGTTCATCGTAGACACCCGCGTATCGCTGGACAGTGACCAGTTCACTTCGCCTGAGGTTGCTTGGTTAAGCCTGATTACCAGTCAGGTATAGAAGCGAGCTAGTTGAGTCTAGAGACCATACTTAGGCTAGAGCCAAGGGGTCTTTAACATCTTTTAGGCTAGGAGAACTGCCGGATCAGCGCATTAATTGCTGATGGGCAAAGTACTAATTTGCCTGGTCCAAAACCTGAATGGCTACAACTTCGCCTCCGCTTGTTGATAGTGCAGCTCCCAGTCTGGCGTTGTCCTCGGTAACTGTCGAGGAACCGGCTCAGTCAGCCCGCGCTGCTGGATTGCGCTACGTCTGCGACGATTGCCCCGGTTGGGGACGGCGGCGTAGCGGCAAGGGGTTTGTCTACTTTGACGAGAAGGGCGATCGCATCTCAGACCCCGACCAGCTAAAACGAATCAAGGCCTTGGTGATCCCCCCCGCATGGGAAACGGTGTGGATCTGCCCCTCTCCCAATGGTCATTTGCTGGCTACTGGGCGCGACGCCAAAGGCCGCAAGCAGTACCGCTACCATCCCAACTGGCGCACCGTTCGTAACCAGACCAAGTTCGACCGGCTGATTCCCTTTGCCTATGCTCGTCCTCTCATTCGCGAGGTCACCGATCGCGATCTTCGTCTGCGGGGTCTACCCCGAGAAAAGCTGCTGGCGGTTGTTGTACGGCTGCTCGATGCCACCGTGATTCGCATTGGCAACGACGAGTACCGGGAGCAGAACCAGTCCTTTGGGCTAACTACCCTACAAGAACAGCATGTAGAGGTGGGAACGAGCAAAATTCGCTTTAACTTTGTGGGCAAAAGCGGCGTAGAGCACGAGATTGAACTAAGCGATCGCCGCCTGGCCCGAGCGATCAAACTCTGCCAAGATCTCCCTGGTCAACAGCTGTTTCAGTACCTAGATGATGAAGGGCAGCACCACGCGATTGACTCTGACGATGTCAACCGCTATCTGCAAACCATTACTGGTGAAGACTTTACCTCCAAAGACTTTCGCACCTGGGCCGGTACCGTCTACACGGCTCGGATTCTCAACGAACTCGGGGAACTCACCTCAAAAACTCAGGCTCAGGCCAACATTCGTGAGGCCATTAAAGGGGCAGCGCAGCACCTGGGCAACCGGGTTGCCACCTGCCGCAAGTTTTACGTGCACCCCACTGTGACCCAAGCCTACGAGGAGGGCTGGCTGTTAGAAGTTTGGCGATCGGCAGAACAGACTCCCAGCGATCTAGATTTAACCGCTGAGGAAAAAGCTTTAGTTGCCGTGCTGAGTTATTCCCAAACACAAGAATAAGTTGTCAGGGGATGGAGCTGGCTGCTCTGTTTAATGTCGCTGAGAAAACTCGATCGCTAAAAGGGCATTTAAACAGCGATTTGCTGTAGGTTGAGTGCCGGCTGATCCCCCTGCCCCCTTTAACAAGGGGGTTAGAGAACGAGATCTGGAGAGCCCGCTCTTTAAGGGGGCCGCGCAGCGGGGGATCTTCACACTGGGACGTGATAGGAATCCCCCCTGCCCCCCTTAAAGAGCGGGGTGAAAGTGACTAAATTAACCGCTGCAATACCATCAGCGATCGCGCCGCCACCGGAACATTTTTGTCGCCTGTGACGATACGCTCCTCAGTAACAAATCGAGGCTCCGTCGTATCGATCACCACTGACCACTCATAGGGTTGAAACAGCTCAGCCAGCTTAAAATCAATTGTCTCGTAGTGGGCATTGAAAAACATTAAAAAGTCGTTGTCGCTGACGCGCTCTCCCTGCTTGCCGGGGCTGGGGATCTTGTCGCCGTTGAGAAAAACTGCGATCGACTTGATGTAGCCGATGTCCCACTGTTCTTGGTCCATCTCGCTGCCATCGGGGCTGTGCCAGCTAATATCAGTTACCCCAGAGCCGTGGATAGCCTGCCCCTGAAACCACTTACGGCGGCGAAACACCGGATGCTGTCGCCGGAAAAAGATCAGCTCTCGGCAAAAATTGATCAGGTCTTCATTGCCTTTGGGCAGGTTCCAGTCAAACCAGGAAACCTCATTATCCTGGCAGTAGCCGTTGTTGTTGCCCTGTTGGGTGCGGCCCATTTCGTCGCCCCCCAGCAGCATGGGCACCCCTTGCGAGAGCATCAGGGTGGTTAAAAAATTGCGCCGCTGCTGCTCGCGCAGCTGCAAGACCTCGGGATCATCCGTTAGCCCCTCCACCCCGCAATTCCAGGATGAATTGTTGCTTTCTCCGTCCTGACTGTTTTCGCCATTGGCTTCGTTGTGCTTGTCGTTGTAGCTCACCAAGTCATTGAGCGTGAATCCGTCATGGGCGGTGACGAAGTTGATGCTGGCGTTGGGCTGCCGTCCATTCATCTGGAAGTAGAGATCGGGGCTGCCGGTAAGGCGGTAGGCAAACTCTCCCAGGGTTTCATCCTGCCCCCGCCAAAAGTCGCGCACCGTGTCGCGGTAGATGCCGTTCCACTCCGACCAGTTGACCGGAAAGTTGCCCACCTGGTAACCGCCCATGCCCACATCCCAAGGTTCAGCAATTAGCTTTACCCCAGCCAGCAGCGGGTCTTGGTGAATCAGGTCAAAAAAGGCCGACAGGCGATCGACGTCGTACAGTTCTCGGGCTAGGGCAGACGCCAGATCAAACCGGAAGCCGTCGATGTGCATCTCGCCGACCCAGTAGCGCAGGCTATCCATAATTAGCTTAAGCACCTGGGGGCTACGCATATGGAGGGAGTTGCCGCAGCCGGTGAAGTCCATGTAGTAGCGCGGGTCATCTTCCATGAGCCGGTAGTAGCTGACATTGTCAACGCCGCGCAGCGAGAGAGTCGGCCCCATGTGGTTGCCTTCCCCAGTGTGGTTGTACACCACGTCGAGAATCACCTCAATGCCCGCTTGGTGCAGAGCCTTTACCATCTCCTTAAATTCCTGCACCTGTTCTCCCAAAATGCCGCTGGAGCTGTAGCCGGAGAAGGGTGCAAAAAAGTTAAGTGAGTCGTAGCCCCAGTAGTTTTTAAGGCCTTTATCGACCAAGTGACCGGGGTTGGAGAGATAGTGGTGAATCGGCATCAGCTCTACGGCACTGATGCCGAGCCGTTGCAGGTGCTCAATGGCGACGGGGTGGGCCATGCCCGCGTAGGTGCCCCGCAGTTCCTCAGGAATGTCGGGATGCTGCTTGGTAAACCCTTTGACATGCACTTCGTAGATGATGGTTTCGTGCCAGGGGGTGCGCAGTAGGGCATCGTCTTCCCAGTCAAACGTTTCGTCGATGACGACGGACTTGGGCATGAGGGCGGCGCTGTCGAGATCGGAAAAGGAGAGGTCTTCGTCGGGGCTTTCCCAGTCGTAGCCAAAGATCTCAGGCCCGCTGCCCACTTCTCCCGAAATGGCTTTGGCGTAGGGGTCAATCAGCAGTTTGTTGGGGTTGAAGCGATGCCCCTCGTGGGGGGCGTAGGGGCCATGCACCCGGTAGCCATACTCCTGGCCGGGGCCAATGCCGGGTAGGTAGCCGTGCCAAACAAAGTTGCTGACTTCAGTGAGGGGAACCCGAGTCTCTGTGCCGTCTTTGTCAAAGAGGCAAAGCTCAACGGCGGTTGCATGCTCAGAAAATAACGCGAAGTTGGTGCCTTTGCGGTCCCAATGGGCACCCAGGGGATAGACGTCACCGGGCCAAACTGCAACATGCATATGAGTGAAGGGCTTGGGTATAGATGGACAAAAGGCGATCGGCTACCCAAGTTTTTCTAAAGTTGTCAGCTCAAAGCCGACAGCCCTAGGAAACAAACTTGGGCAACCGTAGTCAGAACACTAAGCCGAGTGCAAATCAGGGAATGTCTTGAGACGCAGGTTTCTAAGCAAAACAAAGTGACCCCTCCTCACTACTATTTGAGAGAGTCAAGGCTGTTTTGTTTCGGCTTTTTAACTGTGTCCGAAGATTATCAGACCTTAGCAAAATCTTTTCTATTCAGAATCTATCTAGGGAAAGACCAAAACCTCGCGATCGCCACCCTGTCGCCAAGCCTGCCCTTGGCCCACCGATTTGCCCTGGGGTCTTTGCTGCACCACTTAGCCCATATAGCTGAAAGGGGGATGGCTAACTCACGTCAGCCATCCCCCGCTTGTGTTGTTTTAGATCAACCGATTGTTTAAGCGGCCATGTCGCTGGCTTTGGAGCGGCGTTTGCCCATGGCTTTGAAGCGTTCGCCCAGCTGGTCGGCCACGCTCTTGAGACCGGGGGAGTGGCGGGCGGCGGTTTTGACGTAGTCGTAAACCAGCAGGCTACCGGTCATCGATTCGCTGCCGACGGCGAGCAGGGTGTCGTCGACGGTTTCGGTGAGCTGCTCTAGCAGGCCCAGCACTTCGCTGAGGGCGACGGTGAGTTGGTAGTCGCGGTTAAGCTCGGCAATATCAAACTTGCCGGGGACAATGTCGGGGTTGTTTTGGGTGGCGGTGACGCTGTTGCGGACAAAGGCGAGGCTTTTGTCGCCCTTTTGAAGCGCTTGCGGCGTTCGTCGGGGGTGAGGTTGATGAGAAAGGGCAAATTGTTTTGAATGACGGCGATCGCCCTTTTGATCTCGGCCATGGATTGGTCTGAAATGGTGGCACTGATGTTGTCGTAAGGCATACCCTGAATTTTCCTTCTTTAAAGATGCGGGTTATGTTGGCCTAACCGGGCAGAACGTTTGCATGGTTTGCTCGGTCATAGGTGAAACATTCCCTGCGATCGGTGAGGGAGAGCGAAAGGTGCCCCTGTGCTGGGGCAATTCAGCCATTATGCTGAGGGTAAACTCACCACTATTCCGCCAGTAGATCCTCTGGAGAAGGTTTTAAAACGGGCTGACAGTTATTTGGCAATCGGGAATAGCAGCTCTGAATTCATCAATTCCATCTGTATTGTCAGTTTTGAGATTGAGGAATTTCAGGTTAGTGAGATTGACCAATGCACTCACATCGCTTACTTGTGTAGAGTCGAGGTTAAGTGAGGTGAGGTTAGTAAGATTGGCTAACGCAGTCACATCGCTTACCTGCGTAGAGCGGAGGTTAAGTGAGGTGAGGCTGGTGAGATTGGCCAACGCACTCACATCGCTTACCTGCGTAGCCCAAAGTTGAAGTGAGGTGAGGTTAGTAAGATTGGCCAACGCACTCACATCGCTCACCTGTGTCTCGCCGAGGCTGAGTGAGGTGAGGTTAGTAAGATTGGCCAACGCACTCACATCGCTCACCTGTGTCTCGCCGAGGCTGAGTGAGGTGAGATTTGTGAGATTGACCAATGCACTCACATCGCTCACCTGCGTAGAGCCAAGGTCAAGTGAGGTAAGGTTGGTGAGATTGACCAATGCACTCACATCGCTTACCTGCGTATAGCAAAGGTCGAGTGAGGTGAGGTTGGTGAGATTGGCCAACGCACTCACATCTCTCACCCACGTATACCAAAGGTCAAGTGAGGTGAGATTGATGAGATTGGCCAACGCACTCGCGTCACTCACCCGAGTAGAGCCAAGTTTGAGTGAGGTGAGATTGGTGAGATTGGCCAATGCACTCACATCGCTCACCTGCGTATAGCGGAGGCTGAGTGAGGTGAGGTTGGTAAGATTGGCCAATGCACTCACATCGCTCACCCGTGTAAAGCCAAGGTTGAGTGAGGTGAGATTGGTGAGATTAGCCAATGCACTCACATCGCTCAATCTCCTGAAATTCCAGTCTGGCAGTTTCCCTGTTTGTTCAACTGTTTGAGAAATGAATGGTATTTTTTGGAAATCCTTTACTAAGCCAGCGAGCTCTTCCCCCACCGCATTTGTCTTATCAAGAAAATAGGATTCAAGGCATCCGAGTGCTCGCGGCCCTCCAATCAATCCCAATGTCCTCACGCAGGCAGCCCGTACTGTGGCGCTCCATATTTTTCGGTATTTGAGGTAAGGAACTACAGCTTCACCACAGGTTGCTAAAGCTTCTGCATCGGTTTTGTTCTGAGGGGGTAGAAGCTGCTTTGAAAGCTTATCGAATGTTTCAGCTACAACTAGATCATTGAGTTGATAAGCATTTGTGACACACCGAAAAAAGAAAAACTGTTTTGATCTTAACTTTGCTGCTTTTCTCTTAGCTTCTCTTGAACGGCTGTTACCTGGTGAGTTGAGCGGCGTTTTTTCAAGAATGGAACGCACTAGCTTAGTTGCAAAGCTCGATCCATCTCGCGGCAGTGCAACTGCGAACAAAATGACAGGCTGCCATGCGGGGTCATCAGCATGGTCGGCCATAGTCTTCACATCCCCTATGTTGACAAATCGCTCAGCAGCCAAAAATTCCTTTAAAGTATTGTGTAAAAATTCAATTCGCTGCTCGCTTGACTCTTGAAGCACTCCACTTCGTTCCACCAAAGCTTGGCGAATTGTGGTAGGTTTAACTTCATTAAAACCGTAACTTGCTAAAGCTTCAGCTATTTGTTGATCTGCTTCGGTCTCCGAAATAGCAGACACACCACAGAGCACCATATGATAAGCTAGCTTTGATAGCAATCCTTTACGAATTCGAAAGTCAATCTTGCCGTAGGCCTCATCAATTATCCTCTGTTCATAAAGCTTCAGTCGCTCTTTATCACGCCGATCTAGCAGCATTTCGCAGAGCTTTTCACATAAATCGACCGGCGTTTCAGGCAGATTTTCTCGCCGTTGCAGATGCAGCGCACACACCACCGCACACAACAGCGGGTTTACCGCCAGCCTTGCTACAGCAGGTGTTTCATCCAATCGATGTTTGAGCCGTTTAGCTAAGGGTCGTAAATCAGTAAATTCGTTTGAGCTTCGCTGTTGCACCTCCATAGCCTCGTGCCACCGATCAATAAACGTATTGCGGTCAGCAGGTGCCATTGGCTCAACACGGGCAGACACAAACCCTAATTCATAAAACTCAGCCCGCTCAACTGCATCGGGTCGAGTAGTCACCACATAGTAGTTATCAGGATAGGTTTTAATGAGTTGACTAATATCCTGTAGCGCTTCATCCCTCATAAGAGGTGGCACTTCATCTACCCCATCAAACATAATGAGAGCTTGGCCATTGTTCAGCACCTCGTAAACCCAACCTAAAGGTGGATCGGGCAGTTCCTTCGCAAGTGGTAATGGAAAGTCTTCTGGGCGAGGTAACCTACCATTCGGGCAGTCTCGCAAGCGAATCACAAAAGGAACCTTATCTCGCCAGTCACTCATGACGACGGCATTTCTTGCAGCGATACGGCCTTTGGCTTCTTGATTAAAGCTCAGTTGGCTAAAATTTAGTTTGGGTATAAGTTCTTCACTATCTATTCGATATTTAGCTTTACCTGCCTATACAGCAGCCCATCGCAGCAGCGTGGTTTTACCGCAGCCTGCCCCACCTCTTATCAGCAACCGATTAGTGCCGACACCTAAGTCCTCAAACACTTCTTCTGCTGATTTTGATGTCGGTTCTAGCTTCGCAGTTTCTTCCTCATCCGCCACCTCCGCTTCCTCGACATCTTCGTCAGCTAAATTTAGCGAGACGTAGGCTACTGTCAGTGAATATTTCTTTGACTCCCGTGGCACATCAATGCCAAAAAGTTGCATGTAGTCAAGCCTATTGACAACTGCTTGTCGATACCGCGCTTCATAATCGATGACCTGTTTCTGTTGTGAGCTAGTGATTGCGGAATCTTTTATTTCAAGCTCTAAGGTATTTGCATCATCAATAGTCGAATTGGGTTGACCATTCCTATCGGCGCTCACTAATGTTTTGAGCCAAGGCTTGAGATGGGTTAGCGGCCAACATCCCACTTCATCTGTTTGGTTCGCTACACAACGTGGCACCCAACCGCCACCTGCTGAGTCATACTGACGCAGCCAAACTTCTCCATTACTTGTTTCAAAATTCAAACGAACAATGTTGTAGCCATTATTCTTGCTTTCTGACCACTCATGACAGGCTCCGGCTGAAATTACCGTATGTCCTGTATTTGAGTTCATACGCACAAAGTCTTGATGCTCATGACCATGCAAAACAAAGGCAAACTCTCGCTCAAGTTGACGCCCAAAGATCGGATTTTCTTCAGGCACTAACCAATTAGGCGGATGGTGAATCAGCGCAATATTAAAATCGTTATCTGGGGGCATCTGCTGGATAAGTGTTTCTAGCTGAAAACGACCTGCCATCCAGAGCCGCCCCATTTCTGAGCGACCTGCTCCTGCTGATGACCAGGCTGAGTTAAAACCTGAAATTCCTACTCTGATTCCAGCAAACTCCCGGGCATTGACATAAACCAAGTACTCTCGTAACTGATCTTGGCTCGTGAGCAAGTGCTCATAGCCATAGTTCTCAAGAAATCGAGCATAATCACTAAGCCTGGTTTTAATTTGTTGCCAATCTGCACCTGCTTTATTCAAGAGTTCCGCAATTTCATCAATCGAGTGAGGCTGTTCAAGCCATGCTCTTTCAAAGGTCGTGATCACTTCCCGATTTACATCATGGTTACCCGGCACCAGAAAGACGTTGCGCTGTTCAACTTCAGGGCTAAACGTTGTACGCACACTTTCCAAGAAGTCATGCGCTTCCTGAAACTGGTCCGCAATCATCTCACCGCGTTGACTGCCAACCTGTCCGTAAGCCGCATCCCCTGTAAAGAAAATTAAATCAGGGCGCAAACCTCGCTGCTCCTGCATCTTTTTCAGGTCGGTACAAAGTGTATCGGTAACTCGCTTCGCATCCCATCCCGTCCTTGGCTTGCAAGCATGTAGGTCTGATAGGTGTAGCCAAGTTAGAGTTTGAGTCATCGGTTATGAAAAGAGTGGGTAGAACCGTTATAGCTAGCTAGGTTTGCTCTAATCTTAGTCTCAGTATCCAGAGTTGTCCGCAATGTCTGACCGCCAACAGCCTGATTCCCCAATTGAAGACCCTTCCAATGCTTCCTTTAGCGATATCAAGGGGTTTGAGCTAAACCTGCTGAAGGAAGAATATTTCTTCATACAGAACATCATTGAAGACTACAACAAGCAAATTTGGGTCATCAAAGCCCTGGGCATAACCGGTACAGGGGCCTTATTGGGACTAGCGTTGCAGCAAAAGCAGAACCTCTTCGCCTTGATTGGGTGCGCCATCCCAATCTTTTTCTGGATACTCGAAAGCCAGTGGAAGCATTTTCAAAGGGGTTTTTACCCTCGCGTTGTTGAACTCGAAACAATCCTTCTCAATGGGCATCAGCTTAGAGGGCCAGCTATCTACACTGTTTGGAGCCGTTCTTTCAAACGTGCTCCTGTCTCAAAGCGGCAGGGCTATGTTTGGGATGGTTTGTTGAACCCTAGCGTGTTTGTTAGCTACGTCTTAGAAATCGGATTCTTGCTTGTCGTTTATGCCTTGGACTTGGTATAGCTGTTTTAAGCTTCTTCCGCCCTTAATGCTTCCGATGACGCCTCAGCCTCAAGTACAGAACGCTAAGGCGTAGAGTAGTTGGCTGGTGCCCACCCTGCTGAAATGGGCACCAAATAAAGGCCGTTTGCTACCTTAGCTGTCGATGTCGCAGCAGGTAGCTAAACACCTCCCCCTGCTCGGGGGTAATCAAAATCCCCGACTCCGGTATCGTGAACTGGCGGCTCCACTCCAGCCGCTCAGCGTATTGCAGCAGATGCAGATGGTTAATCGCCCCCTGCACCCCCTCCGGCGAACCAATCACCAGATGGCGCAATCGCTCGCGCCCCGGCTGGGCATTTGGATTCGCTAGCAACAGCGGACTGGTCGCCACACCCCAACGGGCCGACGACGCCAAAAATGGCAAACACAACATGAGGAATTCCTCCAAAACAAGGTGGGTAGGAAATTCCCCAAAATTTGGCCGCCCCAGACTTTGTGCAGTTCAGGACGGCCTTGGGTAATAATCACCTTAGCCTCCGAGACAGCTGTATCTGCCGACGGGGTTAGCCGCTGGTTGGTGTTGGCGCACCTTCCAGCGGCGCTTGACCAAATTTTTGGGAAGACAAGCTGCACTCACACAGCCTTAGCTCAGTACGATATCTCATTCGGCCTGCACAGACAAGTTAAATTTGTTACAGCTTGAGAACTGAGCTGCATGGCGGCAAATCGCATTCGGGTGGAGGCGATCGCGAGGATCCCCTCCTAAAAAGGGAGGTGAGGACACCCCTCTAATCTAGAGCTCGGCCAAAAAGACTTACCCTTTTTAAGGGAGTGACGGATAGAACTAAGACCACAAGAAACTAGGGGATCCTCTTTACCCGGCTGAGTAGTCTCCGAACCTAGCCGAGTAGTCTCTGAGCTGAGTCGAGTAGTTTATGACCCTAGTCGAGTAGTCTCTAAGCTTATTACGAGCACCCTTTGAGCTTAGTTGAGTAGTCTCTAAATATAGTTGAGCAGTCTCCGAGCTTAGTCGAGTCATCTCTAAGCCTAGCTAAGTAGACTCTGAGCCTAGTTAAGCAATCTCCGAGCCTAGTCGAGCAAACTCTGGGCCTGGTCAAGTAATGTTTGAGCCTACTGACAAACCACTAGCTACTGCACCACCTGCCGCATGTAGTTGCCCCACACCGCCGCCGCCTGGCCGCTGCTGCCCTGGGTAGAGGTATTGTCGTCGTTGCCGAGCCAAACGCCCGTAGTGAGGTCACGCCCTGGGACGAACCCAATAAACCAGAGGTCGCGGTTGTCGTCAGTGGTGCCAGTTTTGCCTGCTTCCCCCAGGCCTAGAAAGGCGCTGCGGCCAGTGCCACCCTGCACCACGCCCTGCATGAGCCCTGTCAGGGTGCTGGCAATGCTAGAGTCGATCGCTTGGCGATCGGCGTCTCCGGCCTGGCCAAACTCGTAGATGACGCGGCAGGTGTTGATGTCGTTGAGGTCAGTGCAGTCGCTGCTGTCGAGCACCCTTAAAACGCCGTGGGGTCGGTTCCACACGCCGTTGTTGCCCACGGCGGCAAAGGAGCCGGTGATTTCCAGCGGGGTGACTACACTTTCGCCCAGGGTGAGGCCCGGCGAGGCCACTAACTCAGACTCGATGCCCATGCGCTGGGCTAAGTTGATGACGTTCCTTAACCCCGCCTCCTGAGCAATGCGCAGGGCCACAACATTCTCAGAGCGGGCCATGCCGGCATACATATCCAGCGAGCCTGAGCCCGACCGGCAGCCTGCAAACTGCTGGCCGCTCCAGTTCATCGGTTCACAGGAGAACGATCGCCCCGGAGAAATGCCCTGCTCTAGGGCCGCCCCGTAGGCAAACAGCTTAAATGTTGAGCCGGGCTGGCGCATCGCTTGGGATGCCCGGTTGAATTGGCTTTCGGCAAAGTCTACGCCACCCACCAGGGCGCGAATGGCTCCGGTGCTGGTTTCAAGGGTGACCACAGCCCCCTGGGAATAGGCCAGGGCAGCTCCCTGGGTAGCGATATCCTGGCTCAAGGTCTCTTCTGCCGCCGTCTGGAGATCTAGGTCAACGCTGGTCTCCACATAAAAGTTGCCCTCCCGCGCCAGGTTGGTGCCCAGCACGTTGTCTAGCTCTTCAAAGACATAGCTGTAGAAGTAGGGGGCACGGGTGCTCTGGAGCTGGCGGGTGGCATCGGGGCTGATCTCAATGCGCGATCGCCGCGCCCGCCGCGCCTCTTCCTGGCTAACCATGCCTAGGGCCACCATGCGATCGAGCACAAGATCGCGGTTGGACACGGCAGCGTCGTAGTTTTGTACGGGATTAAAGGCGTTGGGAGCAGGCAAGATACCCACCAGAGTCGCCGCCTCCGACAGGGTCAGGTCGCGGGCGGGCTTGTCGAAGTAAAACTGAGATGCATCCTCAAAGCCGTACAGCGTTTCGCCTAGATAAACCCGGTTGAGATAGGTGAGCAGCAGGTAATTTTTGCTGTAGAAAGTCTCCAGCTTGAGGGCCGTGATCGCCTCACGAATCTTGCGTCCCGCCGAATCCTCAGTGCCTGTGTACTCACGGTAGACGCTGCGGGCCAGCTGCTGGGTAATCGTGCTGCCCCCTTGGCTAATACGACCACTGCGCAGATTAACCACTACTGCCCGTAAAACGCCGAGGGGGTCTACCCCCAGGTGCCAGTAGTAGCGAGCATCTTCAGACGCAATCAGAGCCTGGGGTAGGTAAGCCGAAAAGTCGCTTATGCGGCGCATTTCTTGGTGAGACTGAGTCAGCTGCTCCCGTAGCGGCACGGTAGCCCCGTCTTCTTCACCCAATACCACCACAGGTCCCTGCACCGAGTCGGGCAAAGGTCGCATCGGAATTTTGGGCCACTCTATCCCAACAATCCAGGCCCCCACAGCTAGCGAGAGGCCAGTAAAGCCGTAGAGGGTGTAGCGGGCAGTTTTGACGTACCAAGGGGGCGGCTCGTTAAACCGCAGCTTGACGGCATCCTCCAGCTCTGGCGGGCCGAGGGTGAAGACATCGCCGTGGTTCATCACCACCTGGGTGAGCCGCTTTTTGCCCCGATAAATGCCGTTGGTGGAGTTGCGATCCTTCATTACGAAGGGCTGGCTGGGGCGGTTGGTGTCGCGGGTGAGGGTGGCGTGCACCTGGCTGACGATGGGGCTGGGGGCCACGATGTCGCACTGGGAGGTGCTGCGCCCCATGACGTAGTGCTCGCCCAGCAGGGGATAGGTAGTGGGCTTGCCGTTGACGGTGACCTCTAGCTCGGCAGCGCGAGCCCCAGGCTTGACCGCCAGCTTGCCAAAGTCAACCTTGGCTTGCACAGCCTGAAAGGCCTGGGTAACGGTTTTGAGCAGGGTGCGAGGCGGGGATGGGGGTGAGGGCGACATGGCAAGTGGCAATAAGCCCAACCGAAATACTGCCCTATTGTAGTCATAACCTTCGCGATCGCTTTGGCAGATAGACCACTTTTAGGGATAGTCACTTAAATTAATGGCACTGCCCGGAAGTCTCTATAGCTATTGCTGCACCCGTATTGAGCGTTGGTTACTGTTCACAAAACTAAACTCTTTGTTGGGCGCTGGGTGCGACAGTACTGCACAAGGGCAATGAAGATTACCGTTCCTGCAAGGTACTTGAACTCATTGGGAATCCAGGTTTGGGGGGAGAAAAATCCTTCAATTAGCCCCGCAAGCACCAGCATGGGGATGATGCCGTAGAGCAGCTGGGCTGCCTGTAGACCATACAGCTTCAGCGCATCAATGCGGCGGTAGGGGCCAGGCAGCAAAATGCCTCGGGCCAGCAGCAGCCCGCCCCCCCCTGCCATAAAAATAGCTGGTAGCTCTAGCGCCCCGTGGGGAAACACAAAGGCCCAGAGGTCGTAGGCCAAGTTGGCCTGGGCCACCAGCACGCCGACGCAGCCAATCATCAACCCGTTAAACACCAGCAAGAACACCGTAAACGCCCCCGGTGGAGTAATCAGCGGCACCTCAGGCATAAACATCGTGACGCCCCCCACCAGCGCCCGCAGGGAAACCCCAATGTTGTTGATCATGATGCCGCTCGAGGCAACGGGTTCAATGCCCATAATGGAAACTGTCCACAATTCCTGGCTAGTTTTGACCTCTTCGACAAATTCTTGGCCCAGCACCAATGTCAAGAAAGCCGGATCTTGCCAGGCAAACCACCAGCCTACAAATCCACCGATCGCAAACAGCCCCGTAGCCACGGCAATGTAGGCCCAACTCCGCTGCACTACCGCCGGAAAGCCGTAGCGACAGAAATCCCAAAAAGCCTGCCACTCTTGGCGGCGAGAGCCTTGATAGATTTGGCTATAGCTGCGACTGGTGAGCCGCTGCAAATCTTTAATGACGGCCTGACCCACACCATGCCCCTTAGCTCGAGCCAAATCTGCCGAGACTGACCGATAGAGGCTGGCCATCTGTCGCACCTCGACGGCAGAGAGCGACCTGAGCCCGCTTTTCTCGGCCTGGGTGAGCAGGGTTTCGAGCTGCCGCCAGCTCGCTTCTCGCCGGGCCATCCAACGCTGAATATTCATGAAGCTAAGCCAGAAAAACGGGCATTCTACAAAGAAGTGTAGGCTAACCTCGAAATGAACGCACACCGTTGTAAAACTCCTAGGAGACGGAGCCGATGACCCCATTCGCACAGCAGGGTAGCCAGCTCGGCCCCCTCAATCCCGGTGACGTAGTGAGCGCGGCTCTGCGGCTCTGCAAAGACCGATTTAAAACATTTTGTCAGTTGGCAGCGCTGGCCACCCTGTGGCTTGTGGGTGGAATTTTTGGCATGGGTCTGGCGATCGCCATTCTGGCTGGCATCGGCTATGGGGCTGGCGGTGAGGCGGGGGCTGTGATTGGCGGCCTAGTAGGATCACTGCTGGGGTTTGCGCCCTTGCTCTACGGCTCTGCTAAGTACTACGCGCTCTCCAGCGTTATCGGCAGGCTGTCGTTTCGAGAGCTGATCAGCCAGCCCGAAACCGCCTTAGATGCTAGGCGCGCAGTGGCTCCTCGCCTAGGGCAGTTCTTGTTTCTGGGTTTCCTGCTGCTGCTGGCTTACATGGCCGCCTACATGGCAGGGGCAATGCTGGCGCTGATTGCCGGAGGTAGCATCGGATTCTTGACGGCAGGCATTTTATCGGCGCTGATCAATGAAACGGTCGGCGGTGTAATAGGCATTTCCTTAGGCATGCTGATCGGCCTAGGGATTTTGCTGATCGCGCTGATTTGGATAGCCTCGCGGCTATTTATCTCTGAGGTGGTGCTAGCCATCGAGCCTCAATCCGACGCGGGCGGCAGCATGAGTCGCAGTTGGGAACTCACCAAGGACTCAATTGTGCGCATTCAAGTGGTGTTTCTGGCCACGTTTTTAATTCAGCTGCCCATTTTGGCTGTGACTAACTACATCCCCAGCATTTTGCTGGAGCTGGTGCCCGCCAATGACACAGTCTATGGCATTGCCGCTGTGCTCAGCCTAGTGCTGAGTCTGGTGGGCAGCCTGGTAGTGCTACCCCTATGGCAGGCGGTTAAAGGCGTCCTCTACTATGACTTGCGCAGCCGCCGTGAGGGCTTAGATTTCTCCCTGCGCCATGATGACGAACTGGGTCTTGATGAGGGGATGTGAACGCGCAGCGGCTTCCCAACGGGTGAGGATGGGGAGTAGATGAATTCAAAATTCAAAATTGAGAATTCAAAACTTTGAATTTACTTTCCTCACCTCCCACCCCCTCATCCATCCACCCCCTTCTCCCCTCATGCCCCTCTTCAACACCGTCACCATTCGCACCCCCGAAAGCGTTGAACTAGACTTCGTGCTGGCGGGAGTGGGTAGTCGGGCGGTGGCCCTCACCCTCGACTACCTCTGCTTGGGTGCCGGGCTGACGGGGCTCGCCGTTGTCTACAGTTTCTTGCTGGTGCGACTGCTGGCGATGGATACGCTGCTGACGATTCCGAGCGAGACCGTGCAGCTGTGGATCACTGCGATCGCAGCGGTGCTTGCCTTTGCCCTCTACGTCGGCTACTTTGCGCTGTTTGAAACCTGGTGGTATGGCCAAACCCCCGGCAAGCGCTACGCCAAAATTCGCGTCATCCGGGATGACGGCCAGCCCGAGCGCTTGCCCCAGGCTACTCTGCGATCGCTGCTGCGCCCTATCGACGATATTCTCTTCATCGGCTTCTTTTGCGTGTTGCTGAGCAAGACTGAGAAGCGGGTGGGCGACTGGTTGGCTGGTACCCTGGTCGTGCAGACCGACCCCGTGAGCAGCGGCGAAATTCAGGTGTCCGAGCGATCGCAGGCGATCGGCAAAGACTTGCTGGCCATAGTCGATATCACCCGTCTCTCCCCCGACGACTTTGCTACCGTGCGTGAGTTTTTGCAGCGGCGACAGGCCATGAGCCCCAAGGCCAAAATTCTCGTCAGCGATCAGCTAGCCCGCCGTTTCAAAAATCAGCTGGTGATAGAAACTCTGCCTACCGAAATGACCACCGACACGTTCTTAGAAGCCCTCTACTCTGCTTACCAGCAAGGGAAGTGAAGGGGTGAGGCGTAAGGTGTAAGGCATAAGGAATGTCCCGATACCCATCCACCCCCTACCCTCCCACTCCCCACCTCCCTCCAATCCTTAGGAGCACCTTAAAGCTTAGAGAATCCCCTTAGCGTGGCTGCTATCATTCCAAAAATGCGAATTGTCAGTCACCTCTACCCTGGGCCAGCTCATGTTCTTTGACCCCATCTACATCCTGGTGGTTGCTATCCCCACAGCCATCCTGACCTTTTGGGCGCAGAACAGGGTCAAAGGCACCTATCGCAAGTATTCTCAGGTGCAATCCAATATGGGAATGACCGGTGCCCAGGTGGCCCAAACCATTTTGGTTAAAAAGGGTGTGCGCGACGTCAAAGTTGAGCCTGTGGCTGGTGAACTCACTGATCACTACGACCCCCAAGCCAAGGCCGTGCGCCTTTCTGAAGGCATCTACGGATCGGGTTCTTTATCGGCGGCGGCGGTGGCGGCTCACGAGTGTGGCCACGTGCTCCAAGACGTAGAGGGCTACAAGTTCATGAACCTACGGGCTGCCTTCGTACCTGTGGTTAACCTTGGCTCTCGCATAGGGCCGATGTTGATTATGGCAGGGCTTATTTTCAACATTCTCAACCTGGCCTGGCTGGGGGTGATCTTCTTTGCAACGGTGCTGTTATTTCACGTGGTGACTCTGCCAGTGGAGTTTGATGCGTCGCGTCGGGCCCTGCGGTTAGTTGATGAGTTGGGCATTCTTCAGGGTGAAGAGCAAAAAGGGGCGAGAGCCGTGCTCGGTGCCGCCGCTCTAACCTACGTAGCCACAGCGTTTACTGCGTTTCTCAATCTGCTGTACTACATTATTTTGATCAATCGCCGCCGCTAGACCCCCCATGACCGATCAAGCTTGCACAGTTGAGTTGAACTTGCAGGAGTACGGTCGAGGCTATTGATAGGCTAGCCCGAGGTGAGCAGGGCTATAAAACATTGCACAAGGCTGCTGGATTTAATTCAGCTTAGAGCGATCGCAACGTTTTCGCCGCCACTTTGCTCAGGCCCTCAAATTTCTGAATCAGAAAGGTACCGCGTCAGCGAGCTGGAGAGTAATCCATCAATTTTTGGTAGCTCCGATGGCGATCGCCCGCAAACGGTAGAATCCACCCTGGTCATCGATCGCAACGATCTTCGGCAGGTTTTGATGTGCTTTATGGGGCGTTGCGCCGAAGCAAACAGCATGGCCTAGGGTGAATCGTCTCAGGCAGATGGTTTATCCTAGACCAAGCCCGCTTCTATAGCAGGGTCATGCAGCAACCACCTTCAAGGACGTTTCTGTAAGTCTGAATCGCAGGCGGTTGTGAGCCTGCTAGCTGTCCTAAGTTTCGGCAGCGACCGCCCGTTGGCGTCCTGAGCTAGCGGGACAACCCTATCCTTACCTAGAATCAGGTGCCCATGAAAATTGCAATTACTGGAGCCACAGGTTTCGTTGGCAGCCGCCTGGTAGAACGGCTCCAGGCCGAAGGCCACACCGTGGTGGTGCTCACCCGCAGCATCGATCATGGCCGTCGGGTATTTCCTCAAGCCGCCTTCCCCAGGGTGGAGGTGGTGGGTTATAGCCCGTTAGAGTCAGGCGATTGGCAAACAAGCGTACTCTCGGGCTGCGATGGGGTAGTTAACCTGGCTGGGGCACCCATCTCAGAGCGCTGGAGCGATGAGCACAAGCAGGCGATTCTAGACAGCCGCAAGGTAGGCACCGAAAAACTCGTAGAAGCTCTAGCTAAGGCTGAGCCCAAACCCCAGGTTTGGGTAAACGCTTCGGCCATTGGTTACTACGGCACCAGCGAGAGCGCCACTTTTGACGAAACCAGCACCCCCATCGAAGACGATTTTCTCTCCCAGGTTTGTCAGGCTTGGGAAGGGGCGGCCCAGTCGGTTAAAGATTACGGTACCCGCTTGGTAATATTGCGCTTTGGCATTGTGCTGGGTATGGGCGGAGCGGTGGCCAAAATGCTCACTCCCTTTCGCATGTTTGCCGGTGGGCCGATTGGCAGCGGCCGCCAGTGGTTTTCGTGGATTCACCGCGACGATTTGGTGAGTCTGATCATGCAGGCGCTCAACGACCCCCAAATGGAAGGAATTTACAACGCTACCGCCCCCAACCCAGTGCGCATGGCTGAGTTTTGCAAAACCTTGGGTAAGGTTCTCAATCGCCCTTCTTGGCTGCCGGTGCCTGACTTCGTGCTAGAAACCATATTGGGTGACGGGGCTCAGGTGGTGCTAGAAGGGCAGCAGGTCTTACCCAAGCGCACCGAGGCCACCGGGTTTACTTACCACTATGCCCGGGTCAAAGACGCTCTGGATGAGATTGTTTAATGCCGAGTCCTTAAGCCTGAAAGATTAAGCCGAAATACGCAATGGATATTGGTGAACTGCGCCGTGACTACAGTCAGCGGGGGCTAGACCTAGCTGATCTCAACCCCGATCCCTTTGCCCAATTTGAGCTGTGGTTTCAGCAGGCCCGTGAGGCTGAGTTATTAGAGCCTAATGCGCTGGTGCTGTCTACGGTGTCTCCGGAGGGGGCTCCCTACCAGCGCACCGTACTGCTCAAGTATTTCGATCGCGACGGCTTTGTCTTCTTTACCAACTATGGCAGCCGCAAGGCCCAGCACATAGCTGAGAACGCTCAGGTCTCGATGCTGTTCCCGTGGTACCCCCTAGAGCGGCAGTTGGCGATCGCAGGCCCCGCCAGCAAAATTTCGGCAGCAGAGTCGCTGCGCTACTTTTCGTCGCGTCCCCGCGGCAGCCAGTTAGGAGCTTGGGTGTCGCAGCAGAGCAGTGTGATTGCCTCACGACAGCTGCTAGAGATGCAGTTTGAGAAAATGAAGGAAAAATTTCTCAATCAGGACGTACCCCTGCCCGACTTTTGGGGGGGATATCGGGTCAAGCCCACCAGCTTTGAGTTTTGGCAGGGGCGACCCAGCCGCCTTCACGATCGATTTTTGTATAGCCGAAAGGATGATGGGTGGGCGATCGCCCGGCTATCTCCTTAAACCAGCAGGCTGAAATCTACCCGCTCATAGATATCCATCATCGGCAGGCGAGCATCGGTAATCGCCAGCTCTACCACTGAGTCGAGCCCGCTCTGAGTCGTCATGCCCCACAAGTTCTCCTCTGCCCGGTAAAACTGCTCCACTCGGGCCTCGGTCTGGTGCACAAATAGATAGGTTTGCAGGTAAGGGATCGCTCGGCAGCGGCGAAACATGCCGCTGCTATCGGGCAACGTGGAGGCTTCTGGGTTATAGCTCGGGGTCGGACCCGATAGGATTTCAAAGATGACGCAGGGGTTGAGCAATTTATCGTCCTGGCCATCGTGGAGCAGAGGTTCGCCAGCCACCACCAGCAGATCCGGGTAAACCCCCTTGCCTTGCTCCGGCAACCACACCTGCACCCCGCGGGGCAGCACCTCATAGAGGCTGCGGCCACAGGTAACATCCATCAGGCGCATAAGGTTGCGTAAAATGCGCCCCTGATTTACCGAACTGTCACTCATACTCGGCTTCGGCCTCGCCCCCAACCACCACATTGCGAATGCGTAGGCTAGGGCCTCCACAGCCTACTGGCAGCCCATTCTGCCCGCCCTTGCCGCAGCCTCCCGACTCATCCCAATAGAAGTCATCGCCGATCGCTTCAATATCGGCCAGGGTGCGAAACACATTGCCCGATAGGGTAACATCGCGCACGGGCTCCGCCAGCTTACCGTTGCGAATCATCCAGGCTTCCCCGGCAGTAAAGGTAAACATTTCGCCATTGGTCATGCCCTCTAGCCAGTTGCGGGCATAGACGCCTTCTTTGATATCGGCAAACAGGTCATCAACCGGGGTGGTGCCGCGCTCAATCCAGGTGTTGGTCATGCGCACCAGGGGCGAGTAGTGATAGTTGAGGCAGCGGGCATTGCCCGTGGGCTGCTCGCCCAGCTTGCCCGCCGTTTCACGGGAGTGCAGCCGCCCCACCAAAACACCATTCTCAATGAGCTGAGTGGTGGTGGCGGGGGTGCCCTCGTCATCATAGAAGTAGCTGCCCCGGTGGCCTTGGGGAGCGGCGCCATCAAAAATTTGTAGACTGTCGGGACCAAACCGTCGACCCAAACTCATCGACTCCAGCAGGTCAGGATTTTCGTAGGCCATGTCGGCCTCCGATAGGTGACCAAAGGCCTCATGGACAAACAGTCCAGTCAAGATTGGGTCGATTACGACATCATAAGCGGCCCCTCGCACAGAAGGCAGATCTAGAGCTGCAACCGCCCGTTGGGCCGCTCCCATGACCTGATCATCCAGATTCTCTAAATCTTCGTAAGCCTTGCGCGAGCCAGTGGTTTCGCGCCCGGTCTGTACGGTGTCGCCGTCGCGGGCAGTTGCGGCAAAGCGCATTTCCATGTCGGACCAGGCTTGATCGATCAAAGTGCCTTCAGAGGTGGCCAGGAGCACCCGTTGGGCCACATCGTTGTAGCGTACCGACGTGGTGGCAATTCGGTGGTCTATACCTTGGAGTAGGTCAGCATAGTGGTTGCACAGAGCCTTTTTGCGGGCCAGGGAGATTTGGCGTGGGTTGGTGCCGGTAAGGGGCAATTGGCGAGTGATTTGTATGGGGTCTACGGGTGCCAGTAAGGTTTCGTCATGGCCGACTAGGCGGGCGGCAGCGACGGCGGCTTCTACGCAAGGGGCCAAGCTCTCCAGGTCATTAAAGCTAGCAAAGCCCCAGCCACCTCGGTAGCAAGCTCTAACATGTCCTCCGATCGCGATCGCCTCACTGAGGGTTTCTGCCTGCCCACCCCGCAAAAAAATGTCGGTACCCTCCGACTGTTCCAGACGAATGGCTAGGTAGTCTACGCGGGGCCCCCAGCGATCGCACAACTCCTGCACCCAAGTCTTTGCCTGGTCAATCGCTTCCACCATATCCATGCCCCCAAGCCTTTCCCCAAATGTATCATTCAGAAGACCTTGCCCCCAGGCTAAAATCACAGGCTAGAATCACAGATATGACTACAGACTTTGACTACACCTTACCCCCCGCCGTGCGGCGGATTTCAGGCTCCTTTCGGGTAGTGGGCTGGATCAGCTTTTGGGTACAGATCGTGCTAGCGGCAATCTCCAGCCTGGTGCTGATGTTTGCTCTGGTTAACTTGGGGGCGCGATCGGGAGGGACGGCAAATCCCGGCACTGGTGTAGGGCTGCTGTTTGCTGCCCTAGGGTTGGTAGCCGTCTACCTCAGTGCCTTTTGGGCCTTTCGCTACACTCAGCTAGGGCGGCGGCTACGCAGCCGCGACATTGCCAAGCGCCCCAGCCCGAAAGATGCTCTTCAGGCTTTGCGGCTAGGCACCATCGTTAGCATGGTCGGTATGTTAATTACCCTGTTTGGTAGCCAGGCGCTGATCGGCTCACTGTTGGGCAAGGCGCTGGCTCAGCCCCAAGGCGGCACCGTGTTTGTACCAGGCAACATCAATCAGTACGTTGAGGCCTTCGATATTTTTGTAGTGCAGGCCAACACCAACACGCTGCTGGCCCACTTCGTATCGCTGTCTGCCACCCTATGGCTATTGCGGATGGTAAATCGCGCCTAGGCCATCACCATGCCGCCATCTACGTTGAACACCTGGCCGGTAATGTATGATGCCGCTGGGTCTGCTGCTAAAAACCGCACCATGCCTGCAATATCTTCGGGCTGGCCAAACCGTCCTAGGGGAATGAATTTGCGAATGTCGTCTGTGTTGGCTAGATCGCCGGTCATATCGGTTTCAATAAAGCCTGGAGCCACGGCATTAACGGTTATGCCCCGACTAGCCAGTTCTTTAGCCACGGTCTTAGTAAACCCAATCACGCCAGCCTTGGCTGCGCTATAGTTGGCCTGACCTGGGTTGCCCATCTGACCCGCCACTGAAGCAATGTTGACGATTCGCCCCGATCGCTGCTTCAGCATAATCTTGGCCACAGCTCGAGTGCACAAAAACACCCCAGTCAGGTTGAGGTCAATGACGGCCTGCCAGTCTTCAAGCTTCATGCGCAGCAGCAGGGTGTCGCGGGTAATGCCAGCGTTGTTGACCAAGATATTGACGCGGCCAAATTTCTCTAGGGTGCCGCTTATCAGCGCGTCTACCTGATCTGTTTGGGAGACATCAGCCTGGACAGCTACAGCACTACCGCCTGCCTGCGTAATTTCAGCTACTACCTCATCGGCAGCCGCGCTAGAACGAGCGTAATTAACAACAACCTGAGCTCCTGATGCCCCTAGGGCGATCGCCACGGCCCGACCAATGCCCCGCGAAGCCCCTGTGACGATAGCAACCTGGCCCTCAAGGGATGGGGAAGATGCAACCATGGGATACCTCACTTAGCAAAACGTGCCCATTGTTTTTATCACGAAATGGGGCCAGGCGGGAGTAGACAATTGGGCATCGGATAGCCTAGCTGCAGCTCTTAACCATGTGGTATTTGCTTAGTTGAGACCGACTCTGGGGTTATCACATTCAGTGTTGTTAGCAGTTTTGAGACTACCCAACAAGTTAGCCACAATTACGCACTGCTGAATCGTGCCTGGTCCACCGCTAATATTAATGACAAAGGGTAGACTATTTCTATCAGTAGGTAATCCCTGGTGGTTAAAGGCAATACTGTTGACCGTACTGTCTTTAGTGCCGTTTGGCAGCACCCTATATGCCGTCAGCGTAATTTGCCCTGTTTTGTTGGCTTCTCCCCCAAGTACCTGTTCCCTGCCGTTAAATACTGCGGTACCGGTACTGAAGTCTAACGAGCCAATTCTAAGGGTGGGATTAGGCGCAGTAGTCACAACCTGTATCTGTCTGGCTTGCCGCAACTGTATAGCGTCTTGCTGAGCAGTTTTAACCGCCTGAATAACATCGCTGCGTACAGCGATCGCCCTTTGGCGGTTTGAAAAGGCAAACCAGCTCGGTGCCGCGATACCAGCTAGCACCCCAGCAATAACAATAACCACCAGCAACTCAATCAGGGTAAACCCCACTTCAGACTGTTTGGCTAGTGTGCGCAGGCGTTTCATAGCAGCTACCAAAGTACAACAACTCAACTCAAACTAACCTTGAACTGCACCTTACCAACTACAACCCAGGTTGCTTATCGATAACACCCCGAATTAGCACTTCAGACTTTAATGTGGGCAAGCGCCCGGCCTGCGAAAATGACCCAAGAGCCGAACTTTCGGTGGCGGTATTGCCTCGCAAAAATACAATCAGTGTTTGGTTACTGCCAACAGTTAGGCTACTGTCGTTATTGTCAACCCGTGTAGTACCTTCCAGTACACAAGCATAGAAATTATTGGCATTGGCCGGAGTCTGTAAATAGCCTGTTGGGCAAAGGCCAGTGGTCGCTTCGTTTGGATTAGTATTATCTACAAAGTCGGTCAGCACTGACAGGTTACGAGGGGTAGCTCCTGTTCCTTTGGTCCAATTTGCAAAGGTATTGGTGCTACCTGTCGGTTCTGCATAGCCCGGCGTGATAGTTAGGTTGGCCAACCCAGTTGCCGTGTATTTGGGCAGCTCGTAGCGCACAATTCTAGACTTGCCACCCCAAATGTCGTTGCCAGTATTTTGCTGTTGGGCATAGATCACAAGGGTATAGTAGCCCTGACGAAGTCGCAGAGTATTGCACTCGTTAAGTTTGGTTCCTGAAAAAGCTGAGGAACATGTGCTGTTAAAAAAGGTTCGAACGCCAGCATTAGTTGGATCTAGCGGGTCTAACCGCCAAAAGGCCAGCACTGGCACTTCGCCAGTGCGTGGAAAGTCATTAAGCTGGCCAAGTACCGCAGCAGGGCTTGAGTAAATGAAGACTGCCTCACCAGCATCGCGAGTGATGTAATCGATCGCGCGGCGCATGTCCTGCTGCGTTTGGGTCAGTATCTCTTCGCGGCGGTTGATTCTCAGCATCTCAACCACCAAATACAGCATGGTGCCAACGATGAGCGACCCAACCACGATCGCAACCAGCAGCTCAATTAGGGTAAAGCCCCGCCGACTAGTTTGTTTCGCTCGCAGCAGCCAAGCCAGCATTAAATTCATATCGGCTTTATTAGCCATAGGGTGTCACCCTCAAGAGATGATTGTAGATCGCACAGTTAGTTGCAGCCGGTAGGTACCGAAGCCGCAGTATCGAGATGCTGAATGTATTGACATAGGGAAGTACGGCCATCCCCTACTGTGACATTGGTATAAAGAGCAACCAGAGGGCGTCGTCCCCGCTGCCCTGCACCATCAACCATGCGTAGAGCAGCGGGGTCTTTAGATAAGTTGCCGCTGCCTGACAGCACAGCTTCGTAGTCGTACACGCGCACGCCCATGCCAAAGGTAACGGGCACACTGCCGACAAATCGGCCTGGGGTACGGTAGGTCTGCACTGCAAACTGGTTGCCATTGAGGCTAGCTGCACGGGTCTGAAAAGCCGTAGTGGGGGCGGCCACAGGGGCACCGTATGTTGGCCCTGGCACCTCGGCAACTCTGCTATCTGGGTTAGTGCCAGTGATGGTAGTAGAGGGCGGCAGGTTGCCGGTATTGGCCTCAGCGCGCTCGACGAGTAGTCGCACCCGATCGATTTCAGACTGGGCTAGCTCTAGGGCCTGCTCTGCCTTTTGGCTCTGTACCCGAGTGGCTACCGAAATAACCAGGGCAGGAGCAATGGCGCTGCTAACGAGACCCACAACAATAATGGCGACTAGACATTCAATCAGGGTGAGGCCCTGTTGCCCTTGGGCTGGGGAGCGCCCCCCAGCCCAGTGAAGATGGCGTTTGAGTCGATTGGTAATCACGATGTGCGGCTCCTGGTGTCACAGTGCGGATGCAGTTGTTAGTTAGGCTTTTGTACAGAAATTAGGCATCAGCCTTGTACCAGCAGCATTTTCTGCACAGCGCAGGTTAACGATGTATGGGTCATCGGATGGCAGCTCGCGGTAGTACTCGCTGCGGGGGGTGCCAATGCTCACAAAGCGTCGGGCTGCAGGGGCCGGAGGCACATAGAGCAGAGCCACATCGTAGCCCCAACGACGACTGGGCGGCTTGTAATAACCCAGCCTTTCAGCGGCTTCGGGGTCTTGGGTTGGATGCCAAGCATCATGCTCAAAGGGACCCGTGGCATTGGTCGAGAAGTTGAGCTGAATCAGCGAGCCAGCAATGTGTAGATCCACATCGTTGTTCCAGTCTTCTAGAAAGCGGACAAAGTTATGAAGACCGCCGTAACCCTGCTGGTACCGCTGGGGCACCAGCCCGCTGACAAAGGTGCCATTGACGAACGTCGTGGTAGCCCTTTGGAGGTTGCGATGTCTGTCATCATCGGTACGGCTGAAATCCGTCCATGTGCTGTCGCTGTTGTAGACGCTATAGTACGGCTGAATCGCAGGGGTGCCAGCGTTATTTCGATAGTAGGTGCCATTGCGGTCAACCCACACTGGCGCGCCTGTAGCCGTACTCTCACGCACCCAGTTGGTCTCAGCAGCAGACAGCGTAGGACGGTTTTGATTCATGTATGACGAGTCAGCGCCGCCAGTGCTTGCCGGTCTAACCTTCACAAAGCCATCTTCCACAGCACCGTCCCTAAAAGTGCCAGAGAGAATGGTAATGGCATCGGCCAAAATTTCTACTGGTCGCCAGTGGTCTGCTGAGAGCGTAGCAAAGGTATTGGTGTTGAGACCTGTGCGGGCGTTGTAAAAGGGAAGACCGAAGGCTGCAGCAGGGGTTTGATTATAGAGAGTCTGCGTAAACTCTTCGATGATGTTGGCAATTGCACCAGTGGTGCTGTGGGGGTTGAAGTCTCCCTGAATGTAGACGCTGTTGTCGGTAACAAGGGTCATGCCTACCTGGCGGGAAAAGCCAGTGCCGCTAAAGTCGGCTGGGTTGCCGCTAAAGGTTCGCAGTCTAAAGCCATGGGCTCTGCGCTGTGGGTCGGCGAAAAAGTCTACAGGTTTGAGACTAATCAACTCAGCCGTTAGAGGAGGGTCTTGGAAGACAGGGGTACTGGGCTCAACCCGCATGCGGCAACTTTCCTCTGTTTCGATGTTGAATCGCTTGGGGGCAGAGCCATTGAGGGTTTCGCAGTAGGCCGCAGTGACGGTTGCCGACGTGTTTTTAGGTCGAGTAATTTCGTCTTCCCGCACGGCATCTTCTCTGAAGGCAAAGACGACACCCTCGCCTCGGTTGTCGGGGTTGGACGATAGCCAGAAGTCGCCTCCGGCAATGGCCCTACGAGTGGTTAGCGCCTCAATATCCATATCTAGCACTCGAGTATTGAGCTGCTCGCGGCCGTTGTAGACGCCTTTGTCTAAGAAGGGAACTCGAATGATGGCACCGCCAGGGCCAAGGATTTTGAAGGCCTGAGCCTGATCGCTGATGTTGGCGACTGTGGGTGCCCCAGTAGCTGTAGTCGCAGGCACAGTCCAGCTTGTGAGTGTTGTTGGTGTTGGCCTGGGTATAGCTGCAAGGTTGTCGGTATCAAGCACAGGGTCTGTACCGTTGCCTACCCGGCGGAAGAGAATCGTGGCAGAGCCAGGGGGGTTGACTGCACGAACGTAGGGGTTAGTAATGTACTCTTCAGCGGGCTGAGGGTTAGTGGTGAAAACGGTGCCATCGGGCTGCTGGGTGCGGCCATCGCCATCGAGATCGTGGTCGGCTAGTGGAAACAGGTAGTACAGCGACGGGTGGCGGACGCCCATAACTGTCGACTTGCTACAAGCAATGTAGCCAAGAATGCCAAGATCATCTTTACCACCAGTACCGGAAGCAACGGTACCTTTAAAGAAGTTAGGGTTGCACTGCAGCTTGAAGTTGGCACTCATAGAGGTCAGAGACAGTGGCTCTGTATATCCGGTTGCTGGATCCCAAGTCACGGTATCAGTCCCACCAGAACCTAGGCTAGTGATAGGTAGCCCCTGCCTGAAGCCCAGTTCACGATCGCGAATGGTGCTAGTCAGATAATCAATTTGTTGAGTGAAGTTGAGAATGGCATCTACCTCGGCTGCTGTCGCGTTAGTGGCTTGGCTCCCAAGGATTGTGATCCAGTCTTGACGGGTGTACTCGGCAAAATACTCGCCAAAGTCGCACGCTTTTTGATAACCGGGAGAATCTGTGAAGCCAGGTTCGCAGGTAGCGTTATTGACGTTGGTGTCTGTCCAATCTCTGCTTTTGCCCATTAGAGCAAACAGTGCCGACGAACTGATGCCTCTAATCGTCGGGTCATCAGCACCGGTGCGGCCCACATAGTTGTTAATCCGAAACAGCGCGTTTCGCATTTGAGTAGCAATGTTCTGAAAGTTGACATTGCCAATGGGGTTGCTGACTAAAGCACGGGCCTCTAAATAATCGCTTTGGATGTTGTAGGCCAGCAGGCTAATGGTGCAGGCGGCACTGTGCAGAGTGGCTTTGTCAGCAGGGCTGAGGTTGGCGTAGGTTGTACCTGCATCAAGATATTCGACAAAGACTCGCCGCAGGGGGGAAAAGTCGCCCCACATGTTGAAGTAAGGGGCTGGATGCACATCGGCATCTTGCACGGGCTTAAACGAAGGAGCACCACCTTTGGGGTCGCCCGCAAAGTAGGCCAAGTTTCTGAGGGCGTTGCCCAAGGGCTGACCGGAGGCGATCTGCGTGGCAAATTCACTCTCTGTATCAAAGGCCGGGTTGAGCGCAAACTCCCAGCCGTTGGTGCCGGTGCCGTTTAAGAAGTCGGCCCGCAGCCGGGTAGTGGAAACTGGGTAGTTATTGAAGGTGCGGCTGTTGAGAATAGTTTGAGCCGTACCAGGGTGGGCCGTCGTAGCCATGCAGGCGGCGGGGAAGGTGCCGCTGTTAATTTGGTAGTGGTACACGGTCATACCCTGCACGGCTGTCAGGTTATCGCGCAGGGCTTTGCGCTGTAACTGCTCGTGGCTGCGACCGTATCGAGTAGCGGTAGTGGGTGTCACCTTGGCGGGGTAGAGAGGGTCGGCCCCGTTGTTAGCGTTTAGGGCTGCACTAACGGGGCTAGAGTTCCACCCGTTGGCATTGCCTAGCTCCAGGCGCTGGCCCACAATTAGGCGCATACCGGTTTTAATGGCCTGGCGCTCCCAATACCCGTCTAAACCATTATCTGCGTCGGTGAGCCGACCTAGGCCATTAATGCGATCGCCAATGGTAGCTGCGTTATTAGTGACATCTAGGGTGGTGTCACGGCTGTCGTAGCGAGGTTTTGGCCCCCAGCGGTTGTCAGCTCGGTAGAAATCGTCTACAAAGGGGCGAACTACCTTGTCGTTGATGATGCGTTCACGAGTTTTAAAGCCATCCGCATTATTGCCGTCCCAGTTAGGATCGCGCTGCCAAACTCCGGGATTAATGTGCTCAGTAACATCACGGGTAAACAGTGCTAGGGGGTTCATTGCAACATCCGAAGGACGCACGTTGTTGTCTGAACCGCTAGTTCTTACGGAGTCGTTGGTGTTATTGAGGGTAAGGTTGATTTTAGCTGGCACACCAGCGCCATTCCAAACGTGAATAATGGAAGGGCTGCCACTGGTAGTGTTGTCAAACCGCATGGTGCCCCTAACGGCCTGCCCCTGGAACTCCTGTTGACCATTGACTACTGTGCCTGGAACGGCTCTATCGTCGCCGTTGAGGTCGACTTCGGAGAGCGAAATTTCAGAGGCTTCCTTGCTGTAGAGGCAGGAGTTGTGGGAGCTGACCATGTGCGATCTATAGCCTTCCCCCGCGCCAGTGCCGCTGCCGGCAAAGGTAAAGAAGTTGCCATCGGTGTGCATGGCCCCGTTCCAGTTAAATTCTGGACCAGGAGAGACATCTAGGTCGTAGCGGAACCAGGCACCCCACTTATTGGCCCGAGCGGCAGTACGCGACTGCTGAAACTCTAGGGTTTCAAATGTGCGGTTAGCATCGTTGAGGTTGGCGACAAAAGCATTGACCTGGAAGTTCTTTTGAAGGGTTGAGTTGTTGCCCTGCTGTACCACCTGCCAACCGCCTTCTGCTAGCGCACCGGCACAGGCCGCGCTAGCTTCGGTAGTGGCTAGAGGTCCAGTGCGGGTTACTAGGGCATTGGCTTTGGCCTGGTTTACGGGGCCATCAATGCGAGTAGTGGTAGCGGCTTTTGGTCCTTGGTCGTCGACCAGAATTGAGTAGACAACTAGTTCGTTGGCGGCAACCGTGCCATCGCCATTGAGATCGATATTGAATGACCAGGCGTTGTCTAGCTCACCATCGTCATTGATGTCAACCCGGGTTTCGTCAGGAAGAGTATAGGGGTCGTTGGCACCCGGCAGGCGGGTAACGCGGCCTGTATAGCCCGCATAGGTGTTGGTGATCAGCATGAGGTCGGCCAGAATGTCGCTGGCAGGCACCCCGCTGGGAAACCGGTTATCGGTCTGAAACAAAAACTCAATTTTGGCCTTGGCCCGGTCGACCGCCGGCGTCGCGGCGTTGGAAATGACCTGCTGCTCGCGCTGGGAGATGGCCATATCGCTGCGGGTAAAGGAGCGATAGGTAAGAGCGGTGGCAGTGAGCACCACCATAAGCACTAACAACACCGTGGTAGGCAGCACAAAACCTGACCGGGCCAAACGGGCCGGTCGGTTAGCCAAAAGCACAAGTTGTAGCAGCCCAGTAACTAATCGCTTAATTGCTGCCTGAGGAAGCCGCAAAGCCTTTCGCAGTAGATGACGACTCATGTTTCTAAGACCGATATGCCGAACAATAAAACCGATAACGTGCGTGGAGTAAGGCTTTGGTTGGAGGCCAAACCTTACAGCAGCAGCAAATATGATGAGCCTAAAGCGCGATCAAGTGCCTAGTTAGGGCCGCTACGCCTAGGATGAAAACGGGGGTGCTCCATTGGCCTTTGGTAATAGCCAGTTAACGTCGAGGGCACTTCTACGGAAGTGACCAACGTTTACCTACTAAAATACCCAGCTATTGTAGCCAAGCGATCACGGTTGTAAAGTCGCTAGGACGACTATGGCGATCGCCTGTTGTGTTTCTAACTGTTCTCCAAGTATGCCGGGGGCCGACGGGTAAGCCTAGGGGTGTGCACCTCAGGCTTCTATCTTAGTGAGAACTTCATATTGTGTACTGAGTATTTTTTCGATACTTAATCGAATTTAGGTAACTTTTTTATGCCGAGCACTAGTCAAATACTTAGATGACTAGTGCTCTATACCGACCTTGACCAAGGTGTGGGCATAGGCTTCGAGACCGGTATTGAGGTCGCTGAGTTCCTGGCGCGGGTGGGTGATAGCTCCGCCCTTTCCCGTAGGCCATAGAAACCTCTTCGAGCTGGCTCGCCTCAACTTTGACTAGGGAGGCTAGGGGAACGTTTGGCTCTATATATACGTGATACGTGGCACTGATTTTGGATTGAGAGTTGCACTGCCTGATTACGGGGAGTACGGCAATCCTCCAGGCCAGGTTGTAAGCACCGTATAACTGGCATTTGGCCCTTCGGTAACTACTGCTAGCTTGGGGCGTTTCCCCTATGGAAGGGCAAGGGCAGATACTGCAAGATCAAGAAAGTGAGCGGTTGGCGAGGATCTTCCCCAGCTCCTCGCACCTTTGTTGCCCCTCTCCTATAGGATTTGACCCATGAAAACGGAAACCCCCTTGCAGTCGGTCTACAGCACCTTTGTGGAGCAGGTCAACAGTGCCCAGGTGCAGCGGGTGACGATCGGGCGCGATCGCATTGACTACACTCTCAAGCCTGAATTTGGCCGCCGCCGCTATACTACGCAACCGATTGGGCCGACGGATGAGGTGATCAGCAAGCTTAAAAGCCAGGGAGTGCAAATTACCATTGCCCCTGAACCTTTAACGCCAGCGAGCATCGCAGGATTGATTATTTCATCAGGCTTGCTGGTCGGAGCCCTGGCCCTAGCTGCAAAATTTAGTAGCGTGGGCGGCGGTGTTGGCACTGCTGTGGGCATGGGTAAAAGCAAGGCCCGCAGCTATGGTAAGAGCAAGACGGGCATCACCTTTGCCGATGTGGCTGGGGTAGACGAGGCCAAGCAGGAACTGCAAGAGGTGGTCGACTTTTTGGCTAATGGTGACAAGTACCGTAAGCTGGGAGCCAAAATTCCTAAAGGGGTATTACTGGTAGGGCCTCCTGGCACCGGCAAAACTCTGCTAGCCAAGGCTGTTGCTGGCGAGGCTGGGGTACCTTTCCTCAGCATGGCAGGCTCGGAGTTTGTGGAAATGTTTGTGGGGGTTGGTGCTTCACGAGTGCGCGATTTGTTTAATAAAGCCAAGCGCCAGGCTCCGTGCATTGTGTTTATTGACGAGCTAGATGCGGTCGGTAAAACCCGTGGCGGCAACCCTGTAGGCGGCAATGACGAGCGTGAGCAAACCCTAAATCAGCTGCTGACCGAGATGGATGGCTTTGACGGCAATGACGGTGTGATTGTAATTGCTGCCACTAACCGTCCCGAAACCTTAGACCCGGCCCTACGCCGCCCAGGCCGTTTTGACCGTCAAGTGCTGGTCGATCGCCCCGATAAGAGCGGCAGACTAGAGATCTTACAGGTTCACGGTCAAGGCGTAGCCCTTGGTGAGGATGTGAACCTGGCAGAAATTGCTGGGCAAACCGCTGGTTTCGCTGGAGCCGATCTGGCCAACCTGGTTAACGAAGCGGCGCTGATGGCCGCCCGCCACAATCGTCAAGCAGTGCTGATGACTGATTTTATGGAGGCGATCGAGCGGGTGGTCGCCGGGCTAGAGAAGCGGTCTAGAGTGCTCACGCCGATGGAGCGGCAGACGGTGGCTTACCACGAAGTGGGCCATGCCTTGGTAGGGGCACTGGTGCCGGGTGGCAACCGAGTAACCAAAATCTCTATTGTGCCGCGAGGGCTAGGAGCCTTGGGTTATACCCTACAAATGCCAGAGAACGACCGCTTCTTGATGCTTGAAGACGAACTGCGGGGACAACTCGCCACCCTGTTGGGGGGACGCGCCGCTGAGGAAATTGTTTTTGGCAAAGTCTCTACTGGCGCTAGCGACGACATCCAAAAAGCAACCGACCTGGCTGAGAAAGCAGTGACCCAATACGGCATGAGTGCCAGCCTTGGACCTGTAGCCTTTGCCAAAGCCTCGGCCCAGTTTCTAGATGGAGGGAGTGACAGGCGGGTAACTAGCCCCGAAGTGGCTACTGAAATCGATCGCCAGGTGAATCTGCTGCTCAACGGTGCTCGCACGGTGGCGGTGGCCATCCTTCAGCTCAATCGGGGGTTGTTGGAGTCTGCCACTCAAACGCTGCTTGAGACAGAGGTGCTAGACGGTGAACAGCTCAGGGCAGTTTTGGCCCAGGCTCAGGCTCCTGCGGAACTAAAAACCTGGCTGGCTCAGGGCAATAGCGTGGTGTAGCAAGTCCCACAACCGCTAAGGTTTTTTCTATCGATAAGGGGGCGGCGCGATCATCGCGCCACCCCCTTTTTGCCTACAAGTTAATCGGGCAGCTTGTACTGACTGACAATGCGCTTGGCAAACTCGGGCACATGGGCGGCTAGCTTTTGCGGATAGTTGCGCTTGACGTATAGGTAGTTGCGGGTGAAGTGGGAATCGATCGAAAAGCGGGCGTACTCTAGCCCCTTGGGGCCGATGCGCTCGATCACGACACCCATTAGCTTGGCGGCCCACATGGGCAGGGTAACGGCCTTATCGTAGGCAGGGATGCTCTGCTGTACGGCAGCCTTGCGATCGCCTACCGACATCACCGGCTGGGTATCGAGCTGGTCCATTACGGTGTCGAGCATGGCCTGGCCGCGATCGTTGCGCACCACGATCCACTGCCAGCCAAAGGGGGCACCCATGTAGCCCACGACTAAATCAGCCAAACCGTTCACATAGTCAAAACAGCTCATGCAGGAGGGGGCAAATACATCCTTGAGCTGGTTGGTCTTGAGGCCAAAGAAGGGCACCGTTTCGGTAGAGCCATCTTCATGCTTGAAGTGCACCCGAAAATCCTGCATGAATTCGTAGTGGACTACCGTGTTGGGCGATCGGCTAGTGGTTTCGAGAAACTTTTGTAGCCCGGCGCGGCTGACGTTATCGACACAGGGGGTACCCAGTACGTAGAGCTGCTCCAGACCCAACTGCTTTTCCACCGCCCGCAGCGCTTGGATCTGGCAACCGACGCCAATCACTAGCAGGCGCTTCATGCCCGATCGCTCAACCTGTTCCAAGACGGATAGGTTAGGCGACAGGGTGGGCTTATTGACCCGCGCTGCCAAGATTTCTTCGGGGGTGGTAGCGAGGACTGGCTGGGGCTGGAAGCGATCGCTCTCCGTATTCTGAACGCACACCACCCCCTCCACGAGCCCTTTGGTCAGCATTTCAATGGCAATGGTGCTGACGATACCGGTCCACTGCGCCCCCTCAATGGGCTGCTGCTTGCGGGCGGCCATCATGTCCTGGTGCACGCCAAAGTAGACATCGTTCTCAGCCTCTAGATCGCGGCTGCGCCCGTGGGTCTGCTGCTCCAACGTCGGGAACTGTTGATTGAGAAAGGCGCAGGCCTCTTTGACGTAGTGAATATAGTAGGTATCGCAAAAGCCGCACTCGCTACAGAGTTCTTTGGCGGGGCGGGTGGCCCCAGGGCGGAGGGCTTTGGCTTTGTTGTGGGAAGGCTGGGCCAGGGTCATAGGGACGGTGGTGGATTGCTCAGTAACAGCTGTTCTTCACCATACCGCACGGGTTTGGGCCGGTTGGCGCGATCGCCCAATTATTACGAAATATAGCGCCGGTTCCACGCCTTGACCGAGCATTAAACGCTCCAGCACTGTAGTAAAAACGAAGATTGAGACTGCGATCGCCCTCAGCTCCCGCTACGCTTTTGTTTAGCTCAGGAATTACCTAGCGTCGTTATCCTGCCTCCCCTTGGTTGTGCAGCACCATTCTGTGCCTTAGCCGGCTGGGCAAAATCCCCCTCTCCGACCGATTGCGGGTTAAATGGAAGTAAGCATAAGCAGAAGCTATGCCTCCGCTTCCGGGTTTACCGTTGTGATGATCTGCTGCCTCAATCCCCACTGCGCCCAGCCTAATCACGCTACCCTGGCTGCGGTTTGCCCCACCTGCGGCAGCCCTTTAGAGCATCGTCTCCGGGGCCGTTACCGTCCCCTGAAGCTGATTGGCCGGGGCGGCTTTGGGCGCACCTACTTTGCCCTCGATGCCGATCGCCTCAATACCCGCTGTGTGATCAAGCAGTTTGCTCCCCAAACTCAAGGCACCAAGTCATTCTTAAAGGCTGTACAGCTGTTTGAGCAGGAAGCGGTGCGGCTGCACGAACTGGGAGAGCACCCACAAATTCCCACGCTGTTGGCTTACTTTGAGCAAAATAAGTATCTCTACCTGGTGCAGCAGATGATTCAGGGGCTTACCCTGCATCAGGAAATTTCGGCCCAAGCGGCCTACAGCGAAGGAAGCCTGCGCCAGCTGCTGGAAGATCTGCTGCCAGTGCTGCACTTCATCCACGAGCACGGCGTCATTCACCGAGACATCACTCCATCGAATATCATCCGGCGCAAAATTGACCAAAAGCCCGTGCTAATCGATTTTGGCGTGGCTAAACAGTTTAGTGAAGCGATTCGCTATGAGCCGGGCACACGCATTGGCACCGAAGGCTATGCCCCTATTGAACAGCTGCGCAGCGGTCAGGCTTACCCCTCCAGTGACCTCTATAGTTTGGGGGCCACCTGCCTACATCTGTTGACTGGCCGCAAGCCAGAAGATTTATATAGCCCTCAGGAGGGCCGCTGGCTGTGGCAAGAGCACCTGCAAAAGCAGGGGCGCACCATTCACCCCGGCCTGGCGGAGGTGCTCAACTACATGACTAAGGATTTGGTTAGCGAACGCTACCAAACTGCCCAAGCCGTGCTGGATGATTTGCGGCGACTGCCCAAAATTGAGGGTGCGGTGCCAGGCTGGGTTTCAAATCAGTCTGGCCAAAGCCTATTCAGCGGCATCGATCGCCCCCCCCTGAGCAGACCAGGTCAGTCGGCTGGCCTGGTTATGCCCACTACCTCGCTGCCTTCTATAGCTGAGCCCCAGATTCCCCCGGCTAACCCTACCCCCAGTCCTCAGTCGGGGCCGATTTCAGGCAAACCTGCCTCTGGTTCGCTTAGACCCGTGGGCTCCCAGCCAGTTAGTAATGGCCCCAGCTCACGGCCACCTAGCTCGCAGCCGCCAAGCTCTGGCCTGGGCTGGCAGCTCATGACTACCTTGAAGGGGCACCAGTCGTGGGTTACTGCCCTTGCTTTTAGCGCCCAACAGCCCGTGCTAGTCAGTGGCAGCCTAGATGACAGCGTTCGCATTTGGAACTGGCAAACGGGAGACTTGCTGCACACCCTTAAGGGGCATGCTCGGGGTGTTAACGCTGTGGCCATTGATCGGCGCGGGCAGCTGCTCGTCAGCTGTGGCGATGATGCGACCGTAAAAATTTGGCAGATAGGCGATGGAACGCTACGTCACACCCTCAAGGGCCATTTGCGCGATGTGAATGCGATCGCCCTTGGCCACGGTGGCAACCTAATCGTCAGTGCCAGTGAAGACGGCACCCTGAAGCTGTGGAATCTGAGCCAGGGCAATCTGATTAAAACTCTGCCAGGTTCGGCGGGCATGCTCAAAACCGTGGCCTTTGCCGCTGCCGACCAGCGGCTGATTAGCGGCGGACTCGACAATACCGTACGCCTTTGGGATGCGCAAACCGCCACTACCCTCAAAGTTCTGGTTGGCCACACTAATACCGTCAACCAAGTAGCGATCAGCCCAGACGGTCGCCTGATCGCCAGCGCCAGCAAAGACCGCACCGTGCGTCTGTGGGATTTGACCGCAGGTACCCTGCTGCATACTCTCCAAGGCCACACTCAGGAAGTGAATACTGTGGCCTTTTTCCCCGACGGTCAGCGGCTGGTTAGCGGTAGCAGCGACGGTACCCTACGGTTTTGGCACAGCAAAGACGGCACGCTCAAAAATACCCTATCGGCCCATATCAATCCTGTGCATCAAGTAGCGGTACAGGCGGGTGGCAAAGTGTTAGCTAGTGCCAGTACCGATAAGACCATTAAGCTGTGGCAGTGGCAGGGGTAGGGAAGTAGGAGGGTGGATGGGTAGGAGGGTGGATGGGTAGGAGGGTGGCCTAGATGGGTTTGGAGGTGAGCACTAGACGTAGCTTGGCGTGGATGAGGTTGAGCTGAGCCATCCCCAGGTCAACGTCGCCTTCGACGACAACACCGGTATCAAGGAGGCGATCGAGCAGCTCTAGAATAGTCGGGTTCTGATTTTTTTGACCAGGGTAGTAGTTCCCTTCTTTGGGTAGCAGAGTACCGATTTCCCCCAGGTCAATGTTGAGGTCGACCGGGTCAACATCAAAAATTTCGCACATCGAAATGACCTGCTCCTCTAGCTTGCGCAGGCTGTCGGCGGCTCGCTCGAGGTCATTGTCGTTCAGGTCGCCCGATTCCATTCGGCGAATTACTTGAGCTTCCATGAGCTGCCGCACCAACTCAATGACGGTGAGCAGCAGCGGCGCTAGGCCTGCATCGGTTTTGGCAGGGGGCTGTAGCGCCAGATTGGTCAACAGGTCTGGCTCGGCATTTTCGGAAGTCATAGCCACAGTCTAGTGCATCTCAAAAGGCGATTCTGCCTCTGTTGCACTGGCTATGACCGATTTTGCCACTGCTGTTGAAGCCATTGGCGACGGGCTTCTTCTGCTTTGGCTCGACTTTGTTGGTGACCCATGCGGCTGGCATCGACTGAGCGCAGGCATTGGTGCCTGAGCACCAGGCCTTGCCTATCGCCCTGACTGCGGCTGGGGGCCGAGCGAAAGCTGGCAATTGTACGGCTAGTGGCAATTTGTCGAAGGGTGCGAAGCGTCAACATGACGGTATTCAGAAAACAACAATAAATGGAAAACCCCTGGATCCTATGAACCCGGGGGTTGATCTGAAACAAATCGACTGGGTTGCTGGCCTAACTTACGGGTTCGGCGGACCGCAGAGCCTTGAGTTCGGCTTCTAGGGTTTCTAAACGGGTTTGGAGCTGTTGATTGGCCTCTAGCAGTTCATTGGTGCGGCTGCTGAGGTAGGGGTCACTTTCCCACCAATTAATGCCGATTTCGCGAGCTTTATCTACCGAGGAGATAATTAGGCGAATGCGAATGCTCAGCAGTTCTGTAGAACCGACGGAGACCGAGATATCCCCGGCAATCACAATGCCTTTGTCGAGCACCCGCTCAATGACATCTACCAGGGAAGACCCCTGGGTGGCAGTAGCCATGCTTCGACCGGGTTGGGGGCGGGTCGTGGGGGTGGAGGGGGTCACAGCAGATTACCTTCAGTTAGAACTCAGCTGATAGCCCTGGAGCTGCCCGTCAGTTTCCTGTTTTTCTATTAAGCTCTGATCGAGCATCGACTTAATAGCGTTAACAGCCTGAAAGCGATTTAAATCTAGGGCTGCTTCGATGTTAACGAGAGATGCGGTACCAGTCGCGTCGAGATAGTCGAAAATGCGGGTTTCAATATCATCGTTGGGGCTGACCTGCACCCGGAGCATCTCTGTCGAAGACTCAGCCTTAGCGGGCGCTTCTACTAGGGTTTCGCTTTCAGTCTCGGGGACGGCGGACCCGACGAGTTCTTCCTCCTGAAGGTCTTGGGCCTCGATGACGGGCTTATCCTCAATCACAACATTGTCTGTAGCAGACTCAACCAGCGTCTCAAGGGGCTGAAGTGGGGCGTCATCCTCTTCTTCGCCATGGAAACGGGCTGCGGGCTGGGCCTCGGGTTTGAGGGTAAGGTCGTTGACCAGTGTGGCCTGGGACACTACAAAGCGGTTAAACAGGTTCCACAGGTGGCGAGTGGCTTCTGGAGTAGGCTCTTTAGAGCGGGCCAGCAGAATGTCGCTACACAGGTCGCGGAAGTCGGCATTTTCGGCTAGGGGCAAAATGCCGTGGTCGTGGCAGATGGTAGCAATCATGAGGCTAGGACGCAGACTGGAGACCATGTCTGGGGCGACCGCTGACTGGAAAGCCTTGACTAACTGCACAATTTGCAGAGCCGCGGAGCTGTCGATGCCAACCTTTTGCACCAAAATTTGCTGCTGGGCCAGTTCGTCAGGCTCAGGCATGTTGATGGTGATGAGGCGATCTTGCAGCGCATCTTGGGTGCCGTGGACGCCGCAGTATTCTTCCGGGTTGGAGGTAAGAATGGCGCGGAAGTGAGGGCTGACGCGGATGTACTCGGCCCGGTTGTTGCTGGGAGGTAGCACCAGGAGTTTTTCTTCGAGGGCCGACAGCAGCACGTTGTTGACTTCGGGACGGGAGCGGTTGAATTCGTCGTACACCATGGTGAAGCCTTCGCGGCAGGCCAGGGTGAGGCGCGAGTCAGTCCAGTTGTGGCGCAGCTCGTCTTCTACCTTCACGACGCTGTGGATGTAGTTGTCGACCACTTTTTTGCGCGTGTAGCCCGACTGGTTGCCGATCAGGTCTGAGGTCTTGAACTCGTCATCGCCAAACAGCAGCATGATGGGGCGGGCCAGCAGGTCAGCCAGGTGCAGAGCCAGGGTGGTTTTGCCGGTGCCGGCGGGGCCTTTGAGGTGAATTGAGTACCCCGATTGCAGGTACCGCAGGGCTCTGAGGCTGGTGCGCTCTAGAGTGGGGGTGGAGACAAAGTTGCGGGGGCGGGCTTGTAGAACGGTGTTCACAGAACGGCTTCCTCTTGGACGAGATAGGTACGATCTTGCTTGACTACGAGGTCTTTTTGGATGAGCGATCGCAGCGCGTCTACCGCCTGAAATCGGTTGATGCCCAGCTCGGTCTCAATTTCGCTGAGACGGGCACCCTGAGCCAAATGCAGGTAGTTGTAAACTACCTCTTCAAGGGAAGGGGCTTCGGGGGCGGGGGGCGGTTCCACAACCGCCGCTGGGGCAGCTGGGGCCATGACGGTGGCAACTGGGGCAGAGCGGGTTGCGGCTACAGCACGAGTAGGAGCGGCCTTGGCCACGGCCGACCGAGCCGGAGCGGCTTTGGCCGCCGGAGCCGCCGGAGCTGGGGCAGCTTTTGCTACCACAGCTTTTGGTGCCGCTTTAGGGGCCGCCTTGGCTGGCGCTGGAATTCTGGGTACCGAGGTG
The DNA here is from genome assembly GCF_014695395.1 of Nodosilinea sp. FACHB-131. Lineage (GTDB taxonomy): Bacteria > Cyanobacteriota > Cyanobacteriia > Phormidesmidales > Phormidesmidaceae > Nodosilinea. The sequence continues at coordinate 141,311 of NZ_JACJOF010000004.1, forward strand.
GCGGCAGGCCGAGTCGCTGCAGGGCGAGGGGCTGAGGGCTGGGCTACGGCAGCGCCGCCCCAGACCACGTGGGAGAGCTGGGCTCGCTGGGCCTGAAGCTGGTGGCGAAAGTCGGCCAGTTCGGTAAACATGGCGTCTACGGAATCGCTCAGGGCGGCGCGATCGCTCTGCCGCTGCTCCTGGTTGACCACCGCTGCCTGCTGGCGCACAGCGGTCAAGTCTTTGAGGGTGGCCTGCACCTGTACCTGGAGGTCTTCGACGTAGGCGGTGAGCTGGGGCAGCAGTTCGGCCCGCACCATGGCCTGCTGTTGGCGATAGCCCGCCCGATCGACAGCGGTTTGGGCCTGAATGTCGGCTACCTGTTGCTGCACCTGGCGTAGCTCTTGGGCAATTTCTAGGCGCAATTCGCTAACCGTAGCCTGGAGGAGCTGGCAGTCGTACTCTAGCTGCTGGCGCACTTCAGCGGCGCTAATTTCGCGATCGGCCTGGTAGTTGGCGAGCAGCACTTCGGTATCGGCCTGGAGCTGCTGCACGTAATCTTGGCGGGCCTGCTGCCGGGGTAGGATCTGGACGACGCGATCGGCGGTCGTTTGAGCTAGCCATAGGGTAGTGTTGGCGCGCAGGTCGGCCATCAGCTGGTCGAGGTCTTGGCGCAGCCGCACGGCGTGGGTCAGCCGATCAGTCTGCCAGCGCTCTAGGTCAGCAGAGACCTGATCGCGTCGGTTAACCACCTCGCTCTGGCGCAGCTGTCGAGCGGCTTGCCACTGGTCATAAAGTGCTGTCACAGAACTGCTCTCCCTTTAGTGAAAATGAAACGGGGTAAATATGTGGAGAATATTTGAGAACGGCAAGGAGAGGAAATGGCGCGGAGAGAAGAACGTTGCCAGACTCTAAAACTTAGCTATGTTTGAGTGTCTTAGCGCAATAATAAGGCGCTGTTCTGAAGCTTGCCGAGGGCAGAATTGCCGTTAGTAGTCGCTATTTAAGCCTTGAGTTTGCTTGATTTATGGGGCAGCTAAACATTGGTTGATCCAGTATTCCGCTGCCCCATTAGGTATCAAAAACGGCGCTCTTAGGCAGCAGGTACAGCAGCTTGAGCGGTCAGGCCGACAGCTTCGGCGTACTTTAGGTAGGTGTCAACGGAAGCGATGACAACGCGGGCTTCGATAGCCAGCAGTTCAATCCCTACCAGAGAAACACGAACCCAAGCATCGATCACAATGCCTTTATCCAAAATGCGGTCAACAACTTCAGCCAAGCTAGAGGAAGAGTTTACTTTTTCGACAGCCATGATTTTGAATCCCTAAACGATTAATGTGTTCAATGAAATTGCAAAGAGAATGCCATTGGATGCACCTGGCTGCTACTGCAAAGAAGCGGTAGAAACAGACTCAGTGCGTAGGGCTTATTCCTTGCACATTTGTAGTCTGCCCATCTGCTTAGAACTGCTCACAACTTTGAAAAAATCAGTTCACTTATTGTTACTTGCAACGCTTTTAGCCCTGAGGGCTAACGGCTAAAACGCTTTTAGACAGCCAATCTCAGTCAAATACTTGATAATTAAAGGCGCAACACAACGGTTAGGCAAAGGAAGCATGGATGACTCGACCCTAGAAGTGCTGCTGCAGAGCCTGAAGCAGGCCGACGAGTATCAGCGCGAGTTAGCAACCGCTGCTCTCTGGCAGCGCTGGTTTTACCAAAAGGGTGAGGTGGGCAACCAGCGTTTGCAAGACGCTCAGGCTTTAGTGGATAGCGGCCAGCTGGATGCGGCAGAGGCCCTGCTTTCAACTTTGGTGAGTGAACTGCCGGATTTTGCTGAAGCCTGGAATCGCCGAGCGGTACTCTACTTTGTGCAACGCCGCTACGCGGAAGCCCTAACTGACTGCGAGCGGGTGATTGGGCTGGTGCCCTACCACTTCGGAGCACTCCATGGGCTGGGGCTGTGCCATGCGGCCTTAGGGCAGTATGGGGAGGCAATTCAAGCGTTTCGTCGGGCGTTGGTGGTGCAACCCTACGCGCTGGTCAACCAGCGTCTGATTTTAGAATGTACAGCGCAGTTGAGCTAGGAGCCTGGTATGGCTTGCCAACGTCTGGTGGGAGCACCACGGCACCGCATCAATAGATCGCCAGCAATCAGGACCAACCCAAGCAACCTACTCAGTTCCCGTCTTGTTTGGTGAGGGATGTGGAGGGGCCTACTATGATTGGGTTGCTGGGGGCCAAGATTCTTAGGCTCCAGACGACGATTTTATGCCAGACAGGTCTATGCCAGAGAATGCCTCGACGATCTTGAGCCGGCTGCAAGAGGGCAAGATTCGTTTTGTGCGGGTGGTGTGGTGTGACAACGGCAACGTCATTCGCGGCAAGGCAATCCATATTGATGCACTGACCCGGCAACTAGAAGGGGGAGATGCTGTTGCCGTGGGTCTGTCGGCGGCGCAGCAGGCAATTCCGGTGGTAGCTGATGCAGTGGCCCCCGGTAGCGGGCTGGGGCCGGTGGGGGAGGTCTGGCTGGTGCCCGACTGGGAGACGCTACAGATGCTTCCCTACGCGCCTGGGCAGGCTCGGGCGCTGGGAGAGATGGTGAAGGATGGCCAGCCCTGGCCCTGGTGTTCAAGGCAGTTTCTCAAACGTATGGTGCAGCGGGCGAGCGATCGCGGGTTGACGATCAAAGCGGCCTTTGAGCCGGAGTTTTACTTGCTTAAGCAACGTGACCCAGACATTCTTCCTGCCGACAATCTGCCCTTTGCCACTACGCTGGCGATGGATCTGCACCAGGAGGTGGTGATGGCGATCGCCGATGCCCTCAGTGCCCAGGGCATGGCCGTAGAGCAGTATTACCCCGAGTCGGGGCCGGGGCAGCAGGAAATTTCGGTGCGCTACACCGATGCCTTAGCTGCCGCCGATCAGCATGTAGTCTATCGCGAGACGGTAAAGGCGATCGCCCACCAGCACGGTCTAGTTGCTTCCTTTGTGCCCAAGCTGTTTGAGTCCTGTGCAGGCAGCGGGTGCCACCTGCACTTGAGTCTGTGGGAGGGAGAGCAAAATCTGATGCCCAATGGGGCTGGTGGGCTCTCCGACACTGCCCGCTCCTTTACCGCTGGGCTACTGCATCACCTGCCCGCCCTGATGGCGATCACCACCCCCAGCCCCAACTCTTATCGGCGGCTGCAACCCCACAGCTGGAGCGGCGCCTACGCCGCTTGGGGCATGGATAATCGGGAGGCGGCGCTGCGGGTGCCGAGCAATTTTTCGCTGCCCAGCCCCACCCATCTGGAGCTGAAGACGGTGGATGGGGCGGCAAACCCATACTTGGCACTGGGAGGGGCGATCGCCGCTGGTCTCGACGGCATTGCCCAGGGCTATTCGCTGCCGGAGCCGGTGCAGCAAGACCCGGGGAGTTTGTCGGAGGAGGAAAGGGGCGATCGCGGCATTGCCCTGCTGCCTCGATCCCTAGCGGAGTCTCTCGCTGCACTGGAGGCCAATCCTCTCCTGTTGGATGCTTTGGGCGCACCGCTAGCCCAAACCTATCTGGCGGTGCGGCGAGCAGAGTTAACCGCTATGGCAGGCATGACTTTGGAGGCCGAGGTTAGCCTACTGCTCGATCGCTACTGAGCCACGCCATCCTATGCAGGGTGCATCGCCGCCCAAAATCCAAAAGACAGGCTACTCAACAGTTAATTCATGGATGTTCCAAAGGGCGCCACCGAGGGCGGTAAATTTCACCCCCTGCACCCGGTTGCGCACAGCGGTGAGCGATAGGTTGTTGATCAAGTACATGAACGGCAGGTATTCCTGGGTGAGCTGCTGGGTTTCTTTGTACAGCTCAAAGCGCTCGTCTTCGTCGATTACCTGGGCGGCCTGGATGTATAGATCGGCAATGCGGCGCTCCCAGTCGGCGGCCTGCCAACCCTCCAAGGGGTCTTGACCAGGGCCAGCGTTCTGGTTAAACGCGTGGAGGGCACCGTCGAGGAGCCACACGTTAGCACCACCGTTGGGTTCTGTGCCGCCCGTTAGGCCCAGCACCAGCGCCTCCCATTCCAAACTGTCGGTGAGGCGATCGACTAGAGAGTTAAAGGCTAGTGGCTGAAAATCTACCTGAATGCCCAGCTTGGCCAGGTCATTCTTAATTTGCGCCCCAATCGCTTCACGAATTTTGTTGCCAGAGTTCGTAATCAGCGTGAAGCGCACCCGGTTACCTTCGGCATCGAGCAGGTTGTTGGCCGCGTTGTACTGAAACCCATTGGCCAGCAGCAGCTGCTTTGCTTTTTCAAGGTCGTAGTCATAGGTGCGAATACCCATCTCGGGTGGGGCAAAGAAGGGGCTAGGCACCGACATGGGTGAGGTCTGGGGTTGCCCCAAGCCCTGAAAGATGTTGTTCACCATGGTCTGGCGATCGATGGCGTAGGAGACCGCCTGGCGAAACGCTACGTTGTTGAACCAGGCCGATTTAACCGGGTTGACCAAAGGCTTACCGTTGCGGCTAGCGCGGTTGAGGTTAAAGGCAAAAAAGTTGGTGCCCATGCCTGGGCCGCCATTGTAGATGGTGAAATCGCCACGCTCTTCTTCGCGCTTTAGCAGCGAGAAAAAGTCGGGCTGCACGCTCTCCAGGTCTAACCCGCCCGAGCGAAACTGGAAGAAAGCCGTATCGGTAGAGCCGACAATTTGCCAGACAATCTGCTCAATGTAGGGCTGCTGGTTGCCCTGGTCGTCTTTTCGCCAATAGTAGGGGTTGCGCTCAAAGACCAGCCGCTCCCCAGAAATATATTGGGCTAAGCGGTAGGGGCCATTGCCCACGATTTTCTTAGGGGCCGTGTCAGTGCCCCAGGTCGAAAGAAACAGGGGGTTGCCTTGGCCATCGGCGCCCTCTACTGTGGGCCGCAAAATATGGGCTGGAATAACTTCTAAAGACGTGTTTCGCAGCATTGGGGCAAAGGGCTCGGGCAGCGTAAACTGCACCCGGCGCTCGTCCACCTTGCTGACCTGCGGAAAGCGCCCTTCGGTGCCAATGCGAAACCCGTCGCGGCTGTTGGTTGGAATGGCTGGATTGAACAGCACATCGTAGGTAAAGACCACGTCGTCTACGGTCAGGGGTTCGCCGTCAGACCAGCGCAGCCCATCGCGCAGGGTAAATACCAGGATGGTGCCGTCGTCGGAGATCTCCCAGCTTTCGGCCAGGGCGGGTACGGTCTCGCCACTAATCCCATCGGTGGTAGTTAGCCCCTCAAAGGTCAACCCAAAAATGTTGGGCGACTCCTGACTGAGAATGGGGTTGAAGGTTTTTGGGTCGCTCAGGGCGCTCAGCACCAGGCGGGGCACATCGGCGCTGGCTCGGGCAAACCGAGTCGGGTCGCAGCCGGCACTGGCTATACCAACCAAAATTACCAGCATCAGGGCTACAAGTCGCTTAATCTGACTGTGCCCGGTAATGAGACTGAGCCAACCTGGGGCTGTATGCGATGCCGTTGTCATGGTTGTGACCTCCTAACCCGCCAAGACAATGCCTCACACACTATAGCGAGTTACTCCTAGAGATTTTCACTCGCAGCGGTTTGAGTTGCGATCGCCCTAAGCGCAGCCTTTCCCCAGGCGTTGGACTGTAGGAGCGGTGGCCTAACTACCCAGCAGCTTTGACTACCCTGTCGAAGGCTTTGAGGGTTTGGGCATCCTAGGCGCATCCCCCAAGAGACTATCCTATGGCTGATCGCTACTATCTTTACGGTATTTTCCCGGCCCCTGGCCCCGCTGAGTTACCCCTGGTGGGTTTAGACGAGCAGGTGGTGCAGGCTCAACAGCTGGGCGACTTTACCTTTCTCTATTCCCTGGCTTGCCAGAAGCGCTACCTGTCGAGCCGCAAAAATCTGCTGGGCCATGAAAAGGTGCTAGAAGCAGCCATGGAGCAGGGCCACCGCACGCTGCTGCCGCTTCAGTTTGGTTTGATTGTCGAAAGCTGGGACCAGGTACAGGAAGATTTGGTGACTCCCTATGCTGAGGACCTGACCCAGTTGTTTGGGCGGCTCAACGGCTGCCGGGAGGTGAGCGTTAAGGTGCAGTGGGAACCCTCCACCGAGCTGGAGTTGATGATGGCCGAAAATGCTGACCTACGGGCCCAGCGCGACCAGCTAGAGGGTACGCAGCTGGGTATGGAGCAGGTGATCTTCATTGGTCAGCAGATTGAAGCGGCCCTAGAGGAGCGCAAGCAGGGAATTGTTGACCAGTTTCGCCAAGCGCTGTCTCCCTTGGCAAAGGACGTGCTCGAAAACGCGCCCCAAACCGATGTGATGATCTACAACGCTGCTTTCTTGATTCCCTGGGAGAGCGAGGCCGAGTTTAGTCAGGCGGTGGAAGCTATAGACGGCACCTTTGGCGATCGCCTGCGCATTCGCTATAACAATTTCACTGCTCCCTACAACTTCGCCCAGCTCAAGTAGGGATTTAAGGTTTAGGAGTGCAAGGCAATCCTTGCGCCCTAAACCCTGCACCTTGCACCCTAATAATTTTTTCCATGCTGTTTAAACTTCTCTTTGCCCCCGTGCTCGGCCCCATTGAGGGCGTCAGCTGGGTCGCTAACAAACTACTAGAGCAGGCCGACGTAGCCACTAACGACCTCGAAAGCCTGCAAAAGCAACTGCTCGCCCTCCAGCTTGCCTTCGACATGGGAGAGGTGGCTGAGGCAGACTTCGAAATTCAGGAAGAGGAAATTCTCCTCGCCATCCAAGCCATTGAGGATGAGGAAGACGAAGATGAGTGACTCAAAACTGGGGTGCTAGGATTCGAACCTAGGAATGCCGGGACCAAAACCCGGTGCCTTACCACTTGGCGACACCCCATTGCTTTCGCTTTGATAATATAGCAGGTTGCGTGGCGCTACTGTCAACATTACTTGAAAACTTGAAGCCAGAACCTGCCTTCTCTCTCTAGAGCGACGTGCCAGCCCCTTCTAGAATCGAGGTATGAGCACAGCATACAAAGATATGGTGTAGCTCACGTCTGGCATCCTGAGAGCCAGCAATTTGGGTTTCACAATATGTAGAAACAGGTAGTTTACCTGGGGTCTTTTAGCGCATCGTTACTGCCAGTTGGGCTTGCTCTCCATGTCTTCTGACACGTTCTACGCCGACCTACCGCCCCTCAAGCAATTTTTAGAATTAGCTAACCCTCAAAACTACGTTGAGGCTCCAAACGATTGGTATGTGTTGATTACCGATGTGGTCGATTCGACCCAGGCGATCGCGCGAGGACAGTACAAAGAGGTCAACGTGCTGGGGGCCAGCTCGATTATGGCGGTGCTCAACGCCACGGCTCCCTTGGAGATTCCCTTTGTGTTTGGGGGCGACGGAGCGCTGCTGTTGGTGCCCCCTGGGGCAGTGCAGACGGCTCGGGAGGCGCTGCTGGGTGTTCGGGCGCTGGCCCATGAGTCGTTTGGGCTAGATCTGCGGGTAGGGATTGTGCCGCTGGCGGCGATTGCCCCCCAGCACCCGGTGCGAGTGGCAAAAATTCGCCTTAGCCCCAGCTATTACCAGGCCAGTTTTATCGGCGGTGGCCTCACCTACGCCACTGAATTGATTAAAACCGATTCGACTTATCGGCTAGATGCGCCGGGCGATCGGTCAACTACTAACCTGGCTGGGCTAGAGTGCCGCTGGCAAGATATCCCCAGCCCGCGGGGCCATACCCTGAGCTTGATGGTGGCGGCGCTGCCCAGCGGTGGCTACGTCAACAAATATCTGTATCGAGAAATTCTGGAAACCATCGGCGACATCTACGGCGGGGGGGAAAGCTACCACCCTGTGGCTCCGTCGGCCCTCAATCTATCAATCAACCCAAGGCGGCTGCGGGCCGAGGCAAAAGCTAGAGCCAAAAGTACTAGATGGGGCGATCGCGTCACCTACACCGCTCGGGCCTATCTGGAAAGCCTCTTAGGTTTAGGCCTGATGCGGTTTGACGTGGAAGCGGGCGGCGTTGACTGGGGCCGCTACAAAGCTTCGGTGCGGGCCGCCTCAGACTATCAAAAAATTGACGATATGCTGCGCATGGTGATTGCCGGCAGCCCTGCTCAGACCGACCAGATTGTTGCCTACCTGGAGAGTCGGCTGGCCCAGGGCCATTTGGTCTATGGGGTGCATGTGTCCGACCGAGCGCTGATGACCTGCCTGATTATGGACCGGCGCGATCGCCACTTTCACCTGATTGATGGAGCCGATGGCGGCTACGCCTTGGCCGCCCAGCAGCTCAAGGCTCGACTTCAGGGTAAAGCCCAAAACTGGCAGACCTACTCGCGCTTGGCCCGCCGCCGCCAGCAGCTGGGACGGGGGGCGCGGCAGCCCTAGGATAACGACATGGACATTTTCAGCGAACCTAGTAACCCCAAGTGGCTAGGTCGTATATTCGGCGTTGATCTTGACGTAGTCGTAGCTCAGATCGCAGCCCCAGGCCTGGCCGCTGCCGGGGCCATCGCCAATGCTGACCTGAATGGCAACAGTATCGGTTTTCAGGTATTCGCCCTGGGTGGCCGCCGTCAGGTAGGCGCTGGCGGCGGGGCGATCGAAGTCCAGGGGCTGACCGTGCTCCATCAGCAAAAACTCTCCCAGCTGCACCCGCAGGTCGCTTTGGTCAAAGGTAATGCCGGCTCGGCCAGCGGCGGCGGCAATGCGGCCCCAGTTGGGGTCGTGGCCAAAGATAGCCGCTTTTACCAGGGATGACCCGGCAATGGTCTTGGCCACCTGGCCCGCAGCGGCGGCGGTAACGGCTCCGGTGACGGTGACTTCGATCAAACAGGTGGCCCCTTCGCCGTCGCGGGCGACGCATTTGGCCAAGTATTGGCAGACGGCCGTGAGCATGGCTTCGAGCTGGTCGGCCTCGGCCCCTTCGTCGGTGATGGCGGGGGTGCGCGACTCGCCATTGGCCAGGGCAATTAGGGTATCGTTGGTGCTGCTGTCGCCATCGACGGTGATCTGGTTAAAGCTGCGATCGGCGGCGCGGCGCAGCATATCTTGCCACAGGGTGGGCGACACGGTGGCGTCGCAGGTGACAAAGGCCAGCATGGTAGCCATATTGGGGTGAATCATGCCCGAGCCCTTGGCGATGCCGCCGATGCGCACCGGGCGATCGCTGATAGTGGTTTCCATCGCCACCGATTTGGTCACCAGGTCAGTGGTAACAATCGCCCCAGCGGCGGCATCAGAGCCTTCAAACGACAGACTTTCGACCAGCTTGGGAATGCCCGCCTTGAGCTGGTCCATTTTGATGCGCTGGCCAATTACTCCGGTCGAGGCAATCAGCACGGCTTCGGGGGGCAGGTTGAGGGCAGACCCTAGGGAGGCAGCGCTTTCGACCGTATCGACCCAGCCCTGGTTGCCGGTGCAGGCGTTGGCTTGACCGGCGTTGATCAGAATAGCGCGGGCGCTAGGGCGAGCTTCGAGGCGCTGGCGGCAGTAGTCAACGCAGGCGGCGCGCACGTGGCTAGTGGTAAAAACTCCCGCTGCGATCGCCTCACAGTCTGAATAGATCAGTGCCAGGTCAGGCGCACCAGAGGGTTTGAGCCCTGCGGTAATTCCCGCTGCCTGGAATCCTTTGGGTGCCGTAATGCCCCCCTCAATCAGCCGCCAGTCTGCCATGCTGTTGTTACCCCATAGGTCTGCCGGGGATTATACCAAGCTTCACGGGTAAGGAATCCGCAAGCGCTTGGAGGAGCGGGCGATAATACCCATAACCTATTCTTTAGAGCACAAAAGTATGTCTGCTCCGTACACTGGCGGTTGTCAATGTGGGCAAATTCGATATGAGATTCGCTCCGAACCGCTAACTCTATACGTCTGTCACTGCCAGGAATGTCAAAAACAGTCTTCCAGTGCCTTTGGCATGTCGATGCCGGTTCCTCGCGCAGCAGTGGTCATTCTTCAGGGCCAGCCAAAGCAATGGGTTCGAGTCGGTAATAGTGGACGCGAAGTGAGCTGCCTATTCTGTGAAAATTGTGGGACAAGGCTGTTTCACAATCCTGCTAGAAACTTGAAAATTACCAATGTAAAACCTGGCACGTTGGATGACACAAGCTGGCTTAGGCCCGTTGGTAATCTATGGACGCGCAGTTCGCAAAAGTGGGTGGTTTTGAGCGAGCAAATGCTGAACTACGCAGCACAGCCCGAGGACTTCCATGAGCTATTTGAGCGATTTCGGATTGATTAATGCTCTTAAGAGGAGAGTATCTGCTTTGGTCAGGCTTCCAGAGGGTGCTCCAAAAACGCAAATTCTTCGACAACTTGGCCGCCAATAAAATGCTCTTGAATGATGCGCTCGATCACCGCTGGAGTGGCGCTGTGGTACCAGACGCCGTCGGGGTAGACCAGCAAGATCGGGCCTTTGTGGCAAACCCGCAGGCAGTTGGCCTTAGTGCGAAAAACAGATATCGGGCGATCGGCGGTGGGCCGATCTAACCCCAATTCTTTTAAACGGTTCTTGAGATAATCCCAGGCGACGATGCTCTCGGCTTTGTCGCAGCACTTGGGTTTAGTCTGGTCAGCGCAGATAAACACGTGGCGCTGAATGGTGCTGAGCGCCAGAGCCTCTACACAGGCAGCTAGAGAATCACAGACGTCGGGGGCGCTACTCATCGGCGGCGATCGCAGGTTTTGTGGGGTCGGTGGCTGCTTGAGATTCGGTTGATGCTGTGGTTTCAGGGGATGCTGCGGGTTCTACAGCCTTTGCGGGTTCAGTTGCAGCAGGCTCAGCTGAGGGCTTAACGCTGGTGGCAGCGGCCTCGGCGGCAGGCGCAGGTTCGGCGGCAGATGTAGGGGCAGCGGCAGGAGGAACCAATTCTTCGCGGGGAGGGAGCTCAGGGCGCACCCGACGAATGGGTAGGTTGGCAATTAGCGCCGTCATGCGCTGGTCGCTTTCGAGGGTAAATTCTAAATGCTCTTGGTCAAGCTCAACGTAGCGAGAGACTACTTCAAGAATCTCTTTACGCATTTTTTCGACCACTTCGGGGGTGAGGTCGGCGCGATCGTGGGCCAGCACAAACTGTAGCCGCTGCTTGACCTCGGCTCTAGGGGTCAGGGTGCGACTGCGGTTAAACAGCCTATCGAGAAGTTCACTTAGCATCGGCACTGGCGGCTAGGTAGAGAAAACATTAAACACCGTGGCAATAAACGGCCCTAGCCCCGAAAAAAACGGCGCAGGCGGCTGAACAAGTCGTCGTGGGTGGCATTGAGGTCGATGAGGGGGACCTCTTCGCCCAGCAGGCGACGGGCCACGTTGTTGAAGGCGACCCCAGCTAAGGAGAGCTCTTTGTCAAGCACCAAAGGCTCGCCCCGGTTAGATGAGACAATCACCCGCTCGTCGTCGGGCACTACGCCCAGCAGGGGCACAGCGAGAATATCGAGCACATCACGCACCGACATCATCTGGTCTTCCTGCACCATCTTGGGCTTGATGCGGTTGATCAGCAGCTTGGTAAACTTCACATCATTGGCTTCGAGCAGGCCGATCACGCGATCGGCATCGCGCACGGCAGAAATTTCAGGAGTGGTGACGACGATCGCCTCTTTAGCGGGGGCGATCGCATTCTGAAACCCCATCTCAATCCCCGCTGGGCAGTCGATCAAAATAAAGTCATGACTGGGGGCTAGCCCGGCTACCAGCTGCTTCATCTGCTCGGGAGTGATCGCCTCTTTGTTGCGGTTTTGGGCCGCCGCCAGCAGGCCGAGGGTAGGCTGGCGCTTGTCTTTGACCAAAGCTTTTTCGACTGTGCAGTCGCCCGCCAGCACATCTAGCGCAGTGTAGACGATGCGGTTCTCTAAGCCCAGTAGCAGGTCGAGGTTGCGCAGGCCAAAGTCGGCATCGACGACAGCAACCCGCTGCTTACGCTGGGCCAAGGCCATACCCAGGTTGGCGGTGCAGGTGCTCTTGCCAACGCCCCCTTTGCCCGAGGTCATTACGATAATGCGAGTCATGGACGAACCCAACTTTCCTTAAAGAACCAACTACCCGATGAAAACAACCGTTAATAATACGCTATGGGTGCAGGCTGAGAACTGTGAATTTGGTCGATCTATAAGGTCTGAGGTTTAGGGTATGTGGCTTAAGGACTGCCGTGAACCATACACCGTATACCTTAAACCCCCATTGCCCTGGCACCTTTGGCTTAGCAGACTACTAAACCTAAAACGCATCGGTTGGCTGTGCTCCCCGCTCTAGGGTGGCGTTGAAGTGCTGCTGGGCAAAAGCCTGGGCCTGGGCAATGCGGATGCCGTTGTTGCCCACGTAGGCCACCTCGGGTAAGTAGTCTCCGGTGGGACCATCGGGGGCACGGGCTACCAGATCGGCTAGACGCAGCTGAGTAGGGTGCATTTGCAGGGCCATGATGCAGCGGCTGCGATCGCCCCCTGACCCCGCGTGAGCCATCCCCCGCAGCCGTCCCCACACCAAAATGTCGCCCTCCGCCACCAGCGAGCTGCCGGGGTTGACATCCCCTAGCACAACAATGGTGCCGGGATGGCGAATCTCGACCCCGCTCCGCACCGTGGTTTGCAGATACAGCGGTTCGGCCAGGGGCTTGCCGGGGGCGGGAGGCGACTGCACCAGGGTATCTTCGGCAGCAAGCTGGTCGACCGAGTAGCCCGCTGCGACGGCGGCCATGGCGGTCTGGCGGCGACTGGTGGCAACCCGCTTGAGAGTGAGCTGGGCTGCCGTAAGAATTTCTTCTAGGGCCTGGAGCTGGCGGGCATCGAGCAGTCGATCGCGGGCGGCTAGGTGCACCACCGTATTGGGCTGCCAAAAGGGCTCGCTGCCATTCAGCCGCTGTTTAAAGTGCTGCAACAGCTCTCCCCACCCCAGGGCACCCCCTTCAGCTTCAGCTTGGGGGCCGTTGGGCATCAGCAGCACTAGGTGCTCGCCGTCGTTACGCAGCCGTAGCTGGGTACGGGGGTCGATCGGGGGCGCGGGCACTGGGGGGGCAGCGTCCGCCGCAACCTCAGGGGCGTTCGAGACATCTGAATGGGTTTGAGCAGTGGCCTCCGGCATATCCGAAGGCGCTGGAGTAGAGACATCGACCGAGAGCATATCTGGGTCGGCAGCAGCCTCGGTTATAGCCAGAGAAGCAGAGTCGTCAGGAACCATAGGGGTTTGCGGAGGTTGAAAACACTGGGCCAAGCCCGGTGCTGCCATATTAGATCACGGTGGTAGTGATGGCAGATCGGTTAAGGTCGGTTTTCCCCTTGCGGTTTGTCCCGGGCTGTTGGTTATAGTAGAGGAGGTCTCACTACGGCGTTGGTGACTACCAACAATGTTTGTCGATCTATGTTTGTTCCGAACGGGAGCCAAGTTGCACCGGCGGCAGTAGACCGAGCTTGTACTCGGAAACTTTAAGCCAAATGCCACGGCACCCCCCTGGTTTTCCCAGGTCGGAAACTGAGGTAAGACGGCGTTGCGGTGAGGCCTTCAAAACTTTTGGCATTCCCCTGTCTCTCGCAGATGGGGGAATTGCTTTTGGAGGAAATTTAACCAAACCTTGGGGAAAGGTGCTCCCAAGGTCATTTTCACTGTCTTTTGCTCGGGAGTGTGGCAATGACGGCGCTTTCATTAGAAAACCGAGCGGTCTGTCCAGATTCAATATATGGGATGGAAGCGCGATCGCGGATCTCCAAAAAGCTTGCTGCTGTTGGGTTACACTACGTTTCATCCAACCTACGGCTCCCAGATCTTTGAGGTCACACAGCCCTGGGCCATGGGCTGGGGCAGCAGTTAATTGCACTGCTTTGGGGAAGAGCCTGCGCCCCAATTCTCAGAAAATGTGATTTAGCTTACTTGAGCGCTAGTATTGACAGCATAGCTAGCCTCAAACCTAGATACTGCAAAAGCTTAGCAGGTCAGTTTCAAGGTGGCTTGGTGGTTTCTTGTAGGGCCTGCACCGTTGAATTCGGTTGATTTTCCCGCCAGTGTAATTCGTATGGAGAACGGGCTGACCCTGATCCACCAGGAGATTGCGGCTACGCCCGTAGTTGTGGCCGATGTGTGGGTGAAAGCCGGGGCCTGTAGTGAACCGGCGGAGTGGGCGGGCATGGCCCACTTTTTGGAGCACATGATCTTTAAGGGCACCGATCAGCTGCCGCCGGGGGTGTTTGACTACGCGATCGAAACCCAGGGGGGCATGACCAACGCCGCCACCAGCCACGACTACGCTCACTTTTACATCACCATTGCGGCCGACATGCTGGCGCAGACTCTGCCCTACCTGGCCGATCTGCTGCTACATGCAGCAATCCCCGCCGATGAGTTTGGCCGTGAGCGGCAGGTGGTGCTCGAAGAAATTCGCCAGGCCCAGGATGACCCCGACTGGTTAGGCTACCAGGCGATGTCGGAGCTGGTCTACCAAGACCATCCCTACGGTCGCCCGGTGCTGGGCACGGCGGAAATTTTGCAGCAGCGATCGCCTGAAGAGATGCGCTGCTTTCACCAAGCCCACTATCAGCCCGACAACATGACGGTGGTGATTACAGGCGGTATTCCCCTGGAGCCCACGGTGGCGATGGTCAAGCATGCCTTTCGCGGTTTTGCTTCCCCACTGCCCTGTCCAGCGGCGGCGATCGCGCCCATCCCCTCCCTACCGGGAGTGCGCCGCGAAACCCTGCACCTGCCGCGCCTCGAGCAGTCGCGCCTGTGCATCGCTTGGCTGGCCCCCGGCATTGCCCAGCTCGAAACCGCCTATGGCTTAGACCTGCTGGCGGCCATTCTGGCGGAGGGGCGCTCGTCTCGCCTAGTGCGCGAGCTGCGGGAAGACCGCCAGCTGGTACAAGACATCAGTGCCGGATTTTCACTTCAGCGCGACTGTAGTCTGTTTACTATTCAGGCCTGGCTCGACGGCAAGGATGTGGACCGAGTGGAGGCGATTGTGTGCGATCGCATCAGCGAACTGGCAGCTAAACCGATTACCGAAGCCGAACTGGCCCGCGCCAAGCGCTTGCTATGCAACGACTACGCCTTTTCCACCGAAGCTCCGGGGCAGCTGGCGGGTCTCTATGGCTACTACGGTACCGTTACCAACGCCGACCGCTGTCTCAGCTATGTCCCCACCCTAAAGCGCTACACCGAGGAGCGCCTGCGTCAGCTAGCCGCCCAGTACCTTACTCCCCTGCGCTATGTGTCCACTATTTTGCGTCCAGCCTAATGCCGCCTGGGCAGACTATAGTTAGACTGGCCAGCGCCGCGATCGCCAAGCCCTAACAAATCCAAACCATTTCAAAACCATTCCCTGTTCGTTTCGTTAACCTACTTCTTGCCCTGTGACAGTTTCTCTTCTTCAAGCGCCGCGCCTGCACCGCACCGTTTTAGCCAATGGCCTGACGGTGATTGTTTTAGAAAATCCCGTTGCTGATATTGTCTCCGCTCGTCTGTTTATTCGGGCTGGAAGCGCCTTTGAAAGTCCCCATCAGGCGGGGCTGGTGAGCTTTTTGATGGGGCTGCTGACCAAGGGCACCGAGACGCTTTCATCGATGGCGATCGCAGAAACCGTCGAGTCGGTAGGGGCCAGCCTAGGCACCGATGCCGCCGCCGACTACAGCCTCATCAGCCTCAAAACCGTCTCTGCCGACTTTCCCGAAATTTTTGCCCTAGCTGCCACCCTTCTGCGGCAGCCCAGCTTTCCCCTCGACGAAATCGACCTAGAGCGGCGGCTCACCTTGCAGCAGATTCGCTCGATGCAGGAGCAGCCCTTCACCATCGCCTTCAACCAGCTGCGCCAGGACATGTACGGCGAGCACCCATACGCCCTGCCCGGCATTGGCACCGAAGCCTCGGTTGCGGCCATTACCCAACAGGCCCTGATCGACTTTCATCGCCAACACATCCGTCCCGACAACGTAGTGGTGACCATTGTGGGCCGCATTAGCCCTGAGGCGGCCCAGGCCCAGGTTGAGCAGACCCTAGGCGATTGGCAGGCTCCGGCAACGCCGCCTCCGGTGCTAACCCTGCCTGCGGTGGCTCCCGCTGCCACCTGCTCAATGGTGGCTCAGGAGACCAACCAGGCGATCGTCATGGTGGGCTACCCGGCTGCCCCGGTAAAGCACCCCGCTTACGCCGCCCTCAAGCTAATCAACACCTACCTGGGCAACGGGCTCTCTAGCCGTCTATTTGTCGAACTGCGCGAAAAGCGGGGTCTAGCCTACGATGTATCAGCCTTTTACCCCACTCGCTTGGGGCTGTCGCAGTTTGTGGCCTACATTGGCACCGCCCCAGAGAATGCCGCCACGGCTCTAGAGGGTCTGCGCTTTGAGGTGGAACGGCTGCAAGAGACGGTGCTCTCTGACGATGAGCTACAGTCGGCCAAAAACAAGCTGCTGGGCCAGTACGCCCTGGGCAAGCAAACCAACGCCCAAATCGCCCAGCTGTTGGGCTGGTACGAAGTTTTGGGACTGGGGGTCGAGTATGACCAGCAGTTTCAAGACATGGTGGCAGCGGTGACAGTGCTTGACGCCGAAGCCGTCGCTCAAGAATTTTTCCACACCCCCTGCATTTCGCTGCTGGGGCCAGAGGAATTTGTCGCTCCAGTGGCTGCCGCCTAGGCTTAAGCCAGATTCTGAGTTATCTCTATGGCCATGGAAATTGGTTACATGATGCAGAAGGCTTGACGCTAGAGATTAGTGCGATTAGTCATCCTCATTTTTACCAAAACCAAAGAGCCTAAAGTCAGTGACGATGCAGACAATTTGGCCATTGTCGTCGTATCCCCAGTAAGAGGCATAGCCACCGTCTCCCCAGCCTGAACCAAAGGCCATCACGTTGGCCCCGGTGCTCTCGTTGATGCAAAAATTAGCCCAATCCCCTTTTCTGTCGTAAGGATATTCAGCGCTGACGGCTGCTTCTCCATTGCTCTCCATTTCATCAACTACGGGTTGGCAGTATTCATTTTCAAATCTGTCGGAAGCTGCCCTTTGCAATGCCCACGCCGCTTCTCTACTTTCTTGCCATGCGGCGGCGTACTCGTCAGGATTAGGTTCATCCATCTGCTTCAAGATTTGGGCAACCTCGGCATCCATGAAGCTGCCGGTGCCTGAATCTACGCCGTAGTTTTGATAATTAGCGGGCCTGTCAGAATTGAGAATCGCCAGCTCCCATCGAACTGGCGTTTGTTGGCTCACCTGTAGCATGGCACAAGCGATTCTTCTATCTTGTCTAGGTTTGAAGCCCGCAAGACTCAGCACCACAGGATAGCGCCCCGGCTTTACAGTTTGTGTAAAGCAGTACCTGAGATCAGGGGGTAAGAGCGGATCACAGGCTATCAACTGGCCTGAGGGCAGTACTAACTCTCCAATGGAATGGGTCGTAAATTTGACCGTTTGCGGCCCGTCGTAGGGCAAGTTGTACTGAAATTGATAGCTGTCTCGAAATGCCTTTTCAAAGTCAGTGCGGATATTTCCGTCGGTATCGCGGATGTTGGGCATAGGTAGACTCTGAAGCAGCTCAATCGGCATACATAGGTCAATAGTGCCCCAAACAGCTACCATCTACAGGCTCGCCAGCGGGTAAGATGAGGCGATCGCCTGATTGATAGACGCTGCTGAGCAGCCAGGGAGAATGCGGTGGGGAGTGGATTGGTATTGGCGCTGGCCGGGCTATTGGCCGGGGTGCTGGCGGGGTTTTTGGGCATTGGCGGCGGCACGGTGATGGTGCCAGTGATGGTGGCCTTAGGGCTGTCCGGGGTGCAGGCAGTGGGGACGAGCACCCTGGCGATCGCCCTGATTTCCCTGGTTGGTAGCGTGCAAAACTGGCGCATGGGCTTTCTCAACCTCAGCAATGTCGCCATGCTGGGCCTGCCCGCTCTGATCACCGCCTACCTGGGCCAAAAGCTGGCCACGGCCCTGCCTGAATATGCCCTACTGGGAATTTTTGGCCTGTTTCTGCTGCTCAACATCTACCTAATTGGTATTAAAAAACAGGTCATTCGTCAGGCGCAGCAGGCCGAAACGAACGGTGGTGCTGTGCTGCCCAAAACGCGATCGCAGTCAATATCGCCTACGGTGTTTCGCCTGGGCATTGGCGGGCTGGCGGGTTTTTTGGCTGGGCTGTTTGGCGTTGGCGGCGGCGTGGTGATGGTGCCGCTGCAAATTTTGCTGCTGCAAGAGCCGATTAAGGTAGCGGTGCAGACCAGTCTGGGGGCGATCGTGATTACCGGGCTGTGGGCCTGTCTGTGGCATGCCCAGGCGGGCAACGTGCTGCTGGTTACCGGCTTGATTTTGGGGGCGGCAGGGGCGATTGGGGTGCAGGTAAGCACCCGCTACCTGCCCCGCCTACCCGACCAGACGGTAAATATAATGTTTCGCGCGCTGCTAGCGCTGCTGTCTGGATACTTCTTTTTCAAAGCTTGGGTCAGCTACAGCGGCTTCTCTGCCTAGACTAACCAAAGCGCGAAGCTAGTGGTGCGGTGTTAAGCAAATTGAGCAAAGCTCGCTGAAGAATATCCCAGGCTCATGGCAACCGGCGGGTAAACGGGCTAGCGTGCGTATAATGCGTTCTCACTGCCCATGCGACCTCTTCGGACCGGCCCCCTAACCGTTGAAACGGTGACTGTCCCCATCCGCGATCTGCCCCAGCGGCTAGAGGGCTGCCGCATTGTGCAACTCTCTGACTTTCACTACGATGGGCAGCGCCTCTCGAGTGGGTTGTTGCAGCAGGCGATCGATCGCGTCAATGAGCTAGCCCCCGATCTAATTGCCCTAACGGGCGACTATGTCACCCGCGACCCCGCTCCTATTGTTGACTTGGTAACTTATCTCAGCCAGCTCAAAAGCCGCTTTGGCACGGTGGCGGTGCTCGGTAACCACGACAACGTCACTAAGAAGGGGCGCAAGACAATCCTGCAATCGCTCCAGCAGGCTGGTATCTGCGCCCTATGGAACGAGATTGCCTATCCCCTGGGCGAGGAGCTGCCGGTGGTGGGACTGGCAGATTTTTGGTCGCGGGAGTTTCACCCAGCGCCGCTGCTCGACTCGCTGTCTCCGACCCAGCCCCGGCTAGTGCTCTCCCACAACCCGGACACAGCAGAACCTCTGGCTGCCTGGCGGGTCGATTTGCAGCTCTCTGGCCACACCCACGGCGGGCAGGTTGTGCTGCCGGGCATCGGCCCTGTGTCTGCCCTCATTCAGTCTCTGCAGCTGTCGGTGCTGCCGAAGCTGCCCTTCGACCTGCCGTATCTCAAGCGCAAACGCAAGCGCTCCAAAATTGTGCGCCATTGGGAATGGGTTTCAGGACTACACGCTGTGGGTCAAAACCAGCTCTACGTCAACCGGGGTCTAGGCAGCTATGCGCCGGGGCGGTTAGGGTGTCCGCCGGAGGTGACGGTGGTGGAGTTGGTGAGTGAGTGATGGAGATGAGGGGGTGGGGGAGATGAGGGAGATGAGGAAGACGCTAGGCAAGGGACAGGCTTAGGGACTCGCTTCCCCTATCCGCTATCCGCTTACTAGGACGCAATCGGTTCACGCTGAATTTCTTGGGCTGCCGATTCCTTAGCGATCGCGGCTTTAGGCAAAAACCCTACCGCCCCCATAATGGCCCCTAGGTTGACGCCGTCTTCGAGCAGGCTGACGTGACCGCTGTGGGGCAGGGGATAGATGCGGGAGTTAGGCAGTAACGCGGCTAGGCGCTGGGCTTCTTCTAAGGAGGGCAGAAGGCGATCGCCTAAGGATGCCACCAAAAGGGTCGGTGCAGTCACCCGTTGCAGGCGCAGAGGCTCTAGGCGAAACTGCGACAGCAGCGACAGCCGCCACGCGGCGCTAGCCTGACTCACCCCACCCATGGCCTTCATTAAAGCCTGGCGACTAACCTCCCCAATGCGGCTGAGGTTAGCCAGCACCGGCAGGCTGGTCAAGGTTGAGCTTTGGTACAGGGGTGGGGCGACCCAGGGGGTGAGGCTGGCCACCCAGTGCAGCCACGGAAAGCGGTGGAATGCCGAGGCGGAGTTAATCAAAATCAGGTGGCTGGCCAGGGTAGGGGCCAGGGCCATCACCCGCAGAGCCAAGCAGGCTCCAAACGACTCGCCGCAAAGATATACCGGGGCGGTGCCGGCTTCTTGGCGAATCAGCTGCACCGCCTGATGGGCTAGGCCTTCCCAAGAGGACATGTCATTGCCCGGAATCACTAGGCAGCGAATGTCAAAGTGGGATTTAAGACCTGCGCTTTGAAGCCCAAATAGCTCGCCGCTGCCATCCATGCCGGGTAAATAAATGAATAGGGGATGGTGAGGATTTTTACCGACGGGGGCATAGAGCTTAAGAATGGCAGGTTCAGACATGGAGAAGTAGGGGTGACGACGGGCGCACGAATAGGCTGACCAATACAGTTATACCCACTGGGGTATCAGAAGCACCCTAGTAAAACCCTTGTTTGAGCAGCATAGCAACTTCGTCTTGGCAGCACTGGGTGAGCTCTGAGGCTAGAGCACCGTTGCCTTTGCTGCGGTAGTGCGATCGCAGCCGGCTATCCACCCGCACCGGGCGACCAATCATAATGTCTACCTCTTGGTAAAACACGGCTGGGTGCCAGCCCGGCTGCTGGAACAGCGGTTCAGAAGAGTCGAACAGGCTGAGCAACCGCAGGGGCACCACCGAGTTGTTGGTTTCACGGTGGGCAGCGATCGCAACGGGCACAATCGCCAGTTCGTCTACCGGTGCCCGCAGGGCCAGTTGGGCAAACCCTCGATGAAAGGTGTTGAGATTATCGGGGGTGGTTTTGTTCACCATCGGGGCCGCCCCCTCTGGGAAAATGCCTACCGCTTCCCCGTCCTTGAGCGCTTTCATGGCCCGCCGAAAGAAAGCAGTTTGGCCTTTATCGGGGGCATCTAGGGGTAAGCAACCCAGGGCGTTGATCACCGTGCGTAGGCCCGGCACCTGGCTCATGTAGTGGTGACAGGCAAATCGTACCGGACGACCCAGGGCGCTCATCGTCAGGGGCGCATCCATAATGCTGCGGTGATTGCTCACCACCACCATGGGCTGGTGGGGCGGTAGGCGATCTTGTCCATGGACTGACATCCGCACCTGTGACAGGGTCAGCAGCCAGTTAGACACATCTAGGGGGTTAGCCGTTAGAGATGTTAGCGGCGGTACAGGAGCTAGGGCCATGCAAACCTACAAAGACGAAGAGAACTCAGCTACCTTTAGCAGGAAGTAGCAAAACCTTATGACTCACAACTTAACAAACTATCAAGCGTTCAGAAGCGTGCAAACCCACTGATTTAGGCGAGATCTCCCCATCGGTATAGCTCTACCGCTTGGAGGCACGCAGCTGCCCACAGGCGGCATTTTCCTCTAGCCCGCGCGAGTAGCGCACGGTGACAGCAATCCTGCGCTTCTCTAGCTCGGCGACAAAGTTGCGGATGCTCGCTTCGCTGGGGCGCTGGTAGTCCGCTTCATCAATGGGGTTGTAGGGAATCAGGTTGACGTGGCTTTGAAAGCCTCGCAGGTGCTGAGCTAGCTCGGCGGCGTTGGCGGGTTGGTCGTTGAGCCCCGCCAGCAGAATGTACTCAAAGGTCACCCGTCGCCCCGTCAGCTCTACGTACTCGCGGCACTCGTCGAGCAGTACCTCTAGGGGATAGGCGCCGGCACTGGGAATCAGCCGCAATCGCTGGGCTTGGTTCGAGGCGTGCAGGCTCACGGCCAAGGTCACCTGCAATTGCTCTGCTGCCAAGGCTCGGATGCGGCCTGGCACTCCCACTGTGGACAGGGTCATCGCCCGCTGGCCAATGCCTACATCTCGGTTGAGACAGCGGATAGTGGCCACAGTGTTGGCGGCATTCAGCAGCGGCTCGCCCATGCCCATAAACACAATGTGGCTGACCCGCTGACCAAAGTCTTCCTGGACCGTGAGCACCTGGTCAATAATCTCATGGGTGGCTAGGTTGCGCATAAAGCCGCCCTTGCCCGTGGCGCAGAAGTCGCAGGCCATGGGGCAGCCCACCTGCGACGACACGCACACCGTCAGCCGCTTGGCCGAGGGAATGCCCACGGTTTCAATAATTTGGCCGTCGGCTAGCTTGAGCAAATACTTAACGGTGCCATCGCTGGCTACCACCCGGTGGTGCAGGGTGGAGCGTCCCAGATCGATGTGAGCCATAGCCTGACGCCAGGCTTTAGAGAAGACGGTGATGTCTTGGAGCGATCGCGCCCCCTGCTGATAGATCCACTGGTAAAGCTGCTTGCCCCGATAGCTCGGCTGCCCCTGGGCCTGCACCCACTCGGTCAGCTCCTCCAAAGACTTCCCTAGCAAGGGCGCTGGCAAAATTCCCTCGGCTGAAGGGGTTGCCTGGGCAACAGCGTCTACGAGAGGTGAATCAGTGGGAGACAGGGGAGAAACAGTCATGGCCACAGGGAATGCACAATCCTCTATGGTAGCGATGTTTTGACCGTAAGGGTGCTACCGACGGCGGCTGGGGAAGTCATCAGGGTCTTTCTTGGGAGAGGCGGTGTCCGTGTGCATCAGCTCGACTATACCCTCCGTCAACATTTTAGGATCCATGAAGACCACTTTGGAGTTTTCGCTCTCCCCGAGTCTTTGGTTGGCCTCTACGTAGCGCTGAGCTAGCAGATAGTTCAAAATTTCAGAGGTGTCTCCCTGGTTTTGCAATGCCTGGGAGAGCATTTGAATCGATCGCACCGTAGCCTCAGCTCGCTTAATGGCGGCCTCCTGTTCGCCCTGGGCTTCGAGCACCATGGCCCGGCTTTTCAGCTCCGCCGCCTGCTGCAACTGCATCGAGCGCCTCACCTCTTCAGGGGGAATAATTTCCTGCACTTCGACCCGCGTCACCTTCACTCCCCAAGGCTCGGTAGCTTCGTCGAGCTGGGAGAGCAACGCCCGGTTTAGCTCATCGCGAGAGGAAAAGGTCTTTTCAAACTCCATCTTGCCGATTTCCGATCGCAGGGTAGTTGTGACCAGTTCTTGAATGGCCTGTTCAACGTTCTCGATCGCGTAGTAGGTCAGCTCTAGCTCCAAGATCCGCCAGTACACCACCGCGTCAACTTCCAGCGACACGTTGTCTCTAGTGATCGCGCCCTGCTTAGCCACATCAAGAATCTGCTCGCGCACACTGTCACGTAGCACAATGTAGTCGAGCACCGGCACGATGAAGTTTAACCCTGGCTTGAGTTTGCGGTTGTAGCGCCCCAGCCGCTCTACCAGCGCTTCGGTACCTTGATTGATGATGCGCACCGAGCCAACGGTGTAGCCAATAATGATTAATGCCAGAATCCCGATGATTGACGGCACGGCCAGCTCCCGGAGCTAAAGAGTCGAGTAAGCCTGTTCTACTGACCAGTGTACTGATTTCTCGCTAAAGTGAGCGATTTGCTCGGCCAAGCGGGTTCACGATTCAAGGTTTAAGGTTTAGGGTCTAAGGCTTGACCCACATTATCCCTGGCTATCTCGGACAGGCCACCTGCTGTAGCACCGTCATCGGGCCAATGGTTTTGAGTAGGTCAAGCTGCTCCGAGTTTTTAACCAGCAGCGACCCCGCAAACCCCAGCGAGTTTACCGGAATCGACTGGTAGTGATCCTGCTGGCGAGCCACCGCCATCATCCACTCGCGGGTAACCAATAGATTATAGGGAAACGCCGGGGGGGGCTGACTCCAATCAACTCCTAGGTGAGTCAGCAGGGCGAGGTAAGTCTCTAGCAGCATTTTGCCGCTGGGAAAGGCCCCCTCTCTAAGGGCTGCAATGGCGTGGTGAAAGGGCAGTCGGGGAGACGCTACCGGGTTAGAAGCATTGGGCTCAAGGGCTAAGTCGGCCACCACGGTAGCTAGGGGCAGCGGGCTGCGATCGGGGCAGAGGGGCGGTGGCACCAGCTGAAGGTGTTTGTGGGGCTGACTAGACCCTGCCAAGCGACCGCCGTTGTAGAATGCCAGCCCGTCAATGTCGGCCATACAGGTGGCTAGGGCTTCAAAGTCGGCTAGGGTCAGCCAGCTGTCTTGATCTTCGTAGGCGCGGGTGACGATCAAAATGTGGTGGTCGACCACATTGTATTTATTCAAAAGACACAGGTGGGTGGCCGACAGATTGGCCACAAACAGGTCTGGGTCGTAGGGCAAAAAAGGATTGATGGGTTTGCCCACGCGCTGCTGGCTCTGCTGGGCCAGATCGGCCTTTTCCTTGCGAGCCAGGTTGGCCAAAATTCTGACTAAGAACCGCATGCC
The DNA here is from genome assembly GCF_014695395.1 of Nodosilinea sp. FACHB-131. GTDB lineage: Bacteria > Cyanobacteriota > Cyanobacteriia > Phormidesmidales > Phormidesmidaceae > Nodosilinea. The sequence goes on from NZ_JACJOF010000004.1 coordinate 165,483, forward strand.
CCCCTGCTCTAAAAACTCGTAGCGGGTGTCGATGGAGTGAAGGGCGCCACAGCTCTGGGCGTGGCGCGTCTGCTGCTGAATCTTGCTCCAGAGGGCACCGGGCGCTAGCTCGACCTCGGGGAAATGCTCCATAGGGAAGGAAATGGGGAGAGAGTTGCCTTCCCGACTGTAGCAAACCGTTGCCTAGGCAGCATCGTGACAAAACTACAGAAAGAGTCCAATAAACCTTTGTAAAACTGATTTCTTTTAAAACAACAACACCCATTCTCTTGACCAAAGAACTTCCTGTTTTGGGGCGAGCTTTCGTGGAGATAAGGGACAAGACTTACACCTCAAAGAAGGTGAATTTGTCGCGCTTAGAACTCCCATTTGCTACTGAAGGAAGGGTTGGTTTGAGCGTTGGGTGTTGCCGTTTGAACGAGACAGATGTAGAGCTAACAGCGTTTCACTCCTTTTTCTGGGTTGACTTTTGGCTGTTTTATCTGCCAGGGGAGCATCATCAGCTCCACATTCAATATAGCCCCTGAGCTTGCTGATCCCTGCTGGTGAAACGATAGTTAACAGTGAGCTGAAGGCCAATACTTTTGGTAAAAAGTGCCCTCGATAAGGTCATTGTTTGTTAATGAGCTGCAGCAGGTTTTTGGTCTGATTAAAAAATAATGGCGGGAGCATTCTGACACAAGATTGTGTGGAAACAGGCGTTAGCTCTCGATGGTTGAGTGAGCCTAACTTTCTGAAGGGTCATTGAAGCCACGGGTGCTTAAGATTTGCCTACCGCGCTGGCGGGCCAGTATCTGTAGGTCAATGCTGCGATCGGTCTCATCGACAATTTCGCCAGTCAGCACCTCTAGCACGTCTTCAAGGGTGACAACCCCCGACACACCGCCGTACTCATCGACCACCACGGCCAAGTGCTCGCGAGCGGATTGAAAGTCTTGCAGCAGCTTATCGGCCCGTTCGGACTCGGCTACAAAGCGCACTGGGCGGGCCACCTGGCTGAGCAACTGGTCTCCCTGACCGCGAATCAAGGCGGTGAGCAGCTCGTTTTTGAGCGCTAGCCCCACAATGCGATCGATGTCGTTGTCACTAATTAAGATGCGGCTGTGCTGAGAGTTAAGGATTTGGGCCTCGGCTTCGGCAATGGTGAGGTCGCCGGGCAGGTGGGTGACGGCTACTCGGGGCGTCATGATGTTGACCGACTTCATATCGTTGAGGCGAAACACCCGCAGAATCATTTCGGCTTCGTCGGCTTCGATGATGCCTTCTTGGTGGCCGATAGTGGCTAGCAGCTTAATCTCGGCCTCGTTGGTGCTGGGGCGATTGCCGTCGCCCACGAGGGGCGCTGTCACTTTCTCAAGCAGCAGTACTACTGGAGTAAACAGCCAAGATACCCACCGCACCGGCGTAGCTACAGCCAGGGCGACGGGAATGGCATAGCGCTCGCCCAAAACCTTGGGGAAGATTTCCCCGAACAAGATAACGAGTAGGGTCAACACCCCGGTAAACAGGCCTAGCAAGGCATCGTTAAAAACCGTGGCGGCAATGCCCCCGGCTAAAACGCTGCCCACAATGTTGAATAGGTTGTTGAGAATCACAATGGTGGCAATGGGCCGGTTAATCTTTCGGCGAATGGCCAGCAGGGTTATGGCCGCAGGTTTTTTAGACTCAGCTAGCTGTTGGGCCTTAAGAACTGGCACTGATAGCAGCGCCGCCTCACTGCAGGAGCACAGGGCGGAGCCAATCAACATGGTCACAATGGCGATCGCGAGGGTCAGCATGGGTGAGTTAGGGGCGAACGAAATCCGCAGGAGGGACGCTGTTATGATTCATCTACTATGGTCCATTGCTGAGATTAATTAAAATTCTCTTTCAAGCAGCTAATTCAGTATTGCACTGGGGTTTGCTCCGGGTTCACTCTGAATGGGACTGCGCCGCGGGATACCCTGTTCTGAATCGTCGGTCTGTAAGCAACCTCATGAGCGATACCATTCTCAACGTTAAGCACCTCACCGTTCAATTTGAGGTCGACGGCCAGCTCATTCAAGCCGTGAATGACATTTCGTTTCAGGTGCAGCGGGGGCAAACCCTGGGCATTGTGGGCGAGTCGGGGTCGGGGAAGTCGGTGACGTCGCTGGCGGTGATGGGGCTGGTGCCCAACCCACCGGGCAAGGTTGTCAACGGCGAAATTTGGTTCAATGGCGGCACGGGCGACGCCGTTGACCTGGGCGCCCTCAGCGAGACCCAGCTACAGGCCTATCGGGGTGGCCAGGTGTCGATGATTTTTCAGGAGCCGATGAGCTCGCTGAACCCGGTATATACGGTTGGGTTTCAAATGGTGGAGGCGATTCGTCAGCACCAGAATATTTCAAAGGAAGCGGCCCGTCAGCAGGCGATCGCCCGGCTGCAGGAGGTCAAACTGCTGCCCGCCGATGCCGCCCTAGCGGCCACCATCAAAACCGAAAAGCCGCGTCACGACGACGAATCTCTCAAAGAAGAGGTCGATCGCCGTCAGCAGGCCATTCTTGATCGCTATCCCCATGAGCTGTCCGGGGGGCAGATTCAGCGAGTGATGATTGCTATGGCGATCTCCTGCAACCCGGCTCTGCTGATTGCCGACGAACCTACCACGGCGCTGGATGTAACGGTGCAGGCAACGATTCTTGACCTGCTGCGCGAACTGCGCGATCGCCGCGGTATGTCGCTAATTTTCATCACCCACGACCTGGGCATTATTGCCGAGATTGCCGACCAGGTGGCGGTGATGTATCAGGGCAAAATTGTTGAAGCTGGCCCAGTATGGGATATCTTTGCCCAGCCCCAGCACCCCTACACCAAGGGCTTGCTGGCCTGTCGCCCCCAGCCCAACCAGCGGCTGCGGCTGTTGCCCACGGTAGCCGACTTTATGTCTGTGGAGCTGGCGGGCACCGAGATCAACGCTGCTGCCGCCAACGGGGGCCAACCGGTGGCGGGTGCAATCCCCATCATTCGCGAGCGGGTGCTCGATGCTGAGGCCCAGGCCCGCTTTGCCCCCCTAACGGAGGAGGAGCTGACGACGCGGGCGGCATCTCTGGCGGCCAACGGTCCTCTACTGGCGGTAGAAAATCTCCAGGTGGGCTACCCGGTGCGAGGCATCTTTGGCAAAACCCGCAGCCACGTGATGGCGGTGCAGGATGTGTCGTTTCAAATTCAGAAGGGTGAAACCTTTGGTCTAGTAGGTGAGTCGGGCTGCGGCAAAACTACCCTGGGTCGAGCGCTGCTGCGGCTGGTGCCCGCCATGGGCGGCAAGATTTGGTTTGAGGGGCGCGACGTGCTGGCGCTGGGCTCATCGCCGCTGCGGCAGCTGCGCCGGGACATGCAAATTGTGTTTCAAGACCCCTACAGCTCGCTCGACCCGCGCATGAGCATTGGGGCGGCGATCGCCGAACCGCTCAAAATCCACGGTGTGATCAAAAGCAAACGCAACCAGCAGGAGCGGGTGGCTTACCTGCTCGATCGCGTCGGTTTACCCGCCAGCGCCATGAACCGCTATCCCCACGAGTTTTCGGGCGGGCAGCGCCAGCGGGTGTGCATTGCCCGCGCTTTGGCCCTCAATCCCAAGTTCATCATTTGCGACGAGTCGGTGTCGGCTCTGGATGTGTCGGTGCAGGCGCAGGTGCTCAACCTGCTGAAGGAGATTCAGGCGGAATTTGACCTTACCTATATCTTTATTTCCCACGATCTGGCGGTGGTGAAGTTTATGAGCGATCGCATTATGGTGATGAACCAGGGCCGGGTCGAAGAAATTGGCCCCGCCGAGCAGGTCTATCGCCAGCCCCAGACCCCCTACACCCAGGCCTTGATCAACGCGATACCGGTGGGCAGTTTAGATCGCATTCAGGAGTTGCAGCGCGATCGGGCCTCGGTAGCTTAGAACAATTGTTGAGGGACTTTGGCTCTCATCGCTTCATGAGATAGCCCTCAAGCTCTGGGTATTGAGGAAATAAGCTATCGATGCTGGCAAGCTGCCCCTCGAACAACAGCGCCGTCGCAATAATCATGCGATCAAACGGATCTTTGTGTACGGGGGATAGTCCTACGGCGCGGCAAGCTATTTCAGCAGTAAGAGGCAGCAGAGTAATGCCTGATGGATTTAATGCTTCTTCAAACCACTGATCTACAGAGCAGGGTAATTCTAAGCGCCTTCGCTGCTCTGCGAGCGCAATTTCATAGCAAGAGACAGGCGAAACACCTACCTGGGCAGAGGTTTCGATCTGAGTTCTCCAATGGGCCGGAAACCGCTCAAATTCTTGATTGATGAACCAAAACCAAATGTGCGTATCCAGCACAATCACTTCAGACATTCCCAGTCATCTTCTGTGAGGACGGGGCTAACGATATCGCCCAAGGTTTTGCCCTTGCCCGCGATCGCACTGGAGGCCACACGCTGAGTAGGGTTAGCTGTAGTGTCTTCTAGGATGGTGATGATAACTCGCGCAGAGCCAATCTGCGGCGGTTCTGAAAGCCACTTCAACTGTCCGTCTTGGTAAATGGCTTCATAGCTTCGCAGCATGGCACTTGTCTTTGGAGAAGCAATGCTTCGACGCTAGCACGATTTGTCCTACCGGTTTACCTAAGTGGTAGGGCAGCGGATTAATTGTCAACCATAGTAGATGCTGCATTAGTTTTCGTTGAGGTAGGCCAAAATAAGAGGCAATCTGCCCCTGCTGCCGCCCCATGACACCAACCCCACCTCAAGGCCCTAACGCTCCCTTGAATGAGCGAGTGGCTGAACTGTTGCTTAAAGCGCTCGCGGCTGGGGGCCTGACCGCGGGTGGGGCAACCGCTTTTTGGCAACTCATCAAAGACGATAGCAGCATTCCTAAAGCGATCGCCTCAGCAGTGATTGGGCTGGGCATTGCCTATGGCACAACGCTGCTCAAACCCATCGATAAAGGCAATCGGCGGCGGCTAGAGCAGACAGGGCAGGCCATTGATCAGAGCATAGACCGCAGAACCGAGCAGGTCACAACTCGCCTCAGCGGATTTGAAGATTGGTACCTGCAGTGCCAGACGTGGGATTGTCAGTCGTACCGCCCTGAGGGTGTACCCCAGCAAGAGGGCATTTTCACCCCCATGCTGGAAGAAGTCTTTGTGCCCCTAGCGCTGGATCTTAGCGGCACATTACCTGGCTTTAAGGCAGCAGCAGACTCGTTCAATCCCCAAGAACTGGAGCGAGCCACCAACCTCAACATTTGGCATTTTTTGCGTAAGGCCGAGCAAACGAAACCCTTTCGCCAGTTGGTGATACTCGCTTGGGGTGGCTATGGCAAAACCACGCTGCTCAAGCACATCGCCTACATCTACGCCACTAAACAGTACAGTCGTCACCAGGTCAAAAAGCGGATTCCGATATTGCTGGTGCTGCGCAAGTATCGCGACCTACTAGCCAGCGAAAACGTGCCCGACCTACCGACGCTCATTACCCAACACCACATCCCCAGCTTGCCAAAAGAAGGTAGAGACATGCCCGTACCGGCTAACTGGGCGACGGATATGCTGCGCCGGGGCGATGCGGTGATTATGCTTGACGGCTTTGACGAAGTGGCTAAAGATCAACGCCCTGCTGTAGCAAACTGGATCAACAGTCAAATGCGCCGCTACGGCAACTCAGTTTTTATCGTCACCTCACGACCCAAAGCCTACCGCGACCAAGACGCTGCCCACCGCTTAGAGCTTTCGACTGCTCTCTGGGTACGCGACTTTGATGTTATTCAGCGACGCGATTTTGTAACGCGCTGGTATCAGTGCCAAGAGCGCTACGCCCACGGTGGCAGAGACACCCCCGATGTGGTCAAACTCGCCAACGAAGCTGCCCAAGACCTGCTGCACCAAATTGAAACTCGCCAGGAGCTAAAAGATTTGGCTAAAAACCCGCTGCTACTGAATATGATTGTTACCTTTCATCGGCGGTATCCGAGGGTGCGGCTGCCCCAGCGGCGGGTAGAGCTATACAAAGAAATTTGCCAGTTGCAGTTGCGAGACCGCCCCCGTGCCCGCCAGCTCGATACGCTGCTCACCCAGTGCGAGGCCCAAGTGGCACTGCAAATGCTGGCGCTATATATGATGCAGCAGCGTTTAGAGCGTATTGCCTACCAAGATTTGAGCCAAGTACTAACCCGCTCCCTACGACAACAGGAAGAACTCATCAATGTAGAAGACTTTCTAGACCAGGTGGTGCAAATTAGCGAGTTACTGGTGCAACAAGAAGACGAATATGAGTTTGCTCACCTAAGCTTTCAAGAATACTTAGCCGCTGCCGAAATTGCCCGCACTCAACAAGAGGCTCTGCTGTATGACCGCTTTAAAGATGATTGGTGGAAACCGACTATTTTGCTCTACGCTTCTCAAGTGAACCCCGCTTGGCTGTTGCGGCACATGCTTGACCGAGGGGCTACCGATCTTGCCTATACTTGCTGGCAAGATACCACCAAAAGACTTGACCCAGCCCTTGAAGAAGCGCTTAAGGTTCTAACGCAAATTGTGACTACGTCGCGCTACCAGCGATTAGAGAAATATTTGCAAAACGGCCAATGGAAAGAAGCAGATGACGAAACCTATCGACTGATGATTACTACAGTAGGTAAAGAGGAGGGACAGTTCTTTGAGCCTGATGAGTTATTGAACTTTCCCTGTGAGGAGCTTTTGACGATTGATCGGCTGTGGGTGCAGTACAGCCAAGGCAAGTTTGGCTTCAGTGTGCAAAAAGAGATTTATCTCTCTGAGAAAGTCGGTGGTATCGCTGATGGAATATACTATAAAGAAGCCTTTAAAGAGTTTGGAGATTGTGTGGGCTGGCGAGAAAATGCTAAGTGGACATGGCATATAAAATATGACACGTTGAGCCCTAGCGGACACCTCCCTTTGGTACATCAAAGTGCGGGGGACAAGCGAGGTAGCAGGGTAACAAGCCTCTTCTCTCGCATGCAGGCTTGTAAGCTGTAGCAGACAAATACCTCAGCTCGATTTAAAGATTACTTCAGACCTTTGACTCGCAAAAAACTCGTAGGGTGCATTCACGGTCAAATTTTCGTTTTGTATAAATGAAATTCCCTCTCTGACCGCAATGCACCGCTAACCTATAGCGATCGCCCAATAACGTCAGCAGTTCATCCAACATAGCGTCACCGACAAGGCTCTTAATGAATAGCGGCAGGCACTGCCTTCTGAGCGCAAGTAGCAGAGCCACTACAAGGGCATTTCCAGGTAGAACTTGAAAACGAGTACTGCTTACGAAGAGAGGAAATCAAGTTTTGCTTGGACGTTACTTGATTGGCAAGCCCCATTCATAAGTAACGCTATGACAAAATCAAGTTTTGCTTAGGCGTTACTTAACTACGACACCCCGTGGATAAGTAACGTTATCAGAAAATCAAGTTTCCTTCGAGCGTTACTTATCTATGGCCCGTCGCAATTAAGTAACGCAGCTCAGTAATCAAGTTTTGTGCTGGGGTTACTCGATGCGCCCCCTAGTTTTGCCGATGCTCCAGGGCACTGATCGCCCATCTACACTGCGGTACCTTGTGACGTTAATGCATGACTTCATAAGCACCGCAGCAGCTCAATTTAGGATGTCGTCGATCGACAAACACCGTTGTTATAGAGCAATTCATCGTGTTGCAACGCTCGAACCATTAATACAGGGTTCAACAAGCTGAACCGCTTGCGGCTTTTTGAATGCAGAGCAACTGACCGTAAATTCTGGCACAACGATCGCACTATCTAGTCGTGCCCGTGGCTACCCTAGGGTAGCTTTGCACACCGAGAAAACCCGCCATGAGACGCGCCCTTGCCTTTGCTTTGGCCCCGCTTTGCCTAGGGCTTGCAACCACCTTGCCGTTGCCGGGGTCAAACGGCTGCTCGATGCTGGCCTGGGCCCAAGAAACCCGTACCTACGGCAGCGATGGCAGCGATGGCCGCAGTGGGCGATCGGGACGCGATGGCACCGCTGGAACTAGCCAAACTACCGTAGCCGACGGCACCTCCGCCAGCTTTAGCCTCACCGGCAGCGATGGCGAAGACGGCGAGAATGGTGAAAACGGCTACCGTCCCCGCTGTGGTGGCCAACCCCGCAACGTCAACTACAACCTGCGCGCCCCTGACGGCGGCGATGGCGGTGACGGCGGCAGCGGCGGCAGTGGCGGCAGCGGTGGCAATCTGACGGTTTACTATGGCGATCGCGCGGCCCTGCAACGGCTCTCGGTAGACGCTCGCGGCGGGCGCTTTGGACGTGGCGGGCGCGGCGGCAGCGGCACCATCGGCTGTCGCTGTGATGTGCGCGATTGGGAGATTCAAACCTGCACCGGCACCCCTGGCCAGGCTGACTATCAATGCCGGGCGAACCGCTACCGCTGCTACGACGGCAGCAGCGGCAGCAACGGTTCCTTTGGCCGCGACGGCGCCCCTGGTGCTGACGGTCAGCTGTGGATTGTCAACCAGCTGGAGCCGTTGCTGAGCGAAACCCCAGCTATGTCGGTAGGGCTGCAAACCTTGGCCAGCCAACCGGTGCGTCTTTCTCGAAATCTGTGGGCTGAGAAATCGGGAGCTAACGCCCTACTGGCCCCTGGGTCGCGAGTCAACGACACCTACCGCGAATATACCGGGCGAGTGGAAGGGGATGTCAGTCTCAGCTGGCAAGCTCCCCGGCCCTTGGGCAGCTTTGCGGGCGGCGATGTACGCACCGAGATTCAGCCCGATGGAGCGTTGACCGCCACCTTCCCCGACAGCCTCTGGGCCGACTACACTACCAGCCGCCAAGCCGACCAGCTCACCATCACCGTCACCAATGCGGTGCGGGCCAGCGACGTTACCCGTCTGGCCTCGGGAGGGGTGCAGGGCAGCGGGGCCAACCTCAAGGCTGTGGTGCTCGATCTGGCTGGGGAGTCAGCCTACCTGACTACCCAGTTTCGCCTGACGCTGAGAACCACCGATGGCGACCCCAGGGACGATCGCCGCCTGCGCTACGTCACCGTTTACGACGATGTGGTGCCAGCGGAACTGGTGAGCCTGGCGGGCAACCGCTTTGAGCTGGCCCTGGGTCGCCTACCCATTGACCGGGGGCCGCTGACCCGGGGCAAGTATGCCCAAATTGAAATTACGGCAGTGCGATCGCTGGGAACTAACAGCGCTGAGCAGTCGCTTTCTTGGCAGGGGCAGTTTTAGGGGAAGGGTGTGGGTGGATGGGTAGATGGGTAGGGGGTGGATGGGTGGGTGAGTTCAAGGGATTTGAAGAAATCTTTGTAAAGCTTCGCCGCAGAGGATGTAATCGCCCTTTAGGTAGCAGTGCGACCTGCCGCAGGTTGGCTATAGTAGCGGCGAGTAAATATCCTCGCTGGCAAAACACGGGTGGATTAACGTATGACTATTTCCTTGGGGCGTCACCTGTGCGGTAACGCGGCGATCGCCACCCAGCAGGAATGGCTGGTTACCAATGGCATTGGTGGCTACGGCAGCGGCACGGTGGCTGGGGTGCTCACTCGCCACTATCACGGGCTGCTGGTGGCGGCGCTCAAACCGCCGCTGGAGCGCACTCTGCTGGTGACTAAGGTTGACGAAATCGCGACTTATTTGGGTCAGTCCCACGCGCTGTACTGCGATCGCTGGACCGATGGCACGCTGCAACCCGAGGGCTATCTCTACTTAGAATCGTTTCGGCTGGAGGGCACCATCCCGATCTGGGTCTATGCGATCGCCGATGCTCGCCTCGAAAAGCGCGTCTGGATGGAGCCTGGGGCCAACACCACCTACGTGCGCTACACCCTCAGCCGCGCCAGCGCCCCCATGGAACTCACGCTGAAAGTCTTGGTCAACCACCGCCACCACCACCACAGCACCCAGGGCCAGGGGTGGCAAATGGCGATCGCCGACTGCCCCCAGGGCCTGCGCATTCAGGCCAAAGGAAACGTTGAGCCCTTCTATTTGCTCAGCGAAACCGCTCCAGCTCAGCCCGCCCACACCTGGCACAAGGGCTACAGCCTCGCCGTCGAAACCTACCGGGGCATTCATCCCTACGACGACCATCTGCACGCGGCCACCTTTGCCCCCACTCTTGGTCAGGGCCAGTCGTTCACCCTGGTGGCCACCACCGAGGCCGAGGCCGATCGCTCAGGGCAAAGTGCCCTGCTCCGCCGCCTGGCCCACGAGCAACATTTGACTACCCAGGGCAGGACGGCCCAACCCGACGACTCGCCGCCCGCCTGGGTAAGTCAGCTAGTCCTGGCTGCCGACCAGTTCATCGTCAGCCGCCCCATTACGGTGCTTGAAGCTAACGATTCCACTGGGGCCAGAGATTTCGAAGGTACCTCTACCCCCCTCACGTTGGAGAACTTTGCGCCTGTCGCCAGTCCGCAAGATGAGGTAAACCAGGAGATCCCCACTGCCTCCCCACCAGCAGATGAGACGGCAGAATGGTCTGACCTAGCGCCTCTAACGTCGGCCAATCCGGGCAAAACCGTGATTGCAGGCTACCCCTGGTTTGGCGACTGGGGCCGCGACACCATGATTGCCCTGCCGGGGTTAACGCTCACCACCGGGCGTCCGGCCCTGGCTCGGCTGATCTTGCAGACCTTTGCCCGCTATCTCGACCAGGGCATGCTGCCCAACGCCTTTCCTGAGAATGGTCAAGCGCCCCACTACAACACCGTAGATGCCACCCTTTGGTACTTTGAGGCTCTGCGGGCCTACCATCAAGCCACTGCCGATACGGCGTTAATCGAAGACCTCTTTCCTCAGCTGCAGGAGGTGATTACCTGGCACTGCAAAGGTACCCGCCACGGCATTCAGGTCGATGCCACTGATGGGCTGCTCTCTGCCGGGGAGCCTGGGGTGCAACTCACCTGGATGGATGCCAAGGTAGGCGATTGGGTAGTCACCCCTCGCATCGGCAAGCCGGTGGAGGTCAACGCCCTGTGGTACAACGCCCTGCTGGTAATGACCGATTTTGCGGGAATGTTAGGCCAACCCGTCGGTCTGTTTCAGGAGTTGGCGTCCCAAACCCGTCAGGGATTTCAGCGATTTTGGAGCGACGATTTGGGCTACTGCTATGACCTGCTGGATGGCCCCGACGGCGCAGACGCGGCCCTGCGGCCCAACCAAATTTTCGCCGTTTCCCTGCCCGATGCCGCCCTGGGAGAACCCTGCCTCAGTGCCGAGCAGCAGCGAGCGGTGGTGAATGTAGTAGCCCAGCAATTATTGACCTCCCACGGGTTGCGATCGCTCGATCCGGCCCACCCTGACTATCGTGGCCACTACGGCGGCGACCTGGTGCAGCGCGACGGAGCCTATCACCAGGGCACCGTCTGGAGCTGGCTAATCGGGCCTTTTGTTCAAGCCCACTGGCAGGTCTATCAAGACGCCGACTTGGCCCACAGCTTTCTCGACCCGCTGATTCACCACCTGCACGGCGGCGGCTGCCTGGGCACCATCAGCGAAATTTTTGACGGCGACGCCCCAATGGAGCCGCGCGGCACGTTTGCCCAGGCTTGGTCGGTGGCCGAGGTGCTGCGGGTGAGTGCATTGCTCAGACCGTTGATGAAGGAGTAGGAGCAGGGTCTAGGGTATAAGGTGCAGGGTTCAAGGGAACCTTACACCCTGTACCCTATACCCAATGGTGACAACTTAAGCATAGGCTTCAGCAGTCAAGGTAGTCGGTGCGGGGTCGAAGGTAAGTGTAGGGGGCTTTTTACGGCGGGCTTTGACCGTACCAAGGTCAGCATTGGCAGGGTCAGCGAAGTAGGTAATGAGGTCATGGGCTTGCCCCTTCGAGTGAGCAACGGAGAAGTGATAGAGACCGCGAAAGAGCATTTCTAGAGACACGCGCTCAACCGGAAGACTTAAGGCATTGGCCAGGTCATCGGCTAAATCGACCAAGACGAGGTAGATGATCCAGGTTGCCCAAACCTGTAAGCGAATGCCATTGGGTGAGCCGGTCCAGAGGTAGCTGAGGCCAAGCAGGCGTTTGACCAGGTTGAAGGACTCTTCGATGCGCCATCGTCGTTGATAAAGATCCGCGACGACTCCTGGCGGCAAGACGGTGGGGTCAAGCACCGAGGTGAGATAGGTGTGCCACTGCTGGCCTCGTCGGACTTCCACCAAGCGCAGCGTCAGGATGGGATTACCCTGATAGCCCTTGCCTAAGCGGACTTGGGAATCGCGATGCCAGGGGCTCTCGCTAAGGGGCTTGAGCACCTCAATTGGACCATTCGCCCGCACCCGCGTAATGAAGCCTGCCCCTTGGTTGATGAGAAACTCAAAAAACCGAAAGTCCCAAAACCCACGGTCTAGAAGCATCAACGTTTTGGGGCCAATGGCTTGATGCAATCGGGGCATAAACGTTGTGTCATGGGTGTAGGGATTGGCCTCTATCCACACGGCGACAGGCGTCTGTCGCACTAAATCCAGAATGACCATCATCTTGCCGCCTAGCTCTCCAACCGGGGTGTCTTCTAGACTCTTGAGCTTGCGAAACAGCGCTTCTAGCGTCGAGCCGTCGGCAATCCAGACCTGCTCAAAGGACCGCAGCGCCACCCTCACACTCTCAGGGAGGGGGCGCTGAACTCGCTCGCCCCAGCGGTGCTGAATCAGCGGCACTACGTCCTTGAAGACCTGCTCAAACAGTGTGCTAGGAAACTCTAGCAGTCGGGTCGAGAGCGCTTGTTGACTCACGGAAGTTGCTTTGCACCACAGCAGGTCTTCGCGGTTTAACACCCGACACAACTCATGCACCGACGGCACCTGCCGCCACAGAAGCGTCAGAATAGCGGCCAGCATCAACGGCAAGGTCAAGATTCGCGCCCGCAGTCCCAGTTGTCGATACAAACCGCTTTGCGCGTACACCGTTGACGTTAGTAGGTCGTTCAGCCGAGCTTTGACTTCTTCGTTCTCTACATAAGGTTGATTGCGGGGACGAACGTGATCTCGATGGCTGGAACTCCGAGTCATGTCACTCTCTCCAAAAGGCACTTGACGGCTAGCCTAGCGCCTTAAGTTGTCACCGTTGCCCGACACCTTAAACCCCACTCCAACCTAAAGCGGAGCATTATCGCGATCGCAGCTGCCCCCCAGTGCCTCAACCACCACGCAGGTATTCACCACCAGCACCTCCTGCATGGTTGCGGCGGCACTGCCGGGGCCACCCGGTCCTTCCACGAAGAGGGGTTGCTCTGCTACGGTAACGCCCGCATCCTTAGCAACGGTTTCAATCAGTTGGGGGTTGGTGGTAGTTTCGGCAAAAATGGTGGGCACCTGGGCGGCTTTGACCTGCTCCACTAGGGCCGTGAGCGCACCGGGCGTCGGCTTTTCGTCAGTGCTGAGACCACTGAGCGCCCCCTTGACTTCAAAGCCGTAGGCCTCGGCAAAGTAGCCAAAGGAATTGTGGGTTGTCACGAGCTGGCGCTGGTCGGCGGCTATGGTAGCCACCTGGGTTTGAATCCAGCGGTCAATGTCTTCAAACTGCGAGACTAGGCGGTTGGCATTCTCGGCGTAGAGGTCAGCTTGATCGGGGTTAATTTCGGTGAGGCGATCGGCAATCACCGAGGCCATAGCGGCATTGTGGGTAGCGCTGTGCCAGATGTGCGGATCGGGCACAGCGTCGGCATCGGCGGTGGCACGGTGGTCGTGCTCATTGCCGTGGTCGTGGTTGTGCTCATCGCCGTGGTCGTGGTTGTGCTCATCGCCCTCTGCATGAGCGGCTTCATTGCTGTGGTCGTGGGCGTGGGCCTCGCCCATCAGCGGCGTTGGCACTGCCTGCTCGTAAACAGCCACCCGCGTTGCCTCAGTGGTGCTCGCTTCCACCATCTCGATTAGGGTGGGGGCAAAGCCGTAGCCGTCGTAGAGCACCAGGTCGGCTTGCTCAAGGGCTTGGCGATCGGAGGGTTTGACCTGGTAGGTGTGGGGGTCGGTGCCGGGGTCGAGCAGGCAGGTGAGAGTGACGGTGGTTTCGGCAATTTGCTGGGTGAGGTCGCAGAGCACGCTGGTGGTGGCAACGACCACTGGGCTGTCTGCCTGGGCTACCGGGGCATCAGCTTCGGATTCTGTGACTGGGCCACGGTTGCCGCTGCACCCGACTAGCCCTACCGCCAGGGCGATCGCAGCGCCCCACCGCCTTACCCCCAGCGGCAATGGCTGGGCCGTTCGGTGTAAAAACATGACCTACTTTTTCCCAGAAATGGACAACTGCTTTAGTATGATAGTGATAATGGTTATCATTTCATGGGTGCCATGCTAGAGGTTCAAAACCTGTCTGTCAACTACCGGGGAATGTCAGCCCTAGAGAACGTTTCTCTGTCCCTAAACGCAGGGGAACTGGTCGGGTTGATTGGCCCCAACGGTGCGGGCAAAAGCACCCTAATTCAAGCGATGCTGGGGCTGGTGCCCTGTCGGGGGCAGGTGCTTTTTCAGGGTGCGCCGCTGCGACGACGGCGGCAGTCGGTGGCCTACGTGCCCCAGCGATCGCGCATCGACTGGGATTACCCGATCACCGCCGGGCAGGTGGCGATGATGGCGCAATCGGCTTTGGCGGGATGGTTTCGGCGGCCTAGCCAGCGGGCACGGCAGCGGGTTACCGTGGCTCTCGAACGGGTGGATATGCTGCATTTGTGCGATCGCCCCATCGGTCAGCTCTCTGGCGGTCAGCAGCAGCGCGTGTTTCTCGCTCGCGCTCTAGCCCAGGATGCTGACCTGCTGCTGCTCGATGAACCGTTTACCGGCATCGACAAAAAGACCGAAGCCCTAATGCTGGCGATCTTCGCCGAACTTCAGGCCGAGGGCAAAACTCTAGTGGTTTGCAGCCATGAGTGGGGCGAGGCCCTGCACCGCTACGATCGCCTACTGCTGCTCAATCGGCAGCTGCTAGCCGATGACACCCCCCAGGCGGTGATGACCTTCGACAATATTCAGCGGGCCTACGGTCAGGGGCCAGAACCCAGCGGGGCGATCGCCTCCTATGCCGATTTCTTTTGCTGAGGGCGCGGTCTTGGGCGAATTGTTTAAGGCAACTTCTGAAGAATAGCTGCCCTAATGGTGGGCAGTGCCCACCCTACAGCGGCTACAGGTGCTGAATTAAAGCTGGTGTTCTCTTTTCCAAGAATCTTCTAAGGCGTCTGCTGCCTCAGGGTAGCGACCACAGGGTAGTGGTCAGACCCGTCGCGAGCGCCCACCTTCGCAGCCAAATACCCAGCGGCAGCAGGAGAACAACGGGCACGAATAAATAAAACGCGATCGTATTCAACAGCGCCAGCCACCAAAATCGGTCGAAGAAAACGAGTCGCAACCCAAACCAAACGGCGATCGCGCCGATATAAATCCAGCTTAAACGTTGGGTTAGAATTTGCAAATTGGCCCGAAACCGATGGCGAGGCATGTAGTGGTTTTATCTGAGACTGAACTTTGCTAATAGTGGCTTCAAAAATAATGACCCAAGCACCGTGGGGGACAGCTTTTGAATGATACAATCCCTACCCGGTAGAATACGCCTGCTCCACAATGGGCTGCGCTACTGCGGACGATGGTTCTAGGGGCAGATAGAGTCTTGGACAATACCGGCACAAGACGAATCGCGGTAGGTTGAAGAGGCCGCTTGTGGCACTGATACTTACTGGCTAACTGAGATGACCCAATACACGCTCTACGGACCGACCATCAGTACCTATGTGCGCACCGTCCGCATGATTTTGGCGGAAACCAACACGCCCTACGACTTTAAAGAAGTCGATATCTTTAGCGATCGCGATCCCGAGTACCTGGCTAAGCATCCCTTTGGCAAGGTCCCCACCCTGGAGATCGATGGGGAAACGCTTTACGAAACCTGTGCCATTGTGGAATATCTCGATACGGTAGTAGGCAACCGCGCCTTCACCCCCGCCGACCCTATGGGCCAGGCCCGCATGCGCCAAATTATGGGGATCGTCGATAGCTATCTCTACACCCCGGCAATCAGCACGATCACCATTCAGCGGCTGATTGTGCCCAGCCAGGGCGGGCAACCCGATGATGCTGCCGTGGCCGACGCGACACCCAAGGCGAAGACGGCCCTGGAGGCAATTGAGGCGATCGCTTCCTGTAGCCCCTACCTGCTCGGTCCCACCATTACCCTGGCCGATTTCTACCTCATGCCGGTGATGCTCTATCTGTCGAAAACGCCAGAATTTGCCGCCGTCACCAGCGAAATTCCTAAGCTCAATAGTTGGTGGGCCGAGGTCAGCCATCGCCCCAGCTTCTTGGAAGTGATTTCCTAGGGCGGCATTTCTTTGAAAAATGTGCGTAGGGGCGCAGCAGGCTGCGCCCCTACAAAATTCCTTTGGGCCTACCCCCGAAACTCTGAGGCCACAATCATCGAGCCAATACCCAGATCGCTAAAGATCTCCAGCAGCAGGGCGTGGGGTACGCGACCGTCGAGAATGTGGGCGGCACCGACGCCCTGGGCGAGCGATCGCACACAGCAGTTCACTTTCGGAATCATTCCCCCAGACACCACCCCGGTCTCAATCAGCTGCCGCGCCTGCTGAATATCGAGCTTGGGCAGCAGGGTAGAAGGGTCGTGGTAGTCTTCCAAAATGCCCTTGGTGTCGGTGAGCAAAATCAGCTTTTCGGCCCCCAAGGCAGCGGCAATTTCCCCCGCTACGGTGTCGGCGTTGATGTTGTAGGCCTGGCCTGTTTCGTCGCTGGCCACGCTCGACACGATGGGAATGTAGCCCGCCTCCACCAGCGTTTTGATAATGCCCGAGTTAATGTTGCTCACCTCGCCCACAAAACCCACATCGGCCGAGCCTTGGGGCCGAGCGGTGATCAGGCTGCCGTCTTTGCCGCAGAGGCCCACGGCCTTGCCTCCCTCCTGATTGATCAGCGACACCAGCTCCTTGTTGACCCGGCCCACCAGCACCATTTCCACCACATCCATCGTCGGGGCATCGGTGACCCGCAGGCCGTCTTTAAACTGGGGCTCAATGCCCAGCTTGCCCAGCCAGATGTTGATTTCGGGGCCACCGCCGTGCACTACCACCGGGCGAATGCCCACACAGGACATAAACACAATGTCGCGGATCACGCCGGCTTTTAGGCTGCCGTCTTTCATCGCCGCGCCGCCGTACTTCACCACCACCGTGCGGCCCCGAAACTGCTGAATGTAGGGCAACGCCTCGCTGAGGATGCGAACTCGAGCGGCCTCAGCCTCGTGGATGCTGTCCGTTTGTGAAGAAGGAGACTGAACCATGGCGCTACCGATAGGGTTGGCGGAAATTAAGCTGCCAGTAGTGTATCAATTGAGCACGGCAGAATCAGTCTTAGCGCTAATTCTTTCGGCCACCAGGTCGAGAATGCGGGCGGCGATCGCCCCCACCTCATCCCCTGCCTCCACCGTCATCCGCACATCGGCTTGGGCGTAGAGGTGCTGCCGCTGCTCTAAAAGGGTTGTCAGCTTAGTTTCCCAATCCTGCCCCTGCAACAGCGGTCGGCCCTCATCCCCCGCCAATCGCCCTTGCAGCACTGCGGTTGGCACATCCAGCCACACCACAATGCCGTGGTGCAGGTAGCTCCAGTTTTGCTGCTGGGTGACAATGCCGCCACCCGTGGCGATCACCAGGCGACGGTAGGCTGACAGTTCTGCCAGCACCTCGGTTTCTAGCTGGCGAAAGGCGGTTTCTCCCTGCCTGGCAAAGAGGTCGGGAATAGACTGCCCCGCCGCTGCCTCTATCACGGCATCGGTATCAAAGAACTGATAGCCGAGCATCTGGGCTAGGGCCGCGCCCGTGCTGCTTTTGCCAGCGCCCATCATGCCGATGAGGTAGAGGTTAATGCCGTTGAGGCGATCGGTCAGGGTCATGGAAGAGTCGATGGGTGGATGGGTAGGTGGGTGGGGGGAGGGAGATAGGTAGGACAAGGCTAGGGCCGTCCGAAATAACGCCCGGCAGAATTTAGGGGGTGAGGGCGTCGTCGGCGTCGTCCCATTCGTCGCTGGGGGGGCGGTTTGGGGCAGGTTCGTTGCGATCGGTCCAGGTGGTGACGGTTGCTTCGGCAGCGGCGGTGTAGGGAGGCACAATCACTCGATAATCGGCATCGACGACGCCATCTTCAGCGATTTCGGGTTCACCGAGGTCGTCATCTTTCGCCTCATCTCTAGTGTAGGCACTATTGTCAGCCGCATAGACCGAGCCTCTGGTATAGGCCGTGTCAGCATACCGGGGGTCTGGGTCATTGCCGTAGATGACGTCATCGGGGGGGGCATAGATATTGTCAACCTGGCCGCTCTGAGGTGCTGGGTCGCTCTCATCGCGATAGCTGTAGGAGTACAGCGAGCCATCGCGATACGTTCGGCGCGGCGCTTGGGAGGCTTCAAAGTCACGATTGGGGTCGCGGCTGGGGTCACTGTTCTGTCCCCAGCCCTGGGTAATGTCATCCAGGTGATCCTCTACTGGACTGACTCCAGGCGCTCGGTAGGGGCGATTTTCTAGCCCGTCCCAGTCGGTGTCGAGTTCGCGCAGCGACTCGTTGACTCGCTGCTGCTGTTTGGCCTGCTGCTTGCTGCTGCTAAACCAGGTGGTGACGCTATCGACTATCCCCGAGGCTGAGGAGGATGACGAGGTAGTTTCGGGTTTAGGAGCCTGGCTGAGCGATTCCCAATCGCTCCACTGGGCGGGCGATTTCAAATTTGTCCAGGCTCGCCAGCTGGGGTCATCGTCAGCGGAATTATTGCTGCTGGTGCTTGGAGAGGCGGGCGATCGCCCCGCTCCACCACTTCTCGATCCGGGTGTGGTGTAGGGCGGTGGCACGTTGCGCCCAGCCTGGCTAGCCGTCGAGGCCGTCCCAGAGGATGAACCGGTGGGTTCGTAGAAGGACTGAGGCCGATATTTATAGGCCGTGGAGCGATTGCCGCCGCCGGGGCCAATGGACCCTAGCAGGGCCGTCAATACCAGGGTGGTTAACGCCCCTAAACCTACGGCCCCCGTCAGCCAAATGCCAAGCGGCAAAGCCTGGGTTGTACCGCCAAAAAAGACCAGGGGTAGAGTCGGGGCCAAGTTCTGCACCCCCAGCAGCAGCACTGCCCCCAAAACCAGTAAGACCACAATTAGACGTATGGTAGCCATGGTCAGCCCTATAGCGTCATCTTGCTCATCCTATCGTGACTCGCGGAGGTTAGACGTTAGATAGGTGCCCCTGCCAGCGGTTAAGGGGCACACAGTCGATGTCGAGCTGATCGAGGGCGCGGGCCACCACAAAATCCACCAAGTCATCGATAGTCTGAGGCTGGTGGTACCAGGCCGGAATTGCGGGCACAATGCGCGCCCCGGCCTCGGCTAGGGTCGTCAGGTTGCGCAGGTGAATCAGGCTAAAGGGAGTTTCGCGTGGCACCACCACCAGCTTGCGGCCTTCTTTGAGCTGGACGTCGGCGGCTCGCTCCAACAGGTCAGAACTCAGGCCCGCCGCCAGTCGTCCCACAGTGCTCATGCTGCACGGTATTACCACCATCCCCGCTGCCCGGTACGAGCCGCTGGCAATGGTAGCCCCCACATCTCCCCAGGGATGGCAGCGCAGCTTGCCTGCGGTGGGTACCTCAGCCTGGTCGCGCCAAAACTGCTCCTGCTTCTCAGGGTCGAGGGGCATGTGAATACCTGATTCGGCCTGCCACACCATTTGCGAGGCCTTGGATGCAACTAAATCCACGACGCCGTCGGCGTTGAGCACGTGTCGCAACGTGCGCACGGCATAAATCAAACCCGATGCGCCGGTCACTCCCACAATGAGAGGACGAGAGGGTGCAGGGGGTGGGGTTGTAGGCATGGGGAAGGGGTGGGGACGATGGGGAGGATGGGGGAGGTAGAGAAGCAGGTAATTCCAAGTTGAGATGACTGCGCCCCCACCTGTCCTGCTTCATCCTAACGACCTGCTAGTATTCAAGCCAGCGCCCCAATCTCCATCTCCCCCACCCTCCCTGTCTCCCTCACTCACTTACTCACCCTCATCGCGCCCATCGTCTTGACCATCATCTTGGCTGTCATCTCGACTGTTGATGGGTTCGCCGTTATCGTCTTCGCTGTAGTTGTTGTCTTCGTCTTCGGGGGCCTGGCTGCCACCGCCGACGGCGACGAGGTCGATCTGCTGACGGTAGTAGTCGACGCTTTTGACCTGCACATCAACTTTGTCGCCAAGACGGTATTGCTGGCGGTTTTTGCGGCCGACGAGCTTTTGCTGGCGGGCGCGATATTCGTACCAGTCGTCTTTGAGGGAGCTGACGTGGACGAGCCCTTCGACCAGCAATTCTTCAATTTCGACGAAGAAGCCGTAGGACTGCACGCCGGTAATCAGGCCGTGGAAGACCTCGCCGGTATGCGATCGCATAAACTCCGCTTTTTTCAGCCCCTCCAGGTCTGACTCGGCCTCCTGGGCTAGGCGCTCGCGCTCGGTGAGGTGAATGGCGATGCGGGGAATGTCATCCTCTAGCTCGTGCTGAATCTCGGGGGGCAGCACGTTCCAGTTGACCTGGCCGTGGCAGGAGCTGTGGCGCAGGTTAGCCGGATCTTTGGAGCGGGTGGAGCGGCGATCGCGGCCCGACTCAAACACTGCATGGAGAATGCGGTGGATGAGCAGATCCGCGTAGCGGCGGGAGGGGGAAGTGAAGTGGGTATAGCCCTCGGTGAGAGCCAGCCCAAAGTGCAGGTCGGCGTGGGTGCTATAAAAAGCGGGCTGAATAGTCTCGAGTAGCAGGTAGGTGAGAATTTTCTCAGCCCCTGAGGCGGCAAACTGCTCCACAAACCGCTGGTAGTCCTTAGGCTGGGGCGCCGCTTCGTCATCGAGGGTGAGCTGAATCTCCATGTTTTCGGCCAGCTTGACCAATTCCTGCACATCGCTGGCGTCGGGGGCGCGGTGCAGGCGGTAGATGGCGGGCACCCCCAGCGCCTTGAGCTGCTGAGCGATCAGCTGATTGCCCAGCAGCATGCACTCGGTCACAATCTGTCGGGAGGGCAGGCTAGTGGCCGTCACCATCACCCCCAGCAGTCCTTCATCGTCGTACTGAAACTTGGGCGATCGGTAATGGGCTAGCGGCTCACCCGCATCGGCGGGGAAGTCGTACTCGGGCAAATTTAGCTCAAAGGAACCGCGGTGGAGGCGCTGCCGCTTGATCGCCTGGCTCAGGTAGAGCAGGTTATCCATCAGGTCGTAGACTGGCTCTAGAGCCTTGAGGGCCTTCGGCTTGATGCCTAGGCTCTTGAGCACATCGGAGTTGTCGCGCTCCAATATTCCCTGGGCTTCCTGGTAGGAGATTTGGTGATCTACAGCCACCACCGTGGGCTGCACCTCGTACTCCTTCACAGCACCCGTGTCGTCGAGGGTGACCAGCACTGAAATCGCCAGCCGGTCTTTGCCCGCCAGCAGCGACCCCAGCGGCCCAGACAGGGGGGGCGGCAGCATGGGAATCACCTCATCGCCCAGATAGACCGAGGTGCCGCGCTTGCAGGCCTCCTGGTCAATGGGCGAATGAGCCGGGACGTAGTGGGAAATATCGGCAATGTGAATTCCTAGCCGCCACTGGCCAGCGGCGGTGCGCTCTAGGCTGATGGCGTCGTCGATCACCTGGGCGTTGGGGCCGTCAATGGCTACGGTGAGGGCCTCGCGCAAGTCAAGGCGGTCTTTGAAATCGGCTTTGAGCACGCGGGTGGGCAGCGCCTGGGCGGCTTTGAGCACCGCGTCAGAAAACTTGCGGGGCAGGTCGTGCTTGCAGTAGACGATGTCGATGTCGGCGGCGGCTTCGGCGTCGCTGCCGAGAATTTGGGCTACCCGGCCCTGGGGCGGGTGCTGTCCCAGGGGATAGCGCACAATTTCGACATGAGCCAGCTGGTCGACGGCGTCGGCTAGGTTGCCGCCGTTGGCCACCAGGGCTAGCTCAAACAGCAGGCGATCGTCGAGGGGTACGGCGCGGTAGTCGTCAGATTCTTGCTTGACGCGGGCTAGCACTGAGGCATTGGCCCGCTCCAGAATGAGTTGCACTTCGCCTTCGGGGCTGCGACGGCGGCTGCCCTCCTTGGTGACTTTGACCAGAACGCGATCGCCGTTCCAGGCCGTATTCAGCTGGCTCTCACGCACGTAGATGTCGTCGGCCCCCTCTTCGTCCTGAATGGCAAAGCAAAAGCCCTTGCTTGAGCAGCGCAGCTTGCCCTCAATCACATTTTCCCCCAGCTCGCGACGATACTTGCCTCGCTCTTTGACCAGCACCCCAATCCGCTCTAGGGCATCAACGGCAATTTGCAAGTCACGCTGGCTGGCATCGTCGTTGCAGTGCAGCTTTTTCTCTAGGCCCTTGAGGGTGTGGGTTTTATCTTTGGCAAAGCTTGCCAGTAAGGCCGCGATCGAGAGTTCCATGTAGCGACTGATTCCTAAAACTATTCATGACTGGGGTGCCCCGGGCTACGACAGGTCATCAACCCGTGTGAGCACCAGGGATGCGGTCTCAGTACGCTGCCTGTAGCAACGAGGCGACGCCGAAACCAGTGCTGGGGGTGAAGCCGTAGCGGCAACTGGCCTCGATTCGTCTTCCTCAAGGCAAGGTGCAGACAAGCGCTCTGGCTCCCTCCTCTAGCTATGGCCGAGAGGACAACCGACAGACTGGGGTAGCCAACGCCCAAGTGTAACTGCTACAGCCGCAGATGAACCCGGCAGCGAAAAGTAACCCTCACCTCAGGCCCAGCCTCTCAGGGAGGCTAAACCCCTCAAACGATGGGGAGCCGGTTACACCCTACAGTTTCTCAGGAAATGGACCGCTGTCAAATCTTTTTGTCAATGGAAGGCAACGTTTTGTAAAGCAGGCGCGAGGTTCAAAGTATCGGGGCAAGGTCCTGAGCTACCCCCAATACCCAACACCCTAAACCTGACACCCCTCCCTCAATCCATCACTTCCGCTCGCCCGTGACAATGTAGGCCACCCGCTTGCCAATGTTGGTGGCATGGTCGGCAATCCGCTCCATATAGCGAATAGCCAACACCAGCAGTACTGTCGGCTCCACTGAACCAGTCAGGTTGGTCTGGTGGGCTAGTAGGGCGTATAGCTCTTCGTAGTCGGCGTCGATAGCGTCGTCTTTTTGCTTAATCTCTAAGCCGCTCTTGGCGTCGAGGTCAGAGAGGGCCAGCAGGCACATTGCGACCATCGATCGGCAGCGATCGAGCATGGTCTGCACCCGCCCCATCAGCGGGTGTACGGGGTAAGGAAAGAGTTTAAGCGCTACTTCCCCCAAATCTTCGGCGTAGTCACCGATGCGTTCTAGGTCGCGCACGAGCTGCATAAAGGCTCCAACGCGCCGCAGATCCTTGGCCTCGGGCTGGGCCTGGAGCGTAAACAGGTGCATGCAGTCCATCTCGATTTGGCGGTAGAACTGGTCGATCTGCTTATCGTGACGGTGGAGCCGCTGGGCGGCATCGAGATTGCGATCGCACAGTGCCTCCCGAGCCAGCACGCAGGAGTTTTCAACCAACGCCCCCATGCGCAGCAGATCGCGCTGCACCCGCAGCAGCTGCCGATCAAAGTCACCACGGACGGGTTGAGTTGTATCCATATCAAGCATCGCGAAGCACACCGAATAAAAGAAAGACCGCAGCGATCGTGGCTCTTCAGCCTAGCAGCCCCTCAGGGCTAACCCCAACTAGAAACCCTAGCGCTGCCTTGAGGATTCCCGTTAAGCTCTGTAACAGTTAGGCTGACCGGCCTCGCGAAAGTTCCCATCTTAGTTAACAATCGGTCTAGACCAAGCGTCTTTGCTTAAGCGCTATTCACTCAGCTTGAGGAGTATTTTTTATGCCCCTTTCAGACACCCAGATCTTTATTGCCCTAGCCGTAGCTCTATTGCCTGGTATTCTGGCAGTTCGCCTGTCTACTGAGCTTTATAAATAGGTTAAGCCGGGGCATTATTTTAACGTCCCAAAGGCATAGTTCAATAAAGCAAAAGACTCCGGCATTCAGGTGCCGGAGTCTTTTGTTATAACCGACTGAGAATCAGGCTGGCCAAAACGCACTAAAAGCTCATGGCGGGCTCATTCTTAACCGGCCCTAGAGCCCCAGAGTAGATCAGCCCCCGCCGGGTATCGAGGGTCAGAATGCTGCCATCGCGGATGATTTCGGTGGCGTTTTTAACCCCTACAATCACCGGTACCCCTAGCCGCAGACCAATGACCGCTGCGTGGCTGGTGGGGCTGTCATCTTCTGTGACAATGCCGCCCGCCCGCCGAATAGCCTCGACAAAGTCGGCGCTAGTATGGGGCACCACCAAAATTTCGCCGTCGTTAAAGTCGTTGACCTCCAAGCTGGTGTGGGCAACTCGGGCTCGGCCGCTCACCGAGGCTTCGCCAATGCCCACGCCGCGCCCCAGCACCGCTGTCACCACGTCCACCTTGATCAAATCGGTAGAACCTGAAATCCCTTGCAGCGTCCCCGCCGTTAGCACCACCAGATCGCCGTCGTTGAGCAGCGTCTTTTCTTGGGCAACGCTCATGGCCGCTTGAAAGGTCTGGGTGCTAGAGGGCAAATCCAGCACCAGCAGCGGCCGCACTCCCCACACCAGCTGGAGCTGCCGCGCCACGTGAACATGGGGGGTGACTGCTAAAATCGGCGTTTGGGGTCGATACTTCGAGACGTTGCGGGCGGTAGCCCCCGATTTGGTCAGGGTCATGATGGCGGCCGCGTTGAGCTGCGTCGCAATGCGGCCCACGGCCTGGCTGATGGCGTTGGGAATTGAGCGGGCTCCGCCACCGTCCTTGCGATCGCCCAGGGTCAGCCCCTCCTGCTCGGTGCACACGGCCACCTTCGCCATGGTGGCCACAGCCTCTACTGGAAACTTGCCCACGGCGGTTTCGTTGGAGAGCATCACCGCATCGGTGCCGTCAAGAATGGCGTTAGCAATGTCAGACACCTCAGCTCGGGTAGGGCGGGGGTTCGACACCATGCTGTCGAGCATCTGGGTAGCGGTAATTACCGGAATGCCCAGGGCGTTGGACATGGCAATCAGCCGCTTTTGCAGAATCGGCACCTCCTCGGCGGGTAGCTCGACTCCCAGATCGCCCCGGGCCACCATGACTCCGTCTGAGAGGGAGAGAATAGCCTCCATCTGCTCAATGGCCTCGTGCTTTTCAATCTTGACGATTACCGGCACATTTTTGCCAGCGGCATGGATAATCTCCTTAATCTCCAGCACGTCCTGGGGGTTGCGCACAAAGCTGAGGGCTACCCAGTCAACACCTTGGTTAAGGCCAAACAGCAGGTCTTCGCGGTCTTTGTCGGTGAGTGCCTTAACCGAGAGGTAAACTCCAGGGAAGTTGACCCCCTTATTGTTCGACAGGGTGCCGCCCACCACCACGCGACAGTGAAGCTCCTGAGCCATCAGATCGACTGACTCTACCTGCATTTCGACTTTGCCGTCGTCCAGCAAAATCGTGGAGCCGGGGGGCACTTCCTGGGCCAGCTTGTCGTAGGTGACGCAGGCCCGCTCCTGGGTGCCCAGAATAATCTCGCTGGTGAGCACAAAGGGATCGCCTTTAGCCAGCTGGATAGGGCCGTGCTCAAACTTGCCCAGGCGAATTTTTGGCCCCTGGAGGTCTTGCAGAATCCCCACCGGCTGGTTGAGTTCGAAGGAAATCTGCCGAATCAGGCGAATGCTGCGCTGGTGGTCGTCGTGGCTGCCGTGGGAGAAGTTGAGCCGCAGGGTGGTGGCCCCAGCCTCGATCAGCTCCCGCAGCACGTCGGCATTTTGGGTGGCAGGGCCGATAGTGGCAACAATTTTGGTGCGGCGGACAGAGTTGCGCAGGGGCATAAACGACCTCTACTGAGAGTAAAACGCTACCGCATGGGACCCTTAATCAAGCCCGTAGACTAGCAGCCATAAAGCACAGGGATAGTAGCACGAATGCCGATGGGCTTTACGCGTCACCCTAAAACCGGCAAAAATTTCAGCGTTTTTACGGACCATGGGCAATGGCCAAGGGGCTAAGGCGAGTGACGCTCGTCTATCACCTTCTATGGCGCGCTATCGACGGCAAGCTGCCCGGACAGTGGGTATCTTTAGGCTGTGTCATAAAACTTTATTAATAAAGCACCGTAACGTATACTACCGAAGGCACTGGTGTAGGAGCGACGCATCATGTCGGTGGCAGCTGAAGCCCTGACGGTTCGAAAAACGGTTCCCCCTGAGTTACTCAAAACCGAAGGCGGATTGAGCCTCAACTCTCTCATGTTTATAGCTTCCGTCGGGCTGATCAGTCTGTCTACGGTGGGCTATTTTTGCTGGCATTGGGCCAGCTGGTGTGTGTTTCTAATGAACGTGCTGTCCCTACACCTGGCGGGGACAGTGATTCATGACGCCAGCCACAACTCAGCTCACCGCAACCGCGTGGTGAACGCCCTGCTGGGCCACGGCAGCGCTCTGATCCTGGGGTTCTCATTTCCGGTGTTTACGCGGGTGCATTTACAGCACCACGCCCACGTCAATGATCCTAAAAACGACCCCGATCATTTTGTGTCGACGGGCGGGCCGCTGTGGCTAATTGCGGCGCGCTTTTTCTACCACGAGATCTACTTTTTTCAGCGCCGTCTCTGGCGCAATTGGGAGCTGCTGGAGTGGTTTTTGGGTCGCTTTGCGGTGGGACTGCTGGTATTTATCGCCTGTCGGTTCGATTTTTTGGGCTACCTCTTTAACTACTGGTTTTCACCTGCTCTCGTGGTGGGCATTGCCCTGGGCTTGTTTTTTGACTATTTGCCCCACCGACCGTTTGAAGATCGCGATCGCTGGAAGAATGCTCGGGTCTACCCCAGCCCAATTCTCAATCTGCTGATCATGGGTCAGAACTATCACCTGGTACATCACCTGTGGCCCTCCGTGCCCTGGTACAAGTACAAGCCAACCTATGAGGTGATGCAGCCCCTGCTTGATGAAAAAGGGTCTCCCCAGTCCCTGGGGCTTCTACAGATGAAAGACTTCTTCGGCTTTCTGTACGACTTATTTTTGGGCATTCGGCTGAAGCGACATTAGAAGAGATAGCTCAACAGAAACGACCCCAGATTTAGGCTCACAAAGCCACAATCTGGGGTCGTTTTTACAGGTCAAAATCGTCCTTCTAGCCTGTGACTACCAGGTCGGGACGCAGGTCGCGGGCGCCGCGCAGGTAGACATGCTGAATTTTGCCGTGGGGGACGGGAAGCTGCACATGCATCAGGATGCGGATGCAGCAGGGTAAGCTGCCTTCAACATGCATATGCTGCACGTCGAGGAAGGCAACGTTGTCCCACTGAGGCCGCTGGCGGGCGATTGCCGCCGGAAACACCGCATCCAAGTCGCGGGTAACGGAGAAGGTGGCGCTGATAATGCAGGCCGGGTCGAGGTGGTTGCGCTCTTCGAGGGCATCCATCAACTCTGTGACGGCCTCCCGAATCGCCCCCTCCGTATTTTCTGGTACCGTTACCGCTCCCCGAATTGCCCACACTCGCCAGTCCACGCGTTAGCCTCCAAAGGTCATTCTTAAAGCCCCAACGGCACCGACGGCTACAATTGAGGCGGAGAATTGACTGCATTTTACTGCTTTAATCCTACCAGGGCACTGATCTGTGCTTGCCCTTAAGGACGATAGAGCCACAGGGGCATGCCGCTGGTGGAGCGTTCGAACTCTAGCCACTCTAGGGTTGCATTGAGGGCAGGTAACGACAGGGCGGGGTAGGCTAGCCCAGAAACAGCGACATGGCTATTGCCAGGCACTAGCCGTCGCAGGAGAGGCTTTTTCTCATCAAAGGTGATGCACTCGGCCTTGTCAGGGTCGAGACCGGCCAGCTCGGCAGCCCAGCGGCGGGCGTCTTCCTCGCTGCCGAGCCGGTCTACAACACCCAGTTGGAGGGCCTGTTCGCCGGTAAAAATGCGGCCGTCGGCAAAGCTACGTACCGTCTCTTCGCTGAGGTGGCGAGCCTCGGCAACGGTTTTGACAAACTGGCTATAGCTGACGTCGATCAGCTCCTGCAGAATGCCCTTTTCGGGATCGGTGAGTTCGCGATCGAAGGCGAGAATGTCTTTATAGGGGCCAGACTTAATCACCTTGAACGACACGCCTACTTTATCGAGCAGGCGCTCCAGGTTATTACCCCGCAAAATGACGCCGATGCTGCCGGTGATCGTGCCAGGGTTGGCCACAATGTGGTTGGCGCCCATGCCGATATAGACCCCACCTGAGGCGGAGATATTGCCAAAGCTGGCCACAATTTTGAGCTTGTCTTTGAGCCGTTTGAGGGCAGTGTAGATTTCTTGGGAGTCGCCCACGGTGCCGCCAGGGCTGTCGATACGCAGCAGCAGAGCCGGAAAGCGCTTTTCCTCAATCTCTTTGAGGGCCTCTAGCATCCGCTTACGGGTGGCGGCCCCGATCACGCCAGTCACTTCGATGCGGGCAATGGACTTGCGAGAACGGCGAGAAAACGGCCAAATCATAGGGGTATCAACAACTGTAGGCGGACAAGGGTGAATAGCAGATAGCCCCGGCACTGAACGTGCTAGAGCCAGGGTCTATTGTAGCCAAAACAACACTGTGGCGGGGCCTAGCGCCGCAGCTTGCTAGGGATTGAGCGATTCTGGGAAGGACAGCGCCCTACCCCGAACTGCGTTAACATTCCTTAAAGAAAGCTTTTTGGCCGCTGCGCTCGCCCTTGGGCGGGTCTTTGAAACTATCGCCCTTCATTTCCCCACTATGGATTCAGTCTCCGTTCCCCAGCCGGTCACTCGCAACCCCATTGTGCTGATTGCGCCTTTCTTTTTGTGGGGCACAGCCATGGTGGCGATGAAGGGAGCCATGCCCCACACCACGCCGTTCTTTATGGCGGGTGTACGGCTGGTGCCTGCGGGTCTGCTCGTACTGTTGGTGGGGTTGTTTTTGGGCCGTTCCCAGACTATTAGCCGCCAGGGCTGGCTGTGGATAGCGCTTTTTGCTCTGGTGGATGGCACACTATTTCAAGGATTTTTGGCGGCGGGTCTGCAGCGGACTGGGGCCGGCCTGGGCTCGGTGATGATTGATTCTCAACCCTTAGCGGTGGCGGTCATGGCGCGAGGTCTTTTTGGCGAGTACATCGGTGCCCTCGGCTGGATTGGTCTGTTGTGGGGCATTGCGGGTATTAGCCTGCTAGGCCTGCCCGACGAATGGATTTTTTCACTCTTCCATGGCGACACGGCCTGGCTGACTGAGGGCACCGCCCTAACAACCCTCTCGCAAGGCGGCGAATGGCTGATGCTGCTGGCGGCCCTGTCGATGGCCACTGGCACAATTTTGATTCGCTACGTCTGCCGCCATGTCGACCCTGTTGTGGCCACAGGCTGGCACATGGTGCTAGGGGGCATTCCTCTGTTTGTGCTGTCGTCCCTGGGGAAAGTGCAGCCCTGGCAGGGGTTGACGGGATTGGATTGGGGGGCGATCGCCTACTCAACCATCTTTGGCAGCGCCCTGGCCTACGGTATTTTCTTTTTTTTGGCGGCCCAGGGCAACCTCACCAGCCTCAGCGCCCTGACCTTTTTGACCCCGGTATTTGCCCTGCTGTTTGGCAACCTGTTTTTGAGTGAAACCTTAAGTGCGTTGCAGTGGCTGGGCGTTAGTTTTACCCTGGTGAGCATTTACCTGATCAACCAGCGCGATGCTCTGACTCAAAAGCTGCGCCAGTTAACCCTAGCTTACGAGACCGCAACCTCGACAGACAGTACCCCAGTGGAACCGGACTAGGCGAGGCAGTGGATGGGTGGGGAGTAGGGGGTGGATGGGTAGAGTTGCATCCTGAGCTGACCGCTTGGCTTAATCTTCGAAGAGGAAATAGGCAGGCAATCCTGTTGTAGACGATGGCCTAGTTAGAGGTACCGATCCGCTACCCATCCACCCCCTACCCCTTACCCATCCACTCCCTACCCATCCACCCTAGATCACGCCGCCCTCGGCAGGTTAAGTTACCTTAGGGGCATCCACACTGGGTAACCGCCGCTGCCAGCTATGGGCCGATATGAGATTTAGAATGCCAACGCCAGGAAGAGGGCAGAGCTGCCGCAGTGCTTCTGGGGTGGGGTTTGCTGTTTTGACTCTGGCGGCGGGTTTATCTGTAACTGTTTTGCCAGGGTTAGGGGCTGCGATCGCCAAAGCTACCACCGACCTAGAGCCTGCCCAACTGGATACCCAGCCGATCGCCCAGACAGAGGCATCTGATCCTAACCCCGTGCTGCTGCAACCGGGGACCGAAAGCGACGAAGTCACGATGCTTCAGCGGCAGATGCGGCTGCTGGGGCTCTACCAGGGGCCTGTGGATGGTCGTTATGGGGGGCCGACCCAGGAGGCGATCGCCGCCTTTCAGTCAAAGGCGGGTCTACCCGCTAGCGGCACTCTCGATCAGGCCACCTGGCAGCGCATGAGCACGCCTCAACTGCTGACTGAGAATACATCCCCTAAACCAGAGGCACCGGTGCTGTTTCCGACGGCTGAAGTGCCAGCGCCATCAGCAGCAACGCCTGTGGTAGCGACGGCCGATGCTCCTGCACTGGCTGAATCGTCTAAGGCTGAGACCACTGCACTAGCTCAGTCCCCTGCTGATGAAGACCGAGGGGCTGAACCTTTGGCGGTTGAGACTACCCCAGCGGTTGAAACTGCTGAGTCTGGTCGCCGCTGGACCTGGCTAGTGCTAGGAGGTTTGGCGCTGGTCGGCTGTTTGGTGGGCTGGCGGTTCTTGGGGCAGGGGCGATCGGCAAAGCGTTCTACCGCTAACTCGGAACGAGTACCCAGCGCAGACTCACAGTCCAGGAGCATTACTGAGCTTTCCCCAGCCCCAGACAATTCCACTGCTCCCCCGAATACAGTAGGGCACACGGGGACGTTGGATTCTCCTGCCCTTGGTCTGGCTACCCCGGCTGCAGCGACCACCGACCTGATAGACCCCACTACCCGGCTCACCCCTGGGGACATTGTGGACTCGTTGATCCATGAGCTAGCCAACCGCGATGGTGCGGTACGTCGCCACGCCATTTGGGAACTGGGTCAGCGCGGCCATTCTGACGCCATTCAGCCGTTGATCGACGGCCTGCTCGATGCCGATTCCCAGGAAAAAAGCTTGATTCTGGCTGCCCTGGCCGAGATTAGTAGCCGCAGCCTCAAGCCCATGCACCGAGCCTTGGCTCTAGGCCTGCAAGACCCCAGCCCCGAGGTGCGCAAAAACGCCATTCGCGACCTGAGCCGGATTTACGACACGGTGGTTCAGCTCAGCCACATGCTGGCCCACGCCACCCAAGACCCCGATGTTGGCGTGCAGGAAACTGCCCAGTGGGCCCTCAACCAGCTCAACCGCATCCCTGCAGCGACCTATTCAGGGGCACTGCCTCCTGAGACTAACTCTCTCGACGCACCTCACGACAGCGATGGCCAACGACTGACTCCGGAGGGTCATCGTCTCCCTCCCGCTAACTAGCGCCCATCCGCCTGATCTCCCCACCCCTGATCTTTCCAGCTCTTCCTCTATGCCCCTTTCTCGTCGCCTGTTGTTTGTCTCAACTCCCGTCGGGCCGCTAGGGTCTGGCCTGGGGGGCGGAGTCGAGCTCACCCTGCTCAACCTCACCCAGGGAATGCGCGATCGCGGCCATCAAGTAACGGTGCTGGCACCGGAGGGGTCGAGCCTAGGGGATGCTGCTATCGTGACGGTGCCGGGGCAGTTGCAGCCTACGGCCCATACCCAAGGACGCAGCGCGCCGGTCGTGCTCCCCGCAGACAGTGCGCTGGGCGCTATGTGGCGCTACGCTCGGCAGCACCAGGATGAGTTTGACCTGATCGTCAACCTGGCCTACGACTGGTTGCCCTTTTACCTGACCGAGTTTTTCGTTACTCCGGTGGCCCACTTTGTTACCATGGGCTCCCTCAGCGATGCGATGGATGAAGCCATCTGCCAGGTAGCTCAGCAGTTTCCCCAGCACTTGGGGGCCTACACGCGTACCCAGGCCCAAACATTTGGGGTAGCCGATGCCTTTGAACTGCTTAGCAGCGCCATTGACCTGGACTTATACGAATTTTGCTCAACCCCCGGTGATGCCCTGGCCTGGCTGGGACGCATCTCCCCTGAAAAGGGGCTAGAGGATGCCCTAGAGGCGGCCGCTATTGCCCAGGCTCCGCTAAAGATTTTGGGCAAGCTGGAAGACGCCGCCTATTGGCAGACCCTTTGCGATCGCTTTCCCCGCGCCGCCGACTGCTACCTAGGGTTCTTACCCACCCACGAGCTACAGCAGGTGCTGCGCCAGTGCCGCGCCCTAGTGATGACCCCACGCTGGGTCGAAGCCTTTGGCAATGTGGCGATCGAGGCTCTGGCCTGCGGCGTGCCAGTGATTGCCTATGCCCGAGGCGGCCCGGCTGAAATTGTGCAGCCGGGCAAAACGGGCTGGCTAGTGCCGCCGGATGATGTACAGGGGCTAGTGGATGCGATCGCCAAAATCGACCAGCTCGATCGCCACGCCTGTCGCCGTCAAGCCGAAACCGAGTATTCCCTCAGTGCTCTAGCCATTCGCTTTGAGCGCTGGTTCGAGACCCTAATCGCGAACTGATAGAAAGCCTGAGCGCAAGTAGCTGCTACTGGGCCTGGGGTACGAAATGCTGCCGCAGCTGCTCTAGACGCTGAAAGTCGTGGTGCAGTGCCTGGCGCAGAGAGCGATTTTGCGGGTCAACACGGCGAGCCTTTTTCAGGCAGGCTTCGGCTTTTTGCAGGTTGCCATGGTTAAGCAAGTCGTGACCCCAGCGGTAATAGGTGATGGCATGCCACTGGCGAATCTCCGGGTCTTCCGGGAAGCGCTGAACCAGCCCTTCTACCAAAGCCACTGCCCGGGGAAAACGCTGCCCCTTAAATAGCTCTCGCAGCTGCTTAAAACTGTTCACCTTAAGCTGTTGATCGGCCTCTGACCCTCCAGGGGTTTGGCTAACCGTGAGTTCAACCTCTTCAACAGGTGGAGCGGCGGCGGGTACCGAGGGGCGGTGGACGGCAGGGGGTGGAGTTGCTTGGGCAGGTGCTTTGGTGGCTGGGCTAGGAGTAGCCTTGCGCTGAGCCGTGATGGCTTCCATGGGCAGCGCATTCACAAGCGCTTGATAGGCCTGGGTGACCTGAATAAATTTTTCTTTTGCTAACTGATCGCCGGGATTGGTGTCGGGGTGATAGAGCCGGGCCAAGTTGCGGTAGGCCAGCTTGACATCGCCAAAGCTGGCCCCGGTTCTCAGTCCCAATATGCGGTAGTAATGCGCCAGCGCCATAGTTCGCCAACTCAGTAGAATGAGGTACGTGTGCTGGCCCTATTCTGCCAACGGTCGGCAAAAATGGCGCAGCCAATTACACCGCAGCGGTGGCAGGAGAGACGATTTCCTGAGTGCGGTCTTCAATCACTCGGTCGATCAGGCCGTAGGCGACGGCCTCCTCTGCCGACATGAAGTAGTCGCGATCGGTGTCCTTCTGAATTTGATCAATGGAGCGACCGGTGTGGCGGGCCATCATCTCGTTGAGTTCTTGACGAACTCGCAGAATTTCTTTGGCCTCAATGGCAATGTCGCTGGCCTGGAGACGCTGCCGACCAGTGCCGCCCATGGGTTGGTGAATCATGATCCGCGAGTGGGGCAGGGCAACCCGCTTGCCGTGGCTGCCCGCCGCCAGCAAAAACGCCCCCATGGAAGCGGCCAGACCCAGACAGATAGTGACCACGTCAGACTTGATGTACTGCATGGTATCGTAGATGGCCATGCCCGCCGTCACCGACCCCCCGGGGGAGTTGATGTAGAGGTAAATGGGCTTGGTGTTGTCGTCGGAGTCGAGGTACAGCATCGCTGCCACGATGGAGTTGGCCAGAGTGTCGGTGACCTCTTGACCGAGAAAAATAATCCGCTCCTGGTTTAGGCGGGTGTAGATGTCGACCCACTGGGAGTACTGGCTACCGGGCAAACGATAGGGGACTTTGGGAGTGCCGATGGGCATAGTGCTCTTTCAACCTAAAAATAAAACAACGGACGTGGGATGGTTAAAGACCGGCCTTAAGGGGCGATTGCTCCTAAACCTGGTACCTAGGCCTAAAGCCCTGCCCCAGCGGGCACCGGCAACTCTTTGCGGCTAGACAGCACCCGGTCGATGATGCCGTATTCCTTGGCTTCTTCTGGGTTCATGTAGAACATACGATCGGAGTCGCTCAGCACCTGCTCTAGGGTTTTGCCGGTGCTCTTAGCCAGAATGCTCATCATGGAGCGCTTGTTGTCGAGCACTTCCTTAGCCCGAATCTCGATGTCAGTGGCCTGGCCCTGGGCACCGCTGCGAGGCTGGTTGAGCACAATGCGAGCATGGGGCAGACTAGCCCGATAGCCCTTGGTGCCCGCCGCCAAAATTACCGCCGCTGACCCCATGGCCTGACCAATGCAGATGGTGTGCACGGGGGGCTTGATGTAGTTCATGGTGTCGCAGATGGCAAAGGCTTCGGTGTCATAGCCAACCATGCTGCCGTCATGCCAGGAGGTGCCAGTAGAGTTGATGTAGAAGAAGATCGGCTTATCGGGGTCATCAAACTGCAAAAAGAGCAGCTGAGCAATAATCAGCTCAGTAACGTCAATACCTACCTGCTGTTTAACGTCATCCCCTGAGAACAGGGGCAGGCCCAGATACACAATCCGCTCCTTGAGCAGCAAGGAGGGCAAATCTGGGGGCGGCGTACGGTACGTCGCATCGCCATACGGTGCCTGCACGGCTTTAATCTCTAAACTCATAGACCGAAGACGCCCAAATACGCGTTTTTAACAGTGTAACGCGGGATTGAGCTGGGTTCTATGCCACCGCCAAGACGGATATCCCCACCTCAGTCTCTGTCGAAATGTAGAGCCCGATTGCTACTTTCTGGAGATGTATACCATTGGGCTTAACTCTAAAGTAAGGAAAGATTTTCGTTAAGGAAATTAACCCTATGTCCATTGAAGATCGAGTCAAGGCGACCGCTCAAAATATCGAGGGCAAGGTGCAAGCTGCTGCGGGTGAAATTACAGGCGACACCAGGAGCAAAGCGGAGGGGCATGCCAAGCAGGCCGAAGCCCAAGCCACCCACGCTAAAGAAGATGTGAAGGATGCGCTGAAAAGAGCCATCGACTAAGCGTTACAGCCTACCGTTTAAATCCTATTAATGACCCGTTGGGGCAGCCACTGGCTGCCCCTTTTTATTTGATATTTGTTGGATGCAATGACGAGGGAGTAAAGATGTCGCCCAACTGTGGTTGGCAGCGCAATTGCTGAGTAAATTTCAGTTTGGGAGCCAAAATGGGTTCTCTAAACCAGAGAGGATTTCCTGTCTAACGTTGGGGCGTGCCGCGACTATGTTCTCGATTTTTATATTGACCCACAATGAGGAGCGGGATATTGCCGCTTGTATAGAGTCGGCCTTGCTGTCTGACGATGTCATTGTGGTGGACTCGTGCAGCAGCGATCGCACCCAAGCTATTGCCACCCAATACCCCGTCCGCTTCATCGAACATCCCTTCGCCAGCCACGGCCAGCAGCGCACCTGGATGCTGGAGCATGTTCCCTATCGCTACGACTGGGCCTACATTCTCGAAGCCGATGAGCGCATGACGCCAGAGCTGTTTGCCGAATGTTTGGCGGCGATCGCCCAACCCGACAGCGACACCGTGGGTTACTACGTGGCCGAGCGAGTCATGTTTATGGGCAGCTGGATTCGCCGCAGCACCCAGTTTCCGCGCTACCAGCTGCGGCTGCTGCGCCGGGGCAAAGTGTGGTTTGACGACTACGGTCACACCGAGCGCGAGATTGTAGATGGCCCCACCGGATTTTTGCAGGAGACCTATCCCCACTACACCTGTAGCAAGGGACTCAACCGGTGGATCGATAAGCACAACCGCTACTCCACCGATGAGGCCGCCGAAACCCTGCGGCAGCTCAAGGAAGGCCGCGTAGACTGGCGGGCCATGATTTGGGGCAAGTCTGAAGTCGAGCGCCGCCGAGCGTTAAAGGATCTCTCGCTGCGACTGCCCCTGCGACCCCTGACCCGGTGGCTCTACATGATGTTTATCCTCGGTGGCTGGCGCGATGGTCGCGCCGGGCTGGCCTGGTGCACCCTCCAGGCGTTTTATGAGTATTTGATCGTCCTCAAGGTGCGCGAGCTCAATCACCCCGAATATCTGACCGGCGTACAACCGGAGCAGGCAAACACTGCGTCAAACAGCTCCCAACCTATGGAAGAGCATCGCCCAGTTTCATCCAGTGTCGCCGCCCCGCCAATGCAATAACCCCTCATCCCCCCATCTTCCTCATCTCCCTACCTTCCCCACCCCCCATCCCCCTACCCACTCACCCTCCCTAGCCAAGACGCTATCGTAGAAAAATGAGTGAATACAGGGTAAAACGGGTTTCGGCTCCCCCCAAAAAAGCGTCGTGGCGCAATCTGGGTCAGTCCTTGGCCATGTATCGCTACGGACAGCGAGCTCTTCAGCTGGTGTGGCAGACCGACTGGCGGCTGACAGTGGCGTTAGGGTTGCTAACCCTAGTGGCAGGCTTGCTGCCGGCGGCGATCGCCTACGTTGGCAAGCTGATTGTCGATGGTGTGGTCAAGGCCGCCCAGTCAGGACTGGCAATTGATCGCCAGGCAGCGCTGATGTACCTGGCTTTGGAAGCGCTATTGGTGGCAGGCTTGGCGGGGGCACGCCAGGGCTTGACCCTATGCCAATCGCTGCTGCGGGTGCTGCTAGGGCAGCGGGTCAACGTGATGATTCTCGAAAAGGCCCAGACCCTGCCGCTGACCTACTTCGAAGATTCTGAGTTTTACGACAAAATGACCCAGGCTCGGCGCGAGGCGTCGTCGCGGCCTCTGAGCATGGTGAATCGCACCTTTGGGGTGGTCCAAGACCTGCTGTCGCTGCTCACCTTTGGAGGATTGCTGCTGCAATTTTCGGGTTGGGCAGTGGCGCTGCTGGCGATCGCTACCCTGCCGGCCTTCATCGCTGAAACCCAGTTTGCCGGGGAAGCCTTTCGCCTGTTTAAGTGGCGATCGCCCGAAACCCGCCAGCAAATCTATTTAGAGGCGCTGCTGGCGCGGGAGGATTTTGCCAAAGAGGTAAAGCTGTTTGGCCTCGGGTCGCTGCTGCTCGATCGCTACCAGGATATTTTTCAGCGCCTCTATAAAGAAGACCGCAGCCTGACGGTGCGCCGCAGCGGCTGGAGCTACGGGCTGGGCTTGCTCAGCACTGTATCGTTTTACCTGGCCTACTGCTGGATTGTGCTGGAGGCGATCGCAGGCCGCATTTCGCTGGGCGAGTTGACCATGTACCTGACGGTGTTTCGCCAGGGGCAGACTACCTTTGCCAGCACCCTAACAGCGATCGGCGGCATGTACGAAGACGGATTGTACCTGGCCAACCTCTACGAATTTCTCGAACAGCCGGTGCCGGAGGATATGGGCACCGCCGATCGGGGCCTTGACCCCAGCGATGGGCTGCGGTTTGAGCGGGTGTCATTTAGCTATCCGGGCAGCGATCGCCTGGCGTTAGAAGGGGTTTCTTTTCACCTGAAACCGGGGGAAAAGATGGCGATCGTGGGCGAAAACGGCTCCGGCAAAACCACCCTGATCAAGCTGTTGACCCGGCTCTACACCCCCAGCGCGGGCCGCATTTTGCTGGATGGCCGCGATCTGCAAGAGTGGGATGCCGACGTGGTGCAGCAGCGCATCGGCGTGATTTTTCAGGACTTTGTGCGCTACCAGTTTAAGGTGGGCGAAAACATTGGCGTCGGCGATGTCACCGACTTTGAAGATGCCCAGCGTTGGCAGGTCGCCGCCGCCAAGGGCACCGCTACAGAGTTTATTGAGGATCTGCCGGAGGGCTTTAACACCCAGCTGGGGAAGTGGTTCTTTGGGGGGCAGGAGCTTTCGGGCGGCCAGTGGCAAAAGATCGCCCTCTCCCGCGCCTTTATGCGCACCGAGGCTGACATTCTGGTGCTGGATGAACCCACCTCGGCCATGGATGCAGAGGCTGAGACCCGTCTGTTTGAGCAGTTTCGGGCCGCCACCCAAAATCAGATGGCGATCCTGATTTCCCACCGCTTTTCGACGGTGCGGCGGGCCGACAACATCATTGTGCTGGCCCAGGGCAAGCTAATTGAGCAGGGCAGCCACGAGGAGCTGCTGCGGCAGGACGGTCGCTACGCCCGCTTGTTTACGATGCAGGCGGCGGGGTATTTGTAAATCGGGCCTATTTCCCCCTACGGCTACCGATTACGATGGGCATACTGCCCGTGGAGTGAGCTAGCCGTCGACTGTGAAACGCGTTCGATTTTGGTTAGGTAAATTAAACCTGCGCCGCAGCTTTCGCAGCCGCTTGGGTGCAGCGATCGCCACCACTATCCTCATCTTCTCGATGCTGCTGGCGGCGGTTGTGGGTGAAATCAGCCAGGCCCAAGCCCAGAGCGATCGCGGCGAACGGATGGCTCAGTTGGCCTACCAGCTCGCCGGTGCCCTCGATCGCGACATGTACATCTACTACCACGAGCTGCAAACTGTAGCTTTGCTAGATGACATGCGATCGCCAACCCAGCCAGCCGAGTCCAAGCGGGTCTTACTAGAACGACTGCAAGAATCCTTTAGTGACTTTGCCTGGATTGGTTTGACCAATCCTAAGGGCGTTGTGCTAGCCAGCACCCACCGCCTGTTAGAAGGGGCAAACGTGGCCGAACGGCCCTGGTTTGTTGAAGGTCAGACCCAGGCCAACGTGCAGAACGTGCACCCGGCCAATCTGCTTGCAAACCTGCTGCCCAACCCCAGCCGAGAACCCATTCGCCTGGTAGACATCGCCACCCCGGTGCGCACTTTAGAGGGCGAACTGATGGGCGTATTGGGCGCACACCTCTACTGGCAGTGGGCTACCACCCTGCGCGATAACCTGCTCATCCCGCTGCAAGATTATGGTCAGGTTGACATTCAAATTTTGGCGAATACGGGGCAGGTGCTCTTGTCCCCTAATCAGGACCAAAGCTATGAGCAATTTTCTCCCAACCTCTTTCAACCACTGGTCAGCTTTCAGGCTGCATTGCAGGGGCAAACGGGCTTTGTAGTAGAGCCCTGGTTTGACGACAACACCTACGTTACCGGCTACGCTGCCACCCAGGGCTATCGCACCTACGAGGGGTTGGGGTGGATTGTCTTAGTGCGCCAGTCTACCGACGAGGCGTTTGCCGCTGCCAGCGCGCTCAAGGGCAGCATTTTTTTGTGGGGTGTAGTGCTTGGCATCATCAGCGGTGCCCTGACCTGGTGGATTGCGGGGCAGATGATCAAGCCGGTGCTGGTCATTGCTGCTACCGCCGAACGCATTCGCACAGGGGATACCCATATTTCCATGCCCATTTTTCCTGGCCGGGACGAGATTGCTCAGCTGTCGCGATCGGTGGCTCAGCTATTTGCCAATCTGGAGCAGCAAACCACTCTGCTTCAGCAGTTCAATGCTGACCTCGAAGCTCAGGTGGCGGCCCGCACCGATACGCTTAAGCAGCTCAACCAGCAGCTCCAGAGCGAAATTGACGTGCGCAGGCAGGCCGAGCTAGCCCTGCAAAGCGCCAACCAAGAGCTACAGCGACTCACCTTAGTAGACGGCCTCACTACTATTGCCAACCGCCGCCACTTTGACCAATACCTGGAGCAAGAATGGCGACGCGCTGTCCGCGAGCATCAGCCTTTCTCTCTCATCTTGCTGGATATCGACTACTTCAAGCTCTACAACGACCACTATGGTCACCAGGCAGGGGATGTCTGCCTGCGCCTGGTGGCCCAGACGATCGTTCAAACCATCCACCGCGGCACCCACCTCGCGGCCCGCTATGGCGGCGAAGAGTTTGCGGTCGTTTTGCCCAGCACTGATGCCTACGGCGCTGTCTACCTAGCTGAAACCCTGCGTCAGGCGGTGAAGGCGTTGCATCTGCCCCATGCAAAATCCATCGTTAGCCCTTGGATTACCCTCAGCCTGGGTATTGCCACCTGTCAGCCCTCGGTCACCCTCGATCCCATTAATTTGATTACCGCCGCCGATGCCCGGCTCTATCAGGCTAAGCAGCAGGGCCGCGATCGCATCCAAGCTGAGCCTTGACCGTCGTGCTATTGGGCCAAAGCTCTACCCGATTCACATGAAGAAACTAGCTGAGCCTGGGGATGGCCGACTCAGCTGGCAACCTGAAAGTGCTATAGGCTAATGACTGTAGTAGCAACTGCCGGCGCAGAGGGGAATACAGGCCATGCTAACTGACTTGCAACAGCGCAAATTGACCAAGTTGTTTAGCATGTACGACTCTGACTACACGGGGGTGTTGGTCAAAAAAGACTTCGAGCTGATGTTTAAGAAGCTGTCTACTCTGCGCAACTGGTCACTGCGATCGCCCCGCTGCCTGGTGCTGCAAGACAAGCTGATGCGCAAGTGGCAGGGGCTCGAAAAAAAGGCCGACACTGCCCACAATCACGAAGTTTGCCGAGCCGAATGGCTGGCTTACTACGACGACAGTCTATCTGATACTGAGCCTCACAATGACGACATTCTCAGCCTGATGGAGATCATCTTCGATGTCTTTGACCAGGATGAAGATGGCAAAGTTAACCAGGCTGAATGGGGACAGTTGCTGGCTGCCTTTAATGAGTCGCCGGTCTATGCGCCACTGGTGTTTCCACCGCTAGATACCGACCAGGATGGATGGCTCACCAAGGCCGAGTTTTTGCAGCACTTCAGCGATTTTTGTTGTAGCGACGAGGCCGATAACCCGGCCAATGGCATGTTTGGGCCTTACTAGACATAGGCTGTGCCTCATTCCGGTGAACATATTGATGGCCGTGACATAGCGTTGCCGGTGGACGACATCGTAGAGCCAGCCGACGCATTGCCATAGCAGGCGATCGCATTGCTATAACCAGGCACCGCATTGCCATTACCACCCCCTGCATTGGCAAAACCACAGCGTGATCATCAATGTCACGCTGTGGTTATAGCGTTGTCGCTGCCTGCATTGGCATAACCAGCGGTGGTTTTAAGATATCCATTGGGCGTATGGCG
Source organism: Nodosilinea sp. FACHB-131 (assembly GCF_014695395.1). Classification (GTDB taxonomy): domain Bacteria; phylum Cyanobacteriota; class Cyanobacteriia; order Phormidesmidales; family Phormidesmidaceae; genus Nodosilinea. The sequence continues at coordinate 206,571 of NZ_JACJOF010000004.1, forward strand.
ATTAGAAGGGGAGGAGTGCGATCGCGCCCCTCACTCACTTAGCAAAACGCATCGTACCGAAATCCTGCGATCGAGCATTCCCGCAGCGACCGAGTTTCTTCTTTACACCACTGAAGATCAACGTCATTGATTTAGAAACCCGGTTTCTAGCTTCCTTCCCTTGGACACTTTAAAGACTTGTCAAGGCTTCATCAAGAAACCTTTCTGCTTGGGAAATAGAGTGATATAAACGAAAGTAACAGCAGCAATCATCGGCATCCCGACCGGAAAACCGTGGATTGTGTTTGTAGTCCTTCAATCACAGAGCTTTGCTCTTAGATAGCCTTTGCCTCTATCCCCTCCTAGTAGGGGTTAGGGGTAGGTTAACTCAATTCCCGTTGCTCTCAACTCTCCGCTCTCAGTGACCGCCCATGACCAGTGTCATCCCGTTTCATAACCCGGACGATCGCTTCTACTACTTTGCCTACGGCTCTTGCATGTGCCCGGTCGATTTGAAGCGATCGCTGGGCGAAAGCACCCACGCCTACGTGGTTGGGCCAGCGACGCTCGCTGGGTATCGGCTGGGGTTCTTTCGGCGATCGCGCCTGCGCAACTGCGGCGTATTGGATGTTGTCCCCGACCCCACCGCCAAGGTGCAGGGCGTACTCTACCACCTGCCCTGGCGACTCAGCCCCGCCCTGGATCTGCGCGAAGAGGGTTATTGCCACGAAATGGTCACCGTAGTGGCTAACGGGCAAGCCTATGCCCAAACCCGCACCTACTCAGTGATCAGCAAGACCCACGCAGAAATTGCCCCCAACGAGTGGTATTCCAGCGTGGTCATGCGGGGGGCTGCTACCTGTGGACTGCCAGAGGAATATTGCTGGAACCTATTTCATCACATTCATTCGCTGCAACGGCGGCAGGCCGCGACTCCGCTACGGCACACGGCCTAACCCGCTAGCAACGGGTCAGGGCATTCCTTATAATGAGGGCTACTTACAACCCTTCACCCCGCTGCCACCGTGACCCAGACGCCGCTTTCGCCTCGCCCTGCTGTAACCGATGCTCGTCCCGATGCCCTGGGCCGCTTTGGCCAGTTTGGCGGCAAGTACGTGCCCGAAACTCTCATGCCCGCTCTCTTTGAGCTAGAGCAGGCGTTTTACCAATACCGCGACGAGGCCGACTTTGAGGCCGAGCTGAATGGCCTGCTCAAAGACTACGTCGGCCGAGCTACGCCCCTCTACTTCGCTGAGCGGCTCACTGCCCACTACCGCCGCCCCGACGGCAGCGGACCCGATATTTATCTCAAGCGCGAAGACCTCAACCATACTGGGGCGCACAAGATCAACAATGCTCTAGGGCAGGTGCTGCTGGCCAAGCGCATGGGCAAGCAGCGCATCATTGCTGAGACCGGAGCCGGGCAGCATGGGGTTGCCACCGCTACGGTGTGCGCTCGGTTTGGCCTCCAGTGCATCATCTACATGGGCGTGCAAGACATGGAGCGCCAGTCGCTGAACGTGTTTCGCATGCGGCTGATGGGGGCCGAAGTGCGCGGCGTGACGGCGGGCACCGGCACCCTCAAAGACGCCACTTCTGAAGCGATTCGCGACTGGGTGACGAACGTGGAAACCACCCACTACATTCTCGGTTCCGTCGCCGGCCCGCATCCTTACCCCATGATGGTGCGCGATTTCCACGCCATTATCGGCGAAGAGACCCGCGCCCAGTGCCAGGAGAAGTTTGGTGGCCTGCCCGATATTCTGATGGCTTGCGTGGGCGGTGGTTCTAACGCCATGGGCCTGTTCCATGAGTTTGTCAATGAGCCCACGGTGCGGATGATTGGCATTGAGGCGGCGGGCAGCGGTGTGGCCAGCGGCAAGCATGCCGCCACCCTGACGGAGGGCCGAGTTGGTGTGCTCCACGGGGCGATGAGCTACCTCCTACAAGATAGTGAAGGCCAGGTGATTGAGGCTCACTCCATCAGTGCTGGTCTAGATTATCCCGGTGTTGGCCCTGAGCACAGCTTTCTAAAGGACGCAGGCCGAGCCGAATACTACAGCGTCACCGACCAGGAGGCACTAGACGCGTTTCAGCGGGTGTCGCGTCTGGAGGGCATTATCCCTGCGCTGGAGACGGCCCACGCCTTTGCCTATCTCGAAACGCTGTGTCCTCAACTGACGGGCAATCCCCGCATTGTGATCAACTCCTCGGGTCGAGGTGACAAGGATGTGAATACGGTGGCTAAGGCGTTGGGCGGGCTGGAGTAAAGCTAGCCTCCGCTGGATTGTCTAACTCGTAAATCAATCAAAGGAGGAGTTGCAGATGAGCAGCGAAGCCAAGGTTGAGTCAACGTCTTTGACGATGCGGATTATCAGCTCTGGATAGCCGATACGGTTGCTTATCTGCAATCCCGCAGCTTTGATGCGCTCGATTTGGAGAACCCGATTGAGGAAAATGAGAGCTTGAGCCGCAGTGATAAGCGATCGCTGAAGAGTAGCCCCATGCGGCTTTGCGAGATTCCTGAGCAACCCTGGTTTGGCCTTGAGCAGGCTCTAGACCACGACTGGTTGCCCTAGCAGCCTGACCCATCTGACAACAATTAGGAGACCCATGGCCGACGGTTTTGAAATCTGCGATCGCGACCTCACCCCCGACCTGCTGGCTCGCTATCAACAGGCTAGTGCGATTGCCTGCGACACCGAGACCATGGGGCTACTGCCCCAGCGCGATCGCCTTTGCCTGGTGCAGCTCTCCGACGCCGAGGGCTATGTGTCGGTGGTGCGCATCGAACTTGGCCAAAAAGAAGCCCCTCTACTCAAAGAACTACTGGAAGCGCCGAACGTTCTTAAGCTGTTTCACTTTGCTCGGTTCGATTTAGCCACCCTCAAGCACAATCTGGGCATTACCGTGGCCCCGGTGTTTTGCAGCAAAATCGCCAGCAAACTGAGCCGCACCTATAGCCCCCGCCACGGCCTCAAAGAGTTGGTTAAAGAGTTAGAGGGCATCGAGCTCGACAAAACCGCCCAAAGCTCTGACTGGGGCAACGCCATGAATCTTTCCGACGAGCAGCTGCGCTACGCCGCTAATGACGTGCTCTACCTGCACAGCATTCACCAAACCCTGACCGCCATGCTCAAGCGCGAGGGCCGGTGGGAGCTAGCGCAGGATTGTTTTAACTGTTTGCCCACCTTCGTCGCCCTAGATTTGCTTCAGTACACAGGGGTGTTCGAGCATTAATTGATTATCCCCTTTCCTCCCTCGGGAGGCTGCGCTAAGGCTTTGTTTAAGGAACGGCTGCTGCGATCGGGAGACAGGTAAGATAGGCCCATACCTTGAAGATGATCTACGAGGAAAACGACTATGAGCGTTGACAGCAAGGATTTCCAAGACGAACTGCAAAAGGCGATCGACTACGCCCATCAAATCACCGCCGAAAAGGGCGAAACCTCTGCCGAAGCCGCTGCCGCCTGGGACGTGGTGGAAGAGATGCGAGCCGAGGTGTCGCACCAGCACCAGATTCCTAAGAAAACCGGCTTTGATCGGTATCTAGAAGACAATCCTGAAGCGCCTGAAGGCTTGATATACGACACTTAAGGACTGCTCCTGGGAAGTGGCTTGACCCCTTCCAGGGGCAGATTTGCAGTGTTAAAATTGTCTTAGTTAGTTTTCGGTAGATTTCGCTTGTTTCATTTCATTCTGATTTCCGATACAGCTTTGTCTCCGTTTACTCACTGCACTTTGTACAGTACGGAGACAATCCTATGTCACTCTACGTTGGTAACTTGTCCTACGATGTCACTCGCGAAGATTTAGAGCGGGTGTTTGCAGAATACGGCGACGTTAAGCGGGTCAGCCTGCCCACCGATCGCGAAACCGGTCGCCCCCGAGGCTTTGCCTTTGTGGACATGGCCGCTGAAGCTCAAGAAGACACCATCATCGAAGCCCTTGATGGAGCCGAGTGGATGGGCCGTGAATTGCGGGTCAACAAAGCTCGCCCCCGCGATGACGCTCGCAGTAGCAGTGGCGCTGGCGGCGGCAATAGTGGCAACTACCGTCGCACCGGCTTCTAAATCTGTTTAGTCGGCTCCGTAAGCGTTAAATATGTGAAGGGTAGGCCATTGCGGTCTACCCTTTTTTGAGGCTACGGCGCTAGATCTCAGAATTTTGCCATCGTCTCAATCTGCGGCAAGGTCTGCCCTGGAATCCTAAAACTGCTACTGAAAACTTGCCCGCTCGGCCTCCACTGGGGAGCGATCGACGGTGGGCTGAGGCCTACCGTTGGCATCCAAATAGCCCAGCTCTTGCAAAAAGGCATAGAGGGCAGTGGGAAAGTCGGGATAGGCACCGGCTGATTCACCCTGGTCGGTGTAGATTTGCAGGCCCCAGTCGTCGGTGCGATCGTAGTGGGCCAGCATAAACAGCCAGGCTTCTCGGTAGCGGCCGAGGCGAATGTTTTGAGCTACATAGCCCGCTAACACCCCGTTTTTGTCGCTGCGATCGGCAAACTCTGGGTCTTCTACCGTGAAGCGCATAGCAGCCGCAGTGTCCTCCAAATAATTGGTGAACTGCGTTGTGGTGTCGCGGTACTCGCCATTTTCGTAGGTGAGAATGATGCTGGGTGGGTACGACCCGGCGTAGGAGCTAAAGCTGTAGAAAAAAGCGTTGTCGAGGGTGACAAACTCCATCAGCCCATCGCCATCAAGGTCTTTGAAGTCGCCGCCGCCCCCGTCGAGGTAGCCAAAATAAACGGGGTTAAACTGCTCGTTTTGCCAAGTGTAGGTGGTGGTGGCCAAGCAGCAGTGGGCACCACCGCTGTAGGTTTGAACCACCACCTCTGAAGTGCCATCGCTGTCGAGATCGATTAGCTCAATGCCCGCAAACATCGCAGCGGTGTCGGTGGTGGACAGCTTGAGCTCGTTGTTGTGAAATAGCTGAATCGTCAGGTTGTCGCTAACGTCTTCGGCGTCGTAATCGAGCGGCGTATAGCTGACGACGACGCGAATGGCCCCCTGCTCGATCGCTTGATCGCTGATCGCTTCAGTGTCGGAATCAATTTCAATGCGGGGATTTTCTGCTAGGGCGGGCAGGCCCAGAGCCAACAGACTACCGATAAGCAAGCTTTTGAGGATGGCTTTCATCAACTGTCTTATGTCTAATGACATTACTTACGTGGTTTGCTCAGCTTGCCCCGGTTGATTCTGCCGCTACCAGCGTCGCCAGTGGCGTTTGCCCACCACAAAAATTCCCAGCAGCACTCCTACCAGGAGGGGGTAAGACATGGCAACCAGCGCGGTAGGGATGGGCAAAAACCCTTTGACAAACAGCACCAGGGCGATGCAGGGCACCAACGCCCATAGTACGCCAGTGTCGATGTACACACTCTTAAACCAGCGTTCCAAAATGGTGAGGCCTAGGGCACCGATGCCAAAGCCGGCGGCGATGGGCAGCGCCATGAACAGCAGCTGCATCAGGGGCATTAGGCTGCTGCCGGTGTTGGCTAGCAATAGGGCTAATCCCTGGGCTAGCAGCAGGTCGGCGGCGGTGGCGATCGCCACCGCTACCAAAGCCACCTGAAACAAAATCGCCCAGGGCAAAGACTTAAACCGCCAAAAGGGATTACGCATAGCCGCAGCAATAGGAAGTCAAGCTCATTATTGCGCTGAATTTTCAATCTGGCTGTGGGAATGGTATCAATTGTGGGGCTAGACGAGTGTCCTGCTTCCCCTCAAAAGCAGGGATGATTGCCGTGATAAGTAAATCTTTGCTGTGCTGATGCCTTAGATATGGGATAACAATAGATGCGGGTTCAGGCGATCGCCTGGGCCTGATTGCCCTAACTTCCTGCGTGATCTATGGAAAAGCTGCTGCAAGGTCTGCGTGAGTTTCAGGAAAACTATATTCCCGACCACCAAGAGCTGATCCAGCAGTTGGCCAAAGGCCAGCACCCTCGGGTGTTGTTTATCGGCTGCTCCGACTCGCGGGTGGACCCCACTATCATTACCCAGGCGGATATCGGTGATCTGTTCATCATCCGCAACGCGGGCAATATTATTCCCCCCTACGAAGCCACCAACGGCGGCGAAGGAGCCACCATTGAGTACGCTATGGAGGCCCTTGATATTCGCCAGGTGATTGTCTGCGGCCACACCCAGTGCGGAGCTATGAAAGGGCTGCTTCAAATCGGTGAGCTAGAAGAAAAAATGCCTCTGGTCTACCACTGGCTGCGCCACACCGAAGCCACCCGCAAGCTGGTCGAAGACCATTACAGTGATTTGCCCAAAAAAGAAAAGCTTGATTTGCTGGTGGCCCAAAACGTCCTCACCCAAATCGACAACCTGCAAACCTACCCTTCGGTGCGCTCAAAGCTGCACGCAGGCACCTTGGCCATCCACGGCTGGATCTACAAGCTCGATACCGCCGAGCTTCTGGCCTACGACGAGGATTCTAAAGCCTTCATACCGCCCCACAGCAAAATTTATGCCGACCTAGAACATGCTAAGTCGGTTAAGCCCGGTGGGCTTTCCCTGGAGTTTAACGACACCGTCAGGCCGGGTGCTGGTGCTCCTTCGATGGCCCTCCCCAAATTTTCCGAACCGGTGCAACCTTACTGGCCCGGTGCTAACCGCCTCAGCCCTGAGCAGGCCGCCCGCATTTACCGAGGCGCTGGGGGGTAGGGCTACCGATCAAAATTCGCAATTCGCCGCGCTGCGCCAATGCTCTGCTCGCCGGGGCCAAAGGTGACCTCTAGCGCCTGCTGCTCGGCAAAGGCGCTAGAGGCTTCGCGATAGACGGTGCGGGTAGTGGGTAGGGTGCGCCGCTGACCGTTGTAGTCAAAGGTGATGGCGTACTTAACATCCTTGAGCAGTATCGGATCGGTGCGCTGCTCGATGGCTTCGCGCTTGCGGGCTTCTAGCTCATCAGCAGTGGGGCGAGGAGGCAAGGGCGGCCAATACAGCCCGTTGTCGTCGGGGCCGGTGGCGGCACCTTCAGGGCGCACGCCGTTGCGGTTAACGAGGGAGTTAGACTCGAAGGTTTCTTGGTGAATGGTCTGGCGGCGGTCAAAGCTGCGGGCGTAGTCGACCTGCCAGGTTTGGGTAACGGTGGCAGTGGCCTCGTAGGTGCCGGTGGTGACGGTGTTGCCGGTAGCAGGGTAGTTTTCGCAGCCCGCAACCAGGCCCAGGGTTAGTCCTAGCGCACTGGCCTGGAGCCAGCGAGGTACAGAAAACGTAGAGGACAGCGTAGACATAGCAACGGTCGGTGGTTTGTTGACGGATTGTCTGTATATAGACGCTACCAGCGCTTTGTATAGACCGCCTATGTAACGCGGCAGAGGATAAAAGTGGCACAAGAGGATGGTCAACCGGGTGAGTCGTTCGCTGCAGCAGCACTTTTCTCAGGGTATGGCTTTACGGTTCGGGGGCTAGAAGGTAAAAAGTCGGCCACTTTAACCCGACGTTATCTTGTTGAGACCGTCCAACCGCTTACGATGGGGCAAGCTACGACAGGTCATCAAACCGTCGCCGAGCTTAAATTACGTTGTGTATCGATTTAGTGCATCTGCCTATCGCTGACCGAGCGTATTGATCAAACCTGGTGAATACTACGCTCCTGCTTTGGCATATTAAAGCTGCCCGGCTGCCCCCACCGTGCGTTAATCTCCTATGACTCAAACGTCGCTCTCGATTCAGCAAACTTTTCAGTCTCTGGAGCCGTTTGATCGGCTGCCTGCCGAGGCGTTACAGCAGCTCTTGCAAACGGCCCAGCCCCTCAAGTACCGCGTCGGCCAGCCATTGCTGCGGCGGGAGGTGCTGACCCAGCAGGTGATTGTGCTGCTGGAGGGGCAGGCCCGGCTGCTGGGTTACGACCCGCGCAGTCAGCAGCCGGTGACCCTAGGTCGCTTTAGCCGGGGTGAAATGCTAGGGGTGATCAGCTTGATTCGCGGGGTGCCCTGCGAAACGGTAATCGCCTCAAGCGAGGTGCTGGCCCTCACCCTGCCGTCGTACACCTTCTTGAGTTTGCTCAACGAGTACCCGGAGTTTGGCGGGGAGGTACGCGATCGCGTCTATGCGATCGAGGCCTTTGACCTGGTCGCCGAGCATGCCAAAACCCACGCCCTCGATGTGGGCGATCTCAGGGCCAAGGCCCAGACTGTCTGTGACGAATCGGCGATCGTCACCCTGCCCGCTGGTTCTAACAACCTAGCCCAGCTCGATCGCGCCCTGCTCTGGGTGCTCAGCGGAGGCACGGTGCTCAACCTGCCCGTGGGTTCAACCCTGGCGCTCGATCGGCCCGTGGAGATCCTCAGCCCCCAAGGAGCGCGGGTGCTAGGCATGACCCCGGCGGTGCTGGCCGAAACCCTGCCCGAACCCTCTGATCTAGAGCCAGAAGCCGTTGCTCGATCCGTAGAGGTGCTAGATGTCAACGACATTCCCTACGCCACCGAGGCCGATCTGGGGCCCCGCGCCCAGGCGTCCTCAGCTATAGAGAAGTCGTCGGGCCGCGGCTACCCCTTCGCGCGGGGTCGGGGCGAGGTCGATGGGGCGCTGGCCTGCTTCGACATGCTCAGCCAGCAGTTTTCCATGCCCTTTCGCAAGGACGTGATTCGCCGCATTTTGACCAACCAGCATGAGCGCATGGGCCAGCTGTCGCTGCCGATCTGCGGCTCCGTAAGTGAGATGATGGGCCTCAAAACCCAGCTAGTGCGGGTGCCCGTAGGGGCCTTTGGCCGCCTCAATACCCCCTGCCTGATCCGCTGGCAGGAGAGCTTTGCGGTGCTCTACGAAACCAGCGAAAAAGCTTACATTCTGGGCGACCCAGCGGTGGGCGTGATTCGCCGCACCCCTGAGAGCTTTGCCGAGGCCTGGGGCGAGGGTGGAGAAGTCCTTTTATTAGAGCCCACCCGCGAAACCCCCCAGCAAAAGTTTGGCCTCCAGTGGTTTTGGCCCTCAATTCAAAAGTACCGCTGGGTGCTGATTGAGGTGTTTGTGGCCTCGTTCTTTGTGCAGCTGTTTGGCTTGGCCAACCCGCTGATGGTGCAGATCATCATTGACCGGGTGATTGTGCAAAACAGCGTCGATACCCTGCAAGTGCTGGGCGTTTTCCTGGTGGTGGTGGCCATTTTTGAGGCCCTGCTCACCAGTCTGCGCACCTATCTGTTTGTCGATACTACCAACCGCATCGACATGGCTCTGGGGTCGGAGATCATCGACCACCTGTTTCGTCTGCCCCTGCGCTACTTTGACAAACGCCCCGTGGGCGAGCTCTCCAGCCGCATCAACGAGCTAGAGAACATTCGCCAATTTCTCACCGGCACGGCGCTGACGGTGGTGCTCGACGCGGTGTTCTCGGTGCTGTACATCGTGGTGATGTTCATCTACAGCTGGGTGCTGACCCTGGTCGCCCTGGCCACGATTCCGCTGTTTGTGCTGGTGACAGCGCTGACTGCCCCCATTGTGCGCAAGCAGCTGCGCATCAAGGCTGAGCGCAATGCCGCCACCCAGTCGCTGCTAGTGGAGTCTCTGTCGGGCATTCAGACCGTCAAGGCCCAGAATATTGAGCTGCGCACCCGCTGGAAGTGGCAGGAGCGCTACGCCGAATACGTTAGCGCTGGGTTTAACACAGTGTTGACCTCCACCACCGCCAACTCGGCCAGCAACTTTCTCAACAAGCTCTCGGCTCTGCTGGTGCTGTGGGTGGGGGCCTACCTGGTGCTGGAGGGGCAGCTCACCCTGGGTCAGCTGATCGCCTTTCGGATTATCTCGGGCTACGTGACTGCGCCGATTTTGCGCTTGGCCCAGCTGTGGCAAAACTTTCAGGAAACGGCTCTGTCCCTGGAGCGGCTGTCTGACATCATCGACCATCCTCAAGAGACGGAGGCCGACGAAGCCAACCAGATTCCGATGCCTGAGATTACCGGGCAGGTCACCTTCGAGAACGTGGCCTTTCGCTTTGCGCCCTCAGGACCACTGCAATTGGCCAGTGTTAGCCTGGAGTTTCCGGCGGGAATTTTCATTGGTGTAGTGGGTCAGAGCGGCTCGGGTAAGAGCACCCTGATGAAGCTGCTGCCTCGCCTCTACGAGCTCGAGTCGGGCCGCATTCTAATCGACCACTACGACATCAGCAAAGTCGAGCTGCATTCGCTGCGGCGGCAGATCGGCATTGTGCCGCAGGATAGTCTGCTGTTTGAGGGCACCATTCAGGAGAACATCTCACTCACCAACCCTGATGCTGAGCCCAGCGTGATTATTGAGGCGGCAAAAATTGCCTGCTGCCACGACTTCATCATGGATTTACCCCTGGGCTACAACACCCGTGTCGGCGAGCGGGGCTCGACCCTATCAGGTGGGCAGCGGCAGCGAATTGCGATCGCCCGCACCATTCTGCAAAATCCACGTCTGCTAATTTTGGATGAAGCCACCAGCGCCCTCGACTACGACACCGAGCACCAGGTCTCGATGAACCTCAAAGGCTGGGCCGAGGGCCGCACGGTGTTCTTCATTACCCACCGGCTTAACACCATTCAGCAGGCCGACCAGATTTTGGTGATGGAGCAGGGTTCAGCGGTCGAGCTGGGCACCCACGCCGAATTGATGGAACTCCAGGGCCGCTATTTCACCCTCTACCAGCAGCAGCTCACCGGCGTCTGAACGGCACGCCAATTTTTAATTTTGAACTTTGAATTTAATCCTCCAATTCAAAGTTCAAAATTAAAACTCCCCATCTCCCCTACCCCCTCACCCCCTTACTCCCCTACTCCCCCTACCATGGTTCGCATCAACAGCATCCCCCCTACCCCCCCCGCCACCCCCGACCAAAACGGCGATGTCGTGCTGGCCAACCAGCCCTCGCGGCAAAAGGTGCAGTTTGACAAGCCGGTGATTCTTCGTCAGTCGCCTCGCTGGTCCCGGGCGGTGGTGTGGAGCCTGGTGGGGGTGACAGCGTTTACCCTAGCCTGGGCCTGTTTGGCTAAGTTTGAGGAGGCTATCCCGGCCCAGGGCAAGCTAGAACCCAAGGGCATGGTGCAGCCGGTGCAGGCTCCGGTGGGCGGCGTAGTGCGCGAGGTGCTGGTCGCCGAGGGACAGGCTGTGGAGGTGGGCGACCCGCTGCTGCGGTTTGACCCCGAGACTACCCAGGCTCAGCTCACCTCCCTGGAGACCATTCGCACCAAGGTGCGGGAAGAAAATGCTTACTACAAATCGCAGCTAGCCGACAATATTGAGGCCAGCGCCCCGGTAGATATCGCCCCCGGTTTGATTCAGCTGACCAGCAACCGCGCCGCTCTAGTGGCCGAAAACGCTCTCTACCGCGCTCAGCTAGCGGGGGATGTGACCGGGGAAAGCTTGCCTGTCGCCCAGCGCGATCGCCTGCGGGCTTCTAATGCCGAACTCAACTCGCGCCTCAGCATCGCTAACCTGGAGGTTGACCAGCTGCGTCGCCAGCTCACCCAAACCGAGGCCCAGCTGGCCAATGCCCGCGATGCGCTGCGGGTCAACCAAAATATTCTCGATCGCATTCGGCCGCTGTATGAGGCCGGGGGCATTGGTGAAATTCAATACCTCCAGCAGGAGCAGGAGGTGAATAACCGCCAGACTGAGGTCAATCGCTTGGTGGAGGAAGGGCAGCGGCTAGAGCTGGCGATCGCCCAGGCCCAGGAGCAATTTCGCAACACCTCAATCGCCTCCCAGGATGACCTGCAGCAGCGGATCGCCGCCAACGATAACCAGATCGCCACCATCGATAGCCAACTGACCAAAACCATTCTCGAAAACGACAACCGCCTGCAAGAGCTTGACAGCCAGATTGCCCAGCTTCAGCAAACCCTCACCTATCAAGAACTGCGCGCCCCGGTGAACGGCACGGTGTTTAACCTCAAGGCCAACCAGGCGGGCTATGTAGCTAACTCCACCGAGCCGATTCTTGAAATTGTGCCCAGCGATGCCCTGGTGGCGCGGGTGTTTATCACCAACCGCGATATTGGCTTTGTGCGCGAGGGCATGGAGGTCGATGTTCGCATTGACTCATTTCCCTACAGCGAGTTTGGTGATGTGAAGGGCACCCTGACCCGGATTGGCTCCGACGCGCTGCCCCCCGACCAGATCAACCCCACCTTTCGCTTTCCGGCAGAGATTACCCTAGGCGATCAGGCGATTGCGATCGATGGGCAGCCCGTGAAGCTGCAATCGGGCATGTCCCTGAGCGCCAACATCAAGACCCGGCCTCGGCGAGTGATCACCATCTTCTCCGACCTGTTTGTGCGCAAAATCGACACGATCAAGACGGGCGGCTAGCCATTCAGACAGCGCTTAAAGTTATTACAGATGCGGGTTTGGGGCGTGAGGTGCAGGGTTTAGGGCTGCACCTCACACCCTAAACCCTGCACCTTAAACCCCTTTTTCAGCCTGTCCTCCCCCTGCCGGTTCTTTCCGTGACGACTCATTCATAGAAAAAGCAGACTAAGTCTTCCTGATTTGATAGAATAGCGTCTATGTAAAAAGCGCCGTTGCTTGATTGGGGAGGTCGTTCGTTGATTCATGCCACGCTGCACCAGCTTAAGGTTTTTGAAGCAACTGCCCGCCACGGCAGCTTTACCCGCGCCGCCGAGGAACTCTACCTGACCCAGCCCACGGTGTCGATTCAGGTGAAGCAGTTAACCAAGGCGGTGGGGCTACCTCTGTTCGAACAGATTGGCAAGCGCCTCTACCTCACCCAGGCAGGGCAAAAGCTGCTAGAAACCTGCCAGGAAATTTTTGACGGCCTTGACCAGTTTGAGATGGCGGTATCTGACCTCAAGGGTCTCAAACAGGGCCAGCTGCGCCTGGCGGTGATTACCACGGCCAAATATTTTGTGCCCCGGCTGCTGGGACCATTTTGTCAGCGGTTCCCCGGCATTGATATTTCGCTGAAGGTGACGAACCACCAGCAGATTCAAGAGCGCATGGCCAACAACGATGACGATCTCTATATCATCAGCACGCCGCCCGAGCAGCCCGATCTGAAGATCTACCCCTTTCTTGAAAATCCCCTGGTGGTGCTGGGGCCGCAGGATCACCCGCTGGTGGGCAAGGCGCGATCGCCCATCAGCGTTCTCAATGGCGAGCAGTTCATCATGCGCGAGCCAGGGTCAGGCACCCGTCACGCGGTGCAAAAGCTGTTTGCCGAGCACGATGTGAATGTGAAGGTGCGGCTGGAGCTGGGCAGCAACGAGGCGATTAAGCAGGCGATCGCAGGTGGTCTGGGCATCTCAGTGCTGTCGCTGCACACCATTATCTCTGAGGGCACCAGGGGTGAGTTTGCCATCCTTGATGTTGACCACTTCCCCATCGATCGCCACTGGTATGTAGCCCACCTGGCGGGTAAGCAGCTCTCGGTAGTGTCTCAAGCATTCTTGAGCTATCTGCTGGAGGAAAGCCACACCCTAGTAGAAAACCTGCTGCCGGGGATTAGTCGGGCGCCAGCTGCGATCGACCCTAAGGGTGCAGAGCTCCTGACCAAGGTTTAGCCTGAGAAGGTGAGGCTACCTAAATCCCCCTTCAAAAAGAGGTCTTGTTAACCCATAGACCTACCAACTCTTCTGTTTGAGGCGATCGCTAACCCTGGCCATGAAACAACTCTCGCCGGAACAACGCGAACTGGTATCGTCGCTCGTAAAGCGGCTTGGCACGATCCGTGGGATTAGGGCTGTCGTGCTTGGGGGGTCGCATGCCCGCGATCGCGCTCAGCCAGAGTCAGATATCGATCTCGGTATCTTCTACTCAGAAGCGGATCCTTTCTCTATTCAAAGCCTTCGTGAGCTGGCTGACGCCGTCAACGACACCGCCGCACCAGTAGTCACAAACTTTTATGAGTGGGGTCCCTGGATTAACGGTGGAGCCTGGCTGACCATTGGCGGCCAGCGCGTCGATTTCCTCTATCGCAGCCTCGAACACATGGAGCGAGTCATCGCCGAGGCTGAAGCAGGCCGGTACGAGCTTCACTATTCCCAGCAGCCACCCTTCGGATACTTCAGCGGCACCTACCTTGGCGACATCGCGGTATGTGTTCCCCTGTTTGATCCCGAGGCACGGCTCGATTTGCTGAAGCGGCGGGTCGCGGACTACCCGGAGGCCCTGCGGCGGTCCGTAATGCAGGACTATCTTTGGATGGCCGAATTTGGGCTCGCTGGATTCGCCCGCAAGTTTGCCACGCGCTCTGACAGTTATGGGACGGCAGCTTGCCTAACCTGTGCCGTGAACCAGCTGGTATTGGTGCTTTTCGCTTTGAACCGCACCTACCTGATCAACGACAAGACGGCCCTTGAGGAGATTGCCGAGTTTGAGCAGGCCCCGCGGGAATTCGGGCTTCGGGTGCAGAAGACGCTCGCGCACCTTGGTGCGTCTCCTACGGAACTCATCGCTGCTGTTGAGAGCGTCGCGCAACTGGTTCGGGAGACAGTTGATCTAACAGACGGGCTATACCAGCCACGCTACCCGCTACCAACGTGATTGGGGCCAATCAGCATATTGTTTGATTAAAGAATTCATTCAAAATATTGATGCCTAGCTCACGGCCTAGTCATTCGGTAGCTCTACCTACCCATGTGTTGCCTCGTTAGTAGAGCTGAAATGTCTAACTGGCCTTTTTCGTGCCACAACTATCCCGCTAATTCAGCGTTACAAAAACTTTGGATGGCCAAGCAAGATTGCGCTACGTTGAGAGAAACTTAGGAATAAATTTTGGCAAATATCACTTCTCCCAAGAGGGGGCGTTGTAGATGCGGGCAGGTTCAATTTGAAGTAAGTTCAGAACCTCTAATTACCATGGCCTGCCACTGCACCGGCTGCCAGCAAATGACATCCAGCGCCTTTTCGCTAAGTGCCCTCCACCCGAGCCAAAGCTTCAAAATTACATCGGGTAGCCCGGTGATTGGCGGCCTGCATGGCGCGACCCGCCATTATTTCTGTGGCCACTGCATGAGCTGGCTTTTTACCCGTCCCGAGGGTCTAGATGACTTCGTGAACATCCGCGCCAGCCTAATGGACGATGCTCGGTTGTTTAGCCCGTTCATTGAAACCTATACCGACGAAAAGCTGCCTTGGGCAACAACACCTGCCACCTATAGCTTCAGTAAATTTCCGCCACCAGAACAGTTTCCAACACTACTGGCAGAGTTTGCAAAATGATGGGAGCCACCAAAAGCGAATCTTTTGCCCCTGAAGGTAGGGGTTAGCTCGGTAGGCGCAGCGCTACAGTGTAGGACGGGCGCTGAGATTTTTCTCGTTGGGTTTTGACCAGGCGAAAATCTTGGTCGATATATAGATGGTCAAGGCGAGGCCGAGCTTTGGCGATTTGCTCGTATTGCTTTGTCGTAACGCGATTCTTACCCTGTGTGGGCACAGCGGTTTGCTGCTGAGATGCAGGATTTTTTTGATAATTGGCTACAGTTTGATCGAACCAATCTTGAGCCGCCTCAGCACTAAAGGAAGGCGAACCAAAGCGCAAAACCTGCCGGATACAAACGTTTTGAATTTCCCAATAGTCTTGCCCTAGTTGCCCTGGAGCTGAGGGGTGATCAGCTTCCGCCAGCGCTTGAATTTCGTAGCTCTGCATGATCATGAAATCGTAACTGAGTAGCCAGCGAGAGACCCAGCTCAAAATTGGGGTTTTACGGCCCGGTTTGTAGCGGGCTAAATTGGCGTAAAAGCCATTGTCGTCAAAGATTTGGTAGGACTCGTGATGCACTCGGCCGGGGATGATGTCTTGAAACGGAATAGTAGACCAAATAGGAATCCAAATTCCTTTTAGCAAAGAGATTTGTTGATTCAAATCGGGAGTAGGGTTACGGCGTTCTAACTCACTAAAGAGCGGCAACAGGGTCTCGTTTGCTAAACGAACCTTCTTGGCCATTGGCTCAGCCTCTCGCTCGTCTACTTGCTTCAGCAGACTAGCTTTTAAGGTAGAAGTGCTGGCCGCTGCCAGGGCAGCAGCTTCAAAGGGAGGAGCTAATAAACCAGAGTTCATACTTAGATTTGCCTTGTGCAAAATAAGCCTACAGGCCGCTCCTTCACCATATCCATCCCTAAGCAAAGGCCGAATCACCCAGGGACGGGGGCACATCCTGCCACCGCCCATTGCCCACCGCTCGCACGGCTTCTTTAAGGCTCACATCTCCCGTGTAGAGGGCTCGGCCCACAATTACGCCGGTAACTCCCTGGCTCTCTAGAGCCAGCAGACTCAGCAGGTCGCGCAGGGCACCGACGCCACCAGAGGCAATCACCGGCATCGACACGGCCTCGGCCATGGCTCGCATGGCCGGGATGTTGGGGCCTTGCAGGGTGCCGTCGCGCTGGATATCCGTATAGATCACGGCCGCCGCGCCGCGCTGCTCCATTTGCTGAGCGAGGGCGATCGCGTCCACCTCCGAGGTTTCAAGCCAGCCGCGCGTGGCCACCTTGCCGTCGCGGGCGTCGATGCCAACGATGATCTGGCCAGGAAATTCGCCGCTGAGATCGCTGACCAGCTCGGGATTTTCGATCGCAGCGGTGCCGAGGATGGCGTACTGCACGCCCAGGGAAAATAGATCGGTGACGCGGGCGCGATCGCGCAGCCCGCCCCCCACTTCGATGGGAATGTCTACGGCTTGGGCGATCGCCTCAATAGCCCGCCAGTTCTCAGGCTTGCCTGACTTGGCCCCGTCGAGATCTACCAGGTGTAGCCGAGTTGCCCCCTGGTCTACCCACTGCCGCGCCACCTCCACCGGGTTGTCGTTAAACACCTCGGTTTGGGCATAGTCGCCCTGATACAGCCGCACACAGCGACCGTCAATCAAATCAATAGCGGGGATGACTTCCATGGGTAGAAGAGAAGTAAACGTTCAATTCAACAGGCAAAATTCTGTGTGCCAAGTCTACCCATTCTATCGGGCTATACCCTATTCACCGGCCCCAAATTCCCGTAGACTCCTAAATGCGAATCACCACCGAGAGCCATGCTAGACCTGACTGGTAAAAACGCCCTGGTAACGGGCATTGCCAACAATAAATCTATTGCCTGGGGCATTGCCCAGCAGTTGCACAAAGCCGGGGCCAACCTAGGCATCACCTACCTGCCCGACGAGAGAGGCAGGATGGAAGGCAAGGTCAAAGACCTGGTTGACCCCCTCAACCCCAGCTTGTTTTTGCCCTGCAATGTACAGGATGAAGCCCAGGTTGAGCAGGTCTTCAGCACCATTGGCGAAAAGTGGGGCAAGCTCGATATTTTGATTCACTGCCTGGCCTTTGCCAATCGGGACGATCTAACGGGCGACTTCAGCAATACGTCTAAAGCAGGCTTTCAGCTAGCGCTAGATGTCAGCGCCTACTCGTTAATTACCCTGGCACGTGGGGCTAAGCCGTTGATGACCGATGGCGGCAGCATTGTTACCCTTACCTACTTGGGCGGCGCGCGGGTGGTGCCCAACTATAACGTTATGGGTATCGCTAAGGCAGCACTAGAAATGAACGTGCGCTACCTAGC
This sequence comes from Nodosilinea sp. FACHB-131, assembly GCF_014695395.1. GTDB lineage: Bacteria > Cyanobacteriota > Cyanobacteriia > Phormidesmidales > Phormidesmidaceae > Nodosilinea. Next base: position 224,043 of record NZ_JACJOF010000004.1, read on the forward strand.
CTCTGAGCTTGGTCCCAACAATATTCGCGTCAACGGCATTTCCGCTGGCCCCATTCGCACCCTGGCTTCGTCAGCGGTGGGCGGCATTCTCGATATGATCCACCACGTCGAAGAAGTTGCTCCCCTGCGCCGCACCGTCACCCAGACCGAAGTGGGCAATACAGCGGCATTTCTGTGCAGCGACCTATCCACGGGGATGACTGGCCAGATTCTCTACGTCGATTCTGGCTACTGCATCATGGGCATGTAGGGTCGGTGCAGTTCCTAGAGGTCTGAGTTGACAGATCGACCTAGGCACAGCAAAGAAGAATCCTGGGATCTTGCTGCTGCAGATGGCTTAGTCGAGCTAGTTAAAATAGAGCCTGGAATCGCAGGGAATAACTCGACGACAGTATGACGAGAGCAGTCCTTCGACCTGGGCTGTGGACGGTGGTGGGTCTAGTCGCCGTGGGTGGGCTGCTGCGGGTTTCGGTCGATTGGCGACTGCTGGGGCGATCGCTTACCTACCCAGATACCCCCATTACCTCGGCAGACTGGTACCAGCCTCAGCAACTCGTCCCCGGCGTTGGTCCTCAAGCCCCACCGCTGGCGAAGGCCGAGCCGACCGAAATTCCGCCCGAGGCGCTGCAAAAGGCACTAGACTTTGCCGAGGAGCAAAACTCGGTGGCGCTGCTGGTGATGCACCGCGATCGCCTGGTGCTGGAGCAATACTGGCAGGGCCACCAGGCCAATGACCCCGTCAACTCGATGTCGATGGTCAAAACTCTGCTGGCGCTGCTGATCGGCGTGGCGATCGACGAAGGGCACATCGGCTCTATCCAAGACCCTGTCGACACCTACATCTCAGAATGGGCCAACGACCCCAGGGGCGACATTACCCTGGCCGACCTGCTCTACATGCAGTCGGGCTTGCGCAACGACAGCCGCATCGACACGCTGCGCTCTGACCTGGTGCAGCTCTACGGCGGCTCGAATACCCAAAAACTCATTCTGGATATTCCCTTGGAAAGCGCTCCTGGGGAGGCGTTCGACTATAGCAACTTCAACTCACAACTGCTCAGCATCGTGCTAGAGCGGGCCACAGGAGAATCCTTTGGTGACTACCTGAGCCGTCGCCTCTGGCAGCCCCTAGGCGCGGGGGATGGCTTTCTCTGGCTAGACCGTCCGGGGGGGAGCGCAAAACCTTTTTGCTGCTTTTTCGCCACCGCTCCAGACTGGGTGCGGCTGGGGCAAATGCTGCTGCACGGGGGTAAAGTGGGCGATCGCCAGGTCATCCCCAAAAGCTGGCTAGAGCAAATGTTGGTAGCATCGCCACTGGAGCCAACCTTTGGCCTGCACATTTGGCTCAAAGCCCGCACCGCCGACTACCCCCAGGTCAACCGGGCTTCGTCGGCCCCATTTGCCGCTGCCGACACATTTTATCTCGACGGTCGCCACCACCAGCGAGTGTACGTGATTCCGTCAGAGGAGCTGGTGATCGTGCGCCTGGGCGAAGAGCCCTTCGCCTGGAACGATGCGGTGATTGTGAATGCGATCGTGGAGGGGCTGCGATCGCGGCAGGAAAGCGATCGTGCTGGGTCAGTACCGTAGCCCGATGCTCCCAGGACAATTGAGGCTAACTCTCTTGATGAGAGCCATCGCTTAAGGACTGCCGCCCAGGAAGGCGAAGCTTTGATTTTCCTTAAGGCTGACTTTCTGGGGGGCCGAATGTGGTTTACTAGCGTTTTTCTGCCCCAGGGTAGGCGTTCCTAATGCTACGGCCTTCTGGTCTAGACTTGCCGTTGCCTCTCCGTCTCCAGCGATTGGTGCAGCGGGTTGCTGTCATTGTTGCCGTAGCCTGCTTTTTGGGATTGCTAGCCGCCAAAACAGAATGTGCAGCACCGCCACCCCGCGAGCCACTGGCCACCGACTTCTTCTCTCAGGCCCTAGATACTGGGGCTGAGCCCAACGGTGCCGTCACCAACTACGACCGCGCCCTCACCCTGCCCGCTAACCGAGTTGAGACCTTCCCACCCAAGCCTCTGCCTACCGCTCCCTTTCTGCGCCCCAACGGGCTGTGGAACGGAAGGCTCATTCTCCCCAGTGAGGCCGAATACGCTGCCGTCCCGGGCGACTGGGTGTGGATGGATCTGTGGTATAGCTCCCCTGACTTTCCTGAACTGGCAGGCCAAAGGGTGAAGCTCACCTGGAAACCCAATGCCCAATCCCAAGCCTATATGAAGGCCGTTACTCGTGATGTTGCCTTTAATAGCCAGGCCGAGCGGTTTTTGGCCAACGGCAACATATTGCCCACCCGGCTGAATGGCCGCAAGGCGGTCGGGCCGCTGCAATCTCTAGCGGGGGCACGACCCAACGATGACGTTACCGTCCGTTTGGCCGAGGTGGAGGTGGTCACAGAAGGCGATCGCCCCCTACTGCGGGTTGGCCTTGAGCCCATTCAAATCACCGGTAGAGAATATGGCCTGGTAAAGCTCCTGGGGCCTGACGAAACCGTCAAGACTTCGCCGCCTACGAGCTGCCCTGGTGAGCCGCCCTGCCCAACCGAATACTTTCGGGTTCAGTTTTATAACGCCGGATCGGGTAACTTTAGCGGTCCTACGGGCACTGTGCATATTCCGCAGCAGCCGGCGATGGCAGGCGATCGCTTCATGTCTAACCTGCGAAACTTGGTCGAGTCGCCCGCCGGCAGCGCTGGCTGGTATATCTATGGCAGCCGCGCCGAGGACGGTCTATTCACTGTGCAGGCCCTTAAGCCCAGAGCCCTGGTTCAGCTTCAGCCTGACGATGTGGTGCTTGGGTTGGTCCCAGGTCGCCGCTACGTCGATCACGACAACTGGCAAGGCACGCCCCAGCGCCAAGGCACCCTTCAGCGCCTGCTGGTGAGCGCCACCGCTGGCAGTGCCGACACCGCCCAAGCCCAGTGGCAAGAGGGCGACTATGGCCTCGTGATTCACCTCTTCGGCGGCATCGGCGGCGAGAAAGCAGAGTTTGCTCCAGTCGGCACCATAACTGGCCACTTTGCCTACGGACTAGCGCAGGTGGTGCGCGAACCTATCACCAACGAGCTGCAGTTTGATATTCAGTACCAGCAGATCTACGCCCACAACCCTAACGGCATTGTGTCTGGTGCCCACGACTGGGCCGACTACATGGGCGACATGCAGCGGGGCTGGCTCGGCATTCGCCCCGTGTCCGATGTGGTGGTCAAGCTCGACGCCTTCATCGCTCCGTTTCAGTTTGGCGACATGCGCATTTCGCTGTTTCGCGAGCTGTTGCTACAGCTCCAGGTGATTGCAGCTCGCTATCGCGTTGGCGATGGCACGGGCGTGGCTCCGGTCACCCCCGCCACGTCCTGTGTGCAAGACTCGAACCAGGCCTTGTTTATTGCGATTCAGCAGATTCGCCGTCAGATCGACAGCCAGCCTGAGATTGCCGCCTGGGTGCAGCAAAACCCTGATAGCCCAGAGGTCGAGCGATCTCGACGTTTTGCCGCTTTGGGCAACGACCTCGAAGCGATGCTGGTGCCCTACGGTGTGGTGCGTCCCGACTGGCAAGCCAATGCTGAATCGCTGGCTGGGGTTGACTCAACCGGCGATCTTACCAACAGCCGCAGGTTGTTGAGCGGTATGCTCACCTGGCACAGCATGATGCCTCGTTGGGCCCACGACCGGGTAGCCCGCATTTTTTTGGAGCATGGCGGTCAGCTGTGGTTTTTGCGTACCAACATGGTGGGCGGCTTTGACCCGATGGTGCAGCCGCTTCCCCCGACGACTTTTTTTGGGGGTGTTCTCATTTTGGGACGGGGCACCCAGCGGCTGGCCGATGCCTTTGCCACCGGGTTGAGCTGGCCCATGGGCTTGCTGGGGCTGGTCATGCTGTCGCTCTACGGCCTGGTGGCGCTGCCCTTTGGGTTGAGAAAACGATTTTTGGTGCGGCAGCAGGCGGTGGTTAGCCCAGTAGGCTTTGCTCTGGACGCCCTGCGCCGCTTCGTTGCCCCTGCCCTGCTCGAAGAAACGATCTTTCGCGTCATACTGCTGCCCCACCCGGTGGAAGGGGTGCCCAGCGATCGCTGGCTGCTGTGGGGCATCGTCAGCTTTGTGGCGTTTATTCTGTATCACGTTGTGTTGGATAGAACCCTGTACAGAGGGGCTGGGGCTGGCCTCTCTGACCCTCGCTTTTTGGTGCTAGCGGGCTGGTTGGGGCTGGTACTGATCGGCGCGTATTGGATTACGGGATCACTTTGGTTGGTGGTGCTGATGCACTGGGTGGTGGTGCTGGTGTGGGTGTATCGCTTTGGCGGCTGGGCGCGGTTGGGTGGTGTGAGGGCGGTCCGGGGTAGAGGGCGCAAGCCGATCGCGCCGTTTCGGCAGTGACGGGCTTGCAGTGTAAGGCTACGGGAATAGGTAGAAATGACGATGCGATCGCCCAAAAATTTACCTAGGCACTCTTAGATTCCTGTGGCACAATACCCAGCGGAGCATTGCAGACCAGTGGGTGGCCCCACCGCCGCCTGCGACAGGTCATCTGTCGCTGATGTTTATCTAAAGGAAAGCAAGGGTGTTCCCTATGTCTTTGACTGATACTGATTTGTCGCCCAACCAAGATTTTTTCAACGAAGAAGAAGCTGTTGTTGAATTTACTCCCAACGAATCCTTCTTCAGCAGCACCAGTGTGTTGACCCTGCTAGCCGCTTTCGACCCCAGCTTTGCTGACCTAGTGGCCGATTTGGCCAGCGGCCTGCCCGATGCTACTGGCCAAATTTCTGTGGAAGATGGCCGGTTTGCTGCCAACCTGCTGCTGGCCGATGGCACGGCCCTAACGGGCACCTTTGATGCCCCTACAACTCTGCGAGGCTTTGCCGATCTGGCCGCTGTCTCAGATGGCACCTTCACCCTAGATGGGGGAATCTTAGAGGCGGCGATCGCCACTGATGGTCAAACAGCTACCTTGCCACCGGTTGACCTAGCTGCTGCCGCTAGCACCTTCGTGCTAGATGCCATCAATGCCATTGATGACACCGTACCGTTTGCCAACGGCGCGTTTACCCTCGATTTAGCCACAGCTCTAGGCCCCCTCAGCGGCACCGTGGATGTGGCCGGGGGTGATCTCAACCTCGATCTGGCCACGCCTTTTGGCCAGCTAGTAGCCGACATTGACTTTGAGGATGACGCGGTCTTCCCCTTCGCTACGGCGCTGCCTCTGGTGAGCGACATCAACGGTGTCGTGGACTTTAACAGCGGCAATATTGTGGCATCCTCAAGTGTCTATGGCGATCTGTCGGTGCCCCTCTCGGCGGTGACTGGGTCGCTGAATTTCGCTGACGGACTGGCTAGTTTAGACGCCTCGGTGCCCATCAGCCCTAGTCTGAGCCTGCCGGTCGCGACCGATCTTAACATCGGTCCATTGGCTAGTGAATATGTGGCCGGGTTTGTTCAAGACCTAAACGGTACTGGTACGATCACCGACGGCGTGCTTGATGCTGCGATCGAAAGCCCATTGGGGCTGTTTGAAACCGCCTTTGACGTAGTGGCCTTCACCAACCAGGGCGCCGACTTCTTTGCCGGTATCGATGGCGTTATTGATGTCAGTGGCGGCATTGCTACGGCCTCGTTGACTACGCCCCTCGGCGACATCAACGACAGCTTTGACCTAGCAACCGTAGCACCAGCGCTGGAAGGTTCTGCCGCTGCGCCGATCTAGGCGATCGCAAAGCCTCCAAAGAGCCTCTCAGACAGAACTGTAGGAGGGTGCATGATCCTTTCGGGGTCGGGTTTTAGCCGTTGCACTCTCCTTTTTTTGGTCTTTTAGAAGAGCCCCGGCTATCCCTCGGGTAGCTATTGCTGCGTTATGCGTCTCATCGCCCTGAAGACCCAACGCACCTCTACACCCCCTGAGGCGTTTCTTGCCAGAGCTGGGTGGTTTGGCGCAGGCTGCGGAAGTCGCCATTGCCAATAATTAAATGGTCGAGCACCGGCACGGCAAGAATCTGCGCCCCCTGAAGGAGCTGACGGGTGAGCGAGAGGTCGTCGGGGGAAGGTTCGAGGTTGCCTGAGGGATGGTTGTGCGCCACAATGCAGCGCACGGCGCCGTGGCGAATTACGGTTTTGAAGATTTCTCTGGGGTGAGCCAAGGTTTCGGTGGCGGTGCCGATAGTAATTACCTTGGTGCCCATCAGCCGGTGGCGCACGTCGAGCAGCACTACGGCGAAGCGCTCCTGGGCTTGCCACATCAATTCGTGGCTGAGCGCGGCGGCGGCAATGGCGGGGTCATCTACGACAGTTTTTTCGGGCGGAATCGCTTGCAGCACCCGTTTCCCCAGCTCAATGGCGGCTAATATGGTGGTGGCTTTAGCCGGGCCAACGCCTGAGATTTGCTCCAGATCGTGGGCCGACACATCCCTTAAAGAGGTGAGCGGATCGCGCTGGTTTTGCCCCATTTCTTGCAGAATGAGCTGGCCTAGCCCCACCGCTGACAGCTTGCCTGGCCCCTGGCCAGTGCCCAGCAGAATGGCCAGTAGCTCTGCGGCCGAGAGGCTTTTAGCCCCGTAAGATAGCAGCCGTTCTCGCGGGCGATCGCTCGACGGCATGTCCAACATGCGGACATGGTAGGTCATGTGGCACCTCTGGTAGCTGGGCCAGGGGCCCATTGCTAGTAAGCCCAAACCGCTTTGGGATAATTCACCTCCGAAACAGACAACAGAGAACTCCCTATGACCACCTCACCTTTTCCCGCCGCCGCTGCGATCGCCGCCATTCGCCAGCGGCTGGGCCAGTTTAGCTGCCTCACCACGCCGCCCACCCTTAGCGATGCCGAAGCCGCCCAGGTGCGGGCTGACCTGAGCGACTTTAACGACTGGTCTGATTACCAAACCTTGGGCATTTGCGCCGATACCTTGGCTGAGGGGCAGCAAGCCCTAGAGTTGTTTTTGAAAGCCCTCGGGGTTACCGTCAGCCTGGACCTGCCTGCCCGTGAGGGAGCGGTTTATCTCAAGTTCAACACCCTTAAAGGCGCGTGGTATTTGGATGACTACAGCGGTCAATCGCGCGGGGTGCTAATCACCTTCCACACCTCTGACCCTGAGGTAACTGAATTGTCGGGCACCTACGGCCCGTTTCCGTTCGACCTGTTCCCAGCGCAGCCCTAGTCGATTGAGGTTGAGAGTGCAGCAAAAAGGCTTCAGGTATGAGTATGTTTCTACCTGAAGCCTTTTTGCTTGCCTGTTCTGCTGGATTAGTGCTGGTCTACCAGCCGCCGCTGCCCCACTCGCGGCTGGTTTCTGGGACGGCAGCAATGGGGATGGCGCGGGGAACATCCTGCATCACCTGCACCTGAATCACCTGGTTGGGCTCTATGACAACGTACTGGGGAGAGGTGCCCACCACGGTTGTCGCCCCGACTAGAGCGCCACCGAGTAGCCCGATGCCGCTAAAGCCAGTCAACAGCAGCAGAGCTAGGGCGCCTAACCCCGTTCCAGCGGCCAGGCGAGGACTGCTAACCTCAGTGTTACCCACCATATATTCGGTGGTGCTGGCAAAATCGACCTGCTGCCCGTTGGGGGCGATCAGCATTTTGCTCACCCAGCGCTGGCCTTCAGGGGTGGGTTCAAATTGACCAATTAGCTGACTGCCCGCCGGGGCGACAATGCCGTTGGTGATGGGGTCGCGAATGTCGTGGGCCAGCAGCAGCACCTGGTTTTGGCTGGAGCTGGTGTTCAGATCGAGGGGCTCATTACCGACGTAGCGCAGCTCTAGCACCGTGCCCGCTGCCACCAGCGTGTCGGGGGAAAGGGGGCGATCGCTAGGAGTGGAGTTAATAGCGCTAGGTAGAGCTGCCTGGTCGCCGTTGCCGGGCAGGGGGCTACCAAACAGAACGGTTTCTCTAGCTGCGGCCAACATCACCGGGCTCGATGGGGGAACTACAGTACCCTGGCTGGTGGTGGTTGGGGCAGTGGGTACGGTTAGAAGATTGGGGTCGGTGCCAGCTAACTCAACGGGAACAGTGGCCACCGGAGGGGGCTCTTGGCTGATCGCGTTGGGCTGAACGGCAATCGCTCCAGCAGGTTGGGTTTCAACCATTGCCGTTTCTGCGGGCAATGCTGGTAGGGCTGGCGGGTCGGCGGCAATGACCGGAGCCGGGTTGCTGGCTTCAACCGCAGGGGTAGTGGTTGGAGCAGCCGTAGCCGCCTCAGCAGGCAGTTCTGGTAGAGCCGGTGGGTCGGCGGCAATGACTGGAGCTAGGTTGCTGACTTCGACAGAAGGGGTAGGGGTTGGAGCAGCTGCGGTCGTCTCTGCGGGCAATTCTGGTAGGGCTGGTGGGTCGGCAGCAATGACCGGAGTCGGGCTGCTGGCTTCGACGGGAGGAGCAGTGGTTGGAGCAGCCGCGATCGCCTCCGATTCAACCGCTTCAGGCTCTACCGCTGGTTGCCCAGGGGTTGGCAGCTCAGGTGGGGTGACCGCAATCGGCACACCGCTGGTCTCGGTATCAATCGCGGGTGCGGCAGGAGATGCCGGAGGACTGGCTGGCTGGATTGCCACTGCTTCGGGCCCAGGGGTAGGAGCTGCGGCAACCGGTGGCTGGGCAGTGGTGACAGCGCCCTCGGCCAGCGACGGTGGCTCAAAGGTCAGCACCGAGCCGGTACTGGTGGGGGGCTGTACGGCGGGCAGTGGGGCGATCGCCGCTTCGGGTGCCGCCCCAGCGGTCGGCGGTTGGGCCGAGGCTGCGCTTGGCCCTTGGGGCGCAGTGGCCACTGGGCCGATCACCGCGTCGAGTTCAGCCAGGCTGGGCACCGATATCTGCTCTCCGGGTTGCCCGAGGTTGAAGGGGTCTACGGGCAGAGTCTCAGGCAGGTTCGTCAGGCTGGCAATATCGCTGGGCAGCATCAAGTTGGCGGCCGATGTGCTCAGCCGTCCGGTACCCGCTTCCGGAAAGCCTAACTGTGGGTCGTTTCCTGGAATCACCGGCAGTTCCACAATCATGGCGACGTTGCCCGGTGCAGGGGCGCTGCTGGGCGCAGACACCGTAGGGGTTTCGCTAGAACCAGCGGCTAAGGCAGTAAGCACCCAGCGGGTTTGATCACCCGCTGCAATTGAGATCAGGCTGACTCCCTCTGCGGCCAGCACAGTGTCGGCGACCAGGTCGAGCACCACCACGGTGGCATCGTTCACCTGACTGAGGCTGATCTGACTGACGGTACCACTGTAGGTTTGCTGGGTGGCTACCGTTCCCAGCTGGGTTTGGGGCAGGGTCACCACAATTTGGGAGGCGTCCGCTGCGACGGCATATTGGGGAGTGATGCCGCTGGGCAGGGTAAAGGTTAACTGCTGGGTCGCTGGGTCAAACTGCCAGGCAGTAAGGGTTTCGGCCTGGGCGGCGGGGCTGATAAGCAGCAGGGTAGACACCATTAGACCAACGCCTGCCCAGCCACCCAGACGGTAGCCGGTACGCGATGCAGCAGAATGGTGGGTTGGGTGTTCCATGGGTTATGTCTCCCTCTGGGGCGGTGTGAGTGTGGAGTGAACGCAGATACCAATGATTTTTTCGGCAAACGCTAGATGTAGCGTCAAACCTAGGTTTACCTAGCCTAAATACAGCGTGAGCCCAAAGCCTAACTAAGGATACGCACAATTTTGAGAATTGCAAGGGGGAGAGGAGAGTTTAAGCAGGTTGAAGATCAAGGTGACGAGGGGATAGAAAGTGAGGGGAACTTGTGGGGGAGCGATCGCGTCGCGCACTACAGGGAATCGCTTTTGGGGTTAAGCCTTGCGGGCTGGTCTGTAGTTCAGCCGCTGGGGCACCCTGAGCAAAGATATACTCACACGCCAAATCGACTTCTGGAGGCAGCACACATGGTTCGTTCTACGACTGGCACGTTCGCTAAAGTACTTATGGGTGGGCTAGCCACCGCCCTACTGACCGGACCGTTTGGGGCTGTGGGCCAAGCCCAAACTCCAGAAAGCACCCCTGAAGGGAATTCCGAAACTACTCCGGCAGAGCCCGCTGAGGCCGATACCGCGCCGCGCTTCACCTGTCAGATGCAGGACGGGCAATACACCGTAATGTATTCCCCTACCAGTCAGCCGGGGCAGTCCTACCCCTGGGCGGTACCCCAAGATATGGGCAGTGCCTGGCCTGCCGAACGACGCTGTGCCACCATTAGCGCCCGCCTAGAGGAGTACCGTCCTGACGGTCTGATGGCTCTTGAAACCTCGGTAGAAAACGGCTACAACACCGTATGCGTGACCACCGAGTCCACCCCCGCCTGCCGCATCGTATTCACCGTGCCCCCGGGGCAAGATGCGACAGCAACCCGCGATCTCGTGTTTGACAACCTGGCCATCGCCGACCGAGGCGACCAAACTGACGCGGTGACCACCTTTGCGGGCGGCAATAGCGATGTGCTGGGCCAAATTGGCAATATTTTGGGTCTGCCCAGTTCCACCAGCAGCTCGCGCAGCAGCGGCATCAACCTCAAGCCCTTTCTCGACCCCACCGATGGCGGCACCGGTGCTCGCCTGAGCGGCGGCAGCCCCAACGGTCGGTCCCTCAACCCTGATGCGTTTCGCTAGAAGCGCTAGGCTGATCTAGTCCACCATGTGTTGAGCAAAGAGATAGCTCAAAAATAAAATTTGCAGAGCGGTAAACAAGCTGGCGGCAAACCCTGCCCAGTAGACGCTGGTGTAGAGTTGCCCCCACCGCTGCAATGCCGGCGCTGGCCCAGAGTCCTGGGCCAGCGCTGTTTTTATCCGCTGCCAAAACCAAATCATGCCGGTAAAGTGAACTGTCAGCAGGGTTGGCAGCGTTATTGCCGCAGCCAGCTTAATGGGGCCAATGGACTTGTGGGAATAGGCTGACGAACTGAGGGCTAGCATGTAGCCGGTAAACCCCAACGCCAGAAAAAGCACGGCGGCGATCGCAATCCACCTCGCCCAGTGACCGGGTCGCTCCGGTGCTTGGCTCCACTGCCTCAGTACCCAAGTCAAACTCATTGCCAGCAGCGCCGCTAGGGCCAAACTAGTCCACAACCACAGGGTCTCAGGCACCCACTGCAGCCAGGGCACCAGCGTACCGGCATTACCGCTATTCACCTCAAAGCTGGGGTCTCGTCGGGGCGACACCTGGTGAATCAACCCTGCCAGCCCCGCCGAGATCAGCACCAATCCCCCAAAGCTCACCAGAGAAAGCCGCTGAACGCGTTGTCCCATGGCTGTTGGCTCCCAAAGCTCGTTAAAAATTGCTATGGGTTAAGACGGCGGATTGGGGCAATGGTTGCCGCGGTTCCTACAGAAGGCTGCACCAACGCCCTGCAACGCTAAGGCTATCGAAATGACCCCGCTGATGGCCATCGCGTCCGGGCCTGTGGGCAAGGGGCAAGGCTTCGTGGTAATCAGAAGGCAGTAACGGCGTGGTTCTATGTTTATCCCTCCCGGTTTTATCCAGCGATCGGTGGCCCTGAGCTTGGGCACCGTAGCCTACATCGAAGCTGACCCTGGCTTCTGGCCTAAGGCCCCGGTCTCAGCCGTGCCGCTGTTATTTGTCCACGGCTTTGGCGGTGGGTCGTCGAGCTATGAGTGGTCCAAGGTATATCCAGCCTTCGCCGCCGAACACCCGGTGCTGGCCCCCGATCTGATCGGCTGGGGTAGCTCCGACCATCCCGATCGCCCCTTGACCACCGCCAACTACCTGAGCCTGCTAAGCGAATTGATCGACCTCTGCCCGGCTCCACCCGTGGTGGTGTCCTCATCCCTCAGCGGGGCCATGCTGGTGCGGGTTGCCATTGACCACCCCGATCGCCTGCGAGGACTATTTTTGGTGACCCCAGTGGGGCTGGCCGACTTTGGCCAAGACCCCAGCCGCTCACCGATCAACCAGCTCGTGAAGCTGCCGGTGATTGATCAGGTGCTCTATCGAGGGGCGATCGCCACCGCCGAGGGCATTAAGCTGTTCTTGACCCAGCGCCAGTTTGCCGACGCTAGCAAAATTTCTGACGACATGGTAGCGGCCTACCTGAAGTCGGCCCAACAGCCCAATGCCGATGTCGCTGCTCTCGCCTTTGTGCGAGGTGACCTGAGCTTTGATCTGGCCACCTACCTGCCCCAGCTCACCATTCCCACCGCCCTGCTCTGGGGGGAAGTAGCCCAGCTCACTGACGTGTCGATTGGTCGCCGGTTCGCAGCCCTTAACTCCGCTGCCATCCGCCACTTTGAGGTGCTGCCGGGGGTAGGGCTGACCCCTCAGCTGGAGCAGCCTGGAGTCACTATTGGGCTAATTCAGCAATTTTTGACCGATTTGGCCCAGTAGAGCTACTCCAACCTCTTGAAGCCAACCCCAGTGAGAACCTTACCCTCAGTGTCAATAAAGCCCCAGCGGTTGTCGATTTGCACCCGTGCTCGCCCTTCCGAAAACCGCCCGGCATTGGTGTACTGGGGTTCTACGATCCAGGCTCCCTTAGGGTCAATATAGCCATAGAGCCCATCTTTCTGAACGGCAGCCAGTCCCTCGGAAAAATCGGCGGCGTAGGCGAAGCTGGGAGCAATGGCGACTTGGCCGGTGCGGTCGATGTAGCCCCACTGACCCTCGCTCAGCACGGCCGCCAGCCCCTCCGAAAAGTCAGAAGCAAAGGGTAGAGTCGCCTCCACCACCATGGCCCCAGTGGCATCAATAAAGCCAAAGTTGCGGCCCTGGCGCACCCGGGCCAGGCCGTCAGAAAAGCTAAAGGCCCCATCGTAGCTGGGGGCGATCGCCATCGTGCCGCTGGGGTCAATGTAGCCGTAGAGCCGATCTACCCGCGCCACCGCCAGTGATTCAGAAAAGCTCCAGGCATCCTTTAGCTCCAGGGGAATGGCGGTGTGGCCTTCGGGGTCGACGTAGCCGTAGGTTTCCCCCAGCTTCACCAGGGCGCGATCGCCCACAAACTGTTCCGCCAGGTCGAACTGGGGCTCAATCACCCACTCACCCTGGCGATTGATATAGCCATACTTGGTGCCCCCCTGCACCGCCGCCAGCCCTTCAGAAAACGACTTGGCCTTGCGAAACTGCACCGGTATGGCCCACTGACCCTGGCGATCGAGGTAGCCAAAGTAGGCTCCAGCTTGGGCGACCGCCAACCCTTCGGCGTAGTCGGCGGCCATAGTGATGTTGTCGTCAGTAACCCTGATGGTCAGGTTGCCCTCGCGATCGATATAGCCCAGGCTGGTTTTGAGGCGCACCAGGGCGACCCCTTCGGCAAAGTCTGAGACGGTATCGAACAGCAGGGGGCTAGTCATCGCGCTGGCCAGAGCAATGGGTTGAGGGTTTATGAACTCTAGCATTACGGTGGTTTGCTGCGGCATGCCGCCAAAGGCAGCGGGGAGCGGCTCACAGGCCACCAGGGTCGGCAGCACCAAGGCTACTCCGCCCCAGCCCCACGTCCACTGTCGTCTGTGCGATCGCGCCATAGAAATCTCCCTGGCCTTGCCTAGGCCTGCGATGGCAACTTCCCTGGCCCCCTACCCCTGTAACCATGACGAATTTTTTCCCGGCTGTGGGGAGAAAATCAAAAAATCTAGGCTCAGTACCCAGTAGAGAGCAAGCGCAGGCGACGCCCTTTAGCCTCCCGCCTCGCCCAGGTTTAAGGACAGCTGCGGGTAGAGCTCGCGGTAGAGGGTTTCTAGGTCGCCTCGGCGATACATGTGGCGGTTGCCGCGCCGTGAGGTGCGGCGTTCACAGCCTCGGGCGTCGAGCTGCTGCTGTAGCTCGACCCGGGTGCAGTCAAACACCTTGACAGCATCCCGCAGGGGCACCCACTGCTCAGCAAACTGCTGCCGCAGGGCATCGTCAGAGGTGTTGGCCAAGCGCTCTAGCAGCAGGTTGGCCAGCAGCCAGCAGGCCTTGGTATCGGCTAGGGCGCGGTGCGATCGCCCCACATCAAAGCCAAAGTGTCGTACCAGCTGCGGCAGACTGCGGGAGGGCAGATCGGCCAGCAGCAGCCGAGACAAAATTACGGTGCAAAACTGCTGGGCCTCAGGGCGCTTAAACCCCTGACCTAGCCGCTGGTACTCCGCTTGAATAAAGCTGTAGTCAAAGGCCAGGTTGTGGCCGGTGAGTACCCCCTGGTCGAGGGGCGATCGCAGCGCCTGCCACACTACATCGGCAGCGGTGCCCTGCTCGACCATGGCGGTGGTGATGCCCGTCAGCCGGGTAATGGTGTACGGTACGCGCACGTTGGCATTGACTACAAAGGACGCCTCGTGGGTAATTCCCTGGTCTAGCGAACCCTGTACCACCGCAATCTCAATCACCCTGGCCTCGTCTGGGCGGGACCCAGTTGTTTCAACATCGACAACCGTCAGCAGCCCCTGAGACAGCTGGCGGTAGTAGGCCAACAACTGGTCTGTCAAGAGCGCAGATTGAGCAATGCCACCCACCGACACAGGAACCATAGGGCAATGACTACGGGGAACCCTCCTAAGGTGCCATATTTTGTCCGATGCCACCGCCCAAACTCCAAAAACTTACCCAGGCAACCTAATAGCTACCGGGCTAAGTTAATGGATCGAGCATATTCCGGTGAAACTATCCAACCTTGCGAGACGCGGTCTCATCCACAGCTGGCTTGCGCCAGAGCCGGGCAAAGCGCTCCTTGATCACGAGCCACAGGAAGGGAAAATCGTCGACTAGGTAACGCTTCCACAGCCGCCCAGGCTCGGTGCTCAGGCGGTAGAGCCACTCCAGGCCCAGCTTGCTCAACAATTCTGGGGACCGGGGCTTGTTGCCCGCTTCGAAGTCGATGGCGGCCCCTACGGCCAGGAAAATATCAATATTGGGCAGCTGATCGCGGTACTTGGCAATCCACTTTTCCTGCTTGGGTGCGCCAACACCCACGACCAGCACGTTGGCGGGCGACTGACGAATCATGTCTAGAATGCGATCGCACTCGGCCTCGTTCTTTTCAAAGCCAAAAGACGGCGAATGGGCCTGCACAATAATTTGCCGACCAATGCGAGCGTTGATGCGCTCCATCGCCTGAGCTGCAATGCCGTCAGCTCCCCCCATCAAAAAGATTTTAATGGCTTCATTATTTCGGTGGTGCTCACAGAACATTGGGAATAGATCCGACCCCGAGATCTTGGCCTTGAGAGGCGTACCCAAAAATTTAGAAGCAAACATGAGCACCTGGCTATCGCAGACGCGATAGTCGGCCTTGCTGTAGGCCTTGACAAAGTCCATATCCTTTTGGAGCTTCATCAGGTGATCGACGTTGGGGGTAAACACCACGCCCTTCTTCAGCTGGCTCAAAAAGTCATTGACCGAAATGTTGTCGATCGGAATACTGAGAATTTCGACCTGGGTCTGAATGCGCTCATACTGCTGTTTGCGCAGCTCTCGAGCGGTGGATTCTAGGGCTGCTTTACGAAACTGCCGATACAGCTGCTTGACGTTTTCTGCGGGCACCGGCTCACCAGCCTGAACCGCCGCTAGGGAAGCACCCGCCGGGTCAATCGATGACAAATTGCTGGGCTCTAAACCCTGCTCTACAACTGGGTTGATAACGACTTCGTTGACAACAGCTGCATCAATAGCTGATGTAACAGCTTGTCCAGTAGACTGTGACTCCATAGGATTATCCAACTTCAAGAACCAGAGAGATACCGATCAACTAAAGCGCTTAGGTAACTGTTTGCCCTACGCCAAACAATCCCCATCGCTTGCTCAACCCTCGATGGCCCGTTGGGCAAATGCACCGCTGCTACAAACTAGCTTAGTGTTATAGAAATAACTAGTCATCTCAGTATAATCACGGTATTTTATCGGGGTGCTTGCTGGTTGGGTGGTGGGAAGGGGTGGCCCACCTCAACCCAGTGCGCAGATCTTCGCTTATTGTCTCAGGAGACTCACTCAGTCTAGGGCAGGGTGCGAGAAAGCACGGACAGCATCGACACAGTTCATAAAAGCTGAATACCTCTGTGAAGCTGACTTTGACTTCATGGCGATCGCAGGATGCAGGAACCTGAGGTGATAGCGGCTCAGGCTGCTGTTCCCGCTATCCTTTAGAATTGCAGCAGTCTGACTAATGCTTTGGTGGTTCTGTACGGCCTTTCACCGAGTACGGATTAACTCCAGGGCGCTTGAAAACTGCCGTTACCTAATGCCCATGACCTCCCCTCCTCGCGATGTTCAGCTTTACGCTATGGCCGCAGGCACTACCGTACTGCGCTGCCGCAGTTGGAACCGCCTTCGGTTTGAGATTGAGTACGGGTTAGAGCGTGGCACTACGGCAAACAGCTATCTAATTCAGGCCGATCGCATCGCCCTCATTGACCCCCCTGGTGAATCGTTTAGCGACATATTTTTGGCTGCCCTAGAGGGCCACATCGACCTCTCTCAGCTGAATTACATTGTTTTGGGGCACATCAACCCCAACCGGGTTGAGACTTTAAAGATTCTGCTGAAGCGGTTGCCAGAAGTCACCGTGGTGTGCTCTAACCCTGCCGCCCTGGCCCTCAATGACCTGCTGCCCGAGGCCTCGTCTCGCCTTCGGGTAATTCGCAGCGGTGACGATCGCCTCGATTTAGGCCAGGGCCATCACCTTCAATTTGAGCTGATTCCTACCCCGCGCTACCCTGGCGGGCTGGCTACCTTTGACCCTTACTCCCAGGTGCTATATTCTGACAAGTTCTTTGGGGCTCACCGCTGTGACGATGCGGTCTTTGACCTCAGCTGGCAAGACCTGCTCGAAGACCGCCGCTACTACTTCGACTGTCTGTTTGCCGCCAGTGCTCGCCAGGTGCTAGCTGCCCTGGGGCGTGTGGCCACGCTGCCCTTTCAGACCTTGGCCCCTGGTCACGGGCCGGTGGTGCGCTACAGCCCCCGAGAACTGGTGCAGAGCTACCGCGACTGGGGCCAAGCCCAGACCAGCCAAGACCTGTCGGTGGCGCTGATCTATGCTTCGGCCTACGGCAATACGGCCACCATTGCCCAGGCGCTAGCCCGAGGCATCACCAAGGCTGGGGTGTCAGTGGAGTCAATTAATGCTGAGCAGGCCAGCCCTGATGAAATCAAAACAGCTGTGGAAGGCTCGGCTGGGTTTTTAATGGGGTCGCCTACCCTGGGCGGACATACCCCTACCCCCATGCAGACGGCCCTGGGTATTGTGCTGTCGACCGCTTCTAAAACCCAGCCCGCCGGGGTGTTTGGCTCCTTTGGCTGGAGCGGGGAAGCCATCGATCTGCTGGAGAGCAAGCTGAAGGACGGCGGCTATAGCCTGGCCTTTGAGCCCATCCGCGTTAAGTTTAAGCCCACCGATGTCACGCTCAAATATTGCGAAGAGGTGGGTACTGACTTCGCCCAGGGGCTTAAAAAAGCCACGCGGGCAAAGCAGCCTCGCACCCCGGCCTCAGCGGTGGAACAGGCCGTGGGCCGAATTGTGGGGTCACTGTGCATCGTCACCGCCCGCCACGGGGAGGTGTCGAGCGCCATGCTGGCCTCCTGGGTGTCCCAGGCTTCCTTTGCGCCGCCGGGCTTTACGGTGGCGGTGGCCAAAGATCGAGCGATCGAGTCGCTGCTGTACCCCAGCTACGCGTTTGTGCTGAATATTTTGGCCGAGGGGCGGCATCTGGGGCCGATGAAGCATTTTCTCAAACCCTTTGCCCCTGGCGAGGATCGCTTCGCCGAAATTGAGACTGAGGTGGCCGAAAATGGTGCGCCGATATTGACCGAGGCGATCGCCTACCTAGAGTGCACCGTCGAGCAGCGCATGGAGTGCGGCGATCACTGGCTGGTATACGCCACGGTGCAGGCGGGCCGGGTATTGGATGGCAACGGTAAAACCGCCATTCACCACCGCAAGACCGGCACCCACTATTAAGCTGCGTGAACGACTGGCCCCGAAGTGGTTACGCCATAACCGAATATGCTACCAGTAGGGATACTGCCCAAGGGGCTGAGCGGCTTAACTGGAGACTGTTTCAGCTTGCCATGAAACCTAGAGCGTAGGTTCAGCGGGCGGGGCAAATTGGGTCAGGGTGCCGGTGGTTTGGGTTCAGTGAGCCCAGGCAACCGGGGCGGTTGGGCATCCTATAGCCAACACCGCCAACCGTGACATAGGTTAACCGCTCACACAGTAAACCGCTTTAAAATCCCAAGGTTTATGCCCGTTGTTTCTCACTGCTCCGATCGCGACCAGACGTTGCAGTCGGCCTACCGGTTTTTAGATCGTCGGCTGGGTCAGGCGCGGCAGGTTCATCAGCCCCAGCTGGTGAACCTGAGTTTTGATATTCCTCCGGTTGACCCGCTGGTGGTGTTGGCCCGGCTGGCTCCTAGCAGCGATCGCCACCTGTACCTTGAAACCCCCGCCGCCCAGCGATCGGTGGTAGGATTTGGGGCCGCGCTGGTTTACGAAACTGCGGGCGCGCGCCGGTTTGCCCAAGCCCGCCGATTTATTGAGCAGTGGCGCAGCAAAACCCACCGCTACAGCGAAGCAGGGCCAGCTGCGGCCCTCAGTGGGGCCGATGGACCCCGATTTTTTTGCGCATTCACCTTCTTTGCCGACTCCCAAGATGGCGAGACGGCCTTTCCGGCGGCGACGGTGGTGTTACCTCAGTGGCAGCTAGTGCGCCAGGGGGGGCAGGGCGTCCTAACGCTGAATTACCTAGTGACGGCAACCTCCGACGTAGACACCATCATTGACGACCTGGCTAACCAGCTGCGCGCAGTAGAGCGCCTGGGCACGGCTCCCTGGCGCGATCCGCTGCATCCGGCTCGGCTGCCGGTACAGCCTGTGCCCGAGGCTGGCCAACAGTTCAGGACAGCTGTGGATCGTGCCCTGGGCTATATGACCCAGCATCCGGTGCAAAAAATTGTGCTAGCTCACGCCCTAGACTGGGTCAGCACTGAACCGATCCAGCCTCTAGCGGCCCTAGGGCGTCTGCGGCAGCGCTACCCAGACTGCCACGTGTTTTCGGTGGGCCGGGGCAACGGTAAGACGTTTATGGGGGCCAGTCCAGAACGGCTGCTCAGCCTCACCCAGGGCCAGCTGATCACCGATGCCTTAGCTGGGTCGGCACCTCGGGGGTCGGCACCATTCCAGGATGACTATCTCGCCCAGGGGCTGTTGCACAACCCCAAAGAACGGGGAGAGCACCGGCTGGTGGTGGAGTTTTTGGCCCGGCAACTGCGGAGCGTAGGGCTATGGCCCCAGTACCAACCTCGGCCTAAGGTACGGCGGCTGTCCAACATTCAGCATTTGCATACGCCGATGCGTGCCCGCGTGCCCCGCCATATTCACCCGCTGCATATTGTGGAGGCCTTGCACCCAACTCCCGCGGTGGCCGGGGTGCCAACCCGCGAAGCCTGCGACCAGATTCTGCGCTTTGAGGATTTTGATCGAGGGCTCTACGCGGCTCCCTTGGGATGGGTGGGGGCGAATGGCGACAGCGAGTTTATTGTGGGCATTCGCTCGGCTTTAGTGGCGGATACTTGGGTGCGGCTGTACGCCGGGGCTGGTATTGTGGCAGGGTCTAACCCCGATCGCGAGTGGGCAGAAATTAAGCTCAAGCTGCGCGCCCTGGGCGAGTCGCTGGTGTAGGCCCCTGCTGTTGATCCATGACCTTTGACTTTCGCAACACTAACGCCCTCTGGGCCTCGGTGCTGGTGGCCACACTGGCTCGGCTGGGGCTCAAAACCGCTGTAATCTCGCCTGGTTCACGCTCTACGCCGCTGACTGTGGCTCTGGTCAGCCATCCTGAGATTGAGGCGGTGCCGGTGCTCGATGAGCGATCGGCGGCATTTTTCGCCCTGGGCCTGGCTCGGCGGACCGGGCAGCCGGTGGTTTTGGTCTGCACCTCCGGCACCGCCGGGGCCAACTACTACCCCGCTGTTATCGAGGCGCGAGAAAGCCGCATTCCTCTGCTGGTGCTGACGGCCGATCGCCCTCCCGAGCTGCGCGATTGTGCCTCGGGCCAAACCATTGATCAGCAAAGGCTGTTTGGCACGTTCCCGAATTGGTATGCGGAGCTAGCGGTGCCCGTGGCAGAGCTGGGTATGCTGCGCTATCTGCGACAGATCTTAGGACAGGCCTGGGGGCAATCGCTTTATCCAGTGGCGGGGCCGGTGCACCTCAACTGTCCCTTCCGCGACCCCTTAGCCCCCATTGCCGATGGTTCGGTAACGCACTTAAAAGACGAACTCAGCGACGACTTTCTAGCGGCGGTTGGAGTGCCGGCGCCTGAGGAGTTCTCGACGCTAGGGATAGATTTGCCCTGGCTGGAGACCTGGCGGAAATGCGATCGCGGCTTAATCATCGCTGGCCCAGCCCAGCCCGTCGATCCGTTGGGCTACTGCAAGGCCGTTGCAGCTCTAGCCGACCACCTGGGCTGGCCAGTACTGGCCGAGGGGCTATCGCCGCTGCGCAATGCTGCTGGGTTGAATGCTTCTCTGGTCACCACCTATGACATCGCATTGAGACAACCCACCTGGGCAAAAGATCTGGTGCCTGAGCAGGTGATCCAGCTCGGCCCGCTGCCCACCAGCAAACGACTGCGCCAGTGGCTACAGACAGCCCAGCCTCGCCGCTGGGTCGTTGACCCTGGAAGCGCCAACCTCGACCCTCTCCACGGTCCGGTGACGCCCTTGTCCCTCAGCGTTACCGCCCTGACCCAGGTTTTGCCTCCAGTTTTAGAAGCGCGTCTGCCTGGTTGCTACCACGATCAATGGCTAGTGTTAGAGGCGAGACTGCGCCAACAGCTCGATCGCGCCTTGGCAGATCTGGATCAACTCTTTGAAGGCAAAATACCCTGGCTGCTGGCCCGCTCTTTGCCGAAGGAAACTGCGGTAGTGATCGCTAACAGTATGTCAATCCGCGATGTGGAATGGTTTTGGCCGCCGGGCGATCGCGCCCTGCGCCCCTACTGCAACCGGGGGGCTAACGGTATCGACGGCACACTATCGACGGCCCTAGGCATCGCCCACGGTGGCCCGCCTGCGGTGCTGCTGACGGGCGATCTGGCCCTGCTGCACGACACTAACGGCTGGCTCAGCGTGCCGCGCCTGCGGGGTCATCTCACCGTGGTAGTCGTGAATAACCGGGGGGGCGGTATCTTTGATCAACTGCCCGTTGCCACCCTGCCCACCCCTGGCGAACGCTGGTTTGAAGACTTCTTTACCACGCCCCAAACCGTCGATCTCAACCGCCTCTGCGCCGCCTACGGGGTAAACTACGAGCGAGTTGAAACCTGGAGCCAGCTCACGGCCAGCGTCAGCAGTTTACCTACCACCGGAGTGAGGTTGCTGGAGGTACGGTGCGATCGCACCCAATCCCACAATCTTCGCCAGCAGCTCCTCACTCCCCCAGAGGCTCTATCAAACCTTTTGACCCAGAACCCTTAGGCTACAAACCCGACTTACTTGCCCTGACTCCCCTTCGCCTGGGGTAGCCAAAACGTAAACTCACTGCCCTGGCCCAAGGTGCTTTTAACCTCAATTTTGCCCCCTTGCACCTCGACCAAGCGGCGGCAGATGGTGAGACCTAGACCTGTACCCCCAGAATTGCGGTTGCGGGAGCGATCGGCCCGCCAAAATCGCTCAAATACGTAGGGTAAGTCTTCCTCAGCAATCCCAATGCCGGTGTCAGTCACGCTGACATAGACCCGGCCGCTCTGGAACCACGCATTGACTGTAACCGCGCCCTTCTCGGTGTAACGCAGGGCGTTACCCAGCAGATTGATCACAATTTGCTCAATGCGGCTGGGGTCGGCGTGCACCAATGGCAAATCGGACGGACACTGCAATGTAATCGTGACGCGATCGGTGTTGGCAAGCTGGTCAGCGAAAGGACGCACCAGCGCGGTCAGCAGTGGGCACAGCGCCACCGTCTGGGCTTGAATGGGGAGATAGCCTGCCTCCAGCTTAGACAGCTCTTGCAGGTCATTGACCAGGCGCTGAAGGCGCGTTGTTTCCCCCGCTAGCCGTTGATAAAGTTCGGGTTCTGGGGCAACGGTGCCATCGGCCAGCCCCTCAAGATAGCCGTGGATAATGGTCAGCGGGGTGCGCAGTTCGTGGGTGAGGTCGCCAATCAGCTCGCGGCGGTGCTCTTCCACACCCTCCAGGTCTGCCGCCATGCGGTTAAAACTGCTGGCCAATCGCTGAATTTCTAAAATTTCTGAAGGCGGCACGCGAGCGTTCAATCGGCCAGCGGCAAACGATCGCGTCACCTCCGTCATCTGGTCGAGCGGGCGAATAATGCGTCGCGACACCAAGTAGCTCAGTCCCCCTGCGGTGCCCCCACCCACCAAAATCGCCCACAGCATGCCTCGGCTCCAGGCGGCCTCAAACCCCTTGACTAGCTGGGTACGGCGCTGCACGCTCAGCACCCCATTCTCATAGCGCTCCAGGGAGATCACAAAGAGACGGGGGGTATAAAGCCTGCCAAAGATGGCCAGGGCCAAAATGCCAATTCCCATCACTGCCAGATGAGAGATGAAGAGACGACTACGGAGGCTAATCTTGGCCATAGTACAGGGCAACCTTTGTTTAGCCCAGAGAGGAAACTCAGAACCCTAGGCTAGACAAAACTAGGCCGGAGTGTTTTGTAGGTCAGGCTTTTCTTCGGGTAGAATAGCGCCTTCTACAGGGCACACCTGGAGGCAAATCCCGCAGTCAATGCAGGTTGAAAAGTCAATCCAGTACCAATCGGTGCCCTTGGTATTTTTGCCGGGGCCCTCGTGGATGCAGGCGACTGGGCAGGCGTCAACGCAGTCGGCGACGCCCTCACAAACGTTAGTCACAATGGTATGAGCCACAATCTCTCCTCACGGGCACGAAATAATATTGGGAACTTGAGGTTCCCTTGGGTAGACAGTTGAGGCTGCCCTAACCCTGAAACTCTTTTCCCAGAAGGAATTAAGCCAGGGCTGCCGCCATCCCCCACGTTAGTTCAGAGCTTCAATATCTGGCAAGCCGTCGGGGCCGATCCAGGCAATGCGGCTGATGCGGCGCTGACGGGCTAGATCGCGGGTGGCAGCGGGCGGCTCACCGTTGGCTAGGTGCACCTCAGCCCGCACCAGACTGGCTGAGGCCCGTAGGGTTTGGGCGTAGGTAAAGGCTGCTGCCGCTGCCTGGGGCGCGGTGGGCACTACCAGCCAATCGCTAGGGGGCGTATCCTGAGGCAGATGGCCCGTAGGCAGTAGCGCCTGGTGCAGAGCCTCAATGTTGAGTACGAAGCCAATCCCCGGAAACCCCTGGCTCTGCGCCTGAAAGACACCCAGTAGGTGGTCATAGCGGCCCCCCTGCCCAAGCACTTGGCAGCCCTGCTCAGGGCCAGTGACCACCTCAAATACCAGCCCGGTGTAGTAGTCAAAGGGTTGAATCAGGCTGAGATCGAGCGTCAAAGCGGGGCGTTGGCCCCCTTGGGTCCGCTGACTATCGCCTGCCATGTTGATGACGTCTCGCACTAGGGCAACCAGCGATTTTAGACGCTCCACCGCTGTCTGGGCTTCAGGCTCTAGGACAAGCTGCCCCAGAGCCTGAAGCACGTCCTCAGGGTGACCGCGGAGGTCGAGCAGATGCAGGGCATGGTGATGCAGCTCTGGGGCTAGGCCCATGTCATCGAGGGCTACCCGGTCGAGGGTAGCCAGGGCTTGACGCACCGCCTGGCGCTGGTCAGGGGAAAAGGGGGTAAGCAACGCCTGGGTAAGCTGGGCGTCGCCCAAGATCAAGCACCAGGAGTCGAGGGAGAGGCTGTGGAGACAGTCCAGCAGCAGCAGCACGATCTCGGCATCGGCTACGGTTGCCCCGGCTCCGAGCAGCTCGACTCCAGCCTGGTAAAACTCCTGCTGGCCCCCATGGCTACCCTGAGTGGCCTGGCGAAATACGTTGGCGTTGTAGTAGAGCCGCTGGGGATAGGTTACTCGGGCTAGGCGAGTAACAGCGGTGCGGGCGATCGAGGCGGTCAGCTCAGGCCGTAGCCCCAGACGCTTACCCGCGACGGGTTGAAGCTCAATTACCGCTTCCTGATCGATGGCTCCCCCTGCCATCAGGGTATCCATCCGCTCTACGGTGGAGGTGATAATGCGGTGGTAGCCCCAGCGCTGGAATACCTGTTCTAGGCGATTCTCAATCCAGTGTTTTTGAGCAACGTCGAGGGGCAGTAGGTCGCGGGCGCCGGCCGGGGGTTGGTAGGTCATCACTTTTTCTTGCCTCCAAACAGGCCAAAGAAACCGCCGCCCTGATTAGAAGATTTGGAGTTAGCGGCTTTGGCATTACTCCCCTTTGATTTGGCGGTTTGAGCCGACCCGGACGCAGACCCACCGCTAGCTTTATCTACCCGCGCCTGAACGGATTGCGCCCTTTCGTCATTGGGGTCGATCTCGAGGGCGCGTTTGGCGTGAATGCGGGCCATGGTGCTCTGACCGGCTTTGAGATAAATCGCCGACAGGTAGCTATGGCACTGAACATTGTTGGGATAGGCTTTGACGGCCTCCCGCAGCTCTAAAATGGCTCGGCTATAGTCGCGGTTTAGCTCATACTCTTGAGCTCGGTTAACGTAGCTCTCTAAAATAGCCGCCTGATTTTGCCGAGGCGTTGGCACTGTCGTCGTGGGGCTGGTAGGGGCAGCATTGGGTCGCGGTTTAGCCGCGCTAGCCGGGGAACCAGCCGATGGTCCATCGTTGGCACTGCTGCGGTACAGATAAATTAGGTTGAGCTCACTCAGTTGGCCAATTACCCCAGTCACATTCTCCAGATCGTCGAATTGGCTTTCGGCTAAGCTGCTAACGGCTTTACGATAGGCCGCGTCGGCATGGGGAGCTTTGAGCAGGGTCTGAGCCTCTGTAGAGCTAACTGTGGGTGCTGTGCCGACTTGGCGCAGGGACTGCCCTTTAAGCTTGAGCATGATGCCATGCTCAGTGCTTGATTTTTCTTGGGTCAGGGCCTCGTAGGCGGGGTTGACCAGCTTGGAGAGAACGTCGCTGGCCCGCTGGGCATCGATAGTGGTGGACCCAGACAAACTGTCGGGATGCAGCATGCGGGCGATCGCCAGGTAGCGCTTGCGCACGGCCTTGGCATCGGCGGTTACTGGCACTCCCAGCACAGCGTGATGATCATCAAAGTCAAGTTGAAACAGCCCTTGATCTGGTTTCATGGTCACTTACCCGAGGGACGACTCAGGGAGCAATAAGACACAAATTAAATTCTCTTCACTCTACCCAGTCAACCTCAGTTTAACCATCCCCTGGTTTTTTTAGCGGTTTGAGGCCAACTAGAACCGAAGATCGAGTTGCGAACTGGCTAGATGAGGGAGGGGAGCACTAGCGGCTTAATTTTCCCAAGGGTCTGGCTCATGGCCCCATGAATCTGGCCGTTGGTGGCCAACAGCCGCCCCGACATCACATCCAGGGGCGAGCCATCGTAGGCAGTCACCTGGCCCCCAGCTTCCTGCACGATCGCAATCCCAGCGGCAATATCCCAGGGCGACAGCCCTCGCTCCCAATAGCCATCTAGGCGGCCACAGGCGACGTAGGCGAGGTCAATGGCGGCGGACCCCCCGCGGCGCACCCCCTGGGTGAGATGGGTGAAGTGGCAAAATTCGGCATAGTTATTGTCGGGAGTTTCACGGCGATCGTAGGCAAATCCGGTTACCAGCAGACTTTGAGACAGCTGATCCGTGGTCGATACTCGAATCGGGCTGCGGTTGAGGGTAGCCCCTAAGCCCTTAGCCGCGCGAAAGAGATCGCAGTGGATTGGGTTATAAACTACCCCAAGCACCGGCTCTCCCTCGGCCAGCAGCCCAATGGACACCGCACAGAATGGGTACTGGTGGGTATAGTTGGTGGTGCCGTCGAGGGGGTCTATGGCCCATAGAAGACCGGTCCCTCGCTCTCTAATTACCCCAGACTCTTCAGCTAAGATGCCGTGGTCAGCGGGGAGGTGTCGCTCAAGTACGGCCATAACGGCCGCCTCTGCGCTGCGATCGGCTTCGGTGACCAAATCGCCAGACCGACCTTTTTCATCAATGGTGGTGAGGTTGCCCCAGTAGTGCTGGAGCACCGCTCCGGCGGCTAGGGCCGCCTCAGTGGCGCTGTCTAACCAGCGCTGTAAATCGGACTCGGCAGGAAGAGACATGGAATTAGCGTTGGGACGACTCAAGGTAACGAGGGTGAGGCTGATTAATCTTCGTCTAGGGGTAGCCCTCGTCGTACTTTGCCCTTGCCAAAGTAGCGGCCAAACTGAAGCTCATAAACCTCGTCTTCATCCTGGGTTTCGGCCTGAATATTGCTGCGGGGGTAGCTGACGCACAGCAGCGCGTAACCCTGCTGGCGCAGGTCGGGAGAGAGCCCCATGGCTTCCGGTTGAGCAACCTCGCCCTCGAGCAGGCGTACCGCGCAGGTGGTGCAGGCACCGTTGCGGCAGGCAAACGGCAGTTCTACCCCCTGGCTCTCGGCGGCTTGAAGAATGTAGCGGTCTTCGGGCACCTCTACGGTGTATATGCGCCCGGTCTGGCGGTGGTGGACGGTAACGGTGTGGGTGCGGGCCATGGGGTAGGTTGGGGTTGGCAGAGTAACGGCGGGTATGAAATAAATTGAGAAAATCGAGGTCGAAGGGGCGATTCCGGGACGGATCGCTTCGCGAATCGCAGGCCAGCGCCTCGATCGTCAATTACCCCTGCTATGCTCTCACGAAACAATTCCTCTAGGGCAGACGGGCCTAATTCTGCAATAGAAACTAGCGTAGCCCCTGTTCTCTGACTCCATTGTTTGCTACGATAGCCTCTCAGCGGTGATGAACCGCCCCCTGGAGAGATGGCCGAGCGGTTGAAGGCGCAGCACTGGAAATGCTGTTTAGGGGTGACCTTAACGAGGGTTCGAATCCCTCTCTCTCCGTTCTAATTGGTTTAGCTTCTAAAACCTTGGATTAACCAAGGTTTAGCTAACTTGTTTTAAAGGCAATCGAGCCACCAAACTTGGCAATTCCGGTCAGCAGGTTGAAAGGCTGGTGTGGTCAAGCCTCTCACCTGCCGATCTTTAAGCTTGTCAGCAGGTGCTTGCGCCGCTGAATTCTACCTGGTTTGCCTTGAGCTGCTACTGAGCTAAGGCCATTGTCCTGTGTTGGGGGGCACGGCACTGCGTCGTTTGGCCTGACGGCGCTGGCTGGCCAGTCGTTCTAAACTCAGAGAAATCACCCCCAGGGTGACCAAAATGACGCCCATCCATTGGATAAATAGCAGCGCTGACTTTTCGCCAGGGGTAATTAAGTAGGCCAAAATCGCAGTCGCTACCGGCCCGCTGGCGGCCACAATTGAGGCTTGAGATGCCCCAAGCAGCTTGACGCCGTAGTTATTAAAGAGGTAGCCCAGCAGCGTTAGCAGCCCCAGCAGCCCGGCTCCGATATAGAGGCCGAGGGGACGAGTGGGCTCACCAGGGTCGAGGCCAACGAAAGACCCCACAATCAAAATCACACTGGTGAGAATAAAGATGGTCGAAAACTGAAGCAGGCTTGCCGAGACTGGATGCAGCCGCTTAAAGCACAGCTGCATGGCAATCAAAAATAGCGAAAAGGCAACGCTAGCCAGCAGTGCGGCGCCTACTCCCCACAGCGACACGCCGTTGCCGCTGAGATCAGTGTAGATCCGGGGCAGGGCAGTGAACACGATTCCCATGGTGATGGCAAACATCACCACCAGGCGCAGGGGTGTTGGGCGATCGCCGAACAAGAACCAGGCCAGCGGCACCGTAATCAGCGGATACATAAACAGCAGCGTCACGGCTACGCCGGGGCCGACGTCGGCGATCGCTTTATAGATCAGCACCTGCGACAAAAATAAGAAGAAGCCGCTGGCAATCACCTGTATCAGGGGGCGCCTTTGCTCGCGGTGGAAGATCTGGCGCAAATCGTTGCCAACGTTGGGATAGAGGCGGGGGGCTACCAGCGCCAGTAGAGGTACAACTACCACCATGCGCAACCACAGCAGCAGCAGCGAGTTAGGAATTGTTAAGGGCAAGACCTCCGCTATCGGAATGCGCCCCAGCAGCTGTCCACCGTAGCCGATGACGCCCACAATGACGTTGTGCAGCGACAGGGCCAACGTCGAGAGCACCACCATCAGCAGCCCTAGCTGAAGATCGGTGGGGGTTGGGCGGCGGCTGGTCTCTGAGGACGCAGTTTCTGCGGGGTTGGGCTGCGATCGCAGCAGAGTCGCTGGAGGGTGCTGTGCGGTGCCTTGCGGCAGTGAGGCGTCGCCACGGGGAGTAGACCCTGGGTAACCTGGGTCGAACTGGGTTCCTCGGTAGGGGCTAAGGGGTAGTGCCGGTTCTGCTAAACTGCCGGGCTTGGGGGGGAGAGTGCTATAGCCATTTTGGCTGGGGACGGTAGTCCCTGGGGGCGGCACCATTTGACTTTGCAGCTGTTGGCTCAGCCGGGCAACCAGGGCTTCTAAGATGGCTTCCCCCTGCTGTTCAACACTCTGCATGCGGTTGAGTTGTTGAGAGATGTTGCTCTGATAGCTAGTCAGATCGTGTTGTAGAGAGGCTAGGGTGCTTTGAAGCGTTGCGTCGAGGGCGGCTAGGCGCTGGCTGGCACTAGCTAAAGGAGGAATTGCGGCCTCGTAGGGAGCGGCCTGGAGGGCGTTGGGGTGCGCGTTGGTCAGAGCGGTTTCGAGCCGTCCTTGCAGGTGGGTAGCTAAGGCGATCGCCAGGCGCTTGGCCCAGGCCTGCTGCTGGGCGATCTGCTGCTGGCTCAGCCCTTCGGCATAGGTGGTTTGTAACTGCTGATGCTGGGCCTGAAGGGTTTCAAAGTCTCCCTCCAGAGCCTCAATGTCGGCCATTAGCCGCTGCTTTTTGGCCTGGAGATGAGCGATGTCCTCTGATAGATAGCCCGAGATCTGGTGGCGCAGGGTCTCGAGGTCATGGCCCAAGATCCGCAAAATAGCCTCAGCCGACTGAGGTTCAGGCTGGGAAGTAGCGAAGTTGGGTAGATGGTCAGAGGGCCCCATGGGTATGTCTCTCAGGGTGCGGTCATTAGCTGCGGTCGGTAGGCAAGTCGATAGGCTGCCCCCGGCGCGAATGCTAGTATTGTGCTCAAAAAATCCAAAAAGATCTCTAGTGACGCCAGATTTAGAATGGCTCGGCTTTATCCAACCCTGCAATCCCTTGGTGATTTCTTAACGGCCAGGCTATCCAAACACATTGCTGATTGGGTATTCGTAGGCATTGTCGTTATTGAGGGCGTAATTCTGGTGCCCTCAGTTATGGGGTGGGAGCAGGAGCCGCTTAACTATCTGCCTTCCTTATCTCTATCTGCCGCCTAGGCCCTCGGGCGGCTAGATAAAGCTAACCCTGATCACCCTCAGGGACGATCTGCTGATCGATTAGCCTCCAAGGCATTCAAATCAATCAGGTGGTTCTCGGTGGGCGATCTACGATCTCGACGGTACTCAGGTGTGCGGTTTTGGTGAGATGCCTCAGCTTACCCTGCTAGCTTTTGGTTAGGGTAAGTTGCCCGACTGCGCTAGTTTGAGCCACAACCGCATTGCGCTGCTACTGTCGGTGACTATTCAAATAGCTAGTTAGGCTATCTTTGAGGCTCTCTGGCAGCAGCTGAGACTAAGGATGCTTCAACCCGTGGAGGCTGGCACCAGCGCAAAGATAGCAGCGGCTTTTCGCGATCGCGTTGATGGACTGGCCTAAATTCCTAAAACCCGTCCAGCGCTAAAACATGTCTAAATCAAGGGCCTTGGAGCCACCTTCTTCAATCAGCACCAAAATCTTGCCCAGCTGTGACCAGATCAGCAGACCACAGAGCAAGGTCATAGGTACCCCCATGGCGTAGGCGGCTTTAGCCGAAAAGCCGAACAGCTGAATGCCTGAAGCCAAAAATACGCAGACTCCGGCACAGATGCCCAAAAAGGGAATTTGCAGCTGAGGGCCACGCATTGTGGCCAAAATGCGCGTAGAGCGTTTGCTGTTCCATTCGTTAACCGACTGCTGTAGGGCGGTGCTAAAGGCAAAGCCTGAAGTTACAGCGGCCAGAAAACCAGCAAAAAACAAAACGTAGGGCGGTTGTGAGTACACGAGTTTAGAAAAACGAAACAATAGTTCACTTTTCCAGATTATAGGGGAGAGCTGCCCCTACCCCTCACTCCTTACCCATTCGCTCCCTAACCACGGCTCAGCTTGGCTTGCCTCAGGGCTAAGATCGCAGCACCTGGCGTAGATCGCCGACAACTGGTACCAGCTGCTCCGCCCGCTCCAGGGAATAGCTAGTTAACGCTCCCCAGGCCACCCCCAGCACGCGGTCAAGGGTAATATCGTCCTTCACCAGCGACCACAGCCGCTGCACCTCCTGAGTGTGCAGCCGGTCGTCCTCGGTTAGAGCCAGCACAATCATCTGGCGCAGGTGCATTCCTTCCTCAGACATGAGGTAGCGAATGCCCATCCCCGCCGTGGGTAGCAGATCGAAACCGGTGTCTCCCTGGGCGATCGCCAGCATGTTTTCCAGTCGCTGCCACTGGAGTTGGCCGTCTTGAAACAATACCTCTAACAGCCGCTGACGCAGAGCCGGGGTTTCACCCACCAGCAGACGACGGGCCACGTAGGGGTAGGCCACATTGATAATTTTGAAGTTGGGATTGAGGCTTAACGCCAAACCCTCCTGGGTAACCAGCGAGCGAATGATCAGGGCAAACTTAGCCGGCACCCGGAATGGATATTCGTACATCAGCTCTGAAAACTGATCGGTGACGGTCTTGAAGTTAAAGTCGCTCACCTTGGAGCCTAGAGCGCTGCCCAACACCCGCTGGAGGGCAGGAATGATTGGGCCCAGATCGGTCTCAGGTGTGAGAAAGCCCAGCTTGACGAAGTCTCGTCCTAGGCTGTCGAAGTCTTGGTTAATCAGATGTACGACCGCATCCACTAGGGTTTCTTTGGTGACCTGGTCGAGCTGATCCATCATGCCAAAGTCGATATAGGCCATTCGCCCATCGGCTAGAGCAAACAGGTTGCCAGGGTGAGGGTCAGCGTGGAAAAACCCAAACTCCAGCAGCTGACGCAGCCCTGCCGTCACGCCGATCTCGATTAAGCGATCGGGGTCAAGGTTGTCTTCTTTTAGCGAGACCGTATCGGTGAGCTTGCAGCCGTCGATCCACTCGAGGGTGAGTACCCGCTGACTACAGTAGGGCCAGTAAATAACGGGCACCTTAACCGTGGGATCCTCTTTGAAATTGGCGGCAAATCGCTCGGCGTTGCGACCTTCGTTGAGATAGTCAATTTCCTCAAACAGCTTGGTGCCAAACTCATCAACGATCAAGGTCAGGTCGTGCCCTAGGTTGAGGGGCAAAAAGTTGCCCAGCCAGCGCGCGGCCCAGCGCATTAAATAGAGGTCGCGACACAACACTGGCCTGAGGTAGGGGCGCTGCACCTTGACGGCGACCTCCTCCCCCGTAAACAGCCGCCCCCGATATACCTGCCCCAGGCTAGCTGCGGCAACCGGCAGAGCAGATAGATTGCTAAAAATTTCTTCAGGGCTGTAGTTGAGTTCTGCCTCTACGATCGCCATCGCCTTGGCGGTCGGAAAGGGTGGCAGCTGGTCTTGCAGCTTGGTGAGCTCATCGAGAAAGTCTTGCCGCACCAGGTCGGGCCGGGTGGAGAGTGCCTGACCCACCTTAATAAACGTCGGGCCCAGGTTAGTTAACACCTGGCGCAGCTGAATGGCGCGGCGCGGGCGATTTTTTTCTTCCCAGCCGAACCACTGATCCATCTGAAGGCCCAGCACAAAGGTGCCCAACCACCACAAAATTTGTAAAACTCTCCAGGCCAGGGTGCCTATGCGCCAGCGAAAGTAGCGGGCGATCGCCGCTGCATCGTAGGTGCCCATCAAAGCCGGATCTGTCGTTGCCACTATGCCACCTGCCCCTTACATGACTGTGCGGTGCTGCCCTAGCGGGTGGGGCTATCGCTGGTTTAGGGATGCCGTCAACGGGCAAAGAGCGCGTTGAGACAAGCGGCGATCGAGAACCCCTAAGCTGGGTTAATCTACCTTAAATATAGTATATAAAACTACAAACAAATTCGGCTAAGCCCGGTGAGAGATTTAGGGCTTGTCGAAACTTTGGCCTGTAGATCGGGGCGGAGGGGTTAGCAATACTGGGCGGCTTTAAGCCCTACCTTAGCCAGCACCGATTTCAAGGTTTGCACCACCTGTTCCTGGGCCGCTTCTCCCAGTTCGGGGAACATGGGCAGCGACAGCACCTGATGGGCTGCGGCTTCTGCCTGGGGAAGAGTGCCCGGTTGGTAACCCAAGTCGCGATAAACGGGTTGTAGGTGCAGAGGGAGTGGATAGTACACCATGCAGATCACTCCAGACTCTCGCATCAGCTGTTGCACCTGGTTGCGCTCTTGGCCCTCAGCGGTAGCCTGGGGTAGACGCAGGGTGTACTGGTTCCACACCGAGCGGCCAAAGGTCACGGGTAGGGGGCGAACAACTTCGGTAACTGGAGCTAGCAGCTGGTAGTAGCGATCGGCTACCTGCGATCGCTGCTGGTTCCAGCGATCGAGGTGGCGTAGTTTAATGGCCAAAATAGCTGCCTGCACCGAGTCGAGACGGCTGTTAACGCCAATGGCCTCATGGTGATACTTTACTCGGCTGCCGTGTTCACTCAGCATGCGGGCAGTAGCGGCTAGATTGTCGTCGTTGGTGGTCAGGGCACCACCGTCGCCACAGCCCCCCAGGTTTTTTGTGGGGAAAAAGCTAAAGCAGCCCACCTGCCCAATTCGACCGACCTGCTGCCCCATCCATTTCGCGCCAGTGGCCTGGGCACAGTCTTCGATCACCATCAGGTCGTAGCGAGCCGCTAAATCCAAGATTGGACCCATATCTACAGGCCGACCAAACAGGTGTACGGGCATAATGGCCCGGGTGCGATCGCTGATAGCACCCTCAATTTTGGCCACATCTATATTGAAGGTGTCGAGATCAATATCGACAAACACCGGTGTTGCCCCCACGGCACTAATCGCTTCCGCCGTGGCAATAAACGTAAAGGGCGAAGTAATTACCTCGTCGCCAGGGCCGATGTTAGAAGCTCGCAAAGCCAGGTAGAGGGCGTCTGTGCCGGAGTTGCACCCAATGCAGTGCTTAGTGCCTACATAGCCTCCAAAGGCCTGAGTAAAAGTTTCGACAATGGGTCCATTGATGTATTGTCCAGAGGCCAGCACCTCGGCCACGGCAGCATTCACATCAGATTGAATTGCTCGAAACTGCTCCGTAAGATCAACAGGAGGAATTACACTCACTCGCTCACACTCACCTAGTGGATAGGCCTAGTTTACCCTACCCCAT
This sequence comes from Nodosilinea sp. FACHB-131, assembly GCF_014695395.1. GTDB lineage: Bacteria > Cyanobacteriota > Cyanobacteriia > Phormidesmidales > Phormidesmidaceae > Nodosilinea. The sequence continues at coordinate 257,343 of NZ_JACJOF010000004.1, forward strand.
GGCCGCGTCGAGTGCGTTAGGTGTTGCCCAAAGGGCGATCGCTGCCCCTTCCCAATCTACCCATGGCTCTGTGATCTAGGAGTTTCCCGTGCTCGATTCATCTCTGACTTCTACTGGCTCGTCTATCCCTGGAGACGAGCATCCTCGTTGGATGCAGCGCTGCCTAGAGCTGGCCCGCCTCGCGGCTGGCCAAACAGCTCCCAATCCAATGGTGGGATGCGTAGTGTTGCAGCAGGGTTTAGTGGTTGGAGAAGGCTTTCATCCACAAGCTGGGCAACCCCACGCCGAGGTATTTGCCCTAGCGCAGGCTGGAGTCCATGCTCGAGGGGCCACTCTCTACGTCAACCTGGAACCCTGTAACCACACCGGGCGTACGCCCCCCTGTACCGAAGCGGTGATCCAATCGGGCCTTGGTCGGGTGGTGGTGGGTATGGTTGACCCTGATCCCAGAGTATCCGGCGCAGGTATTCAGCGGCTTCGCCAAGCTGGTCTTGAGGTCATAGTTGGGGTCGAAGAAGACGCCTGCCAACAGCTCAATGAAGCCTTCGTGCAGCGGATAACTCGCCAGCGTCCCCTAGGCCTGCTGAAGTATGCCATGACCCTAGACGGCAAAATTGCCGCTGTCAGTGGTCATAGCGCTTGGGTCACCGGGCCCGCAGCTCGCGCCGCCGTGCACCAGCTACGTGCCACCTGCGATGCAGTAGTCGTTGGTGGCAACACCGTTCGTCACGACAACCCTCGATTGACCAGCCATGGCTATAGCCCCCATAACCCTCTACGTGTCGTCATGAGCCGCCGCCTCGAACTCCCCCCCGAAGCCAACCTATGGCATACAGAAGACGCACCAACCACAGTCTTTACTGGACCTGAGGCCGACCCAGCAAACCACCAAGCGTTAGCTGCCAAAGGAGTAAATGTCGTCACGCTACCGGCACTCACCCCTCGGACAGTCACTGAGCACCTTTACCAACGCGGCTGCGCGATGGTGCTATGGGAATGCGGCGGTTTTCTAGCGGCTCAGGCTATTCAGGATGGGGTCATCGATAAGCTTTGGGCCTTTGTGGCTCCCAAGCTGATAGGCGGTCTAGCTGCCCCAAGCCCCATCGGCGATCTAGGCCTTCAAAATATGGGCCAGGCCTTGGCCTTGAGGCGTACTACTTGGCGTCTCCTAGGAGATGACCTGCTATTAGAAGGCTATTTAAACCTGCCTGGTGACAGCTAGCCCTAACCAACTCAAATCAGATCGATGGAGCTGGAAGGGCCTACTGTTTTGGCTATTAAGGGCTAGGGATATATGCGTACAAGCCGAGGGATGTCGTAGGTCAACTCTCGGTGGCGCATAAAGGCGTCCAGTACCAGCCGTAGATCATCCTTGCCGCGAAATGACTCTACTCGCTGACGCACCTCACCCTGCTCAAATATCAGCAGCGTTGGCAGGTTTGAGAGGCGGTAGGCATTGGCTAGACGTAGATTTTCATCGGCATTGATATCTACCAGCTTGACGTGGCCCTCCCACTCGGCCTGAAAGCTTTGCAAAACCGGGATAATGAGCTTGCAGAGCCCACACCAAGGAGCCCAAAAATGAACCAGTACGGGAAGCTCTGACTCAAGCACAGCTGTTCTAAACGTGGCTTCGCCAACAGACATCGGCATCTATAAATCAATAAAGGAATTTAACTAACTCTCCAAGCCAATTCCCGAGCGGAACCGCTGGACAAATATGAGCTTGTTGAAGTTGGGGAAAATATGGAGTTGCTATCGGGATCATTGTAGACCAGTTGAGAATGGAAGTTAATAGGTCAGAATAAGGATTGTGCCAAACCCCTAACACAGGGCTTTAGCACTGAAAGCTACCGCTAATTTCCGTCACGGAACAGCTACAAATAGCCACTCCATCCAAGATACTAGACATAGGCTTTGCCCTCAGGCCGGAGATCTAGCACCCAAGGGGCTGGTGCTGCTGTAGTAAGTTCAAAGCTTCAGCGGCCGGTAAAGGCTTAGCAAAGAAATAGCCCTGACCATAGTCGCATCCCTCCTGCTGTAGCATAGCGACCTGGGCGGCGGTTTCTACTCCCTCGGCCACCACCTCCATGCCAAGTTTTTGCCCAAGGGTCAGAATAGTGTTAATGATGGCTCGATCTTCGTTGCTTTTCTCCAGTCGCCCCACAAAGGATTTGTCCACCTTCAAAGTATCCATAGGAAATCGGTGTAGGTAGCTAAGGGACGAGTAGCCGGTACCAAAGTCATCAATGGCCAGCTTTAGGTCTAAAGACTTGAGCTTGAGCATCAGATCGATCGCAGCATCCACATCGCCCATCACCATGCTCTCGGTAATTTCAAGCCTAACGCAGTGGCCGTCAACCTGGGTTTCTTTCAAAGCGACTTCGATTTGATTGATCAAATCGGTTTGACCAAACTGACGATTAGAGAGATTGATACTCATAGTCAGGTGGCGATATTGGGGCAGTAAGGTATGCCACTGATGCAGTTGCTGACAGGCCTCGCGGAAAATCCATTGCCCCAAGGCCATAATCAACCCGGTTTCCTCTGCCGCCGGAATGAATGCACTGGGCAGAACAAAGCCTCGATCTTTTTGGTGCCATCGCACTAAAGCTTCAAACCCAGCCAGTGCCCCTGTTCTGAGGTTAATGATCGGCTGGTAGTAAAGCAAAAACTCGTGATTATCAAGGGCACTAATCAAGTCGCTTTCGAGTTGAAGGCGGTTGACCGCTTCGATGAGCATGCCAGCGGCAAATACCTCAAACCGTGACTTGCCTAGGGCCTTGGCCCGGTACATGGCGGTGTGGGCATCGCGCAGCAGATCAGCCGGTTTGTGCTCTAACCCTGGCTGGCTGATAGCTACCCCAATGCTAAGGGTGCTGGGCAATTTCTGATTATGCAGGGTTAGAGGTTCTGAAAGGACGTACTGAAGCTGATCCATTAGTTCTCCGGCAGCAGTGCTAGAGAGCTGAGTGAGTAGGAGGGCAAACTCGTCGCCCCCGACCCGGGCTACTTGAACCTCTGGGGGTATGTGCTGCATCAGCCGCCTAGCCATCATTTGCAGCACCTCGTCACCCACCTGGTGACCCAGACTTTCGTTGATTATCTTAAAGCGATCGATGCCCATAAATGCCACTATCACAGGCTGATCAGGGCTTTGCCGGTAGTGAAGGGCCTGCTGAATCGTATTGATGAAGGCTTCGCGGTTGGGCAGACCGGTGAGGGAGTCATGGGTGGTGCGGTAAAGCAGCTTGTAAGCTAAAACCACTGCTGCTGCGGTTACCATTCCTAAAGACGGCTCGGCCAGGGGGAGCCACACTAATCCATTAACCCCCAGCCAGCCAACTCCTCCTAAGCTGCCCAGGAGCAGTCCGCAGGATAGCAGTAGCTCGCTAGGGCGCTTAGCAATCCAAACTAGGGTACCGGCAGTTAAACACCAGCTCCAAAGCCAAAGCCCTTCAGCCCAGGGCGGCAGGAATCGGTAACTGGCAGGCTGTCCGGTAACAATATCCAGCAGCTGGCGCACCATCTGCCCGTGGATAACTACTCCAGGCATGGTCAGCTCGTTGTCTTGATTGAAGCTGAAGGGTGTGTAGAAGCGGTCTTTGAGGCTAGCGGCGGTGGTTCCAATGAGGACAATGTTGTCGTCAATCCAGGTTGGATCAAACTGCTCGCTAAGTACCTGGCTAATGGAGAGGTGGCGCGCGGGCATTTTGGCGGTGTGATAGCGCAGCAAAATTTGGTAGCCGCTGCTGTCTACATTTTGGTAGCCGCCGTCTCGAGCAGAGAGCACCGGAATAGCCCGATCGCCCAGATAAAGGTGATTTGCCCCAGCCCTTAAAGCCTCAGCTGCATAGCCCTCGTAGACCATCACTACCCGCAGGGCGAAGGAGTAGTAGCCGCCGTCGAGGCTGCGCACAAAAACTAAGTTGCGGCGGATAATGCCGTCAGAATCGGTGGGAAAATCGTTAAAGCCGATCCGCTCTGGCTCAACAGTGGGCGGAGGCGGCACCTCGCCCTGGCCCTGGGTGCTGCCCACATTCATAATGGCTATCAGATTGGGTGCAGCTAGGGCTTCGACCAAATCAACCGACCCTGGCGGACGCAGCGTGCTGCGGTAGAGGTCTAGGCCGACAACCCTTGGGGTATGAATTTGAAGGGTTTGAATAACATCGGCTAATATCTCATCGTTGAGGGGCCAGCCATACTGGCGAATATCTGCTTCAGTAATGCCCACAATCGTCATGCGGGGGTCGAGGTCTTGGCTAGGGCGCAACCGCACCAGCTGGTCGAAGAGAAAGAGTTCAGCTGGTTCTAAAACAGTCAATACTTTGGTGCCGGTCACCAGTGCGCTGGCCACCAAACTGGCCAACAGCACAATTTTGCCTCCGGTGGTCAAGGGAGTCGCTCCCCACCAGTGGAGCACTTGGGGAACTACCCGGCGCCGCAGTCGATGGTTTATTCTATTGAGCGTCGCTTTCACAATCGCTGGGCCTTTGAAGACAGAAACTAGATGACGAAGAATGTCTCAGGTAGCACACCCAGTGCCCTAGCCTTGGAACGCCGACCGAGGTGAAGGACATTTTTTAAGCATGCCCAGATCGAGTTGTGTAACTCTCGCCGGGTAGTCGCTTGCGATCGCCCCTGTAGCCTAGCAGCTAGAGCCGGTGGCGATGCTGGTTTTGGCTTTTGTAATACAAGCCAAAAGCGGCAGCTCCTAGATGTGGAACCGCCGCCTTTGGTTAGTATTTGGTTTCAATATCTCTTTTAATCATGTGCCTTTGCTGTCACTGTGGACGGCATGGCGATTGGTCTTCACTAGTAGTTGCTAGGCTGAAGGGGAGTTACCCAGTGGGTGCCGCCACCCTGGCGTCGGCCTGGAAATTCGTCTCGGCTTTTGGCGCTTGCCGCTGACCCTGTGCCAAAGGCCTGAAACATGATCAAAACAGCTAGCGATAGCATTCCAATAGCAAGAACCGAATGGTGAGAACGAACCGTGTGCTCTAGCGAAGTTTGCATAACAGTTATCGTTGTGTCCTCAGGTATGTAAATAACTGAGGGTAGACGCTCCCTAAACAACATTGGCAACCCAGGCCCGCTCTCTAAAGTAGCTTCAGCCTAAATCTATTAAGGCTGAAGTTAGCGGAGACCATCGACAGAGGACCCACGGAACTTAGGATTACGAAAATTCACGGAACTTTTCTAAACCCAAGACAAAAGTTTGTGAGGATTGTATAAAATTTCCTAAAACTTTCCGGATTTCAGTAAATGCTAGTGGGAGAGGCGGCCTTTTAGGCTGTTGCTCCTAACAAAAATTTGAACAAATCATCTGTAAACCTACGGAATTCTAGCCGCGATCGCCCTCACCAGTTCATCTGCGCCACTGCTAGACCCAGTAAGAGGGCAATCAGGGCACCTATAGTCGTGTTCATGCCGTTGACGACTTCGTTGGTTAACCACGGTATGCGGGGTTGCAGTGTGGCTCCAATGAGGCTTTCTAGGGTGGTCGCTATAAAGGCGGCTACCAGGCAAATGATGATGCCCCAGAGGTCAATTAAACCAACGGCCCAACCTGCCAGGGCCATCACCACCGACCCCGCTACCCCAGCCAAGGTGCCCTCTAGGCTAACCGCCCCTTCAGTCCCAGCCGGTACGGGCTTGAGTGAGGTAATCAGAAAGGTGTGGCGGCCGTAGGCTTTGCCCACCTCACTGGCGGTGGTATCGGAGAGTTTAGTGCTGAGGCTGCTGACGTAGGCTAGGGCTAGCAACGGTAGCCAGAGGGCTTGGCTGGGAGGATTGGCGGTTGCTTTGAGGATGGCAATCGCTCCAGCACAGACTGCTGCCGCTAGGGCAGAGCCCCAGACATTCTCCGGCCCTCTGACTCCAGCTCGCCCTTCAGCAATGCCGGCGGCTTCCTTGCGGCCTTTACCCAAACGGGTAACCGCTGTTCCAGCCAGAAAATAGGTCATCATCACGGCATAACCACGCCAACCCAGGCAGCCCCAAACAATTACCCCCAGCGCCCAGGCATGGCCGTAGCCGGCTGGGGTTAACAGCTTTTTGGGCAGTTTCCAGGCGATCGCCAGCAGCAGAGTATTCACCAGCCCGCCTATGAGCCAGTCCGTCAGCTGCCCAGAGCTTTGCATAAATGGGGTTAGCGCCAAGAAAACCGCAGATAAAGCCATAGCGTCACTTTAGGGGCATTCTTACCCTATAGGGCAAAGGTCTTGTGCAAATGCAGGCAGTTCCCCTGGTCGGGGGCTGGTTCATAGGTGAGGCGATCGGCAACGAGGTACATGATTTTTAGCCCACGGCCTCCCTCTGAGTCAGGGTTGTTAACGCTAATTTTGTGCCTCAGCATTGAGGCTAGATCAAAGCCAGGGCCGCGATCCCAAATGCGAATGTCGATGGTGCGATCGCTCACCGACACCTCGATGCCAACGGGGGTTTCTAGGGGCAGCCCTGCGTGAGCGTGGCGCACCGCATTGGTAAACCCTTCAATCAGAGCGAGCTGGCACTGAAGCCAAATGTTGTGGGGGATAGGCGTTGCCTGAAACTGGTCAAACCACGCCAGCACCGACTTCAGCTCCGTTGGGTCGGTTTGGGTTTCAATCTGGCTAGTGTGCTGATAAGTCAAAGCGGGCAACGGCTAGATAGCTCACCTTTGCATCATAGGCCTAACCCCACCCCGGCAAAAGCATTAAGGGCAAGAGTTTTACATCGCCTATCGCCCCATTACAGTTAGGGGGTTGAGCCAGGTTAGCAGATGGTGGCGCAGGTGAGTGAGGTCTCGATAAAACTCCTGGCGCATAAATTGCCCCAAAGCATCGAGGGGGCTGAAGGCTACTCCTGGCTGCCAACCCAATTCTTGGGCAATGGGTGTGGTGTGAGAACCCTGCAAAATTTGAACGGTAGTGGACTCGGGAAACCGTCGCACCAGCACCTCCGACAGGGGACGGGTTTGGTCAATGGTATCGTTGCGGAATTTGATTAGTAGATTGTGAGATACAGGATAGCGATCGCGCACCAATGCCAGAGTAGCCTCTGGGTCGGGGGTAAATTCCACATTGAAGGCAGGGTTGAACTGCACCACCTGCTCTAAAAAGGGAATCGATCGCCGGGCTGGGTAATTATTAAAACTCATGTAGATATTGCCAGCCCGCTCTACCTCCCAGAGGCTATTGATCAGCAGGTGGACTTTGCAGCCCATGCTGTGCCCTAGGCCGTAAATAGGCATTCGGTAGTTAGCCAGCCCGCGCTTGTCGAGATACCGCAGCGCTTGACCAAAGGTGACCAACACTTCCTGGGCGATGGCAGCATGGTCAAAGGTATTGATGAAGGGCGTTGCCACGACCAAATAACCCTGCCCAGCCAGATTCTCCAGCAGCCATTGGTAGGTGACGCTGGGGGCGGCTGCTACAAAGGCTCCCCCCAAAAAATGCACGATCGCCGTGGGGTTAGGCGGCACCAAAATCCAGTTGCCAGAGACCTCTTGCCAGTTCATTGTGCTTTGTAGTGCCTTTGCCCAAAATTACAGTAGATGGGGATCCCCTCTATTATTACTGTAGCCAGTTTGGAGCAGTGAGGGCATCACCACCGTCAATTTGGGGAGATTGGACGGGCTAAGTTACCGCTGTTGCGTTCCCATTCCGTAGAAGGGTAAGCTCGGTGGGCTGGGTTAAGGAAAGGCTATGAGTCAAGATACTGCGATCGCAGAGCGCACGATATCGGTCAACGGGTTAACCTGGTTCTACCGCGACCTTCAGCCCCTGGGTGACTCTTCCCGGCTGCCGGTGCTGCTGCTCCACGGTCTGGTATCGCAAAGCTACAGCTGGCGGCAGGTCATGCCTACCCTGGCTCAGCAAGGATTTCGAGCGATCGCCCCCGACTGGCTTGGCCATGGTTTCTCCGATAAGCCCGATCGCCGCGACTTTGACTACACCCCCGCTGCCTTAGCCTCGGCCTTGGGTAGTTTTATCGATGCCCTAGAGCTACCCCAAGTGCATCTAGTGGCCCAGGGATTCCTCGGTTCCGTCGGCATTCAGTACGCCCTCCAGCATCCTGATCGCGTCGATCGCCTGGTGATGATCAACGCTCCCATTGGCCCTAGCGCTAAACTCCCCTGGAAGATTCGCCAGATGGGTCTGCCCCTAGCCGGAGATATGATCACCCAGGATCCGCTCCTGGTCGATCGCACCCTAGAGGGCGGTGGCCCCTACCAGATCGACGACGCCGACCTAGACGTATACCGCCGACCGTTCCTGAAAAGCTCCGACGTGGGACGGGCCTTGATGACCACCGTGCGCCGCATAGACCTTGAAGCCAGCAGTCAGGCGATCGCCGCTGCCCTGCCCAACTGGGATCACCCTACCCTAGTACTGTGGGGGCAAAAGGATCCCTGGCTGCCGGTCAGTCTAGCTGAGGCCGCCGTTCAAACCCTTCCCAACGGTGAACTCCAAACCTTAGAAGAAGTTGGTCACTATGCTCAAGAAGACTGGGCCGAAAAAGTCGCCGCTGCCCTCGATACTTTCCTGCGTCAAATGGCTGTGTAGCTAGGAGCGGACGGCCAAGTTAATGCTACCCATCCTTCCCCGCTGCTCAGCCCAATTGATAGCGGGTAGAACGATAAAATAATGCCTAAAGCAATAGCTTATCCCAGTCAAACGGGCAATGCTGTTGCTTAGGCAATCGGGATTTACCAAGGGAGTACGCGATGGCGGTCAAACAGCAATTTCAGAGTTTTGAGGACTTATTAGCTGGAGCCTCAGGCCCAGTGCTGGTTGATTTCTATGCCACCTGGTGTGGCCCTTGTCAGATGATGGCAGGCATTCTAACTACCGTCAGCAGCCAGCTCAAAGGACAGCTCAAAATCGTCAAAATTGACACCGATAAGTATCCGCAAATTGCCTCTCAGCATCGGATTGCGGCCCTGCCCACGCTGGTGTTATTCAAAGCCGGGCAGCCCGTAGATCGCATCGAAGGCGTGCTACCAGCTGACCAGCTAGTGGCTCGGCTTCAACCTCATTTAAGCTAGGGCATGATGGCTGTACCCTGTGCGATCGCCTTAGGCAGCAACCTGGGCAACTCCCGGAAAACTTTGCAGCAAGCCCTCACGGCTCTGCGTCAAAACTGCTGTATCGAGGTCATAGCGCAGTCAAGCCTTTACCAAACCGTCGCCGTTGGCCCCCCTCAGCCCGATATCTTAAATGCCTGTGCTCTGCTCAAGACCTCCCTCTCAGCTCAAGACCTACTCAATCAGCTACTAGCCACAGAACAGCACTTCGGTCGAGTGCGGCGGGAACGGTGGGGCCCACGCACCCTTGACCTCGATTTGCTGTTCTACGGTCAGGCAATCATTACTGAAGCAGCCCTGCACGTTCCCCACCCCCGTCTGCGGGAGCGCGCCTTCGTGCTCATCCCTCTCGCTGAGATCGCTCCTAACTGGCGCGACCCTGTAAGTGGTCAATCGATACAATCCCTATGTCAAGCTGTTGACCCTACTGGAGTACAGCCACTTGGCCCAATCAGCGCCTCAACCTAATCTACTCGCTCTCCGCCGGCTACAATGGGTTCGCATGCGCCCTTTCTTCGCCGTCACCTATGCCTTTGGGTCAAGAGCCTCCTCAACTGCTCAAGCAGCGCTTATTTTATGAGGGCCGCAAGTTCAACTTCGAGGTTAATCGTCTGCGCCTGCCAAACCGAGCAGAAGGCGATTGGGAATGTATCCGCCATCCCGGTGGTGCCTTAGCTGTACCCGTAACCGCCAATGGTGAATTGATCATGGTGCGTCAGTATCGCTTTGCTTTGCTTGGGCGGTTGCTAGAATTTCCCGCCGGCACAATCGAGGCTGACGAATCCCCTGCCGACACTATTCGTCGAGAAATTCAAGAGGAAATTGGCTACAGCGCTCAAACTTGGCTACCCATTGGCAATTTTCCTTTAGCTCCTGGCTATTCAGACGAGATTATCTATGCCTTTCTAGCCACTGACCTAGATGCGATCGAGCTACCTCCCGACGCTGATGACGATGAAGATATCGAAGTCGTACGGTTTACCCCTGCCCAGCTCGAGAAAGCCATTTTGGCTGGGGAAGCGGTAGACGCTAAGTCTATCGCCAGCTTCTACCTGGCAAAGCCTTATTTGGAGAAGCTGGCAGCTCTATAGCCAGCCCAAAATACACGCTAGTCGTAGTATCCCAATACGGTTTCAGTGGCGTAGCGTACCTTAGGTAGGGTGGCGTACTTGTCATCGTCGGCACGGTACCCTACTGCGCATAGCACCACCGCCGAATAGCCCTGTTCAGGTAGTTGCAGCAGCTCGTTAAACTTGTCTTGTTCGAAGCCCTCCATCGGGCAGGTATCGACCCCCAGCATGGCCGCAGAGTACATCAAAAACCCTAAAGCAATATAGACCTGCCGAGTTGCCCAATTGTCCATCGTGATCGGGTAAGGAGGCTCTGCCAGAAAGCCTTTGATCATGTTGCTGTAACCATCAAGCGTTTCGGTAGGCACCTGGCGCACCGTTGCTGTGCGCTCTACGAACTGGTCAACCTCCGTAGTACCCACATCTTTTTTAATGGCCAGCACTACTAGGTGAGAGGCATCAGTGACTTGGGCCTGACCCCAAGCATGTTCTCTCAGCTGTTGCCGCAGAGCAGGGTTTCTCACCACAAAAAACTTCCAAGGTTGTAGTCCAAAGGACGACGGCGACAGCACAAGGCTCTGCTCCAGAGCGGCCCACGTAGCATCGGAGATTTTGCGGCTTGGGTCAAATTGCTTAGTCGCATAGCGCCAGTTCAACTGCTGAATAACCTGGTCAGGGGTAGTAAGTGAATGTGTCATGGCGGTTGTGGAAGTGCAGTAACAGCAGCCTCAAGGTAAGAACGATAAGATTTTTGCAGATAACGTTCCTGTAGAGCATCCTAAGCCACGGAGCTACCCACTGCGTCAACGCTTGACTCTAAGCTGAAACCCGTTCGGCGCCGGGTCCAGACCCGTAGTAGGGTTTGAGCCAGTCTAGGCTCAGTTCATAGAGATGATCGATCGCCCATGTAGCTCGACGGTGAATCATTTGGTAGGGGTAGACATGGGCTACGCCCAGTACGGGGACTCCTGCCTGTTTAGCGGCTTCAATACCAGCGAAGGAATCTTCTATGGCTAAGCAATCCGTTGGCTGTAGAGCGAGGTCGGCAAACTGTTGATTGAAGCGCTCAATGGCGAGTAGATAGCCATCTGGGGCAGGTTTACTAACTCCGATCGCCAGATCATCTGACGAAATAATCAGCTCTACATAGTTTCCCCAAGCTGTCTGTGCCAGTACGGCTTCAATTTCCTCGCGCCTTGCTCCAGAGACAATAGCCAGCTTTAGCTGCGCTGCCCTAATTTGGTAAATCAAATCGTCAAGCCCTGGATATAGCGGCAGTTGATCTAGGGCAGACAGTACTTCTCGGTAGCGAGTAGCTTTACGGTCAAGCAGTTTTTCTAAGTACCCCTCAGAGATTACCCGTCCTTGACGAGTAAGTAGCTCACTGAGACAAGCGGCATCAGAGCGGCCCAGACAGTATTCCGCCAAATCGTGGGGGTTAGGTCGGAGATTTTCTTCTAGGAGCAACTCCTCAAGCAACCGCCCGTGGATGGCCTCATCGTTAATCACGACACCGTTGAAGTCGAGTAAAACTGCCTTAAGAGCCATTATCTAATCGGAGGAATATTAAGAGATGTAATGCCTTGGATGCAGCCTCTAGCTTAGCCCGGTTTCGACTGCTAAAGAAGGCTCTTCCGGCCTTTTAGATCAACGAGTTCGAGGTATTGCCAATCAGTGCAGTGCAGTATGACAGCCAGACCTCACCTCTAGATCAAAGGCGTTTAGCTGCACTTCAAGCGACAGACTCTCGTCCCGTGAAATTACGGAGATTGGCGTTGACCCTCCGCTGGAGTACCGTGGATCAACGATGGTGAATGCCGGTGTCAATCCCGAGAATAAGGACAGTTCTCAGCGAACCCGCTCTCGTAAGGACACCGCAGATATGGCTACTCAAACTTCGACAATTCGCTCCCGTGGCATGGAACTGCTGATGCAGTACAAGCAGTCTCCCTCTGTACACCTGCGTAACCGGCTGGTGCAACTCAATGCTGGACTAGTGCGCAAAATTGCCCACCGCGTCAGCCATCAGTGTTCTGAGCCCTACGAAGATCTTGAGCAGATTGGCTACATCGGTTTGATTCGTGCCATTGAGCGGTTTAACCCTGGTCAAGGCTGTGCCTTTAGCTCCTTTGCCGTACCTTATATTCGCGGTGAGATGCTGCACTTCCTGCGCGATCGCGGCACCACTGTTAAGATTCCCCGCCGCTGGCAGGATCTACAAAAAGAGTCTCAAAAACTACAGATGGAGCTGATGCGCTCCTTAGGCCGCAACCCCAGCGATAGCGAAATGGCTGATGCATTAGATGTGTCTGTAAAAGAATGGCGGGAAGTCAAAATGGCTCATAAAAATCGCCTTCCCCTCAGCTTGGATGCAACTGTATGTCAGCAGGTTGACTCCAACATCACCTTGGGCGAAACCCTGCCTGACAGTCACTATCAACTCATGCAGGCACTGGAAGAAGATCGTCAACAAATCCAGCGGGCGTTGAACCAGCTTGAGTCTAAAACTCGCACTGCTATTGAGTTTGTCTTCTTCAAAGGTCTATCCCGCAAAGAGGTAGCTGAGAAAATTGGCGTTAGTCCTATGACCGTTACCCGACGCATTCAACGCGGTGTCGACGAAATGATTGCTTACCTGCAACCTCAGGAGCTTCGCACGGATCCCTAGTCTAAGCATGGATTCCTAATCTAAAGTTGTTACGAGAGCGATCGCCGCAGGTAGTCTATCCAAGACTATCTGCGGCTTTCCCGTTCTGGGGTATACCGCTTAGATTTTCTCGTGAAGATAGGCAGACCACAACTGGAAGTTTTAGACAGCAAAAAGCCTTGCCATATACGAGTGACGGCAGTGTCACCTATGCTCGGCGGCTGTTCGTTTCAGAGCTATCCCCATCGGGCAGATTTAACATTTTAAAAGCCTGCGAAGATTCCACCGATGAAACTGGATTGTGTTGGGCTGTGTTTCTTGTTGATCGTGAAGCTGGAAAAGTGCAGAAAATCTCTATCGCTAAGTACGGTGGGCAGAATTGGGTGCAGTGGTCGATGGATGAACGCTACGCCGTGTTTGCCGAATCAATGGAAGGGGTTACCTGGTTCATCGCGTTAGATCTCCAGATTGGAGAGTCTAAAATGTTTGACTATACGGCTGCCCCCGCTGATCTGAGTAGCTTTACCTGGTTGAGCGATCGCACTTTTCAGGCAAACTTTCTTTGTGATGCTAACTGTGCAGAGCCACCGTTGCAGGGAGATATTACTAAACTATTTGCTCAATAAGCGACTGCCCTTTGCCTTGATGGCCTAGGATGTAGCAGCATTGCCGCTTCTGGTACTGGTAAGGCTGCCCGCTTTGGGTTGAGACACATGCTTGCTCATTTTTTACCGCCCTCCACAAGTGAGATCCAGGATGTGGAGGCTGTTGCCCTGCTGCAACAAATCCAGCGTCGTGTTGTTCAAGTGCCGGTGAGGCAAAGTACAACGGCGATCACAACCGCTTATGCCCATTATCCGCCTGATTCACCAACTCCTGTACTTGACACAATCCCTATTCTGCTTCTGCACGGATTTGATAGTTCCCTGCTGGAATTTCGGCGGTTACTGCCTTTACTGACGCATCGTCACGAAACCTGGGCGATCGACTTGTTGGGTTCAGGATTTACTGAATACACAGCTACGCTGGCGGTCAATGCCCAGACGATTCAGCAACATCTGTTCAACGTTGTAAAAGATTGGGTTGGGCAACCTGTCACTTTGGTGGGAGCCTCTTTGGGAGGAGCAGTCGCGATCGACTTTGCCTTGCATTATCCGAGTTGGGTGCGATCGCTCATTCTTATAGACATTGTTGGCTTTTCTGGCAGCTTCCCCATAGGGCAGTTTCTCCCAAGTCCACTGATCGAACTGGGCGCAGATTGGCTGTATTTTCGCAAACATGCAGCTCTGGCTGCTGCCTCAGCCTTGCCGATATGGGATGCAAGCCTGATGGATGCCCTGCGCTGCTCGTTGCTGCATCAGGAGATGCCGGGGTGGAGGCATGCGATCGCATCCTTTACCCAAAGTGGAGGTTACGCAAACTTGAGCAATGCGATCGCTCAAGTCATACATCCCACCCTAATTTTGTGGGGAAAAGCCGATGATGTCTTAGGAACGGTAGATGCCACGCGGTTTGAGCAAGCGATCGCGGGTAGTCAGCTGGTCTGGGTTGAGGGAGCGGGGCACGTTCCCCACTTCGATCAACCACAGGTCGTTGCGGATCACCTGTTGTCCTTTGCCCACTGAATTGAGAGAGATAGGAGCACCAGAGAAAACAGAAAGTCTACCAACCGACGGTACCCTGCCCCAATCCTGATCGCCTCCAATGGAGAGAGTCGTGATTCCGTAATGCCTGTGGAAACTTCCATTCAGATTGCTCCCAATCTAGCGTCAGTGCTCTTGATGCTGCTAGGGGGCGCAGCCTTGCTCTTTCCCAAAACAATGGCTGCCTTTGTGGGGCTTGGTCCCATCGCTCCGGTCGGAGTTTCTGAAATTCGCTCAACCCTGGGCAGTTTCTTCCTGGGGTTAGGAGCCACCTGTTTGTGGTTACAGTCTACGGATGCTTTTACCGTCCTAGGGGTAGCTTCTTTAGTAGCTGCGGCCGTGCGGTTGATATCGAGCATCGTTGACCGCAGCATCACTGTCAAGAATATTGGTGGTGTGGTAGCAGAAGCTTTCTTGGGGGCTTTGTTTTTGTTCAGTTGGATGTGGCAGGCTTGAGCTAGAACTAGCTCATTGGCACTACGGCAGTGGAACCCAAGTGCCATGAAAGCCATAGGGAACCCGCTGCGGTATTTGAATGCGAGCAACGGGTTCATCCGTTATTGCCTGCGTGCTGACGATGACTAACTCAGACGTGTTTTGCGCTTCATCGTGCACAAAGGTCATCAGCCACCCATCATCTTCGGCGGTTGCGCCTGGTCGGGGTACAAAGACCCCTTCCCCACCATAGCGTCCGGCTCCAAACGAGTGAACCTGAACGTTTCCATTGTCCAAATCAAACTTCAGCAACCCATCAAACTTCGGCACTGCGGTAGGAGCGCTCTTGCCAGCATAGCCATAGCGAGATTGCCGACCCAAATACTGCTCATTGATACGAGGAAACTCGCAGGCGCGATCGTCGAGGGCCTGTTCTTGCACAGCCCCTGTCTTCAGGTTAAATCGCCACTGGTAGAGCAAAGGCACGTCGCTGCCAACCTGGTGATTATCTCCCTCGTGGGCATCAGGAGACGCTCCCAAAACGTTGGTGTTACCCGTGCGACAAGCCATTAGAACGATATCATCCCCATCCTCATAGGCATTTAGGGTGTGGAAGACATAGCAGCTAGGTGCTTCAAACCAGCGAATCGTCCCGTTGTCGCCATGGCGAGGCATAATTCCAAATCGACTGGGGCGATCGCGCTCGAAGGCAAAGGCAGGTTCTCCCCGCTGCAGCCGCTCCAAGCGGAAGGTGAGGGGCAAATCCATGAAAAGGGTGTATTGCTCTGTGATGGCAAAGTCATGCATCATCACCCCCACCGGCAGATCGATTGGGACTGTTCGCAACAGGTCTCCCTCAGCCGACACGACACTGTAGTTGACGTAGGGCGGTTGGGCCAGCGAATAGCCAAAGAACATCATTTCCCCGGTCACCGGATCCACTTTAGGATGGGCCGTCACGGGAGAGGACAGCTTGCCGTTGAAGGTGTAGGTACCGATTGTCTCTAGCCCGGGCACATCAATCGCGTGCGGTTCCCCTCCTTCCCAAAGCGCCAACAGGCGATCGCGATGCCATACGAGTGCTGTATTGGCCACGTTTTTGAAGCCGCCTTGAGACGGTTGGAGCAATCCGCCAAACACGGCCTCCCCTGCTTGGTGCTCCTGGTTAAACCCCTGCGTCCGAATATAGCGATTGCGGTAACTCGCTTTACCGTCTTGGATGTGAACGCCGTGCAGCATGCCATCCCCATCGAACCAGTGATAAAGCCCCAGTGGTGAGAACTGCGGATTGGGACCATTACGGACAAACATGCCACTCAGTTCGGCTGGTAACTCGCCAACGACAGACAGCTGAGCGACCGTTAACTCCGTCTCGATAGGGGCAAAGTTACCAGTGAGGTAGGGGTTGAGGGTGGTTGTCATAGGACCAGTAGATTGACGATAAGTGGGAGTGTTTTGGTTTTGTGTGATAGGCAGCCTGCCTATCTTATAAGGCCATCATCAGGACAGGCAGGCGATCGCAAGCTCAAGGTCGCTGATAGTTGATTAGAACCGGCCAACAACTCTGGGGGCGATCGCAAAAAGTTACTGGCTGAATTTAGCTGTGTCATCTGCCAAGCAATCAGCGTTGGAAGTAAGGCAACAAGGCAACGCTCCATAAGTGTCTCGTCATGATTGCGTGTATCTCAATGGCCAATTCTCAGCCTGAGTCTTGCAAGACTGGGATGAACCCTGCTGGCTTTATTAACCGCAACAATGAGTGTTGCTAAGGTGCCCTTAATTATCTGTGTTTTGTTTATTACTTCGTGTGCGGCCTTGTGGCAACGCTTAAACCCTAGCGGAGTAATGAACAAAGGGTATATGTGTAACTGTGTACTAGATTCTGGAAGTAGTCACAGGAACATCGATCTAAGTACTTGATGCAGTATTACTACAAGCTTTTGTACTCCATTGAAGTGGGATGCTGAAAGCCGCATTCTGTCGTGTCCTTTAACTGTCCGTTAAGTACTGCTAAAGTACGCCGAAATGTATTTTAGTACGCTAGAACTAAAAAGCCGGAATCACTGCTTAGCAGTGATTCCGGCTTTTTAACTCAATCGGAGCGGCGGGATTTGAACCCACGACCCCCACTACCCCAAAGTGGTGCGCTACCAAGCTGCGCTACGCCCCGGTCTTTTAATCGTGCTTACCTAGAATACCACAGGGCGGTACATAGCCGAATGAAATTCGAGAATTTTGCAACCGGTGCTGAAAAATCCTCAAAACACCGTGAGATGGAAGATAGCCTGCAGCATTTGCTGGGTCGCCTCCGCATCCCACTCGCCTTCGCATTGACGACCTGACTTGAGAATGAACCGTATGCCGTAGGCCCCTGGAAAGCCCTCTGCTTCTATCCATAGCTGATCGGCTTCTGCTTCACAGGTAACGCGTTCATCGTCCATGAGTTCGCCGGCGATCGCCTGCATGGTTTCACTTATTTCCATCGCTAGCCGCTGAAAGGCACCAAACTCGGCCCTAGTTAACTCTATAGCCCAGTTGGAGCCAGCTAGCAGTCCACAGTATTTAGGGGCGGTGGCGTCCCAGCCGAGCCGCCACCCATTACCTTCCTTTGTAAACCGCTCACCCATGAACGCGGCCAGTCTTAATGCTGCTACTCGCCAATAATCTCAGGTTGAGTCAACTCATCAGACATCTCGATAATGGCCCGTAGCACAGGCTTCATCTTAGGGTCTTCGTAGTTTTCAAAATCTTCGAAGCGTCTCCGCTGAGCTCGATTAGCTACTTGTACCGTAATGCGGTAGCGATTTGAAGCGGCCCGAATCAGGTCTTCGGTGCGTCGCATAACCTGCGTACTGTCGAAAGGAGAGCGCTTAGCCATAACAACCTGAATAAATAACTCATGCCCTCATTCTACCAACAATTTTTGGTATCACCGCCTCCAATCAAGCATGGTGGCCTAGGGTTGGACCATAAACAGCCATTGAAGACATTCAGACTTGGCTTTGTAGGCGCTGCTTAAGACGAGCCGGCTCGCCCTCGTCCAGTACTCGCCCTGCCTCCAGCAGAAAGGCGCGATCGCAGTAGTCAAGTTCTACCAGTCTGTGGGTTACCCATAGAGCTGTTAGCCCCCGCTCTTTAACCAGATTTCTTACGCGTTTCACCAAATCAATTTGGCTATCGGGATCGAGTAGAGCAGTAGGCTCATCTAGTAGTAGCACCTGGCAGTGTCGGGCAATGGCCCCAGCAATTGCCACCCGCTGCTTTTGACCGCCGCTGAGAGCATAGATAGGTCGACGCTTTAGCTCCAATAGATTGATGGCGGACAAGGCATCATCAACCCGATTGCGAATCTCTGCTAAGGGAAGGTGCTCATCTACTAGGCCAAACGCTACGTCAGCTCCCACAGTCGGCATCACTAACTGGTGGTCGGGGTTCTGAAATACAAATCCTAGGGGCTTTCCGACCGACCACTCTCCTGCTTGAGGTTTCAGCAGCCCGCCCAAGATCTTTAGAAGGGTTGACTTACCACTACCATTGTTGCCTAGCAGCATGCAGAACTCACCGGGCTGCACCGTAAGCGAGCAATCTTGCAGAACTGGCAGCCCCGATGGCCACTGAAACTGCAACTGATTGACCCAAATGGCACTATGCTCTTGAGCTGAAACAATGTTACTAGGCACTGATCTTGACTCCTTAAGTAGCGATCGCTTACTGATCGCTACTTAAAGAGAAGAACCCCGGTGGGCGACCTGATGCTGTAGCCGTACCGCTTTTCTCAAAAATTTGGACGGCTGCAATTTCGCTACCCAGGACGCTGATACGTTTATGAGGCTGTTGGTCGCAGGTGATTTCGATGAGGTGACCATTGTTGTTGCGTAGGCTCTCTGTAATTGAGCCAAAAAGAGCCTGTGCCTCACTTGATTCTTTCTTTTGCACAGAGAGGGGCATTGGCGTGTGTTTCAGCGTTAACTCGATCGTGAACATGGTTGACTACTACTCAGTAAACAGAATATTTGGAGACCAGGTGGCTTGAACTAAGCTTGCCTATCTATACATATATAGAGTGTAAAGGTTCCTACTGGACAACTACAGCTCTGGTAGGAGCAAAAAGCTACCTGTGTGGGTGATAGACAATAGGTTGCCGTCTAGCATCCGGTAACTACAGCCCCCGCCAGAACGAGATGCCGCTTGTCTCTGCTGATGCTTGGCTAAGCTGCAACACTATAAAGAATAAGCTTGAACTAGAACAACCTAAATCCTTCCCCAAGAGGTAAGCAAAAATGCTTACTAGAACTGCTGAAATTCAAAGATAATTTGGTTTCCCTGGTCAGCCCTCCTAAAAATACCCCTTATAATGATACGTACGGTAAAGAATAGTAAACACTACTCATAATCTGTGGATAGTTGATTGACTGAGTCGGTCAATTGTTTGCAGGCTAGAAGTAGCGGCATCATCTTCCGTGTATATACCTTGTTGTTAGATAGTTACGGAGATTAGCGTATGACCATAGCAATGGGACGCGCGCAAGCGGAGCGAGGATGGTTCGACGTCCTCGACGACTGGCTAAAGCGCGATCGCTTTGTGTTTATCGGGTGGTCGGGCATCCTGCTGTT
>NZ_JACJOF010000040.1 GCF_014695395.1 Nodosilinea sp. FACHB-131
GGTTGGTTAAAAAGCCGAATTCGAAAGCTCCTTCCCCATGACGATGGCTTGCGCGCTGCCATGGAGTCAATCCTTAAGCAAGCCGTGTCCTAACCTAACCGGCTTTAGCTATAGAAGTTTCGACTACCCCTTAACCCGTGTCAAAAAATGGCCGAGAGGCTTAAAGTCCCTCGGCCATTTTGCAATGACTTCCTCACGTAGCGCTAGGGCTAAATCTAGCTGACAGGCACCGCCACAGCTTCAGTTTCGGCAGCTGCCGCTGACTGATCGGTGAGTTGCTTGGCTTCTAGATAAGCCGCCAGCTGCTCCTCAATGTTCTGCCGCACAATCTGGCGAAAGTCGATGAAGTGCTCGGCCTGGGCGCACACCGACACGTAGTTAGCTACCACCGCTGGGTAGCGCCACAGCATAATGGCCAGGTTGATCCAAAACCGTAGCCGGGTCTTGCGCATCACGCCCTGCCGCCACACGACGATTAAAAAGGCGCGAATGGTAACCCAGTTGATATCAGGAGTACCAGCGGAGGCAGTGCGGTTTTTGTAGTTGCGCTTTTGGGCCTCGCCCAGCATTAAGAAGTGGCGGAACGTGCGGTTGAGCACCGTCAGTGGGTCGTAGAGATCCCAAAACACCTGAATGTATTCTTCGGTGATTTCTTCGATGGGCCGGGTGGGCACAAAGTTCATTAGGGTGGTCTGGTTGATGTCGGCGCTCTTGCTCAGCAAGCGGCCTTCTTTCTCTAAACGGTGGGACAGGGCTGTGTCGGGCAGGGCTTGCAGCATGCTCACCAGCGCGGTGGGGATAGCGGTCTGCTCAACAAATTCGTAGATGCGCCGACCGGCCCCAGACTTCTCGCCGTCGAAGCCGACGATCAGCCCAGCCATCACCCGCAGCCCCGCCTGAGCGATAGAGATCACTGACTCCGAGAGGGGGTCGCGCATGTTCTGAAATTTTTTGGTCATATTTAGGCTGTCGTCGTCGGGGGTTTCGATGCCCAAAAAGACGGTGCCGAAGTTGCAGTCAACCATCATCTGCATCAGTTCTGGATCTTGAGCCAGATCTACCGAGGCCTCAGTGGCAAAGGAGAAGGGATAGCTGTGCTCCTCCATCCAGGGTTTCATGGCCTTGAGCAGCAGTTTGACGTTGCGCTTGTTGCCGATAAAGTTATCGTCGACCATAAAGATGCTGCGCCGCCAGCCCAGGTCGTAGAGGCATTGCAGCTCGGCCAGCAGCTGTTCGGGGTCTTTGGTGCGGGGCTTGCGACCGTAGAGCACGATGATGTCGCAAAATTCGCACTGGAAGGGGCAGCCGCGAGAAAACTGCACCGACATCTCGGCGTAGGCGTCCATCTCGAGCAGGTCGTAGCGAGGTACAGGGGTACTGGTGACATCGGGCTTTTCGCCGCCGGAGCGGAAGGTGCCGCTGCGATCGCCACGTTCCACCGCTTCTACAAACATGGGCAGGGTAATTTCCCCTTCGTCGAGCACCAGAAAATCAGCTCCAGCGGCTTCAGACTCTTGGGGGATAGCGGTGGGGTAGGGGCCGCCCACCGCCACCAGCTTGCCGTAGCGCTTGGCGGTCTGTACGGCGTCTAAAAAGTCTATGCGGTGAACGATCATCGCCGACACAATCACAATGTCGGCCCAGCGCCACTCGTCATCGCGCACCTCCCGCACGTTGCGGTCTACCAGCTTGTAGTTCCAGGTTTGAGGCAAAATCGCTGCTACGGTCACTAGTCCTAAGGGAGGCAACTGCGCCTTCAGCCCAACTAGCTCTAGCGTTTTGTCAAACGACCAAAAGCTTTGAGGAAAGCGGGGATAAACCAAAAGAATGTTCATAGAGACCGTATGGGTATCCTCGCCATGCTACGGGAGTTATCTGAAATAATCAAACGCAAAACTTGAGAATGTGATACCTAACGGTAACAAATGCTATAGAAAAACCTGTGTCGTCAGCCCTCAAATAATCAATTTTGCTGACTGCGATCGCAAGCAAATCTTGGTGTACGCATGACCTAAAGACGAGGGAAACCCGCAATTAGTTCGCGGCAGTCCGACGAGCTTTGCCTGAAGAATAACAGTTGTCGCAATGCCCACACCCCTCTAAGCGCTGCGCCTCGCTGCGAAAACCAAAGGCTACAAGCAGGGATTGCCAGCGACAGGAACGGCTGTGGAGGAACTGATGCATCTGCTGGCTGGCTGACGCCTGCGATCGCAATGGTTGCTCTGCCCGAGCGATCAGCTGGTACTGAAACGGGCTCACCCACTCTAGCTGGCCGACGCTGTGCAGCCACGACAGGGAAATGGCTCCGTGCTCAAACTGCTGGCTGATGTCGCGTATGTCTCCCTCAGGTGGAATTTGGCTCACCAGGCGCTGGGCCTTTTGCTGTAGGGCCTGGATTTGGGCCTCAAAGAATTTAGCTCGCTGGCGATCGCCCGGTTCTAGCCAACCCGTTGGCTCACTCACCAGGGTCAAGGCCTCAGCGGTGTTGCCATCGCGCCCGGCTCTCCCTACCTCCTGCACGTATTCAGTAATGGTGCAGGGCGCCTGGTAGTGGACAACCCAGCGGGTGTTGGATTTGCTGATCCCCATGCCAATGTACACTACCAAGTACGTTGATTCAGCCCCCAATCAATCATGCGAATTCCAGGCTACACAAGGGTTAGCAGTAATTCACCCGAACAACTAAAGGCTCTTGAGCAGCACAAGGCAAGGCTTAAGGCGGCAGGCTGTACTGAGATTTACTGGGATGTCGCCTCTCGCTCCAGAGATGACAGAGAGGGGCTAAACACGGTTCTGAAGCTGATTGAGAGACAGGAATGTGACCAGGCGGTATTCATCCGGGTAGATCGAATGACCGATAGCCCCACCGTCTTGGAGAAGGCTATTACCACCTGCCTGAAGGCCAACATCCCAATTAAAGGACTAGACGACAGCATCGACTTTACGACTGTCGGCGGGCGACTTCATGCGCGACTGCTGTGCAACCTAGCACGGGCTGAGGTTGAGAGATTAGCTGAGCGGGTCAAGCATGGCCATGAGCACCACCGCAAAATGAATGCTGCTTACTTTGCCCCCTTCGGTTACAAGAAGGTAGGGCAGCGCCTGGAGCTGAACCCCGAGCCTTTTGTTTGTTTATTGAATACTAAGGAAGAGTTAAGCCAGGCGGCGATTGGGTATGAACTAGTCGAAATTTACCTGAACACCCGCTCTATTCGGGCCACACTAAGGTTTTTCAACGACAAGTATGGGATTCATACTTTCTCAGGCAAAAGCCGAAAGTATCGCCGTCATGCTAGTTGTTTAGGCTTTAGCCTATCAGGCCTGACTGCCTGGCTGAACAATCCAATCCTTCGGGGACACACCGCCTATGGTCGGGCCTATAAGCAGCGCAACAGCCACAAGCATCTCTGGGACATTCGTTACAATACCCATCCAGAACATCGGTTGATGAGTGAGGAGGAATACCAGGCTGTTGACTCGACTCTCGACTGGAACGCTAAACATAGGAGTTGGCAACCGCCAAGTTCCTACCGAATTCATCCTCTCTCTGGGCTAGTGCGCTGTGCGGAGTGCCGGGGCTTCTGTAAAACCGTTGGCTTCAAATTACGAACTGACCCCAACGTGAAGAAGCACAACTACCAGTGCAGCAACTATCACACCAAAAGCTGTGACCAAAAGAAGTCTTTACGAGATGAGATCATTGAGCAATCGGTGATTCAATCCCTGGCAAAACGCGCCGAAACTCTGACGGCGATCGCGGAGCTACCTCCAGACAATGTGGATCCACCAGAGCTACAGGAGTTGAAGGCAGAGCTTTCTTTTTATGAAAATGCCCCTGGTAGCCGAGCGGCAGGAATTGTGGCTGAACTACGCCATCAAATTGAGGACTACTACAGCAGGCAGCAGGAGGGACAGCAGCAGGTATCTACTCAACGTGATCTTCTGCTCCAAGTCTTCAGCGATCGCTCTTACTGGAAAACCCTGCTGCCCGAGGAACGACGCGACTTATATCGAGCCCTTGTAGACCAAGTGTCGATCCGAGCAGGTCAGGTCGAAGCGGTTTTATTAAAGGTGTAGCCCATGAGAATTATTGGCTATACCCGCGTCAGCAGCAACTCCCCAGAACAGCTCAAAGCCTTGGAGCAGCACAAAGCTCGGTTGAAGGCGGTTGGGTGTACAGAGATTTATTGGGATGTGGCCTCACGGTCTAAGGATGACCGGGAAGGGCTCAATTTGGTTCTGAAGTTAGTTGAGCAAAAGGCTTGTGACCGTGTGGTGTTCATTCGTCTGGACAGGATGACGGACAGCCCAGCGGTTCTAGAGAGAGCGATTCAAACATGCCTTGATTCTGGTATTCCGATCGTAGGGCTCGATGACCACATAGACTTTGAGACAGTGGGGGGGCGGCTGGAGGCTCGTATTCTCTGCAACCTGGCTAAGGCTGAGGTGGAACGCCTCTCAGATCGGGTGAAGCATGGTTACGAGCACATGCGGAACAAAAACCTGTCTGTGCATCCTCCCTTTGGCTATCGGCGGGTAGAGGGAAAGATGGAGCTGAATCATGCTCCTTATATTTGCTTGCTAGAGTCCCAGCAGGAACTGACCCAAGCTGAAATAGCTCGCGACCTGATAGAGCTTTTCCTTTTGAATCGGTCCTTGATTGGAACCTTACGCCAGTTCAATCAAAAGTATGGTCTACAGCACTTTGTTACTCCAGGCCGGGCTAACCGAAAAGCTAGGAAGAGCCTTGGCTTCACTGTCGTAGGGCTTGGGAACTGGCTGAGTAATCCAATTCTGCGAGGCCACACCGCTTATGGTCGTTCTCAAAAAGAGCGGTTGCGTCACAAAGACACGTGGGACATTCGTTACCATACCCATCCGACTCAAGTAGTGATGACGGAGGTTGAATATCAAACGATTGAGAAGCTGCTAAAACTCAATGCTCAACAAAAAGGTTGGAAGACAGTCTCACAACCTAAAATCAACCCGTTGTCAAAGTTAATCTATTGCGGTGAGTGTCGGAGCTACTGCCATTGCAGACCCTATCGAATGCACCCTGATGATATCCTGCACAACTATTACCAGTGCAGCACGTATAAGCTTGGGGCCTGTCCTCAAAAGACAACGGTAAAGGGCTACGCCATCGAGGACGCCATCATTAAGGCGTTAGTGCAACGGGCTGAGGCCATCAGTGCGATCGCCTATGTCCCAACAGTAGAGAAAGATCCACTAGAGCTACAGGCTCTTAAGGCTGAGCTGGCCTACTACCAAGGTGCTCCAAGTAGCCGTGCTCAGGCGATCGTTACTGACCTCCGCCAGCAGATTGAGTTTTACAAACAGAAGCAGCAATTAACAACGGTGATGACGTTAGAGCAGCGAGAACTACTGCTTCAGGTCTTTAGCGACTCGCTCTACTGGAAAACTCTCATGGATGAGGAGAAGCGAGAGATCTACCGGGCACTGGTGGAGCGGGTGGTGATTAAGGGTGGCCAAGTGGAGCAGGTGGAGTTGCGGATTTGAGCTTTCGCTCGTTTGAAGAACTACCAGGACGATGGTTACATCGAAGGAAAGATATTAGGCAAACCATGACATTTCATAAATGCCATCGTAGAGACATGCTACCTTGTGGCCACCTTGGGAAGGCGCGTTGCAGAAAGCGGAGGAGCACAGAAGTCTTATCGCGTCAAAACCTGTCAGGTCAAAGATGTCAGCAGCTTCAGACATGCCCGACGGAGCACCCCTAAAACGCCTGTGTCGTTTGCCTTAGCATTTTTATGGCTAGAACTTATTTTTATTTGACTTAATGAGACCTAGCAATTTAAAGTTTTCAATAACTAATGATATAGCTGGGTTTACAAACCAAACAACTTATCGGGCTTTGGGAGGCGATTCGAAAGGTGTGGTGATATAGTTGTGGCACATCTACCTGAAATTTCGCCATGCCCCCTGAACCGTCGGCATCACAAAACATTAACATCAGCGGCAGCAGTTTCTCAAATTCCTCCATTGCTCAAGCTAAAGGCAATATTCATCAAGTTCGACAAGTAGAGTCAGAGAATACTACAGAGCATCCTCAGGCAGCAGATATTATCGCCCTACTAGACCACCTCAAAGCTCTACTAAACGACTCCAGTCTTCCAGAAGACCAGAAAACAAAAGCTATTCGTGGAGTTGAGACGGCTAAAGACCAGGTGAATGAAGCCGAACCTGATAAGGAATATGCTGCTAAGGGTCTAGAGCATGCTGCCAAAGTCCTTAAGCAAGCAAATGAAACAATGTCTGAAGGAACGAGTTTGTGGGAGAAAGCAGAACCTATCCTGCAAAAACTTCTTCCCATATTTGGCGTTGCCCTCGGCATTTTAGCGTAACCATATTGCAATACCCTTCATACACTTCGACAAGGGACAGCCTTGCTTGTGATTCTACGCATTCCCACATTTGATTACTATGTCATATCCTCCATCGGAAGATCCAACCAGCCAAGCATCTATAAATCAGAGTCTTGAAATCACAAATAGCACTCTGGCCAACTCTCCTATCGGTCAAGCTGAGGGCAATGTAAATCAAGCTAATAGAGATATTAATTACTTCTTTAATACTTCTCAAGAAGATTGGTCAGCGGAAAAGATTGAAAAAATCCGAAGGTTTGAAGAAAGTCTCCGCGAAGAATTTCGCGAGAAACTAAAGCACGCTGCTCTCTTAGTCGACGACTTGAGAAGATGCATTGAACATCAACTAACCGAAGGAAAGACAAAAGACTTCGATACAGTTTTGAGCTTGCTAGATGAATTGCAAGCCATTACAGGAAATGAGAGCACCATCAAAGCCATCAAGGAAGACTTGGACTTCTGTTATGAAGGAGGAGTTTGGCTACAGGATAATAAGCGTCGTCTTTCCTTACTAGCCAAGGATTATATCTTCACTCAAGGGGACTTGCCAATGCTCTTGAAAGGAAAACATCAAAGAATACCCTTTAAAGAGCTAGAAAATCGCTTCGTTCAAGATTTAGAAACATATATTGGATGGATTGTTATTTATCTAAAAATAGGAAGAACCCCACAGAGTAAGGATTTTAACGATGGCATCTTCAAGCTTCATTTTGATTTCCCTGAGTCTGCTTACAAAGAAGCTTTTAGAATTCTCACTCTTAACTATTTTGAGCCAGAAGTAAGCGGATTATCGCCAGGAGCCGCAATTCATACAGCTAGCTATGTTAACAGATTTATTTTTGACAGGGATCTTAAGAAAGATGCCAATACATCTGTATTAAATAAAGTCTCTGAAGCAATATCTGCTTGCAACCCACTTTCCAAGAATCTATTTTTTATTTTATTGGCAGTCAGCTTGGTAGTGCTAGTTAATTTTTTGAGATAGAGTAAGTCTAATAAACTTACTGGCATCTTTTTAGCGCTGCCGATGCTCTCCCTCTTATAGCTCCACTTAGAGACATTGATGCCAATGCTTGTCTCAGATCTTCGCAAGCAGAAGCAGTTGCGCGGCACTCAATTTCGCTAATCAATCTATCTACTTTTTCCTCAGGAGTCTCCACGCGCCAGTTAGGATCATAACCATCTGTTTTTGCCATGAGTAAAAGCTTCCAATCAAACTTACACTCGTACTTACTGATGGAAGAACTTAGATCCGGATAGGCAACCGTGAACTTCTTCAATGCACAACAAAAATAAAGATTCAATAAATACAGACCTGTAAGATCTTAGCTATATACTTTACAGCTCTACGTTAGCCCATACTGGTTAGCGTAAAATCCAGAAACTATTGCCAGATTTTGGAACCACTTGTCTTTTTAGGGGAAGAACTTTGCTGCTTGTCCTCATCCTGGTTCTTGGCCATTGCCTCTAATTTCTCTTCTGGTGTTGGCTCACGGTTGTAAGGGTCATAGCTGTAGAGGTTGCCGCTAATTACCTGTTGTCTCGGCGAGGAGTACGCCCATAGTTTTACCCACAACCCATTTATTTGCTTACCTAGCGGTACACTCGCGGTAGTTGAAGAAGTCATTTCTTTAAAGTAAGAAGGTTGGATGTGTGATACAACAGCTCTCAATATAATACATGTGTACCATCCCAGGAGTCAGATTGTTGCCGTTATAGGTTTTTCTTAAAAAACCAATTCGGGTTAGCAGTAATGCTCCAGCTCTTCTCTCCTAGCCTGAACCCCTTTCACGTGAAGCTATTTAGACGATTCTCAACGAGTTAGCTGCAAATGTGGGCAGGACTAAGACAGTTTTGTCTTGAGCATTACCTCCTCTAGCGGTCGCCCTGAACCTCCAGCCATCTCCTCAAGAACGCCAGAATCTCGCTAGTGGGCTTCTGCTGGCCGAACACTCTGTGTACCCAGTAAGCCTTTCCCATGGGCACGTCACGCTTCCAGATATATGCCCACATCCAGTCAAATGTAGTGAGCATGCTGAACCTACGGCTTGAAATCTCCCCCTGCTTGGGGTCTCCCAGCGCTTCCGAAGCGAGCTCTAGACTGAGGGAAAGACATCAGGCAGACCATGAAGCTACAGCACGGACTACTGCTGGTAGGAGTTGCAGCTATTAGGGTGGCTGTGCTGCTCTTTGGAGCTTACAGCGCGGCCTTAGCGCCTCTACCAGAGGGCTTTCTACCGCCCAGCCCTGATGGAGAAATTGAGCTCAAACGGTACCCTAATACCGAGCAGCCACCGTTCAGATGACCGGGAATCTGGAGTACGCCCCCTCCCGTGGCTTTACCTCGTTGTTTCGCCACATCAGCAGTAACGACATTTCGATGACAGCCCCAGTAGAAACTCGATACCCAGTGGCTACCTTTGAGAGGCAGGCCACAGAGGGGGATGCGGCTGTCTCCTTCCTCTATCGCAGTCTGGACATTGTGCTCCAGGAGGTAGCCCAAAACATTCAAATCCAGGACATCCTACCCATGACCGTAGTGAGTATTGGCACCAGGGGTCGCTACAACCTTGAAACCTATGCGACCAGCATTGAGCAGCTTCAAGCATGGCTAGCAGAGCATCCAGAGTATGAGGTAATTGGTCAACCCCGGCGCTTCTTCTACGATAGGCCGTTCCTGCCCGATGCGCTGAAGCGTAGCGATGTACAGATCCCTATTCAGGATGTGGCTGGGAGAATTCCCTAGGAAGCGCTATTGTTCAGTGCTTTTGGCAAAGCGAGCAGTTCTTATGCTTCGGCGTTGACTACCGTGCCATAGCGTTCACAAAAAAAACTGACGCATTCGGGGGCAAGATCGATAGCTGAACTATCGTAGGACCCAGTTTGGGGGTTAGGCCAAATGAGGGCGTAGTTGGCGTTAACGGTTTGAAACCGAGCAGGATCACGCAAGGGTAAGAGAGCTGGGCCGGGGTCTTCCTCAACCAGCAGAGGTGCAAAGTCCAGGTCGTAGATCTTCACTCCTAGTGGGGCTTCAAACCATAGCCTCAGCAAATAGCCTCCCTGGTGCTCGGCTTTGATCAAGCCTAGTTCCTCAGCACTTTGCCAGTTAGTTTCATCTTTTGCTGTAGCCTGCCACTCAGCCCATTTGCCCGTCTTCAAGCGGTTTTGTTCCCTAGGGTATTGGTGTGCCACGTCTGGATAGAACACGCCATGATCTTAGCCATTCTTTGAGCCAGGGAAATTAGCTCCTGAGCCACCGCCTCGTCGGGAATGTTGATGAACAAACACTCCACACTCAGATCCAGCAAAGGTGGATGGTAAAGAGAGTAAACGCCATCACCGTCCCGCTGGTACAGCTCTAAGCAGGCATGGCCCAAAGAGATGCGATCGCTGATGAGATACCCCTGGTCGGCCAGCCAGTCCAGCCAGTTGCCTTCGCCCGCTTGGGCCAGGTCGAACTTGGCCTCAGTCTGTACGTCGATGGCTTTAATCATGGTCAGCGGGGGCCTGCTGCACCCCCAGGAACGCCAGGATCTCACTCATGGGCTTGCGCTGACTGATCATTTCGTGGACTCTGTAGACCTTACCTACCGGCACATAGCGCTTGCGGCAGCTGCCCTTTTCTAGCCAACCGTAGTAGTAGGACACACTAGGAGTTTTCCGCTTTTTGTTGCCCTGGCGTTCCTCTAGCCAGCCCGATGCTGTTCCTTTAGGACTGTGCCGCCGTTGCCGCCGTCTAAGGGTGGGTAGCTTCTCCAGGTATTCCACTGGCAAGGACACCTCAGACGCTCTGCCCCCACTGAATCCCTTGAGCTTTACCCAAACCCGAGTACGACTGAGCTTATTGACCATGGCTCGTTGTCCAATCCATCGCTTTGACTGGTGTTGCTGCACCCCCAGGATCCTGACCTCATCGCCGATGGCAAAAGCTTGTTCTGGGGATAATGGGCGTTGGCCATAGTCAGGCGATCGCTCGGTGACAAGCAGTAATGTTGGATCCTGAATTAAGGCGTAAAGTCCGCTGCCTGAATGTTCTGGGGATAACCCTAGTTCGGAGGCTGTCCTACGCCAATCACAGACCGGGCAGGAACCTGTTAGCCCCCTCGATGCCCGTTGCTGAGTACATATGGCACAGGCGGCGGGGTTGCTTACCAGGTAGGGGGAAACTCCTGGAAACAGGGGAAGTTGGTACCCAATTAGGGGGTTCATAGCGTTACCTCCAAAAGGCTGAGTTGTCCAAACCATTCGCGTAGTGAGGCCCGCTGCCGCGCGCGAAACTGGCGGTCATAGCGCAGGTGGCAGACCGTACACAGGGCCTTCAAGTTATCCTGGGTGCAGTTAGCAGGGGTTTGGTCGAGATGAGCGACCGTCAGTAGGTACTGCCGGGGCTTGGCCTTCCCAATCCGCGATCGCAGCTGTTCTAACGATTCATCGGGACACTGGCACTGGCGACCACATTCCTGACAGCACCAGTTCGCCTGCTCCTTCACCGACCGAGCAATCGCATCCCAGTTAGCTGGATATCGGGCTTTAATCATCGGCATGGTTCACCTCCTGTGGCCCATCGGGACCAATTTCAAGATTCCAGTCGGGGTTGTCGTCGATAGCTTTGCGGATCCCGTTTCGACAGATCGGGTTTTGCCAGAGCTGCTGGTAACGTCTGAGGCGTTCTGCTGGTGTCACGTCCTCGGTCGGGGGTGGAGGGGGTGGCCCGGTATACGCTGTAGGGCTTCTTTGAGGCGCAGCAAGCCACGTCTGATACTCGGCGTACAGTTGTACTCCATGTTTCTCAATCCAGCCTTTTGCAGCGCTTCTTGGCGAGGCTGGCTTAGTAGGGAGCCGAGGAACTTTATGAGCCAACACCCAATCAAAAAAATCGTCGTCGCCCTCAGCGGAACTTTCCGTCTCATCCGGTGGCTCTGGCTCAACAGGTGGATCTGTTGGAGCGCTAGGCTGAGTATCAGGGTCTAGGGTTGCGCTCTCTTCCTGGTCGGCTTCGGCATTGCCTGTGGAAAACTCACCGCTTTCTCTCTCTCTCTCTTTAAAAGAGTTGAGAAAGATCTGAGAAAGATCTGTAGGGTCTGGAAACCCTTGCCCAGAGCCAGTTTCGAGAGACAAGTGTGATCCGTGTGACACACCCTGTGATCCGTGTGTCACACCTTGTGTCACTGGTGACACAGGTGAGTCAATTTGACTCACCCCAGGAATTCGTATATCGATAGGGCCTGAAATGTGTTCTTCAAGCTTCCCGAGGATGACCAATTCAGCCTTGACTCGGTAGAAGGTGCGCCGGTTGAGTTCCCATCGCCGACAAAACGAAGAGACATTCTCAATGCGGTACCACCATCCCTCCCGGCGCAGGGCCAAGATCAAGTGATAGAGGTATCCAGCTGGCGTATAGAAGTGGTTGCGCCAGTTGTCTAGGACTTCATCGGGGGTTAAGCGCAAATGAGGCTGTCCCCGGCCTTCCGCAGGTCGCTGGGAGTCTGTCATGATAGGAACTACGAATTTGTAATAAGCCCCAGCGCTGGATGCACAGGCTGGGGCTTTTTTTGAGCCTTAGCTGTTTATGAAGTGGAATCCACAGCTTTTGCAGTTTGGAGCCGCGAACCTTATTGGGCTCAAGCATTGAGGGCAGGCGGTGGTTAGCTCGTCCTCGGCCCACCAGCGATCGCCTGTCGTATTGAGCTGGTAGAGCCACTGGTTTGCTGCTGGGTCCTGGCGGATGCCTTGAACCAATCCACCTTTGCCCTGGCTAGTGATGTAGACGCTGTCCAGAAAGTCATAGCTGTGGTTGAGAAACGACATGGGAACACGAGCTTGAAATAGATGCAGGAGAATCTGATGGCATTTGTGCGATCTGCTCCTTCACCAACCTTTCGAATACGGCCAAGCAGGGGCAGGCTTCGCATTTGTGACGAGTTCCAGGACGGGGGCAACCACACTCAGGCACCCATTTCTTCAGCACCTCAGCAGCAGCAGCCTCATAGCGCAAAGCTGTTTGCTGTAATAGCCTTGAGAGTGTCAAGCTGACTCCTTCTCTAGCTGGAGATAGGTCAGTAATCGAGCTGCTTTCTTCTGGGCAGCCTGGGCCAGAACGTAGTCTTCTCGCCTTAAATCAAACCCTCTCAAGACTTCCTCCCGGTCAATGCCTAGCGCTTCAGCGATCGCTGTTAGGCTGGCCTCAGACATACTCCGGGTTGCACTCCAGGCAGAAAAGTAGTCGGCCTGCATCTTAGTTAGGACGGAAAGCTGAATTGGCCGGAGATAGCGAATTTCTTCTGCCTTCAGCAACAGGTCATCGGGTAATTGCATAACTGCCAACAACTCCACACTGGGGATTGGCTTGCAGTTTACCGCAAAACTTTGCGTTATAACGCAAAGTTTTGCGGATTGACGCAAAAACTTTTAGTCAGCCCATAGATGGTTGACCGTTAGGGATTCCTATGGACAAAAAAGCCCTATGGCGTGCCATGATCAGCTATGTATTGAGCAACGCATACACAAGGAAAGTGAGATTTTTTGAGGCTTTTAGGGAAACGATGCACCGATTCGACTTGTCAGGGTCGGATCTGGCAGAAAGTAGCGGCGTTTCGATGTCGCAAATCAGCCGTTTCCGGGGTGGCCAGAACGTCAGGGTAGACACTATAGAGATGCTGCTTGTTGCCATGCCTAAGGAAGCCCGCGAGTACATGCTGTCCCTGGTGGCCAAAGACGATACGGAGGCAGAGCAACTGCCCCCAAAGTCCGAGGATGGGGAAGCGTAGGGACGCTTGCTACCTAGAAAGTTGTTACCTGCACCTCTGCACAGACCATTTGGAATTGGCAGCCCACTGCCTTAGCTAGCAGTAGAGCAGTATCTAGCCGACAACTGCCCGTTTCAAAAGCTCTGAGGATTTGAGTGCGGCGATTTACGTAGCTGGCTTTTTCAGCTTCTATACCCTGCCGCTGTTCTAGCTCCACGTAGGCTTTAATGATTTCCTTCGACCAACTTTCTTCTCCCCAAGTCTGAATAGCCCTGGCCTTGATGGCATTCAGTACCGCCGCAGAGGAATTGGATTCAGCCATAGGGTTGGTTACTTTAGCTTGGAACGAAGCTAATTTTAGCCAACTAATCATCCTCATCACCGTAGGCAAAGGTCAAGCGTTCTGTGGCGCGGGTCAAAGCCACGTACTTTAAGTTCATCTCTTGTTCCTTCTCCCAAGGCTTTTTTGCACTAGGGTGAGGCAGTAGGTGGGGATGCAGTAGCACGACTCGTCTTGCCTCTAGTCCCTTGGCCTTATGGATGCTCGAAAGCCATACCTTGGCCCGCTGGTCACTAAACAGATCAGCGATCGCCCGCATTAGCTCAGCCATGTTCCGAGGCACAGTCGCCGCCTGAATTGCCAGGATCGTATCTACCCGGTCTTTGAAGTTGGCCATCACCATTTCAATCTCGTCCCTGTCCTGCCCCTGGCGTAGTTGCCGCTGCTCATCGAGGTACTTGCGGAGGTAGGTTTCTAGGCGGCTGAACTGAAAGCCGGGGGCTTCTTCAAGCTGGTGCAAGATAGCAATCAGGTTCTTGCCAATATCTGTGCCGCGAATCCGGGCTGGGATACCTGCTCGAATCAACTCAAAGCACACCGCTACCAGGGGCGCATTGGTACGGCAGATGATCAAGTCGCCGTCGCCCACGTTCTTGATAATGTCCGTGTCGTCCATCTCTTCCACAATGCCCAGAGGCGCACCAGGACGAGGCTCAATGCCGGGGTAGACAGTATT
Source organism: Nodosilinea sp. FACHB-131 (assembly GCF_014695395.1). Taxonomy (GTDB): domain Bacteria; phylum Cyanobacteriota; class Cyanobacteriia; order Phormidesmidales; family Phormidesmidaceae; genus Nodosilinea. The sequence continues at coordinate 14,152 of NZ_JACJOF010000040.1, forward strand.
AGCCAATTCGATGTGAGAGGTGGGGCAGCGGTAGCAGATTGACAGGGGCAACACTGTGGCCTGGGTGCGGTCGGTAATGTTGGCGATGCTCTGGGTATCCGCGCCTGTAAAGCCATAGATAGCCTGCCGTTTGTCTCCAACAAACAGCATTCGCCCACCCCTAGCACGGGCCTTCAGTACCAACTCCAACTGGGCCTGGTTCAGATCCTGGGCCTCGTCCACAAATACCCAATCGGCTTTCCTTGGCTCCAGCCCCAGGGCGTGAGGTAGCCAAACCATGTCGTTGTAGTCGATTACCTGGTAAACCAGGTCAGTGCCATCCTGCAAGATGGGGGCGATCGCTCTCCAAGTAAAGTCCCAATCTTTGCGGTCGAGGTCGAAGCGGTCAGCGAGGGCTTTTAGTGCGGCTTCATCCTCGGGGTCAGTCAGAGTCAACTGAGTGAGGCGCAGCAGTCCCCGTATGCGATCGCTGGCGGTTCTAATAGCCTCTATCTCGCTTACGTTCTGGTCGATGACGTACTGGCGGATCAGCTTGCTGTACTTTTTTTCGTCCAGCTCTGGGCGGCCCAGGCGGCTAAGGGCCGATAGGCCCAGGGAATGAATAGTCTGGGCTCTCATCCCCTGCAATCGGGTTTTTAGCTCTGTGGCGATGTGCTTATTGAAGGCGCAGAACAGAGCATTGCTAGAGTGCAGACGCTTCGACGCTTCTACACAGGTGGTAGTCTTGCCGCTGCCAGGGACAGCGTCCACAACAGCATCACCAGAGCCGCTGGCGACAAATTCAAAAACGTTGGTCTGGTACTGAGAGGGCTGAAACATGATGTTGACTGTAGCGCAGGGTAGGCAATGAATTAAGCGGCAATCTGGTTTGTCCAGCGGACTGTCACGCAAGACGGTAGGACAGTAATGCGGGCGGATGCGATCACGATTCTGGAATGGCCTAGCAGACTCAGGATGTTTTCAATGTCCTCTAGGGGCGGGGTCTGCCGGAGGTGGTCGTTTTCCTCGATCTGAAGGGTGATGTAGCTCATAAAGCGTTCTGGGGATAGGTTTTACCGTTACAGATAGGGCAGGGCTCTTCTTTGGGGCCAAATGTGGATTCAAAGCGTCGGGCGATCGCCTGGATCTGTTCAACGGGGCCGGTGGCAACGTCAACCTCGAATGCTTCTTTTGCCCACTGCTCAAATAAGTTCCAAGCTTCGTTATAGGTCTTGCCGGTGTTGCCACAGGCACTACAGAACTGCCCCCCTTCGCCGGGTGGTGTGGTCATAGTGTGTTCTGAGGTAAAGGTTGGGGGTGCCCTGGCGGGGCCAGGGCGTTATCTCCTACTTAACAGGGAAGATAGAGTCGATCTCTATGTCGGTGTGGGCCTCAAGTAGCCGGGAGGAGCGCATGGGGACACTAGCACTACGACCATAGGTGCTTTGCAGTAGAAGGGTAATCTCTAAACCTCTTAAGGCCGCTTCCATGACATAGGGCTGTAGCCGTTCGTGCATGAACTCCAGGTTTTCCTTTGCTTTCTCCTGCATGGCCGCTTTGCTGAAATTGGGTTGAAAGACAGCAATTAGCGGATCGTCGAGCTTGGGACTGGTCAATACTTCAACTGCGGCCTGGATTTTGCTAGCCAGTGAACGAATGGTGTTCAGCAGGTGGTCATCGGTCATGCAGCAGATTAGAAGAGTATCGCCGCCGGTTGTGGCGTGGAGGTCGTACATGATGAATGCTCAAGTAAGGGGTTAATAGGGGTGCCCCGGCTCCGCCGGGGATTTAACTGTGATTGGTCTAGGCAGAGGGCAACTGAGGGGCTTGTAGCAGCTGCAAGACTTCGTGAGGCGTTAGGTTAGGCTCCAGCTTGGCGGTGTCTACCATCTGCTGTACTAGCAGGGAGGGCAAGCCATCAACACACATCAGTTCGCGGGTGCCGTCGAGGTCGATTAGCTGGGGGCCAGATTCGACAAACGCCTTAATCTGCTCTAGTTGGTCGAGTTCAGGCTTGCCCTTGCGCTCTCGCCAATCAAATTTGACTGAGGCGTAGTTGCGATCGCCGTTGCTGTGACGTTGGAAACCCACTCCAAAAATCCCTTCGGCGGGGTTCACTCCCTCGCCCACTAGGCGAATCACGGTCTGCTGTAAAGCACTGAGGGAACGGGTTTTGATATAGCTGACACAGACGGTGTTAGCGGGTAGAGTTTTGCAACTAGGGGCCGGGACGTAGAACAGTTGCATCCAAGCCACATTACGAGTTCTGCCTAAGCTGCCAAAGTGCCGGGATACTTTGACTACTGAAATTTCAGCATTAGTTCCTAAAAACTCAGTCTCGCTGATGGCTAATTGCCCAGCCTGGCAGTTGAACCGGACAGCGTAGGGAGCATCGGGTAAGTAAATGGCATTTGTGGGCTTGGTGCCGAAAACATTTGACAGTGCATTGTCCATAGTTATTTCTTCCTCTTTTGTGTTCTGGGTTAAACCCGTGTGGTCGGCCACGGGGGGCAGTTTCATGCCATACCCAGGGCGGCTAGGTCAGCCTAATACTCGTCGCAACTACAAGGGTTGGGGTCGTCATAGCCACCAGTTAGGTAGGCGCTGCTAGGGACGCTCCACAGCACTTTGGAACCATCGGGGTTAACCCGTTTGTGGATAGCAGCCAATTCTGTAATGACTGCCTTAGTGCCCCAACGCTTGACCATTGCTTCCAGGTCAAGAACATCTAAACCCCAGGCTTCTGCTCGTTGGTCTTCGGCTATCTCTCTCTGGGCCTGGTCATGCTGATAAGCAACTTCAAACGGTTCACGTACAATCATGAGTAGATCCTCTTGTTCTGGGGATTACAACCCCCTGCTGAGTCTTGGTCGGCAATGCAGGGGGCCAAACTGAGCCTTTTAACGCCATGCCTAGGGCAGCGGGTTAGCTCAGGCGTAGCTTTGAGAGAGGGGTAGGAGTAAAGTGCAAATCACGCTCAATTCCTAAACCGCCAACCTTGATAGATTGCATTTCTGAAAGGCTGAAGTAGCCCAACTCTTCATCTAATCCCTGCACTAAACCGAAGAACTGATCCTCACCATCAAACTCAGTTGCGTACCAAGTCCAATTTGAGAGAGGGTGAAAGAACTTAACCTGAGCAATGGGATCTTCTACGTTTTCCTGAGAATAAAGTTGGGGTAGTCTTTGACGGATCTCTTCAGTCAGTAATTGCATGAACTTCACTTCCTTTGTTCTGGGTGAATAAACCCGTGTGGTCGGTCACGGGAGGCCGTTTAACGCCATGCCTAGGGCGGTTAATTAAGCGGCGTAGGCTGCGGGTGCTTCAGCAACTTTTCTAATTGGGATCACTTTTTGAGCGTTGAGATAATCGCTGAGGGAAGCAAAGCCCAGGTGAGCTAGAACCGCGTAGCCGTGTTTACAACAACCCCGGCCAAAAAACTCAAGCTGGTTGTTTAAGTCGTCGCAGGTGCAGAACACCCCATCAGGTCGCTTCTCGACCACATAGGCGGTGTCTTTATGCAGATTGCGAACGGTGTAGTGATTGGCAATATCTAAGCGCTCGGTAACTTTTAAGCCCTTGCTTTGAGCCTTGCGCCAGTCTGCAAAGTGCTGCTTGAAAGCAGCCTTGCTAATGAAGGTGGGGCGCTGCCCTTTGACCCAAACCCAGATGACACTCTTAAAGTCTTTGATCTCAACTGGGGCCGATGACTTAAGCCCTAGAAGCCGACGAGCAGCAGCAGCGGAATAGACGATATTAAAGGCATTGACCATAGAACCAACCCTGAAACACTTACTAGCTAATTTTAGCTTATACACTAGCTAAAATTAGCTAGTAAAGCAGAACTAATACATAAGGACTAGTCAAATAAGCTGGGCTGAATAATGTCGGGGGAGTGGTGGAACCAGCCACCCCCTAGAGGCTGCAACCCCCAACCAGAAGGGGCAGGAGTGTCAGCAGGCAAGAACACTAGGCAGGGCAAGCCGCAACCAATAGCGAAGGCCAGCGATGCCCAGGTGCCCGAACCTGTGCCGCAAAAGCAGCGGGAGGAGCGATCGGAGGGCTGTAAACCAACAGGACAGGTGCTAGCGGGGAACGTCACCCAAAGGCCACCAGCAACCACCACAGCTCGAACACAAGCCACTGAACGGGCCGCAAAAGCACCCCGACCAGTGCCAAAGGCAGCAGCCCGGAAAACCTGAGCTGCTGGGAAGCGCTGGCGGGCGGCGTAGTCGATACCACGGGCACAACCAACTACCACCTCAGCACTAGGCTGGACACGCTCACACAGCCAGTTGAGGGCCGCTAGAGAGGCTGTAGAAGGCGAGCGCGAACCAGAGAACCCGACACAGGAAAACTTGGCAACGATAGCAGCAACAGACATAGAACAGCCTCAAAACCTATCTATATTTTAGCTAAAAATAGCTAGCAAGCTAGCTAAAAATAGCTTATAATGCAAATAGGCAAGGGGGCGAAAGCTGACCCGTAACACGCGAGGGGGCTATACACAAGGGCGAAAGCCTGGAAACGTGCCCGCTAGAGGCGAAACTCTAGCAAAGACGGCGCAGGGAGAGCTAAGCCAGCCACCACCCAGGCGGAAACCGACCGGAGTAAATGCGAGAGCTGCCCAGGGGCGCAAGGGTAGCAGCAGCAGAGCAACGACAGCAGACGCAAGCTTGGGAGGAACAGCAACTCACCCACCCCAAAGGCCACGGGGTGGGGCCAAACCCCAGGGCAGAGACACAGACTCTATAAGGCACTCTGCCCACCGCCACCAGCTAAAACCGTTACGAGGGGCACACCCTATCAAACGGAGGCGACGGGGAGGAACCCCTACCTGGGCCGGGCAGGGCCAGCCACCCGGACACCTGGAATCACGGAAAGCTTGGCCCCGTTGTCAAGGGCGGAACGAAGTGGAGAGCGCAGCGGCCCTTGATCAATGGGGCTGCCGTGATAGCCTTTTTCGGCGGTGGCCTGGATTGCCCGGCTTAACTTACCTGTATGGAATGTCTTGCCTTTCGAGGGCGCGGCTGACGGCTTTGAGGAAGCGGCGCGGCTCCTCTGGGCTAGCGATGGCCTTTGAAGGATGTTAGCTTAGGGAACTTTAAAGAGGCCACGGCTGGGCCAGTGCAAGTATCTGTCTTGTAGGACTGTCTTACGAGACAAAGCTACTCGTACCACTATGATGGCGATCGCCCTTCATCACACGACCCCAAACAGCTTTGATGATTGTCACGGTCAGGACCAACGTCAACACAGAGCCACTCTTGCGGTACTCGTTGGCAGAATGCGATCGCACCATTCAACATCGGGACTTGCCACGTCCCTATTCACGCTTGTCCTGCCCCGCAATTTATCACCTACTCAGACAGCGATCCGGATTATAGGAGCCGGCTGGGGAAGGATTAGTGAGAGGCTACTCAAGGGATAGGAATGCGAATTTTATCAACAACACTAGTACTATTGGGGTTTTCAGCCTCATTGACAGCAAATGCAGTCATGGCGCAGCAGTACCCGGTAGTTCCCAGAGCATTGGCAGAGAATCAACTTATCTGCTTTATGCACATGCCTGTAGGAAATAGCCTCAACCTAGAATCTATTTGCACTAGAGCTGTGGCAGTTCAAGAGAGTTCTGGAAGTCAGGCAAGCTCTAGAACTGGAACAAGTACTGCCGCATCAACCTCTAGTACTTCCTCAAGCAGCGATCGCAAGATTTGCGCGGATTTCCAAACTCAAGCCCAAGCCCGAGCAGCTTTGCCTGACAACCCAGATCTTGATCGTGAGCGCGACGGTACTCCTTGTGAGGGTTTACCCCCAGGATAGTTTGACGCCTCTTGGCGCGGAGGGGGCGGGCTATCCCAGGTATTAGTGCTGATTGCATAGCGCGATCGCTTACCTGAAGTGGGCTCATTACGCCTGACCTCTCGGCGCGGCTGCGGGGTGGGGGTTATTGAGCAGGTTGGCTAGGAGTGAAGGCGGCATGTGGTCTTCGGAATGCGGCCTGTCTTACTTCAAACGATTCTCTGCTTTGTCACCTCATAAAATAAAAGGTTCCCTCTAAAACATGAATTTCAGAGGGAATAAGCTAGAAAATCGCAGTTGATTAGGCAGCCCCATTAAGCTGCATCTTCATTGCCATCTTCATCTAGCTTGACCAGGTGAATGTGCTTGTAGCCCAGCTTTATCTTGAACTCATCTCCAGTCTTAAGGCCCATTTCTTGGGTATAGGCCGCACCAATCACAATCTGGCCATTCTTATGGACGGTTAAGGCATAAGACGCTTCCCGACCTCTCCCATCTGCACTCTTCTGCGGTTCAAGCTGAATGCCTTTAGCTGACAACAGAGCATCATAAAACTCAGCCAGGTTCACACGGGTTTGCCCTTCTTTACCAACCGTGTAGTAACCACATTCCTTAGCAAGATCCCGCTTAATGAGGCCGTCGTTCTCCTTAACCTTGGCCAGAAGTGCCTTGCCTGTCAAGGGCTCCTTAGTTTTTACTGCCATAATTTAAACCATCCATAGGGTACACATCAAAATCCACAATGACTGCCAGAAAAAACTCTAGAATCATTTGTTTCTCTATTTCTCCCACTCTATCAAACGACTTGGAGAAAGAATTAGAGAGAATTTAATTTATCCTACACCGATTATAGTTACTCATAGATTTAGTGACTCGCATATCTAAGGTGATATTCAGTGAAAATCACCAATGAGGAAATTTACGCTATTCAATCTACCAACCAAACTACCAAACGAGTCCTTGTAGGGCAAGCGCGGTTGCTCTGAACCATGCGATATTCCGGGAGTGGTATTGCCAACGTAATAGTTGAAGGGGCCAATAATATGGAGGATGATTGGTTCTGGGACATGGTGATTTGCTTTGATTAGAGAGAGTTGACTGCTAGAAATGATGATGAACAGAAAGGGCGCGGAGTGACCAGTCCAATTTGAATTATTGAGAAAGTGTTCTGGGGATAATTTAGTAAAGTCAAGGATGTTGAATAGCCTGGCCACTCGGCGAGGGGTGGGGTGGGCAGTCGGAAGAAAGTCGGCAGGAAGTTAGGGCGGCGCGATAGAGCGGCCCGTGTTCCTCCAGCGAGGGTGTGTGTTGGTTGAGGAATGCGATCGCCTTCCTCAACCAACACAAAAAAAGGGGCTGAAGCCCCATGACACTAGTGCCTTAGACGAACCGGGCTAGACAGTAACACCTGGTACTCTGCCCTAAGCGGCTGCCCCAAAGCCAGATGGTCTGCTATCTCAAAAGCCATGAGACAAGCGTGTAACGGGCCAAACAGGGCAACATTGTCGTTGTAAGCCACGTGCTGAACGTAGTTGTAGTGAGACTGGTACATGATGGAGAAACCTCACGCAACAACGGGGCTAAGAGCGGGGGAGGGCAAGGCCAAAGCAGCCCCAAGAAAAAACGCAAAGCTCATTATTCCATCGGGCTGCTGTAGTGCATTTCAGCCTTGCGCCCCCCGTTACAATAGAGCCCCCTGCGTGCGGTATTCAATGAGAGATTAGTTTTATGAAGAGAGGCTAGCGTGAGGAAGGCCGAGGATTCCAGGTGCGATGGCCATCCCTCGGCAGGTCAGGGGACGTGGAGGGGGCAGGCTGTCTCAGGGTGTGAATGGGTTAGTAGAGTGCGATGGCAGACCTAAAGTAGGTTGAATAGCCTGCCTTCCTCAACGGGGTGCGGGGTGGGGCTTTTGTAGAGTAGGTTGGCCGAAGGTAAGGGCGGCGTGAGTGCGCGGCCCGTATTCCTCTAGCGAGGGTATGTTCTAGGGGAGGATGGGAGCGATGCTCTGTCAGAGCGGCTTCGCCAACGCTGGCTACGACCGGCTAAATACCTAGGTCCTGTAAGGCGAAGCGGATCTGCTCCAACCGCCGTCTATTTACGCCTAGATCGGATTCTCCTACTCGGGCTGCTGCTCGAACGTAAATAACTGGCTCATCCTCTGGCAAGAAGAATTCAGTATCGTCTACAAACCCCATGACGCGGCTGGTGGACTGAACTCGGATGTAGTTCTCTTGTTGGGTCACAATCTCAGTACGAGGCACAACTCCGGACAGGGAGACAACTTGCCATCCTGAATACCTAATTCAGGCGTCTTTCGCGCGAATACCTCTGATAGGCCAGGAATCGCGCCTAGAGACTGAGGGACAGGCGCTGGGATCGCAAAAGCTGAGCAAGTTGGGAAAGCCCGCAACGCGATCGCCAAAAGGCAAGCAAGGATTGAAGACATAGGAGTTCATCAAAGTACAACCTCACCATAGGCTGCTCAGGCGCGGGGGGCAGACATGTCATTAACATCGTAGAAAAGGGGAGCCGTAGCCTTAGGGCTTTAGGCCATGATAAGAAACCCATCACCCCATCCTTCCCCCTTCACCTGACCAAGACAAGGCAGCGGCAAGCTTAGGGCTAGGTGCGGCCCCTCCTTTAATTACTGCTGGAGTGACACCTTTGCCGAGGATGCTGGAGCGACAATAGAGCGGCCTGCGTTCACTCCCTGTGGAGAAGCTACGAGTTATGAGAGAGACTCATTCTCTTCGATTGATTCAGCATAACCGCCTATAAACTCTTCCTCATAGTTATCAATTAAAGTGGCCAAAACTATGTAGCGGAGATTCTAGATCTCCGCTACAGTGTGCTTATTTATTTTCTCAAGAAACGGAGGTTCCTATTTATATTCTTGCTCAATTTCCTTCAAATGATTTAGCTTCTCATCAAGCAATTCACTAATCATCGAATACATTTCAAGCCGAATAAGATTGTCCAAACGAGCCAAAAAGGCATCCAAGAAGCCAAGAAACTTCCGTGCTTCAATAACATAACGATCTCGCTCCAGATCCAAAGCCGATAAGATCGATACATCCTGGAGTTCTTTGTGAACTGTATCAAGGCCTTGATTAAGTTTCTCAATCTCTTTATTTTGCTGTTCAATTTGCCGATAGAGATGATCACGAGCATCAGCCATATCAGCATACTCAATTCCTTCACTCACGTTGCGAAGCATTTGTTGATATTGATGTAAGCCTTGCTTCATTGCTGCGATTTCAGGTTGAGCCAAGTCCAATCCATCAATATCATCTGCTGTAGGCAGGGAGTCACTGAACATATCAGCAAGGCTTCGCCGTCTGATGATATCTAAGCTATCAATCAGCGCATTCTTCTGATCGATAAGTGTCCGTTTACGAGCATTTGCCTCTTCTAGTTTTTTTTCTATATCCTCCTTTTGGAACTGCTTTCCTTCCATTGCCTCAGGAATATGCACCTTGATAAGCACATCCTCAATCCGGTTTACTTCAACAGAAATTTGGCTGGCGATCTCCTCAAAAAACACATTCATCTCAATAACTGACTGTTTTAAAGAGGCTCGCATTTTCTGTGCAGCATTTTCCAACAAGCTTTTTGTGTCTGCTGTTGAATCTTTCTGAGCTAGCAAAAGTTCCTCCAGTTGAGCGATTCTGCTGACTAGATTTTGATTTCGCAGCTTGGCTTTTAGCTCAATAATACCCTGCTTAATACTCTCGCTAGAATCCCGTGTATAGCTAACTAGCCGTTCACTTTTCTGTCTTAGGCTAATTACGTAATCAGAGTCTAAACTATTTAGAAGATGCAGCATATTCTTAGGCGCATACCTTAAGACTGATACATCGGGTTTTGCAGCATCGTCAACCACTTGAAAAGAAGTGCTGTAAGACATGGAAATGTTCTCCTTGGATAAGAAATGGCTCTATTATCTAGAAAATTCGAAAGATTGTCCTGAGACTAACTTCTGTGCTTATAGGTGAGTACTTTTTTAATTACCAACCAAGGATGGAAGACGGTAGTTATCGGCCGCACTACACCTATAAGAATTGCAATTTTCCTACTTAAGAAAGACGATTTAAGAGTGATAAAGGCGTTTATACTCTGCAATTGCCTCATCAAAGATTTTCATAAGCTGAGCAGTAGAGTTTTTGACTTCCTTCCAAGGATTGATGACTTCCCCAAAGGCAATTACAAATGTTAACAAATCCATCCCGTTTTCAATGGTCTTTAAACTGCTTAGGGAGTTGGAAATATTAGTGTATAAGCTCTGCCAAACAAATGCTAGATGGCCAGCTCCCTCTTCTGCATCGATTAAACGGATATGAAGATCCTCAAAATGATTATTGAGTGAGCTAATTGAAAGTGCTATCGCCTGACGATTGGCTAAGCGGCATTCTAGTTCGGCTTTTTCCTTGATTTTCTTGTTCTTTGATTTTCGAGCTTTCTCAGCTTTTTCTCCGAAGATACCTCCCGTGATAGCGAGGCCAACAATACCCCCTGCCGCACCTGTAAATGCTAAACCAACATACTTGTCATAATCTTTTTTAAGCTGATCAATCTCTCCCTGCAAGATTTCTATTTGACTGTTTATCTGACTGACTTCGGCGGAAATATTTGCCCTAGTAATAAGCTCCCACTTCCTCTTGACTGTAGGCTCTAGTTCATCGCTGATTTTAGTCTTGAAAAGAGCGATTTTCTCTTTTAGCTGCCTTGTTTTTTGCTCTTCAACTTCAATGCTTTTCAAGAGAACTTCTACAAGTTTACCTAATGAACTAATGACCTTGCGATCCTCTGCCTGAAAAGGAATCTCAATGCCTGAATCTTGAAGACTAGTATCGCCAACCGTATTCACTGCCTGCACATAGATATCCATTTTATTGATATACTCAAGAATCTTGCCCCCCATTGAGGTCATTTTAGAAGCAAAATTGTCTAGATCAATACTTTGCTGTTGGACATTAGATTCAATGTCGTTCCATGTTTGTGCATTCCCGCGAATGCCTGCGAAAAGAGGTCTAATATCTTCAGGTTCTAAACCAGGAACACCTGAACGAGAATAGCCAAGATATGTCACAACCTCTTGAGAATCGGTAGGTAGTGCCAATCCATATTTAACGTAAAGCTTGATATTGATAATGTCCTCACGGCTTAGGATTAAGCCTGGTTCACGCTTAACCTCATCGTTTTTTGCCGTGACAATCTTAATGAATTCTGTAGGTACTTGAGATACGGGGAAAGTAGTAGATGCAGGCATTGTAGTCTCCTAGTTTTTTGACTTATTCCGCAAGATGTTGTGCTCTTGCGTTAAATAAGTCTTCAGCATGCCTTTCGAGAATTCCTATTTTTTTCTAGTGCCCTTCGTCATCCACAAAAGTGATTTCAATCACAGGTAGAGCAGGAATTAATTCCACAAAACACTGTCAAGTATTTGGTAATTTTTGATACCTGCCATTGACTAGATCTGGATTCTTCCTGCTATTAAATATTGGGAAAGATTAGTTCAGTCTATATAAATGGTTGATCTTTAGGTAATCACTTAACTAAGTAACTAATCCCATTGGTGTGATATATGTGACGGAAGTTGCTTTACATGCAGCTGTATTCTGCCACTGAGCCTAGTGAACCAGCGACTGCATCAAGCCATCTGGAAGCTCTGAAGGAACTCATAATTAACTGAAAGCGTAATAAACACCGCGATTCGTATCCTGTAAGCTTGCATGAAGCCTTCATCTGTTGAGAATAGGTACAAGGGCAAGGCTGGCATAAGGGAAACAAGCAGTACTGCTAAAAACGCAAAAAAAGGGGCCGAAGCCCCCAGGAACTAACCTAACCGCACCCGTGACCCGCGAGAAGCTGGACCCAGAGACACCTGACCACTAGGAACAGTGCAGGGAATGGAAGCCGCAAACGACCCTGGCCCCGAGGACACAGAGCGCACCAGGATGGAGTAGCCCACAACCGCAGCCCACCGAGTGGAGAAGGCCGAGGGCAGCTCACTGAACCACACCTCAGCCACGAAGCCGGTGAACGACCTGTCGGACTCCCGCCAGTAGCACTCGACCGCACCAAACTCAGTAGCCAAAGCCTGAACGAACTCGTAAGAAACTGGAAGCATGTAAAAGCACCAACGCAACGCGCATTCCACACGCCTGCGTCTTCCTGCTCCGATGGCGGTCAAACTAGGCGCAAGGGCAAGGCAGGCCTAAGAAAAAAATGCGAAGCACCACTAGAACGGCCTGGCGCAGCTTGGGAACCCCTTGCGCCGGGTTTAGAGGCGTAAAATAGCGTCCCCTGCGTTGGTCGCCCATCAAGGGTTTTGCCTACATCGAGTGAGCCGGCCACATCCTACACACTTAGCCGAGCGATAAAGCCTAGGCCGCATTGCTTGAGTAGACCGCGGCAGTGACGCGATCGGAGTCACAATAGGCCTAATGGAATTTCACCTCAGCCCCTGGCCACCGCTGGGGGCTTTCTATTAGCTACCGTCGCCAGAGCACTACCACAGTGCAGGAGATCGCTGTCAACCAGAGCAGATCAAACCCCAGACCAGTGCTATTGCCGACGTACATCGCCCAATCAGCGGGCCATTCTCCAAAATCCATTGCAACCTGCCTATGGTGCCCAAACAAAGCTCCCAGGGCCAGCGGTGCCAGTAGGGGTTGAGTCAGGATGTGTATCTAACGTAGATAGCGATCGCTGCTGCTTGCCTACGATGCCTTTGCCGGTAGGGGCGACCGCGGGGGTCGTTTTTGGCGTAAATGGAATTTCACAGATGCCTCCGGCCAACGTCGAGCCTTTGTTTTGGTCTGCCCTCAGTCGCAGGCAAGGGGACGGGCAACCTCGCTAGCTGCGCGCGCAGGCAACTACTCAACCACGATCCTTCAACGGGTTAGGGCCGAAGTTCGAGCGCTCGGCTTGATCGATAGTCACCTCAACTACCTCTCAGCAGTGTCATTCTGCCTATTCAAAGTCGATATTCCAGGGAACCGATTGATTGCATGAGGTCTAATGGTGAAGTTGTGCGGCAGCAGATCACCTCGAACACCCACCAGTAATCATTGTTCCGTCTGCACCAACGCAGTGTTAAGCATCTTCATTGAAACTGTAGACCATAAGATAACAACGACCATATCCAGGAGGGCTGTATTCCCGCAGAACGCGAAAGCCAACTTTGGTGTAGGCGCGCTGTGCGAACAGATTCTGCACACTTGTAGTCAGACCAACCAACGGAACATCTCGCCGCTGGCGAAACTGTGACAACAATAACAGGAGTGCTTTTGGTCCGATCCCACGACCAACAAACTCCGGCTCACCAATGAGAATATCTACGTCAACCGATCCTGTGGGGATTTCGTGAAGACCTACTGAATCTAAAATTTCACGCGACACAGCCTGCCATCGAACATAGCCAACTATCTGCCCGCCGACTGTGATCAGCGCCCGATCGCCGCCTAGTGGCGGATTGGCTGCCCACTCAATATGGTCTTCAGGGTCAGGATACCAGGCAGCGACATGAGGAGTCACTAGCCAACGTCTTAGTAGCGTGACCTCAGTACTGGAGAACGGAATTAACGTGACATCAGCTTCCATAGTGACCTGCAAGCTTCTTCTGCTTAACTTGTTATTAGAGGGAAGATTAATGATTCTACCTACACCGAATCATCAGCCCAACTACAATGCCCACAGTCCCAATGGATCTGCCCCTCAGTCGCTTTAGGCACTGGCCTCTCACAGTTAGGGCATCGGGACGTAAACAGCGGGTGAACATCCAACATCTCCAACCGTTGCTCCAAAGTCAGCCGCTGCACTGGGTCTAAAATTAGCTCACTATCGTAGTAGCTAGCCCCCTCCGGCTGCCATCCCTCTCCGTACCAAGCCAATGGGTCATCAGGGAGGGCGATCGCCCTGGTGGCCAACCTGAAGTCTGAACAGTTATCTTCTTCCACTCCCTCGGGATGCTCTACACAAACTAGGTAGGGGCTATGGGCGCAATATTCACAGAGATCACAGCAGTCGAGTTTAGCCATTAAAATCCACAGTTCCTTGCACCAAAAGATTTAGTGAGCGTACCGTCTGACTCTAGTACCGCGCACCAGATACCATCATCACGCCAAAGCTGGTAACGATAGCTGCCCTCGTGGACAATGAAGATAGAGGCTAATAGTAGAACGGTACAAGCTGCGATCGTACCAAGCACCCGCAGGGGCCGTACTGCAGTTGGTGTGATTGGTTGAGTGCCTTTCATTCTGCACTCTAGGCATTTGAAGGATACCCAGAAACGATATAGCTCTTACAGAAATTAGCGTTGTAATGGGAATAATCAAGCAAGAGCTCTCAGCAACCGCTAGGAGCTTAAGCAACAATCGGCTTCTTTATCGTAATAGGCTATTTGTTAAGGTAATTTGGCAGCTATAGAAACAGCTACTTCCATTAATCTAACAAACTGATTCTACTCAAAAGTTTTTCGTGTAGCGCTTCAAGATGGGAATGGCATCTTCTTAAATGGTATTTTCCTGTTGACTCTCTGAGGGAACAATATAGCCAATTTGGAAGTAGCTACTCACCCTGAAACGTTCCTTCATCAGCAGGTGGCAGGGTATTTAAAAAGCTGACTAGAATACTTTGAATCTCCCTAAGAACTCTTTTGCCGAGATCTGTTAGCTCAATTTCCATAGCATCATCTAGCCCTTGTGGTGGCTGAATAGTATCATCAATCCTTAAAATTCCATATTGCTTTAGGCTGTCATATATATTCTTTGTTTCCTGATCTAGGTATTTGGGATCTACGATTGTCTTGCCATCTGAAATCTCTAATATTTTCAGCAATTCTTGACGATTCAGCTTCTCAATAAAACTGTAAGCCTCCAAGTCTGAGCCTCGAAGAGCATCAGCATACACTTCAATCTCAACCCCTGCGATATTTATTTTGCTTGTTCTAGATAGATTTGATGATACCTGCTTAATTAATCTGCTAACGTCTGAATAGAAGATGATAGCCAATATGAATATCAAAGCAGGCCAAAGCATTTTTGATATAAAGTTTAAGGTGACATCATATCTCTCTATTAGAGCATTATTCAACAATTTATTTAACCAAACTCTGTGCGAGTTGTTTAGACCTAACTCTGAATTCTCCTTATCTTGAGTCATTAGTGGTGGATTTTAAAGTAGATTAATAAAAACAGTAATTTGCCTTTCCTGATCACATTTCAATTCTATCCATTAGGACAATATTGGAATACGATTAGGAAAGGCAGTCGAAATATAGCGGTTTTCCACCTACGTAGTATGTGTAAACCTAAAAGCCTTTGCTAAGCAAAGCTTCCCCTGTGTTTTGTTCGCGTATGAACCTCTACAGAAGTTTAGGATCTAATTAGTTTAATTGGGAACACATATAGTTGTATTTCCCTTCAGAATACCAGTCGTTCCTTTGGGGCAATTACTTGGGGCTGACTCAGGGCCAGAGGCAATTGTAAACCCTGAGTTCTCTTCGAGAATGATAGTTAAGTTGTAATCGGCCAAAGCCGGCAAACTTTTAATCTCTTCAGCTAGCTTCTCAATGGCTGAGTTGAGTTGAGGATCAAGTACTTTATTTTCCGCTGTCATTGGAGCATACCCTGAATAAAGAAATAGACAAAGATGACGCAGCCTGGCTCTTCTGGGCTTTGGTTGAATCTGTTTGCCAGATACGCTTTATCCTCGCAAAAGTGATTTAGAACCCTTGCTGGAATAGGCATAAGCCTACTTGCTGCCAAATACTCATAAGAGCCGCAAAACAAAGATAGCATATGTGAAAGGATAAGGATTTGAAGTGGTTTTCCGTATTCAGGGAATTTGAGTGTGACCAATGAATCTACAGAATTTATTGCTCAAATAAAGTACCTAAATCACAGTTGCGCTTTTTATTGAAAAATAGAGCATTCCCAGTTATGACCAAAATATTGAGCATTAGTTTATTTGCTTATTTAATGTTTTTATTTATACCTCAACTAAAAAGCTCCTAGCGATCGCTAGGAGCTCCAAGACAATTTAATCCGGGTTATAGAATTTCACGCTGCGGTCTGGTGGGCTTCATTATCCAAGGCGACAGCTATCACCGACCAAACGACAACCACCTGGCTATAGTCCCCCGACGCTCGCTCCACCACCAGCTCAAAATGCTGCAACCGTTCAATGACCATCCCCTCAGCAGGCGAGATCCACTCCTCTCGCTCGACCAACTCCCAGTTGGGCTCTCCAACCTCATTAGCAATTAACTCCCCGCCAGAAGCGGCATGAACCACCATTATGGGGGCACTACCATCGTGCCAGGGCTCACGGGCAGGCGTAGAGCTATCGAGGGTACAGAGAGCGACGTGAAATGCTTCAAGGGCTGTCTCATACTGATTCAGAGGCTGATAGGTCTGCACTCGCGCGATCGCCCAGCGCTGGCCATAAGCTTCAAACTGCTGGCCCACCACCGGGGCATCTTCAGCAAAGGCCAAGTCATAGTCTTCGATGCTGCCCTCTGGCACATAGCCCTCTGGGGCATCCCAACCACTAGGAACGTGGCCAGGGGGATAGCTCATTACAGTCTTGATCAGATGCGTCATGGCTCACCTCAACCTCTGAACGTACAAGCCCAGCGAGAGCCTCGCTGGCTGGCTCTCCTGACTCGCACTACAGTCACTAGGCTACCGCCTTGGTTCGTGTACTGCTCAGCCAAAAGATTACATTTGCGGCGGGCCTGCTGCTCGTTATCGGCCCACACATAATCTTCCCAATCTTCTAACTGCTGGTCAGGGGTGGGAGTGTAGGACAAAACCGGAATCCGCAGCTCCTGCCCATTGTTGGATAAAACCCAATACGTCACTCCAGCGATCGCTACCACCGTCACCACACAGCCCACGCTGGCGACACAAACGGCCACTGCTGGCACCGCCGTTGGATTGGCTCGAACTTGTACCGCTGGCCCTGTCACCAAGGCACTCGAAATTGTGAGTGCTACTGCACCCCTCCAATGCTTCATGTTGTTGCTCCTAAGAGAAACCCCCGGTCTGGCCGAGGTAAAAATGCTGTGTTGTAGTTCTTAAGCTACTGAGGCCGCTTCTTGCTCAGTCTCGGGCTCTAACCGAAGGAACCCTTTCTCAGCCAAATGCTTGATACGAGAAATCAAAGGTCTGCGATCGCTCAGGCCCAGAGGCACCAGGAGTTCAGTTACAGAAACCTTCCGGCCCTCAGCCAGCTTCGCCCTCAGTAGGTCGTAGGTTTCAAGCTGAACTGTGGTGGCCGTTGCGCGGTTAGCACCGTCTAGAAATTCAATGATCATGCTAATCATCTTTGATTTCCGCTCCTGATGATACTAGCGTACTCCAGTAGTCTTCAATCTCACTCAGGGCAGAAGCCTTCAAGTCTGTCTGGGTTTCCTGACGGTAATCCTTCTCAAAGTCGCCCCAGTCCTCAAAGGTGCCTTCGGGCGTTACCCCCTCCTTCATGTTGCAGTTCTGCTGATGCCGCCCTTCGGCGTCCAAATCGTCGCCATTTAACTTCCTTGCCATGCCAATGCTCCCTACTCTGTCCTATAGCCCGTGGCTTGCGGGCCTGAATACTCGATCACAATCCAGCTGCTGCTGCCTTCTAGGCGGTAGTAGTCCCCGGCCTCTGTGCGATAGGTGGGAAAGCCAAAGTTGTTGACCATATCGGTGTAGGTCTGAGGCCAAGCCAGCGCTTGCAGGTAAACCAACTGCTGCTGAGTGATGCCGCCCTCGACTCCATAAGGCTGCTGGCCAGGCGCAAACTCATTAGTGCTGGTTAAGGTTGCTGTAGTGGGGGCTTCTGCGATCGCGCAACCGGTCATCAGTCCGCCTAAGGCCAGGGAGACTGCTACTCTCATGGCTGCCCCTCCCCGGTGTTGTCCTGCATCCGCTTTTTCTTGAGCAGGTTGTAGGTGCCCAGCTCGGCCTGGACCTCGACCTTAAAGCGCCTTACCCCGCGCATCGCTCCCTGAGCGCGAAACATATCGAGTTCAGCCTGGCTAAAGTCGTCCTCAACATCGCCCAACTGCTCCACAAAGGCTTCAATATCGGCCATTTCGGCAGCAAGCTGAGTCTGGAGACTACTGCCCTGGGTCTGGAGCAGGGCGAGAGCGTTGCCTACCTCATCGGGCATGAACTCCCCATCAATCACTCCGACAGAACCCCACTCATGGGAGAACCGAGCTTTAGCGTCTTCCACCCAGGCTTTGGAATCCATGCGATCGCGCTTCACTCTCTGAGCAAAGTCGTCAAACAGTTCTGCGGCTAGGTCGGTATACAGATGCCCTTTCTTCAACAGTAGCTCTGGGGCTACCCGCTCCAGCCACACGTACCAGCGGGTTCTGATGGTGACTTCCTTCACATGGATATCGGGATAACGCTCAGCAATCTGCCTGGAGCTGTAGAGGTTGTTACCTGTGCGCTGTAGTGTGCGCTCGCCCTGCGCGGGGGTGTGCGACTGCACAGTATCTGTTACATCTTCGATGTGCAGCGGTGCGTAGTCTGGTGCGTTTTCCATCCGTGCGTCCTCCTTTAGGAAAGCAGTAAAACCTTTGAAATAAAAGCGTTTTCACCTGTGCGGCCAACTGCACTAGCGCTGTGCTCGGGGTGTTCGTTCCCTGTGCGGCTAGCTGTGCAAAAAACGTGCGGCAGGTGTGTGCTTTCCTGTTCGATAGCACGGTTGTACTGATTGTCCAATAAGACAATTCGGTAAGCTTTGGAGCAATGCTGGTTTCAGGTTTTGGGGGACACTATCTGTCCCCAGAACAGTTCAGGGAAGGAATTCACTCAATAAAAAAGCCCTAGGAGCATCGCTCTAGGGCTGGTGTGTTTGTGTTTTCTGATAGTTCAATTGTACTTTAACAAGAGTGTTCTGGAGTTCACAAATCCTGCCATCGTGGCTATGGTGACAAGACAGTACATCAGACAGTACAGCGGGAACGCTTGGGATTAAAGGCTTTCTAGTGCCCTGTCTGAGCTAGACCAGACACCAGCCATGACAGAACCAGTAGAGTGCGCTTTGGTAGATGAACTGCCTCTAAAAAGCCTACCCGACCGCTACGGGGTTGCCCGTTCTCAGATCTACAACCGCATCAATGCCCTCGGAATTGTGACGGTCAAACGCGACAGAAATAAAGCCTACGTGACCGCTGACCAGTTAGCATTGCTCGACCGCATTCACGAACTGATTCAGCAGGACTACACATTAGAAGCCGCTGCTGTCGCAATTCTGGGCCAACCTACGAGACAGTCCCATGAGACACCAGGACAGTACCTCGTCCATACTCCTAGCCCAACTCTAGAACAGTCCCACGGGGCAACAGGACAGCTAGAGATGCTTCAGGCTTTGGTGGCTGCGTTGGCGGAGCCTCTCCATGGGAGAATCGCCAACCAACAGCCCCCATCTGCACCACCGGCACCGCCGAACCCACTCTCTCGCTTTGAACAACTTCAGGCGATCGCCAACAACAACTGGCGGCCTAGCACCAGTGAACTAGCCGATATCCTTGGCCTCTCATCTCTCTATGGGGCAACCTTCGAGCGCTATGGCTTTCGTTTCACTAGGGCCGGGAAGAACGGGGCACAGTCGGCTTGGAAAGTGGAGAAGATCCATGAGTAAGGCCGAACCCAAGGAATTATCCCTTGGCGACCTGGTGAAGCTCAAAGACCCCTACCAGGGCCGCTATGGCTATGGTGTAGTGGTCGAAATTCTCAGCCGTACCCGCCGCAAGCTGCCGCGTAACGTCAGGCTCCACCTCTACGACGATGAAGGGCAGCTCTTCATCGAACCTCTTTCTGTAGCTAAAGGGTTAATGGTACCCAGCTACGTTGACTTCCATGTGTCAGAGCTGGTGTGGTATCGGCGGGCCTCTGACCAGGGCCATCATACCATCCCTAACCCACCTGACTGGTCAGCAGAGCGGTATTTAGCGTAAGAAGTAATCAACTGTAATAGACGCTCCTGCCGATAACATAGGATAGGGCAGTCCATTTCTGCGCTTAGTAAGGTGGATATTGAATCAGAGCTAGAACGTTATCTAGATGACCAGGGACGGCTTAAGGAATGGCCATCTAGGCGTAACAGAGGACATTTTCAGCAGGTCGCTCTAGAGTATTTAGCGACTAAGTTTGAGCCTGGTGTTCTCTATAACGAACGCGAGGTTAATGCCCTTCTCAACCAGCACCACACCTTTGGCGATCCAGCCTTATTGCGTCGGGAACTCTTTGAGCGAGGTCTGGTGGATAGAGTCCCCAATGGGTCAGCCTACTGGCTTAGAGAGTAGGGATTTAGTGGTCATGCCATGCTACTAACCTGGGTCAAGCTTTTTCACACCATTGTCTTTGTAGTAATGTTCAGCGCCATTTCGTTTTTGCTGTATTGTGGCCTGACGAATTAACTTGCCCTGTGGACAGCGATCGCCCTTGGCTTTATCAGCATCAAGGTTTTAATCTACGCTAGGAACGGCTTTCGCTGCCTCCTTAGAACTTGAGCTGAAAACCTCACCCCTGAAGGACAAGACATCCAAGATATTTACTTGCCGCCCTGGCTCTCGACCCGTGTGATAGCCAACTCTACCCCGCTGTTAGGAGCCGCCTGCCTGCTCCTGCTGGAAGAGTTGCTATCGAGGTGACAGCACTTGATATCGGTTGAGGAAATTAAGAAATCTTTTCCATTTTCAAGGGGATTTCCTTAATCAACCCATTCTCTATAGTGACTTGATAGACTGTTGTATCAGCACGAGAAGAAATAGCCTTAAAAACTTGATCTCCCTTGAAATGTAAAGCACTCCATTCGGGAATGCCATAGCCCGGTTTCACTTCACCAGTTTTCAAAAAGCGATGATAAGTCGGCTGACGTTCGGGTTCTGCATCGTAATGGGGGCAGCAACTGCCTGGAAACCATCCAAGACAATCCATGACTTCTAATCTATTAGCCCATGCATCAGTGATTCCTTGCTGAAACCAACAAATAGCTCCAGCACTACTGCCTGACAAAATAATTCCGCTTGACCAGGCCTGACGGAGGATATCTGGCACCCCCCATTCTCTCCAAACGGCAAGCATACTTTTAGTATTTCCCCCACCTATATAGATAACATCCTGCGCTAAAAGAGTGGATTCTAGATTGGGTGTTTGCTTGAAAAGTGGCACATGAATAGGGCGGCAGTTCAAACTATTAAATGCCCTATAAAATTTCTCAATATAGGAATCTGAGTCTCCAGTTGCGGTTGCCAAAAGACAAATCTTTGGCGATTGGGAATTCTTGCTTTGACCCAGAATGTACCGTTCTAAAGCCAGATCGTTTGTAATTGCGGAAAATCCACCACCGCCTGCTGCAATGATTTGACCTACCATCTTTTGAGACATCCTCCAAAATACATCTAATTACACTCAAGAGAGTCTTTCATTTAAGGAGTATTGAGCAAAGCCTAGCTCTCAGCCAACACCTGATCTACAACCCCGCTACCCGGTACTAGTCGAAGCGATCTTCCTGCCTCAGTTCAACGTTCAACCGGACGTAGTTCAACCGGACGTGAACTGCCCCGCAGGATCCAAACAATCAAAATTGCAGTCACAACGCTGTAGACCAATATGCCAATTGGCGAGTTAAGATTCACCAGGTTGGGCTGATTCAAAACGAGCGGAATCTGCGCTACTCCGGCAATCAGCCAAGCAATCGACCTAGACGAAAACCGCCGCAGCAAAAACCACTGGGCGATCGCGGTTCCTGCCCAAATTGCGGCTGATGCGATGTCTAGGCTATTACCGCCTGATAATCCGACTCCGCTAGTAATAGCAGCCGCAATTGCCCCACCTGCCAGTGTCGCGCCAAACCAGTGGGCGATCGGTAAGTAGTGCTTTAGCAGCCAGCCCTGAGCAATCCCAATTGCTGGTGTAAGCAGCAGCGACATCAGGGCTAAGAAGACAATAGAACCCACCGGGCCCTCATTGGTGCCTTCGATCGCTAAGCCCAGTTGACCGGCAGTAAACCAGCTAATGTATAGCGCCACAACCCCACCGGCAAAAATGGCGGTTGTGCTCACTAGGCACCACAACAAACCAAATCTCCAACTAACCCTGTGACTTGACATAAATCCTGCCTACTCACAATTGCCTCATCCTATATCCAACCTACGTAAATCGTGAAAATCCGTATGGGCTGGAAGTCTCGCAGGTAGGGCAAGATGCGCGTTACAATTTCCTTTTTTCTACTAAGGAACGTGCATTAAATAAAGTAGTAAGCGTGTCGATCATCGTAGGGTGCATAACGCTAAGGGAAGGCTCCGCCAACGCGAAGAAATGCACCAATAGGAAAGATAGCAATTGGTACCTTGGGCAGTCTCAACCGCAAGCTCAGCCTTGATGCCGTCAAGTTTGGCGCGATGAGCTTGAAGCCCACCTGGGCGATGCAGTCAGAATCTCGCCCAGCGAGCCATGTAGCGCTGGGGCGAGATTCTGACTGTGAAGGTTTGGCAAGGAGTAAGCAGCGAATCAACAAGACTATCCTATGAGACAGTCCTATAGGACAAGACTTGACTCTAAAAGGCTCAACCTAAGGAGATGCGGGCATTCTAGGTGTATTACCTGTGTCCTGTCCTGTCTTATTTGGCTAGTCCTATGGCTTTTCGTTTAATCCTATTGACCCTTTCAGCTGTTGGTTTACTGGTTGCGCCATTGCCTCTAGGCGCCCAAAGCAGTTGCGATCCGGCTTATCCGGGTGTATGCATTACCCCGCCGCCACCCGACTTGGATTGCAAGGACATCACCCATCGAAATTTCACAGTTTTGTCTCCAGACCCCCACAAGTTTGATGGTGATAAAGATGGTATCGGTTGCGAGGGTAGGTGACCCTCATCACCTCAGGTAAAGTCATCAGCACCATCCTCAAGCACGATACAAAAGTAACGAGCTACAAGATTGCTTTACTGCGGGCTATCAACGATGTGGTGCTGACTTACCCTGACCTCAGAACCTATCAGAGCGATGTTGCCGTTCCTCTCAAGCTGCTTGCCGAGTTCTGGATCGCATACTACTGGCCCTTCGTAGACCCCGATAACCCCATCCAGCAGGGGCAGCGACGGCAGGATTTGAATCGTTGTGATGTCTTAGCGTTTAGACCAGCGCTAACCGAACTCAGGCGACAGTGGGAGCAGGTGTTTGGAGGGATCAAGAACCCCGCCGATGGCTTCTTCCTCATCAACGAGCTGCGCTCACCCCGCAAACACCAGCGCTACCCCCAGCCGCTAATTGACGCTTACCAAACTGCTATTACTGCGATCGCCAAAACCATCGAGATGCCGATCCGCTATGCTGGCCCCGGCCACTGGAGCATTTTTGAGAAACCCCAAGCCTACAACCAGGTGGCCAGCCGGACTGTAGCTGTGCCGGGAACAAGGGCAAAAGACCGCTGCCTAATCATTCCCCTCGAACTCTGGGCTACGTTCCGCCAAATGTCGCTCTGGGTTGAAGCTCTCTGTATCCATGAATGGTGCCTGTTCAGTGGCAGAGTGAGCAACCACGATAGGGGCTACATCTATGGCCTACTGACCTCTCACCCTGATAACCGCCGCCCGCTGACCTGGGAACGCAACCAGGTCGATATCCTGCTTATGGAGGGCACCGCCTTTACCTGCCCCTGGACGGAGAAGCGTATTGCCCAGGGCATCAACTATGACCTCGACCACATCTTGCCCATAGCAGTCTACCCCACCAATGAGCTGTGGAACTTAGTGCCAGCCGACCCCGACTTCAACTCTCATAAGAAGCGTGATCGGCTGCCAACGGCTGAGCGGTTGGCGATGGCTACCCCCCACCTAGAAAAAACTTACCTGAGCTATGGGGATTCAAAGCCGCTCATTGAAGTCTTACGCGAGGATGTAGCTTTGAGGTTTGCCACTGTTGCAGCGGAAGCTTTCTCAGAAAGTTTGGCTTTGGCTGTAACTGGTTTAGTAGAGGAAATAGCAGAGTCTCGTAATTTGGCTAGATTTTAACACCATATTAATTACGTTTCATGACCTGTTCTTTATTCCAACAGCTCACAATCAAAAGGTTGAGGTTTATTTTGGGCATTCTGATTTGGTAAGTTAAAAGCCTTAAATAATGCCACTTCCCGATCACACCCCTTTAATTGTCAAGGAAATATATGATTCAGTTTACCTTAGCAAGAATGGCAGAAGGAAACTTAAAATCAGAACCTTAATATCCAAATTTAATTTGCACAGAAGAACTGAAGAGAACACCTCTGAAATCACACAAATTTTACAGGAGGCGGGCATCATTCTAACTCCTTCTATCATGAAGCTAGGGAATGACTGGGAATTGTCCTTTGATGATTGGGTAATTCTTTCAAAAGCCAGTATTGAAGAAGTTAACGCTACTGATTCTATCGACAACTCTCTACCTGAGGACTGGAATGATGATCAATGGTTTAACGAAATTCAAAATAAAAACCTGAGAACGGAGCGGGAAGTTGAAACAAAATTTTTAATTCCACTTCTTTATAAATTCGGCTTCTCAGAGGACGAGCGATACGATAGTATGCCGATGCATACGTATCACGGATCAAAACCCTCTGTAATTCATGTTGACTGTGCGCTCTTTAATCACGATTATGAATCTTTGAGTAATCAGGTTTTATTAATTGTAGAAGCCAAGCATGAAACTCGCCTTCAGAAAGAAATGGAGCTTGATAATGCACGTAAACAGGCAAAATCCTATGCTGTTTGGACAGGTTGCTATCATTGCCTAGTAACAGATGGAAGAAAGATAGTGGTTTATAAACTGGCTCGAAATCATCTGGAGAACGATACTCAACTTTTTTCCTGCTATATTAGTGAACTTAAAGATAACTTTAACCGTCTTTATAGCATCATCAGCAAAAAGGCCCTTTCTAATTACTATTTGAAGCGGCACCAATTAGCTGATGAAATTCCAGCATAAAACAAAGCCTTTTAGAATAACATGCGGTCTAAAAGGCACATCTTCTACCACAGTATTTGGTCAAACTGCCTAGGGTTCGCTGCTGTGCCGTGTGCTAAATGTTGCAATGCCCCAGAAGCACAGGTAGAACGAGAAAGCCCATGCTAAAGCCTAGTGGCTTAGACCTGGCAATTAGGGCAGTAGTAGCCTGCGTCTAGCTCTTGACGAGGATACTCTGGCACCGCCACATAGTCAATGAATAGATAATGTCCGCCAACAAATTTACCGCACCTACGACAGGTGTTAGCTATATAGCTATCTCCAACAGTCTTACTATATTGCTCTTTCATAAAAACGCCATGCTGAGCTGCTAGCCTTGCATCATCAGAGTTTAAATTTGGTTCATAGCCCATATCACCGCGGATTGCTGCCACTTTCATTGGTGCCCGACAGTTCCAACAGTCGCCATCAATAATTAGAAGGCGCTTCTTCGGCATATGGCTTTCACACATAGGACACTTAGGATTTGGGCAAACACTTATAGAATCAGGCTTCAACACATCAGCTTCTAACTGTTGAATGTCCTGATCAGAATTCAGCTTAATGACTACTACGGCAATATTCCTCCTGTCATAGTATCTAATTGCTTCCTCATCTGGAGCATGCGTTACTACTACTTCAATGGCTGCGACAGGCTGCTGCTGCTCACTAA
Organism: Nodosilinea sp. FACHB-131; assembly: GCF_014695395.1. Lineage (GTDB taxonomy): Bacteria > Cyanobacteriota > Cyanobacteriia > Phormidesmidales > Phormidesmidaceae > Nodosilinea. The sequence continues at coordinate 39,593 of NZ_JACJOF010000040.1, forward strand.
ATAGTGCAATATCGGGCTGCCTTTCTCCCAAGCTATGCTCTAGTGCCACAGAGACCGACTTCTTAAGTAGATTTCCTTCATGGAAACCTGCACATTTGGGACAATCCCATTTTATTGGTAGTGCTTTTCCATCACTCAAGCAGCTCTGAATCTTCTCAAAAAGCAATGTCTTAAAGCCATAATGTAGTGCTGTTTCAGGCGTACAGTTGGGTGAGAGGATCTTATGAGCAAAGTGGGGACGTTTGCGAGATCCCCTCCGCTGTACAAACGCCTGATGACAAGCTGGACAAACATAGGAAATGTCCTGTTTTGCATCTGCAATATGAACTAACTCACCATTAGGTGCTTGCCCTAGAGAGTAAAGAATATCCTTCTTCATGCCTTACTCCACAATGACCTCAAAGCCTCATCTGCCTCCTGCTGCCCAATCTCCAAGTACCTGGCCAGGTTGCCGATGTCCTCATGCTGGGTAATTTTCTGAAGCGTTCGCAGCGAATAGCCTTTCTCAAAGTGCATCATCGTCAGCAGCGATCGCCGGAAGCTGTGGGTAGACACGCCCCGAATGCCCAAGTAATCGAGCGTTTCCCGCAGAGCCTTATCACAGGCTCTGGTGGTAATATGTCCCTGAACACGGCCAGGGAATAGATACCCTTGCTTAGCTAACTCTTCTGCCGCCAGTAATTTCTCTAGAGGAGGAGCGATCGCTACCGAGCGGGTTTTCTTGGTTTTGGTCGTCCTGGCTCGGTAAACCACATAGCCGCCCACAATGTCTCCGGCTTGAAGCTGCACTACCTCACCAATGCGGGCAGCGGTGTAGTAGCAGATCTGAAAAATCAGGTCATGGGGTTGGGGGAGGTAGTTAAACACCTCTTCCAACTGTTCAGCTTTCAAAACAGCTGCTTGACCGTTGCGATTTACCTTCGGCATGAAACGAGTTCCGAATCTGGTCTTTTAGGAACTGAGATTTGCCGATTCTACATTGTTTCAGCCTCAATAGGTCAAATGCACCATCCTTATTGAGAACTATTCCTATATCTCTCTTTGCCGTTTTTCGGATCTGATTTACCCGAATCTGGTCAAGCCCCCAGAAATCATTGTTCACAAAGCCAACCCGACTAGGTTGGCCCCTCTCACCCGGTTGGGTTGGTGGAGTTCACCCGGTTAGGGGGCAGCCAGCTTTCGCCTAATTCTGGGCAAATTAGGAGGCAACCCGATCCGGTGGAGAGAGATGTATTCCGGTACTTTGAGTGCGATCGCCAACGCCGCCGACTTCCTCAGCTACTTCCGCAAACTACCGCGCAACCAGCAGGACTTGATTGCGCCTCACCTGGATGAGCCCCAGCGCATGGCCCTCAGGGTATTGAACTGCTGTAGTGAGTTAGAAGGGCAGAGTGTTGGGGCAATCGCCAACTTGGCCGATTTGCATCAGGAATCAACCAGAGCTATTTTGAAGTCTTTAGAGGGCAAGATGGTGGCCGCTGAAGTGACAGCTGGAGGAAAGCTGTGGAAACTTAACCAATAAATATTGGTTAAGCACAAGTAGCTCAAACCCTAATTCTGACAAAGCCACTAACCTTAGAACATAGAGCTATCCTAAAGGTCTTACTAATGGCTGACTTGACTGCTGACGAATGGGCAAAGATCAATACTCTGTTAGAGAGTGACCCCCATAAATACGGCATTCCTCAGCGTACTTACGGCTCTGCTGTACTAGGGTCTTTTAATATTCGTAAGCTAGGTAGCGTAAACGGTCGAAGCCCGAATACTTGGAACTTTCTTGCAAACATTTGTAGACGCTTTGATCTGCTCTCCGTCCAAGAGATTATGGGCGATTTGGAAGGCTTTGATAAGCTAGTAAGCTTGATGGGGCCTGAGTATGACGCTATTGTTTCTGACAAAACTGGGCAATTTCCTGGCGAACAAGGACTAGGTGAACGTCTGGGATTTATCTATAATCGAAACCTTATTCGTCGGGGCAACATTATTTCCGATATCTCCTATGACCGCACAAAAGTATTAAAGACTATCGTTGACAATTACAAAGTGCTGGTAGACACTGCTACGCCTTACGTGAAGTATCTTCAATCCCGTGATGCATGGCAAGAAAGCCCTGTTGGCCCTGAGCCGAAAGCACCAAAGATTCAGATTCCAGTCTTTTTAAACTTTATTCGTCAACCTTTCTGTGCCAGCTTTGAAATAATCGGACATCCTGAGACAAAGCCCTATAAAATCATGGCAGTCAATGCCCACCTTTATTTTGGCGATTCTGTTGAAGATCGCCGCCAGGAATTTGATGCTCTGATGGAGTGGATCTTGGGTGGGGTACAAGAGAAAGACAATACAAGTTTTCCGAACTTCATTCTCATGGGCGACCTCAATTTAAGTTTCAGCAATCCAGAAAGAGATAGACCCCGAATTGAGAAACATATTAAAACCTTTAATCAAGACATGCAGGCATCTGGCCACAGTATCAATGTTAATTTCCCATTTTTGGATGTTCACAAAGGCTCAACGGAACCATTCCGTACTAATGCACGCTTGAGTGAGACTTTCGACCAGATTGGTTTGTTTAGTCATGATTCACGCCTTCCCTCCTATGATAAAAACCCAGAGATGGGACCTGAACCACCTCAAGGCCCAGACTATGGTGTTGTGAATTTTGTAGAACTGTTTCGTGAAGCCCTTCAGCTACCACCTGTTGAGAGATTAAGTAGCCAAGAGAAGAAGGAGTTTTATGGCAAATTTGAACATGAGGTGAGCGATCATCTGCCCATTTGGTTGCGGTTGCCATTACCCGAGGTTTAACTAAAGAGGCTTTTTGATGTGCTTGTGATGTGCCTGCTGAGCTTTGCTCTGTTCTGGGGATAACTAACCATAGTGGCTTAACTCAGTATCTATGGCCCTCACTATCCCCGAAACCATTCCTTCTGACGCCAGCCAGGGTGAACAGCGCCTTTTTAACATTCTCAAAACCAAGTTGCCAAAGGATTTCATCGTTTGGTATGAGCCACGTCTACAGCGCAACCTCTACCCCGACTTCACCATCCTCAGCCCCACCTTTGGTCTGCTGATCATTGAGGTCAAGGGGTGGTATGCCGGGAACATTGTTGAGGCAGGAGAGCGGTTCTTCAAAGTCAAAGATAAGCATGGGACGGCAGAGAGCCACCAATCCCCTCTTAGACAAGCTCACGGCTACTTCTGCACTGCCGCTGAGCGCTTTAAAGGCTACCCCATCCTTCGCCAGCCCAGCGGCAACTATAAAGGCAAGTTAGTCTTTCCTGTGGGCACCGGCGCTGTAATGAGCAACATTAACGGACCCCAAGCCCATGAGGAGAATATCTACACCTTCCTCCAGCAGCCCCAAGTAGCCTACAGAGATGAGCTATTAGAGTGGGAGAACTACACCCCAGAGATGCTGGTGCAGCGGCTGCGGGATATGTTCAAGGTCTACTTTGACTTCCCGGCACTGACTGTAGACCAGGTGAACACAATAAAGGGCTGTCTGCACCCCGAGACAGTGATTAGAGAGAAGCCCGTCACCTCCAGCAGCGTGCCCGAGGGCGTTGAACTCCCGGTCGGCAGCAATGTAGTTGTGCCCCTTGACCTCGACCAAGAGCGCCTTGCCCGCAACATGAAGGATGGTCACCGCCTGATCTCTGGCGTTGCTGGCTCTGGCAAAACCCTGATCCTCCTGGCCCGCGCCAAAGTGCTGGCCAACCGCCTCCTCAACCAGCGCATCCTCATCCTGTGCTTCAATATCACGCTGGCCGCCCACCTGCGATCGCTCCTGCATGGCGACACCATGAATCCCCAGTACAAAGATCGTATTGAGGTCATGCACTTCCACGACTGGGCCAAGAGCTTGATCAAGTGGTTGCCAAGCTACAACAGCTTTAAGACCGAGGAAGAGTGCAACGTCCACATCGGTCAAAAGGTTCTGGCTAAGCTCCAGCAGCTTCCCGAGGCCGATCGCTGGGATTCCATCCTGGTGGATGAGGCTCACACCTTCACCCGTGAGTGGTTTGATTGTTGTGTGGCTGGCCTAAAAGACCCAGAGAATGGTGACCTGGTAGTTGTCTCAGATGGCAACCAGAGCCTCTACAGCCGGTCTAAATTCACCTGGAAGTCAGTAGGCATTAAAGCCCAGGGCCGCACAATGAAGCTGGCACAGAACTACCGCAATACCAAGGAGATTCTAGAGGCAGCATGGACGGTGGTGAAGAACACTGATCAAGACCTCACAGACGATGCTACTTTCCCCACAGTTATGCCTGATGCTGCGCTCAGAAGTGGGCCTCGACCAACCCTCTATAGGGCAGGCACGAAGCATAGAGCTGTAGATGTTGTTGTCGAGCAGGTGCAGCGCCTGGTGATGCTGGGCTACAGCCCCTCAGATATCGCTATCCTCTACCGCTTCAAGAGCAAGCAGGATGATGCCCTATTTCGCTCTATGCTCCAACGCCTGCAAGACCTGGGCCTGCCGGTCTACTGGGTCACAGAGAGCCAGCAAACCAAAGTCAATTACAGTGCCCGCAGGCCAGGGGTAAGAGTTATTACCACACTGTCATCCTTGGGGCTGGAGTTTAAGGCAGTGCTGTTGCTGTGGATCGAGCAGTTTGAGGATTGCTTTGATGCTGATTTGGATAGGCGATCGCTGGCGCGACGACAGCTCTATGTGGCCATGACTAGGGCACAGGATGAGTTGCATCTGATAACTGGGGGGACGGGAGTAGTTACTCAGGCATTAGAGAAAACCGATGCGATTGAAATAGTCAAAGGAAAAAACTTCTCTCTGATCTCGAAAGGAATTAAATAGGTTGGCTCTCATCAAGATTGGGGATAAGTGGCAGTTTGGCAACGAATTTGAGCTTGAGGAAATAGTTTGGAAAAATCTACCAAGGTTGCTGAACTTAAAGCCTTTCAAACGGCAGTTTCAAATTCGAGGTCAAATCTGTGACATTCTTGCCCTTGACGACCAGCAGCGATTGGTTGTCATTGAGCTGAAGAATGTAGAGGATCGCTATGTAGCTCAGCAACTCACGCGCTACTACAATGCGCTAAAGGAATATGCTTCATTTGAAGAGGTTGATCTAGAACAACCAATTCGCTTGATTGCGATCACTCCCAGTTTTCACCAGGACACGCTGACCGACTGTAAATACAGTGTTCTAGATATAGAGTTGATGAGCTTTCAGCTTGAGGCCAAGGCTGACTGTTTGTATCTAGAGTTAATAGGGGCTAGGGAAGGGACAATCACTCCTTTATTGATCCAGCAAGAGTCAATTTCTCTGCAAACTGCAATTCCCATCCCTGAGCCACCCCGCAAGCTGCTGAACTGGCTAAGCCATGCCTCTGACGCTGAGTTCAATGCCACCATGATGCTGCGCGAGAAAGTTTTAGGATTTGACAAGCGTATAAAGGAGATTATCGAGCCACAGCGAATTGTTTATGGTAGAGGGATAACAAAACCTTGCTGTGAACTTAAGAAGACAGGAGCTTTTGGGTTTACCGATAGTGAGCTAGCACGATTTTTTTGGCTTCCCCATCCAGGTGGAAAGCCTCCTGTCTTAAGAATGATGATAGGCACAGATAAGTCTGAGCAATCAGTAACAGGGTTGCTTTATTGCCCAAAATCATCTCGCTCTAAAGACCTATGGAGATTTCCAGGATTAAATCATGGGATAGGGAATTACAGTAAGATTCCAGACGTGTATAAGCCATTTCTTGATAAAGAGATGAATTGCTCTCTTTCGAATCTCGTAGACCTTGCCTTACAAACTTGGCAACAGAGATTCCAATGAGTTCAGGTATCACATTAACTTCTCTTCCTAAGCTGCCCCTGTGCGATCGCAAGCAGTTGCCCGAGTACCCTGCCATTTATTTTGTCCTAGATGCCAACCAGCGAGTTCTTTATATTGGGCAGGCAAACAATCTACGTACTCGCTGGCAAGGACAGACCCACCATCGCCTTAATCAGCTTCAGGACTACCATCGCAAGTCTCCAGTGTTTCTGACCTGGATTGATTACACCAATCGCCCTGAACAGTTAGACGAGGATGAAGCCTTATTTATTGAGCAATTTCACCCGCTGCTAAACCAGACGAGAGTACCTGCCAAGAAATTGATGCCGGCTGAGGTAATGCTACAGAGAAACCTGCAACGGATAGCGGATCGGGTCGTGGTATTTGGTATTGAACCACCCCAAAAAGGTTCTCTGCTAACCATTCAGATCAAGTATCGGTTTATGTTCCAGTCAAGACCTGTCAACTTCTTAAGAAACACGTTCAAAGCAAATACGAAAACGCCAAATAATCTACGCTGGGTAGAATTTAGACGTAGTAAATTCGGGGCTTGCTGGCGAACTAAGTGCAATGGTGTCAGTCTCATGCTGATGCCTTGGAGCAGTACCCATGGGTTTGAGATAGACGAAAGGCGTTTACAAATTTGTCAAATTGCTGGAGTATCCATGCCTGGGCTCACTCAACCAGCCCTGAGTGAGTTGCTACAAATTGAGCCACTTTTGCCAACAATCCATCCCAATCTAGAACCTGCTGAAAAGGACCCAATACCCTTATTTTGGAGCCGATAGTCCTTCTTACGAGAAAGGGCATCCTCAGTTTATTAAAGGCAGAAGGCCCATGTCCCAACCTCTCAAACCCGTCATCATCTACACCGATGGAGCCTGCACCGGCAACCCTGGCCCTGGCGGCTATGGAACAGTGCTGCTTTATGGTGAACACCGCAAGGAGCTGTCTGGCGGCTACCGACTGACCACAAACAACCGTATGGAGATGATGGCGGCGATTGCTGGCCTTCAGGCCCTAAAGCACAAATGCGCTGTAACCATCTACTCAGATTCTAAGTACGTCGTCGAGGCCATGATGAAGGGCTGGGCGGTACGCTGGCGGTCCAAGGGGTGGATGCGTACCAAAACAGAGAGAGCCGTCAATGCCGACCTTTGGCAGCAGCTACTTAGTCTCTGTGAACAACACCAAGTCGAGTTTCAGTGGGTCAAGGGCCACAGCGGCAATGTGGAAAATGAACGGTGCGATCGCCTGGCGGTGGCTGCTGCTCGGCAACCCGATCTACCGATTGATGAAAGCTATGAGGTTCAACCAATGAGCCAGCAAAGCGCCTTATTCTGAATAGAGCTTTTGCCAGAGGACCGCAAACTATGTCCATCGCTACGGCAGAGAATGGCTGGGTCAATACTGCTGATGGTCAGACTCCAGAGGTCATTGCCAGGGCACGACAAATCCTTGACGGCACTATCTACGCATCTCTCTCTACTTGCTCCCCTGAAGGTTTGCCCTGGGTCTCCCCACTCTTCTTCACCTACGATTCTGATTGGAACCTGTACTGGTCTTCAGCAATGGTGGCCCAGCACTCCCAAAACCTCTATGCCAACCAGGGCCGGGCAGCGATCGCCATCTACAGTACAGACCGGGAAGAGGGCAAAGGACAGGGGCTCTATTTCTCTGGCACTGCGGCTGAAGTAGCAGCGGAGGATGTGGAACGCGTCATTCCCCTGCTGCTAAAACGAGCGACTAAGGGCCAACAGCGAGCGCCTGCTGATTACCTTGCCCCATCCCCTCGGCGGCTCTATCGGTTCCAGCCTCAAGATGTATGGATCACAGGAGAGAGAATAGCTTTGAGCGAGACAATCCTGATAGATACGAAAATCAAGCTTGACCTGATCAGCCTTACTCAGTCTGCTTAACCCCCTACACCGAATCGTTCCCCCACCCGCAACGCTCACAGTCCCAATGGACGCTTGCAGGCTCGGTCTGAGCTATTATCAGCTTGCCCAGTGGTAGGCGGCGGTGAGCGTGATGGTGTCCTGAGAGGTGACGGGCTGGTTAGGGTCGGGAAACTCCTGAGAAGCCCAGTCTTCCAAGTCAGCCAGCGCCTGGGGGTAGATGTTGTTGGGCACTCTCCACATATTGCTGTACACGCGGTCGCGGTAGGATCCCATAAGACTATCCACTGTACTCTCGCGGGACAGCTCAGCAACCTCCGCTGTCTCTAGCGTTGCCCCCTGCTCCTGCAATCGGCCTAAAACATCCTCTGTCACACCCCCCGTGAAGCCAGAGTCGTAGCCATAGCTCGCTAGAATTTGCCGCCACTGTCGCCCAAGGGCATCGCGGGTAGCGGTCTTGTTGGTGGGGTGGTGAAAATAGATGAACACTCCAGCGGGCTTCAGCACCCGGCGCAGCTCATCCATCGCCTTTTGCCAGTCAGCGATTAGATGCAGGATGTGGGGGGCGATCGCTACATCAAAAGCATTGGCTTCGAAGGGTAAATCGGTCGCGTCAGCATTGATCAACGTCAGCCGGTGGGCCTTGCTCTCAAGCTTTTGCCTGAGCTTGTCCATCATCGCCTCTGAAATATCAACCCCGGTATAGGCATAGCCCCGCTCGACTATGGGCAGAGCAATGCGCCCGGTGCCGATTCCTGGTTCGAAGAAGGTGGTGTCGGGGGTAGCCTGCCCCAGCCTTAAAATCTCAGCTGTAAGCCGTTCAGACACCTCTGGAGCTAGGGTGCGGGTATTGTCGTAGAAGTCAGCGGCTCGGTCAAAGGAAATGGCCATCAATTCTTCCTGGGGCAGTTCTAGCTCTTAAGCTACCAGCCGCAGGCCACCCCCAAGGCTCACCATCATCGATTTAATGCCGATGCTAATTCAACTCCTGCCCATGATCCTGGTGGCTTGCCTGGGGTTTGGGCTGAGGCGGGCTGGGGTGCTGCACTCTGGCGATGTCAAGACCATTGGTAAGCTCCTGACTACGCTGGTGCTTCCAGCCGTGATTCTGCGGGCGCTGGCCACCGCCACCTTTGCCCTAGAACTCATCTACCTGCCCCTGTCTGCCTTGGTAGTGGTGGTCGGCCTGACAGCGATCGCCTTTGTTGGCGTTTGGTGGTTCAAGTGGGACAAGCCCAAGGCTGGGGCTTTGATGACTACCTTTCCCACATTTGAGGGCGGTGCAGTGGGGTATCCCATCATGCTGCTCACCTTTGGCGATGTGGGCCTCAGTCGAATTGTGTTGTTCGACCTAGCCCAGGCCATCTATCTATTCACGGTGGTCTACTGCCTCTCCGCCTGGTTTGGCCAAGCTGGGGTCACAGCTCGGGCGGTGGTCCTGAAGCTGGCCCAAACACCTTTCTTCTGGGCCATTGTGCTGGGTTTAATACTCAACGCTCTAGGTTGGATGAATGAGATGCTGATGGGCCTGCTGGACATTGCCGAGGGGAGCTTTTTGCTGCTGGTGCTCCTGCTACTGGGAATGGAGTTTCAGGTTCAACTTGCCTCTGTGGGGCGCTATGCCCTCCTGGTGCTGGCCAAGATTGGCTGCGGGTTGGGTTTGGGCTGGGCAGTTACCCAAGCATTTGGGCTTCAGGGCGTGGAGCAAGCCGCTGTCCTCGCTGGAGCAGCCCTACCCCCTAGCCTGCTAACCCTGCTCTTTGCCCAAGAGAACGATCTCGATACCCGCTTTGTTATCAGCTTTATCTCCGCTGCGGTGCCCCTCTACCTGGCGATAGTCACTCCCCTCATAGCTCATCTAGCCCTCTCTCCCTAGTTTTGCCGGGTATCCTAAAAACGCTGGATATTGGAGTAGGGAATGAAGGTTTGGCAGTGCTTGGGTTTGGCCGTTGGCCTCGGGGCGATCGCTAGCGGATGTTCTGGGACTGTGGCCATACCCCAGGATCAGGAGCCTGTCACTGGCTCAAGGGCCAGCCAAAACCTGCCCACCGCCACCGTTGTTTCCGTAGGCGATGGTGACACGCTGCAGATGAACTACCAAGGCCAGAGCACTACAGTCCGGTTCGCCTGCATCGACGCACCAGAGACAACACAAACCCCTTGGGGGCCGGCAGCTACCGAACGTCTGCGCCAGCTCACCCCTAGAGGTTCCACCATTCAGTTCCGCGAAGCTGACACCGACCGCTATGGCCGCATGGTGGCTGAGGTCTATGCAAATGGCCAAAATATGAATCTACAGATGGTCAGTGAGGGTCATGCAGCGGTCTACACCCAATTCTTGAGCAGCTGCCCCGACACAGACGATGCCCTCCTGGCCGCCGAGGCTCAGGCTCAACAGCAGCAGTTGAACTTTTGGAATCAGTCCAATCCTGTAATGCCGTGGGACTATCGGCGGAACAATCGGTAAGGCTGAATAGGGAAAAACATGGCTCCATCAAGCATTATTTAACAACCCGGATGGGTTGCCGAACCAATTGAATAAGTTAGATGTTCCTAGCATCAGAGCGCTGGTTGAGAAATTTCCTATGTTGAGTCGAATATCTCTTGCCCTATGTGTATCGCTGATGGTCGTTCCAACCTGTGCTATGCAAGCGATTGCCCAACCAGTAAAGGGCGAGAGCATTACTTCCAGAACGAAGGAAACCGTCACCTCCCAACGTTTTTCTGTGGACTATCCAGACCATTGGAGCGTTACTCAAAATGACAATGACTATGTCATTATCTATAACCAGCGCCCTGCTGGTGTGACTACAACAGGTGCAACATCACCGTACTTGATTAAGACTGATGTATCCATTCAGCCCAACTCGCTTCGAGACGCTATTTTGGGCATTGGTGACGAGCCAGAAGATATCCAGCGGATTGAGCTAGTAGAGATCAATGGACAATCTGGATTAAGGGTTTGGGAGGAAAGTGAGGGGTGGGACTTCCCTAATAGTCTCATCACCTACATTCCTATCGGCGATCGAGAAATCGCCTATATTGTCAGCTTTTATAGCTCTGAGAATCAGGCAGCAGAAGATGCCATTATTCAGATGCACAACACGTTAAGAGTCTTCGATTGATTACAGGCGAGGGTTGAATTTTGGAAATCAGGATAATCTTGTGTGCTTTGGGACTATGGGTGGAGTGATCGCTAATTTTGCTCCTGAGAGTAAATCACCTCAAAAACCTCCACTGGTTCTGCCTTGCCTTTCAAATGGATGGCTCCAACCCCTTGACAGTCGATAGTTGATTGCACCGCTGCATAGGTAGCTAGTCCTAGTAGGATTTGATTTGGCTGGGCCTGGCTCTCCAGTCGAGCAGCGACGTTGATCACATCCCCTAGAACGGTATAATCCATCCGGCGAGCGCTGCCGATACAGCCTGCAATGACTTCCCCAGAGTTAATGCCAATGCCCAAATGGATAGGGGGAGTGGGCTGAGTTAGATTAATTTTGGCTACTTTTTGCTGAATCGCGATCGCACACTGTACTGCGTAAAGAGCGTGGTTTTCTTGGGCGAGGGGAGCGCCAAATACTACCATGACAGCATCGCCAATGAACTTATCAACAGTTCCTTGATACTGAAAAACGATATCGATGATCTCTTGAAAATAGCAATTGAGGGTCGCAAATAAATCCACCGCAGAACTTTTCTCTGCACGAGTAGTAAAGCCCCGCACATCACAGAAAAAGCAGGTTACGTCTCGCCGTTCCCCTTCAACGATGCTTTCAAAATCTGCTTGGAGCATCAACTTGTCTACTAACTGTTGGGTGACAAAACGACCAAACATTCCCTGCAGGCGTTCAGCCCGTAGGCTTTCTTGTTCCCAGAAGTGTTGAACTCGTAGTAGAGGGTTTTGAAGCACTTCTCGCTGATAAGTCTGAATGCCAACTATGCCCTCTTTGACTAATTCTCGCGACCCTTCGCGTAGAGTGAAGTGCTTGTGAGTTGGCGGACGGCCTAAGTTACCCCGCTCCAAATAATCTTCTACAATGAGTCTGACCTCATCATCAATTTGCAATACCTCGAATAGCGCGCAACGTCCGTAGCGCCAGCCTCCGCCTACGCCACGGTTCTCGCACACTGGACAACCAACCTCGCGCCAGATCTCACGAGGTTTATGGCTGTCGGGGTAAATCAATAAGGTTTCTGCCAAAGTTGCAGGGGCAGGCTGTCCACAATCACCACATAGTCTTGGTAAAAGCATTTGGGATAGAACGCCCACTAAATTCTCAACTAGGTCTGGGGTGCTGTAGCCTAAAGCTCGCAGAACGTAGAGAACGTCTAATCCAACAAAGGGAGTATCTAGGCAGGCAAGTACCCAATGATCTGCTTGAGCGGCCTTCATGGCTGCCTTAGCATTGTTGAAGCCAATGAGTTGATCCGTTATCATCCCCATGCCAGGATTGGCAATAATTTTCTGATTGACAGCGTCTTCCCAAGCTTGCTCTGTACCGTCAACGTACTGAACTATCCAATCTCGGGGTAGAGCGAAGTGCATCTGCTCCAACAAATTCTGGTCGCTGGTTAGCAGGGTGATTGGAATCCCTTGTAACCAAGCTTGCTGGGCTATGACAAAAAGAGTGGTAGTTTTTCCAGTGCTGGGTTGCCCTGTCACCACAAATAATCCTGGCTCTCCTGCCAAGATGTTGAGGGTAATTGTTCTAGCAGCAATGGGTGCGATGAACTGCTCAATGGTGAAGTCAGATAGGCTTCGCTTTTCTTCCATGAGACATTCTGCCGACGGGACCCCTCCGAGATGGCTCGGATTGGCTTAGATAGGCGAGACTAACCGCACAACAAAATGTTGTGTTAATCGCAGAACACTAGTTTATAAAGAGACAGTAGCCAAAGGCTTTAGAGGGAGAGAAAGAAACGATAGATAATGTACACATCGCCTATCGGTTCTTTCTCTGAAATTGCAAAATTACCATAGCCATCTCTTTGATGACCACTACACCAGAACCACTTAAAGCCTTACTCTACTCAAGTTATGGGCATTGAGGGGGCGCTATGACCATCACAGCAGAGGACAGAATAAAAGTCATTTGTAACTCCCTATCTCACTTCCAAGCAGTTGCTGAACCTGTTCTAGATGTGGAAATGGTCTACTTTGATCGGCCAGAGAACCAGACGCTACGCATGGCCATCGACCACTTCAAGGAAGGCTTGGGCGTTAACTGGCGCGACCACGACCAATCGGGCCTGAGTGATGAGCTAGTGACTAGCTTTGCAATGGTGGCTCATAACCTGGAACCCAAGCCGTTGAAAGAAGCGATTCAATGGCTGCACTTCACCACTCAAGACATGCTGCTGCTGAGAGAGCGGGGATAGACGATGGGACAGCTGCGATCGCCCTCTCTGCCCTGGGAAATCTAGGGCTAGGTAGATGCCATTTACTAAAAAGCCCCCGCTGCAAGCTTTTGAGTAGCCACAGCAGGGGTTTTCTTTAAGCAGAGAACTGGGGATAAACGCCTTTACTCGTCCTCATCCAGATAAGCGGCTTCCTCTTCAGACTCCACTTCAATCTCTACATCAGCGACTTCCACAGCAGCGCCGCCAATCTCTAGCTTCTCTCTCACCTGAGCTTCTACCTTTTGGGCAAACTCAGCATCCTCTTGTAGCCGTTGAATGGTGTTCTCGCGCCCTTGGCCAACGTTGTTGCCTTCGTAGCTGTACCAAGCTCCTTTGCGGATCAGCACCCCGTGCTGCTCGGCTAGGTCAATCAGACAGCCCATTGTGGAAATGCCTTGGCCAAAGAGAATGTCAAATTCCCCGATGCGAAAGGGCGGGGCCACCTTGTTCTTAGCTACTTTGACCTTAGCCCGAATGCCGTACTCTTCAGTGCCCTTCTTCAGCGTTTGGATGCGGCGAATGTCGAGGCGTACTGAGGCATAGAACTTCAGCGCGTTCCCCCCGGTCGTGACTTCGGGGTTGCCATACGAAATACCGATTTTCTGCCGCAGCTGGTTCAAAAAGATGACCGTACACTGCGACTTACCAATGCTGCCGGTGATCTTCCGCAGCGCCTGGCTCATCAGTCGGGCTTGAAGGCCCACGTGGGCATCGCCCATCTCCCCCTCAATCTCAGCCCGTGGCACCAGGGCTGCAACCGAGTCTATTACCACTAGATCAACAGCCGAAGACCGCACCAGCTGATCCACCACCTCCAGGCCCATCTCTCCAGTGTCGGGCTGGGACACCAGCAGTTCATCGACGTTGACCCCCAGGGCAGCGGCATATACAGGGTCAAGGGCATGTTCTGCATCAACGATCGCAGCCACACCGCCCAGCTTTTGTACCTCAGCCAGGGCATGGAGAGCCAGAGTTGTTTTACCTGAGCTTTCAGGGCCATAGATCTCAATCACCCGCCCTTTGGGTAAGCCACCGCCTAGAGCCAGGTCGAGGGTCAGCGCCCCGGTGGAAATGGTTTCAACCTTCATGCGGGAAGCATCGCCCAGGCGCATGATTGCCCCTTTGCCAAAGTTGCGCTCAATTTGGCCCAGCACCAGAGTCAGCGCCTTTTCCTTTTCGGTCTGCTCTTTGCTTCCGCCTTTCTTAGCCGCCATAGTCGCCTCAGTGCTGTAGGACAAGACCCCTGAACCCCAGAACAGTTGTCTTCAGAGATTTAGTTTAGTACACTTGTTCCAGATCGCAATAGGTAGTTATCTATCTCAATCGAAATCACTGGAATTTAAGCCTCCAGTCCAGAATCAAGGAAGGAGGGTCAAGACGTGGAAGACTCTTTAGTTCAACTCATCGCTGTTTCTGACTGGATTGTGGCTGTTACCCATTGCCGTGCCACAGGATATTTTTGCTGGGTGATCACTCCAGAATTGTCTGCCCTGACTGATGGCGAAACCCACTCCACTAGTGAATTTGCCTTGGCAGCGGGTCGTGGTTTAGTGCAGTGCTCTACTGGGCCAGAGATTGACTTCAGCCGCTGTCGTCTTTACTAGGTCTAGCCGCTTTACTAGGTCTAGCCGCTGGCCTCAAAATGGTAGGGTCGCTATCCCTTGACTGACCATGGTCAAAGACCTGCTGACGCTGTACGAACCCATCAACACACTCAAGCCCGTTGATGATGGCATCTGGATTGTGGATGGCCCTATCGTCAAGATGTCGATGTACGGCATGGCTATTCCCTTCACCACTCGAATGACGGTTGTGCGCCTGGACAACGACGGGCTGTGGTGCCATTCCCCCACGGAACTAACGCCTACTCTCAAAGCCGAGATCGACAACCTTGGCCCCGTCGAACATCTGATATCGCCTAACAAGATTCACTATGCCCACATTCAGAGCTGGGTAGATGCTTACCCCCATGCGATCGCCTGGGCATCTCCAGGGGTGCGAGAGCGGGCTGACAGCCAGCACATTCCAACAACTTTCCATGCTGACCTGGACGATACGCCACCGCCGCAGTGGGCTACAGAAATTGACCAAGCAATCGTTCGCGGCAGTCGGTTCTTAGATGAAGTGGTGTTCTTCCATCGCCAGAGCAAGACGCTGATCTTGACCGACCTGATTGAAAACGTTGAACCCCCCAAGATAGACAAAGCCTTTCGCTGGCTAATTCACCTGGCTGGTATAGCCGACCCCAACGGTAAGGCTCCCCTAGATTTAAGGATGACGTTTTGGGGCCGTAAAGCCCAGGCGAGGAAAGGTTACGAACAAATGTTAGCCTGGGCACCCGAGAAGATTATTTTGGCCCACGGTCGCTGGTTTCAAGAGAACGGGGTGGCGGAGCTAGAGCGGGCCTTTCAGTGGCTTAAGTAGTCCACGGTGGAACTGAAGGAGGCGATCGCATCTCTCAATTTGGGCACTATAGACCCACAGCGGACAACGGTGGATTACTACCCGTAGTCAATCCGCACCCAAAATTTACAACCTCTGAGACTGCCGCTGGTCTTGGAGGTTTCGTTTTTTGATCTCCTTGATGACGGCATTTTGCTGATAGTGGAGATGGAATAATCATGAAGCGCTAATGCTGTAACAGCATAGAAAATAAAGCGAAGATATTTTCTGTGCCAACTAGTTTAATAATATGGGTTTTGCTTGAGTAGAGAGGGAACGATGAATGTGCCTTAATTCATGAGTTTCCCTAGTGAAAAATCTATTCTTGCGAGCACTAAAGTTTTCTCCTCTATGTTTACTGTTACTAGGTGGAACCACGGTTAGTGCTCAAAGTCTACCTCCCTATGCAGGCACAACCTGCTCTGCCTTTGCGACTCACCCAGAGGCGCAGTGGCATTATGCAATGGGCACCGCGCCATCTTCTGTGGATGACGATAGAGATGGATTGGCCTGTGAGTATTTGACCAGCGCAATTAGGAGCGATGGCAGCCGAATCTTTAACAATCAGGCTAATCGTGGCAACGTGAGATACACGATGGAAGTTTGGCGGGTGAATGCCACTGATGTTTATCTACGCATTAAATCGAGCCAAGGAATGGATTTCACAACCCGTAGTTTCCCATCTGATCCAGCAGCGCGCGAGCACATGAATACGTACTACCGAAATCTGCTCCGCTAGTACCAACTTAATGAAAGGCAGATGTCAAAATACCGTCGTTCCAGCCGATCAATAAGTCGCCGCTATCCTGCGGCTCAGCACCATTGGGCAGTAGTACTCTCTGCTCTGGTGTTTGGCAGCTATGCTCTGGTTCAGCTTCACCAATTGTTCTTCCAAAGCAATGGTGCGGGTGGCCCTGGTTGGGCGATTGGACAACCTCAAACTCAGCGGAACTTTCGCCTAGGCAATCAGCCGCTACCGGAACTTAGAGCGCTGGCGTTGGAGGTGGCGAACCGCGATCGCCAGGTGAATGGTCTGCCGCCGCTAGTAGAAGACCCGTTGCTCTCCCAGGTGGCCCAGAGACACGCAGAAGACATGCTGGCCCGCCAGTTCTACGACCACGTTAACCCCGATGGTCAAGATCCCTCAGCCCGTTACATAGCAGCGGGTGGCCAAGTTGGGGCCGGGGAAAATATCATGCAGCAGAAAGGAACTATCCCAATGGCCTTGTCATTAGGATTGGTCGAGGAATACCAACAGGGGTGGATGGAGAGCCCTGGCCACCGCGAGAATCTGCTGACTCCGCGTTACACCACCTTTGGCTATGGCATTGTGGCATCAGCCACGGGAACAGAGATCTATGCGGTGCAGATGTTTAGCTTCTCAGCGCAGTAGTAGAACAGTATCAAGCTCATCAGCACACCTTACCTAAGCTACAAGCATGAGCCATATCGACCTCTCAAAGCTGAAATGGGCCAAAGTCATCCATGACCCTAGCGGTTGGGCTTATACTCGCGATCGCATTAAGGAAATGCCCAATGCAATTGACTTCAATCATGTAACCGTCTTCCCCCTGGGCTTTCGCACAGATAAAGCCAACCAGATCGAAGCTGCCGAACAGGTTGTCCTAATCCAAAATGGCAAGCTTACGCACTTAGTTGAGGTGTTGGACTGCAAGACTTATGAGGGTGGGGGATGGTACCACCGAATATGCCGTGTCCTATGGTGGCAGCCTGATGTAGAAGACTGGAATAGCCTGCGTCCTCAGAGTGAGCTATTGGGCTTTGCCCCAATGCTCATGGACGGGGATCCCCATCTCATTGAGAACCTTAAACGCTTTGGCGAGCGCTGGAACGTCAACGGCAATATGGCTGGGTTCAGGGGGTATTTGGCAGAACGTCTGCACGAATCATAATCCTAGCTAATAGTAAGGTTTATAAACTTCTTTAGACTCAACAAGGTGGTTTTCTATGCTTCAGTTATTACTTAAAGCATTTTTTCTGATTTGGGATGTTTGGAACCG
Organism: Nodosilinea sp. FACHB-131; assembly: GCF_014695395.1. Lineage (GTDB taxonomy): Bacteria > Cyanobacteriota > Cyanobacteriia > Phormidesmidales > Phormidesmidaceae > Nodosilinea. Next base: position 57,155 of record NZ_JACJOF010000040.1, read on the forward strand.
CATTCCAAAGAAAACAAGGGAAAAAATAATTGATACTATAGTGAGTCTCTTCGATGACTTCTTCCGTGAGTATTACAAAGCTTCAAAACAATAGAGAGGTGGCCAGATGAATCAGAAAAATAACGACGTAAACACTGATATTGACAAGAAAGAGCCAAATGAGGACAAGGTGGACGAACCTTCTATGTCTCAAGATTCAGTCAGTCTTTCTCAATTCTGGAACGAAAAAGAAGGACAGGAAAATGCTAAGAGTCCACTAGCCTCCCCAGGTTTAGTATCGACACTTCAAGCAGATATCGCTCTTGCAACAAGCAGCATTCTTACCACGGATTTGTCGATCAATGCGCTAAGTGTAGCATTAGGAATAACCACTGTAGGGCCAAACAAGAGCAAGGCAGCAGCACTTGATGAGTTTAGTAAAAAGGTCTCTAATTATGCTGCCAGCAAAGAGGTTATTTCGACCTTAAGTGATGAGATTGGAACTCCAAAGGAAGATGAGAGTGAAGATGAGTTTGTTGATCGCGCGAAAACTGCCTTGAAAAACATTCTTCACAAAAAGTTTCGTCTTTAACTAACCGATTTAGCTCTTCAAACTCACTTCTATGACGCTCGATGAAGTTGTCTAATCATCTAGCAGGCTAAGCAGCTGCAGGAGCGGGGGTTTACCTAGAATGAGATGGCCATCCTCTACTACAGCCGGGGGGGAGTGGATCTGCCGGGATCTCCAGAAGGCTGGTTGCCGGTGGATTGGATCAACTAAGGCGGCAATAGCCGGAACTTTGACCCCTCGACCCGAAGCATCAAGCTGATGATCATGCAAATGAACACATCCCTCCAAAACCCCATCGAGCAACTTCAGCAGTGGACGCACTGGCAACCCTTACTCAACTGTTGGAAAGGAACACTCATACCAGCAGCACCAGGGTTATACCGCATTCGTCGTGTAGGTTTCACTGGCCTAGATTACATAGGGCAGACAGGAACCGCCCTTAAGAAACGATTAGGCATGCTGAAAGGTATCTTTGATCTTGAAATGCCATATCGTGCACCTCATACTGCCGCACCTGCGTTGTGGGCTCTAAGGCATAGGCTAAACTGCGATTTTGAGGTTTCTGTTCTCCCCTTTTATGGCTCAAAGCAAGAACGTAAGGGATTAGAGGCTTTAGCAATTGCGCTGCATCGACAAGAGTTTCAAGAATCTCCCACAGTAAATTTTGGCCGAATAGCAGTAGGCTACAAAATTTCATCCTCTAATGACAATCAGCTTATGATTGCTGGGAAACGCTTTAAAGGCGGTCTTTCTTTGGAAAATAGCCAAAACCACCTACTAGGTATCCCACCAGTCGGAAAATTAAACTCAGACCCTACAGCACCGCGCTGGTGCAACCATGCCTGGTCAAATTGGATGCTTATCACAACTAATTTTCCTATCTCAGAATACGCTCAAGGGCTATACCGAATCCGGCAATCAGGCGCTACTACATTGACTTATATCGGACAAGGCTATTTATACTCCCGTCTGCTCAACCACTTGTTGAAAGTAACCCGCCTTAGGAATGAGCAAGATAGGGTATTTGCCGAAGCTCAACCATTAGAGTGCTCTTGGGTACAAAGTGAAGACTGGCACCGCCACCAGCGAGAGGAACTCGAAAACGACCTTATCGCAGCCCATTTACTCTTTCAGGGCAGCGTCCCTCCAGCCCAATTCATCGGCTAAATAACGAAATTATGAAAGTGATCGCTTTGGTATCTTGCGTCAGTCGTAAACAAACAATAGCAAGCCCAGCCAAAGACCTATATCAATCTGATTGGTTTAAGAAGGCAAGGGCATACGTGGAGCAAAACCATTGGCCCTGGTATATCTTGTCTGCTCAACACGGACTACTTAGCCCTGATCAGGTCATTACCCCTTATGAGCGGACACTAAAACTTCTTCCAGTTCAGGATCGTCGAAAGTGGGCAGACGGCGTTTTTCATCAGATTACTGATATAGCTACTCTCCCCTGTTGTCTAAAGATCTTTTCTGGGCAAGCCTATCGAGAACACCTGTCTGAGCGATTACAGGAATGTGGGTATCAAATCGATGTTCCTCTACTAGGGCTTGGAATTGGCAAACAGCTGTCATGGCTCAAGTCTCAACTTAACTAACGCCTTTTCAGGCATACAATAACTTAGAGCCCTAGCGCTAGAGCTGGTGAACCGCGATTTACACTACCTTTGACATCGTAGCCTCTCCAACTGAAATGAGGATACAGATATTTAGCTTTCTGGCACAGTAGGAAGGGTGAAGATTTACTCTTCTACCACCTGCTTCCATTCCACTAAAGCCAAAGCAACCAGATCCTCAAAAGACTCAAACTGTGGCTGATAGTCCAGCAGTGGTTTACAGAATTTGGCATAGTCGCTATAAGAAAAATGGTAGCTAGAGCCAACCCGGCTTTTTCCTAGGTAAAAGTTGACATGCTTCACGTTAGACCACAGCGAGATACCTGCCCAGGCCAGCCCTTTAACCCGCTCTTTTTTGTATGTATGGCCTGGTGCCCCAAACTCCTTCTTAGGGTAGGGCAGCATCAGGTATAGCTCGGGCAAGCTACTACCCATCAATGGTAGGAACTCGGCACAGAGCTTGGTTTTATAGACCTCCTTCTCACCTTTGGCCAAGCCGTACTGTGTTCGACTAGAGCGGCCAACCTCTCTGATGCGTTCATCAAACTCAAGGAATTGGAGTCGCAGGGCCGACACCAATTCCGCCTGCTCTGGAGCCATCTGCTCCATCTGCGTCCGCAAGGACTTGGGTGGCCGCCCGATGACCCGCGTTGGTGTAGCCAGCGCTGGTTCTCCCTCCGTCGGCTGTAAATAGGGATGGAACTTGGGATGTACGTCGATCGCTGTCTCTGCGGCTGAGTCAGCATGGACAAGTTGAAATCTGAAGCGATCGCCATCGCCAATGATCTTGAATCGGTAGAACTCGAAGTCGAGACGGCTATGCTCTCGGTCAATGTGGTTGTGGGCGTGGAATGTGGGGGCGATCGCTATCAGACGAATGGGCAAGCTGTAGTCTACTTGGTCGGCAAAGGGTTGGACATGGCATAGGCTGGCGTAGTAGCGGGTGAGCTGCTGCACCACATAGCGATCCTCTACATTCTTAAGTTCTAGAACAACAAGCTGCCGTTCTGAAGTAGTGGCTAGGATGTCGCAGATTTGGCCCTCAATGATGTACTGACGAGCCAAGGGCTTGAGGTTGAGGAAAGCTTCTAAATTTGCCCAAATAAATTCTTCTAGGTCGAATTCAGTTTTGAAACGCCAACGCCAATCTGCCATGATTCTCCCTGAGGCTGTTTTGGTGAGGATAACGAATGGAACTGGCTAAGGTCACAGTAGCCATAACTAAGCTGTCCTAATCACAGACCTGGAGAACAAAGATGCTGGGCTTACAAAGAATCGATATGTCCCAACCCCTCATCGCGAGAAAAAGCTGGCTAAAACCCTGCCCCCTGATGGAAACCTGATGCTCAGAACACTCAACCTGCCAAAGCTGCTGCTCATTCGCCATGGGCAGACGGCCCTCAACGTTGAGGGCCGGGTTCACAGCCAGCAGGACAGTGCAGGACTTGATGAGATTGGCCGCTGGCAAGCCTCGCGTTTGGTGGAGGTGTGCCGAGGGTATGGAGTGCGATCGCTACTCAGTTCCCCAGAGGCAAGGGCACTAGAGACAGCCCAGATTGTTGGTGATGCCCTGGTGGTGCCCCTGCAATGCTCTGAGGCGCTGTGCGAACGCAACTGGGGCCAATGGTCTGGGGAGCCGTGGCAGCAAATTCATGAGCGGCTGAAGTCCATGTCGCTGGAAGAACGATTTACTTTTGTGCCGCCTGGTGGAGAGTCCTGGCAGCAGATGGAGCAGCGATTGATGGGCTGTGTTGAGGTTTGGCGGGGGGTGTCTGAATCCATAGCGGTGGTGGCCCATGGAGGGCTGCTGCGGGCTTTGATACCCCTGCTGCTGAATGAGCCCAGGGAGTCGAGCTTTCGCTACGACTTGGACAATGCTTCGGTGTCAGTGTTTGGGGTGGCGGCTGAGGGGTTCGAGGTGATGGGGTTGAATGATGTGGGGCATTTGGAGGGTGGGGGTTGAAGCTGGTTTCGCACTTCATTATCTAACCATAGGCAAAATGGAACAATCTATCAGCGATATCATGCCCCTGCTCTTGCTGATACATTAAATATGCTAATTCTATTCGATGCTTCTCCTCAAGCTCAGCATATTCCTGTATGTGGAATTCATTCATTTTCTCTTTCAATTGGCTATAGAGAATAGCCGGACTATCTGCTTCCTCATCAGGATGCCAAGTCTGAGCCAGAGCTAAGGAAATAACCAATTTAGGAGATGCTTTTTCGAGGATATTTTGACAAGCCCTTAGTGAATTACCAGTAGTCCTAACATCGTCCAGCAAAAGTACTGCTTTATCTTTAACCAAAACAGGGTAGTGAAGGCCAATAGATTGCAAATGAATCTTTTCAGGCCGAGAACCTTGAGAGCTATGTGATGGGATTGCAGTATGCCTTTTCAAACAGGATGTAGCATCAATTCTTTCAGATGCTTTTGCTAGTCCAGCTGCAATGTGATAAATTCCACTCTCAGCATTCGGCTTGCTAGAAGGTACAACTGCAACTGCATCAAAGCCACATAGGCTTTGTGACAGGAGTCTTATACATTCTTGTATAGCTTGAAAGTGCTGCTCATGGTATTTTCTTTTTAGATCTAAAACAAACTCAGTGTAGCCATCCTGAGAATCATCTTCATGAGGCCAATAAGCCTTGGGAATATAATGACCGATACAAAAGTTTTGCGGTAGATAGAAGATGTCTAGCATAAATATAGAACACTTTTCAAGCTTATGTTTAGGCTTGCGGAGCAGGTGTAATCAAAACTCTACCTGAACCATTTATTTCTAAATCTTCTAAGCCAAAGATAGCTAGACTATTTTTGTATTCTTCTGGATTAGCTTCACAATAGGCTTTGGCCTCAATCATGTCCCATGCTTTCTGAAAAGCTACAGATTGTTCCGGCTTGTTCTTGTAAGGGCTCCAGTAATTTAAAGCACCAGGACAAGGTATAAACTCATCAAAAATTTCTGGGTGCTCTACCTTGTGTGCCCACTGTTGATCCTGCTCATCCCAAATCATTTTAGTCACAGTAGCGAAGCCAATAATAGACTTACGCATCTGTTTGATTTCTTCTGTAGTAATTTCTTCGTGCTCAAGGTATTCATCAAAATACCCTTCACATTCTTTACTAGCAGAAACATGAATTAAGCATAGACCTCGAAACGAACTTTCCCAGGAGCGAAACTCGTAGGGCTTGAAGCCCATGCAGATTTCCCAGCCAAAAGGATTAATGATGGAAATAGCTCTAAGATCAGCAGGATAGTCCGTCATAGTTTGTAACTCGATTTTGCATCTCGAAACTCTTAATAGTGGCAGTCTGATGCCATGCAAATAATTAGCTTGCACTGAAAGGTTGCATAAATTCAAATAGGCTCGATATATCACCAAGTCTCTGAAGAGTTTCGCTACGACCTGCTAGATCAAAATAGAGAGTGTAATCTCTATCAATAAGCACATAGCTTCGAGGCGCATTTTCTTTGCCTTGTTTCAGCTCCGCCAGTTTTGAGGGAGTTCCACAGTAAGGAAGCTCTTGAATGCGCTCAATATGGTACCTAAACACAAGGAGACTTTCCTCGTTGTAGTCAGTATCGGTAAACCAACAGGCGATCTTATTGGAGTGCTAGATTGTAATTCTACAGAACATAATTAAACTTCGGATTTGCGATCGCCCTTTAAGCAGTCCTCAGCCAAAGCAATCCTCAAGCCCGTTGGGGAGTGAGCACTTCCCTTAGCTTCCGCTTTAAATCACCAGAGATTGGAATTCCCTGAATCTCTCTAAGCAGCCTCTCTAGAGGCTCACCATTCTTCTGCCGTTCTTTGTAGATGGCTACCAGCAGGGCTTCTAGCCCAAACTTAGAGAGCATGTCAGCAGCTAGGCCAATAAGCCCTAAGAAAACTATTCCTCCAATCATCCCCCCTGGACCAAGCAGAGCTAATGAAGCCGTAATGGCTGCAGCTCCAGTCAGTCCAGTGGTTGCCATTGTGATCAGCAGGATGATCATGGGAAAACCCAACCCTGCTGCTTTACGAACAAACTCGTCCATGGTTGCCTCCTGAGTGTGCAAGTCTTTGCTTATCCCCAAGCATCGATGACCTTGAGTAGAGTTAACTCCGTGAGCAGTCGATTCCTACCCTTGATATCTTTACCCACTGCCTCAATTACCTCGGCAAAACTGCTGAGGGGGTGCTGCCCAGGCCGATTTTGGAGATTCGCAACAATCTGCTTTGCTTTGCTGCCATTCAAAGCAGCGCTTAATTTTTCTAAAGTCTGTTGAGCAATTATCGGCTCATTAATCCGGTTGAATGCCTCTAGTACTGGTAATGGTTTGGGCATTCGTTCATCAATAGCGCCTAGAATAGCCTTTTGACTCTCAGCCGCTGTGTTTTTGACCTCCTGCTGAATTCCTTCAATCGCTGAGACTAAGTTACTTAGCTTGATAGCTAGATCTGAGGGAATTACAGCATCCTCGCTTGAGGATTGTTCTTTCGCCCCTGATAGAGTCTCAAATACCTGTAGCTGCTGTTTAATAGCCTTTTCATTCTTCTTTGTGATGACAAAGACCCGTATTCGGTCAGGTAGCTTTGGATCCAGCTCTCTTGCTTTCAAATAAGCCTGATACTCAAAATAACCATGTACAAGCTCGTAGGTTTCCAGGTCAAGTTGCTTCACTACTGGCACCTGAACGAGCCCGCCTACTGATGAGATGGCATGAGCTAGGTACTTCACCTGCTCAGCATCAGGTTCTAGGAAGTCTCCCTTAATCTCGATGCTGTCTAAGTCCACTTGAGATGTTTGTAAGTCCATAGCCCCTCCTAAATCCCTGCTAACTGCATCACTTCTTGAGTCAGGGCCTCAAATTCCTCAGCAGCCTGTGAGCCAGGTTTATGGTCAAAGATGGACTGAGGATCTGGAATGTCGAGTTCTCCCACTTCTAAAGTGCGCTCTATAGCCGCTGAAACATCCCTACGGTCGAAAATACGGCTCTTGAGTACTGGAAAGCCGTAACGTCCCCTAACTGTTTCTTCCATCCGAGGTAAGACAAACTCTACAAACCTATGAGCTGTAGCAATTTTGGATGGTACAATCCCCAGAACCTGAAGGGAACCTTGTCCGATTTGCTCCCGAAACTCATTAGTTTCAGCAATAAAATTCTGCACGTTCCTCAACCCTTCATTGGCAAAGGGTTTTAGGTCAGAGGGAATGAGTAGATAGTCGGCAGCAATAAGTGCTATCTGGGAGTAGATATTTAGAGAAGGAGGTGTGTCGATAATTACGATATCGTAGGAATCTGCATCTCTTTGGAGCTTGCTAAATAACCGAGTACGAGCAGGGGCGATCTCAATGAGCTCCTTTTCGTGCTGCATCAAATCGATATGGCTAGGCACTACATCAAAGGGAGGATTCGTAAACTTGGATCGCTTTACTACATCGGCAATGAAGTAAGCATTCCGCTCCCGAATAACGTGATAAACGTAGTTATCTTTGATGTCATCCTGAAGCTCATCGTGAAATTTGATCAGTCCTGTGGCGTAGGTTGAATTTGCCTGACTGTCGAGATCGATCAGTAGAACTCGATAGCCTTTTCTACTAAAGGACGCAGCCAGGTTAACGGTTAGTGTTGTTTTCCCAACCCCGCCTTTGTTGTGATAGACTGCAATTGTTTTCATAACTTGAGGTAGTCCTGTAATTGGCTGCAAAATGAATTTAGGCTTAGGCTTCTAAATCAGCTTCTAGGTTGGCACTCAGCCATTCTTCCTGGTCGGTCGAATCAAATTCTCTGAAGTAGCGATTAAAGCTGGCATCGCTGCCCCGGTTGGATTGGGTATAGGCTCGATAGGACGAACAGGAAAAACGGCCATCACAGTTGCTACAGATTTGGGTAGCAAATCGTCTTTCTCTGCCTTTGGTCTTGTACTGTCGCCCTAAGTGAGTCGCAGACGGCGGCGTAAACTGTCGATCTTCAATAGCGTCTACTACGTCCCCAAAGTCAGAGATCACGTCGTCAACGTGCTGTTGGTCAAAGGGAATGTTCACCAAGGGTTCCCACTGGTCTAAAGCCGCTTCTAGAGCTACATCGTCCTCAGCATTGAGAGCTTGCTTTACCTCTTTGGGGTAAGCCGTAGCAATGATGGCTGTTTGGTCTAGGGGATGTCCTCGGAGGTTTTGCCAAATGTGGGCGTAGATGTTGAGTTGCTTTTCGTAGTCGCTGATATTAGATTCAACGTACTCGGCATCGTGGGTTTTGATGTCGTACATTACCGTGCGCTCGTCTTCCTGCACGATGTCCACAACCCCATGAATAGAATATTTGCGGCCCTTTGGGGTTTGCTGTTCCGGTAGCGTCAGCTTTACTTCAGTCTCTGTAACCCGTTCAGCTACATCCCGCATTTTGCGCCAGTAAAGCAGCACCTGCTGGAGTGCAGCCCGTTTAGTATCCTGGGTAAGAGAGTGACCCCCTTCAGCTTGAAGCAACTCATAGTTTTGCTCGAACATCTCTGCGATCGCAGATTCAATTTCTTGCTCGGTCATGCCTGGGCTCTCCTTATCATCAGCAAATGGTGGAGATCTTCGATGGTCTGATGAACGATATTGCCGAACATCTGAGTTTGAGAACGCGAAGCAACGAAGCCATACTTGCGGAACAGCATGTACTGGCGAGGGCACTTTTGATAAAGCAGATAGTCGCTGGTATAGGAGTATGCTCGGGCGATATCTTGCTCTTTTTCTTCAGCGGCGGGTAGTTGGCTTAGGTCAAATTGTGGGATCCGAGGAAAGTCCTTGGCACTAAGCATGGTCTTGAAGGGCTCGCTGATGAAGTTCCCCTGGCTCCTGTAATGGGCCAGCACCAGTAAGTTTTCAGCTCTAGAGAGAGCGACATAGAACATTCTCATCACATCAAATTCAGCCATCCTATCTAGGGGTTCACCCTCTCGGTCAATCAGGGGGCGAATAATTTGCTCAATAGGCTGCACTTTAGGATCTTTACGAGGGTTTCCTAGTACCACTACCGGGAACTCAAGGCCCTTCGACTGGTGAATTGTTAGGAAGGGGATACGGCCTTTGGGAAACGGATCTTCAGCATTCTCAAACTCGGACTCGCCTAGTCGATATAGGCTGTAGATGAACCGCATAAAGAAGGTATTGAGAAACTTGTTGTCACTCAAAAAGCCAGCGGTGAGAACGGGAGAGTTGCCATCAATGAAGCGAGACAGATATTGCGTGACTAGCCCGAGATTACAGATAGGGCCTTCATCTTCTCCCCGTTCAGCCAGGTCGAACCAGGGCTTAAAGGGGCTGAAAGCGCAGAGACGGTAAAACAAGTCAAGAATGCTCCAGTCGAGGGAGGTAGCCCGATTGATGATGTACCTCAACGTGAAGGGATTATTTTCATTAATCCGCTGCTGGGCCAGCTGGTTCATGTAGCTGTTGGCAATACTCTTGCGTGCCTTCTCTGAAAGCCCAAATGAAGCTGCAAGGGCTTGCTGCATAATTTTAGGGGTGTAAGACTCATCTAGTACCCAACCATGTTTATTGGCAGTCCTAGTGAGCACCTGGTAGTCACTCAAAACTGTTTCAATTTCGTCCTGGCAGTCACCAATGTAGGTAGCCAGGTTCACATCCTTTTCTAAACGACCTTTTGCGTCTTGCAGGCAGTCATCTAACCAAGTTTGGAAATCGGCATAGTCGCCCTTATACACACCCTGCTCAGGTCGCCCAAAGATAGTTAGGAATAGACCAAACACAGCTATAGACTCTTCCACTTCGAGAAACCGCCCAGCTCGTGGTGCATAGACCTGTAGCCCTTCAGCCTCAAGTGCTTCCCTCATCCGGCTCACCTGAGCACTTTTGAGGGAAGGAAATAGGAAGGCAATTTGATTGGGGTCAGAAACTTTGCCCTCGGCTAGCAGTTGCCTAACCAGGGTGGCAATTTCGGTGGTAACGACAGTAGGAGGAGCCGGTGTACTCGCGACTACAGCGGGGTGATGATCCGTGCTATGGGCCTGAATATCCTTATCTACAACCCGGTAATGCCCCTCTCCGTTGGGCCTCTGCCAGTTTTTTCGCCCAATAAAGTCGGTGTAGAAATCTACAATGTGCTTTCGGGAACGGTAGTTCGTGTTTAAGGGGATTTGCCGCGCTTCTACACCAAGCTCTACTCGTACTCGTTCTGGGAACTGAACAAAGTTCTCAACAGTTGCGCCTCGAAAGCGATACAGTGCTTGATCATCATCTCCAACCACACAGATGTTTTTGTATCCTGCGGCCAATTTGAAGAACAGCTTTTCCTGAATAGAGTTGGTGTCCTGGTACTCGTCAATTATGACGTGCTTAAAAACATGCCCAGCCTCCGACGAATGGTTAAGCGTCTCTAAAGCCTGCTGCTGAAGTAGAGAAAAGTCTACTTTGGGTGTCCGGCCATCTAATCCCAGAGACTGCTTATAGTAGGCATAGAGGTCAATCAGACCCTTTAGAACAGCATCGTCCGTACGTTCACGAATCTCAGCGGGCTTTAAACATTCCTCTGAAAAGCGATTGAACAGGCTGATACATTCAACAACTGCTGCATGGCGCGATTGACTAGCTCTACCTTTGAAATAATTGGTGATGACTTCGTTAGCGTTATCACCCAGGTCAACGGCGGCGATCGCAGAATCCCAAAAGTGGCGGTCTGAAGCGTAGAAATACTGCCCCAAGGAATCCATCAAAGCTGGCGTCACAGGCCGCAGAATGCTTTGACAGATTCGTCGATCCGTTATGAGTTGCTGGCAAAGGGAGTGAACCGTTCCCACGTACATACGGGCAATATCATAGGGTTGGCCGGTTTTATTGGTGGCTAAACCTAACAAGGATTGCAGTCCGTCTCGAAGCTGCTTTGCGGCTTTTTCAGTGAACGTGCTAAGAAAAATTTCTTCAGGCTTAACACCGTGGCAAACTAGAAGATTAAGCGTACGCCAAAGCAATACCCTAGTCTTTCCAGAACCAGGCCCAGCGGTCAGATAGAGAGGCCCAGAAACATGGTTTATAGCTTGCTCTTGATTAGGATTAGGTTTAAATGGGCTAGGCTGTAGCTCATTCCAGATGTCTTGAATAGAAAATGTGGCAGTAAGCATAAAAACTCATCACGAAGTACCTTTGACCTCAAAAGAAGCCAAAATTGAATCGACTTGGAGCTATATTTTGTTTATTAACTAATGCGGTATATGTTCTAGGGACACCTCTCCTTAAGGAGGTGTAACGTAATTACTGCGTGCTAAAACAGCAGTGTTTCAATGTTTACAGATGATTTAAATAAGGCTTTATAAATGTGCCGTTTTTATCTGCTTGTTTCAGGATGCCCATCAGAATGACGGAATAACCCTTAACTTTTCTTAACGTCAGAGATTGACTACATTCGCTCCTATCAAGACTTTGGAGCTTACCTTTAGGCTTGAGTCTGTCCAGAAGCCCTAACCGATTACTGCATCATCATCCAGGTCTTTCAACGCCTGCACGATCGCCAGTCTTACCAGCATGGCCTTCTTCTTTCCAAACCTGTCTGCGACCTGAGATAGCTGCTCATGCAAAGATTCGGGCATGTCAACGGTAAACCGGACAATGCGCTCTGGAGTTGAATCGTCTGGAGTTCTCATTCGCTAGCCTCAGCCTCCCACAATCCCACTGCTGCGTCCTTTGCCTGGTCTTCGGCCCCTGTAATCACCACACTATTGGGGCAGTCATTCACCGCCTGATCAACATAAGCCAATCCATCCAAAACCAGCTGGCTGTTGACATGGATCTCTTCTCCCTTATCAGTCGGAACAAAGACCTCTGCCAATAGATAACCCGCTGGGTCGCGCCCTACTGGCACGACTCCCACTGTGCCGTCAGAACTTTGGCCTAGGAGCTGCTCAAGCTTTGTCCTGCTCGATTCCCGAAGAGGGTGGTCTAAACCTGGAACCGCGATGCCGCATAGTCTGATCGGCTCTTGGCTGCCCTCACTACGGCCCACAAAATTACTGCCATCCTCAACAGTCTCAACGGCCCAGTATTCGGTCTGCTGCTCGGTAAAGCGCTGGGTTTCTCCCCGCTGAACCATGTTGCTCACCGCGCAACCCGTAAGACTACTTAGAGCAACGGCTAAAACAGGCAGCAATTTTACAGTTTTCATAGATGTAATCCCATAGTGTGCCGGACGTTGACAACGGCTTTGAAAAAGTACGGTTAGTCCAGTGTTCCCAGTAGTCCACTCGATGGAGGTTCGCAGTTAGCTGATATGAAAAAACGTAGATTTCTAGCTATGGCAGGGATTGGATTGGTAGCTGCTGCTGCTATTGCGCCTATTGCTTCAGCACAAATGTATAGCAGCAACACCGTTTATAAAGTGATGCGTTCTAATGGCTCGGCTCAGGTAATTGTGGCCAACAGAACTCCGGGAGAACGTTTGACAATTTCCTATCCTGGGGCCACCTCGACTCGCCGGGTCACAGCTAACGCCTGTGGTCTCGTAGTGCTGCGAGATGGTGCATCTAGTTCCTTAGCAGACCTGGTTTCTGTAGATGGCGCACCAATCAACCAGGCGGCACTACCCACTCAGCTGCTCCCTCGTTGTGTCAACGGCAACCTCGAAGAACCCCGTGCGGCCAACTTCAAGACTGGGGCCGGGGAAGTCGTGATTGTCAAAACTCCAAATACTGTCTATGAAGCGGCCTACGGCGGTGGGCGCGATCGCAATGTGACAGCCAATGCCTGTGGATTTGCAGCGATCAGCGAGAGCAGCGCCTATCCCTGGGCTAGTAACCCAACCATCGTGATTGGGGGCACCACTTATACAGTGGCCACGTTGCCAACAGCGAACCCAGAACCTCTTTGCCGCAGTGGGCAACTCTATACCCCCGCTAGCTGGTAGTAACGTTTGTCTCCTCGCATTCACCCTGAACCAGCCTCTCTGCGGAGAGGCTTTTTTATTATGAAACTACCTTTCTCCCTTCCTTTATTGCTGCTGCTAGCTACCCCTTTACTGGCCGCCCAGGGCCACGTGTATCGAGATAGCGATGGAGCAATTTCCGTTTATAAGCTAGAGCCCAATGCTCAAGTTCAAATCGGCATCGACACTTCACCAAGCCGTAACCTCATCTCGAACCGCTGTGGCCTGCTGGTGGTGACGAGTTCCGCCAACTATCTCACCGCGACAGTTCAAGTCGATGGGGCAGTAATCAACCCAGCCAATCTACAAACCCGCATCCGGCCCAACTGCCGGCCTAAGTCAGACGGTTCCTATGCCCTTGATGAAGAACGGCCCAACCACTTCAAGACATCGAATGGCGACCTAGTGATCGTAGGCAAGCAACCCGAAACTCGCTACACCGTTAGCTATCCTGGCCAGCTCCGCATCTTGACGCGCAGAGTCAATGCCTGTGGCATTCTACGAGTGCGCGAGACGAACACCATCAACTTCAACCAAAGCATCCTGCTGCCCACCACGTCGGCCTCAACCTATGCAGAGTTTCAGATTGACCAGATACCGCTAACTACACCCCTAGAGTGCTACCGCAATGATCTATACCTGCCTCAACCCTGGACAGACATTTTTGCTGAGGCGATCGCAGGCAGTGAGATAGCGGCGGCAGTAGTTCAAGCTGCCCGGTCGATTCCGAGTGCGATCGCTTCAGGTGTTAGTGGTTCTGGTGGTGAAGGTGGTTCTAGCGGGGGCTCTGGCAGTGGTGGTGTCTCTAGTGGCGGCTCTAGTGGCGGCGGTACCTCGGGTGGTGATTTGGGTGGATCTAGCGGGTCTGGAGGTGGATCTAGCGGACCTGGAAATGGCTCAGGCAGTTCAGGCGATGGCACAGAAGGAACTTCGGGCGGTGACCCCGGCGAGAACTCCGGGGGTGGCTCAGGCGGGAATTCTGGCGGCTCAGGGGGAAGTACGGGATCCCCTAGCATGACTGATTTCACGTTGGCTACCTATAACCCTACGATCCATGACTTTAACAGCGATGGTTTAGTAGATGATGCCACAGGTAACGGTGTGCCTGACGACCGAGACAACGATGGGTTTCCTGATGGACCTTGGGAGCCAAATGACTTTCCGAAATCTGCTGGGCCAGGGTTTACTATTCCAATTAACGCTAGCCTATGCTATGGCTACAACGGCAACCTAGTTGCATCCTCCTGGAGCTTCACAAGAGGGCTAACGTATTACCTAACTGCTGACGATGGCTTAGGTAGAGCAGCATCCCAAAATCCTTTGCCAGGGACAGCAGGTGGATCTACATCGGGACCTCCAACGGTTCGTTTTGAGGGCGACTTCCGGGCCAGCAACTTTAGCCATACATTTGAGGACAGCAATCGCGGAGGCCATATCGCCAGCGATGATGAGTTCAACGACATAATGTTCCACTTCTACTGGGCAGAGGAGCCGTCCTGCTTGATGCCGCCCTGGATGCTCAACCCGCCCAATGGAATTGCATTTTAAGCGTAGCTACTCACTCCCCAAAACCATCATTTGAATCCGTGCTAGGGTTCTCAGCCTCGCCCAAGCCCATTAGGTCGAGGCTTTTTGGGGTCGAGCGAGGAAGGCTACCCCAGGCTGATCAAACTATCAAAATGATCACTAAATCGGTAGCCAGTTGAGCAAGTTTTTATGTTTTCTATAGCTGCCATACTCCTTACTATCGACCTAAAGGCTAATTCCTTAGGGAAGAGTCTATTTTAAAAATAAGTCCATTTAGCACCGATAAATATTTCAAGTTTCAGGGATTGCGAACATTATCTCCTCCCTCCAGAAAGCCATTATTGTTAGGGCTGTAGCAAGGAGCAGATGCTTCAATGCTTACTTTGCCCCAGAGAGTATAGTTTCCTTCACCAGGTTTGACAGGTTTATAGTCAAGGATTTTTACCTTGGAACCTTGGCACAAGACCCCCACTATTGAGGTGCCTGAACTGTCCGCTAATGCGGACAAATCATACAAATTACTAGGAGGTGCTTGGCGAACATAAATTGGAGATGAAACATTAACAATCTTGTTTTCAAAATTCCGTATCACATTTTCATCAATTGTTGTGCCCTCCGAGTTTAAGGCTTTGTCCTTAGAGATTTCTTTTTGAATTTCCAAGTCAAATCCCCCTTGATAGTCTATATCTAGACTATCAGAGTTTGAAAATCTCCCAAGCAGCATCCAGCCTTCCAAATCGTTGCTAGAAAATAAACTAAACAACTGAGTGCTTCCATTCGTCACCTGTGGGCGAATATCTGCATTGGCCTTTACGCTTTCGAGGGCTGCATAATTTGTTTTCACCCATTCAGCCTCTATCCTTCTAACAGCCTCTCTGAGCGAAGGATTGTTGTCTAGTATCTTTTCTCTCTCGTTTTTATTTTCAGATAAGATAAGGTAGGAGATTGCCTCATCTAAAACATCACTGTCGCGCGAGAGAGCAATTGAAATCAAGATTCTTTTCTTGTCGTAATCATTTGCTAGCGAGTATAGGGACGCAAAAGCAACTCTTGATTGCTCAGGATCTTCTCCTGCTAGTTGTGAAAGAGAATCCTTAATCTCTTTCTGAAAATATCTTACTAAATCAACTTCTCTATTGAGAATCTCAACTCTAATAGTATTAAAAAGCGTCACTGCTGGGGTAATTACGACGGCAATGATGATCCCCAGTGTTTGTCCCCATTTAGCAATAAATCCGGAAAAAGAATTTCTTGAATCTTTCTCATCTACGGACTCATCTGAGTTGTTATCTGTTGATGCACTCATTATTTTCCGGATTATAGATTATTGGCAAAGTAGTTTAACTTGCTCAATTCACTCTAAAGGAGCGTCTTAAAAATATTTGTGAAGGCGCAAAAAATCTTCTTTTTATTTGATGCGTGTTGATTTAGTGAAACTAAACTTAAATTATCAAATCCTATAGCAACTTTCTATTCACTTCCCAATACGAGCATCTGAATCCTAGCTAACCGAGTTCTTAACTTCGCCCAGGCTCGGTAAGTATCCGCCTTCTGCCTATCCAATTGTGATAAATGACCCAAGTATGTAACACTGTCGATGCGATCGCTGAAACGATAGTCAATCTCCAGCAGCCGGTGCTGCACAGTGGCGCGGCGAGCCACCTCCTGAGAAATTTGGAACTCGCGCCGGGTGGCATCAAACTCTAAAACCTCAAGGGCAACCTGCTCTCTTAGGGTTTCAGCGATCTTGCGTTTCTCCTGCTCAATTTGGGCCACCTTTACTTGGAGGTCACTGATGGCGATCGCCGTCTGCTGAGCCCTAGCATTAGTCTGAGTCATACCGCGAATTAGGGGTATCCCAATCAGGCTAAGAGCTTCATTAATGGCGTTAAGAGGGTTGCTGAAAGCTGAGAGTAGTCGGTCAAAGAAACCCCGCTGCTGCTGCTGGCCATCCACTAGGACAGTCTCATAGGTCAGGTAGCGAGACATCAGCGGTTCAAAGGAGTCCATCCAAACGGCGGTTTGGTTGCGGGAGCGAGCCTCTTCAATGCGCTGGTCAATGCCGTCAATGCGTTCTTGAATGATGGCTAGAGTTAGGTTGTTCTCTACGGCCATCGTCTGTAGTTCGCTGATGCACTCGGTGGTGGGCTCCAGGCAGGGCAAGTCACCCATCATTGCAGCCCACAGGTCTTCGTTGATCTGGGTTTGGATTAGCAGATCGAGGTTATCGCCCAGGGGGTTAAGAGGGTTGTCATCGAGCTGGTAGAACTCATCGGGATGGGAGAGCAGAGGAAGGGTTGGGTCTTCCACATCAACAGGTTCTCCTCCCTCCTCCCCAAAGGCCTCTTCTTCCTCGAAGTCCGCTTCCTCAGAAACCTCTTCTTCCTCGAAGACTTCTTCCTCTATGTACTCTTCCTCATCAAGGCTGTCCTGGGCCAGGGACGGGGAGGGGCTGGACAGTAAAGGCATCAGGGCTAGGCCCACCGCCAATAGATAGCGTAATTTCAACGGAGAGGCGGTTGTCTGACTGCCCCAGCCACTTAACCCGGCGAATCGTTCCTGCATAGGGACTCCTGACCGTTGATAGGTCGATTAGTTTGGCGTTGATGTCTTCCACCTGGGCTTGCAGCTGGGCCTCTTGAAACGCCTTTTCCCGACGCTGCTGCTCGGCCTGCTGGAGCTGTTGAGAGTGCATCAATCTTTGTTGGTTGGCCTCTTCAGCCCGTCGCGCCATGGCCAGGGAATGTTCGTACTCCTGAAAGGCCCGCTGCTCCTGGGCCTGACTAAATTCTGCTTTGGCTAGCTCCAGATCCCGGTACAGCTTTTCCAGGATGCGGTCTTCGTGCTCGCGCATAGCTGGAGGTACTTCAGCGGGCTTCATAGTGCCCAGCAGGTCAATCTTGCGCTTCTGGAGGTCGATGTTGTCTTCGATCGCGGCAATCGCGGCCTCTTGGGTGCCGTAGTAGACCGGGGGTAAGCCCGATATCGGGGGCACCGGCAGTGGTTGAGGCGGGTTGAGCACCTGCTGGTTCTGAATGCGCTGGAGCGAGATTTGGGTCTTTTGCAGCTGCGCCTGTAAAGCGCTTCTCTCACGGGTGCGGTCAGCTAAAACATCCCCAGAGGCAACATAATCCCCTTGCCTTACTTTCAAGTCGTCGGGTTCACTCAGGCTCAGCGTGAACGTGAGGACTCGTGGTTGAGTGCTAACCGGGGGTGCAGTTATTAATTGTGGTTGGGATGGCTGTACTGTTGGAGCCTGCCCCTGGGACGGCTCTACCCGCGTAATCCAAATGAGTCCTATCATCCCCAGAACACTCCCTAGCCCGATGAAAGCTTGTAGTGGTGGGCCTTCACGGTGGGGAGTGGGATTGGTCATGCCTTTACTTTCACAAGGACACTGCCCTGTAGAATCCAGAATTCCCGCAGCAGAGCCAAAATCTCCTGGGGATGAGCATTTTGTAGCTCAATCCGTCCAGTGGACAGTCTTATTGTGGGGTAAGTTTCGAGGCTGCTGGGGGGTGGCGCTTCGTCGAGATCATCAATCACTAGGCTGCCGCTGATGTAGGCGTTCTGGGGTACAGTCACCAACCATTCCATCACCCCCACCTCTTGCAGGTTGAACATCTGGGCTGACACCTTGACTGGATCCCCTAGGTTGACTTTGACTCGGTTGGGCCTAATCTGAGCATCGGCTCCTTTCCCGATTTTGTAGATTTGGCTAGTGGTCACATTTTCAGCAATCACATCGCTGGTGCTGGCCTCCAAAATCTCATAGGTGCCGCTGACCGATTGGCGGGTGTACGTGTGGATCCCTTCTACCGTGACAAAGACCCTCTGGGAAGCTCCATGCTTGTGGAACAAGTCAGCGGCGGTACCGGTGTCGTTGAAAAATGTGCGGGCCACCGTTTCAGAGAGCCCTCCGGCGCTGGTCAAGTTGATGCTGACGACCGTGAGAAAGACAGCGGTGGCTAGTACCCAATATTCAGCGGGCGATCGCGTGTCGAGCCGCGCCCTGGGGTTGCCAGGTATCACTAGGCGGGCCGGGTTGGGGTAGAACGCTTCCACCCCTGACTTGGTAAAGGCATCGGCAAACCAGCCAATGAAATAGCCCACCACTACAGCCACGAAGAATTGCCATCGCCACCACAGCAGGGGTGCCGCCAGCACAGCCACAAGCCCTGTAGCCATAAACGAGTGGGTCAAAGACCGATGGGGAAACCGCTGCTCTAGAAAGTTAGTAAGGGGCCAAATCAAGCGGCCTGAGAAGCTTTCTGTAGTGTCGATATCGGGCAGCTGGGATGCGATCGCGGCAGTAGCCAGAACGTAGGGGTCGGCGGTGCCAATCCCAATCGCTGTAGAGGCGATCGCCAGGGCGGCATGAGTAACGCTCATCATGAGGGGCTATCGTCCTAGGCGAGTTGACTTGCGGTTGAGGGTATAAAACAAGGTCCGTAGCGTCAGGGCTAAGAGGGTGGCCACCCCGCCTACGATATAGAGCGCTTTGTCGCCTAGGCCAATACCGATGAACCTCACAATGCCGATGGCGCTAAGGCCAGCAATCAGGAAAGGGGTACCGTCGATGTACTGCCGATGGTCAGTGCTCATCTCTTCCCCAATGCCCAGCAGTTCCTCATGCACCACTCGCTTAGCCAGAGCTGGGTTGCCGCCGACCCGCTGCTGAAGGTCAGCAAACTTGGTGGGGTTGATGGCCATGCCCTGAGCCGTAGCTTCGGCATACA
The DNA here is from genome assembly GCF_014695395.1 of Nodosilinea sp. FACHB-131. GTDB lineage: Bacteria > Cyanobacteriota > Cyanobacteriia > Phormidesmidales > Phormidesmidaceae > Nodosilinea. The sequence goes on from NZ_JACJOF010000040.1 coordinate 76,488, forward strand.
TGATTGTGCGGATCTGGTCTGGGGTCATTGGATCCAGCTCCATCCGGGGCAGCTTCAGAAACACATCCCGCGCCGGGGGCCGATCCGCCAGCAGAAGCAGTAACCCTTTTCCCCTCAGCAGTTCTTCCATCCAGTAGCGGAGGCTAGCGGGCCAGCGGTGGGCGTCATCAGCAATCAGCAGCCGTCTACCGCAGTTCATATCCTTGGCAATCTCGACCCGTAGCTGATCAGCGGTGAGGGGCTTGGGCCTCTCATCACAGGTTTCTGTGGGCACTCCAAGATCTTCAGCGATGGCCATCAGGGTTTGCTTGGCACTGCCTGCATAGGATGCGATCGCTACCTGGTAGTTACTGCCCAATCGTTTGGCAATCTCTATCCCCAGAACACTTTTGCCACTGCCTGCTTCCCCAAGCACTAGCAAGGACTGCCCCTTCATTAGGGAGCTGATTATCTGGGCGATGTCATCTTCCCTGAACTCCACCACCAAAGCGCTGCCGTCGCGGGCGGCGAGGGGTTTGGCTGAAGTCCTTATGCTGCTGTGGCTCCCCGCTGGCTGCGCCACTGGCCTAGAATCTGGCTGGCGATCGCGGCGGGGTTCGCTTTTGGGCGGGTGGCCTCTCGCACCTCCGTCACTTTCCCCTGAAGGTCGGGGGCTAGGTCGTCAAAGGTCATCTGCTGGGCTAGCTGGGCCACTACCAAATCGCCCATAGCCATGTTGTGAGCAGCTAACTCCTGAGCCTGACGGATGAGGCGCTCTAAATCGGGAGTGTCTTGGGGAATGTCGTTGTTCCACGGAGGAGTATCGCCTAGCCCCGATTCCGCTGATGTGGCGAGGGCCGTTTCCTCGAACCCGTCGATTTTCCCGGTAGCTACCACATGCAATCGCAGTGCTCGGATCCGGTCGGCTTGCTGTGGCTCCAAGTAAGCTTTGCCGCTGCCGTCCTTCTGGGCCTTGATGTCGAGGTGCTTTAGGTAGGTGTAGTAAGCATCTTTCTTGATCCCCAGCTCTGCCATCAGGTCATCGGGCCGCACCTGGTGCTCGACTATGAGGTTGGCCGAATTCTGGTCTGGGAAGTCACTCTGGGCCGAATTCCGCTCAGTCATGGGATAAAAATTTTTTAAGGAGTGCCCATATTATGGGAATCTCAGCGGATTCATTGGCTCAGGCACACCACCCGAATTCTGGTGAAGGGTTTGTGAACTGTACTTTTTTATGAGCATTGGTGCCCATGGCAAAGGCCGAGGTGCAGACTACAAACTGGAGTTTGTCGGCCATCCAATCGGCTTCGATCTGGCGGCGATCGCGGCTGCTCAACCCGGCGTGGTAGGGCGCTACTCGATAGCGATCGCCCAACTGCTGAGCTAGCGCCTCGCTATCTTTACGGGTGCGCACATAGACTAACCCTGCGTTGGGGTGCTGCTCAAGGTAGCGTTTCAACACGCCCTTGCGCTGGCCCTCGCTGATCACAGCCTTCACCCGCAGATCTAAGTTAGGACGGTGGGGGTTGATCCGCACTACCTGGGGCGACTGAAGCTGTAGCACTTCGCGCAGAACGGTTTGGGCCGCAGGATCGGCGGTGGCGGTAAAGGCCGCAATGGGCAAGGTGCTGCCGGCGGGGCGACAGTCTAACAGCGCTTTTCGCACTGTCCCCAATCGGCGATAGGCAGGACGAAAGGTCTCACCCCACTGCACCAGGCAGTGGGCTTCATCTAAGATGAGGCCGTTGAGCCGGAGTTTCGGTTGGCAGAGCCGTTCCCAAACAGGCGGGCTGAGCAAGGTCTCAGGCGAAACGTAGAGCAGCCGCAATTCTTGACGTTCTAGCGCCCTAAGAGTGCGGTGGCGCACGGGTGGCGGTAGCTGACTGTGGAGAGTGGCGGCCGGTAGAGCTTTATCGTGCAGTTCTTGCACCTGGTTTTCCATCAGCGCCACCAGGGGCGAAACCACCAGCGTCAGACCTGACTGCAGCAGCGCCGGTAGCTGAAAGCACACCGATTTTCCGCCGCCGGTGGGCAGCACGACCAAAATATCTTGACGATTGAGCAAAGCCCTGACGATCGCATCCTGGGGTGAGCGAAAGTCGCTATAGCCCCAAATCTGCTGAAACGCCTGGAGCACGTCAGCCCAGGCCACGGATTGTTCTACCATTGCCACACCCTGCCTTGTGCCTTCAGGGTGCCCAGGTCAGCCTCGCGATTCAGCCCGTGGTTAGCAGCGTGCTACAAGGAAGGGGATCGCGCCTGAGCACGATCCCCTTCCTTGTCTATGGCTACCGTTGCCTTAGAGGGGCATTAGCAGAGGGGTGATTATCCCCAGGTCTTATTCAAAGATGAAGGGGAAGTTGTAGCCCACGCCCAGGGAGATACCCAGGGCAAAGCCGCTGGTAACCCGGAAGTTGCCCACGGCGTTGAAGGTAAAGTCGCGGGAGATGGGGACGTCGGCCCCAGCGTTGATCAGCAGACCGATATCGCCACTGGTAGGAATGTCGACCCCGGCGCCAACATAGGGCTGGGCACGGAACCCGTTGTAGCTCAAGGTGCTGAAGTTGTAGGTCACCGGAATAGTAAAGCTCGACCGGTTGTTGGTGATGGTAGCCCCAGGCCGCACCGAGAAGCGAGGGCCAAGGGAGATTTTGCTGATGACGTTAAAACCAAAGCTAGACAACCCGCTGTCGCTGCGGTTGCCGATGCCAATGTTGCCGCCCACGCCCAGGTAAGCGGGGGAGATTTCGTAGGCCGGGCGGGTGCCCTGAGCTAGGTCAATAGAATCGCTGGCGGCGGGCGCGGTTTCAATGGTGGCTGCCGTCAGAGCCGACTCAATATCGGCGGTATCGAATAGGCTTTGGTCAGCGGTTAGCGACTCAGCCTCGGGTAGCGCCAGCAGGCTAGCGTCAGACTCTACAGGGGCGATCGCCTCAACGGCAGGCACTTCAGATGCAGCAGGCACTTCAGCGGTGGTGGCTTCGTCAGCTACAACAGGCTCAGCGGTTGCTTCAGTAGAGCTTTCGACTGCTTCAGCTAAAGTGTTTTGGGCCAACTCTAGCTCGGTCAAGTGATTGTGGGCCAGGGCCGGGGTAGCCATACCGGCTACAGCCGCCAGACCGAGAGCCAGGGAAACTTGCTTGAGATACGCCATGATTCGTTCACTCCTCAGATTTTTAATAGTCAAGGGTCATTAGCATTTAGCCAATGATTAATCGCTCTTAAAATCGCATTGCCGTAGTGAGATTCAGGAAAGATAAAACCATTCCCGTCGCTACAGATTCACACACCACATGTGCCTCTGAAATTGGCTGAATTGTACCATCTCCAGCCTAGGAGCGAGGCCATGTTGACAACATTCTGCACCTACTTTGGATAGACGCGACTCTACATTAAGGCAGATCAATACCGAAGGGCACTCGGCATTCTGGAACATTGGTCCTAACTCTACGGACTGACCACCATATGCTGAACTATAAGACTGGCCAACCGAGGTAAAATTTGTCGATTTTTGCTGTGCCCAGAGCCTTCGACAAAAGCTACTAATAAACCGGGTTCGCCACTGGGTAGCTCAAAGTAGGCGGCGTCGTGGCGCACCTTGCTGGTATACCCCGCTTTTGAATAGAGCCGAGTGCCCTGGGGTAGGCCTTCCCCTAAAAAGCCGGTGAACTGGTCTTCTTCGCCGGGGTCTGGCGGGGCGGTAGGTTGGTGGCGCGCCAGCAGGGAGAGCATGGTCTGCGATCGCGCTGCCGACACCGCTACTCCACCAGCAATGCTGTGAATCAACCGGGCCACAGCGTCGGTGGTGAGTCGGTTGCGATTCTCATAGTGCTTGCCCACAAAAGCCCGCTCGCGGCCGTAGGGTCCATCGCCCCAGGGCTTTTGATTTAGGTTTACCCCCACCAGCTCAGGCCACGGCAACGACTGAAAGAAGCGGTTGATGATGTTGCGCTGGTAACACCAGGTTTCAAAGGGGCCAGGGGGCAGCTCCGGGCCGCTGGTGGTGCCGCTGAGTAGATCGACAACTAGAGAAGTAGCGTCATTGCTGGAGTCCACAATCATGTCCTTGAGCGCCCGATCTAGCTCCGCCGATGGCGGGATCATCCCCTGCTCTACCCACTCATGGGCAGCCACCAGGTAAAACAGTTTCACCACGCTGGCCGGGTAAATCAGCTCAACCCCTCGATAACTCGCCCCCCGAGGGCGGCGTTGCCAAAAATCATCGGCACTCAAAGCTCCGCCAGTATTGACTATGTAGGGTGGGTCATAGACCACCCAGGTGACGGCAATTTGAGTCGGCGTCAACGCAAATTCGGCCCGCACCTGCTCTAATACCTGTTCAAGGGCCGTTTGCAGGTCAGGATCGGGGGCAAAAAATGTCGTCATGCCAGTGCTTGTGTTCTGCGTAACCGCTTGTTGATTAAATCATCCTTCACCATAGCGGGGTGTGGGGTAGATGGGTGGATGGGTGCAGGGGTGGATGGGTGGATGGGTTTAAGATCGGTTGTAGTGGGCTCTTTGAAACGACTATGCCCTACCCCTACTCCCTACCCATCTGAAATTCTCAAATCTATCGCGGCTCATTTTATAGATTGTTCTGTTAGAGGTTAGGTTGTGCAAATTCAACGCCGCGAGGTGGGTTTGACCGTGGATGACAGCCTAATGCGGCTCTATGTGGTGGAACCTGTCGTTTCTGGCCAATATCCCGGCATTCTGTTTTACTCAGATATTTACCAACTGGGAGGGCCAATTTTGCGCCTGGCCGATCGCCTGGCAGGATACGGCTACGTCGTAGCGGCCCCCGAGATCTTTCATCGGCTAGAGCCTATTGGCACCGTGATTGAGCCGAATGACCTGGGTCGTCTGCGGGGCAACGACGACGCTAGCCGCACGGAGGTGGCTCAATACGATGCCGATGCAACGGCAGCGCTGTACTGGCTTCAGACGTCAGATGCCGTGGCCTCCGGACAGCTGGGGGCAGTGGGCTTTTGCATCGGTGGCCATTTGGCCTGTCGCGCGGCGCTGAATCCTGCTGTCAAGGCGGCGGTGTGCTGTTATCCAACGGGTATCCACAGCGGCAAGCTCGGGAAAGACAGGGCCAATACCCTGGAGCGCCTGGGCGAAATCACCGCCCGTCTGCTGCTGATCTTTGGGGATCAAGACCCCCATGTGCCCGCTGAGGGTCGCGATACGATTCTCGGTGCCTTAACAACAGCGGGCGTTGACCACAAAACTCTGATTTACCCTGCCAACCACACCTTTATGCGCGACGATGGCTACCGCTATGACTCCGCTGCTACTGACGCGGCTTGGGCGGAGGTGGTAACCTTCCTTGCCCGTAGTTTTGGCACCGCTGCGCCACATTCTTGAGGGCCTGGGTATGCTAGGGCATGGCCAGGGGGCAGGCATTCTGTGCAAATCGCAACTTTCTGTCCTACGACCTAAGGTATACGGTTAGAGTAAGAGGTGTTTAGCAGGTTTACTAATACCTCGGCGAGAGGGTTTTGTGGAGAGGGGTTTCCCTTTCAATTTGTCGCTTCTGGAAGATTGAGCCTGCCTAATTCCTCAACTTAACCCAGGCGGCTGACTGCGCCCATTGCTTTCCCATCTGCCACGCTTGAATAGGGTTCCCATGGCACCTCAGATCGATGGCCTTTCCGGGCCGGTCTTCAACCAACGCAGCATGATTACCGCGCTGTCTCTGGCCAACCAGACTAGTTCTCTCACCAACCGGGTGCGCGATCTGCCCACTCCGCAGTTCATCAGTCTGCTCGACCAAATTACGGCGGAGTTTGAGCATTTTCTGCGCGCCATCGACATGATCAACAACGAGTCGTTGGAGGTCATGCTGGAGCAGATCCTGGAGGCGTTTACCCTCAAAATTGGCCAAATTCTCCAAGCTGAGCGCACCACTATCTTTATGGTGGATCAGGAGAAACAGGAGCTGTGGTCGAAGATTGCCCAAGGGGATGGGGAGCGATCGCTCGAAATTCGTGTGCCTATGGGCAAGGGCATCTCGGGCCATGTGGCCACCCACGTGCTGCCGCTGAATATTCCCGACGCCTACGCCGACGATCGCTTTGACCCCACCCACGACAAAAAGACTGGCTACCGCACCCGCAGCATTCTCTGCATGCCGGTGCTGAGCAAAAAGACCGACAACATTGTGGCGGTGGTGCAGCTGCTCAACAAGCTCAACCACGCCCCCTTCGACGAGCAGGACGAGCGCCACTTTAAAGAGTTTGCCGAGTCCCTAGGAGTCATCCTCGAAAGCTGTAACTCGTTCTATATCGCGGCGCGCAATCAGAAAGGCGTGGCCGCTCTGCTGAAGGCGATCTCGTCGCTGGAGCAGAGCTTAGATCTGGAGAAGACCCTGCAATCGGTGATGGGAGAAGCCCGTCAGCTGATGCAGGCCGATCGCAGCACCCTGTGGCTGATCGACGACGAGAGCGGCGATCTGTGGTCAAAGGTAAAATCTGCCGATGGCAAATCGATGATGGAGCTGCGCAATTCTAAAAACAGCGGCATTGTCGGTCATGTCGCCACTACCGGCGAACTCCTCAATATCCCCGATGCCTACCAGGATCCCCGCTTCAACCCCGAACCCGACAAACGCACCGGCTACCGCACCCGTAATATCCTCTGCATGCCGGTATTTGACTCGGGCGGCAAGCTGATTGCCGTCACCCAGCTGATCAACAAAGCCCAGGGCACCTTCACCACCTCAGACGAAGCCTTCATGCGGGCCTTCAACATTCAAGCCGGTGTCGCCCTAGAGAATGCCAAGCTGTTTGAGAGCGTTTTAGTCGAAAAGCAGTACCAGAAAGACATTTTACAAAGCCTTTCCGATGCGGTGATTTCCACCGATATGGAAGGGCGAATTATCACCATCAACGATGCTGCCCTCCAGCTGATCGGCTGCCCCGAAGACACCGATCACAGCCGCACCATTCGCGATCGCTGGTGTGCGGCTCTACTCCACCGCCCGGTGTGGCAGGCGATCCCCGTTGAGAGCCTGCGATTTCGCATTCAAGACAGCCTCAGTACCGGAGCCCGCCACTACGTGCCGGAGCAGAGTTTGCGGGTGGCGATCGCCCCCGGCCCTGGCACTGAACTAGACCCGATCTCTGAGCTGGCCCTGCCCGACAGCGACAATCCTGCCCTCTACCGACCCTGGGGCGATCCGACCGGGACTCCGGTACCCAAAGAGGTGGTGCAGATCATTGAGCGCAGCATCAATCTCACCGTTAACCCCTTGACCAACCCCGAGGGCGGCGTGCTGGGCGGCCTGCTCGTGCTCGAAGACATCAGCCAAGAAAAGCGGATGAAGAGCACCCTCTACCGCTACATGACCCCCGGTGTTGCCGAGCGGGTCATGGCCCTAGGCGACGATCTGCTGATGAAAGGCGAGCGCAAAGATGTCACGGTGCTCTTTTCAGATATTCGCGGTTACACCACCTTGACCGAAGACCTGGAAGCCGACAAAGTCGTCGAAATGCTCAACGCCTACTTCGAAACGATGGTGGAGTCGGTGTTTCATTTCGAGGGCACCCTCGATAAGTTCATTGGCGACGCGCTGATGGCCGTGTTTGGTGCGCCGTTGCCCCTGACCAACCACGCCTGGGCCGCTGTGCAAAGCGCCCTCGATATGCGGCGACGGCTAGCCAAGTTTAATAACGAGCGCGGGGCTCTAGGGCAGCCCAAAATTCGCATTGGCATCGGCGTCAGCTCCGGCGAAGTCGTTTCGGGCAACATCGGCTCCCAGCGCAAAATGGAATACACCGTCATTGGCGACGGAGTTAATCTCAGCTCTCGCCTGGAGGGGGTGACCAAAGAGTATGGCTGCGACATCGTGATCAGCGAGTACACCTATGCCCTCTGTGCCGACAGAATTTGGGCCCGCGAGCTAGACCGCACCCAGGTCAAAGGCAAACAGCGCGCCGTTGGCATTTACGAACTTATCGATCAGCGCGACGCCCCGCTCACCGCCGATACCGAAGCCTTTCTCGGCCTTTACGCCCAGGCCCGCAGCGCCTACACCGCTATGCAGTTTGAGCAAGCTCTGCGCCTATTTGAGCAGGCCCAGCAGATGCGCCCCCACGACAAAGCCGTGACCGTGCACCTGAGCCGCGCCCGGCAATACCTAGTGCAGCCACCCCCCGAAGACTGGGACGGGGTCTATGTCATGACGACAAAGTAACGAACAGGCTGCAAACTGGTTTGACATTGGTTCTGCCATAGCTCAGGTCGGTACATCGGCGACCATAATCAAGTGTCCAACTCAGCCGATCTATCGGAGAAGGAGCAAACCCGGTAGGATGGGGGTTGTGTTCAAACGAACACTTTTAGGTCGTTCTGTCGCCGATGAGCCCACGCATGTCTCTGTTTGACTGGTTTGCCAATCGCCGTAAGTCAGGTCCCATTAGCGAAGACCGCCAGGAGCGAGAAATTGCTGACGGTCTCTGGACGAAGTGTGAGCACTGCGACGTGCTCACCTACACCAAAGATTTGCGCACCAATCAGTGGGTCTGTAGCGACTGTGGTCACCACCACCGCATCTTCAGCGACGAGCGCATTCGCCAGCTAATTGATGCCAACACCTGGCAACCCCTCGATGTCCACATTCAGCCTCAAGATCCACTCAAGTTTAAGGATCGCAAGGGTTATGGCGATCGCCTGCGCGATACCCAGGCCAAAACCAAACTCACCGACGCTGTGCAAACCGGCCTCGGCACGCTAGACGGCTTGCCCGTCGCCCTCGGCGTCATGGACTTTCGCTTCATGGGCGGCAGCATGGGCTCGGTAGTCGGCGAAAAACTCACCCGCATGATCGAGCGCGGCACTGCCACGAGCCGTCCGGTGATCATAGTCTGTGCCTCCGGTGGAGCTCGCATGCAGGAAGGCATGCTCAGCCTGATGCAGATGGCCAAAATTTCGGGCGCGCTCCAGCAGCACCAGGCCGCCAAACTGCTCTACATGCCGGTGCTCACCCACCCCACCACCGGAGGCGTCACCGCCAGCTTTGCCATGCTGGGCGACATCATTTTGGCTGAGCCCAAGGCCACCATCGGCTTTGCCGGTCGCCGCGTCGTTGAGCAAACCCTGCGCGAAAAACTGCCCGACAATTTTCAAACCGCCGAGTACCTGCGCGACCACGGCTTTGTCGATGCGATCGTGCCGCGCACCCAGCTCAAGCAGACCCTAGCTCAGCTCATTCGTCTGCACCAGCCGGTCGCCGCCCCCGCTGTTGTCGATAACCACACCCCCTGGGCCAATGGCCTCAATGCCGCAGAGCCAACCCATATTGGCGTCGATTTATAACGGCGAGCATTGGGAATGGCCCCCTTCGGTGGCATGATAGACATTACGTGAATAATTTAATGGGGAAAACTCCGTTGAATTACATCTAAATCCAAGCTCAGACGTGGAGTTTTGCCTCATGGGAAACTCCAGGCTCTAAGTTGGACTTAACATAGCTGTGTTGATTTCATACCCAAGCCCTATACATTCGAGGAGAACCATGTTGAAGAGATGCATTTGGCTAGTTGCGGTCGCACTCTTCTTTGTCAGCCACCTGGTCATGGGAGACGCTGTCGCGGCTGAGCTAGATGAAGCCACCCGTACCGTACAGCTCAATCCCGCTGGGGACACCTATGTGCTGTCTCTAGAGCAGGTAACCCGTGGCCGTCGCCAGTTTAACTACGCCTGTGGCACCTGCCACGTCGGGGGGATCACCAAAACCAACCCCACCGTTGGCCTTGATCCGGACTCCCTAGCCGGTTCCCTGCCTCCCCGCGACAACCTTGAAGCCCTGGTGGCTTACCTGAAAGAGCCGACGACCTACGATGGTCTGACCGATATTTCCCAGGTACACCCCAGCAAAAAGAGCGCTGATATCTTCCCCAAAATGCGTAGTTTGACCGAGGAAGATCTCGTGGCGATTTCAGGCCATATTCTGCTTCAGCCCAAGGTGATTGGCGACATGTGGGGAGCTGGTAAGACCCGCTTCTCTGCTCCTCAAGTCTAGGGACGGTTAGGTTACTTGGACGCTTCCCCATCGTTTGATGGATTAAGCCCTGGAGTTTACACCTGCGATTTCTGCTCACAGAGGTTCGCAGGTTGCCGAGAACGGCAATTACTCCAGGGCTGAGGCCCCAAGTTACTGCGCAAAGCAGGTAATATGCCATAGGAAGGCTGTTCAACAGCCCCCTGACTGATTGAACTAGAGATACGAGCTTTAGAGGTAGTTATGCAACGTGTATTTCGCGCCGCCCAGCGTTTGGGCTTGGTTATTCTGTCTGCTCTTTTAGTGGTGGGTACTCTCACCCTGGCCTCTGCCCCTGCTGCGGCCACCAACTACGATGTGAAAATGGGTTCTGATGCGGGTCTGCTGGTGTTTGAACCGAGCACCGTCACCGTCAAGCCTGGCGACACCGTGACCTGGGTTAACAACAAAATGGCCCCCCACAACGTCGTATTTGATGCTGCTGGTGTGCCCGGCGACAAGGCTCTGGCCGACAGCATTTCCCACACCCAGCTGACCTTTGCCCCCGGCGAAAACTACGCCACCACCTTTACCAGCGACATGCCTGCTGGTACCTACACCTACTACTGTGCTCCCCACCGTGGCGCTGGCATGGTAGCCAAGGTTGTTCTAGAGAACTAGTCTTCTGACTTTGAGGTGTTAGGCCCTGAGGCTTAACAGTAGTTGTGAAAAAGGGCGTCCTACGGGATGCCCTTTTTTGCTGAGGGCTATCCTCATGGGTTTTCGTTCTGCACGTTTGCTCGGTACACTAGGCCCACACATGCTTGGTCAGGCTATGCAGGTAAAAGATCTGACCCCAGCAGAATGGCCCTGGCCGCTACTGCTGGATGCCGATCCGTCGCGAGAGCTGATTGACGCCTATATTCATCAATCTACGGTGATGGGGCTGATGGCGGGGGATGCTGTGATTGCGGTAGTGGTGCTGCTGAATTGCGCTCCGCAGACGGTCGAAGTCATGAATATTGCCGTTGCCCCCAGCCACCAGGGCAAGAAGTTGGGGAAGTTGCTGTTGGCGGCAGCCGTGGAGCGATCGCGTCAACAAGGCGCCAAGCGCATGATCGTGGGCACCGGCACCGCTGGCATTGGGCAGCTGGCGTTTTACCAAAAAATGGGCTTTCGCATGGAGTCAATCGATCGCGACTATTTTGTGCGCTACTATCCAGAGCCAATTTATGAAAACGGCATTTGGTGCCGCGATCGCGTTTTGCTCTCCCTAGATCTGTAGGCTGCGGCGATTCCTGCAGGGATACTCATTCCGAGTCAGTTTCCGTTTCTGAGTGTATAAGCTTCACGCTTCGCGAATCACTATGGGGCAGATTCAGATTTACCCTCCAATGTATTGATCGCTCACCTGACCGCGTCGAGCAGTACAGTGAACCCAAGCGCACTTTGGCAGCGCAGTACCCCAACGACATTGACGAGTACATGAATGGCAAAGGCGAATTTGTGAAACGATGGCACAACGAGCCCTGCACTGGCGAGGACTAGTATGACCAAATCAAAGCCCCATCTCTACCGGGTGGAAGTGACCTGGACGGGCAACACCGGGTCGGGCACCCAGAGCTACAGCACCTACGATCGCGCCCACACCATTACCGCTGCCGACAAGCCGGCGATCGTAGCCTCCGCCGACCCAGTCTTTCGAGGTGACAAAACCAAATACAATCCTGAAGAATTGCTGGTGGCCTCGCTATCGAGCTGCCACATGCTGTGGTACCTGCATTTGTGTGCCGAGGCTCAGGTGATTGTCACCCGCTATGTCGACTACCCAATCGGCACGATGATGGAATCAGGGGACGGCGGCGGGCAGTTTTCTAAGGTTTTGCTCCGTCCCATTGTGACCATTACGCCCGAGAGTGACTCAGAGCTGGCGGTACAGCTCCACGAGCAGGCCCATCAAAAGTGCTTTATTGCCAACTCGGTGAACTTTCCGGTGCAGTGCGAACCGTCGGTGCAGCTGGAACCCTAGCCGAAGGGGTCATTGACCCAAAAGCGCTGCGATCGCCTCTTGAATAAACGCCTCGTCCTCAGGGTTTTGGTAGGGGTTACCGGCCCGATGCCCCCAGATCGAGGGGATGGGCCGATACTCGGCGTCGGGAATCAGCGCTGCCTCGGCGGCGCAATCCTCAGGAGTAAAGTACAGATCGGTGGTAGCGGGCATAACCAGAGTTTTGGCGGTGATTGACCCCATCGCTTTAGCGTAGTCGCCCTGGTAAACCGGATTATCGCTCACATCGCAGCGCAGCCAGGTATCGATCATGGCCAGCAAGTTGTGGGGGTCACGCTGGCGGTAGCCCGCCTCCCAGCCGCGCAAAATGTAGTCTTCGAGGGAGTCGTAGCCCCAGGCCAAGTAGGGCTTAGCCCGATAGAAAGCTTGACTGGCCGCCCAGCTGGCGTAGATCTGGGCAAAAGTGTGAAAGCCGCGATCGGGGGTGCCCTCAAACCGTTCACCGTTCCAGGTTGGATCGCTAATCAGGGCAGCCCGCAGGCTGTAGAGAAAGAGCTTGTTGTGATCGGTGGTTTTGGCGGTGCCGCAGAGGGTGACTAGGCGCTGCACGCGATCGGGGTAGAGGGCCGCCCAGTGGTAGCCCTGCTGCGCCCCCATCGACCAGCCATAGACCAGGGCTAGCTGGTCTATGCCAAGTTCTTGTGTAATTAGTGCATGTTGGGCACGCACGTTGTCGTAATGGGTGAAATAGACGCCGGGCTGAGCGGCTGCCGGGTCATTGCTGGGCGAGGTTGAAAGACCATTGCCAAACATGTTGACCATCACCACGCACCAGCGATCGGGGTCAAGAATGCCGCCAGAACGCACCAGCCAGTCAACATCGGTGTGCTGAGCTCCGTAGGATGTGGGGTAGAGGATGGCGTTGCTACGGTGACTATTCAACTCTCCATAGACCTGATACACCACCTCCACCTGGGGTAGGACAATACCGCACTGGAGAGGAAATTTCTGAAGCGTAAATTGTCTCGGCGTGACCATACCCATCAGCTAAAATCTGCCGTAATGCTGCGATGGGCTCGCACATAGCCAGCGTCTATGCAGGCAAAGTAGGGCTTGAGCTGCTCGTGGGCCGCCGACAGCGCCTGAAACGGAATTGATGGGTAGAGGTGGTGCTCCGCGTGGTAGGGCATGTTCCACATCAACCAGCGTAGGGGCCAGAGGGTGAGCGTGGTGCGGGTGTTGATTAGCGGGTTGGCGTCGTTGGGACAGCCGGTGTGCTCGGCTAGCAGCACAACCCGCAGCAGGGGTTGACCCACTGCCAGCGGCAGCACCCAGTAGGTGAACAAAAACCACGGCTGGCCCAGCAGGGTGGAGACAACTACCACCGCCGCATAGGTCAGCAGCTGCAGCTGCACTGAACGAACTACCTCAGCGTGGGAGCTTTCGGGTAAGTAATATAGACCGTCGAGTTGCCCCAGGGCGACTTTGCTGTGGTAGCGCACCTTGCCGATCCACCAGGAAACACCGCTCATCTGCCAAAAGTAGTTGCTTAAGCTGGTGGGCTTGTCGTCTTCTAGCTCAGGGTCTTTGCCGGGGATTTGGGTATAGCGGTGATGCCACTTGTGGTAGCGCCGGTAAAACGTGCTGTTATAAAACGACAGCAGCCCCGCCAGCCAGGCGGCTCCGTCACTGAGACGGGGGTTGGCGAAGGCGGTGCGGTGGCAGCACTCGTGCATGGCGCAAAACATCAGAGCCAGACTGGCCCCGTAGACTACCAGGGCGGGCAGCGCTAGCCCCAGAGGAGCGGTGGCCCAGAGGTAGCCGCTGACGGCCATCACTGCCAAGTGGCCAAAAAACTGCCTGGCCCCGGCCCAGTTCGATCGCTGGTTGAGGGTAGCCAAGGCTGTCGCCGATAAAATCTGGCGTGGTTGACGGGGCAATGGTCTGGACTCGACAGCAGGGGTAGTATTCGTAGGCATGGTTAACGTTCTGGTAGAAAATGTTTGGGCAACGTCAGATAATCAAAAAATGGGAAGCAGCCTGGTTGCGAAACGTCTAGGCGCTCAAACCACTATTCCCACAACGACCCACTAACTAAATCGGGCGGCACAACGACCCTCTGCCAACTTGTTATAACAAGTGAGCTTAGCACAATTATTTGGGGCGCCAAAGCCGTTTTGAAGAATGTCCGCCGTCTGTTGATGGTTTCCTGACCATGTCTACTCCGCTACACATCAGCATTTCTGAAAAGCTGCGCCACCAGATTGAGGTGGGGGAGTACAAGTCTGGCGATCGCCTGCCCAGCGAGCATCAGCTGATGGAAACCTTTAGCGTCAGCCGCATTACGGCCCGCCAGGCGGTGGCAAATTTGGTCAGCCAGGGGTTGGCGATCGCCTATCGGGGTAAGGGCGTTTTTGTCACACCGCAGAAAAAGGTTACCTACTCTCTCTCTAGCCCGCTGGTGTTCTTAGAGCAAGATATGGCCCGTCAAGGGGTCGCCTTCTCTTTTGAAAATCTGGCCTTTGAGTCGGTGCCTGCCGCCACTGACGTCGCCGCTGAGCTGGGTATTGCCGAAAAATCTGAAGTTTACCGGCAGAAAAAGCTCCTGCGTATGGATGGCGCCGCCGGGGCGGTGGATATTTCTTACTTGAGCACCGCGTTGGGTGAAGCCCTGGCTCCCCTCTTCAAGCGGCAGATGACCTTTCCTACCCTGGCCCAAAACGGCATTCCGGTCGAACGTCTAGACGGCGTAATTGAGTGCACCCATGCTGACTACGACCTGAGCGGCTACCTGGAAGTGCCCTTGGGCCACGCTCTCATGGTTTACCGCTACACGGCCTACAGCCGCGACCAGCAGCCGGTGCTGCATGGGTCGACCATCTCCCGCGCCGATCGCTTTTGCTATTCTCTCAGCACGCGATCGGGCAGCTAGAGCTAGTGAACCAGCGCGGTGTACTCAGGCTCTAATCTAGCCCAGAGCAACTAGGCGACTCAGTCAGCCTCGTTATACTGATCACACGCGTCAGGGCCGCAACCTTTAGGAAAGCCGTGACGTCAGCAGATAAATCGGTAGGAGGTCGCGATGCAACATCGAACCCATCAAGTCTTAATGGCAGTGGCGTTAACCAGCTTGGGTTTGGGAGCCTTGGTCGCTCCAGCGGGAGCGGCTGAGTCGGTGCGCCTCAACTACCGAGGGTTCAGCCGCACGGTGCCTGTAGCGTTGTTAACTGCCCTGGCTGAAACCGGTGACTCCTCCGGGCCACTCAATGGGCTGCTGAACCAGGCGGGGCAGAACCCAGCTGAGCTGCGATCGCTGCTGACTCGCCCTCTGCCCGTCAACTCAGTCGTGCTCGATCGCTCCCTCAACAGCGGCCCTGGAGAGTGGGCCCTCGATCAGCTCGGCGACTCTATCCACACGGGTAAAGGCGAAGCCGACCGCCAGGCGCTGCGATCGGCCCTGGTGCTATCTGCCAGCGACGATAGCCACATTACTCTGCTGGAGGTGCTGCAAAAGTACCCCACCCAAGAAGTGGTGCTAGAGGGCGATCGCATTCAGGATGCCTACAATAGTCTGGCCAGTTTTCTGCGGCCCCTGTCAATTTTTCTATAATCCCTAACGATTGAGGGACTCTGGCCCGCTCAGCGGTTCAAAAGCGAAACCGCTATCATTCCCACTACAATCGCTACCACCAGTAGCGTCAGTGGCTCTAGCTTAAACTCCGAGCCTTTGCTAGAGCCTGTGGCATAAAAAAACGCGGCAAACACCAGCAATATCACAACCAGATCTAGGCCAGTAAACACAACGCATTCTCCTACGGCCAACTGGAACCCTATGCTCGGCGATAACTGCACTTGACCAAAATTTTTATCTGGCCAGAGCCGTTTCGCCACTAGCTTAACTCAGTATTTTAGTCGTCCCGGCCAAAACTGAACGCTGAAATAAAAGCGTAGCTCTCGCCGGGTAAAGATTTTACCCGTAGCATTTCTTCTATGGGAAGTGGCGGGCTAAAACGCAGCGCGGCTGACCATGTCGCGGGGACGTTTTCTAATCAGCGTCGGGTCAAGGTAGGTGATTGCTTCGGCGCACGATCGCACCCGTTCAATCGGCTCAAACACATTTACTTGATAGACGATCTGGTTATCCCAGTCGAGGGCGGTGAGCCAACCGCTGCGGGGGTGGTAGACACCCGTGTCGATATCGAGCCAGCCGCGCCCGGCGACAATTTGGCCAGGGTCTACGCCAGGGAAGGTAAAGGTAATAGTGTGGCCCGTGATGATCAGCTTGTCGGAGAAAAAGGGTGTCAGACTGCTGTGGAAGGTTTCGCGAATCCAGCACATCTCGTAGCTGCTCTGTTCGGCGATGGGCAGCATGGGATTGACCCCGGCATGCACCAGCCACAGATCGCCTAGGTCAATGTAGAGGGGCAACTGGCGCAGCCAGTCGAGGTGGTCTTCGAGGGTGGCGGCGGACCCGTGGTAGCTGGTGAGGGTAGCCTGGCCACCGCTAAAGATCCAGCCCTGGAGGGTGGGAGGATTGATTTTGCCGTCGACAAAGGTATCTAGAATCAGCTGCTCGTGGTTGCCCCGCACACAGCCAGCGGCGTGACGACGCACAAAATCGACTACATCAGCGCTCTTAGGGCCGCGATCGATGAGGTCGCCGACACAATAGACTTTATCGTCGGGTTCTGGGGCGATCGCATCCCACAGCCGCTGAAGACCGTCGAAGTGACCGTGAATATCGCCAATAAAAATGCGTCGGGGCATGGGGCAGGAAATCCATTACCTTTATTATGCCTTAACCCCTAACTCAACTCCCGGTTTTTCGTAACGCTTAGGTGTTTAAAGGCAGTTCGAAGCAGAGTTTCTGACTGAGGTTAGAGATTTGTGATCGCCCGAAGGTAAAACGCCTACTTCTAGGGGCAGATGAGGTTTATTCTCATTGTTCTCAGGCATAATAAAAGCCAGCTTCAAGCACCTACCCCATGCGCCATTCCCGATCTCGTAGCCCGCTGCCTACGTCTTCCGCAAATCGAATGCCTGTTCAGCGGCGACGAGGACGGCGGCAGACAGAACCCTGGCGACGCCTAGCTCGTCATACCCCAGTATTTGAGCTGAGTGCTCGGCTAGGGGTGAACTGTTTTTTGGGGTTGGTAGCAACTGTATCGCTGGTGCGATTGGTGCCTTATCTCCAAGCTCAGGTGCAGCAGCTCGAGATAGTGCGCCATGAGCTTGACCAAGCAGAGGTAACCCACGCCCGCTTGAGAGCCGATTTTGATCGCTACTTTGACCCGACCCAGGCTGGTCGGGTAATTCAAGAGCAAACGGGCTATCGCACTAAGTCAGAACGGCAAGTGGTTTGGACGGATTAGGCGAGCCGAGCCTAGACGGCAAACGCAAGCTTCCGCTGGATGCAATGCTGACCACTGGGACGAGTGGGAAGTTTAGGGACTCTACGTGGTTTTCTTGCCCGCCTGTTTTTCAGAGATGAGCCCCGTTGAAGGGAAATGGCCGCATCTCAAGCGCGATGACTGCTGGGACGAATGTTTTTGAATGTGAAGCAGAATTGGCGCATAACGTCGTTATTGGCTTGAAGGACAAGGGCAGAAAAACAGCCACTCTACTCAGCCCATAGATACCAAAACTGCTTAATCTTTTGTCATAATGATCGGTTTTTTATACCTGTTCTACTGAGGGAGTGTTTGCAGTATCCTCTGGTCGGGAAAACTAAAACGGTGGTTCAGCTCCAATAGGTATTCAGAACACTTTGGTATTTGAGCAACCTCATAGCGATCGGGTTTTTAATTCGTCTACTTTGTAAGTAAAACGTTGGATAAAGACCTGCTTATATACCGAGTCTAGAAGTGAAGTTCTACCTACAAAAAACTTCACTTTTGGATTTGGATAAGACTTATCAAGCAAGGAGGCTGTCTGAGTAGGGGCGATAGCATCCTAAACAGATGAATATGAATCGGTCCATTTGCTCCGAAACATCTTGCGTTGATTACTCACTCACAACCTTTGATGAGCAAAGAAAGCTTGAGCTGATGTAGGGAAGAATCATGTTTGCTGCGATCGCAAGTCTGCCATCAATACATTAATTCGCTCGGCAACATCGGCTTTTGCCTCTGGATCAGCATCATGCAAAAACACATCTAGCACAAACCAGCGACACAGCAACGAATCGATAAAAATCAATCTTAGAATCAGCTGATTCAACACCTCTGTTACTAGCTCGTCCGGTAAGCGCCGGATTTCATCTCGAATGGCTAAAGCCGTCTCTAAGTCTCGGCTTTCACCGACTTTTGTTACAGCTTGAACTACAGCCTCAACCAGTTGAGGTAGATTGATTCCCGACTGACTCGATTCATTAAGTAAGGATTGATCGTCCAAGGGAATTGCGGGTTAGAAGGTGAGATACTAGAAGGGCTGGTACAGGCAATAGCAACTGACAGTCAGAAATGTAATCACATCCATTGCCAACTGCTCGTTATACAGCCTGCAAGCAACTATTGTGCAAATCATATAGCTAGCTTATCCAAATTGGGCCAGAAATGCTGTATTGACATCTCTCTTGGGACTGATTAATAAAAATCCATCCCTCTGTCCAAGGTATGAAGCCGATTCTATCCTTTGCGGTAGATGATCCGTAAGGGGAGGTGTGTCTGCTCTTCGAAAAGCCTTTCGCTGCAGAAACTTACTACCTCACTGGCTCAAGCGTCATCCTTTATCGCCATCCCTACCAAAAGCAGCCGTAGAAGCTTATGACAACCGCTCAAACCCTCGCTGAGACCAATAGCTTCGACCTGAAGCAACTGCTCAAAGTTTTGACTGAAGTGAAGAAAGGAAATTTTTCAGTGCGAATGCCGGTTGATCAGACGGGCATTGCAGGAAAAGTGGCCGATACGCTCAATGACATTATTGACAAAAACGAGCAGATCACGACGGAGCTAGAGCGGATCAGTGGGGTGGTGGGGAAAGAGGGCAAGACGAACGAACGGGCTTCGTTGGGTGGAGCAAAAGGATCGTGGAAAGCTTGTGAAGGGTCAATCAACACGCTGATTGTGGATCTAGTGCAGCCAATGGCGGCGATTACACGGGTGATCCGATCGGTGGCCAATGGTGACCTGTCACAGGCGATCGCAACCGAGATTGAAGGGCGATCGCTGCAGGGGGAGTTTCTGCAAACGGCACAAATCGTTAACACGATGGTGGCTCAGCT
Organism: Nodosilinea sp. FACHB-131; assembly: GCF_014695395.1. Lineage (GTDB taxonomy): Bacteria > Cyanobacteriota > Cyanobacteriia > Phormidesmidales > Phormidesmidaceae > Nodosilinea. The sequence goes on from NZ_JACJOF010000040.1 coordinate 95,682, forward strand.
GCAGTCCTTTGCTTCTGAGGTGACGCGGGTAGCGCGAGAGGTGGGAACCGAAGGCAAATTGGGCGTGCAGGCGGAAGTCAAAGGGGTTGCTGGTACTTGGAAAGATTTGACCGACAACGTGAACTCGATGGCGGGGAACCTGACGGCGCAGGTGCGGAACATTGCCGAAGTGACGACGGCAGTGGCCAACGGTGATCTCTCCAAGAAAATTACGGTCGATGTCAAAGGCGAAATTCTGGACCTGAAAAGCACCATCAACATCATGGTGGATCAGCTCAACTCCTTCGCCTCTGAGGTAACGCGGGTAGCGCGGGAAGTGGGAACTGAAGGCAAGCTGGGTGTACAGGCGCAAGTGCCCGGGGTGGCCGGCACCTGGAAGGATTTGACGGACTCCGTGAACTCGATGGCCGGCAACTTGACGGCGCAGGTGCGGAACATTGCCGAAGTGACGACGGCAGTGGCCAACGGCGATCTCTCCAAAAAAATTACCGTAGATGTTAAAGGTGAAATTCTCGACCTGAAAAGCACCATCAACACAATGGTGGATCAACTCAACTCCTTTGCCTCTGAGGTAACCCGGGTAGCGCGAGAAGTGGGCGCTGAGGGTAAGTTGGGCGGGCAGGCAGAGGTGCGCGGCGTGGCTGGCACCTGGAAAGACCTGACCGATTCGGTAAACTTCATGGCGGGCAACTTAACCGGCCAGGTGCGAAACATTGCCGAGGTGGCAACGGCGATCGCCAACGGTGACCTGTCCCGCAAAATCACGGTCGATGTCAAAGGTGAAATTCTGGAGCTGAAGAACACCGTCAACACAATGGTGGATCAGCTGAATTCCTTTGCCTCTGAGGTGACGCGGGTGGCGCGGGAAGTGGGCACCGAAGGCAAGTTGGGCGTACAGGCGGAAGTGAAAGGGGTTGCCGGCACCTGGAAAGACTTGACCGATAACGTGAACCTGATGGCGGGCAATTTGACCGGGCAGGTGCGAAACATTGCTGAGGTGGCAACGGCGATCGCCAACGGTGACCTGTCCCGCAAAATCACGGTCGATGTCAAAGGCGAAATTCTGGAGCTGAAAAACACCGTCAACACGATGGTGGATCAGCTCAACTCCTTTGCCTCAGAGGTGACGCGGGTGGCGCGGGAAGTGGGAGCCGACGGCAAACTGGGCGGGCAGGCGCAAGTGCGTGGTGTGGCCGGCACCTGGAAGGATTTGACTGACTCGGTAAACTTCATGGCGGGTAGTTTGACGGCGCAGGTGCGGAATATTGCCGAAGTCACAACGGCCGTGGCAAACGGCGACCTGTCTAAGAAGATCACGGTGGATGTTAAAGGTGAAATTCTCGACCTGAAAAGCACCATCAACATCATGGTGGATCAACTCAACTCCTTTGCCTCTGAGGTAACGCGGGTGGCGCGGGAAGTGGGAACCGAAGGAAAACTGGGCGTACAGGCCGAGGTGCGCGGTGTTGCCGGCACCTGGAAGGATTTGACGGACTCCGTGAACTCGATGGCGGGCAACCTGACGGCGCAGGTGCGGAATATTGCCGATGTGACAACCGCTGTGGCAAACGGCGACTTGTCTAAGAAGATCACAGTGGATGTTAAAGGTGAAATTCTGGAACTGAAGAACACGATCAATACGATGGTGGATCAACTCAGTTCCTTTGCCTCCGAGGTAACCCGGGTAGCACGGGAGGTGGGAACGGAAGGGAAACTCGGCGTGCAGGCAGAAGTTCCTGGCGTTGCCGGCACCTGGAAAGACCTGACCGACAATGTGAATTCGATGGCAGGCAACCTGACCGGGCAGGTGCGAAACATTGCTGACGTGGCAACGGCGATCGCCAACGGTGACCTGTCCAAGAAGATTACCGTGCAGGTGAAAGGTGAAATCTTGGAGCTGAAAAACACCATCAACATCATGGTGGACCAGCTCAGCTCCTTTGCCTCTGAGGTGACGCGGGTGGCCCGAGAAGTGGGCGCCGAAGGCAAGCTGGGTGTGCAGGCCGATGTGCGCGGCGTGGCCGGCACCTGGAAAGATCTGACCGACTCGGTAAACTTCATGGCCGGCAGTCTAACGGCCCAGGTGCGGAACATTGCGGCAGTGACAACGGCCGTGGCCAATGGCGATTTGTCCAAGAAGATCACGGTGGATGTCAAGGGCGAAATTTTGGAGCTAAAAAACACCGTCAATACGATGGTGGATCAGCTCAACTCCTTCGCCTCTGAGGTGACGCGGGTAGCGCGGGAAGTGGGTGCCGAAGGCAAGTTGGGCGTACAGGCGCAGGTACCTGGTGTGGCCGGCACCTGGAAAGATCTGACCGACTCGGTAAACTTCATGGCGGGTAGTTTGACGGCGCAGGTGCGGAACATTGCCGAAGTCACAACGGCGGTGGCAAACGGCGATCTCTCCAAGAAAATCACGGTAGACGTAAAAGGTGAAATTCTTGACCTAAAAAGCACCATCAACATCATGGTGGATCAGCTCAACTCCTTCGCCTCAGAGGTAACGCGGGTGGCGCGAGAGGTGGGCACCGAAGGAAAATTGGGTGTACAGGCGCAGGTGTCGGGTGTTGCCGGCACCTGGAAAGATTTGACCGATTCAGTGAACTCGATGGCGGGCAATCTGACGGCGCAGGTGCGGAACATTGCCGAGGTCTCGACTGCGATCGCCAACGGCGACCTGTCTAAGAAAATCACCGTAGATGTGCGCGGTGAGATTTTTGAACTGAAAAACACCGTCAACACGATGGTGGATCAGCTGAGTTCCTTTGCCTCTGAGGTAACGCGGGTGGCGCGGGAAGTGGGAACCGAAGGCAAACTGGGCGGTCAAGCCCAGGTAGTTGGCGTAGCGGGCATCTGGAAAGACCTGACCGATAACGTCAACTCAATGGCTGGCAACCTGACGGCGCAGGTGCGAGGCATCGCTAAAGTTGTGACGGCCGTCGCCAACGGCAACCTGAAACAGAAGTTGATGCTGGATGCCAAAGGGGAAATCGAAACCCTGGCAGACACGATCAACGAGATGATCGACACGCTGGCAACCTTCGCCGACCAGGTGACAACCGTAGCGCGGGAAGTAGGGATTGAAGGAAAACTGGGTGGTCAGGCGAAAGTGCCGGGGGCATCAGGCACCTGGCGTGATCTGACCGACAACGTGAATGAACTGGCGGCAAACTTGACGACCCAGGTACGAGCGATCGCCGAAGTGGCAACCGCCGTGACCAAGGGCGATTTGACGCGGGTGATTGCGGTTGAGGCCCAGGGCGAAGTCGCCATTCTGAAAGATAACGTCAACCAGATGATCGCCAACCTGCGCGAAACCACCCAGAAAAACATTGAGCAAGACTGGCTCAAAACCAACCTGGCCAAATTTACGCGGATGCTGCAGGGCCAGCGCGACCTGGAAACGGTTTCCAAGCTGATCTTGTCCGAACTGGCTCCTCTGGTATCCGCCCAACACGGCGTATTCTACTTACTAGAAACCAGCGAGACCCATCCTCCCTGCCTGAAATTGCTCAGTACCTACGCCTATCGAGAGCGCAAGAGTTTAGCAAATCGCTTCTATCTCGGCGAAGGCTTGGTCGGCCAATGTGCTCTGGAGAAAGAGCGCATTCTGGTCACTGAGGTGCCCCATGACTACATCAGGATCAACTCTGGGCTGGGTGAAGCTTCGCCGATGAATGTGGTCGTGTTGCCGGTTTTGTTTGAGGGGCAGGTGACAGCTGTAGTCGAGTTGGCATCGTTCAACCGATTCAACGAAATTCACCTGACATTTTTTGATCAACTGACCGAAAGTATCGCGATCGTGCTCAACACGATCGCCGCCAGTATGCGAACTGAGGAACTGCTGAAACAGTCCCAATCTCTGGCGGAAGAAATGCAGGGTCAGCAAACTGAACTCACCGACACCAACCGGCGTTTGGAGCAACAGGCGCAATCCTTGAAAGCGTCAGAAGACCTACTCAAGAGTCAGCAAGAGCAGCTACAGCGGACCAACGAAGAACTGCAGGAAAAAGCCGAACTATTGGCGACGCAGAACAGCGAAGTAGAGCGCAAAAACCGCGAAATTGAGCAGGCGCGATTGTCTTTGGAAGAAAAAGCTGAACAGCTAGCGCTGACGTCTAAATACAAATCTGAGTTTCTGGCAAACATGTCCCACGAACTCCGAACTCCGCTGAACAGCTTGCTGATTTTGGCGCGACTGCTGTCCGACAACACTGAGAACAACTTGACCCACAAACAGGTGGAATATTCTCAGACCATTTACTCCGCCGGCAATGACTTGCTAGGGCTGATTAACGACATCCTCGATCTGGCGAAGATCGAATCTGGCACAATTTCAGTGAATGCTGAGCCCATCCTGTTTGCCGATCTGCAAGTGCATCTAGAGCGCACCTTCCGTCAGGTTGCCCTCGATCGCAAACTCGATTTTCACATGCACTTCAGCGAGCAACTGCCCCGCACCCTTTATACCGATGCCAAGCGACTGCAACAGGTGTTGAAAAACTTGCTGGCAAACGCCTTCAAGTTTACCGAGCGGGGACAAGTAGCGCTAGAAATCAGCGTTGTCACCCAGGGCTGGAGTCCAGAGAAAATCAGATTAAATCAGGCGGATCAGGTGATTGCCTTTGCGGTGAGCGATACGGGCATCGGCATTGCTCCAGAGAAACAGCAGATCATCTTTGAGGCCTTCCAGCAAGAGGATGGGACAACGAGCCGCCGCTATGGTGGCACCGGTTTAGGCCTGTCGATTAGCCGGGAGATTGCCCAACTTTTGGGCGGTGAAATTCGCCTGACCAGTGAGCTGGGTCAGGGCAGTACGTTTACTCTATATTTGCCACTGACCTATGTGGAGCGCCAAGAGAACGGGGAGACCGGCAGACGGGACGGTCGGGAGCAGAGAACCATTTCGGTAGAAACTCGCAGAGCGCCACTGCCGAATGGCTCCTCGGCTAGCTCGACGATCGCCCTGCACCCCACAGACGTCGCGTTGCCTTTGTCAGGGGGAATCCAAGCCGCTATCCCGGTCACCGCAACTCAAGTGGGTACCTTCTCAGTTGATCCAGCGCTAGAAGACGATCGCGTTTCGATTCAACCCGACGATCGCTCTTTGCTGATCATCGAAGATGACGTTAACTTCGCCCGCATCTTGCTCGATCTGTCGCGAGAACACGGCTTCAAAGGCTTAGTTGCCACCCGGGGCGATGTGGGCCTACAGATGGCGCAAGAGTTTCAACCCTCTGCCATCATGCTTGACATCCGGTTACCCGTTTTGGACGGTTGGACCGTGCTGGACTACCTTAAGCACGACCCGGCCACCCGCCACATTCCGGTTCACATTATGACCGTGGAAGATGGGCAAGGTCGCAGCTTACGGCAGGGGGCGATTGCCTACCTGCAAAAACCCGTCAGCAGTGAATCTCTGCTCAATGCCCTGGCCAGTATGAAAGAGTTTGTGGAACGGTTGGTCAAGAGCTTGCTAGTGGTAGAAGACGACGAACAGCAGCGCCAAAGCATCGTCGATTTAATCGGAAATAGCGATGTCAGCATCACGGCCGTTGCCACCGCTGCCGAAACCCTAGCCGCGATTCGCGCCCAACAGTTTGATTGTGTAGTCCTCGATCTGATGCTGCCCGATGCCAAAGATTTTGAGCTACTCGAACAAATCAAACGCGAACCAAACTTAGGTCGCCTGCCGATCATCGTCTACACGGGCAAAGATCTAACCGTTCAGGAAGAAACGGAACTGCACCGCCTGTCCGACATCTTGATCATCAAGGATGCGCGATCGCCCGAACGCCTGCTCGACGAAACCAGTTTGTTCCTCCATCGGATTCAGGCAAACTTACCCGATCGCCAACGGTTGATGCTAGAACAACTACGGCGGAACGATCCGATTCTGGCAGACAAAAAAGTGCTGATTGTAGATGATGACGTTCGCAATATCTTTGCCCTTACCGGCCTGTTAGAGCGTGAGCAAATGCAGGTTCTCTATGCCGAAAGCGGTAGAGAGGGCATCGATATTTTGCAGGCAAATCCTGATATTGATGTGGTACTGATGGATATTATGATGCCTGGAATGGACGGCTACGAAACCATGGGGGCAATCCGACAGATTAGTCAGTTCGCCGATCTGCCGATGATTGCCCTCACGGCCAAAGCTATGAAAGGCGATCGCGAAAAATGTCTGGAAGCAGGTGCAACCGATTACATTACGAAACCAGTCAAAATGGAGCAACTGCTATCACTACTACGAGTCTGGCTCTCCCAATCTAGAGACTAGGTGCTAAAGGGTGAGAACTGGGCTGCTCTCACCCTCAATTCAGACTTTGCTTGGCAGTTCATTCTCTCCGTCCTCCCATTCTCCACACCATGCCCCCTGAACTCGAAGCCAACATTCTTCTGGTTGACGATCGCGTAGAAAACTTGATCGCCCTAGAAGAGATTTTGGGCAGATTGGGGCAGAAACTCGTGACCGCTCAATCCGGAAAAGAAGCGCTTCGATGTCTGCTGAATCAGGATTTTGCCGCAATTCTGCTAGATGTAGAAATGCCAGGCATGGATGGGTTTGAAACCGCATCCCTGATTCGGCAGCGAGAGCGATCGGAGCACACCCCAATTATCTTCGTCACCGCGTTTAGCACCGACGATCAGTTGCAGATGAAGGGCTACGCGCTGGGAGCAGTGGATTATTTACTCAAACCGATTAACCCCGAAATTCTCATTTCCAAAGTCTCTGTATTTGTTGAATTGTTCAAAAAAAACCAGGAGATCCAGCGGCAATCGGCAGAATTAGCCATGCAGAAGGTCGAGATTATTCAAGAACAGCTTGCTCGTCAGCAAGCAGAAGCTGCTAACCGCATGAAAGATGAATTCATGGCGATCGTTTCTCATGAACTACGAACCCCGCTCAACGCGATCTTAGGCTGGTCACAACTATTGGTAGCAGGCAAACTCGACGAGGGCACGGCGAGCCGCGCGATCGAAACTATTAATCGCAACGCCCTATCTCAGGCGCAACTCATCGATGACATCCTCGATGTTGCCCGCCTGACCAGTGGCAAAGTGAAAATTCATCGACATCCGGTCGATTTGCTCAGTTTGATCTCCGACGAGCTGGAGTCCATTCGTCCTGCCGCCAACGAAAAAGGTATTCAACTGACCGGTGAGTTGACGACCGATCCCTGTATTGTCAGCGGCGACATGCAGCGCCTACAGCAAATCCTTCGCAACTTACTCTCAAACGCCATTAAATTCACGCCGGGAGGCGGACAGGTTGAGGTGGGGTTAAAGCGAATCATGGGCAATGAGTCGTGGATAACTAGCAAAAACCAAGAGCCACAACGAACGACCCCACACCCCTTACCCAACACGGTATTGGCCCAAATCACTGTAACTGACACCGGCATCGGCATTGACTCTGATTTTCTGCCTCAGATTTTTGAATACTTTCGCCAAGCAGATTCGTCTTCCACCCGTTCCCACGATGGGTTAGGGCTAGGATTGGCGATCGTGCGCCAACTCGTTGAGCTTCACGGCGGCAAAATTGACGCTGCCAGCGAGGGCAAGGACAAAGGCACGACCTTTACTATCTCGCTGCCGTTGCCCACTCCAACCCAGCTTGACCCATCTGCCGAGACGCCAAACTCAGAGTCATTGCCTAGCGATTTAGCCCTAGAGAATATCTCTGTTTTGGTAGTAGATGACAATGTCGATAACCGAAACTATCTAGTGACCGCGCTGGAGCTAGCGGGTGCTCAAGTCACTGCAGTGGCCAGTGGACAAGAGGTGATAGATTACCTACAACACTCGCACCCCGATGTGTTGTTAAGTGACATTGCCATGCCCAACGAAAATGGCTACGAACTACTGCAACGAGTTCGGATGGTTGAACAAGAACTGGGCAGAACAATTCCGGCGATCGCCCTGACGGCCTATGCCAAGCCAGAAGATCGAAATCAAGCACTCTCAGGTGGCTTCCAACAATTTCTCTCCAAACCCGTTGATCCAATTCAGTTGATTGAAGTTGTAGCAACGGCAGCTAGAGCAGAAGTCAGCAAGCTAACAGCCCTTTAAACACGCATTAAACCTCGTTAATAGTCCCTGACAACTAATCCTAAATCCTGCTTGGCTACCCCCAATTCAGAAGGGCGAATGCGATAGAGCCTTTGGCTCGGCTACGCCTATGCCCCTACGGTTTGGCCTCTTGATAATCGGGGTGATGTGATTCGGATTTGGTATTAGGGATAAAAAGTAGTGGTCGGTAGACCAAGAGACTCTTCGAGGCCCATCATTAGGTTGAAGCATTGTACAGCTTGAGATGCCTGGCCTTTCATCAGGTTGTCGATCGCCGACATGACAATCACCCGTCCGGTGCGCGGGTCAGTTTCAAGGCCGATGTAGCAGCGGTTGGTGCCCCAGGCCCACTTAGTTTGGGGGTAGGTGCCGCTGGGCAGCACCGTCACCCAGGGGGAAGAGCGATAGAAGGCGCTATAGATGGTGAGCAGATCGTCGCGCACGAGGCCGGGGTCGCGCAGGGTGGCGTAGATGGTGGCTAAAATGCCCCGCACCATAGGAATCAGGTGAGGTGTAAACTGCACCATCACCTCTTGACTGGCCAACCCTGTGCAGATGGCTTCAATTTCGGGCGTATGGCGGTGGCGAGCAACACCGTAGGCTCCCAAGGAGTTGCTGGCTTCAGCGAGCAGCATGCTGGTTTTGGCTACCCGGCCACCGCCAGAGGTGCCAGACTTGGCATCAACGATCAGAGTTTCGGGCTGGGCGAGACCCTGCTTGAGCAGCGGGGCAATGCCCAGCAGGCTAGCGGTGGGGTAGCAGCCGGGGCAGCCCACCAGGCGGGCGTCACGAATGCGATCGCGAAATAGCTCAGGCAGCCCGTACACAGCTTCACCCGCAATGCTCTGGTCGGTGCGATCGCCCCCGTACCAAGACTGGTAGGTGTTTAAATTCTCAAAGCGGTAGTCGGCGGAGAGGTCAAGCACCCGACAGCCCCGCTCCAGTAGCGTCGGGGCCATGCCGTAAGCCAGCCCGTTGGGTAACGACAGAAACACGACCTGACAACGCTGGGCAATTTCGCCCAAATCTACGGCTTCGACCGTTAAATTGACGGAGCCTGCCAGATGGGGATAAATATCGGTGTAGGGCTGCCCAGCACTGCTGTCGCCCCCCAAGTAGACTAGCTCTACCCCCGGGTGCTGAGTGAGCAGCCGCACCAGCTGCACCCCTCCGTAGCCTGACGCGCCCACAATGCCGACTTTGATTTTTCCGACGGGTGACTCGCTCATGGTTCTGGGGCTGGCTAGGTTGAGGGATATAAGGGAGTAGGGGCGGCTCTGGAGGGGCGATCGCTAAACCCGGTTAGCCCCTTCCCCTTAGATCAGCACTGTAATAGTAAACCAGTAATCTCCAATTCAACATGGTGGCTTCGGATGCTGTTAGTGGTCCATTATCTGAGGCCGATGGCGCCAGGTTTACCGCTGATTCTAGGGATACGGCCATTCTCTCTATGAAGCGCAGGTCATAAAGCTAGAATTTTAGAAGCTAACGTACTTTCTACAGGTTTGCCCCACCGTGCTCAACCCAGAATCGGAGATGCCGCCCGCCCCTCGTCAGTCACCCTCCGACCTCGAACTGCCATCCGATTTTCAGTTCGATTCGATTGAGTCGGCGCTCCACGACCTGGCGGCAGGCAAGTCGATTGTGGTAGTGGATGACGAAAACCGTGAGAACGAAGGCGACGTAATCTGCGCCGCCCAGTTTGCCACTCCCGACATCATCAACTTTATGGCGGTGGAAGCGCGGGGGCTGATCTGCCTGGCGATGACTGGAGAACGGCTCGATCAGCTGGACTTGCCGCTGATGGTTAGCCCTAGCGCCTTTGAAGACGAAAACGAGCAAACCGCCTTTACCGTCAGCATTGACGCCGCCCTGAGCTGGGGAGTCACTACGGGCATTTCTGCTGACGATCGCGCCCGCACCATTCAAGTCGCCATCAACCCCAATGCTCGCCCCCAAGACCTGCGCCGCCCCGGCCACATCTTTCCCCTGCGAGCCAAGGAGGGCGGCGTGCTGAAGCGGGCTGGTCATACCGAAGCCGGAGTCGATCTGGCCCGGCTGGCGGGCCTCTACCCCGCCGGGGTGATCTGCGAAATTCAGAACCCTGACGGATCGATGGCGCGGTTGCCCGAGTTGGTTAACTATGCCAAAGCCTTTGGCCTCAAGCTGATCAGCATTGCCGACTTGATTCACTACCGCCTGCAGCACGAGCGTTTTGTGCAGCGGGAGGCGGTGGCCAGCATGCCCACCCAGTTTGGTGACTTTGCCATCTACGCCTACCGCAACCTGCTCGATGGCTCAGAGCATGTGGCTATGGTCAAAGGCGACCCCGCCACCTTTGCTGACCAGTCGGTGATGGTGCGCGTCCACTCCGAATGCCTCACGGGCGACGCCTTTGGCTCCCTGCGCTGCGACTGCCGTATGCAGCTTCAGGCGGCGCTCAAAATGATCGATGCGGCCGGGCGCGGCGTGGTGGTTTACCTGCGCCAGGAGGGGCGCGGCATTGGTCTAGTCAACAAGCTCAAAGCCTACTCTCTGCAAGATATGGGCCTCGATACGGTAGAAGCCAACGAAAAACTGGGCCTGCCGGTAGACCAGCGCAACTACGGCATCGGCGCGCAGATTCTCAACGACATCGGCGTGCAGAAATTTTGCCTGATTACCAACAACCCCCGCAAAATTGCGGGCATCAAGGGCTACGGTCTCGATATGGTGAGCCGCGTGCCGCTGATTATTGAGGCTACTGCTTACAACTCGGGCTACCTAGCCACCAAGGCCCAAAAGCTGGGGCATCTGCTGGTGCAGACTTACCTAGCAACGGTGGCCATCCACTGGCGCAGCGGCGACTTGCCAGTACAGGAGCGCTACCAAAAGTTAGAGCACCTGCGTGAGCTAGCCCACAGCCAGGGGCTGCTGCTGCAAGAAGAAGCTCGCCCGGTGGCGGCAGCGCTGTTTAGTCAGCCGGATCTGATTGTGAATCTGGGGCTAGATACCCTGCCGGTAGCGGGATCTGAGGTGTGGTACCACGATTGTGCGCAGCCGCAGATGAATGCGATCGCCACCCTACTCGACAAACTCGCCGCCTGGCCTGAAATCGACCAGCTCGCTTTCTTAATCTCCGGTGGCAGCGACCCCTTCAGCGGCTTGCAAGTCGGCCTCGATCGCCAAGTCTTTCACCACGACGCAGTGCCAACGCCTGAAACCGTCAAACCCTCCGACCTCTGCGGGAGCCTGGAGAGCCAGCGCATCTACGTCTTCTCCAGCCACCTTCTCGCAGATTAGTTCAGTACAACCTCGTGTGGAGCCGGGACAAAACGTTTCCTTCAAGTAATCACCGTTGGTAAGTGTGACCCGTGTAATGGCTTTCCCAGTAAGAATTACACGGAGACTGTCAGCATAATAATTTGTCGGTTGACTTCGTTTCAGCCTATAGGGGCATGGTTTGTGAACTGTTGGTGGACAACCAAAAATGACTGGACTTAAATTGTTCTGAGATTTGATTGCCTATGCAGTGTCCTCAATGCTTGCAACAAGTCATGGAGTCAATGAAGCAGTGCCAATGTGGTTTTGTATTTGATGATGTAGCGTTGGCGGACTTACAGGATTGGTTCGCAGAAGTTAAACGGACTTTGGAAACAGCCTATGTAGGCTTACCTGCCGCTTGGCAGCAATCCGGTAAGAGCGGGTCTTTTGAGGATTGGACACGACTGCGGATTGCAAACATTGCACCAGTGCAGCAACCTGGTACATATCTCGATATTGGTTGTGCAAATGGGTATTTGCTGGAGTGTTTAGTTGCTTGGGCAAAGCTAAAGGGTATTGAGATTATCCCCTACGGTCTAGACTACTCAATCCAACTTGTTGCTTTGGCGCAACAACGCCTTCATACTTCGCACAAGATTTATGTAGGTAATGCTTGGGATTGGACTCCGCCGCAGGATTTTGATTATGTGCGGACTGAACTCGATTACGTGCCGCGCAATTATCGAAAGCCTTTCGTTGAAAGATTATTGGCTGAGTTTGTTGCTCAAGACGGTCGGTTGATCATTTCTCAATACCGCAGTCGTCGTGATGATTTAACTCATGGGTGGGTCGATCAAGAGTTAGAAGGATATGGATTTCGAGTCATTGAAACTCATTCGGGATATAGCGGAGGTGGTTTGGAATTATGTCGGGTTGCAGTTTTAGAATCGTAGTAGCAATGCTGGCTAACGATCGCGCTGCATCAGAACGTTTTGATAGGGTTGATGGAGCTGCAAAGGTTGTGTGCGTCCAGTAAGCGCGAACATTTTCTAGAAATATAGCTATGGTCAAGGTGGTTAGGACATAGACTAAGTAGGGGAGTCTCACGGTGAGGAGTGCAATGGCCAAACCCTACAGCCTTGATTTGCGTCAGAAGGTCATCGACGCCA
>NZ_JACJOF010000041.1 GCF_014695395.1 Nodosilinea sp. FACHB-131
GGTTACATGCTGATGAGCCAGGTTAGGCTCTTGCCCCCAGAGCAGGGCGGCACTATTCCCGCGATCGCCCTAACGGCTTATGCTGGAGAGCTTAATCAGCAGCAGGCGCTAGCTGCTGGTTTTCAGCGGCACGTCACCAAGCCGGTTGAGCCTCAAAATCTGATTAGGGCCATTACGTCACTTAGGCCCCTTCTCCGAGCACATCTATAGGGTCAATCAGTTGAATCAGGAGTGTTACACAGCTGACTAAAATCCATGTTTCCCTTAAAAGCGTTCACGGTTTCTCTTTGAGTGCGTTAGGAACCTCTTCTATCAACTTCGCTTGAGGGAGCATAATTAAAGGGATTGTAATGAGAACAGAGCAATACCAAAGCGAGCACAAGTTGAGGTTTGTGTTCAATGGCCTTAAACGAGTTGAGGGTAGGGTGGGTTGATTAGTTGTCTGCGTGCCTAGCTAGCCTATCTGTCTCACGCGCAGCTATTCGATCAAGCTTTGCTGAGCCAAATTTTGCTGACTGGCCATCGCATTTGCCCGAGGCTAAGCTTGTGTCGATTTTGCGGCGGCATTATGCCGACCCTCATCGTTCGGGGCGAGGGCGTCTAAGTCAGCTTTGCGCTTTGCGCCTGCCTCCAGTGCTGCTGCCTCGCGGTCTACGTTTTCATACTATGCAGCCCCAAGTGCTTTAATACCGTCGGCCAGCTCTGCCAGCGTGGGCTGAGAATGCTTGCGTGTGGTGATGGATCCACATGCCTATGATCTTGCGAATGCGTCTTCAATGCGCTCTATGGGTGGCCTTGGGGAAAGAGAAAAGCCCGCCTGCTCGGTTGTGGGCTGTGAGCAAATTTACTTGCCTCTATGGCAGCCAAAGCGAGAAATTATGAGTCGCGGGTGTAGCCCTTTGGTATATGTACTTTTTTGATGCCGACGATGTAGCGACTGAATGAGTTGATGGCTCGGTGACATATATCGGGTAAGGCACTGGCTGATGACTTGGGCATTAACAGAGTGTAAATGAAAGTGACGATCGCAGAACTTACAAACAGAGCTTTTAGAAAGAGGTAATTGTCATGGCTTGGAAAAAGTTGAGCGATATTAGCGTAGGAGATGCTTTTGTAATGCCAAAAGGCGAATTTTACAATCACCTTTTAATTGCTGTTCATGACAACGGCGATTGGACAGTAAGGTCGAAGACCTTGCAAGGCAACCAGCAGGAAAGTTTGTGGAAAGCGGAAGAGCTTACGAGCGATGAGTGGTTTTGGGTTGAGAGAATAGGTTGAGTCGAGGGAGACATTTACCGCCTAGGCTATTTGGCCCATCCCCCGCTGCCGATCCCACTAAGCGGGGCACCATAAGCGCACAGCGGCGATCGCATGTTTGCGTAGATGCAAGTCTCAACCCCCACCGGCACCGCTGGCCGGTGGGGGTTTTGTTTCGAGTGTCGATTAGCTATTCACCCAGCCCAGGTCGTGGGCCTTGATCATAGGGTCGCTATGGGCCACAAGCCACCCTTCCGTTTCCCAGCCAATCAACTTGGACTCTTCACCACTAGCCTGGTCAAACAACGCCTCTAGCTCTTCCAGTTCCGCAAGGTTGCCTGTGCTAGTCGTGATAATATCAATGGCTCTTTGGTGTAGGGCGCCGACTCCTATGCGTGGTTCTTCAGACTAGGTAATCATGGCGGTGATTTGAGGATTGGGCGAATCTCAACAGGCACTATCCCACCGCCCATCCCTCAGTTTTTTCTGCCTTCATGCGATCGTATTGGGATGACATGACTAGGCCATCTAGTTCTCTCATCAACGCTTCAGCAGTACCCGTGTCCCCATCATTCGCAGCTTGAGTGTAGGCGTCTAGCAAAATGCGAAATTCGTTGATTATCATTTGCCACCCTTCTTAGTACAGCGTCAGGTTGATTTCTCCGACTATGGGGTAACACTCGTAATTATTGAGCAGCCACGACCAAACGGCAGATTTTCTGGGGCACTAAAGCAGACTCAACTGCCGCACCTTGGGATAACCCACTTCGACCGGCACCGCTGGCGATCGCCTTCCTAACCTGGGGCACCATAGGCCGACAGCGGCGATTGCCATATCACAATAGATAGCACTCTAAGAGTGAACCCCCACCGGCACCGCTGGCCCGTGGGGGTTTTGTTTTGGGCGGCGGCTGAATTAGATAACAATTAGTACATTTATGCCTGCTTGGCCGCTTAAGGCCCAAGCTAAAAGCAGCAGGGGGCATTGTTGTAGAAGAGAGTTAAGCATGGAGATTGTTGCCAATGGCGCGATCGCGGCGGCGTATTTCATCATTCCCCTAACGCTGTTGCCGCTGCTGCTCAAGGCCAAGCGCGATATTTGGCTCAACCTGCTGCTGATGATGATGTTCATCTTTAGCTGCGGCATCGGCCACACCCTCAGCGCCATGAACCTGCACAACGCCCTCTGGCACTGGGTAACGGCGGGCATCTCGTGGGCGGCGGTAGTGGCCTTACTGCGAAGCCAAACCCGCCTGCGCTACCTGGGCGAAACGTTTAGCTTGCTAGAGGCCACCTGGGAGCAGGCCCTCACCGGCAAGCTGCTGTTCGAGCGCACAGGCGACGACCTCAAGGTGCTCAAGCTCAACCCCGCCGCCACGACAATCACCAAAAACTTGCTCCAGCCAGGTGAGCGCCTCTGCGAAAAAATGCCTATTCATCGGCAGCAGGTCTACCCCTATCGGGTGTCGCTCATCGACCTTTACCTGGCAGCCCTTGAGTCGGGTGAGCCCAAACGGCTGGAATACCAGTACAAAGGCGAAATTTCGGGCTGGTACATGACCCTAGTGACCCCACTCTCCCCAGAGTTGCTCTACATGACCTTTACGGAGGTGAGCGGTGTGATCCACGACCCGCTCACGGGCCTTTACAACCGCCGCGTGCTGGAGATGGAGATAGAAGCTTGGGAGGTGTGCCTCTTCATCGACCTCGATCGCTTCAAGCTGATCAACGACCAGCGGGGTCACTACCTGGGCGATGAGCTGCTCAAGGCCGTGGCTACGGTATTGCAAGACCATGCGCAAACCCACAACGGCATTGCGGTGCGCAACGGCGGCGACAAATTTTTGCTGCTGCTGCCCGCCCCCAACGCCGACTCTACCGAACCCTGTCCCATCCCGGCTGCGATCGCCGAAGACGTGCTGAGCGATGTTCTCGCCATTGAGGTTGAAGGAGCCAGCATTAGTGTCTCTATTGGCGTTGCCAGCGGCACCATCAACGCCTTTGACGTTGATGCCCCGATTAACCGACTGCTGCAAGCCGCCGAGACCGCTATGCGCGAGGCCAAACGCAACCGGCGCTCGAACTTGCCTCAGCACCGTATACAGGTGTGGAATAGCACCCTGGCTCGACGACGGCTGCGCCAAATGACCCTAGAAGCGTACCTAGAACAGCGCAGCAGTGAGCTGGAGTTTTGGCTCGCCTACCAACCCATCTGCCACATGCAAACTGGCGCCATTGTCGGGGCCGAAGCCCTAATTCGATGGGATTCGCCCCATCTGGGTTCGGTAGCGCCGTCGGAGTTTATTCCGGTGGCCGAGGCAACGGGGCTGGTACACCGGATTAGCGACTGGGTGCTTTGCCACGCCCTAGAGCAGCTAGCCCAGTGGCAAGAGATCTCGACTGAGTTCAATCTTTCCATCAATATCAGCCCCCTAGAGCTGGAAGACGACGACTTTTTAGACCGCATCATGCAGCGGGTAGCGGGGGCAGGTATTGCCAGCAACCGCTTTGGTATTGAAATCACCGAGCGGGGCATCTACAGCAACCTGGAGCGCTACCTGCAAAGCCTGCAAGAGCTGCGCGCTATGTCGCTGCGGCTCAAGGTCGACGACTTTGGCACGGGGCAATCGGGTCTGGCCCAGCTCTTGCAGTTTCGCTTTGATGAAGTCAAAGTCGATCGCTACTTTATTCCCGCCAACGCTCAAAATTTAGAAAAAGTGGCGATCTGTCGGGCGATCGCTAACCTGGCGGAGGGCGTTAACTTTGACCTGGTGGCCGAGGGCATTGAGCATGCCGAGCAGCGCAATCTCATGCTGGGGCTGAACTATAACTACGGTCAGGGCTATCTCTTCTCGAGGCCAATGACGGCGCAGAACCTGACGACGCTGCTACGGGAGGGGACGTGTTTGGCTGCAGGGGGTCAAGTGAGTAGGTGAGTTGACATCGATAAGCCGAGTGCTCAATGGCCTTAACCTACTAAGGCTTGTGGGTTGGATAGTTGTCTGCGTGCGCAATCAGCCAATCTGGCTTACCCCACGCCTGTACTCACGAAAGAGCTGCCGCGAGATTGTGATGCTGCTTTGCGGCGCGGGGCAACTAGACTGGGCCATTAAGCGGCTTGATCAGGTGCGTACCATAGTAAAAATGTGGCAAAACTTTCTAGCTATCCACCCGGATCCGGATAATATACGGAAAGTTTCCAGCAATTTGGCGAATTGAGGCAGATATCCCGAAGGTTTATACCTATCCACCTTGATAGGGGCAACATGTGGAAACTATCTCTCTAATAAGATTGTTAGGCGTCGCGAGGCGGGCCGTTGCCCCCCGAACTGTACCTCGCCTTCGATAGCTTCCTCGGCCCCACGGATGCCAGCTTCTTCTGGCCGCTATTCGGCGATGACGGTCCGGTCGAAATGAACTAGTTCTTTCGCGGAGACGATCTGTTCTCCAAGAGCTGGTTTCGGAGTGCCTGTTCTTTGGAGATAATAGCTGTGGGCCTCAGTATATCTCCTTGGATAGAGAGAAGAATCTATACCAGGTGGTATAGCTATGAATGCAATTTAATAGTAGGTTTCTATGCCTGCAATTGAGCAGTCAGGACTGGCAGCCTTGGTACGAGAAACGCGACAGCGGCTTGACCTCTCACAAGTCAAATTTGCTGAAAAGCTGGGAGTTTCCTTTCAAAGTGTGAATCGTTGGGAAAACGGACGCACAAAGCCGATGCCAATTGCATTGAAGCAGATCGAATTGCTACTGCAGCAGATGGGGGAACAGGGCACAGACCTGCTGGCTCAATACTTTAGGAAACCGCAGCAATGACAAGTTCAGTGCAGCGTAAGTCTGCCAACTCCATTTTTGCGAACGGTGGCGAAATGGGTGAGTTGATGAGATCGCTCGATTGGTCGCAAACACCCGTTGGGTCAGCGCAGTCTTGGTCACAAAGCCTCAAATCACTGGTCAAGACCTTACTCACCTCGCGCTATCCCATGGTGCTGACTTGGGGAGCCGAGTTCACGCAGTTTTACAACGATGCTTACTCCCAGGTAATTGGGGATAAGCATCCAGCTGCCTTAGGAACGGACATCCGGGAAACACTGGCAGAAGCCTGGGATACGCTCGGACCCATGATTCAACGGGTCATGGCAACAGGGGTCGCAAACTGGACTCCAGCACTGCCGCTGGTTCTAGAACGCGCCGGGTATCGAGAAGAGTCTTACTTTAGCGTCTCCCATGCCCCTGCTGAAGATGATGAGGGGCAGATTGTGGGCATGCTGGCGGTTTGTAGCGAGGTGACGCAGCAAGTTTTAGGAGAACGGCGACTCCGCCTGTTGCGAGATCTGGCTGCCCAAGCGGGTGAAACACGCAGTGTGCAGGACACGTGCCAGGATTTGATGACGGCGATCGCGGCGCATGCCTTAGACGTTCCGTTTGCACTCCTTTATCTAAGAGAGTCGGAGGGTAGGACGCTCACCCTACAAGGGACAGTAGGTTTAACAGTAGACGACCAGCTTTGTCCCCATTCGATCGATTTAGCGACTGATTCAGCAACCCGTCACCCACTTTGGTCGTTTGCGCCAGCAGCGGCTGGTGAGACTGTTCTAGTGGAAGCATTGGATCACCACATGACAGTACCCGGAGGTCCGTGGAATGAGCCAGTTCACACCGCTCTGATGATGCCGATTGCCTCCTCAAGTCAAACTGCGCCGTTAGGGGTTTTGGTGGCTGGCGTGAATCCCAATCGGGCGCTCGATGAGGGCTACCGCTCATTCTATGAGTTGTTAGTTGGACAGGTTTCCGTATCGATCCGCAATGCCCAGGCGTATGAGGAAGAGCGCCGTCGTGCCGAAATGTTAGCCGAACTTGATCGGGCAAAGACCGCCTTTTTTTCTAACGTCAGCCACGAGTTTCGTACCCCTTTAACGTTGATGCTCAATCCTCTAGAGGAGGTGCTGCAAAGTAACCAGTTGCCACCTGCTGAACGAGAGCAAATTACGCTCGCCCAGCGCAACGCCCAGCGGCTACTCAAGCTCGTCAATACACTGCTTGACTTCTCGCGGATCGAAGCCGGACGCGCACAGACACGTTTTGAACCCACAGATCTCGCCACTTATACCGTTGAATTAACCAGTTTATTTCAGTCTGCAATTGAGCAAGCAGGACTGCGATTGATCCTGGATTGCCCCGCTTTGCCCCAACCCGTAGCTGTGGATCGCGATATGTGGGAGAAGATTGTGCTGAATCTACTCTCGAATGCGGTTAAGTTCACTTTTGAGGGAGAAATTACGGTTTCACTGCATGCAGTGGGCGATCAGGTGGAACTGGTCGTGCGCGACACAGGCCTGGGCATTCCTGAAGCCGAGCTGCCCCGATTATTTGAGCGATTTCATCGAGTTGAAGGGGCCCGGGGACGTACGTTTGAGGGCACTGGGATTGGGCTATCGCTGGTGCAAGAACTGGTGCATTTGCACCAAGGCACGATCGCAGTTAAGAGCACCCTGGGTCAGGGCAGCACGTTTCGAGTCCAGTTACCAATCAATTCAACGCTTGTTGTGCCCACACAGAGCGTTGGCGCAGCCTCAGCTTTAGAGATTCACTATCCCGACACTCAAGCTCAACCGACGGATGGTGCAACACCCTATGTGCAAGAGGCATCCAGCTGGTTGCGCGGGAACGATAGAGTAGATGCGCCTTCCTCCCCCCTCTCCCCCTCTTCCTCGGCTTCCTCACCCGCTCGCATCTTTCTCATCGATGACAATGCTGATATGCGAAATTATCTGCACCGCGTCTTGGGCGAGTTTTATCAGGTTGAGGTGTTCACCGACGGATTAGCCGGACTTAACGCTGCCCTCGCTTCAACTCCCGATTTAGTCCTCAGCGATGTGATGATGCCCGGGATGGACGGGTTCGAGTTGCTTAAGCAATTGCGACACAACCCACAAACCCGCGAAATTCCAATTCTGTTGCTGTCTGCCCGTGCTGGAGAAGAAGCGGCAGTCGAAGGGTTAAGTGCCGGAGCTGATGACTACCTAGTCAAACCCTTTAGCGCCCGCGAACTGTTGGCACGAGTCGCTGCAAATGTGGAACTGGGGCGAGCGCGTCAGGCTGCGGCTCGTCACCGCTTCGACCGGGTATTGTCTTCTATCTCTGATTTTATTTACACCTTTGATTTGGCAGGGCGGTTTACGTATGCCAACCAACCGCTGCTTGACCTCTGGCAAAAACCATTGGCAGACATTGTCGGTAAGACCTTTTCTGACCTGGATTATCCACCCGAATTAGCCGATCGCCTTCAGCAGCAAATTCAACAGGTCATCACCACACGCCAATCGCTCACAGACGAAACATCCTACACCAGTGCTTCGGGTACAAGGGTCTATGAATACATTTTCGTGCCACTCTTAGATGCAGGTGGCGCAGTCGAAGCTGTGGCAGGTACGGGGCGTGACATTAGCGATCGCAAACAAGCTGAAGCCATCATCACCACTGACCTTGAAAATACTCGGCTCTTGCGCGACTTGAGCGCACGACTGATCGTTGAAGACAATATTCAGGTGCTTTACGACGAAATTATGGCGGCTGCCATCACGCTGACACGCGCTGATGCCGGTACCGTTCAGCTCATAGACAACGCGACGCAAGAGCTAGTGTTGCTTGCATCACAGGGCTTTGACCAAACAGTAACTGACCATTTTGATCGAGTGAATGCCAGTTCAAACACCTCCTGTGGCCTTGCCTTGCTCGGGGGTACCCGCGCCTTCATTGATTTTGATATGCCAGAGTGCGCCGACCCCTGTGGTGCTTTACGGGTACATGTCAACGCGGGCTATTGCTCTGCCCAGTCCACGCCACTGCTCTCCCGTTCCGGCAGACCAATTGGTATGGTTTCCACCCACTGGCGCCAGCACCACCGTCCGACTGCACGAGAACTCCGTTTTCTGGATCTGTTAGCGCGTCAAGCTGCCGATCTGCTTGAACAGCGCCAGACTGAAGCGGAACGCGGACAAGTTTTAGAACGCGAACAGGCCGCACGCAAAGAAGCAGAACGAGCGAACCGCATCAAAGATGAATTTCTCGCCGTGCTGTCCCACGAGTTGCGCTCACCTCTGAATCCGATCTTGGGTTGGACCCAGTTGCTGCAAACCGGCAAACTCACTCCCGCCCGTCAAATGGAGGCCTTAGCCACGATCGAGCGTAACGCCAAACTACAATCACAATTGATTGAGGACTTGCTCGACATCTCCCGCATCATGCAGGGCAAGCTCACGTTAACAGCGGCTCCAATTAATTTGGCCTTTGTCATTGCTGCTGCCGTTGAGACTGTGCAGTTAGCGGCAACGGCAAAAAATATTCAAATCACGCTTGATCTTGACCCAAACGTTGCTCCGGTTTCGGGCGATGCGGCCCGGCTGCAACAAGTCGTCTGGAATCTGCTCACCAATGCGGTCAAGTTCACAGACTATGGCGGGCAGGTGACGGTCCAGCTGAGGCAAGTTACTGCCGAAGGCAGTTTGAGCCGTGCGATGGCCCAAATTCGAGTCATCGATACGGGAAAGGGGATCAGTCCGCAATTTCTGCCCCATGTGTTTGAGTATTTTCGGCAAGAAGATGGTTCTACGACGCGCAAATTTGGCGGTCTAGGGTTAGGTCTAGCGATCGTGCGGCAAATTGTGGAACTCCACGGCGGTACAGTAGCGGCCGAGAGCAGCGGTGAGCATCAAGGTGCAACCTTTATCGTGCGGCTACCAGCCCTGCAGCAGGCAACGCCAAACCTCCCTAAACAAAACCAGCCTCAATCCGCTTCAGAAACACGGTTAGACAACGTGCAAATTTTGCTCGTTGAGGACGATACCGATACACGTGAGTTTCAGACTTTCCTGCTAGAGCAGCACGGGGCAACCGTAACAGCTGTTGCTTCAGGTGTAGAAGCATTGCGAGCCTTGGAGCAATTTATTCCAGATGTCATGGTCAGCGATATTGGTATGGCAGAGATGGATGGCTACGGGCTAATGCAGCAGATTCGCTCGCGTCTACCCGCTCAGGGCGGGACGGTGCCAGCGATCGCGCTCACGGCCTATGCCGCCGATATTGACCAAAGAAGAGCCCTCGAAGTTGGCTTTCAAACCCACTTGACGAAACCGTTGGAACCAGAACGATTTGTCAGCGAGATTGTAACCCTGCTCAAGCCCAAGCGAGTGTAGAAACTGTGCCTCGTCACAAGCGGTGCCACTTTGGCTCGCTCTACTAGCTCGAGCTGCGAGTGTCAAGTAAAGACAGGGTAGTCTCGGCTAGTTGCCTGCGCGCATAACTAATCCACAGGGGGGCTGACATAGCTGAGTGCAATGTCGACAAATTTTGGAACGTTTCACGAAAGAGCTGCCGCGAGCTCGTGATGCTGCTCTGCGGCGCGGGGCAACTATCCTGGGCCACAGAGCAGCCTGATCGAGGTTCCTCCCAGGTGTCGGGGTCTTAGCTTTCCTTCCATTAGACCGAAATAGTCCCGGGTTGATGTGAAGGTAAAGATAATTGGTGCGATCGCGGCTGGATTTGAAGGGCTGGCTATACTGAATTTTTTCTGCCTAATCACCCTTATGAGGCAATTAGGCAGACGATTTTCCATCTAATTCCCCCTGGAGGCGGATTAGGCTGACAATTTTCCACCTAATCACCCCTGTAGGGATATTAGACAAGAATTTTCTCTCTAATAATGAGTTAGGCGTATTTTCTAATTATTCTTTAACTAAGCCCTAATTAAAATTATGCAGATTCATGATTACGTAAAACGGGGAGATTTCACAGGAGTAGCGCAGCAGATAGCTAGCGGCGTTGATGTTAATGCTGTAGAAGCATATTCTTTGCAGACCCCATTAATGTGTGCAGTAGCTAGTGCAGATGCAGACATCCATATGGTTCTATTTCTTGTAGATAGCGGTGCTGATGTCAACGCAGTTGGGGGGGAATCTCAAGATACAGTGCTTAGCTTAGCACTGTATGCAGGAAACTTAGATAAGATTCGGTTCCTTCTAGATGTTAGCTCAAACATTCACTACCAAAGACCAGGTGGCTATGATGCGCTGATTGATACTATGCATGGTCGAGACATCTCAAACGATGAGAACTTAATACCAGTTTTAAATTTGTTAATTGAGAGAGGTGCCAAAGTCAGTGGTGTCAGCAGTTATGGAGAGTCTGCACTTGGAGGTGCCTCAGGAGCAGGGAGATTTGATGCTGTCAAGGTTTTACTAGCAGCAGGTGCGGATCCTACTCAACTAGAATGGACTAAGTTAATGTATGAAATTGCCCTAGGAAGTTTAGACGGAGTAAAGGCGTTAATTGCTCAAGGTGCTGATCTTTGCGCGCGTGACTATTGGGACAGAACACCTTGGCTCTTAAGCCTTCAAGTAGGCGACTTGAAGAAAGCAAAGTTTCTCCTTCTGTCAGGAGCAGATCGAAGCGATCGGGGACCTTGTGGGAAAGCACCACTGATGTACCCTATCACACATAATAGAGCCAACATCCTAGAATGGTTGATTGAAGAAGGATTTGATATTGAAGCTACGGATGACTTTGGTACTACCCCTCTCATGGTGGCAGCAGAATGCAATGCTACTGACTGTGTAGATATCCTTCTCAAGAATGGTGCAAATCCATCTCGTGTCAACAACAAAGGTGAAGCAGCAATTAAGTTGGCTAGTAATCTTCACATTGTAAGGATGCTTGTTCAAGCTGGTGAAGATCTTAGCGATATTGGTTATGAGGCTCGTCAGCTTCTTCTAGAAATTCATCATGGTTTGCCACAAGTATCCCATGAACAATATTTAACGGGAAAATATCGACGATTTGGCAAGTCTAATCCAGAACTAATGAAAGTCGATTTTTGGGAGGCAATGGTTCGTTGTGGCACGACTGCCTATGCAGCACGAGTTGCCTTTGATGACACCGAAAACTTGAGTCAACCGGTGTGGTGTCATCAACGATTTGGCGGAACAATTACAGAGTTGCAAGATGGGAGAATTGTAGAAATAGCTGGCGAGCATGAAGACTCTTATGATTCTGACTTCTGTATATATAACGATGTTGTAGTTCATCAGGGTAACGGCATCTTTAAAATTTTTGGTTATGCTAAGGATATTTTCCCTCCAACTGACTTCCATACCGCGACATTAGTTGAAAACTATATATACATTATTGGAAATTTAGGTTATCAAGGTGAAAGAATCTATAACGAAACACTAGTTTATCGACTTCGCTGTGACACATTTAAGGTAGAAAAAATTGAGACAACTGGAGATAAACCCGGATGGATCAGTCGTCATAAAGCTTGCTACAAAGAACCCAACAAAATACATATCGCTGGCGGCAAGATTGCTATCTTGATGAGCGACGATGAGGAATATATTGAAAACTTATTAGATTACACTTTAGACTTAACGAACTTGAGATGGAGTCGCACAGCTGCCTAACCAACGCTTGCACCGGACGGTTTTGTAGTCCGCTTGGTTGCATTCTAGACGTCCTGCCGTCGGTGAAGCTAGCCGTTAGCCAGCAGTCCTTGAGCAAAGCATCAGCTAAACAACAACAGTGGAGCAAAGGTGTATTGTTTCCAGTGAATTTTCTTCCCCAATCAACTGAGCGACTGGTTCTACGTCGGTTTGCAGATCTCGATCTAGATAATTTTCTTTCCTACCGACAAGATTATCAAGTCGCTCGATTTCAAAGTTGGTCGATGTTACCTTATAGTGAAGCGAAATCCTTCATCAAGGAAATGCAAACAGCAGTAATGGGAATACCAGGTGAATGGTTTCAAATCGCGATCGCCCGCAAGCAATCCAACTTGCTCCTGGGTGACATTGGAATACAGATTTATACTGAGAATCCGGCAGTCGTAGAAATTGGTTTTACTTTGGCTCGTGAAGAACAAGGTAAAGGATATGCACAAGAAGCCGTTCAAGCTCTGGTTTGTTCAATATTTGAACTTGGATACATTAGCCAGATCGTCGGTATAACTGATATGCGAAATGAACCGTCTATTAATTTGCTTAGACGCTTGGGAATGCATTTAGTGCGATCGGATGAGGTGGAGTTCAAGGGAGAATTGTGTATTGAGCAAACATTCGAGTTAAGAAGAGAAGATTGGTTACTGCACAAAGCAGGCTAACCCTACGTTGGAGCGGATGAAATCAAACTCTTTGTACGGAATTCAAGATTACTTACCACCGCCAAACTTGGTCGTTAACCTGTTTGCGCTTCGGGTTTTGATAGCCCTTGCAGAATTCTTGAGGAGTATTCAAGATTTGGCTATTGAAAAATAGCCTGTGTGGTAAGTGCGAGCGTCGATTTTATAGTGCGATCGCAACCTTGTAGGGTGCGTCATGACGCACCTTTGATTATGAGGTGTAGCCACAACCAAAATGACTGACAAATAAAAATAACAACCCTATTCTGAATATGTGAGCAACAAACCTATCGCATTGCTAAGGTAACCAATGAGCACTCCTGAATCGAATCTTCCTTTCCAAGTCACGCAAACCGTCTCGCGCGGTGGCACGACCATCGAGCTTTTAGAATACAAGCCACTGGCAGGCAGCGAAAACTTTGCCATTGCTGAGCAGCTTTACACGCTTAATCGGGCGGGAGTACATCTGCGACAGTTGCGTATCCGCCTCGACAACGATGCCGTTCGCACTGAACCTGGAGCGCTGCAATTCCTCAAAGGTCGGATCAGCATGGAAAGTTCGACGGGCGCAGGCAGTGGCGTTGGTAGCTTCATGAAAGGCGCAATCGCCGCTGCCCGTACAGGAGAAACCATTTTCAAGCCGCTCTACCGAGGCACAGGCGAAATTTATCTGGAGCCAACCTTTGGGCACTACTGGCTGATGCAGCTTAACAACCAAACGCTGTACGCCGATCAAGGTTTGTTTTGCTGCTGCGAAGATGCAATAAAAGTCGAGGCACACAAAGTCGAGAGCTTCTCGGCACGAGTGGCAGGCGGAGAAGGTCGCTATCAAACCAAAGTCAGCGGTGCAGGCATTGTCGTCTTTCGCATTCCCGTTCCTCAATCTGAAATTCTTTCCCTGTCGCTCAATAACGAAACGCTTCAGGTAGACGGTTCATTTGCCCTGCTGCGTACTGAAGGCGTACGATTCAGCGTCGAGCGAGCTTCTAATTCGTTTTTAGGAGCCATTACCAGCGGGGAAGGGGTGCTGCAAACATTTCAAGGAACTGGCAAAGTGTGGGTTGCTCCCACTCAGCCAGTGTACGATCGCATGAGCTTTCCAGCCGCCGCTCCAACGATGCTAGCCACTCGATAAACATAAGTGCGATCGCAATCTTGGGCGTTGCTGAATTGAAATATGATTCCTCGATCGCAATGCTTTCTAAGAGGGCGAACAACCGTTCGCCCCTACGCCCCTTCATCTTCATGTTCAGCAATGCCGCATAATTAATGCGCTGAATTACCTGCCGATTGGTGGCAAAGCGATCGCTCGGCAGATGTTGGGTGCTTGCTAACCGAGCGGTATTGTGGCTGGGCTCTTGACTAGCCCAATGCCGCTAATCATCATTATTTGAGCCTGACTGAGCAAAAGCTGTCGGCCCTAGTGAACTGCGTGTATCAGCCTAGCGCCAGAGGACAAAAGGGTTAATTGCCGGTATTGTCGGCATGGTCGAGAGGGGTAATTGTTGTGATTAAGTTGCTGGTTCGTCTAGCTATAGGGGTGCTGTTTGCCCTCTTTGGGCTGTTCAACTACGTCACAACCGTGTCAGAAAATCCAATCACAGGAGAACGCCAGCGCGTCGCGTTAACCCCTCAAGAAGAGGTTGTTTTAGGCCAGCAGGGCAGCCAGGAAGTGGTGCAATCGTTTGGCGGACTGCACGCAGATCCGGTCTTGCAGAGCTATGTGGATCAGGTGGGCCAACAGGTGGTGAGCCGTTCCGCTGCGGCCCAATCGCCCTACCCTTTTGAGTTTTACCTGTTGAATGACCCCGACACCGTCAATGCCCTAGCTTTGCCGGGAGGACAAATTTTTGTCACCACTGGTCTGCTCCGCCAGCTAACCGCAGAATCTCAGTTAGCAGGGGTGTTGGGCCATGAGATTGGCCACGTCATTGCCCGCCATGGCTCAGAGCACCTGGCCCGGCGGCAGCTAGGGGTGGCTTTAGTCAACGCGGTTGGGGTAGCGGCCAGCGATGATCCCACCAGCGGTCAGCAGGCAGCGATGATTGCTCAGGCCGTGAATCAGCTCATCAATCTGAACTATGGGCGGCAGGATGAGCTAGAAAGCGATCGCTTGGGCTTTGACTTCATGACGGCCGCCGAGTACAACCCCGAGGGACTGGTGGAGCTGATGGAGATTTTAGATCAGGCGAGTGAAGGGGGCCGACCGCCAGAGTTTCTCAGCAGCCACCCCAATCCGGGCAACCGAGTTGAACGTTTAGAGGCGCTCATTCAAGAAACCTATCCCCAGGGAGTGCCCCCAGCTTTAGAGGAGGGCCAACAGAACTTTTCTGAAACCGTGCCGCCCCGTTTAAGCTAACTCCGTGAGGTCAAAATATGGACTACGTACAGCTGTATTGGATTCTTGTGGGGGTTATGGCTCTGGGGGCTGTGGGTGAACTGATTCCTGGCATGCCAGGATCGAGCCTGATTCTGTTGGCAATTTTGATTTGGTCAGTCATCACCCAGTTCGCAGGGATTGGCTGGCCCATCTTGATTGTGTTTGCCATGCTGATTGCCAGTGCCGCTATTGAGTTCTTAGCGGCCTACTGGGGCGCTAAGCAGTTTGGGGCTAGCAAGTGGGGCCAGCTCGGGGCATTGATTGGCCTAGTGGTTGGAATTGTGGGACTGCTGCCTGCCTTGCCGCTAGGCGGCCCCATCTTAGGAATCCTGATTGGTCCCTTTATAGGAGCCTTTTTAGGAGAATACCTGACCCGAAAAGAGCGCGACGGGGAGTCTAAAGCTAAAGTTGCCCTGAAAGCTAGCCTAGGCACGGTAGTCGGCTCTCTGCTAGGCAACTTAATTGACGGACTCCTGGCAATTGTAGCCGTTATTGTCTTTGTTCTGAGCACCTGGCCCCTGGTAGCAAGTCTGCCATAGTGCTTTTACTTAATGTTCACGGTCTTCAGCTACTGGCGTTGCTGATTCCAGGCATGATTACCCCACCCTGCGGGAAGAGCAAGCTATACATCCCCAGCCCTTCTCCCAACGGAAGAAGGGAGCCGAACGTCTTGTTCCCTCTCCTTTGGGGAGAGGGCTAGGGTGTAGCTTGCTGTCCGCAGGGTGGGGCAATTTTGACGAGTCATACACTCATCCAGCAACGCCCAAATATATTCGTCCGAAATAGACAAATGTGCTGAAATCACACGACCCGTACTAGCGAGTGAAGGAGGAATAGTTGCCTGCGCGCGCAGCTATCCAGTCAATACAAAGGAACTAAATTGCCCCAAATCGCAGACTCGCTACTTTGGGGCCTAGTCGGTGTACATGGGCGTTCTTAGTCCGCCGCTGAGCAAGAGGTTATTTATCAGTTTTGCCATTCTCGCTTCAATAAAGAGAAACATCGCATATCCCAAAACTGATCTTTCCAGAAGCCATATTCTCTCAAAATACCCTCCTCGAAAAACCTCAATTTTCTAAGTACTTGGAATGACTGTTCATTACCAGGGATAACAAACGCTTCGAGCCGATTAAGGTGAAGTTTTACAAATCCGTATTCAATCATTGCATGGAGCGCTTCTGGCATATACCCCTGCCCCCAATGATCCCGCCTTAACTCGTAGCCTATAATTGCACGTCTACTACCTAAGTGAACAGCATTATAACCACAAGTACCAATCAAACGATTAGTAGACTTTAATGCGATCGCCCATCGGATACCTTCATTTGTTGCAAACTTTTCGTTCATCCGGCTTATAAATTGCTCAGCTCGCTCAACGGAGGTAAATGTCGCCAGGTCATAGTACTTAGTTACTTCATCATCAGAAAAGACTTCAAAAACATCCTTTGCATCTGATGGAGATAATTGGCGCAAGCAAAGCCTTTCGGTCTCAAGCTGGGGGAATAGTTTGATTAACTCTTGTGTCTCCATCATGGCCTCTACAAACTTTTTCCCAACCGATGACTTAAGGGCTAACGTAGAGCTATCGGGCCCATGCCGTTAGAACTCCGCTTGAGCGCCGGATTAGGCCTCACGTGGCGGTTATTTCGATAACTTTCTGAGTCATGGAAGAGTGTCCTTCCCGACTTCAAATGAAGTCCACTCGATGTTCCACTTCGCAAATATGTCTGAACACTGTTTCATACCCAGTTTATTGTAGAAGGGAATAGCTTCGTCATTCACGTTGGCGAACAAGACTATCTCCTTCTCTCCGCCGGCAAGCTCATGTGCTGATTCCACGAGCAGTTTTCCGATACCTCTACGTTCGTAGCGTCTATCAATTCCGAGGTCTGTTAAGAAGAGCCAGTATGCAAAGTCAGTTAAGCCAAAGCATACTCCGACAACTTCATCATCTATGTTGCGCGCAATCAGGCTGACTTGGACGCTCTTGACAAGTACGCGGATGCGTTCATTGAACCTTTCTTTCGGATACTGCTGGCCAAGATTAGTTCTTGCGAGGAATGAGATATACTCATCTGCCTCTATCAGTGCATGCTTGATATAAATGCGTTCACCTTGGAGGTCAAACGTCCGATCAAACTCGATGCGTGCTGTTTCCGCCATCTCTACTCCGTCGGGTCGAAATGCCGCAAGCTTGGTGCGAATGACAGTTGTGTTCCTCAGCGTGGCCGTGCCGGCGAAGAGGTTCGTGAGGCATAACTCGTTATCGTAGGAAATCATTCCACCTAACTCCCTAATCCGGGTGATTAGGAGAAAAATTCAGTATAACCAGCCCGGCAAATCTGCCGAAGATCGCACCAACTATCTTCAACCTTCCACTAACCCAGGCCTAATTCGGTTTCATAGCGAGATCGGCCGTCGGGCGCTCTACTAATGATCAGGTGAAAGCGATTAGGAGAGTAGCCACCCCGCTGTAAGCCAGCGTCCCGCGATCGCAGGCATCCTAGGCCCAGTCATGAGTGGCATGCTGGCTTAATAGTTCAGGGCTGCGATCGCCTTCTTCTTCTGCTCCGGGCTCACCTCCAGATACCGCTGCAAGCTAGCCAAGCTGCGGTGGCCGCTGATCTCTTGAATCACCCGCAGGGGCACCCCCGCATTACTCAAATTTGTTAAGGCCGTGCGCCGGAAGCTGTGAGTGCTAATACCTAGCCCGTCCAGCCCGGCATAGGCCAGCGCCTGGTCGAGCAGCCAATCAGCTGACGACCGCGCCAGCCTACCGCGCCCGTGCCGACCGGGAAACAGGTACTCAGCCCCACCGTTGTCGTATTCAACTAGCAGCACCGCCAGTTTGAGGTGGATGTCGATCTGCCGAGTCGCCAGCTTGCCCTTCGTCGCTTTAGCCGGGAGCACCAGCACGTCGCCCTTAATGTCGCTGGCTCGGAGTGAGATCGCCTCACTTACCCGCAGCCCACAGTAGAGCAGGATGCCGAACAGGGCTTTATTTCGGGGAGAGTCCATTGCCGCAAACAGCCGGGCAATTTCGTCGTGAGTTAATACCTTCGCCTGGCCATTAGTGCTCATCGGATCCGTGGTGTGCCTGCTTTGCTTTACTAGACAGTACTCACATTTCGTATAGTAGAATTCACGAGTTTACAAGGCTTTCCGGGTGTTGGGTCGTGCGATCGGTTTTCGTCTCAGGTGAGACAGCTGGAAAGCCTTGATTTTTCGTTGCGGCGTCTCAGGGCTGGAATGGTGAGACGGAATCTGAGTTATTGAACTCCAATAGCGCTGAGTCATTTCTATGCGCGCCGCTATCCCACATCCGGCTAGCTAAATTTAATATTTATACAAATGACTAATTACACAATTATATAATTGTGTAATTAGTTTATTTACCCTCTGAGCTTTTGCATTTGGCTATAAATCCGGCGCAGCTTGCCCGCTTCTTTACGTTCAGCTAACCTTTCTGAAGCTTGGGAGACAACCCGAGTTTTCAGTTCAGAATCCTCTTGCAGGATGAGGTAACAAGCCTCTAGCAACGTCTCTATCGTCAAATCTTGGTCTTGGACAAAGCGCTCAATTTCCTTATCCAGGTTTTCTTCTAGGCGGATGTTGCGCCGGGGTGCGACCTGAATTAACTGTGTTAGCTGGTCTTCCAGGGAAGGTGTTTCAACCCCTGAAAGACCAGCAGTCGCTTTGGGGGGCTTCTGGAGATGCACTGGTTCAGCTGCTACCGCTGGGGAAAGCTCCATCTCCACTGAGTCAACAGCCTGAGAGCCTTGGGCCGGCGACGTTAGGGATGTGTCTCGCGCTACCTTAGGCCGCTGACTGCGAGACTTAATACGAGCCAACATGTCTTGTCCATCGCTCACTTCAGCACCTCTCGAATACGATCAATCAACGATTCAAAGGGATAGGCCAGATCTGGATAGCCCAAATCTTCTAGGAGAACACCTTGGCTGATGGCCTGCTTATATTTCTCTGACTCTCGAATTGAAGGCAGCATCACGTTCTCTCCAATCTCTCCTGCCATTTCCCTAATGACCATGTCACTCTCTTTGGTGCGAGAACGGCCTACCCAGCGATCTCGAAAGGGAATCACGCCTAAAACTTTTGCTTCAGAAGCACCATCTTCGGTTAATTCGCGCACAGCCTCCACTGTACGAATCAGTGAACCATATCCCTTGACCGTAGCTTCACAGGGAATCACGATCTGGTCCGCAGCCCCAATGATGCTTTTGCAAATCTGGCTACGTTGAGGTGGGGAGTCAATTACTACAACATCAAACGAGCCATTGGCGGGTTCTAACCGTTTACCCAAAGCTAGAGCCCCGACCCCAGAACTGGCTAAATACTCCTGAACTTGATCTAGCCCATCATCGGATGGAATGAGGAAGAGGTTTTTGGTTGCTGTCGGATAGGTTGCATCTTCCAGGCTTACCTGTTTGCGATAAAGCTCTAGCAGGGTTGGCTGATCGGCTGCAACCTCATGCTGTAAAAACGTGGTCATGTTGCTCTGGGGGTCTGCATCTACTACAAGCACGGTATAGCCAGCACGAGCAAGGTACTTGCTTAGTAGGACAGCCACCGTGGTCTTACCCTGCCCCCCTGATAGCGAAAGAGACGCGAGTGTCAGCATGAGCTCATCACCTAATTACACAATTACACAATTAGCTAAGGATATAACAGATAAATTAGCCATGAGTATAGCGAGCCTCAACAGGGCTCAAGCCCTTATAGAATAAGAATTAACAAGTGAAGCTCGTTCAAGTCGAAATTAAAGCAGTTGTCAAACTATATTTTTACTTAATTGTATAATTACACAATGACTATTTTATGGGTTAGGCGGAGTATGGCACCGATTCGTATAAAAATAGGCCGTATCTCCTGAAACCTCCATAGAACAGTGGTCGCAAGACTTAGAAGTCCTGAATTTCTGTGCTGGTTACGTCTTTTTATTGCCACTGATCACTAAATGACCACTGCTTTATGCCTCAACCTCCTGCCCTGTTTCCTGAAGACGAAAATTACTTTGCCCTGCTTAATGGACTGAAGAAGCGGATCCGGTCAGCGCAGGTTAAGGCAGTCCTGGCAGTTAACAGAGAACTAATCCTCCTCTATTGGCAGATAGGTCGTGAAGTTCTCGCACGGCAGCAGGCAGAAGGTTGGGGCGGTAAGGTTATTGAGCGCCTGGCTCAAGACCTAAAGCGAGAGTTTCCCGACATGAAGGGTTTCTCGCGCTCAAACCTCATGTATATGAGGGCTTTCGCGGAAGCATGGCCTGACGAGCAATTTGTCCACCAGGCTGGTGGACAAATTCCGTGGAAGCATAATTGCGTCATTCTCGAAAAGGTTAAAACTCCTACCGAGCGTCTTTGGTACATCCAGCAAACCGTTGAAAACGGCTGGAGTCGCAACGTGCTGATACTACAAATCGAGAGCGGCCTGTTTCAACGCCAGGGTGGTGCGATCACGAACTTTGAGCGCACCTTACCCTCGCCTCAGTCCGATCTAATGCAACAGCTAATCAAGGATCCCTATCATCTGGAGTTTCTGCCTCTGGGCAAGAAGTTTCAGGAACGGGAACTGGAGAACGCCCTGGTCGCTCATATCCGGGACTTCCTCATGGAGCTGGGAGTTGGCTTCGCGTTTGTTGGCAGCCAATACTATCTCAACATCGGTGGCGAAGATTTCTATCTCGACCTGCTGTTCTACCATCTGGAACTGCGCTGCTTCATCATCATTGATCTCAAAGTAGGTGAGTTCAAGGCCGAGTATTCCGGCAAAATGAACCTCTATGTCTCGGCAGTGGATGACCAACTGCGCAAGGAACACGATAATCCAACGATCGGTATCATCCTGTGCAAGTCGAAGAATAAGACGATTGCTGAATACGCCCTACGTAACGTCAACACGCCGATTGCCGTGTCGACCCACAAGCTATCCAAACAACTACAGGAAAGCTTGCCGACTGCAGAGCAGCTAGAAATGGAGTTGGAAGCCGCTGTGAAAGAACTGGGAGACGATCAGCCAGATGAGCCGTGAATCCAGCAGCTTTACCTATAGCCCTTCTTGCTAAAGCCAAATCCGGGCTTCTTGCTGTGAGTAAGTATTGCTACGGGTCGTAGCACAAATTCCTTGGGGACATAACCAGTCGCTGCTCAACAAGCTCAACGCCAGAACGCTGATTCAGGTCACCTTGAGAGGACTTGTAGGTAAGGGTTTGAGGTACTTAGTAAACCCTTTAATTTGAATCACCCTATTTATCTATCCACCCGCAGATGATAGAGCAGTAGGAACCGCTCATCGTCCGTCAGCTCAGACCAGCGCTGGCCCTCAAATCGATCGGCTATGAATTGTCGGATCACCTCCCCAGACCAACCCAGACGCCTAATCTGGTGTTGAATCTGCTCATGCAGGGCTGGGTCGTAAGCTGCAGGCTCAGCTTCCTGTGGAAAAGAGGACGCGTCCCCCCGCACCCCCCTTCCCGGAGTAAAAGAGTTTATATCCGACCCCAATTCACCAGCGCAAAGCGCCTTACCCTTCATATCTCTCTCTAAGGGGTGTAATTCCTTGCTTTCTGGGGGTTCTAGCGGTTGTGACATCGCTTCAGCTCTCACCTCTTCACGGGCTAGAAAGCTTGCTGTTAGGGCAATTACACCCTCTTGGTGCTCGGGGTGCCAAAGGCGGAGGTGCTTGTAGAGGGTCTGGTGGCTAACTCTGGCTCTTTGGGCGATCGCCTTGGCTCTCGCCGTAATCTGCTCGGGTAGCTCTCCAGCCTGCTCCAGGTTGGTGTAAGCAGCGCAGATGCGGTGCTGGGCGTCTTCGGTCTGCCGCTGGTTGAAGGGCACTAGGTTGTTCTTGGGGTGGCTGGTGTCACGAGTAGGGGTGGTGCCCAAGGGCCAGTAGTAGCCCTCGACAGCTTTGGCCCAGGCGACGACTTTGCGCTTGATGTCGTGCTGGTGGCGGCAGTATTGCTCGTAACCGGGACAATGTAGGGCGATGCGCAGGGTGTAGTTGATCAGGGCTTGGCCCTGGAGGCCTTCGAAGACACGGCCGTAGCAGGCGATGGTTTTGAGCAGGTGGTTGGTCTGCCCATAGGCGGTCCAGCCTTCGGTGATTTCGAGGTCGAGGTCGTGCCGCCAGCTCTCGACGGGGTGGCTGCGACGCTTGGGCCGCTTGCGGTGGTTATCCCGGCCAATTTTCATCGCATGGCGCAGGGTATCCATGTCTTGGTGGCTGGCTGCACCATCCCAGAGCCAAAAGAACCGGGCCAAGCTGTCGCCGATGGGGTTGAGGTCATCGTCGAGCAGGCAAGAGCCGCTGCCGGGCTGGAGGGGCAGCCGGTGCCCCATGTATTCGATGAAGGTCTGAACGCCGTAGGCTTTGACGTTGGGGAAGATTTCGAGCTGCCCGGCCTGAAGCCGAAATCCTTGTGCTTTGAGGCATTCTTTGAGGGCAACGGCCAGGTTAAAGGTATTAACCAGCTCGGCAAAGGGAAGATACAGGTGCAGGCCCCCACTCCAGCTAGAGCGCAGCAGCAGGGTGCGGGTGATGCCAATGGTCTCTAGGGCAGCCCGAATCTGGGCCACCCCATCAGCGGAGCAGTAGTCGCCGCCGGCATCGAGGTCGAGCAGGGCGTAGCGGGTGTCGTGGGTAAAGCGAACGCCGAGCAGCTGGTTGGCGTCTTGCCAGTGGTTCCAGAGAACGCGGGGCCGCAGCGGATAGTCTTTAACAGTCGTCCAGGCAGCTTTAGCGGTGGCGTCATCCGGCAGGTCGGCGCGGATGAAGTTCCAGGGATAGTGGCCAAAGATTTCACATAGCCGCTGGCCCGTGGGGTCAGCGGGGAGGGGTTCAGAACGGGGAGCCTTACGCGACTCCTCGCCCCATCCTATAGATGCGGTCATGGGGTCTTCTCTCTCCTAAAAAAGAGCAATGAGTATTGCCCCGAGAGAGATCCGGTGTTACCATAGCCGCATAAGGAATTTAGGCGTGGCTCGGGAACTGGTCCTCTCGGGTTTTCGCTTTTTAAAGAGCCGGTGGCATGTGCTGCCGGTTCTTTTTGCCTATTAAGGGTCTGGTCAGGACGCTTAACACTGATTAACGCGATCGCCAGGGGGTCAACCCAGCGGAGCGTCAATCATGGCCGGATCATAGTACAGGTGTCTAAGCCGGGCAAGGCAAACGCTAAAAATTGGGCTTCATGAGTGTTTTGGGGTGGGTATCGGCCTCCTAACGTGCAACAAAAGACTGTGATTACCGCTCGGTTGGCGGTAGTTGCCAAGGCTCTAAACCAGCGTCGCGGAGCTGCTGTTCTAGTTGGGCTACTTGTTTGTGCAGAGCATCGTGTTCTGCGTAGGCTTTACCCCGATCAAAAGTTTGTGGTGTGTAACTACTGACCTTTGAAGCTTTGAAGGCATTCAGGCACAAAAAGTTTGATCCGTTCTGCTGAAAAGTCCCAACCGCCTCAGGCGTCCTGGTGATGCTCATCCGGCAACTACCATCGGGCATTTGAAACCCAGCGACCGCCAATGGGCCGATCGCAACCGCAGCGCGTTTGGCTTTGTCTCCAGTGGTCATCCTGCTACCCGTTGCCACAGCCGAGCAATCTCCGCTAGCAGGACCTGAATGTTTTGGGTGAATGCCCGGTGCTCTGTAGTGTTGGCCTGGGCTTCTAGCTGCCACTGCTCACGCGCTGCCCGCATCTCTGCCCGGTCTGCTCTGGCCTCAGCTAGGAACACCTCAAAACGTTGATCGACCTCGGCTTTATGCTGCTCGGCTCTCTGTGTGGCTTCCTGTTGCTGCTGACCCATGTCGGCAATCATGGCCACGGTGTCGGCAATGGATGCCTCTAGCTGGGTTTGGGTTCGCTGGTCGCCCTCGGTAATGCGCTCACCCCATGCCTCAATGGCGCGGGCATTGCTCTCCACAATTTTCTCGGTGCGGTCTAGCCGCTCGGTACTAGCAGCGTTGGATTCGGCGACTTTGGCTAGCAGGGCTTCTATTCGGTCAAGGCGATCGCTGCTATAGGTCATGCCTTACCTCCCTGCTCAGAATCCATCTTGTCTCTAATGGCACGCTCCACCAGGAAGGCCGCCAGCGTGGTCGGCTTGTTGCCTTCCTTTGCGGCCCAATCCTCTAGATATTCTGCAAGCCCATCGGGCAGCGAGATATAAAAACGCTTTGCCACTATTTTGGTCGTCACTTCATGGCTCCAATATTAAGGGCTGCTGACTGATTAGTAACTCTCCAAAGAAAAGATGACTAGATAGTAACATATTAGTCATTTAAATGTTATCTTTCAGTCAAGACACGAAACGACATAGGTACAGGGCTGGGCCTAGTTGGCTCACTCTTTGCCGTGCCATAACGCGCCTACCCCGTATCCGCAACGGTTCAAAGGATTTTTAGCTATGACCAAACTCGTCAGCCTTCATTCCTTCTGCAAAGAGAACGGCAACCTGCCCAAAACTTCTGTGCGCCGCTGGCTCAATGACAAGGGCTACAGCACCAGCGACGGACTCAGCCCCGCGGCTGTCGAGGCGGCACTCGCGCAGTTCTGCCCCGCGCCTGCACCCGCTGCGCTCGATATCGCTGGCTTGACTATCCATGCCGGCAATCACTGCACGACTATCAACTTACCCAATTACCAAGGGCTGACCGTTGACCTCGGGCAGTTTCGCGAGTCTGAGGCGCTAGTCATTGATGACCCGTTGGCGGTGGCTGAGCAGTTTTTGCAGGCTGCCGACTTGATTCAAGAGGCACTGGCTGATGACATTGCTGCCCGTGAGCAGCGGCTACGGGCCACGAAGCAGGCCCAAGGTGCGATCGCCGCCAAGGCGCAGGAGTTAGCTCTGGAGCAGCGCCTCTACCGCTTACAAACGGCACAGATTGACCAGGCGCAAACCGACGAAACGACCGCCTTAGCCGATGCCCTGGCGCAGCTGCAAAGCCTGGGAAAGCCCGCCGAGGCCGACACCGCCGCCTGATTTTGTTGGCCTTGGCTACGGCTGGGGTTGCGATCGCGCTTTTCATCGCCCACTAAAAGCCCCTAGCCGGTTGGCAGACCAAGGCTGGGGGCATTGCCCGAAAACCATTACGTAAACGGACACCACCATTATGAAACCTATTCACGGGGTATTCGCCATGGCCATCGTTGGCACCGCCATACCCAGCGTTAGTAACCTTGGCAGCTTCGCCTCGAAAGTCACCACCGCCCGCGCCGAAGCCAGTCGTATCGGCGATGACATGACCGAGCTCATGCTGAGCCAGCAAGAACAGGCGCAAAAAAACGAGGTGGCGATCGCTCGCTATCGAGACGGCTGCATCCCGGTAGTGAGTGCTGACCAGCAGCGCTACGTCTCCCTCATGCTCAACACCCCGGTGCTCGACAGCGCCACCAATCACCCCATCCCGGTGGGCTCTATCGTCTGTGATGCCCACGGCAACACAGGCATCATTAACGACGATGACAGCGACCCCAACACCCCAGGGCTCACTCAAAAGATGGCCTTCACCGGCGATAAGTCCCTAGTCGACTGGCGAATGAGCCAGTACCAGGGGGCCGCCTACTACATGCCCTCCAACTAAGCCCAGCAAACCTTTAGAGGCCTAACCCATGACTACCTATTCCACTAAAAAACGCTCAACCCGTAGCCCCAACTCAGGGGCTAAGACCGCGCGACAGCTGCTCTACTGGCTGGCGATCTGCGTGGCCTGCGTCGTGGCAGCTGCCAACCTGCTGCCCTACTGCAAAGCGGTATCCCTGGCCTTAATCAATATCTTTGACCTGCAAGGTCTGGTGGGCTTCTTTGGCAATCGTGCCCTGGCCCTCGTCTCAATCCCCGTTGGGGTCGTGCTGTGGGCCTTTATCCAGACGGCCGAGACATACCCCATTCTGCTGAAGCACGACCGGAAGCTGATGCGCTTGATTGCCCTTGAGGCCGACTCAGCCGAACGGCTCCAGGTGAATGAGGACGACGATCCCGCCCTGGTGCGCCTGAAGGAATGGTACAACCGTTTTCCCCTGCTCAGCATCCGCAGCGCCAACCGGGCCAGCCTGTGCGCTTACATCGTGGATACCTTCCTCTGCTTAACCGTCTTCCCCCCCGTCGAGGGCGGCTTTGGGCAGCTGGTGTTTGTCATCTTCACCGGCCAGTGGGGGCTGATCAACTGGGGCAGTGTGGGGCTGATCGTCACCATGCTGTTCTGCTTTGAAATGATGGTGCGACTCATCTTGTTCCTGGGTCTGCAATGGCACTACATGAAGCGAGCCCACGGCTAGAAAGGCCAAATAACACTGCAAACGGGGCAACGGTGCCCCATCTCTTTAGGTGAAACCATGAGTAACTTAGCGACCACACAACCCCTCTGGATTGACACCGCCGAGGATGCCGCCGAGGGGATGCACAACCCCAAACTCTATATCGGGGGTGGCCTAGCCGGTGGGCTCGTCCTGGGTAGCCTGTTAAATCCACTCACGGGTCTAGCCGCCCTAGCCTATGGCCTCTACCTGGCCTGGGATGCTAACGAGCGCAACAGCGACCAAATCGAGGCCGTCAGCGATGGCCTGGTGGCCCACCTACTCGACAAAAAGCAGCTGCGCAAATACCAAGCCGATGTCGGAGCCGACCAGGTGCAGGCAGAGCTAACCCAGGCGATCGCGCGGGAGCTGCGCCTCTCAGACGAGGCTGAAAAGCTGGCTAAGTCGCTGGGCCTGCTGGGCAAGAATGTGCCTGCTGCCCCGCCACAACTGCCCCCATCAGACCCCGAGGCAGCGCCGACCCTACCTGCCCCCATTGGACCCAGCACCCGCCTAAACGCCCTGCCTGTAACGGCTACCCCAGCCAGTGGCCAGCAGTGGGATGAGGATGAGGTTGCGATCGCCCCCACGGCAACCGGCATCCTGCAAGATTGCCTCGCCTACCCAACGATCCTCATCTACGGCCCCCAAGGGAGCGGCAAAAGTACCCTAGCTCATTGGCTGATTCAGCAACGGCTCGCCGCTGGCCACCACTGTGAGATTCTAGACCCCCATGCCGCCTACGGGGCCTGGAAGGGGTTGCCGCTCTATGGCGCAGGCATGAACTATCAAGCCTGCGACGATCGACTAGTTGCGTTTGCTGACCTGGTGAAAAGCCGCTACCAGGTCTTGAGCAGTAAGCCTAATTTCAACCCCAAACCCCATACCTTGTTGACGGAGGAATTTACCAACTGGGCCCAGCATTGCCCCCACGCTGGCCAGTTTTTTGGCAGCTCGATGAGCGACTTGCGGAAGGTGAATATGTTTGCCGTCTACGTTGCTCATGGCCGCACCTTAACGTCTTTAGGAGGTAAAGCTGGTGTAGCTGAACAACGCGATCAAACCCTACTGGAGATTGAGCTATCTGCGATCGTTGGCCCTGGGGGTAAGGCCATGCCGTCGGGTAAGGCAAACGTCTATTACCCTGGCCAGAAAAACGCCCCGATCGCGGTCGAGGTGCCCACCCTAGAGCTAGAGCAACCGGCTAACAATCAGGGCCTAGAGTCGGCCTACTCGGCTGATAGTTCAGATGATGAGGTCGCCATTATTCGGGAGGTTTTAATCAAGGCGGCTGAGCCGCTACGGGCATCCCAAATCAGGCAAAAGCACCGGGCATTGAAGGATGGTATTGACACCAAAGCTCTAGAGCAAAAGTTAGAGCTGATGGCCATGGAAGGGTTCATCGAGCGCCTTCCCGAGACACCGCCCAGATACGCTGTCTTGTGATGTCTCGCGGCTATCTACGCTGCGAGACAAACCCGCCAAAACCTTTGTCTTGTGGTTGTCTCACCGTCTCGTGATTGTCTCGTGGGTTGTCTCGCGAGATAGTCAGGAGACAGCTACAAGACAGCACCACCCTCTACCGCCGACTGATATTTAGGAGTAAGAAATATGGCTTGGCAATGCCCTTACACTCCACTCGAATTGCACCAGCTCAACCCCCATAACTTTGACTACGGCGATCGCGTTGTGTTGCCCGACGGCCGCACTGGAATGGTGAGCAAGGTTGGCTATAAATATGGGCACGTCGATGCTGATACCGAGGCTGATTGGAAGGGCTATCTGGCAGAACTTCGCCCGCTGGTGACGGAGGAAATCGGCCAGACCAGGGTGCAGCAATTGAGTCTGCTGTAGCGCGAGCGCTTTGCCGCCGTACCGTAATGTCACTGATAAGTAACGGCCCTAGACGGTTGTATTAATGAGTTGACCACTACTTGGACTTCTCTAGAGTCATGCACGATGGACTTTTCTACTGGTTTAGAAGCCTTAGCCCTGAACTACAGGGCCATATAACGGAAACCCAAATTTGTACTACGGCTTGGGATGCCGTGCGAGGCCGTCCGTTGATGATCTGCGACAGCCATCACGCCGCTGCCGCTCTACTGAAAATAGCGCCGCTCCTAAATGGCGCTGCCGTCATGGTTGAGATCAGCGATTTACCGACTGCGCTCGCCGTTGGCCAAGCCACCGAAGCAGTCAAGAAAACCAGCGACAAGCAGTAGACTGCTAAAGAATTTCACCTCTGCCCCTGGCCCACCGCCGGGGGCTTTTTGCTGTCTAGGCCTGCTGCCTAAAATTCAGCCACAGCAGCACGGCAAGGCCACCTAACCAGAGCATGTCTGCTCCTAGCGTGTTGGTCCCGGCATACATCGCCCAATCAGCAGAGTACATAGCAACATCCACTCGACCAGGCTATGGTGCCCAAACCAAAACCCCCACGGCCAGCGTTGTCTGTGGGGGTTTATTGCATCTAGATATGGCACGCGCCCGCTGTCGGCCTATGGTGCCCTGGGCGGTGAGAGCGGTAGCAGGGGTAAGCTATTTGGCGTAAATGGAATTTCACATCTGCCCCTGGCGATCGCGCTAGGGCTTTTTGTTGCCTACGCCCGCTGTCTCAGGTACAGCCACACCAAAGCAGCAATCTCCACCAGCCAAAGCAGGTCAAAGCCTAGACCGGTGTTATTCCCGGCATACATCGCCCAATCAGTGGGCCATTCTCCAGAGCCCCAAGCTGCTTTAGAACGTGAAGGTGGCGCGCAGAGCACCCCAGAAACCGGTGTTATCGGTTTGGGTGCTCAACTTGGCATCGCCGTAGATCAGCGCAGGGGTGATGGTCAAGAACTGATTAAAGGGAATTTCGTAGTAGCCTTCAACAATAAAGGGGTTGTTAGTAGTCCCAAACAGCTGGGGCAACTGGCCACCGTAGACGCCAAGTTGAGCACCCTCAGCCAGGAAGTCATTAAGGCCAAGGCCAGCAGTCCAGCTAAAGTCGTTGCCGCCGTTGTAGGTGGTGTAAGCACCATGACCAGCAACGAAGAACCCACCGAAGTCAAGGTTCAACAGACCAGCATAGGTGTCAGTAGCACCAGGCAGCAGCAGACCACCGAAGTTCTGAGACCCGTCGCTGTGGATATAGGCAATACCAGCATCCAGGAAGCCATCGCTCAGGAAGCTGAGCTGAGCAATGTAGCTCTGGCTAGCAGCAGCAAAGATACCAACACTAGGGTCGAAAGCACCAGGGCCCTCATCGGTTCTGCCGCCAGCGGTGTAACCTGCATCTAGCACGATGTTGTCAGTGAGAGCAAAGCTCAGACCAACACCAGCGCCGTTGGTGCTGCTACCACCAGCGTCATAGAACTGAGGACCACCAGCATCAGCAACGGAGGGACCGTCAAAGGGCACGATGGTGCTGGTTACCCAGTCATCGCCTTGGAGACCACGAGCAGAAGCAGTTACGGTAAGACGGCTGCCAACGGGGAACTGGTAGTAGAAGTCATCAAGAGCGACGTTGTAATCGGTATTGTCAGGGTTGCCGGCGTCACTGCCGCTGGCATTAGCAAGACCACCTAGACCATTGATGGCATTGCCGTTGCCAGATTGCAGGCGAATACGCAAACGGTCGTTGCCGGTAAAGCTGGAGTCAAAATTCAAGCGGGCACGGGCAGAAACGCTGGTGCTCGCCTCACCGGTGACGGTATCGATCGGAGTTACCAGGTGCATGTCAGCCTGACCAACCAGTTTAGTGGTGGTCGAGAATTGCTGAGCGCGGAGGGTAGCGGTTTCAGCTTCCAGGGCGTCGATGCGGCCGCGCAGGATAGCCAGATCATCTGGGAAGAACTCTTCTTGCAGGCGACGGATGATGGACAAGTCGTCAGCTTCGATGCTCACCTGGGTCATCAGGGCGGTGATCACGTCCAAGCAGGAGTTGAGAGCAGCAGTGAACTCAAAGCGGGTCATGCTGCGCTGACCACGAAAGGTGCGGTCGGGGTAACCCTGAAGACAACCGTAGCCGTCAACCAAGCTTTGCAGCGCCTGGAAGGCCCAGTCGGAGGGCAGCACGTCGGTGAGTTCTGAAACGCTGGTGATTTGAGCTAGTTGAACAGAGTCTTGGTCGAAGTCGCCGACCACGAGGATAGCGGCTTCAGCTGCGATCGCAGGGCCAAAGGCGGCCACAGCTGTACCTAGGGCAGCGGGCACAGCCAGCAAAGATTGCCAAAATAACTGAGTCATTTACAGGACTTACGCAAAACAGTTGGTGGGGCGGTAGCAGGGGCATAGGTGCGATCGGCCAGATGGCTTAGTCGGCAGAGCGTTAGCACTCATGGTAAATCCGCCGTTCGGTCGTGGCTCCTCAATAACTATGAACGTTATCCCGTAGATGGAGAAATCAACCTGACGCAGCATCAAAAAGGGTGGCAAATGGTAATCAACGAATTTCGCATTTTGCTAGACGCCTACATCCACGCCTCGAATGACGGGGACGTGAGTACTGCTGAATCGTTGATGAAAGAACTAGATGGCCTAGTCGTGTCATCCCGATATGACCACATGAAGACAGAGAAAAGCTAAGGGATGGACGGTGGGGTATTACCCACAAAAATGCCAAAACAAAACCCCCAGGGCCAGCGGTGCCGGTGGGGGTTTGTCGCATCTAGATATGGCACGCGTCCGCTGTTGGGGTTTATGGTGCCCCTAACGGTGGAGACTTTATAGGGGCAGGGTGCGATCGCCAACGTGGCTTAGTTGGGGGCGCTGACGCGCTTGCAGGCATACTCTGCTCCGTTGGCATCTATAGCCTTACAGTGGACGTTGCCCCACTTAACCACTGTCAGCACATCGCCTTGGGGAGCCTCAAGGGGAATAGTGCCCCGCCCTAGACGTTCGACCAGTTCCGAGGCAGATAGATCCATGCTCGCGGCCAGGGTCTTAAAACCATCCCACCCAGTAGCGGTGGCCAGCAGCTGACGACGCTTCTTTGCAGCCCCATACATCGGCGCACGGGGCTGCAAGTTCGATTTTTGGCGGATTTCTGCACCTCCGGTCAGCCTAGATGAGGTGGCAGCATAAAGTTAACCGCTACCGTCACCACACACACTGCTGAGCGTGGCTTTGGCCGTGGTACCACCGCACCCAGAAAAATTACCGCAATGCAAGACAACACCGCCGACCTGGCCCGCGCACTGAAGCAGATTGAAGTCGCTACCATGGCGATCGCCGCAGCCAACCCGCCTAACTGGAAGCGCCCGCTCGATGCCTATAAGAATGGCTGGGTAGCTGCGATCGGGGCGATCGAGGTAGCTCACGACGACCACGGGCCCACCGTCATCTGGTGGATGGGGCACCATTATACCCGTCGCAGTGGCAGTAACCCCAAGTTTGGGGCTGCGATTTGGTTCAGCCGCAGCGCGGGGAAGGGGGAAGATGGCGAAGCTGCGTATCTGAGGTTGATTACCTTTGCTGATGGCCCTGCCCTCACAGCAGAGCCGCTGCCAGACTACGTGGTGAAGGTGCTCGATCGCAGTAACCAGAAGAGGTAACCCCGAGGGTGCGATCGCTCCGGTGCCTGTCGAGGACGACCTGCCCACGCTGAAGGAGCTGCTGGCCGAGGCTAAGGCATTGACCGCCCGCCCTGTGCCCACGGTGGCCGCAGCTGTCGCTGCACCGGTTGCGATCGCACGGGTCGAGGTCGAGGTGGCCGCTAAGCCGATCGCCGAGATGACCAGCCAGGAGCTGCGTTGGGAATGCCAGAAGCAGGATATCGCCTAGCGGAATGCCCACGGCAAGGGCAAGCACCTGCGGAAGGAGGAGATGGTTTCGGCCCTGTCCTAGGGGCCGCACTGACAGCCCACGGCGTTAAGAGAGGGCACCAACGTAAAAACCCCTGCCAATGTTTCAAGGTCATGGCAGGGGATTACCCAAAGTGATAGGTAATTACATGGTACTTGCAACCGTTCAAAATCCAACCCGCCCCACTGCTAACCGTGGCTCTGGCCGTCGCGCCCGCACCCGCTGGTATCGCGTCGTCACCGCCCACACTGTTGAGGGCCAAACCGTAGTTGACGGCATCAATGTCGAGGTGGTCAGTGGTGGCCACTACGGCTGGGGAGAGCAGGCCGCGATCGCGGCCCACATCGACCAGCACCACCCCGGGCATGAGGTGGTAGACACCTGGCCTATTGCCCGACCGATCGCAGCATAGACCGCTTAGGGGCTGGCGATTGCTGGCCCCACAAAAGCCGTGGGCGGCAAACTACTCCCGATTAGGAGTTAAGCAAGAGGTCGCACCATCTGGCGGACCCTCTCAATCCGCTTCAAAGCATTACCCATGTGCCTCCGACCAATTGACGA
The DNA here is from genome assembly GCF_014695395.1 of Nodosilinea sp. FACHB-131. Lineage (GTDB taxonomy): Bacteria > Cyanobacteriota > Cyanobacteriia > Phormidesmidales > Phormidesmidaceae > Nodosilinea. The sequence continues at coordinate 32,461 of NZ_JACJOF010000041.1, forward strand.
GTCGGGGAATAGACTTGCTGAAAACGTGTCGATATACCGCTCCAAGTCATCAACTGTGCAACCTCTACCATTGCCTCCGAGCCATTGATGAAAATCCTTGTGAACACTTTCCTTGATAACAATGAGGTTGTATGGATGATCCGCTAGATGCGGGTAATTTTGGCAGTCATAGACATGATGAGCTGCTAGGTTAATAGGATTTGCAGGGCCGCGTTTTTCACCTGTTATCTGACAAGTTTGTTTGGCAGCTCTTTTAGCCTTTTCCTTTGCCTGTTCAATCAGTATGGGGCGATTTTTACGATCTTCTACTACATCTTGCAATGCTGTAGTAACACGCTGGGATACCAATTCGCACCAGGCACGTCGATGGTGATTGGTTAGAGTTGTTCCCAAGTTGGCTGATACTCGCGCAATGCCCATGCCGCTCAGACAGATGGCGTCCCCATCTTTGATAAAGTGCTTCTCAAGCTGCAGCGGCTCAGCCTCAGTAGCTCTAATCTCTCCCTGAAAAGCTTTATTCAAAACATCTTGGCGATTCCCTAGGCCCAGCAGCTGGCGAGTATAGCGAGGCCGCATGTAGGCATGATCATTAACGAATATGAGTGCGTCCTTACTCTTGACGACCTCAATGAACTTTTTCTCTACTAAGAGCTGCTTTAATTTTTCGTCTCGACCACTCAGCCACCGACGAAATCGGCGGAACAGTTGTCGCCCCTCATTTTCATTAATGTATTTGCATATCTCGTAAGCTCCCTCCGGACTAAACCGTCTTTGCTTAAGAGACTGGTTTGCCCAAGAAAAATGTTCTCCTTCAGTTAATTCCCACTTGTCATCATGAACTTGATCAAAAAAATCGCAGATGTCGTAGATTCGCTGTAGCGACACCTCTAGAGCTTGAGAAAGCTCATTATCTCGAATAGTGCATTTCTCAGTCATGTTCTTTCTAGGAGTATGCCGCCAGTAAACTGTCTCTCATCAGCTTCAAGCGGTTGAACACCTTTCCGTCACCACCCTGGTCAGGGTGGTGCTGGAGGGACAACTGCCGAAAAGATCCTTTGATGTCGTCTGCCGTAGCCTTGTTGGGGTCTAGCTGAAATACTTCCCAAGGACGGAAGTTGCGGAATATATCAATCCCGTTGATGCAGTCCTCACCAATGGCATCACGTTCAGACTCTGGTAGTTCCACCCATTCCCGATAAATTTGCTGCCAGGCTGCTTTGTTGTTGAGCTTCAGCTTGGCGTCAGCGACATAGAGCTTGAAGGTCGCATTTTTCTTAAGCTCGTCATAACTCTTACATCCCAAGGCTTGAGTGACACCGGCTTTTAACTCTGGCAGGCTAAGTTCAGCCTGCTTGAACGCTCCCCCGTTTACAAACTCGGCCAAGCTGAGAAGCACCTGCTCGTCGTAGCCATGCGCTGATGCCAATTCCCGAACCCTGCCCCTAACTGCATTGAAGTTGGGGCGCTTTATCCTGGTAGATTTTGATTTAGCCATACTGGGGGTCCTCTAAGCCAAGGGCTCTTGCCCACTACTCAATACAGTTCCAAAGTGCCCGCGATTCATTCTGAAAAGCACGCGGTCTTGACACAAGATTTAAATACGTCTTCATTGAGTAGTTGCGCCACGAGGCGACCAGTTGAGCTAGTCAATCGCTACAAGCATTGTTCAGCCGTCGCTTCTAGCAGGGGTGTGGGTGAAGTTTCAGGCTCTGCCAAAATAAATCCCACCGGCCAGCGTAGCCAGTGGGAAGTTCTCAGAACGTATCGCAAATATGCTGAGCCTAGATTGCCCCAATTGGTCGAGGCCCACGCAGGGGTAGCCCGATGGCTAAGGCTTGATACCGACTCACTGTCACATGCCAGCCCACGGACTACGGAAACGGCTGAAACCCGCATTCTCTCGTTGACGGGTTGCGGATACAGCAGATAGGCTAGCTGCGAGCGCAGGCAACTACTCAACCCACTAGCCTTCAGCAGTTTAAAGTCATTGAGCACTCGGCTCGATAATCTCCTCAGCTACCTCCTAGCAGAGGCGGTCTAACGACCTCGTTCACCCGCCGCTAAAAACCTATTGGAATCAGCCAGCCAACTTTATACGGTCGGTGTGCAACGGGATTGTTATACAGCGATGCAATAATCCCAAAATTTACCAGTAAATTGTTGTGTTCGACCTGAATTCAGACATCTATTATGCTGATTCATCCGTGCAGAGCATCTGCATAGCCATCTGTCTGTATTCATCCAAGCCCGACCTTAGCGCAAACTCCGCAACATCTACAGCAACAGTGGCATTTAGTTCAATCACATGCTCTGCCATTCTTGACCATGTGTGTCCACCTGCCTCTGCATATGCCGAGATTAACTTATCGAGAGCATCTTGACCAAACGTGTGGTAATAGGCAACAAAATCTTTCGTTGGAACAGTGACAGATGCCTCAGTCCAGTCAATAAATCCGGTTACTTGCGTTTGTGCATTAACCAAAATGTGACCAGCGTGTAATTCACCATGAGTTAAAACCGTTTCTTGCATCCAAACTTCGTCGTTATAAAGCCAGGACTGCCAACGTTGCCATAACGTTTGATCTACACCAAATTCCTTTTTGACGGCATCCATTCTATGCTTCATCTCAACACGGACTTCTTTGGCAGTTTTCACAGGAAGACCTACTGCTCGTACTTTCTCAACGTTAACTTGATGCAAAGAAACGAGTCCCTTCGCTAACGACTCATAAAACTGATTGGGTACGTTCGCCAGGTCAATCTCCCACACATAAGCTTTTGCTTCTGGATCGATCGTACCTGCTGGCACACCGCTTAATGCTCGATAAGCAATCAGTTCATCAGTGCAAATTGTCCATCGTGGCACGTCCACACTGAGGAGTGGAGCAATCAATTCCAGTGTTCGTTTTTCCTTATCTACTGATGGCAGAACATCTTCCCGTCGAGGAAGGCGTAGAATCCAGCGTATTCCATCTACGTCCGTTGCTAACGCCACTTGAAAATCAAGACCGGATTCATTAAATTGAATAGAACTTTCCTCAATCGTTAAACCGTTCTTATGAGCCAATTCCAGCACTTCTTGCTGTGATTTTATATTTTTGATCATGTTGTTATAGACGATTGCGCAAAAACTTGTAGGATTCGCTAGCTATACTACATGATACTACAAAATAGCGATAGCTTGAACTCCGAACACTCGCAATAACCTTCAGGTTATTTTCGCCACACAACATTTAGTGGTATAACGACTCAAATCAGCGGCGGCAGGCAAACTCGAACTCAGCACTAAAGGCTTTCAACTGTCCGCCTGCATTTGAATTGTTAGACAGCTTTTTTCTAAGCTGCTTGCAGAACATAAAACGTATAACCATAGGAGTCGCTGAATTTTTTAAACAGTCGCATCTCTTCTTCAGTTTCATGAATAATTGATTGAGTAATTGGGGTAATTTCGATCTGCTGCATCCGCTCACGAAGCGGTTCATAGTAATTGACCCACCAAGCCTGACTCGGCAGCCGATGGGTAGAAAGTATGCTAAAACCAGACCGATTAGCCTGAACGATATTCTCAGCCTCGGTACCCATCATCGGATAGGCGTTCTGCCAATACGCGAGCGCAGGCTCTGGCACATTATCAGTAAACCAACTCAGCTCTGATATGACGGCAATGCCGCTGTTGGCAAGAAGCGGTCGCCAGATTTTAAGAGCCTGCTCAAACCCAAGATTATAAGCAGCTCCCTCAGACCAAAGCAGGTCAACCGAACCCACTGACCAATCGAGCTGAGCCATATCACCCTGAATCGGAATGATTAAATGCTCGAGACCAAGCTGTTTTGCGCGCTCTCTAAGTTCGTCGATAAAAACCGAAGAGGAATCTACCGCCATGACAGGGCTCTGGTAGCGTTGTGCAAGCAGCAATGCACTAGCACCACTTCCGCATCCTAGATCGGCAATTCGCGGCTTGATCGGTAAGGTCGAAAGATTGCTCAAAATATTGAGCGAAAAGTCAGAGTCACCTGGCCCTTTACGGTCACGTCCACGGTGTAAATCAATCAAAGCGGTAACGTACTCGGCTCGAGTGTCTGTACTCATATGGATTTTTAATGGCTTATAGTCTCAAAAGGCTCTTGCTGTCTAACGGTCCGAATGAGCCGCGCGCCGCATGTGGATAAACGGAGCTTCGACGCCGGTCACCTCGAACCCAAGTCGTTCATACAAGCGTTGGGCACGCGGATTGGCAGGGACGACCAAGAGTGTCACGGGAAGCCCGCGGTCAATACCTTGTTGGATAACATGTTGAACCACGGCGTTGCCAATGCCTTTGCCCTGCATCTCTGGGACGAGCTGTAGCTCAACGATGTGCAGATAATTAGGTGTTGCTTCAAGCCACAATCCCCCAACTGCCCGCCCATGAATATCGATGATCGACACGGCGCACATGCCAAAGCGCCGATTGAAGTCGCCTCGCTGCCACACGTCGTCCCAGCCCCAGGTGTTGTCGATCACCTCGCGCATCGTGGTGCAGTGCAACGCATAGAGGAACTCACGATCCGATTCCGATGCTGAACGAAGCCTCCATTCCATTGTGTCGCTCGTTTATCTGTCTGGCTAACGTTCCTGGTGAGCGGCTGCAAGATCCTTCGCGACTCCACCAAGATCTCTGCATGGTCCGCTCCAACAGGGTTGTGAGGTCCGCCCGTCGCCTATCGCCCTATACCGTGTTCTAGTCTACGTTCAACACTTTGCGGAACACGACCTTATCATCACCCGTCGCATAGAAGTCTCGAATACGTGCCTCCTCCTCGTAGGCGCACTTGCGGTAAAACGCTCGCGTGCACTCGAACTCCGGCAGCCCTGACGTTTCCACCAAAAGCATACGTCCACCGCGTGCCGTCAATGTTTGTTCAACGTGGCGCAGCAGTGTCGCACCGCGTCCTTGTCCCTGGCGGTCAGGTCGAATGGCGATCAATTGCAGATTCCACGTCCGATTAGTCATGCGTTCCGGCTCGCAGTAGGCGACTCCAATCGGTCCGTTGTCGTCGTCGGTGAGCCAGAAACGATCGTTGTCGCTGTCGCCATCGAAGTAATCAGTCAGCATTTCGCTCAGCTGGTCAAGCTCATTCGACTCAAAGCCGATCGCGTCAGCTATCGCGATTAGCGCGATCGTGTCATCGGGTGTGCTCGGTCGAATCATAGTGAAATCCAACGTATTGAGATTGGTAGGTGAATTGCAATGGTTTAGGCTCTTCCTAAGCAAAAGAAACTTTTAGATAGAGCTGCTGAATCATAGGCAATAGCAACAAGAATCTGTAAACTTCGTTAACTGTACTACAAAATACTACAAAATGTAGCTGATTGGTTCTGAATGCTCAAAATAACTTTTAGGCTGCCGCCTTCTGACCAGCTAGCGCCATAACACTAAGTTCAGCCGCGCAGCCCGGCGCGGCTGCTTGGGCATGCACGGTAGCCGAGACCCGGCGTCGGCTACAACGCCTGGTTCGGCGGCGGGGCGATGCGAGCTAGCGGATAACGCGGTACCGGTGAATGGCTACGCCACCGACAAACGTCCTGGCATCCGTGAGCTCAAGCATTACCACCTGCTCACCGAGGCAAAAGAGGGGGGTGCCTATTCCTAGAATGACTGGGTTGATCTTCAGAATCACCTCGTCGATCTCATTGAGCAACGTAGCGGCAAGCCGGCCGCCACCACACAGCCAGATGTCGAGACCCTCCTGCTCCTTGAGCACGCGTACTGAGCCGATTGGGTCGTCAGAAATGAGCTCGACGTCAGGATCCGGACTTGCTGCCATGGTAGTGGACACGACGTACTGCTTGAGGTGCGAGTACGGACTGGTCATCCTAGCTGACGCGCCGACTTCATACGTATCCCGACCCATGATCACTGTGTCGAAGTGACGATTCTCTCCTTTCGCACCCATGACTTCACGGAAGTGCGTAGGGATTGTCTCGGGATACTCCTGTACGATGTGCGGGATGTGCTCGCCCGTCATTGGGAAGAAGTCGAAGGTGCCGTTCTTACGGGCGATGAAGCCGTCGACGGTACACGCGATGTAGTAGATCAGCTTTCGCATCTGATGATTGCTGGGGGAGTGAGCCTAGTTGATGGGAGTTGCCGAACGTTGCTGTCTAGCGGTTATGCGGCTGCCAACATCATAAATCTTCCAGCTTTACATACACTTCTGTCGGATGAGAAATGGCATAAGGGATGTTCCATTGGCGAAACCCTAAACTCTGATACAAACGTGCCGCTATTTCATTCCCTTTTCGATAACTAGTCGCGATGATTTCAACATCAGGATGCAGCTTAAGGCGACGAACCACTTCAAGCATAGTAGCTCGTCCATAACCTTTCCCCTGGTACTTTTCATCGATCATCAGCCGCATAATGAATCCTACACCTGCGGCAAGTTCATACATCGTGAATCCAATCATGGGCACTTCAGGTTGTTCATAACCACAGGCAGCAGCATCGTAGACGCCCAGAGGAAAAAGATTGGGATCAACATACGCTTCTGCGAGAGACTGTGTGTTAGCTGCAACCCAATCCTTCTGCAACTCCGTAACCTGAAGATTTAAGCATTCTCGGAAATTCTCGCGCGTCACTTTGCGTAAATGAACTTTAGCCACAGCCTTACCTAGCCAAAATTGGATTGCTTGCCGTTGTCTAGCTTAACAATCGACCGCTGAGGGATCTTAGGTGGAAAAAACTCAGCCTCAACGCCGAATACGAGATGGGGTAAGCTAGGCCGGCTAGTTGCAAGCGCAGGCAACTACTTAACCTACTCGCCTTCAGCAGTTTGAAGCCATTGAGCACTCGGCTTGCTCGATAATCACCTCAGCTACCTCCTAGCAGAGGCGGTCTAACGGCAAAACGCAGCGGCGGCAGATAACCTTGACCTCAGCACCAGCAGCTTTCAACTGTCCGCTGCCGTGACGTGTTGGACGGCGGTCTCTTTTGTCCAAGCACCAAATCACCTGGGAAAAGCATATCGCGCCTCCAAAGCGTCGAAACCTATCCAATCCGGCTCAATTTCGCCAAAACCAGTTACATCAGGGGTCGATCGTGCTTATTCACTAGAAGCCCGCTTGGGTGAACGGGACTTTTGACATTTGCGGTCATCGGTCAGAAATAGTTTCTTAGAAAATAGAAGATGGAGGGTAAAAGTTAATCGGTTCATCTCCCAATTTTTGTGCATTCATAACTAAAAACGCCTTAGAAGTTCGGTGGATTTTGCTGGCGCACCTGTTGATCTAACTCGTTCAATTCAAACTGGAGGTCAGCAGAGTATTGCTGAATGTGGATTTCATCCCCTTCGATTAAACTTGCTTGCAACTGCCTAATTAAGGTTTCAATGCGTTGACGCAGACTTGGAGCAAACCGCATTCCAAAATCTAACGCTGCCAGCTTCAGTTGCTGTTGCGCTTTTAAAATTAAGGCTTCAGCACGAATACGCTTCTCAAGCGAATCGTAAATCATAGCGTTACTCCAGTGTCTTAAAGAAGAGCGAATTATTTTCTCTTAACCATAACGCTTCAATTGCTTAGTGCATCAAGCCATATAGGACAACGAGTAGTGTGTTCCCTACTTAATAACGACCAAGATAAGCAGCGGCATAACTCGTTATTAGAGAGAAAATTTCCGTCTAATATTCCTATAGGGGTGATTAGGTAGAAAAAGTTAGTATAACCAGCTCTTCAACTCTAGCCGCGATCGCACTAATTATCTTTACCCTCCCCTTGGAACCATTTTTGTCCAATGGCAGGAAAGCTGAGGCCTCGGCACCTGGGAGGAACCCCGATCAGGCCATACAGTGGCATCGGCTAGTTGCCCCGCGCCGCAGAGCAGCATCACAATCTCTCTTTGCAGCTCTTTCGTAAGTACAGGTGTGGGGCAAGCCAGATTGGCTAGTTATGCGCGCAGGCAACTACTCAACTCTCTTAGCGCAACGTTTCAACCGATAGAGGGAGATAGTGTCCGAAAGAGTTCCAAACTACTTGGTTGCAATGATATGAAGATCTACGCTAGGAAGAGCTCGCATCAGCCGCTGTAGAATTGAGCCTTTAGTGAGCAGTTGCCAGCGAGATCGGTGGGTTTCGCCCAAAACAACTTGGCTGATGTGATTTTCGGCAGCAATGCTGGCAATGGCTTTTACCACATCCTCTGACTCTACCCGCAGAAACTCGCCTTCGAATTCCTCGCAGAGCCGTTTGCAGGTTTCGATATGGAGAGCTTCTACCTTAGACAAAAACTGATGGGGATGGGCGACAAATAGCACATAGAAGCGACTATTCATTTGGCTAGCAATGCGCGCCCCTCGTCGCAACAACTGAATTGAGTTGGGATTAGTTGAAACACAGACCAGAGTGCGTTCTTGGATGTTGCAGTAGCTCTGAGCGTTGCCCTCTCGTCCATTTTCTTCAATGTTGTCAGCTACCTCGCGCAGGGCCAGTTCCCGCAAGGCCACCAAGTTGCGTCGTTGAAAGAAATTTTGCAGCGCCTGATCAATCTTAGCGGGGGCGTAAATTTTGCCCTCCTGCAAGCGCTCTTGCAAGGTTTCAGGGGTGACGTCGATAACTACCACTTCATCGGCTTCGTCGAGCAGGCGGTCGGGCACCCGTTCGCGCACCACCACTCCAGTGATTTTGTGCACCAGGTCATTCAAACTCTCCAGGTGCTGAATATTAATTGTGGAAAATACATCAACCCCCGCCGCTAAAATCACCTCTACATCTTGGTAACGTTTTTCCCGTGGAGAGCCGGGGACATTGGTATGAGCTAACTCATCAATGAGTACCAATTGCGGGCGACGGTCAATGATGCCCTGGGTATCCATTTCCATCAGGTTGCGCCCTTGCCAGGTCATTGGTTTCAGAAGGACTTGCTCCAGCCCAACGGCTTTTTCGGCGGTGTCTGTTCGTCCGTGGGTTTCCAACAACCCAATCACTGCATCAAACCCTTCCTGCTTGAGTCGTTGACCTTCCTCCAGCATGCGATAGGTTTTGCCCACGCCAGGAGCCATGCCGATAAAGACTTTGTGCTTGCCTCGGCGAGGGGAAGGGAGGCATTGGGTGGGGTGGTACATGAAGAGGGATACAGGAGTGTGAGAGCGTTTGAACGTTGGCACGTGCTGACGCCGTATTTCAGAGGCTATCTAGGGCCAAATTTAGGGTCAGGACGTTGACGCCAGGCTCGCCGAAGATACCCAGAAAACGACGGTCGGTATGTTGGGCGATGAGCGATCGCACCTCGTCCACCGACAGCCCCTGCACCTGGGCCACCCGCTCCACTTGGGATTCAGCGGCCGTAGGGCTAATGTGCGGGTCAAGGCCGGACCCAGAGGCATAGAGCAGACCGGCAGTGGGTTCAGTTCTCTCACTGCGAAGGCGCTGAGCTTCGGCCCGAATGCGCTCCAAAAGTTCGGGATTATCGGGGGCCAGGTTGCTGCTGCCAGATAGGCCAGTGGGGCTAGCATCGTCTCCTTCACTGTAGGCAATGACGCTGGGGCGACTCCAGAAGTACTCATCGGCGGTGAAGGTTTGACCAATCAACGCTGAACCCACAACCTCGCCCTGGGCATTCCTCAATAGGCTGCCGTTAGCCTGATAGGAAAACGCCGTTTGACCAATTAGGAAAATTAGAAGTGGATACAGAAACGCCGTCAAAATCCAGAGGGTGGCGATGCTGCGGATACTGATAATGAGGTCTTGCATGGGATGGTTGGGGTAGAAATTTGACCGTTTCAATATTGGGGGATTAGAACTTTTCGGGTTGGACAATCACTGTAGCTAGATAAATGGCAAGGCCCACCACAACGATGCCTAACAGGCCGATGGCATAGGCGGTGCCCCGGGGGATATCGGGGCCAGTAGCGCTGTAGAGGGCGGGTGCGATTGCAGCATTAGCCAACAAACCCAGCAGCAAAATCTTGGGAAGAGTAGGTTTCATGAGAAAAACTGTTTCGTGATGGATGATTGAGATAGCCGAACGTCCGAACTCCGAACGTGCCAAAGCCCTAAAAATTCGTAACCGCCGACACCCCCACATCGATCACCTTGATGGCGATAAACGGCGCGATAATGCCGCCTAAGCCGTAGATGAGGATGTTGCGCTGGAGCAGTTGATTGGCGGTCAGCGGGCGAAACTCGATTCCCTTTAGAGCCAGAGGAATCAAGGCGGGGATGATTAGGGCGTTGTAAATGAGTGCCGAGAGTACAGCGGTGCGGGGGCTGCTGAGGCCCATCACGTTCAGAGCACCGATGCCTGTTGCTGCGAACATTGCCGGGATGATGGCAAAGTATTTGGCGACGTCATTAGCCAACGAGAAGGTGGTGAGGGCACCTCGGGTAATTAACAGTTGCTTGCCGATGGTGACCAGGTCGATCAGCTTGGTAGGGTCAGAGTCGAGGTCCACCATGTTGGCGGCTTCTTTAGCGGCCTGGGTGCCGGAGTTCATGGCCACACCCACATTGGCCTGGGCCAGAGCGGGGGCATCATTAGTGCCGTCGCCAGTCATGGCCACCAGCTTGCCCTGCGCCTGTTCAGCCTGGATCACCTGAATTTTGTCTTCGGGGGTGGCCTCGGCCACAAAGTCGTCTACCCCAGCTTCCTCGGCAATCACTGATGCGGTGATGCGGTTGTCACCGGTCAGCATAACGGTGCGCACTCCCATTCGGCGCAGTTGGTCAAAGCGTTCTCGAATGCCGGGTTTGATAATGTCTTTGAGGTAGATGACGCCGTAAATGTCACTGTTTTGGCAGACGGCTAGGGGGGTGCCGCCCAGGCGCGAGACTCGCTCAAAGGCTTGGTCGAGTTCGGCAGGGGCCTGGCCACCTCGCGAGCGTACAAAGCCCCGAATGGCATCTACGGCCCCTTTGCGAATTTCTCCGCCGTCGGGCAGGTCAGTGCCGCTCATACGGGTGCGGGCCGAAAACTCGACCCCCTCAGCCTTGTCTTTGTTAAAGGAAACGGTCGCCCCCAGCTTTTCAGCCAGGCGCACGATCGACTTGCCCTCGGGAGTGGTGTCAAACACGCTGGCGGCTAGGGCCGCTGTGGCAACATCTGTCTGGCTATAGCCGTTGACGGGGATAAACTCTTCTGCCAGGCGATTGCCCAGGGTGATGGTGCCGGTTTTGTCGAGCACCAGGGTGTTGATGTCGCCACAGGCTTCCACTGCTCGCCCGGAGGTAGCTACGACGTTAAACTGCGCCACCCGATCCATACCGGCGATACCGATCGCACTCAGCAGCCCACCAATGGTGGTCGGAATCAGCGCTACCAGCAGGGCAATCAAAAGCGTGATGTCCACCGGGCTGTTGACGTAGTTAGCGGGGGGCGGCAGGGTAGCCACCACAATTAAAAATACCAGGGTGAGCACCGCCAGCAGTACGGTCAGGGCAATCTCGTTGGGGGTTTTGCTGCGCTCGGCCCCTTCTACAAGGGCGATCATGCGATCGATAAAGCCTTTGCCAGGGTCCGAAGTCACCTGCAAAATCAGCTCATCAGAGATAATTCGCGTGCCTCCCGTCACCGAACTGGCCACGTCTGAGCCCGGTTCTTTCAGCACCGGGGCCGACTCGCCGGTAATCGCCGACTCGTCCACTGAAGCCACCCCATCAACGACCTCGCCATCGGCAGGAATCATGTCGCCCGCGATCACTTTGATCCGATCGCCCCGCCGCAGGCTGGTAGAACTCACCTCCTCGGTAGAGCCATCTGACTGCAAGCGCCGCGCCACCGTATCTGACTTGGTAGACCGCAGGGCATCGGCCTGGGCTTTACCCCGACCCTCGGCTACCGCCTCGGCAAAGTTGGCAAATAGCAGCGTAAACAGCAAAATCAGCGTAATTAATCCGTTGTATAGCGCCGCACCACCGTCCGTATCAAGGCCAAACAAATTGGGGTTTACCGTTAGCAGAGCTGTGATCAGCGTGCTAACCCAAACTACAAACATCACCGGGTTCTTGATCATCACCCGAGGGCTGAGCTTGCGAAAGGCATCTGCAAAAGCTCGCTGATACAGGTCAGCCATATTGGCCTTGGGGGTGTGCTTGCGCTGCTGGCGCGGCCCGCCAGGTTGGTTTAAGGGAAGGGTGGCAGGTGTCATAGATTTAAGAAAATTCGTTGGAACGTCGGAGCGTTAAAGGATTAGGAAATCGGGAGTTACCCTAAATTGAAGGCTTCGGCCACCGGCCCCAGCGCCAACACGGGGAGAAAGGTAAGGGCTCCGAGGATGAGAATGGCTCCGGCGGTAACTCCGGTGAATAGTGTCGTATCTGTGCGCAGGGTGCCGACGGTTTCGGGGACGGTCTGCTTACGGGCCATGCCGGCGGCGAGAAATATCAGGGCAACGATAGGTGCGTAGCGACCGACCAGCAGCGAAAAGCTAGTGCTGAGGTTCCACCACAGGGTGGCATCGCCCAGACCCTCAAAGCCAGAGCCGTTGTTGGCGGCGGCAGAGGCATACTCGTAGACCACTTGAGAAATGCCGTGGAAGCCGGGGTTACTAATACCCGCTAGGGTTTCGGGAAAGGTCAGCGTGATGGCGGCGGGAATGAGAATAGCGATCGGGTGAACCAGCAGAATGGCGCTGGCTAAAACGATTTCGCGCTTTTCGATTTTACGGCTTAGAAACTCTGGGGTACGCCCTACCATCAGCCCGGTCAAGAACACGGTCAAAATTAAATACACAAACAGGTAGGCGGTGCCAGTGCCCTGACCTCCCCAGACGATTTGTAAAAACAGGTTGGAGAGGGTCATGAAGCCGCCCGTGGGCATGAGGGAATCGTGCATGCCGTTGACTGCGCCGCACATGGTACCGGTGGTAGCAACGGCCCAGAGCGACGTCAGAAAAGGGCCAAAGCGGGTCTCTTTTCCTTCTAAGTTGGGCTGCGGGTTGCCGAGCACCTGGTTTACTAGCGGGTTACCCTGGTATTCGCCGACGGCGGTAATGACCGTGAATACGGCAAAAACGATAAACACCATCCAAAACAGCAGCCAACCCTGCTTAGAATTGCCAGCGATAATGCTGTAGGTAAAAATCAGCCCGGCGGGAATGACCAGCATCAACAACGTCTCTAACAAGTTGGAAAAGTTGTTGGGGTTTTCGAAGGGGTGGGCGGAGTTGATGCCAAAGAAGCCGCCGCCGTTTTCGCCCAGCTGCTTGATCACTTCAAAGTGGGCCACGGGGCCACGAGCGATAAACTGGGTGGCCCCTTCTAATGTTGTGGTCTGGGCAGGCGCGGCAAAGGTTTCGGGTACCCCGGCAATTAGCAGGGCAATCGCCCCCACAATCGAAATCGGCAGCAAAATACGGGTAAGGGACACAATTAAATCGGTGTAGAAATTCCCCAAAGGTCGCCCCGTCAGCCCGCGAATAAAGGCGATCGCCACTGCAATGCCCGTAGCGGCCGAGGTAAACATCAAAAACCCCAGCGCCCCCACCTGACTGAAATAGCTGTACGTGGTTTCACCCGAGTAGTGCTGCTGGTCGGTGTTGGTCACAAAAGAAATGGCGGTGTGTAAGCCCAGGTGCCAGCTGGGAGCCTTCAATCCTGTCGGGTTTAAGGGCAGCACCCCCTGGAGCATAAAGATGGCGTAGACCAAAACAATCATCACGAGGTTGCTGACTAGCACGGCGCGAATATACTGCCCACCAGTCATTGGGCGGCCATCGAGCACGCCAGACCCCGCAAACACCACCCGCTCTACCGGAGAAGCAACTCGATCAAGCCAGGTTTTCTCACCGAGAAACACCTGGGCCATATAGCGCCCCAGAAGCGGTGCGATAGTGACCAAAATAGCCAACATTAGAGCGATTTGAAGAAAGCCTTGCAGCATTAGACTCAAAAAGTGAGGACAGAAAAGCTAAATGGTGCATCAGAAAATAGGCAATCCCAAGCTACTTCTTGCTTGGGATTAAAGAATTTTCCAAGGCAAGTGAAATAGAAGGATTCATTGCGATTGCAATCAGCTAATCCTTACCTTTAACTATGGGGTTCTCGTAAGCATGAACTCGTCTCCCTACCCAACCGCCCCTAAAAAACTTAAAAACTTTGCCTTCATAGAGCTAATCTTTTGGCCAAATAATGTACAGAACAATTTTATTCTGATGCTTTTTTTGCAAAAAGCAAGGTATGGAAAGCTGTTTACGACGAAATTATATTGAATTATCTAAACCGCAGAAATAGAAGTGTTTAGATATTTAATTAATAATCTATATCATTTGACCTAAGTACTGCCAATTAACTCGAATCAATGCCTAGAATAGATTGACAAATCAACCCATTAAAGGCGTAAAACGTTAGCACGTTCTAACCTTCTAACGCTCCAGCCCACTATGCCCCTTCCTCATTCCCCACCGCATGCGCCGCCTCAAACCCAATTGGCAACGAACCCATTGGCTGATTGCCGCCCTCTTTGTCGTGGTGATTGTGTTGGAATACAGCACGCCACCGCCCTACGTGTTTGGCTATCTGTACATTGGAGCGGTGTTGCTGGCCAGTGGGCAGCTGGGACGGGGGGCGACGCGATGGGTGACGGCGATCGCTATTGCCCTCACCCTGCTCAATCTGGTGCTTCCTGGCCTGGAGCCAACCACTACGGTGACTATTGCCAACCGAGCCATCACCGTTCTGGCGCTGGTGGTAACAGGGTGGCTAAGCGATCGCATTCAGCGCTACGAAAAGGCCATCACCCACCAGCACGCTCAAATCTTGGCTCAGGCCCAGCTGGCCCGGATGCGAGAGGACTTTGTCTCAACCCTGACCCATGATTTGAAAACACCGCTGCTGGGGGCAATAGAGACTCTCCACGCCCTAGATACTGAGCAGTTTGGAGCGGTCACCTCGGCTCAGCGGCGGGCGATCGCCATCATGACTCGCAGCCACGAAACCACTCTGCAACTGGTCGAAACTCTGATGGATGTCTATCGCAACGACAGCGAGGGGCTACGACTTAATCTTACGGCGGTGGATGTGGTGGCTCTGGCGGAGGACACGATCATGCAGCTCACGGCCTTAGCTGCCTCGCGGCAGGTTCGCATTCGCCTGCACCAAGGGGAGTCCGACTTTCGCCAACCCTGCTGGGTCAGGGCCGATGTGCTCCAGCTCCAGCGGGTGCTGAGCAACCTAATTGCCAATGCCATTCACCATTCCCTGCGGGGCAGCCTGGTAGAGGTGGTGATTCGCCATAGGGGAGATGATTGCCTAGTGCAGGTGCTCGACCAGGGTCAGGGCATCGCGGCCAATGAAATGGCCCACCTATTTGGGCGGTTTTACCAGGGCCAGGGCGATCGTCAGGCCAAGGGCACTGGGCTGGGCCTCTACCTTAGCCGCCAAATTGTGGAGGCCCACGCTGGCACCATCTGGGCCACGTCACGCCAGACCCGGGGCGCAGTATTTGCCTTTCGGCTGCCCGCCCAGCCCCCGGTGCAGGATAATAGCTTGATGGTACGCGCCGCTAACTCCCAATGACCGACCAGCCGATCACTATTCTCCTGGTCGAAGACGATGAGCTGTTTCGCCTGGGGCTTTCCATTCGGTTACAGCAGGAACCCACGCTGAGGGTTGCCGCCGAAGCAGAGGACGGCGAAACGGCGATTGCCCTGGTCGATCAGCAGCCCTTCGACGTGGTGCTGCTGGACATTGGCCTACCGGGGATTGGCGGCATTGAAGCCTGCCGCCAGATCAAGCAGCAGCACCCCGACCTGCCGGTGCTAGCTCTCACCTCCCACAACCAGCCCGCTTTGATTGCCCGCCTGATCGAAGCCCAGGCCCAGGGCTACTGCGTCAAGGGCATTGCCGCCGAGGCGCTGGTGCTGGCGATTCGTTCCGTCGCGATGGGAGCTACCTGGTGGGACGCAACTGCCTCCCAGGAAATTCAGGCGGCGTTCCGATCGCCCACTCTAGAACCGCCCCCTGCCGATGCCCCGACCACCCTGGCCGCTCTCACCAAGCGCGAGCAAGAGATTTTAGCGCTGATGGTTGCTGGGCAGAGCAACCAGGAAATTGCCGAGACCCTCTATATTGCTCCTGGCACGGCGCGCGTCCATGTCCACGCCATTTTGCAGAAGCTGGCGGTGCGCGATCGTACCCAGGCAGTCATCCTGGCAATTCAAATGGGTCTAGTGTCGCCCTAGAACAATTGGCATTGCTGAATAGCGGAATTGCTTTGAAAAAATTGAACGAGGTTCTAATAGTTATAGCAATCAGTTCATACCTAGAATCAGCAACGCCGAGAAATTCAATATCGCCAACCCTTCAGCTCCAGCGGCGATCGCACCAATTATCTTTACCTTCACATCAACCCGGGACTATTTCGGTCTAATGGAAGGAAAGCTAAGACCCCGACACCTGGGAGGAACCTCGATCAGGCTGCTCTGTGGCCCAGGATAGTTGCCCCGCGCCGCAACCATGCCGCGACTGCGTCTCTTGCAGAAACCCTCTCCACACAAGGCATGCAAGCCAATCGAGAGTTTTAGCTGCGTTGTGTAGGTAGAACGGCAGGACCAGGCTTTGAGACAACTGGCACAAGCCAGCACAGGCCAAACCTAGTCCACTTTTCAGTCCAACTGGCACAGAGCACATATGCTCAGGGGCTATGAAGTAGGGTAACCGAAGTGCACAAGTCTTCCCGTCTAGCTCAGCCTCTGCTTGAAAATGCTCGGCAGAGTTCTGCCAGAAAATGGACATGACTCGGCAGCATCCTGCTGAAAGTCCATGCGCAATGTCCCTGAGCAGAAATCTGAGCCAAGACGAACAAAACTTTTTCAATCACTCAAGCAGGCTATGAGTCCTTAAAGGAGATGGCTGACCAAATTGGTTGATTAGTTAGCGCTCTCTTAGAAAACATTGCTCATAATCGATGTCTCAATAGACCATCAGGGCTAGAAAAGAAATTAGGAAATACCTGGATTTTAAGGGTTTAGCACTTGAGCATGAGCTAATCGAAAATAAACCTAAAGAGAGTGAGAGTGGTGAGTAGTTGTAAGTGGTCAATAAACCCCAAAATCTGGGGTGTTAGCTTATATTTAATAGCTAATTAGTATTGGTATATCATCCTTTTTATATTGCTATAAATGCCTGGACAGGAGCCAACATGCTTCACTTCAAAGGCTTTTATAGGTTTTCCAGGCCAGTTCAATAGCAAGCGAGTTGCCTTGATTACTTGTTAGGGTTTTGAAAAATATCAATATAAGTTGGCCTTATTGAGATTTTTTCAGAATTCCTATAGCTCTTCTTACCTCTCGCTTTAGCTCTTGCGTAAGGGCTAAAAATGATCTCGGCTTATCCACGTAAATTTTTGGTAATATTATCATGCAAAACATTCCGGACTCCATTGGAGAAGTCATTGAGCAATTCTGTGATTTAATCCATTTAACTCAGCCTGAAGATCGCGCTAAAAATATCTGTCGAGAAGTCAAAAGTGGAGCTGCTCGCTTTTTGGCCCCGGCTCTAGGATTCCAACCACCTCATTCCAGAAAACGGATGAGGAAGGTTGATCAAAAAGCAGCTATGGCCTTTTTGTCGACTAAGTCAGTCCAACTTCTACCCAAGATGTTGGGGTTGATGGATGCGTATTTTGAAGAACGCCACATCAAGCTCTCTATCCGTAACACCTACGGAGGAAGGTTACGAAAGGTTCATGATTTTGCTGCCGAGCAACCCTGGTATCCCGGATACCGAAAGTCGATTCGGTTTCAGGATGAATGCGCTCCGCCACTCCCTGGGTTAGGAGATATGACACATACGATAGTGATGCCTGGGAAATGCAATAGAAAGTGGAGATACCGCCTTACCTCTGATGAAATTATTACACAGCTTCAAGCCGAGCTAGAGGATTTTAGAGCATTTTGCTGTGCGTCTCACTATCTCAGTCGTGCAATTAAGATCTGCAGCGAATCAACAGCTAATAAACACATTGAAACCGCTGAATTATTCCTAGGCTGGTGGATACACTATTACCAACCGGAGATAACACCCAATGACCTATCGTTGCAGCTTTTGATTCCAGTCATCACAGTAGATGAGTTGGAAGATTTGAGCCCCAAAGTACAAAAGCAGAAGTGGCGGGAGGCAAAAGCTACGGTCAAAGCTTGGGTTCACAACTATTTTGAGTTTATGGGGGACCACGTAGGAGCCTACAGCCCCAACACGCGCCTAGGACGACTGCACAGCCTTCAGCGCATTGCTCACTGGCTGTACAGACACGAAGTAGAGTCTCTATCGGAATACAACCAGATTCCCATCTTCCAAGCAATTGCAGATCTCCGTCGCGAATGGAAAGACAAAGCAACTGAGTGGAAACGGCAGAATAAGTCTGTAGCAGATCGCAGTAAGAAGTGGCCTGACACACCGCCTAATACGACAGCGTTGGCTGTGCTGCGCCAAGGCCTCCTCACCAACTTGTGTTTGCGGTGTCGACCTCGATCAGCATGTGGCACACTGCACAAAAACCTATCGCAAGCCAAGTTTTATGCGACGTTCTTGATGTGGGCCGAGCTTGCCTTCGAGCCACCCCGTCGGCAACAAGAGTTCCGTACTCGCCGTATTGCTTTGGCATGCCCTATCACTCGCCCTCGGGAGGTACCACCGGATGGCTTTTACCATCCTCTCCCACCCGCGGAAGTGAGAGAATTGGATGCCGAGGGAAAGCCAAAAGATAACTACCTGTACAAAACCTATTTTCACCACGGCAAGGAGTACCCCAAAGGGATTTGGATCCGCCAAATTACGACTTACAAGACTAATCGCACCTATGGCCAGCAGGACATTATTCTCCCAAACCGAATGATGCCTGACGGCAAGCCGATCTATGACTACCTTGAAAGTTATCTCTACGGCACTTGGTATTGCGGCGGCACTCACGAAGCGGCTTCACTCTACGATTGGTGGGATCCAGAACTGAAGGGACGGCGGGGGCGATGGCTCACCGGTGGGGTGATGGAGTTTCAGCCTGCCCTACAGCACGTTAGCCATCCTAAAGTGGGCGATTGGCCATGGATGCCTTGTTTCCCTACGCCAAATACGGGTCGGGCCTACACTCCCAGTAAGATGTCAAGTTCATTGGCACGGGCCGCCCATCAATGGACGGGGAAGCGTATCGCACCACATATGATGCGTAACATCTGGGCGACCTGGGCTTTTCAAGTAGGTCTTGGGGATAAGGCCGTTCACTCTTTGGCTTATGCGATGGGAACCTCCTACGACATTCTCAAGCGAACTTATGAAAAGTCAACCCCAGAAGATAAACGTCGCCCTATTGAGGAGGCAGTTGATGAAGATCTACTGGAGTACCTCGCTCAAATAGAGGAACATACGACCGATAAAACAGGTGTTGAACTGAGAAAGGTACTACACCTTCTACCGAGACTTTCAAAGGAGGAATTGCAGACAGTTCAAAAAGTCGTCCTTGGAGGATAAGAACAATCTGAGGATAACGGCCGATTCAGACAGGTCGGCCGTTATCCCACTCACGCAAGCACAGGTCCGTCCGAAACCTTATGGCCAGTAGAGTGACGCAAAAACTGCTCACAGAGGAGTCAGTCCCATACTCATAGACCGCAAGCTTTACCCGCCTAACTGGGAGGCGATCGTAGGTCAGATTAAAGCTGAAGTTAATTGGTGCTGTGAATTTGCGGACGGACCTACATTCGTCTGGGGAATTGGTTGAGGAATTCAACTGACTCTCAAGACCTATTCAGCTCTTAATAAATACTGAGGCTTGTTCATAACAAAGTTGTGCTGTGACTATTGATCGGATTTCGATCGGGGTCTTTCTCGTCCAGTAGAATTGAAAGTTTGTGAAATAGCTTGGCAAAGCGTGTCGTGGGAAATGGCCCTACTGGCTCTCAGAAGCACCTCGATAGTGTTTCCTCGAGATAACAGGTCAAACTCCTGGCACAACTGATCCGCAATATTGATAGCTGTGTTAGTTAAGGCGATAGAACGAGGCTTTTTAAGTTCATCGTAGATTAAGGGTTGTCCTCTTGTTCCTTTAGATTTCCTTCGTTTTGGTATAGGCAAGGAATTGTCATCCATAGTTCTCCTTTTAATGGATCTAATAGCTATCCAATGCTCAGCTCTTGTTGCTGAGCCATGGGATAGATTTATTTCAAAAAAGGGAGAGGTGGATTTTTGGGCGATTTTATTTACATTGGCGTCTTGAGATAAATCGCCCAATCAAAAAGCCCATCTTGAGAAGTTCTTTTCTCAAGATGGGCCTCTCTAAGGCGATTAAGCTGTGGTCTACTACAATCTACTTGAGACATCCCAACAGAAAAGACCATCGGAACCAATGGAGCTAGTGATAGGCACCTTCTTACGGGTTCGATGCCCTGTCGACGGCACATTTCCTAACTGGTAGGGAATACCATCTTCCCAGAAAACAGTATTATCCATAAACTCAACTAGCGGGTTGTGCGCTTTAAAGTAAAGCTTCCAGAGTTTGCCAATCTTCTTATGTCGATGAAGTTTACGCAGCGCTAAAAGTGCATATCCTTTCCACTGCATTCCCAACAAGATACGCTCATACTCAACCTCTTTGGGCTCGCCATCATATCTTCCTCTTAAAAAACCAAGCCATTGACGATAGTGATTTCTTGTAGTTTTCTTAGACTCTTTACCAGAATCGATACATAATAAGTTATTCTTAATTTCGATCTCAAAGCTATTAACCAGAGTTTCCAAAAAGAGGTCATCAACAGAATCGAACGGATAGATTATTTTACTTTCTTCAGCCCACTCTTTGATGTAATTTTCACCAGCCTTTAGCAAAAAGTACCAACTTTTATCAGCAATTACATCCAACCTCATATTTCGAAAAGATGCGTCAGGCAAGAGTTTCTCCTGAATCACTCCTCCCTCAGCCATAGGATCAGGCACGGGCAGAGGGTAAATCTGATAGGCTAAAGCCAGTGCCTTTGCATTCCAATACAGTTGCAAGCAACGCATCCAATGTTTAGCATCTTGAGTTTCAAGTGATAGTGACTGCCTATGTGGAATCTCTTGAAGTGCAGCAGCTAATCTCATACAAGGATCGGTATTAGGGTGTTCTGGCGGCAAGATCAAAAGTACAGCAGGAGTATGATCCCGCTGAATGCCTAGATCCCTATCGACTTCTGCAATATGGCTTGTCTGTATTTGTTTATATTCCTGGAAAGGAATGGTTCTTTTTTGCCCTTTAGCATCAATATATTTAATCAAATCACCTTTGGTCGGAACATATTCCATGAACTTATCCTCAGAAAAGTTAGAACTGGTTTTAAGGATAAAAATCATATCTCGCGAGTATTCTATCTCTGATTAGAGCCGACAGCTATCAACGCAATTATGCCTATATGCCGATAAGGGCGATCACTAGGTGCGGTAGGTAATCGTGAAGTTGCAGTCGGGTAAGGCAAGGAAAGACGATTAGCCTAATAATCAGGGCACATTCGGCGGCTTACCATTCCCAACAACGGCGGCTTATTCCCAATAAGCCCTTTTGGTTTTGCGTCAAACCGCCAAAACCCTTGCTATGCGGATAAACTATACTTGCTGAAATTCCAAAAAGAGCAAGTCTTGTATGGTTGACCTAGAACGGATCCAGTTGAGTCTAGGGTCTCCCCAGTTTACGTTGGGTCAGCCGGTGGCCACCAACGAGGGCAATGGCGTGGTGATCGGGGTGAAGTATCGCGCATTGAACTCGCTGCAATACCTGGTGCAAGTCATTGAGGAAGAAGACGAGGAGATCGGTGAGGCGTTCGCCCTTTGGTATGACGAGTCTGCGCTGGAGGAGATGTAGATGCCTAAGCGCGATCGTCACGACCAGGCCGAAATTTGGACGGCGGATCAGTTCGAGCGGGTGATGGGGGAACTCAGCCCGAAGATGCGATCGCTGTTTTCGATCTGCTACTACACGGGCTGCCGGGTAAGTGAGGCGCGGCAACTGCGAGCGGAGGATATGGTGGGGGAGACGCTAGTGCTGCGCAAGGCGACGACAAAAACGAAACGGACACGAGCGGTGCCGATTCATCCCAAACTGAGGGTGGTGCTATCAGCAGCAGATTTACCCAACTGTGGCTATCTGTTTCCGGGGCGGGGCGGCCGGGGGCCGATTACGCGACAGGCTTGTGATGCGGCGCTGCGAAAGGCGTGCGACCGCCTAGGCCTGAGGGGATACAGCACCCATAGCAACCGGCGAACATGGGCAACTCGGCTCGATAAAGCGGGGGTGAGGCTAAAGGCGATCCAAGACTTGGGCGGGTGGTCGTCGATGGCGGCGCTGCAGCGGTACCTCGATGTGTCGGAGGAGGAGAAGGTGGATGCGATCGCGCAGTTGTAGAGTAATTCAGGAGATAGATTTTTTCTTACTCTTGGTCTCCTCGGAGTTCTTGCATAGCTTTCTCGTAATGAAGCGTGAATTCTGAATCCATCACTTCCACTAAGAATTCGCACAGAGTCTGACATATTTCAGCAACAATTTTAGGATCTACTTCATTTGCATTTGGCGTAAGCCATCCATGAGCAAATATGTGGCGAATTGCCGAGGCCAAATAGGCTATGTTGCATGGATCACTTTGAAAATATTTATCCAACTCTTTTTGGTGCGTTGGATTAACTCTTTCATGAATGAAATTATAAAACTTATTGCCTACGTCCAATGTTTTGATTTGGAGCAACGAGTTATCTGCTCCATAAGTCTTTAACGAATTCTCTATGCTAGATACTTTTGTGTCTTTCAGATCTAGTAATGTTTCAAAAGCTGACCAAGCGAGAAATACATGACATAAAGAGCTGTAGCCTATTTCTGTATTAGATGAATATCCTTCTAGTTCTAGCTTTTTGAAGCAATTGGCAACTCTAAAGCGCGCAGCAAAACGATTGATATTTCCTGGATCTGAGCCCAATCCTAAAAGGTCACAAAAGTTTGCGCTACTCGCCTTCATCTGAGCTTGATAGTCAATCCATTTTGATGGAAAGCCTTTCTCATCGTTGCTTATAATCATTAGTCTTCACTTTTATCCAATAGAGCTTGATATTTCCCAGCAGCAGCATCTGTACCCTTGATAATTTGATACGTTATCCCGCTCGCGATCGCAAACTCATCAGGGTTCACAGACTTTATGGTGTCTAGCTTTCAGTCTTTGACCTCCAGCACAAAGAGACCCCGTGACGGGTGCAGGAGGATGAAATCAGGATGCAGGGCTTTGGGGCCTACGGGTACGTTATACCAGAGCAGGTAGTCATCATCGAGCTTGGCTTCGATCCGCTGGGCCAGGCGGTGCTCTCCCCCGGTCATGCGAGAGGCGCAGCTGCTGTAGGAGGGGATGAGAGTAGCTATGGGCTAAAACCCTTTGATTGCCCTCAGTATGCCCTTGGCAGACGATTCCGATGGTGACGGTGCATTGAACTCACAGAATCTTGAGTCAATTGGTGGCGATCGCACCCTAGCCCGCCCCTCAGTAGCTGTGCTAGTTTGGCGGAATGGGGGGGCTATGTGAGTTCCAGATAGGCCCCCCACCAAAAGAGCGTTTCCCACATAGCAGTGGGTTAATCTGCTATGTGGGAGGGGGGCTCTCAATATTCACTGGCGATCGCCCCCACTAGCAAGGGCACCATGGACTCACAGCCGACGCAACAGAAGCTCAGCCAGGAAGAGATCACATGGGATTTTTTGCCATAGGCTGTAAGCAAATGTGCTCTGTGCCAGTAGCACTGAAAAATGGACTTGATTTGGCCTGTGCTGTTCTGTGCCAGTTGTCCCAAAGCCTGATTTTGCCGTTCTATCTACAAGTCACAGCCAAATCTCTCAATTGACTTGGATGCCTTGTATAGAGAGGGCTTCCGCAGCAGATCTAACCATGGAGTAGTTGCGGCGCGGGGCAACTAACCTGGCCACCATACGGGCTGATGGAGTTCCTCCCAATTGAGGGTTGCGGGGCCGTTGAGTCATGGGTACATCGTCGACAGCATTCTCGAAGACACAGCTGCCAGCAACTGCTATTGCCTCAAATCTGCCAACGGTGTACAGGTTAGTCGTATCGTTTCCTTGTTCTTTCAGTACGCTAAAATTTGATTGCATCAATCTCGTTCTAAAGTTTATGCCAACCTTTAAAGATGAAGTTGCACTTGTAACAGGCGCAAGCATGGGGATTGGTCGTGCTACAGCGCTTGAGTTTGTTGCTCGTGGTGCGCGTGTTGTCATTGCTGCTCGTGGAGTTGAACAAGGAAAGGCATTACAAGCCGAGATTATTCAAGCAGGTGGAGACGCGCTGTACGTGCAAGCCGATATGGCAAAAGCGACAGACATCGAAGCTCTAATTTCAGAAACAGTCAATTATTATGGTCGATTAGATCACGCTGTCAATAATGCGGCTGCGGAGGTCGTTCTTGCTCCTATATCTGAATTATCTGAATCAGACGTAGATGATACGCTCAACGTCAACCTCAAAGGGGTGTGGCTGTGCATGAAATTACAGATTAAGCAGATGTTGCAGCAGGGAGGGGGAACGATCGTGAATGTTTCCTCCATCAATGGGTTAAGTGGCACTCCAAGGGGGGCACTTTACAGTGCCAGTAAACATGGTGTGATAGGTCTAACCCGTTCTGCGGCATTGGAATACATCGGCAAGGGTATCCGAATCAATTCTGTTTGTCCTGGTCTAGTCCTTACTCCTCGTCGAGAACGGCGTTGGGCAAACCTATCACTCCAGGAACAGCAAGAAGCAAGGAACGAGCTTGCTGCGTCGATTCCAATTGGTCGATGTGCAGAGCCAGGGGAAATTGCAGCCGCAATTGTTTGGCTTTCTTCAACTGAAGCATCCTACGTTGTAGGTCAGGAACTTATTGTTGATGGTGGACTGTCTGCCTAGTCGTTGCTGTAAACCGGTCGAACAAATCGTTGGAGCGGCGAACAGAGTCTTTGTTCTTCGTTTCGGTCTTGTTTGTCGCCGCTCAACTGTGGGGACTGGTCTGTTAGGCGATGATGGGTAAAATGGTTGCAGTGCAACTACTCCAGAGCCATGGATTGTCCTCATTGCCAGAGTCCCCAGGTCGTGAAAAATGGGCAGGAGTCGCTCTCGGCCGGTGTGCTGCTTAGCGATATCGCTGCAACGACTGCGGCAAGCGATTTAATGAGCGGACGGGCACCCCAATAGCGCGCCTCCGAGCACCTAGTTTAGTAGTGGCCACAGCATTGCATAGCCGCACCAAAGGGATGGGTGTTCGTGCGGCGGGCAGCGGCAAGAATCTGAGCTTAAGTAGACATTGTAAAAATACCGTTGGGTATTCGCAGTATGTACCAGTCGGTATCTGGCTAGGCCATCAAAGGGGTTGCCCAAGCCCGTTCAGATACTCTCCAGCAGCTCTTGGCTATAGGCCTCGACGGCCCAAGGCAGAGAGTTCATGGGCTGAAAGATTTGATGCTTGAGCTGAAAGGCTCGGTCGATCTCGATTTGGCTCAAAAAATCCAGGTCGTGGGAAATCACCCACAGCGCCCCCTGGTAGTCCTTGATGGCCCCAATCATCGTCTCAACCGTTTCAATATCTAGATTGTTGGTGGGCTCATCTAAAATCAGCAAGTCAATGGCTGCAATGCTGATCATGGCCAGAGCTAGTCGGGCCAGTTCTCCCCCGCTCAGGGCCGAGGCAGGTTTGTCCACCACCGGGTTAAAAAACAGGAAATGCCCCAGTTGCTGGCGCAGGTGTTGGTAAGACAGCGCCGGGTTGGTGGCTTGCATGTTGTCCAGCACGCTGTGGCGGCGATCAATCAACCCATAGGTCTGATCGAGGTACACCACCTTGAGGGGATTGGCGAGGCGCAGGCCGGCCGCTTCGAGCCGGATTGCCTCGGTTTCAGCCGTGGCAAAGATGGCTTTGACTAAGCTGGACTTGCCAGAGCCGTTCCCCCCGGCGAGCGCCACCCGATCGCCAGCAACCATTTGCAGCTGAATATCTTGAACCAGCACTCTTCCCCCTACCCTGAGGTGGCCATCACGAATTTCTAGTAACGTGCGGCGCTTTTGACTGGTTTCCGCTAGGTGAATGGTGGTGGCCTTGGTGGTTCTCACCTTGGTCTGGGCCACCTGTTGGGCCGCTTGCTCAACGGCAGCTTGATTGCGCTTGGCTCCTTGGCTTGCGGTGCCCGAGGCCCGATTGGCAAAATAGTGTTTGGCCATCTTGCCCATACTGCCGCCCGCCGCTTTTTGCTCACCACTGCGCTGAGATTGTGCTGCCCGTTTTTGCTCAGCTTGGGCCATCGCCTGGGCGCGTTTTAGGCCTTTTCTGGCCACCTTGTGGGAGCGTTCTGCCGCCCGTTGGTAGGCTTGCTTTTGCTCGCGGTAGTGGGTGTAGTTGCCGCCGTATTCGTTCAGCCCCTGGGGCGTGAGCTCCCAGGTAATGGAGGCCACCTGATCGAGAAAGTGGGGCTTGTGGGAGACTAGCACCAGCGCCCCCTGAAACTGCTCCAGGCAGGCGCGGAGGTGATCTAATGCGAGTAGATCCAGATGATTGGTAGGTTCATCCAGCAGCAGTATGTCTGGGGCTGGCGCGAGGGCGATCGCCAGCAGCAGTTTCGTCAATTCGCCACCGCTCAAGCTAGCTGTGGGCAACGATAAATCTAAATCGACCTCGAACTGAGTCCTTAAAAACTCGTCGATGCACCACCAGTCTTCTGAGCCAGCACTGAGGGTTTCCAGAATGGTCTCCGTCGGCTCAGTCGGCCCCAGGGTGCTGGCCTGGGGTACGTAGGCTAGCGATCCGTACCGCAAAACTTTTCCCAGCGTAGATTGTAAGTCCCCCGCCAGGATTTTTATTAGGGTAGATTTGCCGCTGCCGTTGCGCCCTACCAGGGCAACGCGATCGCCGACCTGAAGACTGAGGTTAATGGACTCAAACAGAAAGGATACCGGGTCAAACCCGTAGCTGATATTTTGCGCAGACAAGAGTATTTTGGCCATGCTGACTTCTAAGGCTAATCACCGAAACGTGGGGAAGGGGTGAGGGGTTGTAGCTTAGAAAAAACTTCATGGCGTTAGACCTTCCGCTCAATTAGCCAGACCGTGGTGACATCAAAGAGTACGCTGGGGCTTTCATCACCAATCCAGGCACGTCCATGCAGCCAACGAACACATTGCCAGTAAATCGGCTGCTCATTGAAAGCAAGATAATTGTAATGCTGTTGAATTTAATTAGCATAATCCCAATGAGTGCCAGGGCGATCCAGATAGCACGGTAAACAACCCAATCACTGATGCCTAGCTGTGGAGCGATGTGGGCGACAACGGTGGGTGGCACCTCTAGGGGATCTACTAGAAACGTTCCTAGGAACCGAACGGTCCAAAGCTGTATCGCAAACCCCAAACGGTTGTGAGCGCCGCGTCGGCAATTAACCAGGCCCTGTCTCTACGTCCGGATGGAAACAGCGGGCCAGTTGAGCGGGCGTCGGCTCCTCAACATAGCAGCCATATCTTTGTTGTTGTGCCTTGCTCAAAAATGCCATTGACCTTTGCCCTCTCCTGATGTGCATCAGATAGGGTAGAGGCTATTGGTAAGGCGTCCTCGCTATGGACTGAATGATGATTTTAGCTGATGCTAATTTTGGTCTCAAAAAGTTGCGCGCCCGGCAACTAATCAACGGCAGCATCAGGGTTAGAGCCTTAGATTTTTCACTAGATAGTTTTATTGGCGGCACATTTTTAGGAAAGTAGTCTAACCTCAGTCCAATCAGCTGATTTCACCCATTTCTAATAACAAGCCTAGCTGATGAGTCAGGCTATTCGTCGTTAATGTCATAGCAGCCTCTATGCCTTGCTGACAGAGCTGTACAGCCTTAGCGTAAGTTTCTGTACGATTACTCACTCAGCCCTTCTACCTAAAAGTCGCAGCCAACCCTCTCGACTGACTTAGATGCCTTGCGTAGAGAGGGGTTCCGCAGCAGATGCAACTGTGGAGTGGTTGCGGCGCGAGGCAACTAGCCTAGGCAATTCTGTGGCTTGACTGGGGCTACCTCCAGGCGCTGGAGCCTGGGGGACGAACACTTCCCACTTTCGTTGCAGGCACTGTGGACCACCACCCAATTGCGTCTCCTGGTCTTAGCCTGATAGAGAGCCACATCGGCGGCTTTTACCACGTCAATGCCCTTGCCCCTCTGGTCAGGAAAGCTCGCTACCCCCAGATGCGGGTGCTGTCACCTCGGGCTATGCCGAGAACGTCTTGACCCATTGGAAGGGGCTAAAGACAGAGATATAACTGCTGCACAAACCTTACCAGCAGGCCGAGTTGGCCTACAAAATTCATCGAGCTCTCACCGGAGGCTAACCATGAGATATTTTCTCACCGTACCGCTATGACGCCTCTCGTTTCCACTCCCTCCCCTCGTCTTACCAAAGGGTTCGTTCTCGCCGGGTTGGCGTTGGCGTTTGCTACCGATACCTTGACGCCCTTGGGATTTGCCCACGCTAACCTGTACCCGCTGATTGTAGCGGCGGCGGGCTTCTCTCGCAGCGATCGCTGGGTGGTGATGGCTGCCGTTGCCAGTCTGGGCCTGACGGTGGCG
>NZ_JACJOF010000042.1 GCF_014695395.1 Nodosilinea sp. FACHB-131
GACGACGGCGACGCGATTGGCATTCGGGTAGCGTTGGATATGCGCCAATCGGGTCAATACGACAGCATGAACTACGAGCAGGTGTTGGCCCCTCTGAAACGGCATCGGGCTGAGGCTGACGCAGCCGACTAAGCCACATGGCCGATCGCAGGGGGTAGAGTGCGATTGCACCCTACCATTAGGGGCACCATAGGCCCAACAGCGGGCGCGATGCCATGTCTAGATGCAATAAACCCCCACAGACACCGCTGGTCTGTGGGGGTTTTGTTTTGGCGCGATTAGCTATTTAGCCCGCTCAAGTCGTAGGCCTGAATCAACTTGGAGCCATGGGCAGCGATCTACCTCTCTATTTCTCCTCCAAGCATCTCGGCTTTTTCTTCGTCTGTGGCTTGGAGTACCAGTGCCTCTAGTTTTTCCAGTTCACTGCAATCGCCCGTGCTGGTCTTGGAAACATCAACAGCCTGCTGGTGCAGCGGCCCTAGATATTTGCGTGGATCGTCAGGTTGTGTGGACCCTTTAGTAATCATGGTGATGATTTGTGACGGTACCACTTGCCCATTATTGCGAAGCTCGGGTTTGGACACCATAGGCTAACAACGAGCAGGATTCCTGAATCGTAGATGCACCCTAAAAACTAACCCCCATAGGTACCGCTAGCCCGTGGGGGTTTTGTTTGGGTACCTGTGACGCCATCCCTGTTAGGGTTAAATGCTCTCAAATTCAGCGGCTTTAAGCAAGTTAAGGGCAGGGTGGATTGAGTAGTTGTCTGCGCGCAATTAGCCGGTCTGACCTACCCCATATCTGTACCCAAATGTCTTGGACATAGCTGAGTTGGAATTGTCCAGCGCTGCGCTAGACAAACTTTGGTACGTTTCACGAAAGAGCCGCTGAGAGAGATTGTGATGCGGCTTTAAAGCGTGGGCCAATTCGCCGGTGCTTAATTTAACAGGTTTATAGCTCTTCTGGGTTAATTTTCAGCACGCCAGTCTCACCCCTTACGCGGGTCGAGGCAAGCTTAGTTCAGTGACGTAATAGCTCCCAAAATGCCTGAAGGCCATGACACAACACGATCCCTTTGCTCCCCCGGGCTGGTTCGGTAGACAAGCGATGTCGCGGTGGAGTGAATGGGTGCCGGGGCTGGCGGCGAGCCTGAGCGTGGGGCTGGGGCTGCTGGTACTGAGCGCTTGGCATACTCACACTACAGCGATTATTCAGTGGCCAGCGGGGTCACCGCCCACTCGCTACAATGCGGCGATTTTGATGGTCTTGCTAGGACTGGCGCTGCTGAGCTGGATACGGCGGTGGCGCAGCTGGGCGCTGGGCCTAAGTGGGGCGGTGGTGGTCCTTAGCGGGCTGACCCTGGTGCAGTACCTGGCGGGGATCAACCTGGGTATTGACCAACTGCTGATGCACGACTACATCACCACCGAACTTTACGCCCCCAGCCAGATCGATCCTCGGGCCATTCAGACACCCATCCATCAGCTGTTTATTCAAGTCGAGCAGCCCTTGCCAGGGCGCCCGTCCCCCAACGCGACTTTGAGCTTCTTATGCTTGGGTCTGGCGGTACTGGGGTTGGCGATTGCCGATCACAAGCCATCATCCCAATTTCCCCCGGCCCGTCTACCTTGGATTCCCGCCGTGGCTGCCACCCTGGCCACTGGGGTGGTTGGCTCCAACCTGATCGTGCTGCTGGGCTACCTGACCCAGCTGGGCACCGCCTACACCTGGCGCTTTTTGACCGGCGTGGCGCTTCCCACTGCCGTGGTGCTGCTAGGGCTGGGGCTAGGCATCGTGGTTGCAGTGCTGCACCGTCAGCCCCACCCCGGCCAGCCGCGCTGGCTGGCCGGGAGCGTAGGGTTTGGGGTGGCCACCGCTAGTCTGCTACTGTGGGAGGCACTGATCAGCTGGAGCTCCACTCTGCGAAGTGAGCTCTCAGCGCAATTGGCCCAGCAGGTGACTAACCTGCTGCTGCCAGCAGCCAATATCGTGCTGACGGCAGGTCTGATATCGGCGCTGCTGGTAGCAGGAGTACTCCATTTGTACCGACGCTCCCAGGCTCAGGCTCAGAAGCTCCACCGGCTGAACGATGCCTTGACCCAGACTCGATCGCTGCTCGACACCATCCTTGAATCTACCGGCGACGGCATTTTAGTCCTTGATGCCGACTGGCATATCCGCTACTTCAACAGCCGCTTTCTGCGGCAGTGGGCGATTCCTCTCGCTTTGGCGGATGAGGTCGTCCGCAGCGGTGCCACCACCAACTTCTATCCCTTTATTCTCAGCCAAACCAAAGACCCCCAAGCGTTTGATGCTGCCTTCCAACGCATGATGGCGGATTTGAACCAGAAGACCTTTGACCGGGTCGAGCTAATCGATGGCCGCGTTCTGGAGCGTCACGGACGCCCCCATCGAGTGGGCGATCGTACCGTGGGCAAAGTCCTCACCTACCACGACGTCACCGAGCGCCACCGGGCCGAAATGGCCCTGCGCGACAGCGAAGACCGCTATCGGTCGGTCGTAACCGCCCTGGCGGAGGGGGTAGTACTTCAAGATGCTAACGGGGTTATTCAGACCTGCAACAGCCGCGCCGAAGAAATTTTGGGCCTGACGCTGGATCAGATGCAAGGTCGCACCTCCATCGACCCGCGCTGGCGCAGCATCTATGAAGACGGTCGTCCCTTCCCCAACGACAAACACCCCGCCATGGTCACCCTGCGCACCGGGCAGCCCAACCGCAACGTCATCATAGGTATCCACAAGCCCAACGGTACCCTTACCTGGATCTCCGTTAATGCCGAGCCCATGGTGCGCTCCGGTGAAACCCAGCCCTATGCCGTAGTTTGCTCCTTTGCCGATATCACTCAACGGCGGCAGATGGAAGAGGCCCTGTTTCACGAAAAAGAGCTGGCTCAGGTCACTCTCCACTCTATTGGCGACGCCGTGATCACCACTGACGTGGCCGGTCGCGTCGAATACTGCAACCCCGTCGCCCAATCCCTCACTGGTTGGAGCCAGGCGGAGGCCCAAGGGCGCCCCCTGGACACTGTATTCACCATCATTCACGAAGAGACCCGCGAGCCTGCCCCCAACCCAGTGGAAATAGCCCTGCGGGAGAACCGCGTGGTCGCGCTGGCAAAAGATACCGTGCTGCTGTCCCGCGATGGACGCGAAATTGGTGTAGACGATTCTGCCGCCCCCATCTGCGATCGCCAGGGCCAAACCGTGGGTGCCGTAATGGTGTTCCACGATGTCACTCAGTCCCGGCAGCTTACCCGGCAGGTTACCTGGCAAGCTATCCATGACCCTCTAACTGGGCTGGTCAACCGTCGCGAGTTTGAACGCCGCCTGCACCAGGCGATCGCCCGAGCCCAGGCCCATGAGGGCAGCTATGTGTTGTGCTACCTCGATCTCGACCAGTTCAAAATTGTCAACGATACCTGTGGCCACAACGCTGGCGACGAACTGCTGCGCCAGATCACTAACCTGTTGCAGAGCCACATTCGCAAAACCGACACACTAGCCCGCCTAGGGGGTGACGAGTTTGGCGTGTTGCTGTATCAGTGCGCTCTTGAGCAGGCTCTGCGGGTGGCTCATAGCCTAAAAGATGCGGTACAAGATTTCCGTTTTGCTTGGGCAGGCAACACCTTCGCTATCGGCGTCAGCATTGGTGTGGTGCCTATCAACCACCACAGCGACACGTTGGAGAACGTGCTAATAGCCGCCGACACCGCCTGCTATACCGCCAAAAATAACGGACGTAACCGCGTCCATACTGTACACCTCGATGATCAGGCTCTGCTTCAACAGCAGGAAGAATTTCGCTGGGTGGCCCGCCTTACCCAAGCCTTAACCGACCATCGGTTTTGCCTCTTTGCCCAGCTCATCGTGCCGACTGCGCCGGGGCCAGCAAAAGAATATCACTACGAGGTGCTGCTACGCCTACGGGACGACACCAGGCAAATGATCCCGCCCCTGGCCTTTTTGCCAGCAGCGGAGCGCTACGGCCTGATGGCCAAGATCGATCGCTGGGTGGTCAGCACCCTGTTTCAGCACTGGCCCACCCTGCATAACCAGTTAGACTCAGACCCAACAGTGCCCACGGTCTATGCGATCAATCTTTCTGGAGCCAGCCTCAATGACGACGCCATGGTGGATTTTCTGCGCCAGCAGTTTGCCCTATACCCCGTGCCGCCCCAGCAAGTGTGCTTTGAAATTACCGAAACGGTGGCGATTGCTAACCTCTCCAAAGCCAGCGACTTTGTCCGCCAGTTAAGGGCGTTGGGTTGTCGCTTCGCCCTGGACGACTTTGGCAGCGGCGTGTCGTCCTTTGCCTACCTTAAAACCCTGCCTGTGGATTACCTCAAAATCGACGGTGGCTTCGTCAAAAACATTCTCGATGACCGTGTTGACTACGCTATGGTCGATGCTATTA
This sequence comes from Nodosilinea sp. FACHB-131, assembly GCF_014695395.1. Taxonomy (GTDB): domain Bacteria; phylum Cyanobacteriota; class Cyanobacteriia; order Phormidesmidales; family Phormidesmidaceae; genus Nodosilinea. The sequence continues at coordinate 4,436 of NZ_JACJOF010000042.1, forward strand.
GTACCATTGGCCGCGTTATGGGCCTCAAAACCATTGCCGAATACGTTGAAAACAGCGCCATTCTGGATTGCATCACAGCTATCGGCGTAGACTTTGCCCAGGGCTATGGCATTGGCCACCCCCAACCGCTGGTCTGCACCTACGACCTAGAGTGAAGCCTAATCTTCCACTCCCTAAAAAACTAGGGTTACCGCAACTGCAAGAAACTTAGCGTTGATCCGGAGCTGGGCATAGACTTTTGGTTGCTTTGAACAGTTGCCTGCGCGCGCAACTGGCGAATCTGGCTTCGCCGATGCAGCTGGAGGATAATTGTCCAGCACAGTGTTGGACAAATTTCGAAACGTTTGACGAAAGAGTTGTTGAAAAAGATTGTGATGTTGCTTTGAGGCGCGGGGCAGCTAAACCATGACTCAGATTTATTTCACTAGGCGTCTCCCTTTGCAACCGACTCATAGTTCTGCCACAGGCGTTTCACTGAACGTAGGACTGCTTCGTCCGGTAAGAATAATGTTTCAGCAAAATCGCATCGCGCACCCAGTCAAGAAGCGCCTTGGTGGAGTTGAACCATGCATAAATAACTCCGTACTAGCCATAAGGAAATCTTAAGTTGTATGTCTCCCATTCATCAAGAATTTATACTGAATCTGTCCATCTAAGATTCTATATTCGGCATTTAGTCTGAAGTTATTCCACTCAAGCTCCCCGTGGGGGTGTTTATGCAGACAGATTTCCATTTAAGATTCCGCATGGAGGTATTATGCAAAAATTTCCCCTCTAATTATGAGTTATCCCTTGTTTATTTTGATAAGCTATTTGACTACTAAAACTGCAGACAAATGTTTTGAGCTGTTTGGGGGGAACGTTCAACCTAAGAATTTGAATGGCAAAAAGCTGATCTTGATCCATGCAATACTTCAATTGTAATTATTTAGGCGTTATCAAAAAAACATGATCCAGCCTGACCAATCTATCTTGAATGCTCGGAATCGATTAATCGCTATGTTTCTAGTGCTTTGTATTTTGGATACTACCTTGGTAATCATTGCGCGGGATAAATGGGCTATTGGCCGCATCTTACTCACAATTGTAGTAATGTATTTTGTTCTACAAGGGCGACAATGGGCAAAATGGCTCCTGATATGTATCTGTAGTTTTTTGGTGATCATTTTGATGGCAATGGTTCTTTTACTGAGTTCAAAACTCTCTGTCATTCTCATAGTAGGAAGTTTGATGATGGCAATTCTCAGTTCCATTATTCCTATTTATATGATCGGTAGCAGGGATTTAGCTCATTACTTCTCCTGGAAAAGGCAAAATTATTCTCAATAACTTCATGTATAAATTTTATCTAACCAAAATCACTGCCTAACAACACCCATGCACACCGACCGCCGAGAGATTATTGGTTGAAGTTCAAGGTATCTACGGCAGGTGATGAGCATCGTTAGACCGCATACATTCAGCTAATTTCATGAAATATCGACTTTGAATGGGCAGAGTGACACTATGGGGAGGTCGCTGAAGTAATTAATAAGAAAACTGAGTGCTCAATGGTCTTAACTTGCTGAAAGCTTGTGGGTTGAGTAGTTGCCTGCGCACCCAATTGGCCAATCTGGCTTAACCCCGTACCTGTACCCAAATGCTTTGGGCATAGCTGAGTGGGAATTGTTTGGTACAGTGTTAGACAAATTTTGGAACGTTTCACGAAAGAGCTGCCAAAAGAGATTGTAATGCTGCTCTGGGGCGCGGGATAACTAGCCTGGGCTACTAATCAGCCTAATCAGGAGCTACTTCCATGTGCCAGAGCTTCAGCCTTCCCTGGAGAATGAACATTCCACCGTGCTCTTGAGATTCGCATCAGCCGAGCCCCTCGGAATATTGCAGGCCCTAGATTTCAACCAGCCCTCGACCGACTGCCCTTTACCCCGCTAGAACTGTTCCCAGAGGCAGCCCCAGCGCATGCCCTAGTAGAAACGGCTGGCTTACTTATCGGCACCGGCTGGCTGCTTTCTATAGAAGGCAGCCGCGATGAACCAGAGGATCGATACTGCTGCGAGTAATTAGGAGATGAGCAGCCACGCGTTGCTGACGTCGCTGCAGCGGTATTTGGAGGTGAGGCCAGAGCAAGTGTCGGAGACGATCGCCACATTAAACTACTAAACCTTATAGAAAGACGGTCACAACCTGTTGAAAGAGGTCAATTTATACCTCACAGCAAAGCCTCTATCCGTACTAAGAATACGATGTGTGTATTTTCTGATACATTTGAGCATAAGCTAGGCACCCTGTGATCCGGACGACGCTACGAGATGGTTGATTTACCAGAACGTTAACGGGGAGCAAGGATGCCAAATATCCAGGGTGATTATGAAGCGGCTCGATTAGCTGCGTTAGCTCGATATGAGCTCTTGGATACGGCCCCAGAAGCGGCTTTTGATGATTTAGTTCAACTTGCCACCCAGATCGGCCAAACCCCGATTGCTTTAATGAGTCTGATTGATGACCACCGCCAGTGGTTTAAGGCAAAGGTTGGCCTAACGGCAACGGAAACTCCCCGCCAGTGGGCCTTTTGCGCCCATGCGATTCTACAATCACAGCCTCTCATCATCGAAAATGCTCTGCTCGACGAGCGCTTCGCGCAGAATCCGCTCGTTGTCGGGGAACCCCACATTCGTTTCTACGCCGGCTTCCCCCTCATTACTGCCCAGGGTTATCGGCTAGGGACGCTGTGCGTCATTGACCAACAACCGCGGCAACTAGATTCAGCGCAACTTGAAGCGTTGGGCATCCTGAGCCGTCAGGTCGTGGCACAACTGGAACTAAGATACGGGCACCGGGTGCTGAAGCAAACCCTAAAAGACCGTACAGACATTGAGTTTACGTTGGATCAGTCGTCCATTGTGGCGATCGCAGATGCCCAAGGGTTGATTACTTACGCCAATGATAAGTTCTGCGAAATCTCTCATTATTCAGCGGTAGAACTGATTGGCAACAAGCATCGTTTGCTGGAGGAAGGCGACCATTCTCCGACTGATTTAGAAGCCATCTGGCAAATCCTCAATCGTGGGCAGGTATGGCGAGGAGAAATCCAAAAACGCGCTCAAGACGGTAGCTTGTATTGGGCTAATACGACTGTTGTCCCTTTTCTAGACGGTGATAACAGGCCCTATCAGTACGTCGCCATCTGTCACGATATTACGGCGCAAAAGCGGCTAGAGGCAAAACTGCGGCGACAATCCGCTCAGGAATGCCTAGTTAGGCAAATGGCTGAGCGCATTCATGTTCAAGGTTCGCTCGATCTGACCGCGATTTTGCAGACCACCGTCGCTGAGGTGCATCATCTATTGGCATCTGACCGAGTCCTGATTTACCAACTTAACACTGACCATAGTGGCTATGTCGTAGTGGAATCGACAGATGCTCAGTGGCGCAAAATTACAGGCACTCAGATTTACGACGCCCAGTTTGCTCGACATTACTTACAGCTCTATGCACAGGGGCGGGTGCAGGCGATCTCAGATATTGAGACCGCCGATTTGACCCCCTGCCATCGTGACTTACTAGCCGATTTTCAGGTACGGGCCAATCTAATCGTGCCCATTGTCGATGCAGGTAAGCTCTGGGGCTTGCTGGTGGTGCAACAATGTTCTGGCGCGAGGGTATGGCAAACGGATGAGATTGATTTGCTTAAGCAACTCACCACCCAAACGGCGATCGCGATTCATCAGTCAGAGCTGTATCAGCAGTCTCAAGCCGAACTGAAGCAACGCCAACAGGCTGAGAATTTGTTGCGGCAGCAATTTGAGCGAGAGCGTTTAATTACAGCAGTAGCGCACCGCATTCGGGAGTCGTTAGACCTCAGTCAGATTTTGAACACGACGGTGGCTGAGGTCAGGCAATTGTTGCAGGCTGATCGGGTACTGACCTATCGCATCAATCCTGACGGTACGGGTTGGGTGACGAATGAGGCTGTTGCTTCAGGATGTTTTTCGCTAATAGGTCAACCGCTATTAGAGGAGGTTTTTCCGGTTGAAAGTTATTGCTTTTACCAACAGGGCCGGGTCCGCGCCATTACTGATATTGAGCAAGACGGTCTCTCAGCCTGTTTAGTCGAAACCCTCCATCAACTGGGCGTGAAGTCCAAGCTAGTGGTCCCAATTCTCCACAATCAAGAGCTTTGGGGGCTGTTAATTGCTCACCAGTGCCATCGCTATCGTGAATGGCAAGCTTGGGAACTGGATTTTCTTAAAGAACTTTCGACCCATGTCGGCATTGCAATCGCTCAAGCAACCCTGTTAAAACAAGCGTCTCAGCAAGCCCAGGCGGAAGCCACCATCAATCGCCTCACCCGCCTGTTGCATACGCCTAGAGATGCCATCCGGGTGATGCAGCAAGTCATTGATGCTACCGTTACCACCTTTGGTTGTATTGGTGGACAGCTTTATATCTCCGCCGATACCGAAGAGCAGAGTGATCAGCTTTACCGTTCAGGCGTGCAACCAGCTTTAACCCTGGAGGGTGAAAGCTATCTTTGGCGTCATTTGGCCCAGAGCGCGAATGGTGGAAGGCATCGGACAAAGAGTAGTGGAGAAGCGCCAACTTACCATCTCTATACCCTGCAAGATTTTGGGCAAGATCCACACCTGCGGACGTTAGGAGCGGCCTTCGAAGCGGTCACCATTGATTCCGTACTGATTGTGCCCCTGCAATATCAGCAACAAGCCATTGGGTGGTTCAGCCTGTTTCGTCGCGAACTGGGTGCGAGTCTGTTGGCGACCGGTGGATTTTCAAACCCCCAACAGACTACTGCCGACACGAATCCATCCTCTCAAGACTTAGCGGATATGCCATTTGCTTCAGGTTGGAACGCAGAAGACATCAAACTGTCGCAAACCCTGGCCACCCATTTATACATCACCGTGATGCAGCGGCGGATTGAGGCAACGATTCGCCATCAAGCTTGTCATGACCGGCTCACTGGATTACCCAACCGGCTGCTGTTTGAAGAAGAACTGGTCAGGGCTTTAGAACAACTCAAACCCGCCAACAACAGACTAAATAGTAGGATGCTCGCGGTCTGCTTTGTGGATCTCGACCATTTCAAGGCGATTAATGACACCCTGGGCCATGCCATAGGGGATCAGCTCCTGCAGCAAGTGGCACAGCGAATTTCAGGCTGTTTAAAGAAGGGCGATATTGTGGCGCGTTGGGGTGGGGATGAATTTACCCTGATGCTTCAAAATATTCAGTCCACCAAAGATGTTACGAAAGTGGCTCAACGGGTTCTTCATAACCTGCGTGAGCCATTTGTGTTCAATCGCCAGACCTTTCGAGTGACGACGAGCATTGGTATTGCTCTTGCCCCCAGCCATGGTCAAGATGTTGAGACCCTGCTGAAAAATGCGGATGCCGCCATGTATGATGCCAAGCATCAAGGACGCAATAACTACAAACTCCACTCGTCTATCACGATAGGGAGATCCCTGGATCAACTGATTTTGACCCATGATCTGCATAGGGCTGTGGAGCAAACTGAGTTTGTGCTGCACTATCAGCCCCAGTTAGACTTGCAAACAGGCCAGGTGACTGCCGCTGAGGCCTTAATTCGTTGGCAGCATCCTCAAAAAGGGTTGCTGATGCCGGGAGAGTTTATAGTAACAGCCGAAGTGATGGGGCAAATTAGCGCAATCGATGAGTGGGTTATTCGTGCCGCCTGTGCTCAGATTCGCTCATGGCAAACCCTCGGAAACCCACCACTGCGTATTGCTGTTAATCTCTCTGCTCAAACGATTCAGCAAAAAAACTTGCCCAAAAAGATTGCTCAAATCTTGCTAGATCATCGACTTGAGCCCAGCCAGATAGAGGTCGAAATTACCGAAAGAGTAGTGATGCAGGATATTCCTGCTGCGATCTCTACCTTGCAAGAACTGAAAGATATGGGGATCTACATCTCAATGGATGACTTTGGCACAGGGCACTCGTCCCTAGCTGCTTTGAAACAATTTCCGCTCCATTCCCTCAAAATTGCCCGCGAGTTTATTCAAGATCTGTCTTTTGAATCGAGGGAAATTGCTGTAGTGCAGGCAGTGATCGCTCTGGGCCACGGCCTAAGCCTGGAAACGGTTGCTGAAGGGGTCGAAAAAGTAGAACAGTTGCAGATATTGCGAGCTCTAGGCTGCAGTAGTGTTCAAGGTTACTTATTGAGTAAACCGCTGGCGACCGAACAATTTCAGCAATTTATTCAGACTCACAATACCGAGAGGAGTGGTGTAAGGCGGTTACAGAATTTTAGTGAGCCACCGCAATCGTTAGAGAGCCGGTCAGTCATACCCAGAGAAACCTAAAGGCACGGCGTCAATTGGCAGAAAGGGACTGAAACCCTTGATACACCGTTCTATTTTTCTGTACCAATTAGGGCACTGTTCAACTGGTACAAGAGCGTCTGCCAAAGAACGTAAAAAACACGATTTGAAAAGCTCTTCCCGCAAGACTTTCAGCCTTAACGTAGGTTTCTGTTCCATTACTACTCAAACCCCGTAATGGTCTCTGCGCTTACTGACGGTCGCCTTCAACCGGGTGCGTCGCGGCAGGCGAACGGTGAACGTCGTGCCTGCCTGCGCCGTCGAGGCGACCTCTCCCGTTCCCCCGTGGGCGACGACGATCTCGCACACGATATACAGCCCCAGATCAATGCTGCCTTGCCTCGGCTAGCTGAATCGCGGTCGTGCAGGCGATCGAGGGTTTGCCAACGCCCTCTTTGCCAGAAAGGTGCAAGATTCCGTGCTAGAGCGAGAGCACAGTCAGCCACGGCAAGCCTTACGTTAAAGGCCTTTACACCTTTTGGTGGATGAGAATCGTCACATCACATAGCACGTTCGGGTAGAATGCTTGCCTAGGCGTCGGGTTCGCCTTCATGTTCGCAACTAGCGCTACACGCAGCTCTGAAAAAGTTGAACACTCCCAGTTATCAGATTCTGTGCAAAAAGTGCGACAGTGTTTTAATCTTTCACAGGCGAAGTTGGCAGCAAAAATAAGGGTGTCATTGCCAAGCATCAACCGATGGGAGCATGGGCGAGCAACGCTTCTACCCATGGCGGTCATGCCATTTGAGCACTTGCTTCATTCGACGGGCGAGGCCGATAAGAAGTTGCTCGTCAGATACTTTTTGGAGTGAAACGAAGATTTTATGGTCAAGCCTCTCCATCACTCTACGTCGCCAAGCCATTCTTTCTCTCAGAATTGTACTCAGGTAAGCAGCAGCGTCAATGGTCAGGTTGCAGCAGACGGAGCTGGCTCAGCCCAGCCGTCTAATTTGATATTGGATATCCAGACCCTGCAAATCTTAGATAGTAGCGATGACTGCATCCAACTCTTGGATTTAGGCGGGCGCATTCTGTTCGTAAATCGGGGAGGGCAGGCGCTACTGGGCATTGACGATGTCACGCCCTTTCTCAATACATACTGGGCTGAGCTGTGGCAGGAAGCCGAGCAGCAGGCCGCCAGCGATGCGATCGCCCGTGCAGCGGCAGGCGAGGTATGTTCCATGGAAGGCCACCGTCCAACGCTTCAGGGTGAACCCCAGTGGTGGGCCAATAAAATTAGCCCTATTCGAAGCGCAGATGGAAACGTTGAACAGCTTGTGTGCGTCTCGCGGGACATTACCGCACACAAGCAGATTCAAGACACCGGTAAACAAACCGAGGAAAGATTACGGGAGTCAGAAGGTCGGTATCAAGCCATTGTTAACCAAGCCGTAACCGGCGTCGCCTGTGTGGATTTGGAGGGCAGGCTGACGCTGGTTAATCAGAAGTATTGCGACATCACTGGCTACTCAGCCGATGAACTTTACCAGCGGCGCATGCAGGACATCACCCATCCTGAAGACCTGCCCCGCAATGTCGAACTGTTTAAGCGAATGCTGATCGAGGGCACGCCGTTTGAGATTGAGAAACGCTATATCCGCAAGGATGGCTCGATCGTCTGGGTCAACAACAGTGTGTATGCGGTCTGCGATCGCGGAGGGCAACCGCAATCGGTAGTCGCGATCGCCCTAGACATCACCGAGCGCAAACGCCGGGAAGCCCATGGGGTATTCCTTGCAGAAATTGGTGAAGCCTTCTCGCGGTTTTCGACGGCCGACGAAATTATGCAAGCGGTTGGGGCGAAGATGGGGGCCTATTTGCAGATTACGACCTGCGCTTTCGCCGATGTCGATGAAGCCCACGATCGAGTGACCGCCCATCACGGCTGGAGCAGTCCAGAGGTGCCCAGTATAGTGGGCACGTTTTGCATCTCTCAATACTTAAGCAACGAATTTGTGCGGGCCAGCCGAGCTGGAGAAACCGTTGTAGTCTGCAATACCCAAACAGACCCGCGCACCGATGCCGCTGGCTATGCGGCACTCGATATGTATTCCTTTGTCACCGTTCCATTTCATCGCCAGGGCCAATGGACCCATTACATTGCCATCTGTCACTCGCAACCCCGGCAGTGGCGTGAAGACGAGATTCAACTGATTGAAGAAATCTCAAACCGCATCTTCCCGCGTCTGGAACGAGCCCGTGCCGAGGCAGCTCTGCGCCAAAGCGAGGAGCGGTTTCGCACCGTCACCGCTACCGTTCCCCAACTGATTTGGACGGCAATGCCTGACGGTCGGGTGGACTACATGAGTGACCAATGGGCAGACTACGTAGGACTTACGCCACAGCAACTGCATGGTTGGAACTGGCAACAAGTTACGCACCCGGAGGATCTGCCCAATACTGAACGAGACTGGCAGCACTGTCTTCAATCGGGCGAGCCGCTCGAAATTCAGCATCGCTTTCGCCATCACACCGGGGAATGGCGCTGGCAGTTGGTACGGGGTGTGCCGATTAAAGATGCAGATGGAATCATTAGGCAATGGGTTGGCACCTGCACCGACATTCAGGGTGAGGTCGATATTAAAGAAGCATTGCGCGAGTCAGAAGCAAAATATCGATCGCTGTTTGATTCTATCGATGAAGGCTTTTGCATTATCGAAGTTTTGTTTGATGCCACCGGCAATGCCTTTGACTACCGCTTCTTAGAAGCTAACGCCGCCTTTGAAAAACAGACCGGACTGGTGGACGTGATTGGCAAAACCGTGCGAGAATTTGCCCCAAAAATGGAGTCGCACTGGTTTGAGCTTTACGGCAGAATCGCGCTAACGGGAGTGCCAGAGCGGTTTGAAAACACGGCCCAGGAACTGGGGCGGTTTTACGATGTTTACGCCTTTCGCATGGGCGAGCCCGAGGAGCGCAAGGTAGCCGTTCTCTTCAACGACATCAGCGATCGCAAGCGCATCGAAGACGAACGCAAACGGGCAGAACAGGACCTGAGGGAAAGCGAGGAGTGGGCACGCCTAGCCATCCAGGTGGCTAAACTGGGCGGTTGGCGGCTGCATCTAGACACCAACCTCGTGGAGATGGACGAGCGGATGCGGGAAATTTGGGGAGAGTCAGAGGATACGGTGATGGTGCCTCTCCCGCAGGTCTTGGAGCGGATGCACCCGGACGATCGCGAACGAGTGTCTACGGCGGTGAATGGGGCGCTCGAGCCTCAATCGGCTGGAACTTACGAAATTGAATATCGAATTGTGTGGAATGACGGCACCGAACGGTGGGTATTAGCCAAAGGGCAAGCCCAATTTGAAGGGGCAGGGGAGTTCCGCCGAACGGTTGATTTCTTTGGCATATTGCTGGATATTACCGATCGCAAACAGGCAGACGTCGAGCGAGAACTGCTGCTGCAACGGGAGCAATCGGCACGGGAAGAAGCCGAGCAGGCAAATCGTATTAAAGACGAGTTTTTGGCCGTGCTATCCCATGAACTCAGGTCGCCCCTCAACCCCATTCTCGGTTGGTCTACACTTTTGCTGAGCGGTAAGCTAGATACCGCTAAAACAACCCATGCGCTAACGACTATTCAACGCAACGCCAAGCTGCAATCAGAACTCATTGAAGATTTGCTCGATGTATCGCGAATTTTGCGCGGCAAGCTAAACCTCAACGTGGCTCCTGTCAATCTTGCCAACAAAATTCGAGGCGCAATGGAAACGGTGCGATTGGCCGCCGAAGCCAAGTCCATCGATTTACGATTTACGGTTTTAGATTTTCAATTAAAAAACGAGGACGAGCTAAAATCTTCCAGCGCAGCGGCGCAAAGCGCTATCCAAAATCCAAAATGTATGGTTTGGGGTGACTCCACGCGACTACAGCAAGTAGTCTGGAATCTGCTCTCCAATGCGGTGAAGTTTACTCCGGCTGGTGGGCGGGTTGACATTAGTTTGTCATCGCTCACGGGGAATTCGTCATGGGCTATGGGTGAGGCATCGCTAGTCGGTACCGATCAGCAAATAATTAATAACAGCGAAAAAACAACTGATTATGCTCAAATCACCGTCAGCGATACGGGGAAAGGCATTTCGCCTGAGTTTTTACCCTATGTGTTTGACTACTTCCGCCAAGCGGATGGTACAACTACCCGACAGTTTGGTGGCCTGGGATTAGGCCTGGCGATCGTGCGTCACTTGGTTGAACTGCATGGAGGAACTGTTAGAGCCGACAGCTTAGGGGAGGGCCAAGGCTCAACCTTCACCATTCGGCTCCCCCTCTTGCAGACTCCATTACAGGTGAACCGAAACGAGCGATCGCCCCAGCAGTCCCATGATTTGAACGGCATCAAAATCGTGGTGGTGGACGATGAACCCGACACCCGAGAATTGGTGGTGTTTGTATTAGAACAGCAGGGAGCACAGGTGATAACCGCTACTTCTGCCCACGAGGCATTGCTTGTTTTGCCTCAAGCCAAGCCAGATGTTCTGTTGAGTGATATTGGCATGCCAGAGATGGATGGCTATATGCTGATCCAGCAGGTGAGGGCCTTAGCTCCTGAACAAGGGGGGCAAGTTCCGGCGATCGCCCTCACGGCCTATGCAGGAGATACCAATCAACAACAGGTGATTGCCGCAGGTTTCCAAAGGCACATTTCGAAGCCCATTGATCCCCAAGCGTTAGTGCAGGCGATCGCTCAGTTAATTCATTCCCATTAATTTTCACCAGCTCTGGATCGAGGGAAGGCCGCGAAGCCACCTAAAATTAGGGTTCTCTATGGTGCTCAAGGTATTCAAACCCTGTTCGATCGAGAAACCTAAGTGCAGGTGCATCTATATCCTCAGCTATCCACCGCCGGCTTTCGCCAGGCCTGTTTAGACAGCTGGAAGGCTCAAGAACCCTTGGCTCTGAGCGCTCGGCTCGACCCTGGGCTAAACGGGCCTGTGGTGCGACAGCCGCGCCGCCGTGCTGTTGATGGCCCTGGTGGAGAGCAGTCCCTGCTCGCTAGTGGACTTGGTACGGCGATCGCTGAAGCTGTTCCCCCGCGACCCGGGGTTGAGTGAGTTTGATTAGTTGCCTGCTCGCACAGAGCCTATTGAGCTTACTCCGTGATTGTCCAGCGTTGCGCTAGACAAATTTTGGAACGTTTCATGAAAGAGCAGTTAAGAGAGATTGTGATGCTGCGCTGAGGCGGGGGCTTCAACAGGCTCAGGTTCTCCTTAGTTAACTCACCAACGCGACCTTAACGGAGAGCCGGGTCTCCCTAGCCCTGCGGCCAGCGATCGCGCCAGAGTTAGTGCAGGGAATCAGGCGCTCCAGGTTTAGGTCGTTCCGAGGCCCGCTAGGTCGCTCTCCGCTATTGGGAGCGCTGTCCCGGCAAACCCCAACGGCATAAAGCCCTGCCCAACGGTAGGCCACATAAGTGACATGTGTTATACACAGATATCAAGGTAAATGTTTTTAGGGAACAAATAAGGGTCCCTGCCCCTATTACCACCCCCTTATGGCTCTTCTTCAAGACAACGCTAGAGCAGCTCCATTGTCCTGTGCGCTTGAAACCGAAAGCACATCCACAGTTTTGCAATACATTCAGTCAATGGAACGATTGCTGATTGTGGTTCAGGAGCTGTCGTTGGCGAAAACTCTGGAGCGGATCATGGAAATTGTGCGCGTGGCAGCGCGCGAGCTGACCCGCTCCGACGGAGCTTGTTTTATCTTGAAAGAGGGCGACTGCTGCTACTACGCCGATGAAGACGCGATCGCTCCCCTCTGGAAAGGCAAGCGATTTCCCATGGATGTTTGTATTGGCGGTTGGACAATGCGCCATCGAGTTCCGGCGGTGATCGCTAGCGTCTCTCAAGATCAGCGCATTCCCTGGTTGGCCTACGAACCTACGTTTGTCCAAAGTCTAGTCATGGTGCCGATTCGCACCCTAAATCCAATTGGTGCCATTGGTACTTACTGGGCCGCTCAACAAGAACCCGCACCCCAAGACGTTAAAGTGCTGCAAGCCTTGGCTGATACCACTGCGGTGGCGATCGAAAAGGTTCAGGTTTACTCAGAGTTGGAGCATAGGGTTGAACAACGAACGATTCAGCTCCAGATAACCAATCAAAAGCTAGCGTCAGAGGTTCAGGAACGGCGATCGGCCGAGGAAGCCGTGCGTCTACTTTCCCTCACCGACGAATTGACCGGATTGCACAACCGTAGAGGCTTTTTTTTGCTAGCTGAACAGCAGCTAAAGCTGGCAACGAGACTCAAAACTGCCTTTAATGTGCTGTTTATTGACCTGGATGGACTCAAGCAGATCAACGATCTACAGGGACACGAAGCTGGCGATGTTGCCCTGTGGGCGGCAGCTAATGTGCTAAAACGCACGTTTCGAGAATCAGACCTGGTCGCTCGATTGGGGGGCGATGAGTTTGTGGTTTTAGCACCCGGCAACCCCGAGGAGTGGGACCAGCTACAGCATCGGCTGCAGGATGGCATTGACCAGTTCAATCAGCAGCGAGAGGCTCCTTTCCAGTTATCCATGAGTGTCGGGTCCTATACCTACGAGACAGGCGAGACCCGATCCTTAGAAGATATTTTGGCTCTGGCCGATCAACAAATGTACGAGCAAAAGCGCTTGAAGCGGCAGTCAACGGGTTGACCCTGGGTACTCAACTCACGATGTCGCTAACAGTGGCCTAGCTTAAGGTAATTGCCATTTAATCGAGTGCTCGTATTGATGGGCTCAGGGGTAAAACCAGCGGGTTACAGCGGGTCGACTCAAGCCTAGGGCTGAGCGAGAGTCTGAGGGATTGATGCAACAGCGAGAGCAGGATACCCCTGCTGCGTATTAGTTGCCTCACGACGCAAACCACCTAGCCCTCTGTTGGCTCAAATCTCAGTCTTGGCCATGAGATTGAGCAACCTCTTACAGAGCACATTGCTCATAATTCATCTGGGCCATCTTGAAAATGAACGAACCTAGCAGCCCCTCGTGCAAATAGGCGTCTTCTTTGTTCAGTTGTCCTGTGCGCTGGTTGATACCATACTCAGCCCAAGGCTCGCCACTGGCATCGAAATAGAAAATTCCTTGCCAATCATGATGAGGCTTTGCCATTATCCTTACTCGCATGTTTGGGAAGTCTAGGTCTACTTCGCAGAACGTATTACCTTCTAGGTCAAACGCAGAAAACGAAACCCGGTCAAGCTGTAAACCTTGCAGTTGGTTTGTTAGTTGCCCCTGACCCTGCGCCACCGTCTGAGGGGTAGACGGTTGAGGAGCAGAATTAGGACTATCGTTAACCTGTACTGCCTGGGCAAGCGGCGCTACCGTAGCTGCCTGGTCATTTAGTGAGCAAGCGCTTAACGGAAGTATGGCTACTCCAAGAGCTGAAATTAAAATCAGAGGGCGATAAATCATAAAGCCTGTAGCCCATTTATTAATTTATCGTGCCCGTCCTCTTGAGAGACTAACTGCCTCGCGCTCCAACCCCTGCCAGCGTTTCTGAGGCTCTGGTAAGGGTTTGTTGTATCTGCCCTCCCTTATCGCCGTGGGCTGGCGACGAGATTGTAGCCCTGCTCAAGCCAAGCCGAGCCTAGAAATTGCGCCTTCACAGGCAATACCACTGCTTTGCGGCAAGGAGTTAATCAAGTTGTGAAGGCGGCAATCACTGCTGGCCCCGACGGACATAAATCAGCGCCTTCTCGGGGCACCCGCCGTGATTGGCCATTAACTACTTGAGCTGGAGAGTAGCGCTGCTGCCCACACCCCCTTTCAAGCCTCGATTCAGCCCCGCAAGCGCTACACAACTTCACACTGCTCAACCTATTATCCTGTGGGAACTCTGAGGTGTACAGTATGCAGTAGGTCGCAATGGCGGACCAAATTAAGCCCACAACAAAGCGGGTGATGAAAAGTAGCTATTTGAAAGAGGGCCTATTGCTTGCGGTGGCCCGCAAGCAAGGCGTCTCGACCCGTAGAGCCCATTTGTGGAGCGCCGCTGGGAGTTGGGCAGCAGCGCAGGAAGACCGCACCAGCGGCGGTGGCCCGCCTATTGAGCTGATGAGCTTCACCGCAGAGCCTGGCGACCCTCAAGCCACTCAGCAGCCTGAGGTTTTGCAATCGACACCCCAGACGCTGGCCGATCTGATTCAAATTTTGGACGAGGCGATCGCACGGGTATCGGCGGCAATTCGCTCACCCCACGATGGGCGCAACCGGGCGAATTGCGCCGGCACTCTAGCGAAACTGACTGACCAGAGGGCTAAGCTTTCCAGCACCAACTGGCTGGTCAGTCAGCCGCTCGATCGCTACCCCAACTCTAAGACCTTGCTTCAAGCGCTGAAAGACGCTAGGTCCCTGGGCGCTGCCAAAAAGGAGCACCGTTAGATCATGGAAACCCACATCAAAAACGCAATCAGAACCCGGTACTGGGATGGTGAGTCGCTGATGGCGCTAGCCGATGAGCACCATCTAGCGCTGAAGTCTGTTGAGCAGATGGCAGCGATAGAAGGATGGGGGATTGCGAGGGCTATGCTCGATGACTTGCGAGCGCAGATGGCAACCCCCATGCAGGGCTAGTCTCCGAGAACCTTTCGCCCGCATCCCTACATGAGGCTTACTTGAGCTGGAGGCGGCATCTAGCGTTCAGATGGTAGCAAGAGGACTCCACTCTGGCAGTAAATGGTGACCGATCCGAGGGGAAAATCCGTAAACGGCATCTTATATGTATTGGCCACATTGTCTAAATGGCGCCCACAGACCAGCACTGCCGATCTGTCGGGGTTCACTGTTAGCTTCCAGAACTGAATCCTTTGAAGCATTGGATTCAATTTGATTCGAGGGTCGAACTGCCAGGATGCGATCGCATCCTGCAACAAGGCACCTCTTCTCTATCTAGGTAAAACACTCCATCCGTATACAGAAGCCCAGTGGATCGGGGTACCACTGAGATGTTCTAGTGAACTAGTAGAGATCGCTCTCAGTCGGTCGATACCCACTTTCACCTGAGGTTATAGGAAAACTTCCTCCGTAGATAACAACGTTCATAGAGGGCATGGAGAACCTTTGGTTAGAACCGTTGGCACTTTGCCCTGCATGGTTTCTGCCCTACACACAAGCACCGTCTACCCACGACTATTTGTTTCGAGGAAAAGCATACGAACCCACAAGAACCAGGCTCAAGAGGTTTTTTGTTGACGGCGCACTTAGTTGATCTACCCTTGAGGCCCCGAACGCTCCATGACCAGGACGAGCGCTATGAGCAGCAGTATCGAACCAGGAGTCTTTGCTGACCTGCTAATGGTCGCGATCACGTTTATCGCCACAGTCGCCAATATTTTGCTGTGGTTTACAACTCGGACCACTCTGAAAGTTTTGGTTGAGCAAGTACGACACCAGTTTCAAAATAGCTACAGCGTTGCCCAAGGAGACGTCATCAGTGCCCATCGGGAGCTTTTCTTCGGCATCCTTAACAACGCATCACTTTTGGAGAGCTTCACAAAAGCGAACGGCCTCGATACGAAAGTATGGGAAATTGAAAAGATCTCAGAGTTCCTCATCAATCAGGTGCTTATCGGCTACGTCAATTTTAAGAACGCGATTATCAGCGAAATCTACTTTGAGGGATTTAAGCAGGACGCTCGCTCGCTCTTTCGCTACCAGACCGTGCGCCAGCACTGGGCACGGGTTCGTGACGTTCATTCAGACGATTTCCGCCATTTTGTAGAAGCAGAGTTACTTCCGCCTAAGAGCACAGCCCAAGAAAAAGTGGCTCCTCCGTACTCGGGAGAGCCACTCAACAAGCAAGGGGTTTCAATCGTTAGCCACGAATAAACGCGATGAGCTCTGGAGTGAGTTCAACCACATCCTCATGGTCAGCGAGAGCAAGGCCGCCTCGGGCAGCACCACTTAGGCGATTCCCTTGAACGAACATCCGGCCATGCTCGTCGCTGTAGAGTGTTGGGCACATGCCACTGTTGCACGGAGTAAAAAGCGTTGAGAGTTGCTGAGAACTAGACATAGGAATTCCTCCTGGGGAAACGTGTGAATGACAAACGAACACAGGATCTAGAACTGGCCTATTTCTCCTCACCCAAGGGCCAGAGGTTAAGGCATCTCGCCTTGTGGGTCATAATAGCATAATGGCTTCTAATGGATGCCAAATGAATCTACAAGCATCAACTGCTTTCCTATCGTAGCCCAGGGATACCATAGGGTGTGAGCAGTACTATGGTTGATGTTTTGTGAGTCAGCGCGATCGCATCTCTGTTGATGTCAGCGATATTCGAGAACGAGTCGAGGCTTGCCGCGATGACGTGGCTTGGACAGAACTTCCCCTTGCAGCAAAACTTCGCGTTCTCATTCGAGAACGGCTAGAACAGCTTGAGTCCGGGAAGGATCCAGGCAATCAATGACCTGGATAATGAAGACATCGACGCAGTGTTACAGGCTGAGAGTATTCTGTTGCAAATTGTAAAGGCTAGCTTTGACTATCAATCCTTTTGGTTAGTGCTCAAAATAATTGCTGCTTTAGGGTTTCAGCGACTCTGCCCAGTCACTTCACACAGTAGGGTTGACCAAAATAGGGCAAACAATAAAAACAGGAGTTCCCAAAGCATAACTGTGAGGCGATATTGTTCAAAATTAGGCCGTAGGCTATTTCCCGCACTGAATAACCAAGGTTTTTCCGCTATCAAAACTAAGCTTCCATTAGTGCATGGGAACTAAATGGATTCAAATCGCAGCTTCGCTCCTTTAGGGCCTACTTGGTCGTTGGTTATGGCAAGGGTTCCCAAGCCCCCGCATACAGCACCTAGTCGAGGTACCCCGGGTTTTCCAGGACCCAATTAAGTGCCTCCTTCTTAAGCACATGGTCTTCCGAGGCTAGGTAACTCCTCATACGTTCGATCACCGCTTGCCTGGCCTTCTTCTGCTTGGCCTTTTGTCGATTGGATTGTTTCTCAGCCAAACGCTTTCGACGCTCTTCTTGGTCTGAAGCGAGTTGAAAGAGCGACAGTTGGGCAGCATGCGCGCCGCTGTTACACACCGAAGAGTGAGTTTGCTCTTGATTTAAGGAGTTCAAAGTCTTGTCAGGCAAAGTGTTACGCCCTTTTTGTTCCAATAAGTTTGGGCGACTTTCGGGCTCGTGCGCCTCAAAGCGCTCGGGCTCCGAGGGAGCCTCTTTTACGTTCGGGGGGTCTGGGGGGATTTCCACAGGTGCCCTGTCACGAAGGTGCTCGGGGTGCCAAAGGTCTTTGTTTTTGTAAAGGGTTGGGCCTCCAACGGAAAATTTTGTTGTAAGGACGTTGAACCGCTCTCGAACGGTGATGGGGAGCTGCCCCTCATTGAGAAGCGTTGCAATGGCTAGTCGTATTCTCTCTCTCGCTTCCTGTGCTTTGATTTCGTTGTGTGAGGGCGTATCTTCATCGTTGGCTGCTGTCCTTCGAGCTTTGTCTACTCCGTAGTGGTAGTAGTGGCTTTGTTCGATTGCCCTCGCCCACGCAGTCGCTTTCTCGGTGAGTTCATGCACGTGGTTACTCCACTTGTGGAACTCGGGTAGCTCACGTGCAATCTTGATGATGTCTTCTACCAGTGCGTCTCCCTCCAATGGGGTTGGCGCGTACAGGACGTGGCCAAAGATGTAGCTTCGCATGGTGATTTTGCCGAGGATCCGATTTGTCATGCCTGGGCCAGTCCAGCCGGGCTCAATTTCGGCATTCAGGTCATTGATAAACTTCTCGGCTTTGGTGGTAACTCGGTATTCGCGTCGTCGTGCTTTCTTTAACGTCTGCTTCAGTAGCACTGCATCAATCGTGTTGTGGCTACTTGCGTGGTGCCACATTTCGGCGAATCGCTCACGCGAATTGGAGACAGGTTCAAGGTCACTGTTTTTTAGAATGTATGAGCCTGTCTGGAGCGGAAGGCGGTGGGCGCTGTAGAGCGGCATCTCGCTATTTTCCAGCGGAACGTAGGCTCTTGGGTTAGGAAATACTTCAAGCTGGCCAGGTGAGCACTTCATCCCTGCATTCTGGAGCACAGTTGTTACGCACAGAGCTATCTCCCAGCTTCTCTGCGCCTCCTCGAAGGGAAAGTAGATGTGGAGGCCACCACTGTAGCTTGACGTGATGGTGATGCATGAGGGAAGCCCCAGAGGTTCAAGCGCATCTTGTATGCGTCGTAGGGCCAGGGGATCAGATGCTGGGTGATACCGACTTCCTCTGTCAATGTCGAGAAGGATGTACTTGGTAGTTGCGTTAAAGCGCACGCCGTAGAGATACCCGCCTTGTAGGATAAGCCTGTCGCTTAGTGGGTGTCGCGATTCAGTTTGCCAGGAGGGCTTTTCGTTCGGCTCTGTGTGCTCGGCACAAATGTAGTCATATCGGTGGGGCCAGAGTTTTAGATACGGGTCTTCTGCCTCCTCTACCGAGAAGAACGACAGTGCCCGAGGTGCTTCTTGTTTCACTGGTATTTCGTCCCAAGTTGGTGTGCAGGGGACGAGGAGCAGCAGCAGCAGCAGGTGGTGGTGGTGGGTGGGTACTTCTTGAGCTTAAATCGGTCAATACACGCCCGTGCTCGTGCTCCTCGCCTGTTAAAGGGCACTTGGGATCACGAGCGTGTCAGGGCTAAAAACCTTTATGGATCCGCCGAAAAAGTGTGCAAATCGGGGATCCTGGGTTAATATGTAGACACAGTTACTCTGTGATGAGTTCACATTGCCGGCCAAAGCATCGGTGAACGCATCTGTTAATCCCAAGTTCGATTGGTTTATCTTTAAAGGCCTGGCTGTTAGCGCAGCTGGGTCTTTAGTTTTTTGAGTTTGGGCTGTTTGTCAGCTAGGGTTCTCCTTTCTTTCACGCGTTATACAGCAACTGCATCATCGTTTCGTTCGTCTACCTGCACAGAGAGCATCTGTGGAGTTATAGCGATAGGTATTAGTCCCCGGCCAATACGCTCAACGAACTCGCTTCGCGAAAGGTTAAATGTCCTTGCGAGAATATCGAGCCCGTCAATACTTACCTCAGTAAGAGACAAGTTCACCCGAGACTTTTTAGCCTCATAGCTGGGACGACGACCGTCTGGATTCCGTGGCACGCTATGGCTCATGGCAGTTGGGAACAAAACGTTCAGCAGTTGCAATCAATCATACACATCTATATTGAAAACGGATCAACTGCACTAATCCAAGTTGTCTACACCAACACTCCGGTCAGGTTTTGACAGCCAGTGGTGGAATGAGGGTTTCAAACCTTTTCCGGTAGCTTAGCCAACCAGAAACCAGGGTTTCAGCGCTTGCCTAGAAAAATGTCCGGGCTATTGCTACACACTGATAAATGGATAAATGTGTCCGGTAAAAGTTCACTTTTTGAGCGTTATCGTTTCTTCTAAGAGCGAGGCTTAGAGGTCTTGGGTGTAGTCTCATCATTTATCTCGATTCTCCTGTCTCAAGTTTTCAAGATGAGTCATGGCATCGAGGCCCTGGGTAACTCGGCGCGTCTGGTCTGCTGCAACATTTAGGTTAGGACTTCCTCCAATACCAATCTCTCTACGGCTTTCAGTGAGCGCTGCTGTACGGGCGTTTATGATCTCCTCTGGAGTTGGGTCAGGGCTTGGTAGGTATTTGAAAAGTCGGTTCGCTGCATCGGGGGACTGGTTTTTCAAATCAAGGGCCATTAGAAGTGCCGCATCGGAGAGTTCGTCGCCTAATACCTCCTTTGCCTTTGCCTGCATGTGCGGGGTTACTCCTTTGAGCTTGGCGAGCTCAGCGCTATCTGCGGCTTCAGGGCTCGGATAGCCGTTTGTTGAGCTAAAGAAACCGTGATTATGTCGGTTTGAGTCCCTGTGTCCCCCGTAAGCATTGGTCTTCTCACAATCCTTGGTTGCAG
This sequence comes from Nodosilinea sp. FACHB-131, assembly GCF_014695395.1. Taxonomy (GTDB): domain Bacteria; phylum Cyanobacteriota; class Cyanobacteriia; order Phormidesmidales; family Phormidesmidaceae; genus Nodosilinea. The sequence goes on from NZ_JACJOF010000042.1 coordinate 24,664, forward strand.
CACCCTCGATGTACCCGATGACACAAGTAATCATCCTGTCTTCAATCGAAGGGCGGCCAGCATAGTCGTGATACTCCGGCATCAGCGTAGGATTTAAGACGGCCTGGAGCATGCCGCGCTTGGGGTGGACCTTAGTGCCGTGCACCTGCTGCTGCCAGTGGAGATGGGCACTACCGATACCTGAATCACCGGTGTGAGCAAGGACCTCGCCTTTGGCTTTTGTACCGGGGTAACACTCAGCGAGGTGGAGCGCCTGGTAGAGTTCAGGCCCTATCCAGATGTCGGCAACTTGCCCTCCCCCACCGCCACTATCCCACCAGCACTGCACTTTTACCCCATCAATCGGGGCGTAGAGCGGAGTGTTCATTGATGCTGCAAGGTCAACTCCCTTGTGGTCTTTACTCGCCCCAGCAATACCGATGTCGCCCCTCCAGCCGTACCCAGATGAGACCTCAATAACGGTGCCATCTAAGAGGGTGAACGTTTCACCCTTCTTTACGGGGGCCTGATCCAAACCGGAATAGACATGGGACTTACCTCCGCGAGGGCCAATAAATTGGAAGAGTGTATAGCTTGGGATAATGTCGTGGCCGAGTACCCGAAGGCCTGGCGTTGAGAAGGAGAGCCCTTCCCGAGCGAGCTTATGGGCAAAGGCGTTTACACCTGAATGAAAGAGCACGATTGCTGGCGGTGCACAGAGAATTGCTGCAAGCGACCAGAGAAACAGTTCACTCGATGCGGTACTGAGCGTGTTGCTAAGAAGAGAGCCCACCTTCATTTACTCCCCTCACCTCCTTCTTCTCCTACAAAGGTGATCTGTAAAAAGCGGTTGCCATCGTGCACAAGAAAAAATCGATGCTCTCCTGGGTGGAGAAGTTCAAGCACAAGGGCAATCCAGAACGCTGCGACGATGAGTCCCCGAGCGGTGTGCATAGTGCTACTACCTCTCTACTCCCCATCAAGTTGGGTGATCGGGCGCTCTTTGCCGTCTTTACCAGTAAGCAATGTCGTTGCATCTTCGACGGTATTTCGGGTCGCGGTACCGACTGCTGCTCCGAAATCAGACGGGTCAAGGAGCGTGCTTAAGGATGGTGTAACTTCACCGCCTTCTGCAAATAATGCAGCTTTTGCGGCGATAAAAAGTGAACTCATAGCCACCAAGGATGCGAAAAATCCAAGCAGAAGTAAGAGTGATCGCTTTGGCCTCGATACAACTTCCCAGGGCCATAAAAAACCCATGCCGATAACCCCGGCAGACCAGCTCTTTGTAAGCTCAGCCTTTTTGCGTTTCATGTCGGCTGAATCAGCTGCTTTTTTCGCAGCGTCTTCATTTTTTTTGGTGTTATCAGAATCAGACATAGTGAGCACCTCGTCTTGTTGTTCTAGAAACGACTATGAGTGTGTTGGGTAACGTGTTGGGTGCCTGGAAAAGGTGTGTTGGTAAGAGGTCTCCTGTTGCTACCTGGCTCGGGTGTATCCCTTACAGAATGGCTCTTCCAACAACCCAACACAGAGTCTGACCAACAAGCTACCCAACAGGAGGGGCAAATTTCAGAGCGAATCGTTTCCCCTCTTCGAGCCAGATGGCAAGGTGATGAGTAACTAATTGATTAACTATTTCACGAATTTCGTTTGAGGAAAGGCGATCATAATCTTTTCCCCAGTTCTGCTGCACTTTGCGAATTTCTATTGGGGTATGAATCCCGTATTTCTTGAGGCAATAGGTGAAGAGATCACCTGTCACTGGGTGGTCGTGAAGTACTTCATAATTGGGCGTTAGTTCTATCGCCTCATCGTTGGGGATGTCTTCTCCAATTGGCGCTACCCAAGCACGGTTAAGTGTGTCTATCCAATCATCTCGATTGAAAGTTCCTTCAATTTCTTTTTTGAGTCTGTCGATGTGATCACCCTGGTCGAGGCGAATTGTGTGATCGTCATTTAGGGTATAGCCCAAGGCGCGCATTAGTTCTTCAAGTTGGTCGCGCAGTGCACCAGGCCGTACGGTATCGGGCAGTGCAACAGGCTGAAAATTAGCCTCGGTGTACTCGGTACCTGCTTGTTTGAACGTGGCTTTTTCTCCCCAGGTAAGCTCACCATCATCATCGGTTGTGCCTTCCAAGCGAATCACTGCTGCTGTGGTTTTGAGCGCTGAGAAGACCCCAGTATTAAGTGATTTCCCACCGGCGTTTCCTGCGGCTTCGCCGTGGAGGATGAGAATAGGAGCCCAGCCTTGCTTGCGTGCTGTTTGGTTAGCCCAGCCGATAAGCGAGTTTGAAAGTCCGTTTAACTCGGGATAGTTGGCAGTTTCCCACTTCCCTACTTCGTCAATGATGACGGTGCGGCGGCGTTTGCCTCCTTTTGTCCTGAATGGTTCATAGATGCGCCCCATAGTGTCGAGCACTTTCTCGCGAACGGCATTCATCCCCTCCCCTTTGGAAGTAGAGCCATAGAGGTCACCAAAGATCCAGGTGCCTTGAATCATATTGGCGTCAGTATCGGGGTCGATAATGATGGGAGCTTCCTCACGTTTGTAAATGGCTCGCAGTACTGCAATTGCCATGGCGATGGTGCTTTTCCCTGAGCCTGAAGGCCCGATAACAAGCACGACAAATGCTCCCATCATTTTTTTGAGCCAGGGGGCAGCTGCTAGGAGCTGGGCTACGTTATCGGCGAGCTCGCTTAAGGTGTTCTCGCTTAAATCCTCGATCGCAATTGGATGAGTATTTTTTCTGCCTAAGACAGGAAGGCTCGATGGAGCAAGGGATGTGGGGTGGCGCTCAGCGAGTGCCATTCCCCCTACTATCCCGCCACAGCCAATCACCGAAACTATGAGACCGAAGGCGTGTGCGGCCTTACTGTGGGCTGTAACCACTGCCCCATCGTTTTCGACTCCGAGCCCGTAAATCTCCCTCACCGTGGCAGCATCCACCGTTTTAGGACTTTGGATCATAAGCGTCATCCCGAGGAGGGCTGCTAAGGAGCCGCCGCCAAACAAGCTGCTGCTTAAGATCTTTTGCGTGTTGGAAGTGATAATCTTCATTACTTCATCACCTCCTGAATGACCTCTGCGGGGGTGGTCTCAGGAATGGACGTTGTAGGGACTCGCACTGGTGATTGTGCGCCAGGCAGATAGTACTCAACGTTTAAGACACCCTCCCGGAGGTTAGCGAGTGCCTGGAGCACCTCTGTTGCATCCTCATGCTGAGCTGAGAGAGGAAACATGGCGCGAACAGCAGCGTAGTAACGCGTAAGTCCCATCTGAATTTGGTAGATGGCAGGAAGGGGACGCCAATTGCCGTAGACGCCGTTACCAAGGCCTTCTGCAATGGTCACGTCCTTTCCCCCCGCAAACCCGATTGCGGCCCATTGGAGCCCCTCTGCTGCGTAGCGGAGGAGCACACACTGGTGGGGCTCTAAAATATCGCGGCAGTACTCAAGGTCAATTTGGGCGAGAGGATCAACGTTGACTAGGCGTCCCTCCTGCACCTCAGCTTTTGCGGCTGCAAGCAGTCTGAGCGACTCTTGGTTTAAAGGGTATTCAAGGACTGAGGCAGTTTCCTTGGCGATCCACGCATCGTAGTGGCCAAGCACTTCGCTTAAAGCTACGGCGTAGTCTTCTTCTGAATACTCCCCATCAGTACGCATCGATGCGAGCCGTTCGGCGACAGCGAGCGGATCATCAGCGGCAAAGTCGTATGCTTCAAACGCTGGTGGGGTAATAAGTCTCTTTTCAGCGCGATAGCCTGTGACAGCGGTCACCGCGACTACCGCAAGAAGAAGCATCGCCGAAATGGGAGCGAGACGGGCAAATGGGCTTAAGTTTCTGTACCACCGCAGCAGGTGAAAGGTCCCCTGCCGATGGTGTGGCTGTGTGAGGAGGGAGGGAGGAGGAGGAGGCATGGTGGCAAAAGCATCCTGCGATGCATGACTTTCTTTAAGGGGTGCAGCGACAATTAACTAGCAGCAGTAGCATTTAAGGTGTGCGTGCGTGTCTGTCACACTCCAGCGATGGCTTTTGCGGTTGAAAAGCCTGTGATGAGGGCGGTGCAGTCGATGACATCATCAAGGTTGATGCCAAACCCGGGTGAGTTCATATCAAATGCTCCAGGAGGGGCAGGCTCTTTTGCCTTCTGCTCTTTCCGGCGTTTGAGTTCAGCTCCGATAAGGGCTAGGTCAAGTTGCCCCACTTCGGCCTTCTCCAGAAAATCGCAGAACCTGACTACTTGGCGTTTGCGATTTTCTACAACCGCTCCTGCAAAGCTATTTAATCGATCGTCACTTGAGCGCATCAGGGCCTGGGCAATGTGCTCAAAATCTTTGTGAGCAGAAAGGGCGGTCATAAGGGGATCGCTTTCTGAGTCATCTGTCACAGCAGCGTTAGGGGTACTAAACCCCTTCCCTCCTTTGGATTGAGTGGTCTTATTGTGCTGGGCGTTTAACAGTTCTTTTTCTTGTGTAGTTAGAGGCATGGGTAATTCTCCAGAAAGTTTATAAGGCGTTCTTGGGCGAGGGTAGCGTTACGTTCTTGTTCGATCGCACGAGCGATGAACCAGATTTTTAGAACATCGCGTTCTGAGTACTTCCGGGGTTTTCCGGTGGGGTTCGGTGGAATAAGCGCAAGCGCCATCCACCGACTGAGCGTACTTTTGGTGATGCGGCGGCGAAGCCGCTTTGAGAGGGTGCGGATAAGCTCCTTGTACGAATAGGTAGGGGCTGTGGTGAGGGAGGAGGCTGTCGTCGTCCTTGTCATCTCCTTCTCCTTAGGGCAGAAGAGACTCTGTCGATTGAAAAGAGCGTGCGCGTCTTATGGGAAGGCCGGTTCTGCGGTTCCGCGACGGTTCTATGGAACCGGCTGATACGTTCCACAATAGCACAAGTTGTTCTGAATAAATTTAACTGAATGAAAAATTCAGTATGTTGATTTTTTGTGTAGGGAAAGAACCAGTGGTGCTTCTATGGCACAATTTGTACCGATATTCCCGCTCGTACACCGAAATTCTGTCTGTTTCTCCTTCATTGATACATGCATGGCTCGTCAAGTTCGGCTTAACTACATCTACGCAAGCTCTACGACCTGGGAGCGGTTTGACCTTGCCTGCGCTCAGTTAGGGTGGGCAAGGAAGTCACTCGTGCAGCAGTGCCTCCATGCGTTCTTTCACAAGCACCACAGCTTTTATCAAGAGGCGGCCATCGCCGATGCTGCGGCGCGGGAGATGGATGAAGCAGAGTACTACCGTATTCTGCGGGATGGCTCTGAGGAGGAGCTTCAGCGGTATACCTTAGGACGGCCCGGGTTTGGGGTGACGCCGCTGGATCCGGTGCCGTTTAATCCATCCGGTACCGCTATTCAGCGAACCTACAACGTCATCACTATCAGTAACTACAACGCTGTGCTCTTAAAAGTGGCGCGTATTGTAGACACCGGCCCTATGGTGCAGCTAGTAAGCCGAATCATTGAGCAGCATTTTGAAGCGTACTGGGAGAAGAACTACCTTCCTCAAATTGAGCGAGACACGAACTGTTCTTTTCGTTGAATGTCTATTCCGTTGTTGTTTCTGTTAGAGGCTATCTCACATGCAATCATCTACAGCCCCATCTCCCGCTACCTTGACTTCCGAGCGTGTACAGCTTGCCGTTGACGCGATTCTTTCGACACTTGGTGAGCCAAAGACCGCGCTCCATCGCGAAGCCTTAGAGGCCTTCCAACGCGAAGACTATCAAACCAACAAACGATTGGCCGCTACCAACCTTGGTGATTTCTACTGTAAGTCGCTTGGATACTTGGGTTCAGCGTTTAAACTTACTCCAAATACAGACACCATTCTGGCTGAGTCAGCCCGGGCAGCGGCGGACTTTGCTCGGGAGCGCATACTTGCTGAGCTGGGCGGGGCTATTGCCCAGGCGCTGGGGTAATAATAGGCGCATGTAAACGGACTGTTGTCCTTTTTGTGGTTCACAAATGACCATAATCCACCTTTAAAGGCTTTTTTGCCGAACGTCTCGTTTCTGAAGCAAAGGTGAAACAACTGCGCCGTTGCTATTCCGGATCTTTCTCACCAGCGCATGACTACGCTGGGTGAGGAAGTGTCTCAACGCAGCTGCTTTAGCTATCCAGAACCAATCGCTTAAGGTTCTCCGCTGCGGTTGAAATGATCTGCAACTTGGCTGCGGCCTCTTCAGGATCCTCGATCTTTTGTATTGCTCTCTTCGCGTACCACATACTTACCCCAAGCGTCGCCGCAGAACATGTCAGGCCAAACCACCTCAGCGCAGCTCGTGCGGTCCGTATCTCGTCATCTGAAACGTCCATCGAACTCAGCTGCTTTGGGTGCATGAGCCGATTGCGGACCGTGACTGAACTCTTTAGGTCGCCCCATTCGTGGTCGCTAACACGTAGAACTGGCTCATAATCGAAAGCCCTCGCGTGGCATCCGAATGCAAAGAGGAGGTTTGGCACGAAGCGTAGGTTCGCGGGAAGTTCTTGGATAACACCCCGCCCATCTATGCTCGGAGCAACCTCTGCCAGGACGTTCAGCTCCGACGCGGTAAAAACAACGGAGGCATCATCCTTGTACTGCTGCTGCTCGATCGCCTCCTGCTTAAACAGCCACACAGCCCCTTCGATACACGCAAACATCGCGCGGATGTACTGACGCCTCTGCGTTGCAGATGTCACGATGCCAGACTGCGCGTTGCACGCATGCACGTCATTCCACAGAAGTGATAGGAATGACTCGCGTTCCGTCGGGACGAAGAGGTCGCTGTCCTGGTTTGAATGCATGTCTCGATTGGGAAAGAATGATCACTTGGTTAGGGAACGAGAAATGTCTTCCTATCTGTTGATCTTATGACATGGGATTGCAGGACAGATCTCTTTTTAGCCTACGCTATGGGAGCTGTTTTACAGCCTCCTCGGTCTCTAAAACAGCCTTGTGGCTCCTTGCCTTGCCTCGTTGCGCTTAGTCAAAAGCGGAGCAATCAGGGGTGGGAAACAAGCTATGCTAACAATTCCGATTTTAGGCACTGGGTTAGTGCCATTGTTGATTAGATGCAATCGAAATGGATTCTAGGGAATGGCTCGCTGATTGAGCAATGTATGTCGGCGATGACAACAACAACAATGGGTTTAAGAGGTCGTTTGAAAAGTCGGCTAAGTAGTAAAAAAGCTCACACGGTCTAGGCTGAGATTACTAAGACTACAGCCCCGTGAGAGCGATGAGTAAAGCCTACACCAGCAATTTAACCCGTGACCAGTTTGAGTTGGAGCCCTTGCTGCCAGGGGCAAAGCCGGGGGGACGCCCGCGAAGTATCTGTATGTGGGCTGTGCTGAACGCCATCTTCTATCTGGTGGCTCAGGGATGTAGTTGGCGGGATTTGCCCGGTGACTTTCCAGCTTGGCAAACGGTGTACACCTACTACCGCAGTTGGGTTAAAGACGGTAGCTGGGACATGCTTCATCAGCGCCTACGAGGGTGGACCCGTACCGCCGCTGACCGACCGGAAAGTCCATCAGAAGTGATCCTCGATAGCCAAAGCATCCCTACTGCACCGATGGTGCATCGCTCGGTTGGCTACGACGTCGCCAAAGCGACCAAAGGACGAAAGCGGCATCTCGTGGTCGATACCTTGGGCTTGATGATGGCGGTTGTAGTCACGGCAGCCAGTGTCCCCGAACGGGCTGGCGGTCAACAGGCGCTGCAAAAGCTCCATCAGTTGGGTGAACAGGTCGCGCGGGTCTATCTCGTCTGGGTTGATGGCGGCTACAGCGGTCCCCGTTTTCTCCAATGGGTCATGGACACCTTGGGCTGGATTGTCCAGGTCGTCTTGCGACCTGAGGAATCGAAGGGCTTCGTCTTGCTCAAAAAACGCTGGGTGGTTGAGCGCACCTTTGGCTGGTGGCGCTGGTCGCGTCGCCTCGTTCAGGACTATGAGCAGCTGCCTGAAAACGCCGAAGCAATGCTCCAAATTGCCATGATTCGCATCATGCTCAGGCGCTTGGCCTAATTCGCTACTCCCCTACACCTTTTCAAACGCCCTCTCAGAGGGGGTGCCGAAGTTGTGCAAATACGCAAGTTATGCTCCAACCTCATTTTTTATTTGCATAAATTGCCCCAAATTGCACGTTCGCTAATTTGAGGTCTATATGTAGAATTTGAAGTTGTGTCTGCGCTTCTCGACGGTTGGGTTTGAAATGAGTATTTCTCCTACTGCATCTGAAAACTTGACTGTCACTGGCTGTGATTCACCTAAACGACATGCATTGTAGTTCAGCTTAGTAAGTCCGAAGATGTCTTGCGCTACTCTCTCTATAATGGCATCGCCGTAGATGATGTCTATTTTCAGAGGAACGGGTGTTTCCCATCCATCGTATGTTGCTAGCCTTGTTTTGAAACCGCTAGCCCAAAGGAACCCAGAACGTTCGGAGTTTTTTAGGAAAGACCCTCTCAAGAGCGGAGTCTTTTGGTCACCATACAAACGTAAACCTCCCCTTCTTTCTCGCCTCACTCTAATTCCGCTGAGCTTAATCCCTGATGGACAGGCTTCCTTGTAGCCAGCGAACTCATCTGGACTGATATACGAACGTGAATGTAGAAAGATTTCTTTTAGCTCTTTCCCACCCAAGTCCTTATAGGTCTTTAATGTCCCTTCTAGTAACTTCTTAGCTGCTTGTCTAGATAGTTTAAACTGCTCCTTCTCTGATGAATACCATGGCCCAAAGTCGCCTAAAAAAACTATCCCATCACCGTTATTTAGAAACATCTGAGCCGCGCAACAAGCGGTTTTCTCATCCTCCGATCGTCTAAATGCAATTCCTATGTAGCAGACACCTTCTCTAGCGGTTACCAATCGCCAAGGCTTTCCACCACACTTGTAGTACAAGGCGGTAGAGATATTCCACATTCGATCTGATATAGGTGTTAGTTGTCTCTTTCCTTTCCTCGCCTTATCAGTTAGTTGTAGCGTTGATTCTCTAACAATTTGAATAGGAATTCCATATTCCATGGATCTCGCCTTTAGCTGTCTTCTGAAATCTGGTGAGAGATTGTAGACTTCTAGCGAAACATCAGAAAGTAGTTCCAGCTGACCTGTTTTTCTGGAGTTGATAGTCTTCCTCGATACCTTCTCTCCAGTTGCATCTTGTACTTTCGATTTGGGACGACAGTTCTTATAAACTTCGTCTGGAACGACACATATGGCAACATTTGGTGTTGGGTCAAGCTTACTACTAGCAAGCTTGATCTCGTTTAGATAGTAGTCAACAACAGCGTTTGCTCTTTGATATTGATCGTGTGTTCGAGAAGCCGACGATAGCTCAGAAGCGCTGATAGCTCTCGTCCAATTAGGTTTCTCTGGCCAAGGTTTCGCAAAGGCAGCTTCAAAGCCAGGATAGGGGGGCCAGAGCCTTAGATTTGCTTCCTTTCCTTCTTCGCGCAGGATAGCTGGCTGGTTAATTGCATCAAGCCATTGTTCTAGTAAGTCTAGTCCGTCGCCAGTCCCTATCGCTATGTACGACAGTCTAACAGAAGACGATTCATCAGCATCAAATGGCCCAAAAAGGGATAAGCCATCGTGAGGATCGCTTACTCTTTGACCATAGCGGAACTCGAGGCTAGGTTCGTCAAAAACGATTAGAGAGCCGATCATACTTCCTCCTCGCCGTCGTCGTCATACATAGTGTCAAGGACTTCCTTTCTTCCTTTTTTGAATTCATCAAAGAGGGATTGATTGACAGAAACTGATGTCTGAAATATCAGTGGTTCCGATTGCACTGCTATCGTATGTTGCGGTGATTTTCCAGTCGATATAAAACCATCTTCGTCAGCAAGGAACTGAAAGACAGCTAAAGTTCGATAGAGCCAATGATGGTTCCACCAGTTTTGGCATAGACGTTTTCGTCTAGAAGCTATTTCTCTTCCCGCCAAAGGGTTGCCTTCTGTATCAGTTAGTCGATATCGAATCGTCAGAACTAGCGAGAACTGATCAAAAAGGTCTTGTCGGATTTTGAAGCTAGGAGCTAGAAAGTAGCAAAATCGTTCTGATCCACTAGGTTTCCAGTACTTTTGCTCTCCACAGCACTGAACTCTAGATTTTGTGCCATCAAGCTTAATGAAGCGTAGGTTATTATTCTTGACTAAATTTTGTGGAAAGTATTGCAGGTCAGTCTCTGAGCAGTACTTCAATCCTTTCTGATAGCACTTGATGAAGATAGCTTTGCGGAGCAATTCAGAGATTACATATCCTGCTGGAGAACCGCTTATCTTAGAGTCTTTCGTCCATACGATAGGCTGGGTTCCTTCAATATTGAGTATGCTGCGAACATTCTCAGGGGGAGGCTGAAACGACAGTATTTCATTTCTGTTGAGTCGAAAAGCCCACTGCTCTTTGTAGTCGCTCAAATCCCTGTCTGCTATTTCGCTTGACAGCCGATACCGATAGATCGTTTGTGGAATTTTGACAATTTTTAAGCAGTTAGAAACTACTAGAGATGTTTTTTTAAAGTTCAGAAATGACTCGTCGGCGAAGTTAACTCTTGATGCACTTACTTTTCCGGTTGGCAGGTCACAAGCGCAACCAGTTTTTTCAACTTGTTGAATTAGTTCTTGCCAGCCTTGTGCCCAGTTTGCAAACAAAATGGGTTTAATTGGTGAAATCATGGTAGTGATAGCTTGAAAACTACTATCTTCTACACACAATGGTATAAAGAAATTTGTGTTTCTTTGTTTGCCAATGCTGATGGCTAAACTTCTTTGAATAATCAGTTCTGGTTCATTTTCAATAGATGCAGAATAGAGGCCGATAAGGCAACAACACCTTTCCCTAATAATCGTCTCAAAGTCCTCGAAGGGAGAAGCATCCTTCGGCAACCCAAGTTGAGGGCTCCAGATATCATAGCCTTCAACTATCAATTTCTGCGCAAGCCATTTAGCTAATACCTGATAAGCAGAGCTAAAGCTTATATAGATGTACTTGCTTCTTTCCTTATCTGCTAATCCTTTATCTACTTCTAGAAATTCTGGCGGAAAAATTGAGGGGTATTTTGTCTTAAGGTGAGAGTGTTTAGCATCCAGTATGGCACTGAACCATTCCATCTCTCTTATCTCAAGTTTCCAACCGTACTGCTCACCGATCTTCTCCACGGCTACATCTCTTTGAGTTGCTGATATCTTTGCCGTAGTTAAAAAGAATAGTACGTCGCATTTATGATTATGCTCATGGACTTTCTTCGCGTCTTGAGCAAGTTTTACCTGCCAATCGTCTCTGACACTATATGCGAAGACTGTCGAGATGCCGGTTGTTGTGCAGTTGTGAATAGCATCGCGGCCCTTGTCTTGGTAGCCCCCTAAAGGTTCTAGCAGTGGGTAACCTTCTAAAATCAGGAGACTATGACAGAGACGTTCGAATTCTTCATAATCTGAGAGCTCATCTAGACAATATCGCGTTAGGCTGGCTGCCATGCTTGAGATAAACTAAAGTAGTTATTATGCACTATAACTCCTAAGAACTTTAGCACCTTAAAAGCCCAACAGTATTTACAGCTATCTTCAGTCTTCTCCTTGGGATAGCTGTAAGCGTTGACGAGCCGTTGCGATCGCGGATTCGAGGTGATCATTTCCCTGCTGGGTCAGTACAACACCTCGATAACGTTTCGGCGATTGGCTCATAGATTGGGTTGGGTAGATGACGACGTCAGAAATCGGGAACTTAAAGGAAACTTTTCGGCAACTTCTCCAATAGTAGGCGATCTTCCCGCAGCCCGATTTTGACCTGTAACGCTTATTTGCAGTGAGCTGGGGAGAATCGTGCCAAAAATCCTCTCAACTTTCTCTTAAGCCGCCGAAGATCCCTTGAAGCAAACGTAATGTGCCTGAACAGTAAGCCTATCCACCGCATTCGCAGAGACATTCCATTAACTGCTCAACTCCTTTCCTTTTTCCAACAATGACTTCTGGCGTTGCTGATTCAGGGTATGAAGCGACGGCTCAAAGATTTGAAACTCATTCCGGATTTCGCAAATTCATACTGCCATTCAGCAACGCCGACTTCTCAACCTTCCAAGGTCGAGGCACCGTCAACCGCTTGGTGACAACCCAACATTCTGGACGAGTTCATTTTCAGGCTACCTACTAGCCAGCCTGCCTCTCCCCAACCACCACACTCAGCGAACTGCAACCCGGCGACCCGGTCGAAGTCGTCGGTCGAGAAGGACTGACACTCCTCGTTAAGCCCCTGCCCCAACGGAGGGAATCATCATGAGACACAACAGCCCCGTAACTGGCTGATACCGTTAGCCGCCTAAGCCTTGAAGTACTTTCTGCTGAGTCTGGCAGGCTGCACCATCGCCTACGTGGCCGCAGTGGTTCTGGAGATCAGCTTCGTCAGCATTGTCAGTTTGGAGCAGATTCTAGCCAGAGCATCCATTTTAGTTGTGTGCCTGATCGCGATCGCAGTGATCGCTAAATCCTTGCGGTACTGATTCTCCTTCCACGGCAAATCAAAGTTCTTGTACAGCCTGCTTTACAGGAGGTGTTTGAGGAATGGCTTCCAAAATTTGCCGCATTTCTTGGAAGCAGCGATGTCATTCGCTTGAATATGCTGAGCTTCAACCACTCTCACGGTATTCCCTTCAACCTGTCCCTGAATCCTCAAACCCCCATCCTCTAGAGATTCCAGCGAAAACTCCTGAGAAGTGGAATCGTTAGCTTGAGATATAGCGCTTACCCGAAAGCCGACAAACGCCAGCAGTTGTCTCTGTTCTCCCCGCCTGATGGTTGATAGCAAAGACCTGGAATGCGAGCGCCAACATATCCTGAGCCAACTCCAACTGAACTGTGAAATTTTCTTCCGCCCGAGGTATCAAAGCTGAATCTCGATCCTTAGCCTGCTTCACCAGATGCCGACACTGCTGAGCCGTCAGCAGATTCACCCATCGCAATAGCTCATCGTGCTCTGGGGCATGTTCAACACTCAGGTGTCGCTGCAAACCATTGAAGGAATAGGCTGCTCCCAACTTATACCCCGAAAACGCAACACCTTCCAGACCATAGCTGATGCCGTCGATTTGCTCCTTACGAGTATGAAGCTGCACTGAAATGTTCTCTGCTTTAAGCCGCGTCACCAGCATCAGCATCGAGGGTTGATCAGCAGTGTGTTGCTGGAGCGATCGCTACAGATTCTCCTTGGTCAATTCTTTGCCGGTACGTTCCTTCAGCCGATATTCCCCAGTGGTTAGGTTGTAGCGGTCTGGCTTAGCTCGCACCTGCATCTGTTTCAGCCCAAAGGTTGCTTCCAGTTCTCGCTCCAACTGCTTCAGCCGAATTTTGATGAAGGCATCATCGACCCACTTGGCGTACATATCGACGGCACTGGTGACAATGTGCCAATGCTGCACCTGATGGCGTCCCTGGCGATCGTGGTGCTCAACGATAAAGTATTGGCAATCCTGATGTCCCGTCTTCTCTAAAAGCGCTCTGGAAATGGCGCTGATTTCCCCTGGGCTCTTGTGCTCTTTCGGAGACAAGCTCACCGAGTAATGCACCATCGTCATCGACCGGCTTCAGAGGATTACCTTTGAGGAGCTGCTCCACATCCCTGGTGTAGGGCCAGCGAAGGCAGCTGGTATCGTAGCCGCAATTGAACTTGGAAAACGGGTGTTTTACCGAGCACCTTCTCACAAAACTGTGGTGGACGATCCAGCAATTGCAGTAGCAGCGCTTACCCCGTATCTCATGTGGGAGCCCAGAGAGCATTTTGCTGTGGTGTCTCAATGTGCGGCATCAGCTTCTCTCAACGAAAGTGCTCACTATAGGAACTGAGACAGAGACCCTTGCACAGCCGAGGGATATTTTTCAGGCTGCGCTTAAGGTTGGAGCAGCACGAATAATCGTTGCGCATAATCACCCTTCCGGGAGCCTTGAACCGAGCCCAGAGGACATGGCTCTCACTAGGCAACTTCTTCAAGGCGCAAACATTATTGGGGTGCCAGTGCTCGATCACCTTATTTTGGGTGGGGGCACGTATCGGAGCTTGAGGGAGACAACAAGATTGTGGCTTGAGGAAATGTAAGAGGGAGTGGGAGGAGCCGTAATCCATAATCTATTTTCTAGAAAATAGATTATGGAAAATTAAGTTCTATTTTCCTCTGCAAACTTCCTTAAGTTCATTGAGCTTAGCTCGTAGTTCGTCTATGTCGCCGATGTCAGTCCAATCGACTGGCATTGCTCGAAGTAGCTCGATGCCTGCTTGGATGATGACCTGTTTTTTGAGTTTTTTGCCGTGCTTGCGTCGGCCTTCTTTGACCACCTCATCAAGCCAGTCATTGATATCGCGTGTGACTTGAAGACCAATGGACTCCTTATCACTTCCTTCGACCCCCACCAAAAACTCAGGCATCGTTTCCTGCAAGGCAGGGGACTGTAGTGGTTTTTGGAGTTCACTTGGTTTAGCAATGGAGACGACCTTCTCCACTGGCTGCTCTGATTCCGGTTTTGGTTCGGGCTCAACCTGGACAGGTACCCTTTCCTCTGGATCCGTTGTTGGTGAGAACAGGCTAAGAGGGCTATCTCCTAACCCGGACCTTTTCTTGGCTGATTGTTTATCTGACACGCTTCATAACCTCCTCTGTTAGCTGCTGGTAGGCCATGGCTCCAGAGGAACCTGGAGCGTGGTCAAAGATCGAGGCCTGAAAGCTAGGAGCCTCTCGAATCTTGACCGTTTCAGGGATCACCGTTTCGAATAGGCGATCACCAAAATGTTTTTCGAGGGAATCGAGCACGTCTTTGGCGATATTGAGGCGGCTATCATAGCGAGTCGCTAACACTCCCAAAATCTCAATTGGATGTTCGAGGCGGTTTTGGATCAAGCCCAGGATTCTCTCAATGACAGGGATCCCTAAGAGGCCTAGGTAGCTCATATCGACTGGAACGAGCACCTGTTTAGCGGCCATGAGGGCGTTGACTGACAGAATGCCTACGTTTGGAGGGCAATCGGTCAAGATTACGTCAT
This sequence comes from Nodosilinea sp. FACHB-131, assembly GCF_014695395.1. Taxonomy (GTDB): domain Bacteria; phylum Cyanobacteriota; class Cyanobacteriia; order Phormidesmidales; family Phormidesmidaceae; genus Nodosilinea. Next base: position 39,667 of record NZ_JACJOF010000042.1, read on the forward strand.
ATTCATTGATGACTGAGGAAACAGCTCTTCTTAAGAGCACTTCGCGGCCATGAAGACCAGAGATGGGAATCTCCGCTTCAGCAAGGAGAATATTTGAGGGCACCACGTCAACCCCTGCTTCGGTCTTAACGATTGTGTTTTTGATAGAGGCTTTCTCTTGCAGTACCTCGTCAATACGGTGCTGTAGCTCGGCAATGTTAACGCCGAGAGCGACACCAGCGTGGCCTTGCGGGTCGATATCAACCAGGAGTACGCGCAGGTTGTGGAACCGGTGGATGCCAACGGCGAGGTTGTATGAAGTAGAAGTTTTTCCTACCCCACCTTTGGCATTAAAAACGGCAATGGTATGTGCTGGCACGGCCCTGCTCCTTAAGGAAGTGCGGTGGATAGAAGGCCAAACATAGGAATTATAAACTATAAAATAAACTCTACAACACAGAATATATTTTCTAGAAAATAGAAGTTGCGTAGACAGGGTATGGGCCGTACCTCATAGTGAGTGGCTGCAAGAGGTGTTTCCACTGACAGGTTCTTTCTGCAACGGGATCGCACTATGGCCCATAGAAGTCTCCTTCCTGACAGGCATCGCCAGCTTGACTTTTTTGTGTGTGACATCATCGATACTGCGCCAAAGGACGATCTCGGCAGTATGGAGCATCCGCTTTTTACGCTGGCGAAAAACCCTGATACGCGCATTCGGCTGTACGAGCACAATGGGAATACGGTCAAGATTGTGCCGAGCGTGCTTGGGCTTGCGACAATCTTCGACAAAGACATCCTGATTTATTGCGTGAGTCAGCTTACGGAGGCTATCAACCGAAAGCGTGACGTGAGTAGAACGGTCCGCCTCACTGCCTATGATTTTTTGGTTGCTACTAACCGCGATACCGGGGGAAGAAGCTATCAGCTTCTGGAGCAGGCCTTCCAGCGGCTTACGGGGACGAAGATTTTCACCAATATTGTGGTGGGTGGCCGCCGGTTCCGTGAGGGGTTTGGGTTAATCGAGAGTTACCGGATTATTGAGAAGAGTCCCAATCATGCTCGTATGGTGGCAGTTGAGGTGACTCTTTCAGAGTGGCTTTTTCAGGCAGTGTGCTCGCAAGAGGTGCTTACCCTGCACCGCGATTACTTCCGCCTGGGAAAAGGCTTAGAGAGGCGGTTGTATGAGCTTGCCCGCAAGCACTGCGGCAGCCAGCCACAGTGGAAGGTAGGACTCGCTCTTCTACACAAGAAATCTGGTTCTAGCTCCTCTCTCAAAGAGTTTCGGCGCATGGCGAGGAATATCTGTGAGGCCGACCATCTACCCGGTTATCTTCTTAGCTTTGATGAGCCATCCGATTCGGTGCTGTTTCAATGTAGAAGTGAGCGAGCGCAGGCAAGAGCTGCTATCAGACAGTTCCTCGACCTATAAGTAGGAAGGTAATAAGGGCAGTAAGGCATAGTTTCTATTTTCTAGAAAATTTATTCTATAAACTAGAAAATAATCAAAAGCCTCTGGTGTTGGGGCTCCCAGTTTACTGTGAGGTGCGGCAATCCTCGTACAGCAATGAACTAAACAAACTATTTTCTAGAAAATAGTTTGTATTATCTAGGTGAAAAGTTGGTTTTGGGCTTTATGTAGATGTGCTGCTCCCCTCGTTGTGGTGCAAGGAGCTGGCCCATCGGCAGGATCCTTTGGGCTGTGAATATCCTGTTGGTATCATGTGAACAACCTGTGGATTGTATCGGTATTTCACCCACCAATAAGCGCTCAAGCTTCGGTACTTCACCCACCGAAGGCGGTGGCTACTTCGGTATTTCACCCACCGGGAGTAATTTTTCTCAAAGTGATTATAGGTAGTTAGAGGTGATTTTGGATCCCTTAACTTCGCGCGCGCGTTTCTTTTAACTTATAAAACCTTTTAACTTCTTAGCTGGCTCCCCCTGAAGGCAAGGGATGCTCTCTTAGGCATGAAGGTGTGTCTGAATCACAGAAAGGCAGGCTTTTAAGGCGCTTAGTCTGTCTGTAGGGTTCAGCCAGGTCTGCAAGATAATATATTTTCTAGAAAATAGACTTTGGGAGAAACCCGATTGGGAGTGGCGGGGGCAAAAGCAACGCTTTAGATTTTGAACCTGGATTTCAGGAGAACCCCAACTGTACCCAATTGGACCAATTCGGGCTTTCTCAGAGGCGGGATTCTTCGGATCGGTATGGCTAACAGAATTCTTAGCCTCTATAAGGCTCTGTGGTCGTCGGTTTCCCCTGGGCCTAGGGGGAGAATAGGGGCAAAGGCTGGAAGCGATTCTAATGGCATTTGCGGACTCAGCACCCACTAGACCTTTTTGGACGCAAGACGAAGTTCTAATTGGTTAGAAAGGAAACAGGTATCCTAACTAGCTATTTTCTAGAAAATAGTTTCTATGAACTAAAAGAGGCTTAAGCTTTGACTCAATAGCCGCTCGCTTAAAGCCCATGGCGAAAATTAAATATTTTCTAGAAAATAGGAAATATTTAAAATTATGTTTTATCAGGGTGATCGATGCATTACTCAAAGCGAGACTTCCTTCGGCACGGTCTATTACCCGTAGGAGGAGGTGGTGGGAAGACTTTACTTGCTTCTATCGTTATCAGGGGAAGGCCTGCGGCCTTTCGTCTCTGGTTAATGGCACGAAGGAGTTCAAGTTTCTGGCGCACGACACCGGGGAATCGATAGAAGGGGAGAGATGCAAGTGCCTTTTCAAGAGGCTCTTTGCCGATAAGTGCCATGTTATGTAGCCGCTCTCTAGCTGCCTGCCAGACCCTACGCTCGACTTCTACAACGACTGTGCCCCGGGCGAGCCCAACTGAATACCCGCCGAAGTGAAGCGGAGATTCCCTAATATCTCTGGTTGTTATGCGGTCAAGTGAGTCTTGATAACCCTCGGTTGCGAGGAGCACGAATGTGTGGCCGAAACGCAGGTACTGGACAGAGGCGATACCCTTTTTTCGGCAGCGCATCCGAGTCGTGCGGCATGAGGTGACCCCGTAAGTGGCTTTCATTTTGGCGTCGATCGCCAACGTGTCTTTCTCCGGGGGAATGGTTCTTACCGCGTACCTAAACCACCCATGACGGACGTAGTCGATAGCGATGCGCCGGAGAAAATCGCCGAGGGTACGTGCTTCCATACAGCAGAGAGAGAGAGCCCCGTCAAATAAAGCATCACCAAAAGAGGGTTGGTTGATAGGCTCAACCAACCAAAAAGCCGTTATAGAACCTGTGGATGCCTACCCTTCAACGAACGAACTAACGAACAAACGATAGCCACACGCAGACCAGACTCAAGGCCTGCGGGCACACGTCCGTCCGGTCCGCATGTACGTTGTCGAGTGGACAAAGACTCGAACCTTTGCGTGCGTCGAGCCATCCGAATCCGCCATCCGGATCCACTTTCCTATAAGCAGTAACAAACCGCGTCTTTTCAATTAGTTAAAAAAACTAAAAGACAAGGTTTGTTTCCGTTTTGCTTTGCAAAACAACAGTTGTTTGAACTGTCTTGGTTGCTAGCTAATGAGCTGTCTTTTCGAGTTTCCGTTTTGCCATATGCTTTCCTTTGCAATAAGCATTGTTGTTAATGGCCGTGCTGGTTTACCAGGCACCCGTGTTTCAGAGCGCCTGGTAAGCCCAGAAGCGGCGAGATGAACTACCGATCGTGTGAGACCCCTCAGCGCTTTCGTAGTCTGTTTAAAAAGATGCGGCTACCACCCCGCATCCAGAATGCCGTTGGGAGCAGCCTACTCCCCCTCCGGCACGCCCCACGAGTTACGTGGGGCCATCTACTTGCGCCACGCTCCCAGACTTTGAGGTTTGACCGTTGGCCTGGCCTGGCCAACCTTTGCGGGAACCACCCGCCAGCCTCGAAGTCCTTCCCCAGTTCGTGTCAGTCTAAAATTCCACGTGAAGATCCTGTCGCTAGCGGATTACTATCCGCAGCAGTGTCGTGCTGGTGGCTTACCCACTCACCTTGCAGTTTTCGGGGGCAGAAAGCGGAAAGCTCCCCCTTACAAGCACGCACCGTTTTTGCAGTTCGGCATCAGCTTCTCACGCAGTTACCAGGAAGGGCATGGTTCATTTGTGTGAACTTGGTGCCCCTTTCACCGTTGAGCTTTTTAGCGGCTCTGATTTCCAGAGTCCCCGAAGTTACCATCCTCCGGTGGGCCACATCACTGTGCCCAGCCTCCCGGCCCTGGGATACGTTACGCGCCATTACAGCTCGTCCCGTATCACGGATTAGTCGGGTTAAAACCCGACGCACACCGGCGGCCCGATGTGGATTTCACCGCTTCGACTGCTATTCCCTACGACTCTTACCCCCCGAGAGGAGTGAAGCCTTCAGGTTGCCACGACCTTACGCACAAGCGACTACTACGACGTCGCTCTGACGCAAGGCATTCCCTGGTCGCCAACCTTCAAGAAACAACCGAAGGGAGGATCCCTTCCGCGAAAAAATCACCGAGTCGAATGGAAGGGTTACTTCTTACCGAAACATGAGCACTCGTTGCTCATATTCTCTCGCAAGAGATTAGTCTCCCAAGCCCTCGTTACGCACAGGCAAGCCCCTCTCGAGGCACCTGGCGCGAAGGTGCAGTGGGTTGTGGGTGGGTTAGTCCCACGCCCTTAGCCTTGGCTTGGTAATATTGTTGCCAAGGTTTACCGGGCTCCACCGTCACACGATCTGGTAGCTGAACTCGTTGCTCTGTTTAAGCGAACTGGTAGACACAGCCCCTAGCGAGGAACGGTACTCCATGGGGTTGAGGATTTACAGGAAAAAGTGACGAGATAATAGATAGTTGCAGACCGGGGGAGTGTGGGCTCAGAAGGCCTGTGTCGCTCAACAGTAGCGACGAGAGGGAGAGAGAAAGGCGGGGACACACCCGCGAAGAAAAAAAAGACAGCTCACGGGTATGTCCCCATGAACCGTAAAAAAAGCCAACCGGGGGAGACCTTAGCACGGAAGCTTAGGCGAGAGGAAGAAAAATAGTGAGCGCGATCAGTGGGATAAGGTTTGATTTAGATGGTAAAGGTGCGTTCTTTGATGAACGTACTGGGCGGGGGCCAAGGCGGCTTCGGGTTTAGAGTGTTCCACGCACTTTTGAAGGACGCGATCGCACGACGATTTTTGGAGTCGCGTTGGGGCTGCTAAGTCTTTGAAATAAAAGCTTTCCTGCATACTTCTGGGTCTTCTTAAGGAGGCTTTTCGGGGTGACATACCTGTGGAACACCCGTAGACTTTGCCGCAATAAATATTAGCTGGCTACCGATTCTTTGGTGAAGGTATGGATCCTGGCTTACGCGAAACGGCGCGTGCACTTCATTCGGCAGGAGTAACAACCCCGGAAATCTGCCAGCGTCTGGGGCTTGGCCTTGAGGCGGTGATGGTGATGCTCCTCCCGGCACCACCACCACCGACGGAGAGACGAAGGAACGTGCCTCAGGTCAAGCGTCCCGTCGGTCGCCCTCCCTGGAGCATAGAGAAAGAGGATGGGGTGCGGCTGCTTGGTCGGCTCGTGGGCCATGGTAGTAGTGGTAGCAGCACTCCTTCCATCTGGACTCTTCCCCAGTTGGTTACCGAACTTAGAGAGGTGCTGCCGGCTTATTCCCCTTCGGTAGATACGGTGCGGCGGGTGTTTCATCGGTTGGGGCTTACTTTTGAGGCGCAGGTGGAGGAACTCTGTTCCACAGGGCGATTGTTTCCTCGGTGTCGGAAGGGTCGGGGTCGGGAGCTCTTGTACCTGGTGACCCACCAAACGACCCGTCAGCTTGGGCTTGTCTCGCTGCTGCCCCCAGCGACAGTGGTGGTTGGCCTAACGCCTGGCAATCGGGTAGCGCTTGCAGTACGGATGCAGAGTCGGGTATCGCCCAAGTTTATCCGAGAATTTTTAGCTAGTCTCTCGGCCCTTCATCCGAACCGGCGGGTGGTTGGGATTATGGTTTGAGGGGTGGTGTTTGCAATTCGCGATTCGCGAATTGCAAATCGTCGGTAGTTAGGGTATTCCTACATCGATGGCTTCTAAGTCGGTACCCTTAAAACCCCAAGACGTTTTGCTGCTTCTAAAGCTCTTGGCTTGTCCGGAAGAGCAGTGTCGCATTATTGACCTTGCCCACGGAATTCAGGTGAGTGCCTCTGAAGTTTCTCATGGGTTGTCGCGGTTGCAGTCCTCCCGGCTTATCGCGGCTGAGACGCGAAAGCCTCTCGTGCTCAACGCCATTGAGTTTTTGGTTCATGGGCTCAAGTATGCTTTTCCCCCTCAGGTAGAAGCTGCGACTCGTGGGATCCCGACCGCCCACTCAGCTCCACCTCTTGTTGCATTGCTCACTATTCCTACAGCGGGTGATCACTATGTGTGGGCTCACGAGAGTGGGTCTATTAGGGGACATGCCTTACGGCCTCTTTACCCTAGCGTTCCTTCAGCAGCGCTTAGATGCTCGAAGCTCTATGAGCTACTGGCCCTTTGTGACGCGATTCGGATTGGGAGGGTGCGGGAGCGAAAGCTAGCAGAGCAGGAACTTAGATCGAGAATCCTTCAGGAACTGGCGGTGTGATGGATGATAGCGGCGCAATTGCAATGTTAGAAGAAGCATCCAGTGCGTTGGAGCCTCTCCTCAATCAGATCGCTTTTGTCGGTGGTGCAGTTGCAGCCCTTTACGTTGATGCAGCTGCTGCCATCCCCCTACGGCCCACTGAGGATGTTGATTGTGTTGTTGAGATCACTTCACTAGATCAGTATGCCGAGCTAGAGGAGGAGCTTCGGGGGTTGGGTCTGAGGCAGGATCACACGTCACCTTGCATCTGTCGTTGGCAAATTGGTGACTTGAAGATAGATGTGATGCCCACAAGTGGTCTGATACTTGGATTTGTTCATCAGTGGTATGTGCAAGGACTTCGTCTTAAAGAAGAGCGAGTTCTTCCGAGCGGTCGGAGTATTTTTGTTTTCCCTATCGCATGTTTTCTCGCGACCAAGTTTGCAGCCCTCAAGGATCGCGGAGGAAGCGATTGGCGTACCGCTCACGATCTTGAAGACATTCTCTTGGTGATTGAAGGATGTGTTGACCTAATCTCTAAGGTTGCCGTAGCTCCTGCCACGGTAAGGTCGTTCCTGGGGGAGCAGGCGAGAAGACTTATTGCAGATTCGGATTTTGAAGAGTTACTTATTTCTCATCTTGGTTGGGAAGGTAGTTCAGCTATCGGCAGGGTGAAAAGACTCCTTCTTGAGGTAGCGCAGCTTCGCTGACAACCAAAGATAACCCTCGTTCGACTGACCGACCGACCGAGGGGTGATCTAGACGGCCTCTCCACTCTTATCCAAATCGGCGGGTAGTGACGTTTCTTGCACACAGGGTTAGACAACTCACCTTTTTTCTTGAACCACCACTACACATTTCGTTATTTTCACTGCGCACCATATCGACACGGGTAGAAGTCGGCTTGTAGCTCCTTGGGCCAGGAGACCATGCAGGGTAGATAGCCCCACGGTTTTTTCCTGTCGAGGGTTTTTTACCTTCCGCATGGCGACCTCCTGCGGCGTTAGCAGGAATGTCCTTTGCGTGTAGAGAGGTTTATAGCCGATGGCGAATTCACCATATTCGCTGACTGAAGACGAGCTTTCGCAGTTCACTGGTACATCACAGTACTACCAGCACCCGTTAGGCGTGCTGTACACCGATGGTGTGCAGTACATGGCGGAGCGAGGCGGTGGGTACTGGATTATCGATGTGATTGCTGCCTGGCAGTTGCATCCGCAAGTGGCTCTCGATCCTATGCTCCAGCAGATTCAATTCTGGAAGCTCATCGTTCACGATGATGGTTCAGCTACCATGCTCTGTGAGCGAGATACCGATGACGTTGCGGTCTCTCAACGGATCCCACTTACGGATTTTCCGCTTAAGCGGCTTCGGCTCTACTTTCAGAATGGAGTAGTGCTACTCCCTTCGGAGTATTGAGCCAGTCAGTTAGAGAGAGTTATCTTCGTCATGCAGGTGGGAGGAGAGAAGGTTTTTCGCTGTTGCTACCCTGCATGATCTCCTGGTCTAAGGCTCGTTGTATCTGTCATCGATTGCAACCTGCTCGCCGGTAGTCGGGACTTCAAGCGCATCTTACTCAACACCGGCAAAATTACATTCCGCGCGAAGTAGAGCCCGAGTGCTTTTAGACCCTGGCAGGTAACCTCAATGGCTGCTACATCTTCTGCCTTAATAGCGGCGATAAACTTGCCGTTACTAGGGGATAGGAAGTTGCCTGTTTGCCGGCGTTCTAGGCGTGAGGCGCGCTAAGTTGCCCACTCGGTTGGTCACCACCAGCAATATCAGTCAGCGTTGTCAGCGTCAGCGTATCGGTAGCCTTTGAGGTCGGCCTTGTGTGCCTCAGCGGTGGGGTCATTCTTAATGAATCGCTTAAGCGTCGTTGAATTTTTCCACTCCTCATGAAGGCCGCCGAAATATTTCTCGAGCATTCCTTTGGATGTCTTCCTACACTCAAGCGCGGGGAGATGTCGGGTAACGAGCCGGTTCATTGAAGGGATAAAGAATCCCAATGCGGAATCTAGCTTTGGATCCGATATGTAGCAACGCATGCGAGGAAAATTGTCGGTTAAACGAACCCGAATAAGAGAATGTTGGGTATCGTCTTTAGCAATTTTTTTCCATTCCTGCATAATCTTGACGATAGAGGCGAGGGTACTTTCACATTCTTGCTCTACATCGCGAACGTTTATACCTAGCTCTTCAGCAAGTGTTTGACGGCGCTTTGAACTTGGATTGAAAAAAAGGATGCGCAGCGTGACTCCTCTCTCAAGGGTACTGATAAAAAGATCTGGGTTAGCCTTAAGAGATGTCTCAAGCGATGTGCCAAAAAACCACGATTCGTTCGTAGCACTATTGAGAATTTTTTTCACTAACTCGATAGGGTTCGGCTCATTGTGAACTTTTATAAGTCCGGCAGATGAGGTGTTTGGCGTGTTAGTTTGCTTTGTTGCAGATGCAGGAATAGGTTTCTCGTCTTCTTCAAGGTCCGTTGTCCATACATCGAAAGATGTTTCCATAATGAGGAGACAAAGAATTTCTAGGGTCTTTTTGGAAAATGTGAGAGATTTTGAGCTGAGGAAGTTTTTAAAGTTTTGCTTCTCTGGAAGCTCAAATCCTTGTCGAAGCAAAGCAGGAATCTCCTCCCATGTCGATTCAACTTTGTCTTTGTACTGTAGATTACCGTCTTCGTAGAATTTGGCTTCAAAAATATCTCTTAAAGAAATGTACGTTTTTTCCGGAAGACGGTATCGGTTAGTCATGTATGGGATTTTTAAGAAGAAGTAATTTTGAAGGGCTAAATAGGGGTAAAACAGGGGGCAATTAGCCCAACGTAACATTGGAAAAAATTTGCTATTGCTCTGGTTTAAGCGCCTTTACCGAAAATTTACCTATAGGTATTGCGAGGCAGGGGTAATTTTTCCTTGAGCAACAGCGGTTAGTTCCTCCGTACTAAATGTGTCTGGTAAGCTAAATCACAACGCGAGATGGTGTGAGGCGTATCGCCAATCTCGACGTGTTGAATCAGGGTCATAGATAGACAAGCACACCAACGTTTGGAGAGCTGTTTATGCTTCAATTCCTAGACCATTTTGAATTGATGGTGGTAGTTGTACCAATTGGATTAGTTACGCTGCGCCAGGAACTGCGGATTTCAAAGCTGTTAAAACTTATAGCTGCCCTTCCTAGGCCTGTGTCTCCACAAAATGAGATGACGCAGCAGCTAGAACCTGAGGACCGAGTTGCGGTTTTTATTGATGGCCCAAACATGCTTGGAGCAAGTTATGAGTTTGATGTTTGCATCCACTATGGTGCACTTCTCGGGCTTATAAATTGTCGGTCGGAATATATCGTGAGGTCAGCCTTCTATACCCCGTCAATAGTTGGAAATGCTGGGCACGATACCTTTGTCCGCAGCCTTATAACAAAAGGATTTGAGGTTGGTCAGCCTTTGGCTGGACCCTCAAAGCATGGCAAGAAGCACCCCGACGTGGATTGTCAGCTTTTGTCTGACCTCCTTATCCATGCCGACATGTTTGATACTTGCATTCTTTTGAGTGGCGACATCGATTACCTCCCTGCGTTACGCCATTTGCGATCTAAAGGTAAGCGCATTGAAGTGTGGGGATTTCACGAGCGTACTGCCTGTGAAATGAGACAGGTCGCACATACATTTATCGATCTACAGACCCTTGAGGATGTTTGTAGGCCACGGCAGCAACATCACTAGAGCAAGGAATAGTTATCTAGAGATTTCGAGTTGTCATCAGGTAGTGGTGGTCCTGCTGTTCACAGGGCTTTCGAGGGGGGATCGATCGTTTGTAGAAACTTTAAGCCCCCTTTCTCTCACCTGGTGTAGTCAGAAGTTTGTTGTAAACGTCCGAGTTCGATTGTGTAGCCAAAAGGTGAGCATCTATGGCGAAGAAGAAGGATTCAAATAGTGGCAATAATGGCAGGGTGAGTAAGCCTGCAACAGAAAGCTTTTGGATTGAGAGTGAGCCCAGAGCGGATCGTCACGAACAAACTGGTGGAGCGCACGCCCGACAACGTGGCACCGCCCACGTTGATAAGCCTGAGACTGCACCGTGGTGGAAGGTATGCCTCATTCTTGACGGGGCCGATCTCCACGGACCTGCTGCAAGTAGCATGACCAAGCGTATGGCATCACTGACGGCATTCGCCGGGATGTTTGCTCAGATTATTAACCTCGTTACCGGCTGGCCCTTTGCGGTTGTGGTCGTAGACGGCGCTTTCCAAGGGGCGGTGCTGTCGCTCCTGATTTACGGGGTGTCGAATATCTTTCAGAAGCAGGCGGCAATGAAGCCGTTTGAAAGAAACGCTTGGGCAAACATAGCAGGAGTCTCCTATGCCGTAGTGAGCCTTGGGTGGAGTATCCCAGGTCCCATTGGGGTGGGCCTTGTACAGTATGACGAGGATATTCAGAATCAGTATGCCGAGCGAATCACGTTCGAGCAGGCGCTGTCTCCTTACCAGGTAGAGCTTAATGAGGCAGCACTTAAAGGTTCGTATGCTGAAGAGATTCAGGGCCAGTGCGATGAGAAGGTGAAAAGCTTTGAGGAAAAAAAGCGGACTGGGGATCCGTCTTACCACAACGCTCACTTAGAAGCTTATGGGCCGTACGACACCGTCATCACCCCAGAGTACTGGAATCGTTTTCCGGTGGAGGCACTACCCTTGTGCCCGAAAGCGGGTCGGCTCCGGAGTGAGGCTCAAACAATGAAGGAAGGCGCCGAAACTGCTCTCGGAGAGGCGAAGGCGGCGATTCAGACGAAGTATGGGGAGAGCTTTGTTGCATACCTCAAGGCTGAGCAGCCAACCTTGTATGAAGCGTACTTTTATCCAAAAAGTGGGCGCATGCGGTTTCGGCGGGAGGAGTTAAATGAGCTTGCTGCGTTAATAGAGAATGGTGAACCGGGAGTGCAGGCCACGCTGTGGAGCGCCGGGATGTTGAGTGGTGTGACAAGCCTTGCTTCAGTGTTAATGACCTGCGCACTCGCTGTGCTCCCTGCAGTTAAGGTGAGCTGGCGCTCGAAAACAGCCCTCAAGTACCAAGAGCGTTTAGCTGAACAACAACAACTTCGCCGTCGTGATGAACAGCAGCATGGAGGAGGTAACTTCCATGACTAATAATGGATTCGCGCAGAGGCATGATACCGACGAAGACGGCGCTCCAAAATGGCTTCGCGAAGACGCGTTCCTGGAGGAGATGGTTGATGGTGAGATTGAGGCCGATGCTCGCGCCAGTAGTGACTTTAATGTCGCTCAGTGGATGGGTGAATCATCGCACCCGGCATTTGATGCCTTGGTTGAGCAGTCAGCCCACGAGGGGCCTCTGGTGTATCTGGAGGCGGTTCGGGGCGGCATTGCCTATCAGGTTGCTACGGCCTGTGAGGTGCTCCTTGCGCTTCGGGTGACTGAGGACAAGGGAAAGCAATTGAATGACTATGCCCGGTTTGCATATGCGCGTGATGCTCTCTTGTGGGTGTTCCATAGTCATTTCCCAAAACCGCCGTTTATGGCTCTCCGGCGGATAGTTCCCATTCGTCGTAGCCTTTTTTGGGTTGTATGGACTCGGACTGGGTTTACGTGGAGCTCTGTCGAACAGGCAGTGTACGTACTTATCGCCGACACTGCCTCGGTGAAAAAATATCTGGTTGAAATTGAACTCCTGCCGCCGCTTCAAAGGCGGCAATACTTAGCTCGGTTCTATCGATGGCTCATTGTTGATCGGTGTCGGCGCGTGAAGCGTGCTCGCTATCTTCAAGCGCTTAACCGCCTTCATTTTGCAACCGATGACGTGGGTGCGTTTCTCACAAGCTATCTCGATCACCACCTTTTGAATTTGGCTGTCCGAAGAGACTTCGATGAGCCGCCTACCTTCGATTGATTTCCATTCTTTGTGAACGCTGGTTTTTGCTTTTTATTTCTTAAGGAATGTGTGTCATGCCACGGAAAAAAACTCAAAAGATTACCGTTTTTGTTGAAGAGAATCGGAGTGAAGAGGTACGCCTCTCATCAAGACGGCAGTTTGCAATTACAGTCTCTGTCGATGACTCTCTCCTTAATGTTCCCGATCGGATGGCGGAACTTGGCGCAGTTGAGGCTCTCGTCGAGCTGCTGCGGGAGGGGGTGATAGACATTATTGAGGCCTATGTACAGAGTGCTGAGGATCTCGTGCGACAGGCAGCGCGGTTACGGACTGAAGGAGTCAGTGAACATCGCTTTGATGAGCATGACGGTAGTGCCGAAAGAGGGCATGAGGAGGAAGAAGAAGAAGGGGTGCCCCACCAGTATCAGCCTGAGCAGCAGCACCCCCAACAGAAGGAGTTGTTCTACTAGACGAACACGATAGTTTCTATTGGGTTCTCCATTGACTTTCGTCACAGACGCCTTAAACAGAGTCTGTGGCGATTTTTTTGACTATCTCTTGCAAGCTTCAACTTGATTTGGCCCAGCACCAGAAGGTCGAGAATACCCTTGCTGCTTTTAGCACTGTCTGTACCTACATCAATGAGCAGGTGGACCCAGCAGTACGCAACAAGCTCAAGCTCCAATCGCTTATCTATCATGATGTGCGTAAACACGTCCCTGAGCTTCCCGCTGACTTGGTGGTTGCAGCTATGGGGCGGGTGGCAGAGAACAGGAAATCTGCCTATGAGCGGAAGTGTCGAGTGGGGCAGTTCCGCCCAACAAGTGCTTCGATTAACACCAAGGCGTTTCGGATTCGGGAAGACAATTGGACAGTAAGTATCAACCTGGTCGGGGGCAGGGAGAAGATGATTTCTCTTGTTCTTGGTGAGTACCAGCGAAGTCAGTTTCGGGGACGAAAGCCGGTAAGTGCCGTGCTCGTTCGTCGCGCCGACGGAGGGGTGTATCTTCAGGTGCAAGTGGAGCATCCAGTGCCTGAAGTCGTCCCGCGTAAGCAGGTACTTGGTGTGGCTCTTGGGATGGATACCATTGTGGTGATGAGCACCGGTGAGGAAATAGTACGGGAGGAAGTAGGGAGTGTTCGGAGTCGGTATCGTCGAGTGCGATCGTCTCTCCAGAAGAAGGCCTCGAAAGGCACGCGGACCACACGACGGAACTGCCGTCGGGTCTTGAAACGGTTGTCGGGGCAGGAGCGACGGTTTGCTACTTGGGTAAACCACACGGTTAGTAGACAGGTTGTTACGAAGGCCAAAGACATCGGTGCAGCGATCGCACTCGAAGACCTAACTGGGATGCGGGAGCGGAAGAATAAGCGGGCTAAGGTACAGGCGGAGCGTGCTCGGATAAACACCTGGGCGTTCCATCAGCTGCGCTCGTTTATTGAGTACAAGGCCGCTGTGTGTGGCGTTGGCGTTGTGGTGGTGCCAGGCGATAAAAAGACAGAAGGGACTGCTGATAGTAGAAAGGCAGTGAAGATTGAATTTCGTGGGGCGGCCCTGTAAACCCGCCTAAACGTTCGCTTACAGGAGGTACATTGTATCTGCTGGTGGCAGGACGAAAGCTGGTATTTGGAAACGGATACGGTCTGTTTACACCTGACGCATTGTTCAATGGCTTGCTTAGCAAGCCGGTATAAAAAACTCAAGCCGTTTTTGTGATTCGTTGCCGTTTTTCTCCCTCAAACTCCTGATAGCCATACTTTGCTGCGATGGTTCCAAAGTCGGCATGACTGCTGCCCCGCCGGTACTCGCCAGCGTGCCAGAACCATTTTGCTCGGGTTGTGTGCCAGCGAAGACCTAGGGCTTTTAGCCGGTCCTTTACGGGCCTTGTTTCACCATCTACCCATACCCAGGTACCCACAAGCATGATGCGCACACCGGGCAGCCCAAGCGCGATAAGCTCGCCGAGCTTATCGATCACCGCTTGCTCTAAATCGTGGTTGTAGCGGTAGGTGTGATCCTCGCCATCGCTCCCCCTGGATGTAGCACCGTGGCAACCTTTGAGCGCTTGGTGGTACTGCTGATTTAGTTTCTGCATCGCCGCCGTGGTTCCACCGCGATCAGGATGGAGACTAAAGGCGAGTCTCCGGTACCGCTGCTTGATTTCTTCAACGTTTGAAATGCCGATAAAGTAGTTGTTCATGCTGAGTTCTCCCCATCTGCCGATTAATACTCGGACGGAAGCATGACCACGCCGCGCTGGAGGTATAGCGTCACTTTCTTTAAGGTGAACCCCGCGCAGCTTACCCGGTGGGAAAGGATAGGCTCGTTTGCGTCGCGCAACCATTGCACTAACCCACTTGCATCGTCGTCGAGAGAAACTCGCCAGAACTGCATGTGCTGGAGGTCGGGATTCCCCGCAATAAGCGGGTGAAGTTGACACGCGACAATGTGAGCGATAAGCCACAAGCCGCCCCCTTCTTTCACTAGAAAGGCCACCCCATCAGTGAGGAAATAATGCGGTGAAAAGGGGAGCGGGTGGTACTGCTCCGTACCGGTAAATCCCCGCAAATCTGATTCCTTGATGGTTGTTGTTGCTGTTCCATTTTCCATGTGTGTACTCTCTTTCAATCGTTTTTATTGCTTGTTGGGGAACGGGTTTCCCACACCGATGGATAACCCGCTTTGGCCCGTTCGAGGGCCGCGGGTTATCCACAGCGATGGAAAACCCTTCATGCAGGGTGCGAGCCTTTCCTAGTGCGCAACGCCTCCGCCGCCGTTTACCTGCTGCCTTTGTTGTGGGTGTGCGCGGGTTGGTGGCGAGGCTTCAACGTGCGGCGCAGTTTCTGCCCAGTCAGTGCGTCGTGATGCCTTGCCAAGCTCGCGCACTTCGCCCGCAAGTCGATTTACTGCATCAGTAAGCGCAAGCGTCTCCCGCTTGCTGCCCCAGCACCGCCCAGCAAAGCTCCGTACAGCCTGAATCAACGGCGACCCCACAACGACAATCCCTAGCCCTGCAACTGCCCCTAGCCATCCGCCGAAGCGCATTCCATCGATGTAATCCATACCCCTCCAAATTTCGGAGGCGGGCTCTCGAAGAGAGCCCACCACACCTGACGCACCCAGTAGGTGCCTTTGGGAGAAGGCTAAAACCCTTGCAAAATAAGGAATTGAAGGCTGTCTACACTGTGTTTACAGCGTAGTGCCTACAAATCTGGAGACCTCCGGAGCGTGCGGGTTTACGCATGTAAACAGGTACAAATGCTCTTTTTGAAGGTGCTACATTCAATGGCAAGTGAGGATAAAACCCCCGCTATTAGCTTTCGCGTCTCCCGCGAACAGTATGAGCGCCTCAGAGAACTCGCCGAAGCGCGGGCGCGAGGCCGAAGAAACTACAGCGTTAACCTTTATGCAAAAGACCTGGTACTAGACACGCTTGAGAGTGTTTCATCGGGCGCAAGCAACACTCCTGAATTAACAGCCCTGCGCGAAGAAGTGCACGAGCTTGAAAGTCTTCTCCTTCAGATCGGCCGAAATCTTAACCGAGCAACTGAAGGGGTGCTTGCGTCAGTAGCAGGTATACCGAAACGGATCGACAGTGAGACTGACCCTGAGGTGACCACACGCCTTAAGCGGGAATATGTCGAATTGGCACGGGAGTGGGTCGCGCGAAATATGCCTATTACCTAGTGGCTTTAAGGGTTTCTCCTCACTGATTGTGCATCTCAGCAGTCGGTGAATTTTATGCTTACAGTCAGTTCCATGACGGCAGGTCAGGAGAACTACTATTGCCTACTGGCCCAGGAAGACTACTACCTTGCAGGGGGAGAGCCACCGGGTATCTGGCATGGCCGAGGTCTGGCTCACTTTGGCATATCGGGGGTTGTTGATAAGGAGCAGTTTAGGAATCTGTTTCGAGGATTCTCTCCTGATGGAGAGAGAAAACTTGTCAGTAACGCAGGAAAGAAGAACCACCGGTCAGGTGTTGATCTCGTCTTTAGCCTCCCAAAGAGTGCCAGCATTCTGTGGGGTCTTGGATCCCAATGGCACCGGCAAGAGATTCGCGATGGAGGACTATGCGCAACGAAGCGGGCGCTTGAATACCTAGAGGACTCTGCCTTTATTCGTCGTGGTAAGGGCGGTGTTATCAAAGAGAAGGCAAGCATTGTTGCTGCCATCTGGGAACATGGGACAAGCCGTGCCCAAGACCCTAATCTTCACTTCCACGCCACGGTGCTCAATGTTGGAGTGCGTGACGATGGGAAGACCTGGGCGCTTGAAACAAAGCCATTCTTTGAACGAAAGATGGCAGGAGGCGCACTCTTTCGTGCTGAGCTTGCGCACCAATTACGCTCACGATTAGGACTCAAGCTCGTTCGGAAGCGGAGCTGGTTTGAGGTGGATGGGGTTCCATCAGATCTAATTGAGCGGTTCTCGACACGCCGTAAAGAGATACTTCAGGCACTCGGTATCAGCGACTTTTCACGGGAACACGGGACGGTCGTTGATGCCAAGCTTGCAGCGGTAGAGGCGGTACGAACGAGGAAGAAGAAAACCCTTGTTGCACGTGATGCTCTTCACAGAGCTTGGCACGAGGTGTGCCGCGAACTTGGATATGACCCGGCCCAACTAGCACCTCACTACGAGCGATATCAACGAACAGTTGAGGAGGATAAGCAAACGCTTTCCACTGTCATTGGGGACCTGACCCGTTGGGATAACAGTGAAGGTGAGCGGAAAAGTCTGCTTGCCCATGAAAGTTATTTCTCTGAACCACAGCTTGTGCGGCGAGTTGCAGAAGAGGTGCAGGTGCTGGGCATTGGTGCAGATGCAATCCTTACGGCCGTGGGAGAGTTTCTTCGATCAACAGGAGTAGTCGCACTTACTCGGGGGAGTCAAGAACTCTACACGACTGAGGATGTACTTAAAGTTGAACGAGAGCTGCTTGATAAAGCGGAAGCGTTACAAGCGAATCACACTCACAGTACGAATCCGCGAGTAGTCGATCGTGTGGTTGCGTCTATTGCTCGAGAAGTTAGTGGCCGCAATCGGGCAAGTGCAGAGCCTCGGGGCCTCAGTGATGAGCAGGAGCGAGCGCTGCGCCACATTACCGAGACTCCCCAGGGCCTAGCGCTTGTTGTTGGCGCTGCTGGGGCGGGAAAGACGTTTATGCTCAACGCTGCGCGAATGGTGTGGGAGAAAGAAGGGTACCGCGTTATCGGAGCAGCAGTTGCAGCAAAGGCTGCGGGAGGGCTTAAGGAAGGTGCTCGTATTGAGCGCTCCATGTCGATTGCAAAACTTTTGAAAGAGATACAACGGGGGAACCAGACTGTCTCTCCTAATTCAAAGGGAGAAAAGGGAATTTCGCTTGATAGTCGCACCATTCTCCTCATCGATGAGGCAGGAATGGTGGGCACTCGGCAAATGGCACAGCTTGTTTCCCACGTGCATCGTGCAGGGGCAAAGCTTGTGCTTGTTGGTGACCCTAAGCAGCTCCAACCTATCGATGCAGGGGGGCCATTCCCAGCGTTTCAGGATCGGTTCGGTGCAGCAGAATTACGGGAAAACCGTCGGCAAGTAGAGGAGTGGACCCGTGAGTCCGTTGACCTTTTCCGCACGGGGCATGCCGAGGCAGCGCTTGAGCAGTACGAGGCAAGGGGCATGGTTGTTGTTCGGCAAAACCGGATGAAAGCAATTGAGTCTTTAATCGCTGACTGGGCAATGGAGGCACGGCGAAACCCACGCGATCACCTCATGATTGCAGCGACCAATGAGCAAGTGACCACGTTAAATCGTAGGGCACAGCAGGAACGGTTTCGGAACTTTGAGCTCGGATTGGGATTTCTTCGTGTAGGAAAAGAGCGGTTCCATGTTGGTGAACGAGTGCTCTTTACTGAGAACTCGTACCGGGACGGGGTGTTTAACGGCGACCTGGGAACGGTGAAAAAGATTAACCCCCTCGATCGAAAATTCACCATCAAGCTTGATAGCGGCAAAACCGTTGAAGTGAATGCAAATCGGTACAAGGGATTAAAGCTTGGGTACGCCATTACGACCCACAAGGCCCAAGGGATGACGATTAAGCGCAATGCCTATGTGCTTGTAGAGAGCCTAATGCAGGAGCTTCAGCTGGTCTACGTGCAGGCGACACGGGCAAAGGAAAAGACCAAGTTTTACGTTGATAAACCGACTTATCAGCATTTCCGTACAGCAGCAAGTCAGGGCCGGGAGAAGCGGCTTGCGACCTCTGTTCTTAATGAAAAAACAACACAGCGAAGACACGAACAATCTTTAGAACTTTAGGCGGTAACTATCATGCGGCATGGTGTTATTTGGCTTTTGAAGATGATTGCCCTAGTGGGCCTTATTCCGATTGCAGTGGGAGGATATCGACTAGCAGACTACTACCTCCCTGATTCACTCCCTACTTCCATTGTTTGGTTTCTGAGTGTGTTTGCGAGTGTGCTCGCCTTGCAGCTCTACAACCATTACCTGGGGGGGCTCTTCTTTCAACTCGACATTGATAAGTCCATCCGCCACATCTGGATTGTGGTGTGTGTGGTGAAGTGGACCATCCTGTTTGGGCTTGGCGTTATATCCATTCCGCTCTGTGTCTACTTTTCGTACAGCATCTTTCTTCATCAGGTAGGAACGTCTTCATTCTTAAGCTGGGCACTCGGAGGCTTTTTTGGATTTGGGATTTCGCTCGTGCTTCAGGAATCGCTCGTGGTGATGTACCGAAATGCAATCGCCGAGAAAGTAGGGGCCGAGTACCCCCATCGGAGGAAGTGATGAACAAGATCGTTTGGTTGTGCGTTTCGTTTGCTCTCTATGGATTGGTTGGTTGTGTTCTTTGGCAGGGAATTCATCCGGCAGCATTGCTTATAACTGAGGGACTTACGTTCCTTGGGTTTGAGTGGATAACTGAAGGAGGCATTGTTCCGTTCCTTATTTACGGAGGGTATGCCCTGTGGGTGCTTTCGGTCGTAGGGTACAGCCTCACCTTGGTGCGGATTCGAGGGGAAGGTAAAGGGCTCGGATCTTGGCTCTTACTTGGCATTGGGGCAGGTGCTTTGGCGATGCTCTTCTGGGTACTTCCTATTGTGGGCGGTGTTCTTGCGTATCGTCTCGCGTTGTCTCAGTTGTCTGATGCGCCGCGATTAGCGGCGTTAGTCGGCATCATTTTTGGCGCAGGGGGAGTGTTTGGTTTTTTGGGGCCAGTGGTAGTGCGGGTGCCTGGGCAGCCATCAAGGGAGGTTCATCTTCGGGGAAGTCACCAGATTGGTTTCTCCAAAATGCGGCGGCTCCTTCAAAAGAGGGAGCGGTTTAGCCCCTTTTTGGGTGGCGTATATCTCGCAGTAGCAAGAGCTACCCAGCACTTTCTCTTTATCGGGCGTACGGGGGCAGGGAAGTCGTTCAGTATTGATGTGCTTCTGTGGAACGTGCTGCCTGCTGTTGGGAGGGAACCTGATCACCGAGCGCTCGTGTACGACCACAAAGGGGTGGCCATTCCCTTTGTGACTCGAATGGATGTGCCGTGGAAGCTTTTTAACCCCTTTGATATGCGGTCAGTGGCTTGGGATATCCAAGCTGATTGTGAAGACGAAGCCGGGGCTCGCGAGATGGCGGAGATACTTCTACCGCTTCGCAAAGATGCACAGCCTTTTTTCCCTATGGCAGCACAAGAGCTTTTTGTTGGGATTGCCATGACCTTCCTTACCAATGAGGAGACATGGGATCTGTTTGATGTAGTAAGCACGATGCGCGATCAGGAGAAGCTTAAAGCACTGTTAGCGCGGACGCCTGCTGGGCGGAATCTCATGGGGCTTTATTTTGAGATGCGTGAAGGTATTGAATCAAAGAGCGGCCACGATGTAAGAGCGACGGCGTTTACCTACTTAGGGAGGCTTGCCACGGTTGCTGCGGCATGGCGGAAGCTTGGGGAGATAAACGGTAGGATAAGCCTCCAATCGTGGGCTAATAATCGTGGCCGCGACAACTATGTACTTATCCTCGGGCGCGCGAACCGAAACGATGTCGTGATGCAGGCAATGTATCAGCTCATTTTTGCGCGTGTGGTGCAGGAGATTGAAGGCCAACAGGATTCAAGGAAGCGAAGAACCTGGGTGGTTTTTGATGAGGCATTTATGGTGGGGCGGTTGCCAAAGCTTGAAAACCTCCTTGTGTTTGGGCGCTCTAAGGGGGCGGCTATTGTTTGGGGCTTCCAATCATGGCTTGGCATTGAAGAGTTGTATGGGCGGGAGATCGCAAGCCAGATTATCGGCCAGTTCGGGCATTGTGGATTCTTCCGGATGGATGCTGATTCTGCGAAGAAGGTCTCTGATGCGATTGGGCAGCGGCAGCTTGAGCGGTATCGGCAGAGCCGCTCGGTGAATGGGAGTGATCGGAGTATATCGATCTCTCACCAGTGGGATGAAAAGATCGAGCCCTTGACACTCCCCAGTGATTTGTCTGGGAAGCAAATGCAGAAGCCAGGTGTCGGACTCCCCGGTTCTTATATGTCGGTTGACCTCGATACGGAGGTCGGGATGCTCTGGGAGCATACACTGTCGTCTTTGTGGGTCGGGTGGATGCGGCACCAGCTCTACGGTGAGCGGTTTCTCATCTTTCCTGCACAGCAGTCTAAAGAAGTGCCTGTAGAGCGCATTCCTTCTAGCTGGGCAACATCTGGGGACTGGGCCTTTGACGGTGGTGGTGGGGATAAGGAGAATGGTGTGGTGAGTATGAGTAGCGGCGAGGAGGGGTCTCCTCAGGTGGTGTATCCACTTATTTGGATGGAAGAAGAAGATGACGATGAGAATGTCGCTGAAAGTATGGGGCGTGGTGAAGATGATAGCGCCGCGCCGGGATATGATTTTCCACCGATGTGAGCGGTGTTCCGCGTATTAGTCATTAGGTTTATGCAGGCTTTTGCTAAGTAAATCCTGTAGTAAATTGAGCTTTGAATAGCCATTTAGCTATAACGACATTAGTTTGTAGGCAATATACTGGATTCGTCGTCATAGCTCTGCCTCATTTAGAATTGAGAGAGCTATAAATCCAGGTAATGTGAATGAATGAAGGTATAGTTGAGCAGAAAAAAAGACGTATTTTATCGATAGATGGTGGAGGAATACTAGGAACATTCCCTGCTGCTTTTCTTGCTGGAATTGAAAGCCAACTCGATAGACCTATTGGCGAATACTTCGACTTGATTACAGGTACTTCTACCGGAGGCATTATTGCTCTTGGCCTTGGGATGGGGCTTCGAGCAGCTGATATTCTAGACCTTTATGAAAGACGAGGCCCGGAGATCTTTGGACAACATCAGACTCCGCTCCAGAATCTTCTCAATAATAAGCTGCGTGCCATACGCTGGCTCTACCAGAGAAAATATAGTTCAGATAGCCTCCGAGCAATCCTCGTTGAACTTTTTGGAGAAAAGCGCTTGGGAGAAGCTAAGCATCGGTTAGTTATCCCTGCGTGGAATCCAATCGCGCAGACTGTCTATATCTACAAGACACCCCATCACTCACGGTTTAAGACAGATTATAAATCTCTTGTTGTGGATGCAGCTCTTGCTACTTCAGCAGCCCCTACTTACTTCCAGCAACACATTACCCAAGAGAGCGTGGGTCTTATCGATGGAGGAATCTGGGCCAATAACCCTATTGCTGTTGGCGTTACTGAAGCTGTTGGAGTTCTAAACTGGCCTGGAGACCAAATTTCTGTGTTGAGCTTAGGGTGTTTGGATGAGGTCTATACACTACCAAAAGCAGCTGGTATTGGCTCCCTTGGAACAAAACTCGTTTCCTTATTTATGAGTGGCCAGTCCCACGGGGCTATGGGAATCGCTAAGCTTCTTACCGGACATGAACATGAGCGAGACGCTATATTTAGAGTCAATCAGGCAGTTCCATCGGGAATCTACTCTATGGATGGAGTGTCTGCAATCAAAGATCTGAAGGGACTTGGTTTTTCCCACGCACGGGAGAGGTTCCCAAGTTTAGAGAGAGTTTTCTTTGCGGAACCTGCTGAGCCCTTTGAACCTCTGTACACACTTCCTGAGAATTAGTCATGAAACTAACTGAGCAATTTGAAACATTCCTAGAGGATGTCGTAAACCTCAATCAGACCCGAATCGATAGACTGGAAGGCCACGTCAAGGCAATTCAGGAGTTCCTGGAGCCCAGTGGCTATGAGGCAACAATTATCAGATTTTCGCCTCAAGGGTCATGGGCACATCAGACAATCATCAAGCCGCAGACTGACAAAGAGTTTGATGCCGATTTGGTGATGTTTGTGGAACGTCATCCTGACTGGGAGCCACAAGACTATGTGAACAACCTGTATGCTCTCTTCAAGGCCTCTGGGGTTTACGAAGATAAGGCAACCCGTGGAAACCGCTGCGTTGTGCTCGACTATGCGGGTGATTTCCACCTTGATGTCGTTCCATGTGTTACTACGGATTACTATAGTCAGGCGTTTGAGGTCTGCAATCGCAACGACAATGAATTCGAGGATGCAGCACCTGAAGCATACTCTGCGTGGTTTGCGCAGAGAAATGAGTGGACGGGAAACAACATGCTTATCCACTCAGTGCGGCTGCTCAAATACCTTCGAGATATCAAAGGTAGGTTTGGCGTTAAGTCAATTCTGTTGACTACCCTTGTAGGGAATATGGTTGAGGTTCTCGATTCCTATAATCGGGCTCTCCATTACCCAGATTTGCCTACGTCTCTAAAGACATTGGTAGATCGGCTGGATAACTTTCTTCAAGAGAACGAAGAAATGCCTCTGGTCGAGAACCCAGTGTTGTCTACCGAAACCTTTAACCGTCACTGGGATCAGGCAAAATACGATAACTTTAGAGACTGTATTCACCGGTACCGGGAGTGGATTGATGATGCCTACGATGAAGAGGATGAGAACGAAAGTATTCGGAAATGGAGGCGAGTATTTGGTGATGACTTTGCTAAAGGTGAAGTAATTGCAAGTGCCACCTTTTCAAAGACATTGCTGCTACAGACATTTCAAAGTCGTGATGTAGTAGCCGCAGTAATTTATCATGGGAGTGGCATCTTAGATGGGCTAATTTCGCCGAGGTTGCCTTATGTAGAGCGACTTCCTTGGCGGGTTGATAATCAACTCAATGTGGCGTTGCGAGTTACGGAGGTTTCTGGAAGACGGCGCAACGATAACCTGAGGCTTCTTCGCTCTGGGGATGTGCTGGACAAAGATCGATGGATTCGGTTTGAAGCATTTCAGGAAAATGGACTTTCCCTGCCAGCTAACAGCTTTGATGTACATTGGCAGGTTGTGAACACCGATCAGGAAGCGGCAATAGCAGATACTCTGCGAGGGGAGATCTACTCCTCTCATGATCCCGGCGTGCGGTGGGAATCAACCGAGTACCACGGAGCACACTGGGTAGAGGCTTTCGCGGTGTCTAAACGGACTCGGACATGTTGGGGAAGGAGCGGTCGGTTTTTCGTGGTGATTCAGTAACTATCAAGGGTGCTGCCAGGGCTACTTCTGCCAAGGCTCTGCCGCAAGCGGCAGCTCATTGAGCTCGGCCCGAGCTTCGCGCCAGGTAGGATAGTGCTCATTGAGGATGGTAACAAAGCGATCGCTGTGTGTTGGCTCCAAGAGATGCGCCATCTCGTGAACGATGACGTATTCGAGGAGATCCTTGGGCTTCTTTACAAGCTCAGTGTTGAGCCTGATATGGCCAGCCTGATGGTTACAGCTGCCCCACTTGGTCTTCATTCGCTGGAGAAAGTAGCTCTTTACCTCTACCCCAAGCTTTGGCTCCCATTTCTGGATGAATGATGGGATGACCTCGTGTAGCAATGACTTGTGCCACTCATGAAAGACTTCAGCTCGTTTCGTGGCATCGCTGCCAGGCCGAATGTGGAGGGTGATGCGCTTGTGGTCAAGCGTTACGTTTGGCTTGGCTTCCTGCTGAACAACAGTGAGCAGGTAGCGTCGTCCCCAAAGATAGTGGCTCTCTCGCTCAATGAGTTGTCGGGGAGTTTCCCGGGCCTGATTGAAGAGTTTGCGCTGCTGCTCTCGGATCCAGGTGAGTTTGCTAATCGCATAGGCACGAGCCACGTCAAGACGGGTAGATATGGGAGCGACCAGAGTCACGCGGCCATCGGGGGGATGAACAGATAGGTGAACGTTACGCACATCCTTGAGGGTGACGGTGATAGGGATTTCCCCAATTTGAATTGTTTCGGCCATCAGTAGCTGCCCTGATTCTTGATGATCTCGAAGATCGCCAGTGTCGCTGTTCGATCACGAGACATTATAGGGAATATAGCGTTGAGAACCTGGGCTTCGCGAGTTTCGTCACCTTTCCAGCCCGCTGGTGCTCGCTCGCGCATAGCCTTATCCAGTGTGAGGGCGAGCACCGCTATCTCCTCAGAGCTTTCAGGGCATTGGAAGGTTGTGGCCTCAATGGTTGGTAGGTTGTTAAACAAGACGATCGCCCCAGGCTTGCCATGTAATTCGGCAGGTACTCCGTCGGTAGGCTGCTTGCGCCCGAGCTTCTGGGCTAAAGCTTCAGCTGCTTTTAGGAACTCCTCGTAGGACTCGGTATCATCCCGTTTCTGCTTGATTAGGTCATCGAGCAGTTTCGACATCTCATCGTAGAATCTGGGATCGGTGAGCTGGTCTCGGATGATGGTCTTACGGACGTTGTTGATGATGCCTTCGGCGATCGCATTCTTCGAGAGATTCCCCTTCTTGTTAAGTTTTTGGGCAATCGTGTCATGGATGCCGGTGGCGATGATTGCGTCGGTGAGGGTGAGGTCGCTTAAGTTGCCGAGTGTCTCAGAGGGGTCAGCCTGGATGTAGGTGTTAATGAGGTGGCGCATATCAGCCTCATACGGCTTAATGTCTAGCTCCTCACCAGAATGCTTTTTAATCGCTGCTCGCGTGTCGGTGTAGAACTGTGCTTCCTGCTCTAGGCTAGCGATTTCAGCCGCAGAGTAGCCAGCGGATTCAAGATTGCGGCTCATGGCAGCGTAGGCCCTGAGAAAGGTGACTGTGGCCTTGTAGAAGGAGATACGAAGCGGTTCGGTGGTGCTGAGCGCCAATGGGTCGTCAGCACTGCCGCAGAAGTAATGGAGGTACTGCTCTAGTTCGCGGGGCAGTGGCACCGGCTCACAGAGGTAATGCAGCGCTTCGCGAGCGGCGTCGAGTTGGGCTCTTCCCTCCTGCACATAGTCCTTCACAATGACGTTTGCATTGTCGCCGTTGTCGGGGTCGAGTTTGTCGGAGTTGTAAACGGCAATGGAGTGCTCCACCTGCTCAAAGAGCTCTTTGTAATCGACGATATAGCCAAAGTCCTTATCGTCGCCATCTAAGCGATTGGTGCGGCAGATGGCTTGAAAAAGAGTGTGATCGCGCATCTCGTTGTCGAGGTAAATGTAGGTGCAGGAGGGGGCATCAAAGCCTGTCAGGAGCTTGCTCACAACGATCAGCAGCTTGCAGTTGGCGGGTTCCTCAATGAATCGGCGCTTTGCTTCATCCTCGTATTTCTTGGTGGTCTGACCGTGCTTTAGAACGTGCTTGGTGTAGGTGTCGTACTTGTAGCGTTCGTCGCTGTTGGCCGGTTCTTTTGAGATAGCTGTGGCATTGGGTTCATAGGAGGTGATGATGCCGCAGTATTCGCCAAAGGACGTGTTCTGGAAGAGGCGAAAGTAGTGGCAGGCATCGAAGATGGAAGCGGCTACTAGGATAGCGGTGCCGCGATTGTTATTGAGGCGAGGCAGTACGCCAAAGTCGTGAATGATGTCGGCGATGATGCGCTGCTTTCGTTCGCCAGCGCTCATCAGCTCTTCTAGCGTGGCCCAGCGCCTGCGGAGAACGGCTTGCTGATAGCTATTAAGCCCCTTGGTCTTTTGGTCAAACCAGGCATCAATAGCCTTTGGGGAGGTGAGACGCTGGGGAACGGCGCGAGCTTCGTACTTTAGATCCAGCACTACCTTGTCTGCCACGGCCTCATGGAACTTGTAGGTATGGATGTAGGTGCCGAAGACATCGCGGGTGGTTTCCTTGTCTCTTCGCAGGAGAGGTGTGCCGGTGAACCCGATGAAGATAGCATTCTCAAGCCAGCGCTTCATCTGTTTGTTAAGGTTCCCGCCTTGGGTGCGGTGGCATTCGTCCACAAAGACGTAGAAGCGCCCGTGAGGGGTTGGTGGTTCACTGTTGATGTTCAGGTCAAACTTGTGAATGAGGGCGCACAGCACGCGGGGAATGGGAGCTGTGAGCTTCTGCACGAAGTCAGCACGGGAGGTAATGCGGGGCGATGGCGAGTCGGGGCTAATAATGCCCGCGTTTTTCATGACTCCTTCGATCTGCTTATCTAGCTCGTCACGATCAGTGATGATGAGGATGCGGCCTTCGGGGTCGTGTTCTAGTAGCCACTTGGCAATGAGCACCATGAGGATGCTTTTGCCGCTGCCTTGCGTGTGCCAGATAACACCGCCTTCTCGTTGGCTGATGCGTTTTTGAGCAGCTTTGACCCCAGCAAACTGGTGGGGGCGGGGCACTTTCTTCTGGCCGCCGTCGAAGATGATGAAGTTGCGGATGAGGTCGAGCAGGCGAGATTTCTCGCACATTTCTGCTAGAGGCTGGTCTAGCAGAGAACCTGTGGTGGGTGGGGTGTTGCTAATGCGCTCACCTTTCCACTTCACGAAGAACTTTTCTGGAGTGCCGGTCGTGCCGTAGTAAAGCCCTTGGGAGTCGTTACCGGCAAAGACGAGCTGGACGGTGCTAAAGAAGCCCTTATTAAAAATCTCTTCTTGGTTGGTGATGAGCTGCCGCACGCCGTCGCCAATGCCGACTGAGCTGCGTTTGAGTTCGATGACACCGATGGCAATGCCGTTTAAGTAGAGAACTATGTCGGGGCGGCGCTCGTGACTGCCTTTGAGGGTGACCTCTTGGGCGAGGGCAAAGTCGTTAGCTTCAGGATGATCCCAATCAACGAGGTGCACCGTTTCGTGGGCCTGGCTGACGGATATTTGGACGGGGATGCCGTAGTGAAGCAGCTGGTAGGTACGGAGGTTAGCTTGATAGGGAGTGATGCCGGTTGCGTCGGCAGCGGTTTCGAGCTTTTGCAGGGCGGCAGAGATGTGAGCAGCAGAGTAGCCCCGTGTGGTCAGGTTTTGGCGCAGGAGTTCGGTTTCGATGGGGCGGTTGTTGGTGCGATCATGCCAATCGCCGAGATACCGATAGCCTAGGCTATCGGGGCGGGTGGTGTCAGTGAACAGCGCGACTACGCGATTTTGGGTATGGCGTTCGGAGCGGGGTTGTTCAGGCATGGACACCTCTAGGGGCGATGAGACGAGTCTTGCCAGTCAGTAGCTCTTGCATCATTCCCTGTTTGAGGGCGCGGATTTTGTCGCGGCGCTGCTCTAGGGTGGTGATTTCGGCATCCATGTCAGAGAGGATGGTGGCGATAGATACCTGCTCTTGAATTGATGGATAGCTGATATTAATTTTCTCGATATCGTTCATCCCAATGTTGCCCTGTGATGATGCATTGGTCAGCAAGACGACTTGCCTTACACAATCAAAGCTCTGCAACTGATAATATAGGAACTTTGCATCCAGCCTATAATTTACTCGAACCAAGGCGATTGGCGACCATATATTGAAGTCAAATTCATTCTCAACGATTGCTACCTTGCCAACAGAGGCTGCCTTTCCTATAAGAACATCGCCTTTCTTCGGTTTGCACTTCTTTGAAAAGAGTTGGTCGTCAGCCTTAGAAATGTAGCGCAGATCAGTTAGGTCGATTCGATTGTCACTAAGGTTATTAACAGAGAGGAAGGGAACACCACTCTTTAGGAAACGGGGTGTCATATGTGGCCCATCTGTGATCGGTATCTGAACGAGTTGTCTCAGTTCATCATGCTCCCACTCACCCTCAAACCCCGACAAGCGCGTCTTGCCTGTGAGGAGTTGCTGCATAGTGGCCTGCTTGAGGTCGCGCTTCTTGGCAATCAGACGATCCAAGGATTCCAGCAACGCATCGGTGTCAGAGAGGACGGTGGCAATGGCGGTTTGTTCGGGGAGGGGGGGAATAATTAGTTCCAATTTCCGTTGGGTGGTAATTGGAACTTGAAAGCGTGTAGATTGAGCCATTACAGACTGATACTGCCTAACAAATGACTCAGCCTGAAGCGCAACCTTGAAATATAGATTATGTAATTTTTCTGGATTGCACCTGAAATAAGTTGCAGTGGTACTAAGAATTACGAATGGTTCATTGGTGCGTAGCAACGCGACTGGACCTACAGTTGCATTGTGAGCGAAGAGAACATCTCCATCTCTGGCAATGCCCTTTCGGAATTGAACAGCTCGCTCATAGGCTAAAAACTTGCAACTCTCAAATTTGACGAGCCCTTCTACAAAGTCGTTTGCTCCAATATATGGTATTCCATATGTCTTAAATTCATGGCTACGTGGATACAGTTCACCATGATTTCCATCAAGATGATCAAGGATTGCTTGTTCGTCGATCAACTTACCGATCTTTTCAATGCGCCAATCCTCAGGAATCACCCCCACCTCAGTCAGCTTATATCCGGGCTTCAGTTCCATACCGCCCCCATCTTTTTAAGGTGTTCCTCCACACGTTCCGACAGGGTCTTAACTTCCTCCACCAGCTTCGGCA
The DNA here is from genome assembly GCF_014695395.1 of Nodosilinea sp. FACHB-131. Taxonomy (GTDB): domain Bacteria; phylum Cyanobacteriota; class Cyanobacteriia; order Phormidesmidales; family Phormidesmidaceae; genus Nodosilinea. Next base: position 68,781 of record NZ_JACJOF010000042.1, read on the forward strand.
ACGGTATGGAGTAGCGTTCTGCCAGTTGGCGAATTCGTCCCGTGAGCGTCTGCGACACGCGATCAAGTTCACCTTGCACGGCGGTTGCCAGGGTGGTCAGCCATTTGTCATCCACCACCAGCGTCTGAATCTCATCCACCGTAAGCTGCGGGTATTTTTTATAGGCGAGGGTATCGAGCGCTGCCTCAGCGTCTTTAATCGCCTTTTTGTAGCTTGCTTCTGCTGTGTTGAGTTTGAGCCAAGCTTTAAGCACGGCGGTTTCGTCTGTGGCTTCTTTGTCGTCTTTAATGTCCTTAAGCCGTGCGCTTACTTCAGCCTTATTGATTTTCTCCAACGCACCGAGGAAACCCTCTTCACCACCGTGTTCTTCCTCCAGCTCCGCAAGGCTTGCGGTGATGGTTTCGAGTTCCCCCCGCTTCGCGTCAATGGCAGCCTGTTCTGTGGCGAAGTAACGTGCCACAATCAAGGGCTTTGGCACCAAATCGCAGGCCCAGCCCTTATCTTTGGTCTTCCCCTTCTTGTCGATTTCCACAATGCGGTAGGTTTCAGTCACCCAGCCATCAGCAGAGAGGATGTAGCAATCGTCCTGCATGGTCTCAGTCCAGTAGTCCATCAGGTGCTGGTACAAGTCATAGGTATCTAGCAGCGGAGCCGTTTTGAAAAGGGCGAGTAAATCCTCGGCAATGGTTTCGATCAGCTCCTTCGGATGCCCATCTTTGCCAAAGTCAATGAGCCGTGGACGGTTTGCCGCTTTCCAATGCTCAAAAATCTTAGTAGCGGCAGCATTGAAGGCTGTGAATTCAACATGAGCGAAAATGGCAGACTTTATCTCAGCAATCTGAAGCCACAAGTGAAAGTACCCAGGGCGCTCCGCTGGCTGGAACAGGGCGGTCCGCACGCCAGGAATAACCTGCCAATATGCATCTAAGGCATCAATATCTCGCTCTGGGATGCCGCCGCGCAGGTGGCCATCAATATCTTGGAGGTCTTCTAGTTCGGTAGTGTCGATGTAGCGGGGGAGATTGAGGTTATAGTCGTTCTTCGGGTCGGCGATTCTCTCAAAGGGCACCATACGGGCATAGCGATCAACATCCACCTGCTTATTAAAGGCGTCCACAATGCGGTGAATATCTTGCTCCCGCAACCGGTTCTTGTTGCCATCCTTCTTAAAGCCTTTGGAGGCATCGATCATAAAAATGCCCTTGCGAGCGGTGGCATTTGCTTTATCCAGTATCAAAATGCAGGCGGGGATGCCGGTGCCGTAGAATAAGTTAGCAGGAAGGCCAATGATGCCTTTTAGGTACCCTGATCGCACGAGCTGTTGACGGATAACGGCTTCAGCGTTGCCGCGAAACAGCACCCCGTGCGGCAAAATGCAGGCAGCTTTACCAGTGCTCTTCATGGAGCGAATAATGTGGAGTAAGTAGGCATAGTCCCCCTGCTTGGTGGGTGGCACTCCCCAGGCGAAACGCTCGAAGTAATCGCTAGTAAGCGAAAGCCCCGTACTCCATGTCTTATCAGAGAAGGGTGGATTTGCGACCACATAGTCGTAGGTGCGAAGCTGCTCGCCGTCTTTGAACTTGGGCGCTGCGAGCGTGTTGCCCGAAAGGATGTTAGCCGTCGGAAAGTCATGCAGGATCATGTTCATCCGAGCAAGACCAGCAGTGGTCACGTCCTTTTCTTGCCCCTCTAGGGTGATGTGCTTCCCAGCCTCTGCCGCCACTTTCAGTAGCAGCGAGCCTGAGCCGCAGGTAGGGTCATAAGCTGTGGTAGACGCCACGGCGTTCTGAGGCGCGATGCCGATCACCTTAGCGATCACTCGGCTTACCTCAGATGGGGTGTAGAACTGGCCCTTACTTCTGCCACTTTCGGTGGCGAAGTGCCGCATCAGGTATTCGTAGGCATCGCCCAAGATGTCGTCATGCTCCGCACGGTTCTTGGAAAAGTCGAGTTCTGGTTTCTGAAAGATGCCAATTAAGTTAGTAAGGCGGTCGATCATCTCTTGGCCCTCGCCAAGCTTGTTGGGGTCATTAAAGTCAGGAAAGTCGCTCCGTGCGAGGCGAGCGTTGGCGTCAATGAGTGGCTGAATGATCTGAGTGTTTATCTTGTCGCCGATGTCGCTTTTGCCCTTAAGCGCAATCATATCTTTGAAGCTTGCCCCAGGCGGAATCACAACTGGTGGGGCAAAATCGTCAGAGTCACTATACTTGTCGGAGATGTATTTGATGAACAGCATGAACAGGACGTAGTCCTTGTACTGGCTGGCATCCATGCCGCCACGGAGTTCATCGCAGGAAGCCCAGAGGGACGAGTAGAGGTCAGACTTCTTGATGGCCATCAGTTATGCCTCCAGTGCTATGGCGAATTGAATGGCAGAGGCTCTGCACAGACGTTTCTCGATGGCTTTGATGGTTTCCAGTTGACTCATGCGTGTGCTCGTTTGTTACCTATTCTGCGGAAGGAGTTCCGTATCAGGGTGCTAATCTTCGGATCTTTGCAGAACCTCTGGCACGTAGACTCGCTTTAACGGCAGGAGTCCCTTATACCGCGAATCGAATTGCTCGTAGTGCTGGAGTACAAGTTCTACTAACTCGTTGCCGTCGATGAGTCGGAGGTTACTCTTGCCAAGGGCAAATGACACCGCCTGCTTAGTAAAGGTACCCAGAGTGACGATGAGGCCAAACTCGCCCGGGCCGACGTTGCCGTACAGAGCAGAGGCAACGGGGTTCCCGACGCTTCCCTCGTTGCTCTTGACCTGCACTTTGATGATGGGTGGCTCGAAGCCCAGTTCATCTTTGTGAGCGATGATATCGATACCGCCATCAGGGCCTGGAGGGCTTACACGAGTGCGGTACCCCATGGTGCCCAGTAAATGGGCAACAAAGTCGGCGAAGTCATGGCCCTTCAACTTCTGGGCCAGCTGCTTCAAAATGAAGTCGCGGGTAGTTTGCTCGATTTCATCAGCGACGATCGGAACGGTTTCATCATCAGTGCCTGCCTGTGGTGCTGGAGCACCTTGAGTGGCAGAGATAAACTCCTCTGCGTAGGACTTTACCTGGAATAAGCTCATTGCCGAGCCTATTTCGTAGAGAGCGCCTTGGGAGAAGCGGGTGCCAGGAACGCTTTTTAACCACTTCACCTCGTGAAGGTGAGGGTATCCAGGCTCAATAGCCGGGTCGTATCGGTAGGGACCTATGACTTCACCGATGTGGATTTCGCGATCACGCTTGGAGGGGTAGACGATGAGGTCACCCAGCTTTATTTCATGGACGAAGCGGAGGAGCTGGCCTGCATTATTGGGAATTGCACCAGGCTTTTTCTCTGGGTAGGTTTCTGCGACGCGGGCCTTAAACGCTTCTCGGTTTGGGGGAAGAGAAGTGAGACCACCCACTTTTGACCAGCCGACAGCGACGAACTTTTTCTTAAGAAACAGGGTGTCTGCATCACCGGTTTTTCCTGCATGTATGCCCCAGATAGTGACGTCGCCCATAAATGAATGGCTCTGCTACAGATAAAGATTATCGAAAGTGAATCGCTTTACGGTTGGGAGCTGTGGCTTGAGAATACGCCTCGAACCCCCACTGTTGTAACAGTCATGATGGAAAATGGGCTAGGAGGTATTGTCGGTGGGCGAGTAGAGAGGGTACGCGCAAAACTCGCACCACTGGTGCGAGAGCGTATTGGCGCTAACTAATCGTCGGTAGTGTCAACTTCCCCATCCTCCATTTCCTCAATAGCAGTGCTTAGTTCTAGATCAAATTGTTCCACCGTAGGCAAGCTGCTTTGGATATCTGGCGGAAGTTGTCCCTGAGTTTGAAAGGTTGAAACTCCGATCGGCTGCTGGGTCCCCTGGAGTGCATATTCCACGATGGTTTTGTCTTTGCTTCGACAGAGAATAATGCCGATCGTGGGGGCATCACGTTCGGTGCGCATGAGGTTATCGACCGCAGCAACGTAAAAGCTCATCTGGCCTGAGTGCTGCGGTTCAAACTCGCCCATTTTGAGATCCAGCACCACATAGCAGTGGAGCTTTACATGGTAGAAGAGGAGATCGAGGCGATACTCTTTATCACTCACCACGAGGGGATACTGACTGCCTAGGAAGGCAAAGCCCATACCGAGTTCGAGAAGAAAATCGCGGATGTGATCAACGAGCCCACGCTCAAGTTCTCGCTCTTGTGCGTCTTTGCCGAGGGTGAGGAAATCAAAGTTGTACGGGTCTTTGAGGAGCTGCTGTGCGAGGTCAGACTGAGGAGCAGGGAGTGCTCGCTCGAAATTGGTGACAGCACTACCTGTTCGTTCAAAGAGGCCGCTTTCGATCTGCATCTCAAGGATGTTTCTGCTCCAGCCGTTTTCAACGGTTTGCTGGACGTACCAGAGCCGTGCCTCTGGATTTTTTACCTTCTCTAGGATGCGTATGTTGTGGCTCCACGGAATTTGGCCAACAGCCTGTTGGCCAATTTGCTCCTCGGTGTAGGCCTCGGCAAATACCCGCATTGATTTAAGGTTTGATCGAGAGAATCCTTTTATGTCGGGAAACTCGCGTTTCAAGTCCCGAGCTAAATGGTCAATGACCTTACTGCCCCAGCTTGCCTGCTTCTGCTTGGCTATAATCTCTTGCCCAATATGCCAATAGAGAAGGATGAGTTCTTGGTTTACAGCGAGGGCTGCCTTGACCTGCGCTGTACGAATGCGCCGCTTTAATCCATCAAGAAAAGCAGCGTAGTTGCTATCTAACGAGAGGGGGGACTCTTTCGGCATGAAGAAGACTATAGCAGGAGACTAGGCTCCATACTGCCTGCGCAAAACGGATCCAATAAGACCACAGCATTATTTAGGATCCAACTCTCCTATCTATAATTTTTTCATTACATAATCCCTTTTTATGTCATACAATGAGCGCTGACTAATACACGTGATCTAAGCACCTTAGTGGATCCATTTTGAGTAACCTCATTCGGCCCCCAAGTAGTAGTTCGTCTGTACTTCCAGGCAGTGAGTTTTTCTTGCCAGCAATCTTGGGTCGAGCTGGTGAGCGAACCACTTACCGTTACCTTGAGTTTTTCACGGCTGGGATCCGAAACCCGAACACCCGACTTGCGTACTACCGAGCCCTCACCCGTTTCTTTGACTGGCTTGAGGAGTGTTGTCCCGGACTCGAACTCCACCAGGTGAATTCGATCGTCGTTGCGCAGTACGTGGAGATTCATCCAGGGTCTGCGCAAACGAGAAATCAGCATCTCTCTGCCATTCGCTCGCTCTTCCGGTGGCTAGTTATCGGTGGCGTGATACATGAGAACCCAGCAGCCGAGGTACGTGGGGTGAAGCATCGCGTGAAGCGCGGTAAGACACCGGTGCTCAGCGATGATGAGATGAAGGTACTCCTCGCAAGTATCGACACTGACCACGTTGTGGGCCTACGCGATCGCGCACTAATTGCGGCGATGTTTTTTAGCTTTGCCCGCATCGGCGCTGTGCTTGGAATGAACGTTGGTGACTATTTCTCAAAAGGCAAACGGTACTGGTTCCGGCTTCACGAAAAAGGTGGCAAGTATCATGAAGTGCCGGTTCACCATACCGCTGAAGAGTACCTCGACCTCTATATGGATGAGGCACATCTCCGGGAAGAGAAAACTACTCCCCTCTTCCAAACGGCACCTCGTCGCTCTCGCACACTCACTGGTGTTCGGTTACAGCGCCAGGAAGCTTGGGCAATGGTAAAACGCCGCGCGCTGGCAGCCGGAGTCAGCACCGATGCGTGTAATCACACGTTTCGTGCAAGTGGAATTACCAATTTCCTGCGCAATGGTGGTAGCCGCGATAATGCACAGAAGATCGCGGCGCATGAGGATATTCGGACGACTGCTCTGTATGATCGTCGGGAGGATGCAATCTCGCTTGATGAGATTGAAAGAATTCACCTTTAATGAACGGATTTTAAGATCATCATTGAAGATGATACTGATGGAAAATTGCCGTTTCGATACAAACTGTGCTTCCGACAGGCCAGGATGTAAATTATCTAATAACCACTCCCAGGAGCAGTAAGTGGATAGCAAGCAGCTAGTTGAGCTTTCCTATGATATTCAGACGGGGCTTGGACGACTTGATGTCCCTGATTTTGACCAGATGCGCATTATGGGAATGGCAGCAACCCTTGCTGTTCATATCCGTGGATTGGGCGAAATTAATTATGAAATACTCAGAAAGGTGAGTGACCACTACTTCAATATTCCATCTTCAGCTCTTAAGGAAGTAGTGAATATACTTGGTGAAGTAGAGTACATTCAGATAACTAAGGTTGGAAAAACTATTTCGTCAATCATTCCTGACGTCCCACGTTTTCAAGATGTCTATGCAGGCGTGGGAAGCTATTTCTCGTTTTCCGAGCTGAACGAACATGAGCAAGGAACTCTATTAATTCTATCAGAACTTCAAAATAAGCCTGAAAATCTAGATAAGATAAAAAACTCAATGAATTTTGAGAACAAATTGCTGGAACGATGCCTCGATATAGGAGCTGATGGAAACTATATTAAATCGTTCAGAGCCCGAGGAAAAAATATTCTAGCAAGTCCTTTCTATTTCGCAGATAACTTAGAGTCTTTGGTTGATGTAGCTGCAAAAAGTGGCGCTACTGATATACAAAAAGTAATTGAAGTCGTAAAAAGTAACCAAGGCTGGCCTCTCTCACTTATAGAGCAATCTCTTGAGATTGGGGGAACAAAGTTGACCGAGATCCAGAAAAGTCTTCTTGTCCATCTCTGCCAAGAGAGCGTTTTAAAGCCACCATCTCTTAAGTTTGGTGATAATCAGGAGACATTCGTTTTCACTCCATCACCAGGCAACGCTCGATTGAATTTGGCAAATCGAGAGATATACGAGCGGGCAATGGCTTTGATTGCGTGTGTGAGAAAGGGGCAATTGCTGCCGAAGGCGTTTAGAATAAGGATGCCTGTTAAATTGCTTCAGTCTTTAAGGGAGAAGGGTTATCTCAGAAATAATTCAGAAGCGGGTATCCAATACAGAGAACTGGTTTTCTTGAAAGTTGGAAAACTAAAGCAGCTTGGTTCCGATAGGTGGGAATTTCATCTTGTTAGGACAGAAGAGAATGAAAAGGCTTTAACGCTTGCCATCGATCTTCTCCGGACTGGAGAGCTGGCTAATCTAGAGGTTGATCAAGATGCACGTTTAGCTCTTTCAAAAGACGATGAATATATCCAATCAGTTCTTTCTGCGGCAGAGTTGAAACAGCGAAGAAAGAGTAAGTTAAACGAAGAGGCAGCTGAGCAGTTTGATCAGATGATTCTGGGATTCGATTAGGTGTAACTATGGGTAGTCTTGATAAGGATCTTTTTCAAAAACAGAGCGCAATACGCTTTTGTCTTCTGACGCAGCATCTGCCTTTCTTAGAAGTTGTTGTAAAGAACCACAGGGAGTTGTCCGATATCTCTACGGTCATCACTGATATAGATGTTCTCGGAATCTCTGTCGATGCAAATGGTACCAAAAGAAGGATTATATTTGATTGCAAGACCTTAAAAGGTGTGAGTCCAATTAATCGATCTTTTTGGGCAGCTGGATTGATGAAATATGTGTCTTGTGATGATGCATATGTGATACTTAAGAAACGCTCGACCGAAGCACACCGTCTTTCTGCAAAACGAGTAAATGTCCATCTTTTTGATGAAACGCAGTTTTCAAACTATGCTGAGTCACACTCATTAAATTTCAAGATTGATTATTGCTACTCAACAAATATTGAAAATTGGATTGCTTATTATCAGGTTTTTTCAAAGAATAGTTTCTTTGAAAAGCTAGGACAGTTTCTCAATAGCGAAGTTTCATTAGAGATGGATGCAACCAGAGGAATTAGAAGACTTCTGGTCGCTCTACAAAAAGGTAAAGGAGAACTTAATCCAGACAAACCAGAGCACCTAGCTATATTTCAACATGCGGTAATGGTTTTCTCTTTCTTTATAGCGCAAGTAATTCAAGACTTGAAGAATATTGTTGATTATGATTCGAATCAAAACGATTTTGAAAAACTCTTGAAATACTACATTTGGGGAGGGAAGGAATCTTTTAACCAAAAGCAAGAAATGAGAAAACTCTTTGCTGACATCAATCAAGATTCTTCCTTTCCTGATTTGGAAATATCGGAGTGGCCACTTTTTCTAGAGTTAGTCAGAAAGCTGTTAGACTCTCCGACAGATATATTTAAGTGCTGCTTTCCTATCCGAGAAATATCCTTCCGCAATCTGGCTTCTAAGGATCCCAAGAAAGATATTTATCTAGCAAAATCAATAGCAGAAAATACTAGAATACGTCAGTTTTTGACATCGCAAGCGAGATATTTAGTAAGAGCAACAAAACTGCCAACTGAGTTTGAAGAAATGCTCTCGTCTGTTTTTGATGAGCTTAAGCTTGTAAAGCCCAGTTGATTTTAGATGTTATATTTACTAAAAATCAGTTAGCACACACCAGTTGTTGTTTGACTACGGAAAGTGCTCTTATAGAGCATAAAGAATCGTGCTAGGATCATTTGCCATTGAGGCAACTGTAGTAGTGCCTCATTTGGCTTTCCCACATTGGGGATAAAACGACTGATCATTACACCGGCTTTTCGCAAACGCATAAGCTGGTTAACGCAGTGCCCTGTTGAAGGCGGCGCTTTGCTGATGCAAAGCTTCAACAGTAGTTCTGAGGCATTCCTGGTAACCCAATACCGAGGATAAATCTTGTTTGGCCTCGCCTTTTTCATTTACACACCTTGCGCTTCCGTCCCTTCACCTTGCTGCACTCCAGACGGAGGATAGCGAAGATGTGTACCTGGGCATTGGGCACGGCGAGCAAGCTCTGTCTTAGTCATGTGCCGGGCCTCGCGAACGGCTCAGGCGATAGACCGAGTTGTTCGCCTTAAGGAGCCAGAGTAAAGGTGGGTGTCAAAGAGGAGCCTGGACACTCGGCTCGCGGTTATTCCGCTACCTAAATCGCTTTATATACAGCTTCCTCATTCCACCATTGAAGGGGATGGTATAAGCTACACATCTCGCACTGTGGTGCGAGTTCTGCTTGAACTTCAAAGACAGTCCATCTCATTTCCCGCAGCCGAGACTCTCCTTGTTTAGTGTTTCAGCGATTGGGTAAAGCGGGCTATTAGATAGCAAGTATGCAGTGTCTTGAAGAGCATGGACTGACTAAACATTCAAACTAAAAAGCTTGGTTAGACGATTTTTGCTGGCTGTTTCGCTTTTCTATGGAGCGGCAGTATAAGGAGATTTATCCAGTAGTGCGTATCAAAAGCCGCAAGCCTGCTTTGGACTAGGGCGAGCACTAGAATGATTAGGTAGTGATGCACCTGATACAAAATCCACCTCACAAGCGGGCTTCTTCTCGGCCTAGCCAGCTCTCCAGCACCTAGCGAAATAGTGGAACGATAACGCTACCTAATGTTGCGTTGTTGAGGCTACCTACACGGACTACAAGACTATGGCCAATAGTCTATGAATCGGAAACACAGAGGAAGCCTGCCTAGACTAGAAGCTGGAATATTTGTTTTTTGGAGAGGGTACTATCAGAAGCGAGTGACGATGAGGTTTACGAAGAGGCAAAGTATGCCAAAGCTTTCCTGCTGTGATCGGTGTAAGTACTTTGCTCATAGTCTTTACCTTGTCTGTGCTGAGCACCCTACCGGCGTTGATGGGCACATCTGCGACGACTTTAGCCTTAGGGGTGAGGATGCTCGCGAGATAGATGATCCGCTTGCCTGGTACGACGACGACGAGCAATGGCACCCCGCAGGGGCAAGCTACTATGCTGGTGACCTCTTCTTAGATCCTGTGGAGCGCCTTACGCTTGACCAGCGGCTTCATTTACTTGACACCCATCCTCTCTTTACAGGCCGATGTCACCATTGTGAGAGGCCTCTTAAACAGACCTATCCAACTCCTCGCATCCACTGGGATTGTGAGCACTGTGGATGGGTAGATAACTCCCTATAACGAACGAATGACAGTACTTAGCCATAAGTAGCGAAGCTGGCGATTTAGGCCTATTTAGTACTTTTGTGCTGATGAGTGGTCGCGGCGCGGGGTGACTAAACCAGGACTTAGAGTTGTTTCACTAGGTGTCTCCTCTTGCAACTGACTCATAGTTCCGCCACCAGTCGTTCCAGATTCTGACGAACAGTTATCGTCTCTGGATGGGCCTCGCCCAAGAACTGCTTCATCATCGCTGAAGCTTCTAGGTAAAGGAGTTCGGCCTCCTTATAACGCCCTTGGGATTCGTAAAGCAAAGCCAGGTTATTGAGGCTTCGGGCGATAGCGGGATGGGCCTCGCTCAAGGACTGCTTCATCAGCAGGAGCTGACATAGCTGAGTGTAGTGTCGGACAAATTTTGGGACGTTTCACGAAAGAGCTGTCGAGAGCGGTTGTGATGCTGCTCTGCGGCGCGGGGCAGCTACTCCACAGGCGACCAGAGGGCTAGAACCGAGACAGAAAGGGGATAGCGCGAGCTTTAGTAGACGAGCTCGGCTCAACGAGATTTCGATGACTTGCAAGTATGGTCTCCCGCTTCATGACCATAGGTGTCGTTGAACCGCTTGAAGTGGTCTACATCGACCATAATGACGCCAATGGGTTGCTGGTGCCGCTGAGCCCGCTGCTTTTTCATGCCCCATCAATACACTGTCATCATCGCTTTAGTTGCGAACTGCTAAAGCGTGTATCGAAGCATGAAGACATTGGCTTGATTTGTTCTCACCCTTAGCAGATGGCCCATCCTAAATCATGCCCTGCTCTTTTCACCTCTAACTTAGAAGGTATACAGGTGCATCCTGAGGAGTACCATGGCTCTACCGTTCCCGCCAGAATCTTCTAGGCCTGGGATTGGGTCTTCTGCTGAGGATAAAAACCGTAGGATTCAAGACACCTCTGCGCAGAACGAGCAGGCAAATGACCTGGATCAGAGCCTCCGGGACCGGCAGCTGCGGGCCTTCTTTGAAGGGGCACTTGATGCCATGGTGGTCTGCGACGATGAGGGGCATTACCTGGATGTGAATGTCGCTGCTTGTGAGCTGCTGGGGCTTCCCCGGGAGGAGTTGCTGGGCCAAAAGGTCAGCCGGTTCGTGCGGGCTACAGAATACACCGATGTCTGGCATCAGTTTCTAGACGATGAGCGCTTGACGGGAGAAATCGAGCTGCTGCGGGCCGATGGCACGGTGCGGGAGGTCGAGTTCGCTGCCACGGCCAATTTTTTGCCCCATCGCCACCTGTCGGTGATGCGCGATGTCACCCGGCGCAAGCAGCTGGAGCGCTCGTTACACCAGCTCAACCAGGAGCTGGAACACCGGGTGGCGGAACGCACCGCCGCCCTGCAGCAGAGTAATGCACAGCTGCAGGCCGAGATTCAACAGCACCACCAGACGGAACAGCGTCTGAGAGAGTCTCGGGCCATGCTGGAAGTGGTTCTGGATAACGCCATTGCCTGTATCGGCTGCTTCAGAGTGTTTGCCAATGGCGATTGGGTCTATGACTATTGCTCGGCGGGCAGCCTGGACTTATTTGGCTTCTCTGCCGAAGCCGTCATGGCGGATCAACACCTGTGGATGAATGGAGTAGAGCCAGAGGACCTCGAAGCCCTGGTACCCCGGCTCTATGAGAGCGTCTATGCTGAGCACAATACCGAGGAAGAATACCGATTTCACCACTGGGATGGCAGTCTGCGGTGGATCTGGGCCCGGTACGCCAGCCGCTACGATACCGAAGCCCAGTGCTGGAGGGTCACCTGCGTCCATACGGATATTAGCGAGCGCAAGCGCAGCGAATCTCAGCTCCGCACCAGCCAGCAACGGCTCTATGAGGCCCTGGAATCGGCCCAGATCGGTATCTGGTACTGGGATCTCACCAGCAACATCATCCACTGGTCTGACACCAACTACCGGCTCACAGGCTACGAGCCCAGCAGCGACGATAAACCCTTTGATGTATGGAGACAGGCCACTCATCCAGAGGACTGGCCCCGGGTGAACGGACAGATTCAGCAGGCTTTAAGTTCCCAGGACGACATGCAGATAGACTATCGGGTGCGGCTGCCCGATGGCAGCGTTCGCTGGCTGCGCAGTCAGGGCCAGATGATTCTGGATGACAACGGCGAACTCTATGCCATCGCCGGTATCCAGATGGATATGACGGAAGCGCAGCAGAACAAAGCTGCACTGGTGCAGGCATCCACCCTCCTGAGCCAGGAAATCACCCGGTACCGTGAGCACGAAAACCGGTTTCAACTGGCCCTGGAAGGCTCCGGGGATGGGCTGTGGGATTGGACTATCGACACAGGCAGGACTCTCTATGACCAGCGCTGGCTCGCCATGCTGGGCTATGGCGTAGGGGAACTGCCCCAGCATGTCAGCACCTGGGAGAACCTGATTCATCCAGACGATAAACCGAGGGCAATGGCAGAGCTGGCGGCCCATCTGCGGAATCAGAACTCTGGTTATCGGTTTGAGTATCGACTGCGCACTAAATCCGGTGACTGGAAATGGGTTGAGACCTATGGCAGAGTAATCGCCCAAGATCCCGAGGGCAACCCCCTGCGGATGGTCGGCACCCATCGCGACATCAGCGATCGCATTCATGCCCAATCTGCCCTGCAAGAAAGTGAAGAGCGGTTTCGAAGTGCCTTCGACCATGCTGGCATCGGTATGGCGCTAGTGGGGCTGGAGGGAGCGTTTCTCCGGGTAAATCGGTCATTCTGCGACATTACTGGCTATTCCGAGGCAGAGCTACTGCTGCTGGACTTTCAAACCATCACCCACGCGGATGATCTGAAGGCCGACCTGGCCCTGATGCGGCGGCTCCTGGCTGACGAGATTCCGTCCTATCAAATGGAGAAGCGCTACCACCACAAGCAGGAGTTTGTCGTGAGGGTTTTGCTGACGGGCTCTCTGGTGAGAGACCAGCACCAGCAGCCTCTCTATTTCATTGCTCAGGTTCAGGACATAACCGACCGCTTTACCGCTGTTGAGGAACTGCGCCATTCGGCCATGCACGATGCCCTTACCGACCTGCCCAACCGCAATCTGCTGATGTCGAGTCTGGAATTTGCCCTCCAGCGGCAGCAGCGGCAGCCCAATTTTCAGTTTGCGGTGCTGTTTTTGGATTTAGACCGCTTCAAGCTGGTGAATGACAGCATGGGGCACCAGGCCGGGGACCAACTGCTGAAAGCCGCCGCTGCAAAAATTCTCCACATCGTTCGCCCGCTGGATATCCCCGCCCGTTTGGGTGGCGATGAGTTCGTAATTCTCCTAGATGGCATTGATGGCCTCTCAGAGGCTACCCAGATTGCAGAACGGTTGCTGGATGCCCTCTGCCTACCTTTTCAGATTCAGGGACGGCAGGTTTACATTACCGTCAGCATTGGGATTGTGCTAGCCTCCGCCCAATATCTCCACCCCTCAGATCTGCTGCGCGATGCTGACATTGCAATGTATCAGGCCAAAGCTCAGGGGAAAAACTGCTATGCCCTGTTCGACCCTGATTTTCATACTCGGGTGGTGCATCGTATGCAGCTTGAGCACGAGCTACGGCAGGCCATTGTCCACGAGCAGTTCACCCTTTACTACCAGCCGGTTGTTAACCTCAGTACTGGCGATATCACCGGGTTCGAAGCCCTAGTGCGGTGGAAACATCCTGAACTGGGGCTGGTTCCTCCCTGTGACTTTATTCCCATCGCTGAGGAAACCGGACTGATTATTGGTCTGAGCCGCTGGATTTTGCGCACCGCCTGTGAGCAACTGCAGGTCTGGCGGCAGCAGTTTCCGGCCCTGAGCCATTTGAGAATAAATGTCAACCTATCGGTTGAGCAGCTTAACCACCAGGGCTTCTTGTCTGAAGTCGAGCAAGTGCTCCACCAGACCGGTCTGGATGGCCAACACCTGACTCTAGAAATTACTGAAACCATGCTGATCAGCAACACCGAGGCCATCATTGAGCTGATTAATCAGCTGCAATCCCTGAATATTCGCGTTGCGATCGATGATTTTGGTACAGGCTACTCTTCCCTTAGCTACCTGCACCGCCTGCCGATCAACTCGCTTAAAGTTGATAAATCCTTTACTCAGCAGATGCACCAGGACCAGATCAATCGCGATATCGTAGTTACTATCCTGACGCTGACGGAGCGGCTAGGGCTGCAGGCAGTAGCCGAAGGGATTGAAACCGCTGACCAACTAGCTTTGCTAAAAGCGATGGGCTGCAAACAGGGGCAGGGCTACTACTTCGCTAGACCTCTGCCAGCCCATGAAATTCCGCCGCTGCTAGCTAGGGGTACCATTTCACCTGAGAGTTAAGGCTCATCAGAGTTGATGCTTATCGTCCCCTTCACTGCATTGGATTCTATTCTTAATGGTTTTTCTACAGCGAACCTGTTTTAGCCTTTTTGCTGGCCGCCTCAGTTGTGGGTTTACGGCAAAGATCTACGATCTACGACTGTTGGTAAAGCGTTGAGAGAAAAATTCAGTCTCAAGGTCTTTGTACACCTGGGGTATTCCGTACACCAGCACTAAAATAACTTGCTCATAGGCCTCATCTGTCGATACCGGAGGGTTAAAGCCATTCAGGCAGTGCGCCCTTTCAGTTAACGATGAACTGATATGTGTCCAAACTTGAGTAGTACACAGCTCGTTTTCGACTATTTTTGGCACTGACATCCTCAATTCTTTCGTTGGATAGCTGCCTGCTGTCTGTCAAAACATGCGGCCGAATAGGTCAAAAGCGCAACCTCGCTACTTTAGGGCCTCTAGCTGTGATGAATAGTTGCTCCTGTGATGAATAGTTGCCTGCGCGCAATGAGTCAATCTGGCTTACCCCACGCCTGTACTCACGAAAGAGCTGCCAAGAGAGGCTTTGATGCTGCTTTGTGGCGCGGGGCAGCTATTCTAGGCAATTCTGTGGCTTGACCAGGGCTAGTCCCAGTCGCTGGAGCTTTAGGAAACAACCACTCCACCGTAATCTTGAGATTTGCATAAGAAGCTTAACCACTTTCGTTGCAGGCACTGTGGACCACCACCCAATTACGTCTTCTGGTCTTAGCCTGATAGAGAGTTCATCAGCGACTTTACCACATCAATACCCTTGCCTCCCTTGGTTAGGAAAGCTCGCCACCCCCAGCTGCGGGTGCTGTCACCTCTGGCTATGCCGAGAACATCTTGCCCCACTGAAAGGGCTAGAGACAGAGATATACCTGCTGCACAAACCCTACCAGCAGGCCGAGTCGGCCTACAAAATCCATCAAGCTCTCACCGGAGGCTAACCATGAGATATTTCTCACCGTACCGCTATGACCTCCCCAGTTCCCATTCCCTCCCCTCGTCTCACCAAAAGGTTTGTCCTCGCTGGGCTGGCGTTGGCGTTTGCCACTGATACCTTGACGCCTTTAGGGTTTGCCCACGCTAACCTGTACCCGCTGATTGTGGCGGCAGCGGGCTTCTCTCGCAGCGATCGCTGGGTGCGAATGGCTGCCGTTGCCAGTCTGGGCTTGACGGTGGCGGGCTTTTTTGTGTCGCCGCCAGCTCCCCCCGATTTTGCCATTGCCTATGTGATTGGCAATCGACTGCTGGCGGCTGTGACGATCGCTATAACCAGCGGCCTCACCCTGGAAGTTTTGCGATACATCAAGCAGGTCGACACCTCTCAGCAAGCGCTTAGCGACGCTTACGACACCCTGAACTTGCAGCGGACCCTGCTGCAAATTGCAGGTGAAATAGGCCGCATTGGGGGCTGGCTGGTGCCCCTCAATAGCCCCACTGTGATCTGGTCGGAAGAGGTGTGTCGCATCCACGAGGTCGAGTCGGGGTTTGCCCCTACCCTGGCCCAGGCGATCGAGTTTTACTCGCCCGAATATCGCGATCGCATTGCCACCGTCGTTACAGCCTGTATCGAGACTGGCTTGCCCTTTGATGAAGAGCTGCAAATTATCACTGCCCGCCAGCGCCGGGTGTGGGTGCGCGCCATTGGTCAGCCCGTGCGCAACGACCAGGGAGTAATCGTGGCGATACAGGGGGCCTTCCAAGACATTACGGCCCAAAAGCAGGCCGAAGAATCCTTAGAGCGTAGCGAGCAACGATTTCGTCAGCTGACCGACGCCATGCCCCTGCTCGTTTGGACTGCCGAACCCGACGGCACTATTGACTACACCTGCTACGCTCTGCGGGTCTACACCGGCATCTATGAACCCGAACCCCATCCCGGTCAAACCTGGCCGATGCTGCTGCATCCCGACGATCGTGACCCTTGCCTGGCCGCGTGGACCGCAGCGTTGCAAAGCTCCATGCCCTACCGTTTTGAGTTGCGTCTGCGGCGCTACGACAGGGACTACCGCTGGCACCAGGTGCAGGCTGTCCCTGTTCGTGATCAAGACGGCACTATCATCAAGTGGTACGGCACTGCGGTCGAAATTCACGAGCAAAAGCAGCTTGAACATGAAGCTCGCCAGACTGCCGATCGCCTCAACACCACTCTAGAGAGCATCACCGACGCCTTTTTTACCCTCAATCACGAGTGGCGCTTCACCTTTCTCAACCGTCAAGCCGAAGAGCTCTTGCAGCGCCAGCGGTCTGATCTCCTCGGCAAGTATGTCTCGCATGAGTTTCCAGAGGCGGTCGGCAGTGTTTTTCATCAGCAGTTTGAGACGGCTATTAAAGAGGGGCGCTCGGTCGAATTTCGAGAATTTTATTCGCCTCTAAATGCGTGGTTAGATGTACGAGCCTACCCCTCCAGCGAGGGCCTGACCGTGTATTTTCGAGACGTCACCGATCGCCTTGCCTTAGAAGAGCAGCTGCACCAGTCCCAGCGGCTAGAATCTATCGGCCAGCTGACGGGTGGCATTGCCCATGACTTTAACAATCTACTCACCGTCATTCTGGGCAACGCTGAGTTGCTCAGCGAAATGCTGGCCCCCGACCCTCGACTTCAGCCCCTAGCGGAGATGATTGCCAGCGCCGCTCAGCGGGGAGCCAACCTCACCCAGCGGCTACTAGCCTTTGCCCGTCGCCAGGCCCTCGCCCCCGAAGCGGTGGATGTCAACCAGCTGATGACCACCATGGACGGGCTACTGCGCCGCACCCTAGGTGAGCATATCGACATTGAAATGGTACTTGAGGCCGGTCTGTGGCTTGCCTTGGTTGACCCGGTCCAGCTTGAAAGTGCCCTGCTCAACCTCTGCCTCAACGCCCGCGACGCCATGATTCAGGGGGGGCAGCTTACCCTTGAGACCACCAACACCGATCTCACCCAAGTCTATGCCGACCAGCAGGCAGAAGTGGTGCCGGGGCCGTACGTTATGGTGACGGTGTCAGACACAGGGTTGGGCATTACCCCCGAGAATCTGGAGCGGGTGTTTGAACCCTTCTTTACGACCAAAGAAAAGGGCAAGGGCACCGGGTTGGGCCTGAGCATGGTTTACGGATTTATTAAGCAGTCGGGGGGCCACATCAAGATCTACTCTGAGCCGGGTCAGGGTACCACCATCAAAATGTACCTACCCCGATTTTCGGGCGATACCGAGCCTCAGCCCCGTCAGGTAGATAGCTCCGTAGTGGGTGGCTCAGAGCTAATTTTGCTGGTTGAAGACGACGAATTGGTGCGCCGCTATGCCCACGATCAGCTGGTAGATTTGGGCTACCGGGTGCTGGTGGCCACCAATGGTCCCACTGCCCTGATCCTGCTGCGTCAGCGAGACGACATCGACCTGCTATTTACCGACATGGTCATGCCCGGCGGCATGAGCGGACGTGAGCTAGCCTATCTGACCCGGCGATTTAGACCAGAGTTAAAGGTGCTTTATACTTCGGGCTATAGCGAGAATACCATTGTCCATCAGGGCCGATTAGACCCTGGGGTACAGCTGTTGAGTAAACCCTATGGCCGAGTAGAACTCTCGCAAAAAATTCGTGATGCGCTGGCTGCGCCACACTGACTATGACCGTGCCGGCCCTTCCCTGCCTATTTCAGAGCAGCTGCGGTTTCAGATGCTGCGACTGCACTGGAGTGTGGTACAAAAGATGACCCCAGCGATGACACTGGGCTTAATCACTCGTCCAATCTAAATGCATGAATTGCTTAATTTCCAATGCCTTGAAGCCTTCCTACTTCAATGAACTAGTGCCGTCGTTGCACTCTCACCCGTTGGCACTGCCTTTCAAATTACCTGTCCCGCGTAGGCTCCCATGGAGGAAAACCATTCTGGTTGTAAAAGATGAATTTGTCACGTCCTCATGCTCACCCTTGAAGGTAGTCTGTGCGCTCGTCAGATAACTCATTCACAAATTGTAAATATGTACTTTAATAAATAAGAAAAATATCTATCTAAGGTAGAGGGTGAAGCTTCATCATTTAAGTGAAAGTAGGCAGGACAATTGTGATAGGTTTTTTCTTGTCCATCGTCTCTAGGTAAGCCTCTCGAATGTGTGGCGCTCAAACCTTCCATATACTGGTTGTGGATGACATCATTGACAACTTATTTCTGCTGCAAACTGTTTTGGAAGCAGCAGGCTACCAGGTTGACACAGCGGACAACGGCAGAACAGCTCTTGTGAAAGTAGAAGCTTCGCCACCCGATTTGATTTTGATGGATGTGATGATGCCTGAAATGAGTGGATATGAGACAGTTAAAAAGATTCGTCAAAACAAAAACATACCATTTATTCCTATTTTAATGGTGACTGCCCATGAAGATGCTAGTCGCATTCAGGGACTAGCAATGGGTGCAAACGATTTTATTCGTAAACCAGTAGAGATCGATGAGCTTTTAGATAGAGTTGCAAACTTTTTGCGGTTTGGGCAACAGGCCACCTCTTCTTAATGTCTGAGCTTATTACAGCTGGTAATCCACCTTTATCGATTGTTCATGACGCCTCCGCCCTGATTATTCCTTGAGTGTTTGGATGACTGAGTTCAAGAGGCAAATTTTCATCTATGGTGTGGCGAATCTCGACAGGCATTACCCTACTACCCATCCCTTAGTTTTTTCCACCTTCATGCGATCGTATTGGGACGACATGACTAGGCCATCTAGTTCTCTCATCAACGCTTCAGCAGTACTCATGTCTCCGTCATTCGAGGCCTGAATGTAGGCGTCTAGCAGAATGCGAAATTCGTTGATTATCATTTGCCACCCTTCTTGATGCTGCGTCAGATTGATTGCTCCGTTTACGAGATAACACTCGTAGTGATTGAGGAGCTACAACCGAACGGCGGATTTTCCGGGAAGTCCGCCTATTGGTGCTGACTGCGCTAGCAATCGAGTGCCTGTACTAGAAAAAATGCTGGTGGTGGGTTTATTTTGGTCTTTTGAATTCCGAACGGCTTAAAATAGGGCACAAAGCAAGCTCAGCCAAATCACCACAGGTGGCATCCTTTTGAGCACTCTTATGGATATCAGGCCTCTATTCCCAAAATGCTCCCAACAGAAAAATCGATGCGTCTGGCAGATTTCATTCTCGGGAACGTCGAGCTGATTCTCTCGGAATGGGAGACGTTTGCGCGTAGCCTCGCGCCAGGGGGAAAGATGACCAAGCTCGCCTTGCGTAACGATGCTGAGGCAATGCTGCGGGCCACCGCGCGCGATATGCAGAGCGGCCAGACCCTTGCACAGCAGGCAAGTAAGTCCAAAGGCCGCGGCGGCGCTGTTGGTGAAGAGAGCAATGGGCTCGACCACGCCTCAGTGCTGCACGGTGTGGCCCGCATGGGCTCGGGCTTTGACATCATGGAGGTCATCTCCGAATACCGCGCCCTGCGCGCCAGCGTGCTCCGCCTGTGGACTGAGAGTCACTCGCAATTTGACATCAACGATGTCAACGATATCACCCGCTTCAACGAATCGATCGATCAATCGCTCGCCGCAGCTGTCGGCAGCTACACGCATCGCGTCGAACAGTCGCGCCGCATGTTCCTGGCGATTCTCGGCCACGACTTGCGCAGCCCACTGAACTCTATCAGCATGGCGGCACAACTAATCTCGCGCACCTCAGGCGAACACCCGGCCTCTCCTAGAGCCCTGTCGGTGATCAAGACGAACACGGAGGCGGTCACACGGTTGATCTGCGACCTGCTTGACTTCGCCTCGACGGGGCAGGGCAATAGGATGCCGCTGACGCGCGAGCTGGTCGATATAAAACTACTCTGTCGCCAAGTCTTTGAGGAATTTTGCGTTGCCCATCCGCAGCGCACGCTGCGCTTTCACTCAGACGGCAATCTTACGTGCGACGGCGATGCGGCTCGACTCCGCCAGGTCGTCTCCAACCTCATGGGCAACGCAATTCAGCATGGGTCAGGCGAGGGGCCGGTGGACCTATCACTCACTTCAGAGGGAGCAACCGTGGTTTTGAGCGTGCATAACGAAGGGCTGCCAATTCCATTAGAGATGGTGGACATAATCTTTGATCCACTCACGCGCCACACCTTGCCAGAATCGACAGCGCAACGAGTTCCAGGCAGTGTTGGTTTAGGGTTGTACATCGTGCGTGAGATCGTCGTCGCCCATGGAGGTACGGTAGAGGTCACCTCGACAGCGGAGGAGGGCACAACCTTCACCGTCCGCCTGCCACAGCTGCGCCCGGTAGGGGGCGAGCGGCAGTAAGCGTAAGGTTCTGCTGCTCTATGGCGCAGGGCAGCTACTCCGAAATCGTAGGCACAAAGCTCTTAACTTTTCCTAAAACCAACTATGCTGACAGTATAAAGGACTATATAAAGTGTAAGTGCTGTGGCTTTTCATTGGAACTGCTCAGGGATCAAACAGCCCGCTATGGGTCAACTGATTCGAGAGCTGCGGCAAACCTTAAAGCTAACCCAGGAGAAGTTTGCGGCTCAACTTGGAGTCTCCTTTCCCACCATCAATCGTTGGGAGAACGGACATGCCACCCCTTCTCCCTTAGCACTCAGACAACTTGAAACCTTGCTGAACCAGTTGGCAGAGTCACCTGATAGCGCTTTGCGGGAACGCAGTCAGGCTATTCAAGGAAAATACTTGCCTCCAAGGAAACTAAACGCATGAGGGTAGAGGAACGCCAGGAAATGCCCGACAAGCCTTTTGGAGACGGTGGTGAGATAGAAACATTCCTGCGCTCTCACGATTGGTCGCAAACGCCATTAGGAGCTATCGAAACCTGGTCAGACGACTTGAAAACGGCAGCGCAAATTTTACTGACCGAGCTAGAGCAAGTACGGTCAGCCACAGAGAGGCCGCAAGACCATGCCTTACACCAAGCCAATCAGCTCAATGCGTTTCGAGTCAAACTAGCAGAGGCCCTTCGGCCGATTACTGATGCGTCAGAAATTCAGGCGGTCGCCGCTCGCATTTTAGGTGAGTCTCTGGGCGCAACTCGCGTCATTTATATCGAAGTTGTATCAGAGGGTGAGGAGGTCGTCGTTCGTTGCAACTACACCCATGGTGTAGCTCCCTTAAGCGGACGGTACCGATTGGAGGACTACCAGCGCAACCTGACTGCTGATCATGAGGCTGGGCGCACTCAAGTCGTCACCGATATTCCCAACGACTCCACCTATACAGACGCCCAGAAAAAGAAATACCGCGAGATTGATATCGCGGCCCACATTGATGTGCCGCTAATCAAAAAAGGTCAGTTTGTGGCCCTGCTGGCCGCTCAACAATCCACGCCACGTCAGTGGACAGAAGCTGAGGTCAAACTGGTTGAAGAAACCGCAGAACAGACGTGGGCAGCCACTGAACGGGCCTATGCCGAAGCCGCCCTGCGTGAGTCGGAAGCCAAATATCGCACCTTGTTCGAGTCGATCGACGAGGGCTTTTGCATCGTCGAGGCGCTGTTTGACGAGAACGACACGCCCGTTGATTACCGCATCTTAGAAGTTAATACCGTGTTTGAGCAGCAAACCGGATTGCAACAAGCTGTCGGTAAAACAGCGCGTCAGTTAGTGTCTGATCCAGAATATTTTTGGATCGAAACCTACGGCAGAGTTGCCTTAACGGGAGAACCGACTCGCTTCGAGAGTCATTCTGCACCGATGAACCGCTGGTTTGATGTCTATGCCTGCCGCACTGGACAACCGGAAGACCGAAAAGTGGCGATTGTATTCAAGGATATTAGCGATCGCAAACAAATAGACGAAGCGTTGCGGCAAACCACAGCCGACCTCGAGCGTCAAGTGCGAAAGTTTGATGCAACGCTTTCGACCATCACCGAACTAATATTCAGCTTTGACCGCGATGGGCGGTTTCTTTACGCCAATCAAGTGTTGCTCGACTTGTGGGGAATCACCGCAGCAGAGGCAATTGGCAAGACGATGGCTGAACTTAATTATCCCGCAGCCGTTGAGCAGCAAGCGCTGGATGATATGCGACGAGTCTTTGAGACCGGAGATACCGTTAGAAACGAGATTGCCTACACCAGTCCAACCGGGATTGAGGGCTACTTTGAGTATATTTTTAACCCAGTGTTTGCCGCCGATGGCACCGTAGAGTCTGTTGTCGGTTCAGCCCGCGATATCAGCGAGCGCAAGCAGGCAGAACTTGAAATTCAAAAGTTTGTTTCCCTAGCCGATAACAGTGGAGTATTTATCGGCATGTACGATATGAATTTTGTCCCGTTTTATGTCAATCCAGCGGGTCAGCAACTAGTGGGACTGGACAATGTCCAGCAATACATCAAAACTTCAGTTAAAGACTTCTTTTTTCCTGAAGATCAAGACTTCATCATCAATGAGTTTCTTCCCCATGTATTGCAGGAGGGGCAAGCAGAGGTAGAAATTCGGTTCCGTCATTTCAAGACAGGCGAAGCGTTGTGGATGATCTACAACGTCTTTCATATCAGAGATGAACACAACCAGCCGATCGGGTTAGCCACCGTCAGTCGCGATATTACCGATCGCAAACAGGCAGAAGCTGCCTTGCAAGAGAGTGAAGAACTAAAGCAACGCATTTTAGAGAGCAGTCAAGACTGTATCAAAGTTTTAACGTTAGAGGGCCGACTCGTTTACTTGAATACAGGCGGCTTTAATCTCCTGGAAATTGACGATCCGACCTCTGTTTTGAACGCCAAATGGCTCGATTTCTGGCAGGACGAAGATCGCCAAAACGCAGAGGCAGCGTTCATAGCCGCCAAAGCAGGCAATGCTGCTCAACTTCAAGGATGCTGCCCCACGGCAAAGGGCAACTTGAAGTGGTGGGATGCTATCGTCACCCCTATTCAAGATGCATCTGGCAAGGTTGCACAACTGTTAGCAATCTCACGCGATATCACCAGGCAAAAGCAAGCTGAATCGAAGCAAGAGCAACTGCTAAAACGAGAACAAGCGGCACGAGAAGAAGCAGAACGCGCCAACCGGATTAAGGATGAGTTTCTCGCAGTGCTGTCTCATGAGCTGCGATCGCCCCTCAACCCGATTTTGGGCTGGACCCAGTTGCTGAAAACCGGCAGATTCGACCAAGCCCGCCAAGCGGAAGCACTCGCGACGATCGAGCGCAATGCCAAACTGCAGTCTCAACTGATCGAAGACTTGCTTGACATCTCCCGCATCATGCAGGGCAAGCTGACCTTAAATCCGACTCACGCCAGTTTAACGTTTGTGATTTCTGCGGCCGTCGAAACCGTGCGGTTGGCAGCAGAAGCCAAGAATATTGAGATTGCACTTGACCTCGATACGCAAGTTGCCCCCATCTTTGGCGATGCTGCCCGGCTCCAGCAAGTGGTCTGGAACCTGCTGACCAATGCCGTCAAATTCACGCCCAAGGGCGGGCAAGTAACGGTCGAACTGCGGCAAGTGGAGCAATTGGCGCGAATTCGGGTAATCGATACAGGCATTGGCATCAAGGCTCAATTCATCCCTTATGTGTTTGAGTATTTTCGGCAAGAAGATGGTTCCACCACCCGTAAATTTGGCGGTCTGGGGTTAGGGCTCGCCATCGTGCGGCAGATTGTGGAACTCCACGGCGGTACAGTGGCGGTAGAGAGCGATGGTGAGCAGCAAGGTGCAACCTTTATCGTGCAGCTACCGGTCCTGAAGCGGCCAACACCCGTTCTCTCTAAATCAACCCAGCCTCAACTTAACTCAGAAACACTCCTAGACAACGTTCAAATCTTGCTCGTTGATGACGACGCTGATACCCGCGAGTTTCAGGCTTTTCTGCTAGAGCAATACGGAGCAAGGGTAACGGCGGTGCCTTCTGGCTTAGAAGCGCTGCAAGCCTTGGAGCGGTTGGTTCCTGATGTGATTGTTAGTGATATTGGCATGCCAGAGATGGATGGCTACGGGCTGATGCAGCAGATTCGCTCCCGTCCACCCGCTCAGGGCGGGACCGTTCCCGCGATCGCACTCACGGCTTATGCTGCAGAAATTGACCAAAAAAGAGCCCTCGAAGTTGGATTTCAAACACACTTGACGAAACCGTTAGAGCCAGAACGATTTGTCGGCGAAATTGTAACCCTGCTCCAGCTGAATTGAGTCTAGACATTGTGCCTCGCCACAAGCGGTGCCACCTCGGCTAGCTCCACTAGCTCGATCTTCTCCACTAGCGCCACCATTAACCCTAAGTGATCGAGAGGCTCGCTCTTTAACGGGCGTTCCCTGCTCGCGCAGCTAGTCAGGTTGCCTATGTCCTGGCTTCCGATTGAGGACCAAGCAAAACAAAACCCCAGCGATCGCCAGGGGCAGATGTGAAATTCCATGTACGCCAAACAGCTTACCCCTGCTACCATCCCCACTGACAAGGGCATCCTAGGCAAGTAACGGGCAGAAGTCTTGAAGTCG
The DNA here is from genome assembly GCF_014695395.1 of Nodosilinea sp. FACHB-131. Lineage (GTDB taxonomy): Bacteria > Cyanobacteriota > Cyanobacteriia > Phormidesmidales > Phormidesmidaceae > Nodosilinea. The sequence goes on from NZ_JACJOF010000042.1 coordinate 93,563, forward strand.
TAGATGCACCCTAAGAACCAACCCCCACAGGCACCGCTGGCCCATGGGGTTTTTTGTTTAGCATCTCCGTAGGCACTACCCCACCGTCCATCCTTTAGCTTTTTCTGTCTTCATACGATCGTATCGAGATGACATGACTAGGCCATCTAGTTCTCTCATCAACGCTTCAGCAGTACCCGTGTCCCCGTCATTCGAGGCTTGGGTGTAAGCGTCTAGCAAGATGCAAAATTCGTTGGTTATCATTTGCCACCCTTCTTAGTGCTGCGTCAGGTTGATTTCTCCGTTTACGAGATAACACGCGTAATTATTGAGGAGCCACAACCGAACGGCAGATTTCTCAAGGCACTACAGCAGACTCAATTGCTGCACCCTGGGCTGTCCCATTTCGATCGGCACGGCTGGCGATCGCCTCCCTGACCTGGGCACCATAGACCGACAGCGGCGATCGCATGTTTGCGTAGATGCACCCGAACTCCCCACCCCTACGGCACCGCTGGTCCCTGGGGGTTTTGTTTTGAATGTCGATCGCCACGGCTCATCTTCTCTCAATGTGGCGGGCCGCAATGGTTGGCAGAAGGTTTGTGCCCAATGGCCTTAACCTGCTTAAGGGTTAGATAACAATTAGTACGTTTATGCCTGCTTGGCCGCTTCGAGGCCCAAGCTAAAAGCGGACAGGGGCATTGTTGTAGAAGAGAGTTAAGCATGGAGCTTGTTGCCAACGGCGCGATTGCGGCGGCGTATTTCATCATTCCCCTAACGCTGTTGCCGCTGCTGCTCAAGGCCAAGCGCGACATTTGGCTCAACCTGCTGCTGCTGATCCTGTTTATCTTTAGCTGCGGCATCGGCCACACCCTCAGCGCCATGAACCTGCACAACGCCCTCTGGCACTGGGTAACGGCGGGAGTGTCTTGGGCGGCGGTAGTGGCCCTACTCAAAAGCCAAACCCGCCTGCGCTATCTGGGCGAAACCTTTAGCTTGCTAGAAGCCACCTGGGAGCAGGCCCTCACCGGCAAGCTGCTGTTTGAGCGCACAGGCGACGACCTCAAGGTGCTCAAGCTCAACCCCGCCGCCACGGCAATCACCCAGAAATTGCTCCAGCCGGGCGATCGTCTCTGCGAAAAAATGCCTATTCATCGGCAGCAGGTCTACCCCTATCGGGTTTCGCTCATTGACCTTTACCTGGCAGCCCTTGAGTCCGGTGAGCCCAAGCGGCTGGAATACCAGTACAAAGGCGAAATCTCGGGCTGGTACATGACCCTAGTGACCCCGCTCTCCCCAGAGCTGCTCTACATGACCTTTACGGAGGTGAGCGGTGTGATCTACGACCCGCTCACGGGTCTTTACAACCGCCGCGTGCTGGAGATGGAGCTAGAGGCTTGGGAGGTGTGCCTCTTCATCGATCTCGATCGCTTCAAGCTGATCAACGACCAGCGGGGTCACTACCTGGGCGATGAGCTGCTTAAGGCCGTTGCTGGGGTATTACAAGACCAGGCGCAAACCCAAAACGGCGTTGCGGTGCGCAACGGAGGCGACGAATTTTTACTGCTGCTGCCTGCCCCCGATGCCGACTCTACCGAACCTTGCCCCATCCCAGCTGCGATTGCCGAAAAGGTGCTGAGCGATATTCTCGCCATTGAGGTTGAAGGAGCCAGCATTAGTGTTTCCATTGGCGTCGCCAGCGGCACGATTGATGCTTTTCAGGAAGATATGCCCATCAACCGGCTGCTGCAAGCGGCCGAAACCGCCCTGAGGGAGGCCAAACGCAACCGGCGGTCGAACCTACCCCAACACCGTATTCAAGTGTGGAATAGCGCCTTGGCTCGACGACGGCTGCGCCAAATTACCCTGGAAGCTTACCTAGAACAGCGCAGCAGTGAGCTGGAGTTTTGGCTCGCCTACCAACCCATCTGCCACATGCAAACCGGCGCGATTGTTGGAGCCGAAGCCCTAATTCGATGGGATTCGGCCCGTCTGGGTTCGGTATCGCCGTCGGAGTTTATTCCGGTGGCCGAGGCGACAGGGCTGGTACACCGGATTAGCGACTGGGTGCTTTGTCACGCCCTAGAGCAGCTGGCCCAGTGGCAGGAGATATCAACCCAGTTCAATCTTTCCATCAACATCAGCCCCCTAGAGCTGGAAGATGATGACTTTTTAGACCGCATCATGCAGCGGGTAGCGGAGGCAGGTATTGCCAGCAACCGCTTTGGTATTGAAATCACCGAGCGGGGCATCTACAACAACCTGGATCGCTACTTGCAAAGCCTGCAAGAACTGCGTGCTATGTCGCTGCGGCTCAAGGTCGATGACTTTGGCATGGGCCAGTCGGGTCTGGCCCAACTCTTGCAGTTTCGCTTTGATGAAGTCAAAGTCGATCGCTACTTTATTCCCACCAACGCTCAAAACTTAGAAAAAGTGGCAATCTGTCGGGCGATCGCTAACCTGGCCGAGGGCGTTAACTTTGACTTGGTGGCCGAGGGCATTGAGCATGCCGAGCAGCGCAGCCTCATGCTGGGGATGAACTACAACTACGGTCAGGGCTATCTCTTCTCTAGGCCAATGACGGCGCAGAACCTGACGACGCTGCTGCGGGAGGGGACGTGTTTGGCTGCAGGGGGTTGAGGTGAGTGGGTGAGTAGCTGAGGTGACATCGATAAGCCGAGTGCTCAATGGCCTTAACCTGCTAAGGCTTGTGGGTTGGGTAGTTGCCTGCGCGCGCAGCTAGCCTATTTGCTGTTATCGCAACCAGTCAACGAGAGAATAAGGGTTTCAGCTGTTTTCGTAGTCCGTCGGTGGGCATATGACAGTTAGGGGTCACAAGCCTTAAACTACCCGCTCTACCCCTGCCCGACCCTTGGACAGTCGGAGCAACTTAGTCTCACCAGATTTGTGAAACTCTTGAGATTTTCCCACTGGCTGCACAGGCTGGTGGGATTTATTTTGGCAGAGTCTAAAACTCCACCCCCACGCCTGCCAGAGGCGACGGCTGAATGATGCCGTAGCGATTGACTAGCTCACCTGTTGCCTCACCACGCCACTACTCTGAGCCCGGGCTCGATCGCACCTACCCCAACCTGGTGGATGGGGCATTAGTAATCATGTTCCAGCAGGCTTTGACGGCGGGAAGACTAGCAAGTATTTACGAAGCGCAAGAAGGGCAGTAGTGGCGGTAGTTATAGGGGCCGTAATCGCGGCGTCTGTGCTGGTTGGTATGGCGGCATTGCTGGTGCTGCTGCACTGGGCCATGATTCACTGGATGGTTGAGGGGGATGAAGACCCTTGGGATTAGGGCGGGTAAAGTGTCCGAGCTATCCAGTCAACGAGCAACTACTCAACCCTGGACTGGTAGCCAAAATTGGTAAGCCCCGTCTGGCCATTCGTGAAGGGCTGGTCAAGAGTTAGTGGGTTGTCCAGCGCACTTTGCAGTCTGCTGGCAATGTTGAGGTTGGAGCACTAAGGCCCGGCCCATTCTCACGCGAAGCAGAACCGCAATGACCAACACTCAAAACGCCGTTGCGGTAATGGCATTGCTGTTGCTCAGCTCATGCCAATCTGCTGCACCACCCCCTGCACCTGTAGCAGAACTGCAAGAGCAAGCAGAGGTCGTTGAGACCCCGGTAGAGACAATCGACTACCTAACCCAAGGCAAGCAGCAGGGCTATGAGGCCGCAGTCGCCGCGCAGACCGCTGTAGATGACCGCTGGAAAGATGTGTCTGCACATTGGGATCTAGCGATTGCCTCCCTCGGGCAGGTGCCAACCGATAGCCCCGACTACGCCACGGCCCAGGCCAAGATCGTCGAGTACACCGCTAACCGTGACGTGGCAGCGGAACGCTACAGGGCCTACCAGGTCAAGGTTGCTGCTCCTGTGCCTGCACCTCAGGCACCTAGGGATACGGGTAAATCGTCTGATCAATCCCTTGAAGAAAAGATGGCGCTAATTGATGGGCTCCCAGGCCGTGAGAGCACATATGCAAGGTTGCTAGATCAAGTAGACGCAAAATGCACTCAAAACAGAGCGGAGATCGGGGACATCGCAGCGCGGTCTGTTGAGGTGGCTGCCCAATACGGCCATAGAACCAACATCTTAGACATGCTAGAAGGTGGGCATATAGCTACAAGAAACACTGATTTTCAGTTCGACTGCGTGGAAATTTTTAGCCTCATCGTCACGACGATGGATGCTCAATAAGAGCTAGCCGCCTCATATCCCAAACCGCCTACACGCTGCCTCAAACAGTGCAGCAGCCCAAGCGGCGATCGCAACCTCACCAGCATCTCCCCTTGCGATGGCCGCTTGCTGGTGACGGAACTTGAGCGGCTACTGCATGGCCCTAGCTTGATCAGCGGTGGCACGGCGGCGGCTGTTTACTCTTGTTAGGCCATGACGAGCCGACGAAAGGCTAGATCAGATTGCATCACTCACCGCACTTGGTGGTCGCCACCCAAATCGCACCTATAGCGATCGTCGTAGTTAAGAGATGCACTCCCCATCTTTCTATTTGAGAGATTTCCTTCAGCAGGTCTGGATTAACTGACAAGCTAATGGAGCCTATAGAGGCTGCAACAGCCACGAGCGCCCATTGCCAGTAGCCCCATGGGGTTTTACTCATATCACCTGAATAACCGAATAAGCGAATAGGCAAAGATAGCGCACTAAACCGCTACTCGCTGCGGCAATGTCCGTGGCCTGCCAATGCAGTGCAGCAGCACCCACGGCGATCGCAACCAACAAAACGCCCCGGCGCAGGGCCGGGGCTGTGTGCTCATTAGCTGTAATAGTAAGCGGTCTATGCTGCGATCGCCCAGGTGTCTACCACCTCGAGGTCGGGGTAGTGCTCGGACACATGGGCCACGATCGCGGCCTGCTCACCCCAGCCGTAGTGGCCACCGCTGGTTACCTCGACGTTGATGCCGTCGATGATAGTCTGACCATTGGCAACGTGCGCTGTGATGACGCGATACCAACGAGTGCGAGTGCGGCGGGTTAGATTTTGAACGGTTGCAAGTACCATGTAATTACCTATCACTTTGGGTAATCCCCTGCCATGACCTTGAAACATTGGCAGGGGTTTTTGCATTGGTGCCCTCTTTTAACGCCGTGGGCTGACAGCGTGGCCCCTATGCCAGGGCCTTAAGCATTTCCGCCTTCCGTAGGTGCTTGCCCTTGCCGTGGGCATTCCGCCAGGCGATACCCCAGCGGCTGCACTCCTTCCGCAGCTCAGTGCTGGTCATGTCCTGGTAGTCAGTGGCGGCCACCTCGACCCGTGCGATCGCTACCTGGTGCAGCCGTCTGAGTTTATTGAGTGGGTTGATGGTGAGGTGGGATGACCATAGAAGAGCTGGCCCAAATCATTGCTACCGGCGACGTGCCCCTCTCAATCCGCATGAGACAGGACGACGGCGACGCGATTGGCATTCGGGTAGCGTTGGATATGCGCCAATCGGGTCAATACGACAGCATGAACTACGAGCAGGTGTTGGCCCCTCTGAAGACGACGGCGACGCGATTGGCATTCGGGTAGCGTTGGATATGCGCCAATCGGGTCAATACGACAGCATGAACTACGAGCAGGTGTTGGCCCCTCTGAAACGGCATCGGGCTGA
>NZ_JACJOF010000043.1 GCF_014695395.1 Nodosilinea sp. FACHB-131
CCGGCTGTCTCAGGTGAGACGTAGGCCGACCGCACGACCCAACACCCGGAAACCCTTATAAACTCGTGAATTTTACTGTACGAAATATTAATACTGTCTAGTAAAGCAAAGCAAACACACCCCGGATCCCATGAGCACCAACGGCCAGGCGAAGGTACTAACCCATGACGAAATTGCCCGGCTGTTTGGCGCGATGGACTCTTCCCGAGACAAAGCCCTGTTCGGCATCCTGCTCTACTGCGGACTGCGGGTGAGTGAGGCAATCTCACTGCGAACCGGCGACATCAAGGGCGACGTGCTGGTGCTTCCGGCCAAGGCGACGAAGGGCAAGCTGGCCACCCGGCAGATCGACATCCACCCCAGGCTGGCGGTTCTGTTGGCGGCCTATGACAACGGCGGGGCTGAGTACCTGTTCCCGGGTCGACATGGTCGCGGCCAGTTGGCGCGATCGTCAGCAGATTGGCTGCTCGACCAGGTGCTGGCCTATGCCGGGCTGGATGGGATTGGCATCAGTACCCACAGCTTCAGGCGCACGGCGCTAACCAACCTGAGCAATGCCGGGGTGCCCCTACGGGTGATTCAGGAGATCAGCGGTCACCGGAGCTTGGCCAGTTTGCAGCGGTATCTGGAGGTGAGCCCGGAGCAGAAGAAGAGGGCGATCAACGCTTTATCGTATTAATCGACACTCCTTGCTTAGGAGGATGTGATCGCACCTCAAGCCAGGGGCAAAACTGAGTTGAATCACAAAAAAGCCCCTAGCAGCATAGCCAGAGGCTTTATGGCGTGTTGTCATCGTTAGAATAATATATCCCGTCTGCGTCGTTAGCTTTTCAGGGGTTTTAGATTGGCATAGTTAAAGGCAGTGAATTTAGTCTTTTTTTAATTACAACCTAGCTCAGACGCCGCTTTAGTGTATTTAAGCTGTCCCAAAGAACTAGTGCTTTTAGCAGCAATTATGGTCAGTTCATTACTGCTATTCAAATCACGCCTAAGCTTTTGCCTGTCCTTACGTTCCGCATCAACATTTGCAGGTTCAATGAGGTTGTGGAAAACAGATGATTTACAGCTACTCCCAGATCCAATCAATGCCTTCTGCCCTTGCTGCGGATTCGCAAGTTCTCATCATTGCCCGACCTAATGCTTCATTTTTGTTGAAATATTCCCATGTGTTTATGGAGATGTCTGAAATTGGTGTCCCAGGCATTTCCTGATTTCGATAAAAATAAGGGACGGTAATAAACCGGTATGCTGCCCGGCCACAATCGACCTGGCTGGCCATTCCAATACTATCTTGATTGAGGATAGCTACAAATATACGAGTAACGAATAAATTATTGTCCGGCGTAATACTGTAAGAAAAATCCCAGCTCCCCATAATTAAAGATTCACTGTCTTCCGCCAATGATTCTGGAGACCGATCACTTTCCCCGACAGGAAGGGGATCAGGAGCGGGAGAAGTATAGGTGAATTGAGCATTTACTGAGGATAAACTTCCAAAAAATCCCACACTGGCTAAGGCCAAAAAGCAAATAGAAGAAATCTTTTTAAGCATTATTGATTCTTAGAATATCGGATAATTCCATATACGTTCAAGCTTGGGGTGTACAGGAAGGTCACATGTTTCTTAATTCCTACACTAAGTAGATGAAGCTATAACTTTTTCTATAAACCGTTTCAGGGCAGCGATACCTACCGCCATACTCACAAAAGTTGGCCAGCCCAAGGTACAACAGCTGAGTTTGCTTTAAGCACACTTTTGGGTTGGTTTTGGATAGGTCACCATCACTACGCTCCATACTTGGGGCGATCGCGGAGAGGCCATGCAGTACCTCAAGGGTTGGGTAAGATACAAGTCAGGACTCCTGCCTGCTGCCTGCCTATGGTGCCCTCGTCAATGTGGGCAGTAGCAGGGGTAAGCTATTTGGCGTAAATAGAATTTCACATCTGCCCGTGGCCAGCACTGGGGGCCTTGTTTTGCTCTGCTCTCAGTTGGAAGTAATGGAGTGGGCATGTGCGCCTCGGGGCCATTGTTTCCTAGGGGCAGTTATCCAAGTGATTAGCTGTGGTGTTTAGCGGAATGCTTCCCCAACGATATACATCGACTGCACATGCAGCGGGTACAGTTGCTCTTCAATGCTTTGGCCAAGCACTGCTGTCCTATCTCTTAATTGCTTTGTGGCGACAAGGTTATCAATGCGTTCCTCTCTCTCCTCCTCTGTTTCGTTGTCCAGCAACGGGTATTGGTCATAAATGACCTCAAGAGTTACGTTTGCGTCAAACAGCTCCTGATACTGAGCATTAGCCTGGGAAACATTTCTCCGGCTGGCTCCCAATATGCTTGTATAGCCAAGGTTTAAGCAGTTGCCGCCAGGCAAAATCATGAATGAGTGACCACAGCCATCCGCAGTCTGGGCATTGACGGGCATTACAAATACGAGAGTCGTAGATAGGAAGAAAAGGGGAGAGAGGAATTTTGTCAGCATGTGCTCGGTACTGAAATAACTTCTACCCCTTACGCCACGGTGTTCCGGCGGCCCGAACGATTTACAGAGCAATCATAATTAGATGAGTTTTTGTAGGCACGAGGTGTTGACCTTCTCCTTAGGTGCAGGCCCCGTTTCTATCCAGCAGGACGCAGACTGAACCGGACACCCACCAACTCTTGGCTAGCCCTTCACGAATGACCAGGTGGGGCTAACCAATTTGAGTTAACCGCCCCAGTGCTGTATGAGCCTAGCCCGCTTATCAGTAGTTGCGCCGGGAACTAGACAGGCTAGCTACGCGCGCCGGGAACTAGACAGGCTAGCTGCGCGCGCAGGCAACTATTCAAAACCGTTTTTGAGAATTTGCCCCAAAAAATCGCCAGAGGGCAGGGGGAAAAAGGGAAAAGGGCTACCTCGCGCCGCCGCACACCACCCGAAAACCAACGAGGTCGTTAGCGCGGTCGGGCGCGAGCCTGACACGGCCCGCCGACCGGCAGTACTCAGGATCGTCGTCCCAGGAACCGCCCCGCAGCACGCGGTTCTCTTCAGCATCATCATCATGGGCTAACCAGGCACTGCCGTCTGCAGGGGCTCCTTCATAGCCCTCATGCCACCAGTCTTGGCACCATTCAAAAACGTTGCCGTGCATGTCGTACAAGCCAAAGGTGTTGGCCACCTTAAAGCTACCCACATCCGTCGTCTCTTCCCGATACTCACCGTGGGGGCCATCGCCATAGGCTCCCGAGTAGATGTCACCTTCGTATTCCCGATCGGTGCCCCGGTAGTTAGCCAGGTCAGTAGTGATCGAGTCGCCAAAGTGGAACGGGGTGGTAGTGCCCGCTCGACAGGCATATTCCCATTCAGCCTCGCTGGGCAGGCGGTAGGGGCGACCCGTGGCTTTTGCTAAGCGACGGCAAAACTCAACCGTATCCAGCCAAGAAACCTGCTCTACCGGGCGATTCTCCCCCTTGAAGTTAGACGGCTCTGGCTTGAGTTCGCGCTCTACCTGCGGCATTGCAGCCACCACTCGCCACTGGGCCTGGGTGATGGGGTGCTTAGCCATAAAGAAGGGCTGAGCAATGGTTACAGAGTGCTGAAGGCCTTCATCCTTGTATCGACCTAGCTCATCTTCTGGAGAGCCCATCAGGAAGCTTCCAGGGGGAAGGTAGACCATATCCAGTGGCGTTTGCCCCGTCGATAGCTCCAGCTTGTCTTCGGTGAAAAACTGGGCGGTGCGCTCTCGATATTGAATGAGAGGCTCTGGTTTAGCCTTCGGAGGTGCTGCCATAGAAACCTAAGAAAAAGGGTGGGCTGAGCAACCGTTCAGCCGGGCTTACCAGGCTACTCAGCCCTGTTTTCTATTCGGATGCCGTCGCCAGCATCACCGGACCAGGTCTGGACTCCTCTTCGCACGCCCGGTAGATTCCCATCTGCCAGTTCTGGCCCAGAAGAGTACTCGCGCCGCCGCACACCACCCGAAAACCAACGTTGTTGTTAGTGTTGTCGGGCGCGTTCCTGTTACGGTTCGCCGACCGGCAGTTCTCAGGATTGTTGTTCCAGGAACCGCCCCGCAGTCGGGGTGCCTGCCCCGTCTTCACCATCTCGCAAAAACGAGATCGGCAAATAGCTGTTTGCGCAGTTGCCAGGTGTCGCCATGGCTCAGGTGAGCCAGCCAACTTTGCACAGACCTATCCAACGCCTGAAACCCAATCTTACCGCTGCCATAGTCAGCCTGGAGCTGTTTGAGCCTGCGTTTGCCTCGGCGCAGGTTTTCTCGCCGCACCCGAATCCGCACATCCTTGGGATGGGTTTCGCCCAGGGGTATGACTCGAAACCCCAGGAAGTTGGCACCGTGGCACGTTTCAAAGAGCTGGCTTTTAACCGGATGGATCCTCAAGCGTAGCCCCGCCAGATAGTCTTCTAAGGCCAATCGAGCATCGGCTAGAACCCCGTGGTCATCGCTGAAGAGGGCAAAGTCATCCACGTAGCGGAGGTACTTTTTAACCTTGAGCTGCTCTTTGACAAAGTGGTCAAAGCCGTTGAGATAGACATTGGCAAAAAACTGGCTGGTGAGATTGCCAATGGGCAACCCCCGCCGCCGCTCTAGCACCGTCAGCAGGTCGTCGCCGGGGAACAGCTCGTGGACGGGGATTTGCTCGTTGCTATGGTCAATGATGCAGTCGATCAGCCAGAGGGTTTCTGGGCATTTGATCTTGCGCCGCAGAATCTCTTTGAGAACGGCATGGTCGATGCTGGGGAAGTATTTTCGAATGTCGCACTGGAGCACGTAGGGAGTCGTGCGCATGAAGTCGATATACCGCCGCAAGGCCTGGTGGGTGCCATAGCCCGTGCGGTTAGCGTAGGAGTCGTCAATAAAGGTGCGATCGAAAATGGGTTGGATCACGTTGCAGAGAGCGTGATGCACTACCCGATCACGGTAAGGAGCCGCCGAAATTAGGCGACACTTCGGGTCGTAGATTTCAAAGGTTGTGTAGCCACGGGGTTTGTAGGTCTTTGCCAGCAGCTCGGCCTGGAGGGTCAGCAGTTCTGTTTCGCGGTGATAGTTGAACTGCAAGACGCTGGCCTGCATGCGCTTGCCCTTTTGGGCGTTGCGCGCCGCTAGCAGCAAATTCTCAAAGTGAACGATCTGGGGCCAGAGGTTGCCATGCCGCTTAACCATAGCTAGGCATTGGCGGCGGTCTTTTGCTGCTGCTGCCGCATCCAGCCGCCTAGCTCTTGGCCAATGCCGTCGATCAACTGGCTGATGTATTGGTACCGTTCCGCCGACATCAGCTCAAACTCAAACAGCAGTCGGGTTTGGTGACGCAGCAGATCGAGGCGACCATTGAGGGCTTTGAGCCGAGGCAGCTTGTCGCTGCTGTAGCGGGCCAGGATCAACCCCTCTAGCAAGTCATAGAGGCCGGTGATGATGCGGTCTCCCAGCAAAAACTTATGGTCGCGCGGCAGCTTGTTGAGAACGGGCACGTACCACTTCACCAGGTCATAGGTTTTTTGAACAATCGGCAAATCTCGTTTCATAGCCTTGAATCATAAAGAGCATTTGTACTACAGCCTACCAAAGGGCAAGAGGGGAAAAGGGAAAAGGGCTACCTCGCGCCGCCGCACACCACCCGAAAACCAACGAAGTTGAAAGTGTGGTCGGGCGCGTACCCGCTACGGAGCGCCGACCGGCAGTACTCAGGATCGTCGGCCCAGGAACCGCCCCGCAGTACGCGTTTCTCTTCAGCATCGTCCTCGTGGGCCAGCCAGGCACTACCATCTGTAGGGGATCCCTCATAGCTCTCATGCCACCAGTCCTGGCACCACTCCAAAACGTTTCCGTGCATGTCATACAGGCCAAAGGCGTTGGCTACACCAAAACGGCCCACGTCTGTCGTCTCTTCCCGATACTCCCCGTGGGGGCCATCGCCGTAGGCTCCTGAATAGGTCGTCTCTCCAATTTGCCAATCCGTTCCTCGATAGTTGGCTAAATCAGTTGTAATCGTCTCACCAAAATGGAATGGGGTAGTCGTGCTCGCCCGACAGGCGTATTCCCACCCGGCCTCGCTGGGCAAGCGATAGTCTCGCCCCGTGCGCTGGCTCAGCCGGGCGCAAAACTCCACCGCGTCGTACCAAGAGATCTGCTCTACCGGACGGTTATCGCCTTTGAATCTGGATGGGTCTGGCTCTAGCTCACGCTCCACCTGACGCATTGCCGCTACCGCCCGCCACTGGGCCTGGGTGATGGGGTACCTGGCCATAAAGAAGGGTTCAGCAAAAGTCACCCCATGTTGTGGCCTTTCGTCATTGGAACGGCCTTCCTCATCCTCAGGAGCCCCCATGATGAAAGAACCTGCTGGAATATAAGCCATCGCTAGCTCAACTCCGCCGCTCAGAGTTTCGACATACTGCCAGGCTCGTCGGGTAGTGCGTTGAATGGTCAATCCTGTTTCGCCTGTCTGCCTACTCCACTGGGTCAAAACATCACGGGCATTTCTTTTAGTAATGCTTTCGCCCAATGCTGCTGATAGCATCTGCCAGAGCTGAGCCGCCTGCCGCTTGAGTGAGGCTCTATCATTGGCGATACTGTAAGCTATTTCGTCATAGCTCTGCCCTTCCCAGGTACCTCGCAAAATAGTTCTTTGCACCGACTTCAATCGTTGAGGGGGGCTTTGGCTACCCAGCAAGTGCTCTAATTCCGTCAGGATTGTCTCAACATCGTCTATGTATGCCTCTACAGAGAGACGGGGTCCAATCGAGGCTGTTTCAAACTCGACCAGCTCTGGCCGCACCCCCTCACCCAAAGCCTCAATGAACTGCTGCCCAACCGCCACATCACGCTCTAGTAGTGCATTGGGATCGCTTTCAAAGACCAGGGTGGCTTCCCTAAAGGTATAGGTTTGCAGCAGCGGGAATAGGTCATCGGGGTCGGGGGTGGGCAGCGGCGGAGTAACCTTGGGCGTAGCCCCCAACTGCTCAGCAAACTCGGCATACTCGCCCCCCATGCGCTGCAATGTGGGGATAGCAATTTCAGCAAAGGGCACCACCAGATCCTGCGCTGAGGGGTCACCCTGAAAATCAAACCGCAGCAGGGCTTCAAAGCTTCTAGTATTCAACCCTAGCCGCTCTGAGATGTACCGCGACACGACATCTAGCACCGACTCGGTCTTCGTTCTAGAGAGGGCATCGGCCAAAAGGGTTCGCACCCCCGGAGCAAAGTCATACTCCAGGGCTGTGCCATCTCCTTCCGCAGCTTCCACCTCACGGGCCTCCATCAGCCCGCCCATGTAGACCTCCGCCACATGCACCGGCTCTGCCCCCCGCAGCAACGTCTGCCGAATCAAATCAACAATCGGCGGACTTACCGGAGCCGCAGACATCAGCTCTGCCAGCCGCTGGGCCATCAGCGATGCCGTGGTTCTAAAGCGCTGTACCCGCTCTTCTGCGGAGGGCACAGCTGGAGGGCTGTCCTGGGTAAGTTGCGACACAGCCACAAACTGTACCCCCAGGGCTTGGCTGCCGCCCGCCCCGGCCACCACCCTGGCCCACTGCTTGATAGGCTCGGCCTCTAGGGTCACAATGGGCACCGTTACCCCCTGGGTGGGCTGAGCTTCAGTTAAAGCCAGCAGCTCCTGGAGCAGGGGCACCCGAGGCCGAGCGGCGAGCTTAGCACTGACGGTACCAGGCTCTAGGGCACTTAACCGCATGGAGGTGCCCTGAGCCAGCGCACTCTGAGACCAGAGCCGTTCAGGCAACAGCTGCACTACAGCCATAGGGGCCTGGTGGCCACTTTTTTCTAACCACCGCACCATTGAGCCGTTGTACCAGGCCTCAGAGGTGCAATCACTCACCAGTAGAATCAACCGTCGTCCGGCAGCATCCCACAGGTGCTGAGCCCGGCGGGGTATTTGACCCTGGGCTGGGCGCTGCCAGTGGGGAAAGAGCTGGGGTTTGCCCTCGGCCTGGGTTTCGAGCCGCCAGGTGGTAACCCGCCGAAAGGCCCCCTGCCGCTCTAGCAGGGTTTGAACCTCACCGATGGTCTCGTGCCACAGGGGTAACGAGGGCATGGCTTCGACCACCAGGGCCACCTCTAACCAGCGCTCTGGCACCGGCTTTAGCACCGGAAACCAGACCTGCTGGTCGGCAATTTGGTCGAGGGTGGCGGCTTCGTCAAACTCTAGCTGGCCGGGGGAGGGCACCTGGCGGCGCAGGGGCCGCAGGGCACGGGCCAGGTCTAAGCGAATGCGCAGGGCCGGAGCTGCGGGGGCCTTGATGGCAATGCCTGATTTAGAGGAGCTGCCACCCCTGCCCTGGCTCTGGCGGGTGGGCAGCGATATCTGGGCGAGCCCAGACTCGTCGTCGGTATCGTCGTCAATAAACTCTTCTCGGATATCGATTTGGGTGCCGCTGCGACCCGAGTCTCTCTGTTGTTTGAGTGCTATTCCAGAGAGGTCACCCATGTGCCCGGCCAGCCACAGGGCATCAGCCACATCTTCAGCACCAAAGTCTACCCCCACCTCCTTGAGCAGGGTGGCCAGGCCATCAATGTCTGCAACCCTGGGCTTACCGGGCCTCATGCATCCTCAGTACTAGAGAGATATTTCAACAAAGACTCGACCAGTTTATCTTTGGTCTTGTTCTCGGGCACTCGCTCACGAGTGACGAAGTAGATGGCATTGAGCAGCTGATCGGTAGACAGGTCGCCATCTTTGCTGCGATCGCAGAACTGCTGAATCAGCTTACTGGCCTCAGCTACCTTGGCTCCACTATTTAGGTCGTCTTGCAGGTGGGCTTCAACAATGCGCTTGAGGCGATCGGGTTTGGGTTCACCCATATTCAGTCGCAGGCAGCGTCGCAAAAAAGCGGGCGGAAAGTCGCGCTCACCGTTGCTGGTCATCACCACAAAAGGAAAGGCTCCACAGCGAAAGCGCCCCGTCTCCGTTTCTACCCACTGCAATTCATCGGCTTCAGTATAGGCCGTGCGAATGCGGACGGGCTGCTTAGCCTGTTTAATCTCCTCCGCCAGCCGCACCACCTCAGGAATCTCAAATTCTCCATCTTCAAACAGATGGAGCAGGTCGTTGGGCAGATCGATATCACTCTTGTCGATCTCATCGATGAGCAACACTCGGGGGCGCTTAGCATGATCCGTCGGCAACAGCGCCGTTCCCAAGGGGCCAAGGGTAATGTAGCTGCCAATGTCTTTCTCTTTTTGCAACTGGGCATCGCGCAGACGGGCGATCGCATCGTAGCCGTAGAGGCCATCTTTGCGGGTGGTGCGGGTGGTAATCGGCCAGTAGAGCACTTCCCCCAGGTTGAGCTCGTAGGCCACAGCGTAGGCCAGGGAGGTTTTGCCCGTCCCCGGTTTCCCCGTTATCAGTAGGGGACGGCGCAGATACAGGGCCGCATTGACCATGTCGATCTCATCGTCGGTAGCCTGAAAGGTCGCTCCCCGCTGCCGTTTCTTCAGGTTGGCGACGGTCTCGTGGGCCGCTAGTTTAGTGCCAAAGGGTCGCCAACTGGGCGGGTCGGGCAGCCGGTCTACCACGTAGTCTTTGTTTTCGTGGGGAGTGTGAGTTCCCTGAAAAATTCGCCAGTCGGGGTTGGTCATGGCTGGGGCATAGCAAGGGACAGATGAGTGCTGGGCGGAACCAGGTTAGGGTCATCCAGCAGGAAAGAGAGATGATGACCAATGTGGGCATCTTCAGCCATAGCCAGGGCAGCAGAACGGCATTGCTTGATGGCTTCGGGCAACGTAGAGATTTTACAGTTGAGCAACCCGTCTAGATCGGTCGCGGCAGCAACCGTGGCGGCGAACTGGTCAGAGCGCAGCCACAGGGCGGCGGGGGTACCGGTGGCGATCAGCGTGGCGAACAGCTTTGGATACTGGCTCTCGTCATAAACAGTCGAGAGCTTGAGGCCAACCGTATTCGGTGAATTCAGCTTGGCTCTGAGTGGACCCGGAGCCACTCCATCCCCTGGCACAAAGGCTGTACAGAGATCGCTGCTCCTCAGAGACTCAAGCTGCTTCCACTTGTCTTGCCAGGGCTCTCGAAACCGTTTGAGAATGTCAGGGTTGAGCCGTTCGGTGATACGAACTGCACAGCAAAAGCGTTCACCAATGCGAATCTCGTCTAGCAGCGCCAGTACCTCATTGCTAGAACAATCCATCAGCGGCCAGCGATCGCAGTCCTGATGGAGCCAGGCCATAGGCAAGATCAGATGCAGCATTAACCGCTGAGGCGCTTTATCCAACACCTCATCTAAGCAGGCCTGCACCAGGGCCGGTAGGGTGGCCAGAGTGACCTTTTCGTGAAAGGGATCTTGGCCAGGGGCCTGCACCGGTTCACCGCCCATGCCAGTGCTAATGGTGTACTGGCTGGCATCTCGCACAAACAGGGCTGAGACAGATCGAGCATCAGTTGATTCATCCTTAACGTAGATCAGCAGGTGAGAGGGGGCGTCGTTGGCCTGGGCTACCTGGTGCTGATCCAACAAACGCTGGGCCTCATCCAGTAGGGGTTGGGCATCCTCCACTCGCTGCTGCACCCAATTCCGCAAGCTTTCCCTTAGGTCGGCATCGAGGGTTAAGTCGGGCAGACTCAGCAACCCTACAAATTGAGCTATTGCCTCAAAGGGGCGATCGCCCCGCTTCACATCCTGAAGGCTAGCTAGTTTGCCTACCAAGCTCTCAGGCATCTCCCACCCTTGAGGACAGCAGAGTCGATAGGCAAGCTTAATCGCATCGGCAAAGGCATCTGAAGCATCGGTCAGCAGAGCCAACAACCCCAAACTCTCCAATTCACGACGCACTGCCAACAGTTGCCGACCAGGAACCATGAAGCCAATTTTGGCCTGGGGCTGATCCTTCTCACGGGCCACCACCATGCCCACCACTGATCCAGAGCCTTCATCCCAAACGGGAGTACCGCTAAACCCAGGTAAAATCGCGACCCCCTCGGCCTTAGTATCTTCCATCTGCACTAAGCCATTGGGTAACTCTTCTAGTAGCTGGCCGTAGGAGCCAATTCCCTTGCCATGGCCCTTTGGAAACCCCAGAACCTGGTAGGGGTTACGGAATTCATAGCTACTTACGACTCTGGCCGGACACACCCCTTCAGGTAGCGACTCTAGAACTCGTAAGCCGGCAATGTCCTCGTCAGGCGTGTCTTCCCCCTTGTCATAGCGATAGAGCAGCACTTTAGCAGTGAGCTTCTGGCTCAAAGACACGAAGGGGAAGTTGATTCTTACCGTCCGACCCAGGGCTGATTCCTCTGACTGAAGAGCCAGGGCATCGCGGATGACGTGGGCACAGGTGAGTAGATAGCCGCCCTCCACCCAAAAGCCAGCCCCAACTACCGTATTACCTTTGTAGATGCGGGCGATCGCGGTCTTGCCTGGTGTATTAGGCTTGACGCTGGAGTCAGCCATACCAGTTAATTAGCCCCTTTACCGGTCCACTTGAGAGTAACTTCAAAATTTACTTTGCCACCTACGGTGGAAATGATAACGCCAGACTCTACGCTCAGATCCAGACCAAACTTGACTTCCACCTCGTCGGCCACACCCGTCCTCAGGCTCGACATCACCGAGGTTGCAATCGCAGACGCCTTGCTCAGGGCAGATTTGATGCTCTGTTCGCTCTTATAAAGCGTTTCATCCAAGATTGAAACTTCTTCTACAGCACTGCTATCTAAGGGCCTAGGCACCTCAACCCGGACAGCGGTACCGTCATCCAAGAGAAACTCAGCTAACACTCTGTCTTCGTTCATGCTGTTCTGCCTGTCCACCTAGTTGCAATATTGCTACTTTTACAGCACTCCAAGCCGGAAATGGGGAATTCCGGAAACCTATGATTCCCTCTTCATGAGAAAAGAAGCCCTCATCCCTGAAGGGCTAAGCCATGGACCGATGGCAAACCCAAGGATAGTTGCCCCGCGCCGCAACCCATCAACGACAACATGGGCATTTCAGCGATTTCTAATCCATGAAAACTCGTTGGGTTTGGCAACTGGCACATAGGACTGTAGTCCCGATTTAGGCCAAAACTTTGGTCTACTGGCACACAGGTATTTTTACTCAGCCTCTCGACCGCCTTTTAGACTGAGCTTGAGACAGGTTTCAAGGTGCCATCGGGTGATGGTGGCCACGTAGCGCTCGCGCTGTTGCCATGAAGGATAGGGTATCGGTTGCCAGTAGTGAATGGGCCACGCCTTATACTGATGTTCTACGCCTAACGCTCAACAGCAAAACAGAATATAGTAAACGACTGCTTCAGTAAGCTTTGTAAATCATATAAAACAGATTATAAGGTATCTATAAAACGACAAAGTTGTTCAATCTATTGGCCCATGCTAAAAATACTAAAAGAGCTTGAGTTGATGATTTCAAGAAAGTTAACCAATTTCCTTCAGACAATCACGATCGCTGAAATTCCTGCACCTCAAGGGTTTCAGCGATTTTTGACGGGTTGCTGATTGTGCAACTATTCAACCCTCTAAAATCCTTGTTTGACAAGTGATTTTATTTTAGAAAATTATGTGCTGGACTAAAATTGGACTTACAATTAGTTCATGTATACTATTAGCTCCAAACATTGCTTCTATGGCTTATTTTGCAGATCTCTTACTAACTAGTGATATATGCTTGACGGGCTCAGCAATCTCCAGCACTGCGATCGCCTAACCAAGCGCTATCAGAGTAACTTAACCAGAGTAGAAGAGCATACAAGGCTGCCCAACAATACGGCTAATTTAGTTGTAATGCAAAGTTAAGACTTAAGCGCTCTTTGGTAAAAACTGGGGAGTGCTCCCTTTTATTCCTGGGTTAGCCATTGCGTTTGATGTTGGAAGCAATCGACCCCGCGAGTAGTTCATCTCAGAGTGGCAGTTGGTTAGCGGTGGTACGGATTAATCGGGTTAACAGCGTTAACTCAGCCAAGGGCTGATATTCAGCGGTTTGGCATTCTCAAAAAGAAGGATCTGTTCTCAATAAGCATGCCTGTTTTTGCGTAGATTCGCCGAAACCCTTGCTATCTCAATAAACTAGACTTGCTGAAATCACAAAAAGAGCAAGTCAAGATCTGCAGGACTAGTTTGGATCCAATTCTAAGGTGAGCCGGTGCCGAAGCAAAATCGCCACGACCAGGCGGAAATTTGGTCGGCAGATCAGTTTGAGCAGGTGATGGAGGAACTGAGCCCGAAGATGCGATCGCTCTTCTCCATTTGCTACTACACCGGTTGCCGGGTCAGTGAGGCGAGGCAGCTGCGGGTGGAGGATGTGGTGGGCAATACGCTGGTGCTGCGTAAGGCGACGACGAAAACAAAGCGCACCCGGGCGGTGCCAATTCATCCGAAGCTGAGGGCGGTGTTGCAGGAGGCGGAGTTACCGAGCCGAGGGTACCTGTTTCCGGGACGGAGTGGGGAACAGCCGATTACGCGGCAAGCCTGCGATTTGGCGCTGCGGAAGGCGTGCGATCGCCTGGGTCTGCGCGGCTACAGCACCCACAGCAACCGGCGCACCTGGGCAACTCGGTTGGATAAGGCGGGGGTACGGCTGAAGGCAATCCAAGATCTAGGTGGCTGGTCGTCGATGGCGGCGCTGCAGCGGTACCTCGATGTGTCGGAGGAGGAGAAGGTGGAGGCGATCGCGCAGCTGTAATAACCACAGTCTTCAGAGCTCCAATGCACTACCCTACGGATAGAAGGCATCGAGTTGCTCTTTGAACCAGGCTAATAATCGGGGGCTCAAGCGAATAGAAGTTTTGCTGAACGTCTCTACGGTCTGTGCTGAATCTTGCCTTGTTAGGCAGTGTACCTGAGGATTTGGCAAGGTGAACGATCCGCACGTTGAGTGGCTAAACTACGAATTTCGGGTAGATACAAGCCAAGTACAATTTGACAACCCACCACCTTTGGAAAGCGATTACGATGCTTTTCGCCTCCATCTGGAGGCGGACACCCTTACCGTCGAGTTGAAGCAGCACTTCGCTACGGTGGAGTCCGCACGGCAAGTTGTCGAGCCATTTTTGAAAGACTGGATGATCTATTCAGCCATTGAAATGGATCGGGATGCCATCGAATTTTGCTTCAATAAGGCCAATATCATCGACAGAAGCCCTTCACCACAGGTAGCCGATCACATCGCTTGTCAAATTGGAATAATGCTAGGACCAATTTCGATGCAGGCAACTGGGATTTGCCTCCCTCCTACCCGACAAGTGTACCCTCAGCCACCGACGAGGTTTAAGGCAAGTCTTGACGTCGGTACAATGTGGCAGCGTTATCAAAACCACATTGAGGGGAAAGAAAGCTATCAGTCTCTTGGGTATTTTTGCCTTAGCCTTATGCAGTGGAGTACAGGAGCTGATAAAGGTGCCAGGGGGGAAGCGTCAAGGGTCTACAAGATTGATCGGAAAGTCTTGGATAAGCTTGGCGAACTGACCTCAGAGAGGGGCACCCCACTCGACGCCCGGAAACTCGAATCGCGTTCGACACTAGTCCCTCTGTCAGACTCCGAGAAGCAGTGGATTCGGGCAACTGTTAAAGTACTGATTCGAAGAAAAGGTGAGTACGACTTCGAACCCTCCTCTGCATCGGCGTTGGAGGAAGTAACAATGGATGGTTTGCCTTCTCTATGAGAATTTTTACTCTGTCGTGTAACCTCGCGCTGCAGCGGACCCAACCTGCTAGCGCGTTTATCGGTTATTCGAATGGTTTCCTTCATCGGGCCGGGCCGCGTTGTTGAACTGAATGAAAATTTACACAAAAAGAGCAGTGTAATTACATTCATTACTCTCAGGCGATGCTCTTTGTTAAGAGGAAAGACCGGTGCACGAATATCTGTTTAATAAGTTATGAGCAAATATACTCTGTGCCAGTAGAGCTGCAAAATGGACTTGATTTGGCCTGTTCTGCTCTGTGACAGTTGTCTCAAAGCCTGATCTTGCTGTTCTATCTAGAAGTCGCAGTCAAAGCTCTCGACTGGCTTAGATGCCTTATGCAGAGACGGTTTGCAATGATACTCAGTTGTGGAGTGGTTGCGGCGCGGGACAACTATCCTAGGGCTCAAAGTTATTTCACTGGGTGTCTCTCTTTGCAACCGACTCATGGTTCTGCCTATCCTAAATCGACCCTGGGGCTGCTGGCGGTAATGGTTTAACCCTGATGGACTAGGACAGAGAAGTTAGGGCCGAATGACCCTGGTCTATCGTGACACTGGCCCTCGCCCACGGCTCGCTGCGGATGATGACCCCAGGAGGCTATAGGAATCGCTCAGGAACTAGCTTGATGATTTCTCTGCCAATGCGCTGGTAGACAGGGATCCATTCGGAGAAGATCTTAGCGTAGCCGCTAGCACCGGGTTTAAGCCGTTCGTCTGGGTTGTCGATGACCACGCGCACGATGGCGACTTGCCGTTGTTTGGTAGCGTCAGGCTGCAGGTCGTCGTAGCTAATCTTCTCGACAGTAGCCTGGTAGGGGTCAAGTTTGGCTTGGCGGGCTCGGAAGCTGACGGAGGCACCGACTTCAAAGAAGCTCAGGTCTTCTTCTTTAACTTCGACATTGCCGGTGAGGGTCTGGATGTCGGCGATGCGCATCAGTACGTCACTGGGGTTAACTTCTTCGCCGATGCGCAGGTCAAGGTTGTCGCTGAGGATGGTACCAGGACGGGTAGCGCTGAGGGTGAGGTCAGCTTCTAGGTGGGCAAGTTCCTCTAGCTGCTGATGCAGGGTGTTGATCTTGTCTTGGTAGGTTGCAATCAGTAGGGTAGAGTCCGCGACGGTGGCTGCGGCAGTTCGGGTAGCGGTTTGGGCAGCGGCTAGGCCAGAGTCATCTTGGGCCTGATCTCCCAGTCGTTGTTGGGCGACGCGGATTTCACTTTGGCTAGCGGCATGGGCACTTTGGGCTTCTCGGTACTGGCGTTGGGTGGTCATCATCTCTTGTTCTGAGACGGCACCGGCCTGGTGCAGCGTTTGGAATCGCTCCATTTCAACTCGGCTGTCTTCGACTTGTCCAGCGAGCTGCTGGCTGCGCACCATCAGGGTTTGCACTTCGGGAGGCAGGGTACCCTGTTCCATTTGGGCTACCCGGGATTGACTGCGGGCAGCTCGGCTTTGGGCAGCGGCAGCGGCAGCTTCGGTTTCTAGCAAGCGTGCCTGGGCCTGGAGTTGGCTTTGCTGGGCTTCGGCGAGTTCCCGTTGGGCTTCAGCGAGTTCGCGAGTTAGTTCTTGCTGTTGACGCTCTAGGTCGTAGCTGTGGAGGCGTACTAGGGGTTGACCTGGAGTAACGGTTTCACCAGGAGTGACAAGCAAGTCTTGGATGGTGGCAGTGATGGGGGAGCGCACGGGCTGGCGTTCTCCTTCTGGCCATTCCAGGATGACCTGTCCGCCGACGTTGTAGGGGGTGGGGATGAATCCAGCCAAACCCAGACAAGCCAGGGCTAGACCAACCTTGAGCCAAGGGCGGCGGTGAGGTTGGTCTTCAGCTTGGGGTTGAGGGTTTGAAAGTGGTGGTTGAGGGGGGGCAACAGGGGCAGCGGTAGATCGAACTGGTGTTTCGCGGCTATTGGGAGGGGTCTGGGGTGGGGGAACAACGCGGAGGGGAGATTGTTCTGCAGGTGAGTTGGGATTGGTAGATGCACTCATAGGGAATAGGGAATGGGTAGACAGATGCGGGTAACAAACTGGGGTCAGGTTTTGGGTTGAGGGTCAGGTAGCAGCAGGTAGTAAATCAGCCACAGGCTCAGGAGCAGTAGGCCCAGGGCGGGGATATGGGTTAAGACCCAGTCCCCTAGCCACAGAGCTAGGCGGCTGAAGACCAGCAGCAGGTAGAGAAAACTTAGGGGGGCATAGGCCAACAGCAGCCAGTAGTCGCTGCCGGACTCTGGACTGGATTTGCGTTGTAGCAGACTGGCGTAGAGAGCGAAGGAGCGGGCTCTCAAGTTGTTGATGCCGCTGGCGGCGGAAACTAAGTGGTAGCCATCAAATTTCGCCATGGGGTTGAGGTTGAGCAGGACAGTAAACAGGGAAGCACCAATTAGCAGGAAGCTAGCGGTGTGAAACCAGGAGCTGGGGGAGCTTAAATTCCATAGCCAGAAAGCCAGAGCACCAATGATGATTTGGCATAGTATTCCTGCACCAATCACCAGGGCAGCCTGGTGGCGGTAGCGCAGGCTGTAGGAGTCGCTGGTTTCTGTGTAGGCGGCAGGAATTAGGCACATGAACAGCAGGCCCATCTCCGCAACGCGACCGCCATAGTGTTTCAGGGTGAAGGCGTGGGCCAGTTCGTGGACGGAGATAACCGCCATGGCCAGGACACCGAAGGGCAGCAGCAGACTCCAGCTGTAAGCGGCTATCAGAGACTGGGCGTAGGTCACGATGTAGGGCTGTTGAGCCAGTGCTTGCACTAGGGTGAAACTCAGAAACCCGCACAGCAGCCAGAAGGTCGGACGTTGCCAGATCCAGCGCAATTTATCGACGTGGCGTTCTAGCCAGGCATCAGGATTGAGCAGGGCACGTTTGAAGTACAACAGCTGTAGCGGATTGAATTTCTTTTTTGGAGGAGCGGGCGGGTCGATGCCCTGGAGCATGGACTTTAGGGCTAAGAAGCTGACAAGTTGCCGGATCTCGCTGGGGCTACGCTGATGGCGGTGAGCCAGTTGGGCAGCGGATTGCTGGTCTAGCTGTTCGATGATGGCTTTATCGGCAGGGCTAATCTGCAGGTGGGTGACAGTCTCGGGGTTGCGCAGAATCCAGTAGCCGTCGCTGTGCCCAATCCATTCCACGGCGGGCCGCAGTTGTAGGCAGGATGAGGTCGCAGGCTGTTTAGCGGCAGCTTGGGCTGACCCTATGTCCTCAACTGGTGCGAGAACGCCTGTCTGCATCAGCTGTTGCAACAGCCTAACTACTAGGTTAGGCGGGCAGGCTGGTCCAAAATGGCGCTGGCACCGCTGCTGCACCTGGCCCACGCTGTAGCGGTTGGTGAAGTGCAGCAGGGCATACCCGGCTATATCACTAACCCACAGGTGGATTTGACCATCACTTGATTTAAGGCTGTAGCCGTCGCTAGACCGGTGTTCGTAAAGACACCAATGGGGACGTAGGTCTGGACAGATCCACGTCTGGCTGTTTTCCCAGATTTCGCTCATCTGCCTTTAGTAGCGTTATTTATTCGGTTTATCGGGAGCTTATCCGTAAGGTTCCCAGTTTTCTCAAGGATTTTTATCATTCCCTAAGCTTTTTCTATGTTTCTTCATCGATTTCTGATGTCGGAAGGGCATGTGTGAAATTTTACGTGTAAATACGTAGATTGTATTGCAAATAAAACTCAGTACGAATTAGGGTACGGAGAACTTGTTGACCTCAATGCAGCTGCCCCCCTGTTCTGAGTGGTCTGACACTTACGCCTGTTGCAGGCGTTGGCTGGCTGGTTTTGCCGCCTGTTTAAGTGAGCTACCGTCTTTATCCTTCAGTCAGGGTGATTTGCCATGTCACTGTTCTTTCTCGGTTTCTCCCATCGCCGTCGTCAGAAGCCCCAGGGGTTTGCCCAGAAGCAGCACCAGACGCTGTTCTTAGAGCCCAGGCTGACACCTAGTGGAGTTGTGGATATGGAGGGGGAGACGCCGGATGTGGCGGATCTCCATATCCCGGGTTGGGGTGATGAGGCGGAAGAGTTTGACTCAGAATTTGACGCCAGCGATGCGGAGGCCGATGAGGTCGAGGCTGGAGTCGATGAAAAAGTTGCGGCAACGGCTGATTTAGAGGGTGACCTAGAGGGGAGTGATGCGGCCCTGGTCACGTTCTTAGAAGAGGATTTTCTGTTAGAGGAAGAGCTGGAGGAGATTGACCCTGAGGCTTATCTAGCTAATTTGGATGGCCCAATTCAGTTTGAGTCGGGGGTCTTCACGGTTGGGGAAACGGGGGAGGTCAGCATTGACTTCTTGTTTGATGGCGGCGGCTATCAGGGTGAGTTGGCCATTTTCAGCTTGGAGGGCATGGAAGAGTTTGACCCTGGCTCTGAGGCGTTTATTCAGGAGGCGGCCCGGCGGGCACTGAGTGAGTCGGAGTTAGGCCACATTGTTATTTCTGACCGTCTGGAGGGGGCCCGCTTTGACGGCCCGACGCCGGGTGAGTCCGGTAATTGGAACTCCGGCGACTACCAAGGGGTGAAGACGTTCCAGATGAGACCGGGCGATCGCTTTGGCGTCATGCTAGTGCCCAATGGTCGCGTCGAGGCGGTAGCCGATAATCCTGGTGTGGGTGGTGCTAGCACTCCGCTGTTCTCGCTGGCGACCGCAAACCCAGATGATATGTTCGCAACCGGGCAAATTGCTGATGCAACTGGCGGAGGCAAAGTGTTTGTATTCGAAGATTTAAGGGTGGACCAAGGCAGTGATCGTGACTACAACGACCTTATTTTCCAAGTAACAGGAGCCTATGCAGAAACCGTGCTTCTGGATGACGTATTGGATGCTGAGGTTGATTGGCGCGACACAGACATGGGGCATCAAATTCTTGCCTATGCTGATGCCTCTCTGGAATTCAACGAGGCAGCTGAGAATCAACCGCTGATCGGCATTATTGACACTGGCTTTAACGGCAGCAATCCAGATATTGACTATTCACGAGTCATTTTAGGCCGTGACCTTGTGCATGGGGATGGCAATCCGCTTTTCCAAGATAGTGAAGGCAATGAGCATGGGACTCACATCCTAGGAATTATCGGTGCAACACGGGATAACGGCATTGGGATCGATGGCATCAACGACGATGCCCCGATTTGGTTAGGACGTGCTGTTGGCTCCGGTCGATGGGCAGAATCACTGATTGAGTTTGTCGATGCTGCCAAGGAATCCGGACAGCCAAACGCCGTTGTCAACCTGAGCTTTGATCTAACTCAAATAGATTCAGATGGAAATGTAACTACTCGCTATGAGTTTACTCCTGGAGAACGTCAGGCTCTTGAGTATGCGAGACAGAATAGAGTCTTAGTAATTGCATCATCTGGAAATAATGCTGGTGTTATGTCTGTGCTAGGACAGGCGTCTCAAGAGTTTGACAATATCATTACTGTTGGTTCATCAGATTATTCCGGAGATCGTGCAGAGTACGCTAGCTATGGTAACGGACTGGATTTAGTGTCCTTTGGTGGTACATCTAAAGAACCAGTCACTTCATTAATAGATAGCGGAGCCGATTTAGAGCTTTTAAGGGAAAGCGATTTTCCTCTAAGCCCAGATAAGTTAAATCAGGAAGAGCAAGAGTTCTATTATGTAGCGAAAGACTCTGTTGAAAGACTTCGAGACGATCTTGATATCAAAGAGTATTTACGAGAATTCCAAGCAGCAATTTCATTAGAACTGGAAGACCTGAGCAATGATTCAGAAGCTCTGAATACAGATCTAATACAGAATTTGAGGAATATTCAGAGTCTTTTTAAGTCCATGGAAGCAGCATGGATTGATCTGGAAAATATAGAAATCACAGACACACCTGATTCGATCATTCCTGGCAGCGTTAGAGATTTTCTAAATTCAGTAGACGAATATCTCGCCGATGAACTTGATAGGACTGCTCAAATTTCTGACTCTCCAAATGAGGAGATCACAGATTGGCTTCTAGCAGCACGGGAATACTTTGGCGCTCTTAAAGAAATTGATACAGGTTCTGAAATTGATAACAATTTGAGTTTAGAAGATGACTTCGGATTAGAGATCCCTGTGGATTTTGGTGTTGGTGGAATGGCAGGAACATCCGTTGCCACCGCCAAAGTAACAGGTGCTGCCTCTCAAGTCTGGGCTGCAAATCCTGATCTAAGCTATCTGCAAGTTAAAGAGATTTTGAAACGAACAGCCGTTGATCTAAACACTCCAGGGTGGGATTCAGAAACGGGAGCAGGACTTGTCAACTTAGCAGCAGCAGTTAGCCTTGCGAAAGCAACTAGTCCTCAATCTCATACACCACCTCCCTTAAATATACCGACGTCTTGGGATGGGGAAGGCAAAGTTACTCCTTTTGAGCGTCCAGCTTCCTTGTTCTCAGGACAAATTGAGCGCGTCGGAGATGTTGCTGTTACTGGATGGCTTAGAGTTCGCTCAGGGCCAGGGCTAAACTTCGCTGAGGTAACGAAAATACCAGCTGGATCAGAGTTGATATTTAATGATCAAGCTCTTGGAGGGTGGGTTCATGACTTCAATAATTATGGCAGCAGCAGGCTTTGGTATCGTCTTGCAAACGGAATAGGGTGGATGTCTGCTTTGTACATACGGAATCTTGGTTCTAATAACCAACCTCAAATTCCTAGTGGGTTTCAAGTTGATAGTCAGTTTGCAGAAGCTTTTCAAACGTATCAAGGGATCCTTGGAAATCCCACCTCAGCACGATATAGCTTGGGTAATGGTGTATTCCGGCAAAATTTTGAGAAGGGTTACATCGATTGGAATGGTGTCGCTTCAACTGTATATCAACGAGGGGGAGAGACAGTAGGGAGTACTGGGCGAGCGCTTGCTGTTCCGCGAAGATTTGTTTTACATCCTCGCTATCCAATGAGAAATTGGAGGCGCTCAACAGTTGCAGGAATTTTCGATACTAAAGGTCGTTCCCCCAGGAATTGGGTCGTTAGGTTAGATCGGCCACATGGAAGGGTTAATTACCCACACATCAATCTCAACCCAAAATTTACTGGAAGGCCAGATCCTCATATAAAAGTATCTCCTAGATTAGTAAGGATAGCTCGTCCACTCTCAAGAGGAGCTGCACTTATTAGTAGGGTAGCTTTACCAGTAGGTATAGGGCTGAGTGTATGGAATATTGGTTCAGCACTTCGGCAGGATAATTGGCGATTAGGTCGGAATAGTAAAGATGCAATTGGTGAAGAAGCCGGTGGATGGGCTGGTGCTGCTGGTGGGGCATGGGCTGGAGCTAAAATTGGAGCAGGAATTGGATTTATGGTTGGAGGACCTGCTGGAGCAGTTGTTGGAGGACTTGTTGGAGGACTTGTTGGAGCTGTTGCAGGAAGTTTCGCAGGAAGCTGGGCGGGCAGAAGTTTGGCTTCACGTTTTTGGCGCTAGTCGTTCTATTGCTGGGCCATAATCATTAACAACACAGCTAGCTCTACGGCAACAGCATGGCGGCCCCACCCGACAACCTCACCCTCTATCGATACAAACGCACCAACAATGCCTACACCGAAGACTTGGGTGATGGGGTAACGCTGACGCTGATGCTGATACCCGGCGGGGAATTTATGATGGGTGCCCTAGAGGGCGAACCAAATAGCAACGGTACTAACGTCCCCAGCGATTGGTGAAGGTTCTCCCTTTTTTGATCGGTCGCTATCCGGTGACTCATGCTCAATGGATGGTAGTGGCGGGGTACAAGCAAGAAAAGCGAGAGTGAGCCCTGATTCGTACAGATTAAAGGGGGCTGACCTACCAATTGAGCAGGTGAACTGGCATGATGCTACTAAGTTTTCCAGCAGCTCTCGGCTCAAACTCAAAAAAGAAAAATGGGCTACTTTCCCCGGCGCGTCAGCGCCTCGAATTTTGTTTGGAGTTTAGGCGGGTAGAGGCCAGCCGCAGTGAGGGTTGAGTAGTTGCCTGCGCGCGCAATTAGCCGATCTGGCTTAACCCCATTCAACAGTCATTTTGCTGGATATGTTTAATGGCGACAATTAGCGCATCTAGCATGACTTCATAGCTCTGATCAGTCGAACGGTTGAGGGTCATCAGTTCTTGCTGTTCTCGGGTGATGAAACCGTAGACGGCTGCATTGACCATCCGCATCACGTCGATCAAAGCATTCTCACTCAATTTGTATAGTTGCAGCGACTTCTGGAAGAAGTGCAAAGAGTTCTGAATGATTTCCGCCTCCTCTAGATCAGTAGGTCGCATTTGGTATTGCATCATTACCGCATAACGCCCAGGATATCGCTGGGCAAAGTTGCGGGTTGCTTGTGCCCCGATACGAAGTAAGGCAAAGGGTTCTATAGTGTCGGTCATCTGACTCTGGCAGTGCGTCAAATAGTTGCGCCAGATTTCTAGGGCTACGGCGCGACGCAGCCCTGTGTTCCCGTCCAAGTGTTTGTAGATAGCAGGTGGCTTAACCCCTAGCTCTCGTGCTACTCGATTGACACCCAACGCCAACTCCCCTTCTCGATCGAGGCAAGCGATCGCAGCTTGAACCACATCATGCGGCGTTAAAGAATTTTCTTTAGGCGGGCGACCCATGTTTAGTTAACTAGATTAACTAAAAGTGAATACAATTAACTTTATCAGAAATACCCTAGCTGACTCTCATGACGAACCTAGCCTTCACTCCTGCCTATCAGCTTGCTCAGATAATTCGCGATCGCCAAGTCTCAGCAGTGGAAGTCCTCGACGCTTATCTGGCTCAAATCGCTCAGCATAACTCGAAGCTGAATGCCATCTGTACCCTGGATGAAGAAAACGCCCGTGTCAGAGCTAAGCAAGCAGATGAAGCTTTAGGACGTGGAGAGAACTGGGGCGCTTTACATGGGGTGCCAGTCACCATTAAGGATATTTTTGAAACAGCAGGACTCCGTACCACAGCAGGGTACATTCCCCTCAAAGACTATATTCCCCAGCAAGATGCAACAGTCGTTTCAAGGTTGCGCTCAGCCGGAGCTGTCATTATGGGCAAAACCAACATGGCAGAATTGGCGGGGGATTACCAAAGTACCAACTCTCTCTTCCCACGAGTGAATAATCCCTGGAATCTCGATTACACCCCTGGGGGAAGTTCTGGAGGCAGTGCTGCTGCTGTTGCTGCTGGATTATCGCCTTTAGATTTGGGAAATGATATTGCAGGTTCGGTTCGTCAGCCTGCTCATTTCTGTGGTGTCTATGGCTTAAAGCCGACTGACCGTCGCATTTCTACCGCAGGACAAATTCCAGAAGTTCCTGGGATGCCAGTCTGTATTCGACAGATGATCACCGTGGGCTGTTTTGCCCGATCGCTCGAAGACCTTAAACTCTGCTTTTCATTGATTGTGGGAGCCGACGAGCGCCGCCCTGATGTTCCACCTCTGCCGTTGGATATTCCTACTGGCAAGTCTTTGCAAAATCTCAAAATTGCTTGGATGGATCAATGGACTGAGGTGCCAGTTGCCTCTGAAATTCGAGCCACGATGCAAGCTGTGAAGCAAAAGCTGGTTCAATCCAATGTCCAAATTGCTCCTTGGCAGCCCCAAGACTTTGATCTTTCTCAGATCCTGAATCTGTACGGACGATTGGCAGCTTACATTAACATTTACGCTCAGCCTGTAGACCGCTACAACGTGCGCCGAAGCTTAACCCAAATTTTTCGTACCGCTACTCAAGGTGATCGCTCACTTCGCAGACTAGGCGATTTCAGCCGTCTTCTCCCAGAATTATTAAATCCTAGCTTGAAGGGATATTTTGAGGTATTGACTGAGCGCGATCGCTTTACGACTCAACTTGATAGAGCATTGGAGCCTTGGGATGTTTGGTTGACCCCAGTTGCGGCGACTGTGGCGTTCCCCCATTGTCCTGCTTGGAGTGCAGTTGAGGTTGATGGTAAACCCTATCCTCACGCTGTTGCCAATGGGGCTTACACAATGCCTTTCAATCTGAGCGGGCATCCTGCTGTGATCATTCCGATTGGACAAACTCAAGATGGATTACCGATTGGAATGCAAATTGTGGGAAAACGGTGGCGTGAAATGGAATTGTTGGCGATCTCTCAAGAGCTTGACAAAGTGGTTGGCGGTTTTCAACATCCGGCAGGCCATTGAGTCTTTTCGCTAGTTGCGGTGCAGCGCACAGCCACCAGTCTCTAGTTTTGAGTTCAAGGTTATCTGCTGCCGCTGACCTATGCGGTTGGACCGCCTGTAGTCAACCTATTTCCTAAAATATCAACTTTGAATGAGCAGAATGGCACTGCTGGGAGGTCGGAGAGGTAACTATCGAGCAAACCGAGTGCTCAATGGCCTTAACCTGCTGAAGGCTTGTAGGTTGAGTAGTTGCCTGCGCGCAATTAGCCAATCTGGCTTACCCCACGCCTGTACTCACGAAAGAGCTGCCAAGAGAGGCTGTGATGCTTTGTGGCGCGGGGCAATTAGCCTGAGCAGTTTTGTTGGCTCACAGAGGCACTGACCGGATCAGATGCCGGCGTGAGAATGCCACAACTGGAAACCCCGTATAAACACGATGGTCAAATTGCTGTAGCTTTTGTGTCTGCCTACGATGCCCCTAGACGGACTACCTATTCTTGGTGCGACACAACGCCACTAGCCGCGGCCACATCAGCAATCATGCGGTCGCTCTGGATATAAGGGATGCCTGCTCGATGCTCGGCATTAGTGGGGCTAGCACTTACAGCTTCTAGCGTGAAGTAGACTAGGCAGCCTCATCGCCCTATATAATTTCATGTCTCAGGGTCGATGCCGAGTTCTTTGCAGTCGCGGTTGGGGCAGAGCTCTGCCAAAGTGAGCCGCTCTTGAGTTAAAGCCTTAGCTCCTTTGTTCATTTCTTAAATCAGCAATGTCTAGAAACCATTTTGTGTAATTGCTGACTCAAAAGATGCTTTAGTTTGAACACAGGACAGCGACTCGAGGGCATTGAAGAATTTTCTCCAACCAACTTTGCATTGAGGGCTACACTAGCTACCTGGCTTTGAGCGATCTGGAGTGCAGCATGAGCCTTTGCAAGCGCTTTAGAATCTTTGTTGATGGCCGACATCTGCTGCAAATAGGCATTGAGGTAACGCATTCGCACCTGGGGTTCTTCACTGGTTCGGCTGAGAAAGGGCAGATCAGATTCGGTCATGAATCGAATTGCCAGCATGGGAATCGGGCTCCGCAGAGGCCGAAAGTCTGGATTGTGTAGCCCAGGGCTTTCGTTATGCTCATGAAATTCTCCAATCATTAGCCCTTCTTCTACAAAGAAGGGCTTTAATTGCTGCTGAACTCGATCAACTACGGCTGTTTGCTCAAGCAGCCCTGAAATATCTGGAAAAATCAGTAAAATTGCTTTATATACGGCCAGATCACCCTGCTGTGGCTCCATCATCAAAAATTGGGTTCGATAGCTTTTCACCAGATCGGCGATTTGAGACTCCTCCAGCCCTTCAGTATGAATCACGACACTTTTTATAGTGTCCATTCGCAGCGCTCGTGGCACAAATGGGCAGACAATTCCTGGCCGCCCTAACTTAGGATGAGGATTACCTAAAAACTCTTTTATCCAATCTTGAATTTTCTCTATATAGACGACATCCGCAGCTTTTCTAGATGTTGTGAGCATAGTTAAAGCCAGAAAAAAGACAAAACGATAAAGCCTTGAAAGATTTTAGAGACAAGGTAGAACTAATTTCAGCCTTGCCTTAGACGATTAGTTTCTAGACGGACAAGAGTTTTAGCCTTGATCCAAGAAAATATCGAACGGGTGAAATCAGAAATTATTAATTTATGATTTGATAGACTTTTGATGAACTAATTGCTAGAGGCCAGCATCAGTGGGCTTTTGTGTGCCCTTAACCAAATAGCCAGTACTAACGGTGAGCCTAGGGAGCATAGGACTGACGGTTGATAAGCTACTCTGATTTGTACAGACTCCAGAAAAAAGCGACATCAAAATTTGAACCAAGGTAGTGCCTATCGTTCATTTAGGCGTTTCGTCGCCATTTTGGATTTGCTTTCATCGTGGAAATTACGGAAACTTTACCGATAATCAGTTAAGAATAAAGTTATTGACTACAATTAAGCGCTTCTATTCTCAGAGATCTAGGCATTGAGGCTAATCTAGATTTGCCTCTAGCCTAGGTTCTTTCTATATAAAGTTAGGACTAATCTTGATTCAGCAAGCTTCAAGGAAACTTTACTTGCATCGATTGTAAGAATGGCATTTTGCCGAAGCAGGTTTACAACCAATCTGGCTAGCCAAAAAACATATTGAGAACATGGCTATTAATCCTTACACGTTGCGCTACCAAGATTTCTGATAGTTTTTCTCAGTTGATGTGTGCACCCAAAAATATGCTGCCAAAAAACAAAGACGTAGCTGTCTGGCCCTCTAGAGAAGTAGCGTCAGAAAGCGATTCAGGACAAAAATTTTGCAGTGATTGGGTTGAGGCGTGGGACAGCATCTCT
The DNA here is from genome assembly GCF_014695395.1 of Nodosilinea sp. FACHB-131. Classification (GTDB taxonomy): domain Bacteria; phylum Cyanobacteriota; class Cyanobacteriia; order Phormidesmidales; family Phormidesmidaceae; genus Nodosilinea. The sequence continues at coordinate 27,110 of NZ_JACJOF010000043.1, forward strand.
TCAACGACCTTGCTCCATCAACTCTTCGAAATGCGGGCTGAACATAGCCCCGAAAGCATTGCTATCAGAGTTGGGGAACAGTGCCTATCCTACCGGCATGTTAACGAGCAAGCGAACCGATTTGCCTATTACCTTCGTCAACAGAGCGTAGTTGCCGACACAGTAGTAGGGCTATTCATTGATCGCTCACCAGCCATGGTGATTGCTATGCTGGGTATCCTCAAAACCGGAGGTGCCTACCTGCCGCTCGATCCCGATTATCCAAGCGATCGCACAGCTTCAATTTTGGCTGAATCTGGAGTCTCACTGGTAGTCAGTTGTTCCCACCTGATAAGCAACCTTCCCCAGAAGAATATCAATGTCATTTGCCTGGATCTTGAGCAGGAGAAGATCGGACGTCAGAAGCACACAAACCCAAATTTCCCGATCACTGTCAATCACCTAGCCTACGTCATCTACACCTCGGGGTCTACAGGAACTCCAAAGGGGGTGATGATTCCACACAAGGGCATTTGTAATCAGCTATTTTGGCGGCAGACCGCCTTCCCATTAACACCGTCGGATCGGGTACTGCAAAACATCTCCTTTAGCTTCGACCCATCGGTATGGCAAATATTTTGGCCGATATCCTGTGGGGCACAGATAGTTTTGCCAAAGCCAGGTGGACAGCGGGATATTGCCTATCTAGTCGAATTGATCGCAAGAGAGCAAGTTACGATCTTGGCATTGGTGCCCTCAGTGCTGAAGGTCTTTCTAGAGCAAACCAAAGGTGCTCAGGGCACGCCGCTCCGGCATGTCTTCTGCGGAGGTGAGGCGCTACCTACCACTCTCCAAGAGCTCTTCATAAGCAAATTTGGAGCAACAACGCAATTACACAATGTCTATGGCCCAACTGAAGCCTCTATTGACGCTACTTATTGGACCTGCCGACCTGGTCTAGAGACTGCGATCGCTCCAATTGGTCGTCCAATTGCAAATGCCGAGACCTACGTCTTAGATGAGCACCTGCAGCCGGTGGCAACGGGAGATTCGGGAGAGCTTTACATTGGAGGGCGGGGGTTAGCGCGGGGCTACCTCAAACGACCTGACCTAACCGCAGAACGCTTTATACCCCACCCTTACTCTTCCGATACTGAAACTCGGCTGTACAAGACAGGTGACTTAGTCCGCTACCAGTCCGACGGAAATCTCGAGTTCCTAGGACGCTTAGATTCTCAAGTGAAGATACGTGGATTTCGCATCGAACTCCAAGAAGTTGAAGTAGCTTTGACCCAGCATTGCAGCGTTGCTGAATGTGTTGTCTTGGCCTCTCAATCTGATGTAGAAAACTCCTACCTGGCAGCCTATATCGTAACTACCGGTTCCCATCGCTCTACAGCCCAAGAGCTTAACAACTTTTTGAGAGGTAGGTTGCCCGATTATATGGTGCCTGCACATTTCATTTTTGTGGATGAGCTGCCACTAAACGCCAACGGCAAAATTGATAAAAAGAAGCTACCTGAACCCAATTCGGACCGTCAGGCTTTTGAGAATGACGTTGTTTCGCCTAGAAATGAAACAGAGCTCAGGTTAACCCAGATTTGGGAACAGGAGCTTCAGCTTGGGCCTATTGGAATAACTGATAGCTTCTTTGAGTTAGGCGGAAACTCTTTACTCGCTGCCAGTATGTTGATTAAGGTCGGAGATATCTTTGGCCGATCGCCCTCTTTGGGCAAGTTTTTCCAGTTGCCCACCATTGAAGCATTGGCTAAGGCTTTGCAGGAGACATCAGAGGATAACTCTAAGCAGTCCCTAGTAGCTATCCAACCTTACGGATCAAAATCGCCGCTGTTTTGCGTGCATACTAGAACCGGGAGTGTACTTGATTACTATGCATTGGCTCAGCAGTTAGACCGCGAACAGCCAATCTATGGATTACAAGCCCGAGGTTTGAGCAGTAGCGAAGATGTAGATTACCGAGTTGAAGCTATGGCTCGTTTCTATATTCAAGAGCTACAGAAACTTCAACCTACAGGGCCCTACTTTCTATGTGGTTATTCGTTTGGCGGTTTGGTGGCCTATGAGATGGCCCAACAGCTGGTACAAGGCGGCCATGAAATAGGATTGCTGACATTAATCGATACCTACTGTTTCACTAAGTCCTGGTTTGACTTCAGTACTCCTACAATGTTTGGTCAATTAAGAGCCAAACTAGGCGCTGGGGTGCGAAGAGTTCACCAGAAATGGCTATCCCTGGGTTACTTGCGATCGCACTCTTCCGAAGCAGTTTTAGAAAGAATGATGGCTATTAGCGAAAGAGCTATCAGAAGTTACAAGCCCCAACCCTATTCAGGGACAGTACTGTTGTTGAGGGCCACCCAACTGCCAGAAAAGGCTAATCTAAGCCCTCAGTTTTTGGATGAAACTCTAGGGTGGGAAAAAGTAGTAACTGGAGGAGTTAAGGTTTGCTCTGTATCAGGAGATCACTTTAACCTGTTCGATAAACCCAATGTTTCCGAGCTGGCAAATCATCTCAATCGTTTTCTTCCATGAACTACGAACTATTCGGAGGTGTTGCTGAATAGTAGTATGAACTTGTGGAATTCTAAATGAGTCCTTAATAGTCCTCAATGCGTCTAGCCCTTGCTTCATACCCGAACCAGTAACGCCAGCTATTCGGGAACGTACGTGACCGGTCAAGACGATGACCCTACAAAGCTTGCTCTGTAGGGTTTCTGAGCCTGATTAAAAAAGGTTACTGGCGAACAGTGTTGTTCTCGTTGGACTACGCACTATCTTCTCTGCTGGTTTCCAGCCACTATGTTCATCTCCTGGTTTATCTAGCCGTAGCCGGTTCTGGTAAAGCTCAAGGGCTCGGTATGCTCCCGTTGATGCTCGGCTTTGTCTTTCTAGGGCACTGCTAGCTATCCTCACAACTAGGCATAGCTTCGCCTAAATTTGGTTAAACTCCGCATAGTTGCCTGCGCGCAACTGCCGTTCTGGCTTATCCCACCTCTATACCTATACCTACAGGAGGCCCTGCGTAGCTGAGTGGTGATTGTCCAGCACCGTGTTGGACAGATTTTGGAACGTTTTACGAAAGAGCTGCCAAGAGAGATTGTGATGTTGCTCTGTGGCATAGGGCAGCTATTCGAGCTGTCATTACTACAGCTATGCAAAGGCTGGACTAATCAACCTCCCTTAGTGTTAGCCAAGATGGACTGGTATTACGCCTTGATAGACGACTGTATAGCGTAATCGGCAAAGGTCACCTCAAACCCATCTCCGTCGGGGGAAGCGGCCATGATGCCTACCTGGAGGGTAGGCGCGTCGCGAAAGTAGGTCAACCGAAAGGGCCTGAAGTCACCGTTTTCATCCCTGTAAAGTAGCTCAATCGCCTCGCCCCGCCGTTCTAGCCGCAGCCGCAGCGTTTCAGGGGCCTTGGTTAGCGCCACCATCGACCAGTCAGAGTAGTCATGGGTGACGACGGCGCTCAGGTTTTGCACTCCGTCCACGTACTCAATACCCGCTTTCAGCCAGTGGTTGTTGTCAATGTGCACCATCAGCCCCGCTTGGTCGTAGAGGTCGCGATACTGTCCCACAATCGTGACCTCGGCTACGAAGTCTCCGGTGATAGTTTCGTAGAAAAAGTGACCGCTGTGGCGAATAAAGCCATAGTGGGTAACCCGCCAAAAGTCAGTGTTGGGGGCGGTAGTGAGGGTAATTTGCTGGTCGGTTTGTGCCCACTGGGGCGGTTCATTGAGCCATTGCATGGGGTTTTCTCACAGCGTTCAAACGACAAAAAGAGAGACGGGGTTATGCAGCGAGCCTAGACCGTCTCTTCTAGAGACAGCAGGAACTGCCTGAGGAGCGGCACGAGTAGGTCTAGCTCGTTGGGAGTAGCAAATTGTGCCAGCAGTTCGTGTTCTTTGGCAAACAAGACTGGCATCACCGCATTGGCCAGCTCAATACCTTTAGAAGTGAGCTGCACAATCACGCTGCGGCGATCGCCCGCATCCCTGAGGCGCTCTACAAGGCCGTCCTGCTCTAGGCGGTCGATGCGGTTGGTCATTGCCCCAGACGATAGCATCAGCAGGCTATACAAATCCGTGGGCTTGAGCTGATAGGGCGGCCCCTGGCGGCGTAGGGTAGCCAGCAGATCAAAGGACCAAACGCTCAGCCCAAACTCGGCCAGCAGGGCTTCGCGATGTTTTTCGAGTAGACGGGCAATGCGCAGCACCCGGCCAATCACGCTTAGAGGTGAGACATCTACCTGGGGTAGCTCGTGCTGCCACTGCTCAAGAATGTGGTCGATTCTGTCTAAGTTCATGGAGTGATTATATCTTGATGTCGAGACTCTTGACATTCATCTTTATGCTCACTATCTTGATATCGAGATAGTTTTTAAGCAAGCAAATGCCCGAAGGATTAGCCATGAACGTATTACTCACCAGCGCCACCGGCTACATTGGCAGTGCCGTTGCCCGTGCCTTGCAGGCCAAGGGGCACCGAGTTGTTGCTCTGGCTCGGTCGGCAGCAACCGTCCAGCGGCTTGAGTCATCAGGAATTCGACCCCATTGGGGCGACTTGACCGATAGGGAAAGCCTGCGGCAGGCGGCAACCCAGGTGGATGCCGTCATTCACACCGCTGCCACTAATGATGCCGCCATGGCCAAGGTTGATCGGCAGGCCGTCGAAACCCTGCTAGCAGCTCTGGCCGGTACCCAAAAGCCTTTCATTTACACCAGCGGCATCTGGGTGATGGGCAATACCGGGGCAACCGTTGCCGATGAAACGTTTCCCCTCAATCCGCCCCCGCTGGTAGCCTGGCGACCTGGGGTAGAAGACCTCGTGCTAGCTGCGGCGGAACAGGGAGTGCGATCGCTGGTGATCCGTCCGGCCCTGGTCTATGGCTATAGCGGCGGGCTGCTGGCCATGCTCACCCAGGCTGGACAAAGTCAGGGTGCCGTGCCCGTGATCGGTGCTGGGCATCATGCCTGGTCGTTCGTGCATGTGGATGACCTGGCAATGCTGTATGTTGCCGCGATGGAGCAGGCTCCAGCGGGTACGGTACTGATTGGGGCCAGCGGGGAGTCGGTGGCAATGGGCCAAGTGGCCTTAGCGGCTGCTGAGGCCGTTGGCATTGGGGAGCGAGTGCAAAGGCTTTCACTAGACGAGGCCCGCCAAACCTGGGGCGACCTGGCGGATGCTCTAGCGCTCGATCAGCGGGTATCAGGCGATCGCGCTAGGCATTTGCTTAATTGGGTGCCAGTGGCCCCTTCGGTACTGACTGAATTGACCCAGGGATCCTATCGATTAGGGGCGATCGCGGCTTAGGTCTGAAACCGACGCTAGACACAATTCTTTTAAGGCTTGACCCAAACTGAAGTTTTTTCGAGGCAATTTCTCAATGGTTTCCCTGCGCTTGTCTGATTTGCAAAAGGTAGCTTCTCGCTGCCAAACTTGTCTGTTTTTGGGGCTAGCCCTGGGGAGTGGGGCGCTGTTGCCCATTCAAGCCAGCTTGAATGCCCAACTAGCGCGATCGCTCGACTCGATACCCCTGGCAGCAGATATCTCCTACCTGACGGGCACCGTTGTGCTCATGGCCCTGCTGTTGAGCGGTCGGTTCGATCCGCCGAATTGGTCAGCCTTAGGCCAGGCTCCCCGCTGGAGCTGGATAGGGGGCGTATTGGGAGCTTGGTACATCACCTCTAGCACCTACTTTGTTTCGGTGCTGGGGACGACGCTCACCTTGGGTTTAGTGGTGGGCGGGCAGGCGATCGTGGGCGTCATCACCGACCATTATGGCTGGTTAAACTTGCCCCGGCATCGGCTCACGCCCCATCGTCGCTTTGCCCTAGGGCTAATGGCCGCTTCGCTCTTTTTGCTTACTCAACCGAGGTAACGATCGATGGATATGCTAATTGCTCTGTTGGGTGCGGGGTCGGGAGGTGGATTTTTGTCAGTGGGCGCGGCGGCCAATGCCCGACTGCGGCAAACCCTGCATTCTCCTATTGCCGCAGCGGCCATCAATTTTATGGTGGGATCGAGTACGCTAACGCTGCTGCTGGTGCTGGGGGTGTTTGGCCCGCAACAGTTAGATCGACTGGGGCAGGTGCCGTGGTGGGCCTTTAGTGGGGGCGGTCTGGGAGCTATCTATGTGACAGTGAATACGCTGGTGGTGTCGCAATTGGGGCTGACGACCACTACCCTGGCGGTGGTGTGCAGCCAAATGGTGCTGTCGCTGGTGATTGATCAGTGGGGGTGGTTTGGCCTGGCATCCCATCCTATCAGCGCGGCCCGCGTGGTGGCGATTGGGTTGCTGTTGGGAGCGATCGCCCTGACCCAGCTCGACCGTAATCGCCCTGCCCCCGATGCCCGTTCATGTTCGTTGTGCGATCGCTAGTCGGAAGTGTTATCTCTGCGCCTTCGCATGGGTTGGTGCTGACGCGGTCGACCTTTCACCGGATGAATACCTCTCGGTATCAGAGTGCAGAAAACGACGCTGAGAGTTTTGGGAGCACTTGTGGAGCTAGGCTGATGAGGGCGATCGCCGATAGAGCCTCCTCCTAGCCCTACCAGCTCACCGAGCTCGCGTGGTGAAATTGAGTAAGTTTTGCAAGCTTAGGTCGCAGATAGCAGAGTAGTTGCCTGCGCGCGCAGCCAGCCTTACTCACCCCTTTGCTTCCGACCGAGGACACAGCAAAAAATGCCCCCAGCGATCGCCAGGGGCAGATGTGAAATTCCATTTACGCTAAATACCTTACCCTCGCTACTACCTCCACCGACGAGGGCATCATAAGCAAGTAACGGGCAGAAGTCCTGAATCGTAGATGCACCCTGAGAACTAACCCCCACCGGCACTGTTGGCCCGTGGGGTTTTTTATTTGGCCTCTGCGCGATCGCCTCAAGTAAGGGCATTCGGAATCAGGTGGAATGATTTCCTCAATAACGAATTGTGCCGTTTCGTTTACAAGTGGTGGCAGCATTTGAAAGCCATCTGCAAAGAAAACAATCTTAAGTTCTTGATAAACTGATTCAGGCAGTTGGTTAAAGAGCATCTTTAATGAAGAGTATTTGCATTTACTGTGGCTCTAACTTCGGTGAACGAGGCAGCTATCTTGAGGCTGCACAAGGTCTAGGTGCAGAAATGGCACAGCGCGGAATTACCCTTGTCTACGGTGGGGGTAATGTGGGTTTGATGGGAGCAGTTGCTGATTCTGTTCTTGCTGCTAGCGGAAAAGTGATTGGAGTAATACCCCAAGCCCTAGTAGACAAGGAAGTTGCTCACACTGGATTGAGCGATCTTCGAATTGTTGATTCAATGCACGAGCGTAAATCGCTGATGGCGGATCTTGCTGATGGATTTATTGCACTACCAGGTGGCTTAGGAACACTAGAAGAGTTTTGCGAAGTAGCCACTTGGACTCAGCTTGGACTCCATAAAAAAGCTTGTGGGCTGTTGAATATTGATGGATTTTACGACGGACTGCTGTCTTTTCTCAACCACGCGACGCAAGAGAAATTTATTCGTCCTGAACACAGAAATATTGTTTTAGCAGAGGAAGATCCGGCGAAATTGATTGAAAAGCTAAGTCAATTTGAAGTTCCCGTAGTGCATAAATGGATTGACCGAGACCAACAGTAGCGAAGTCATTGCTAGCAGGCCAAAAAATGCTCTAGATACTGACGAAAAAGTGATATTGACTCAAGAAAGTGGACAGTTATAGCTATGGCCATTGCACTTCACACGATACGACTCACTCGTTTAGCCTACGTCCTAATTACCTTGGCTATAGCTATAACTCCCCATGCCGACGGCTTACGAGCCGCTATCGAAGTCGTGCTCAAGCAAGCCGTGTCTTAACCTACGTGACCACAGCTATAAAGTGAGCCGCAGAAGTAGGAGTAGGGCCATTGTTCCTAGTCCTACAGTGGTTGAGATTAGGTCTTCGAACTCACTGATATGACGGCGATATTGGCTTAATTTTTTCGCTATATAAAAGAGCTAACTTTACTGTGCAAGTAGGAATTCGTTTGTACTCGCCATAGTGAGAGTGGAGTAGTTGCCTGCGCGCGCAATTAGCCAATCTGGCTTACCCCACGCCTGTACTTACGAAAGAGCTGCCAAGAAAGGCTGTGATGCTGCTTTGCGGCGCGGGGCAACTAGCCTGGGCCACTCTGCGGTTCGATCGGGGATCCTTCGAGCGCTGGAGCCTCAACTTTCCTTGGAAGATGAACACTCCACCGTAATAACGAGTTATCACTAATAAATCTGATTTCTGATTTCAGAAACTAACTTAATTTTTCCTCTACTTACTTTTAAGCAAAATGAATCGATGGTTAAGTTTAGCTTTAGAGAAATTTAACGCCGTCAAATGTAATTAAAAGCACGGGTTTGCCTGAGGAGAATGATTAATTTACGTCTTTTGGAGGAGAGACGAGCAAAACCATTAAGATATTCTAAGCATGCTTGAATCTTGATGTTTGAATCAGTTTTGCGCTCATTTAGCATGATCAAAATGATTGAGAGACAACCATGTTTATCTTAAAGCAACTAAACCGTAAACTATTCAGTTATCTGAGTCTTGTCCTTTTAATTGCAACATTACTCATTTTTCCACCTGAGTTTCCTTCTCAGGTTTCATTTTTGAATTCACCTGCTATCACATCTAGCGCCAGTGCTCAAACGACTCAACCTGAAAGTAACGAGTCTAAATCTGTTGCTCCTCAACAACCTGAGCTTCCTTTGAGTCAGGAGGAACAAGGGGGAAATTCGATCGACTTCTTTAAAGTGGTAATGGGTGCGCTCGCAGGTTTAGTGTTGTTTATTTATGGTGTTACGCGATTAGCTGAGGGATTGGAAGACGTGGGAGAAGAACGGATGAAACGTCTCCTCAGCAAATTTACTGCGAACCGCTTTGCAGGGGTTGCAACCGGAGTTGTCGCCACAACATTCTTGGAATCATCATCCGTCACAATTATTCTGGTGATTGCGATGGTAAGTGCTAGCATTCTTACCTTTGTACAATCCCTTGGGGTTGTACTGGGTTCCAATATTGGTACAGCAGTCGGAGCACAAATTATTTCTCTCAATATCGAATTGTATGTTCCTATTTTAATGTTCAGCGGTCTGTTGGTATTCTTCTTAGGCAAAACGGCCCGCATTAAATCTATTGGCATCGTTTTGCTCGGGTTTGGATTAATGTTTTACGGGCTTGAAGCGATCGACTCAGCTATGGAGCCGTTTCGAGATTACGAACCGTTCTTAAACTGGATGGAAAGTCTGGGTCGTAATCCCATTTTAGGGGCTTTGGTAGGGGCTATCTTTACGGTAATTATTCAATCTTCTTCGGCCACAGTAGCAATCGTAGTGACACTAGCAGGCTCCGGTTTAATTGCTTTGCCTGCTGGAATTGCAATTATGCTGGGTGCAGAAGTTGGAACCTGTGCTGATACTCTGGTTGCCACCATTGGACGGGGAAGTGCTGCGTTGCGAACGGGTTTATTCCACCTCTTATTTAACCTCAGTAGTGCCGTTGTAGGAATTCTTTTAGCTCCACAACTAGCTCAATTAACCCAAGCAATTTCTGGTGATGATGTTGGACGGCAGATTGCAAATGCTCAAATGCTATTTAATATCATTGGCGCTGTTGCTGTTATCGGTTTTTTGCCAATTATTGCACGGGCAATAGAAAAGCTAGTTCCAGAAACTAATGCAGATCGTGAACGGCAGCAACGCCAACTCGAAAAACAGCAAGCGAATGTTAAAAACCCGCTGGCTGAACCTCTCACTCGTTAAACATGCCTTACACCCGAATTCCCCCTTCTACCCTAACCAAGGCTTCTGAGTTAAAGAGCTGATTGAAGCCCCTTAGAAATTTGTAGGAAAGGGATTTTTACAGTGCCAAATTAAATGATATCGAGACAAATTCGTGTCGTTGAACAAAACCTTCTCTACTGCAGGACTACAGAGAGTTTACTCAGCCGTTCCTCGTCTAACCATCGGCACTACTAAGCTGGCTCAAGGCGGAAAAGCAAGCCGAATTTAGCTTTGCTTCTTTAACACACTAATGCGTCTCCACAACAAACAAAGAGCCATTGTACGGAAGAATGGGGGCGATCGCAAACAAGTTGAGGCATTACAGGCACGCGTTGAAAAGCTGGAAGAGGAGCTATAGCCGTGTCGAACCTAAGGCCGCATCGCAGTTAGGGAAAATGACCCCGTGCTCTAGTTGTGGTGGGGTATCATAGACCTTGCGAAATATTACTAAGGGCAAGAGTGCGTGTCGTGGTAGTGGTACGCAATTCGGAAACCAAGATTAAAGTTTCCATAAACTGCTCTTGATTTCTCAGGGATATGCTCAGCATTGGTGTGATCAGGTCATCTCCAGATTTAGAGGATTTACGGAGGCACTCGCACCAAGGTAAGTAGATCAGATAGGGTGCGATCGCGTTCTGTGACGGGGCTTTAAGCATTGCCCTTTGCTTTACTGCGCCGAAATTCTGCTGCCTGGCCAGGTCTCAACTCGTTGCAAAGTCCCCCAAAACTAGAACCTATGGCTATTCGCTTTGCTACCTTTAACGCCTCCCTCAACCGCGCCGCCGAGGGAGAATTAATTACCGATTTATCAACACCAGATAATGCTCAGGCTCGGGCGATCGCAGAAATTATTCAGCGCAGCAATCCCGATGTCGTTTTAGTTAACGAGTTTGACTTTGATGAGGCTGGAGACGCCGCCGCCCTCTTTCAAGAAAATTATTTGTCGGTTTCTCAAAATGGCGTTGACCCTGTTGCCTATCCCTATGTCTATGCCGCTCCCTCCAACACTGGCCTACCCTCTGGCCTCGACCTAAACAATGATGGCACAGTAGGCGGCCCTGATGACGCCTACGGCTTCGGCTTTTTCCCTGGGCAATTTGCCTTCGTTATCTATTCCAAACACCCCATAGTTGAAGACGAGATCCGCACCTTTAAAGAATTTCGGTGGGCCGACATGCCTGGTGCACTGCTACCCACCGATCCCAACGATGCTGATAGTGACGGCGACACCGCCAACTGGTATACCCCCGAAGAACTTGCTGCCTTCCGCCTTTCTTCTAAAAACCACATCGATGTGCCGGTTGAGGTTAATGGCGAAATTATCCACGTCCTGGCCAGCCACCCCACTCCGCCCGTGTTTGATGGGGCTGAAGACCGCAACGGTCGCCGCAACTACGACGAAATTCGCTTCTGGGCCGACTACATCAATGGCGAAGAGTATATCTACGACGACAACGGCACTATTGGTGGGTTGGCCACTGGGGCCAAGTTCGTCATCATGGGTGACCAAAACTCCGACCCCTTTGACGGCGACAGCATTTCTGGTGCGGCTCAACTCTTGCTCGACGACCCTCTAGTGAATACCTCTGTCACCCCAAGCAGCGCTGGCGGCCCTGATGCCGCTATCCGTCAAGGAGGTACTAATGCAAGCCAGATTGGTGATCCCGCTTTCGATACGGCTGACTTTGGCTTTAGCCCTACTGATCCAACGACTGATATCGCGCCCGGCAACCTGCGGGTTGACTATGTGCTGCCATCTAACAATTTGACCATTACCGAGGCTCAAGTCTTCTGGCAGCCCAGCACCGATCCCCTTTTCCCGCTGGCGGAATTCCCCACCTCTGACCATCGCCTAGTGTACGTCGATGTGGAGGTGCCCGTCACAGACACCGGACGACGCACCGTGGCTGATCTGGAGTTTCTGGGCGAGGTTACCTTCCCCACTGACCTGACGTTTGAGGGCACCCAGGTAGGCGGGCTTTCGGGCTTAACCTACGATGCCGAAGCTGACGCTTACTATGCCATTTCAGATGATCGCAGCCAGCTCGGCCCGGCCCGTTTCTACACCCTAGACATCGACCTCAGCGATGGCAGCCTAGACGAGGGCGATGTTGCCGTTACCGATGTCACCACCTTGCTCGATGCCAGCGGTGCTCCCTTTGCAGCCCAAAGCATTGACCCAGAAGCGATTGTGCTGACGCCCGACGGCACCCTTTACATTGCCTCCGAAGGCAACGCTAACACTGGCATTGCGCCCTTTATTAACGAGTTCTCGTTAGCGGGTCAGCAGCTGTCTGAATTGCCGATAGATGCAAAATTTTTGTCCGCAACCGCCAGCGGCATTCGGCCCAATCTGGCCTTTGAAAGCCTCACCCTCAGCCCCGACGGTCGGTACCTCTACACCGCCACCGAGAATGCTCTCTTTCAGGATGGGCCTGCGGCCAGTCTAGAAGAGGGCAGCCTCAGCCGCATTGTGAAGTATGACTTAGCCAATGGTGAGGCGATCGCCGAATACGTTTACGAAGTCGAGGCCGTTCCCACCGCGCCGGTGCCCGCCACCGCCTTTAGTGACAATGGCTTGGTAGAGCTGCTCGCCATCGATGACAACGGCTCCTTCCTCGCTCTGGAGCGTTCCTTTGCAGAAGGGCAGGGCAACACCGTCAAGCTGTACGAAATCCGCTCTCAGGGCAAGTTAGATGTGCAGGGCGTCTTTGACCTGTTCCGGGAAGAGGCTCTCGAAGAGGACGGAGAGGTTATTCCTCCTGGCCCTTTTGAAGTTGATCCCGCCGTTTCTAAGCGCGAGATTCTTGATATCGAAGCCGACCTGGGTATTGCTCCCGACAACCTGGAGGCCCTGACCTTTGGCCCTACGCTAGCAGATGGTCGGCAAACGCTGATTCTCGCCAGCGACAACAACTTTAACGATACCCAATCCACTCAGTTCCTCGCCTTTGCAGTTGATTTTGACACTATTCCCGCTGTGCCTTCCGTTTTAGAAACGCCGCTAACCGTAGACGATGAAGACAGCACCACCCCCTTGCTAGGCGACTCCGACGACCCAGCAATTTGGGTGAACCCTGCTAACCCTAATAACAGCCGAGTCATCGTCACCCTCAAGGATGGCGGTGCCGCCACCTTCAATCTGCAAGGGGAACTTCAGCAGACTATTCTGCCTGCGGACTATGGCGAAATCCGCTACAACAATGTGGATTTGCTCTACGGCATTGAGGTGCCGGCCTTCAATCCCACAGGTTCCTTCACGACCGATATCGCAGTGATGAGCGATCGCGCCAACGATACCCTCGCTATCTTCGGCATCGACGCGACCACCGGCGAACTGTATGACCTCACGGCACCTACCCTCAGCGACCCGGCCTTCTCGATCTTTGGGGTGGATGACGGCGAGGCTACGGCCTACGGGCTAGCCACCTACCTCAGCCCTGTGACCGGCAAACTCTATGCCTTTGTCACTCAGGCCAGCGGCAACCAGGTGGCCCAGCTCGAGCTGCTGCCCCAGGTCAGCCCCGCCGATGCCTCTTACGTGGATGCCCGCGTGGTGCGCATGATTGATTTGCCAGTACCGACGGGGGATGCAGCCGATTCCCAGTCTGAGGGCCTGGTGGTTGACCAGGAACTGGGCCAGCTCTACGTCACGTTGGAAAACGAGGTCGGCATTCTCAAATTTGACGCCGAACCCAATGGCGGCAGCAATTTCACCCTGGTGCAATCCATTGATGCAGACTTCCTAGAACCCGACCTTGAAGGACTGACGATTTACTACGGGCCCGAGGGCACGGGCTACCTGATTGCGTCTAGCCAGGGCAACAACTCCTTTGCGGTCTTCTCTCGGGAGGGCAACAACGAGTACCTCGGCAGCTTCACGGTCGGCAATACCGGCCTGATCGACCAGGTGAACGAGTCTGACGGGTTGGATATCACTAACGTCGCGCTGGGCTCCGCTTTTCCCAACGGCTTGCTAGTCGTTCAGGACGGTGCCAACGATCCGCAAAATGTGATTGAAGATGGTGAACAGCTCGAAAACAACAGCACCAACTTCAAGTTTGTGGATTGGGCGGTGGTCGCCAACGCCTTTGAGGCAGCTCTAGATATCGACACCGACAGCTTTGACCCCCGCAATCCAGATTCTTCAGTCCCTGTGGCTGAGCTGATTGACCTGACCGGCTTTGACGGAGACGTGGCCCTCAACATTACTGCCTCGCGCGAAGCGGCCTTTGATAATGTGCTGAAGTTCTACGCAACCGACGCCCAGGGGCGGGTAAATGGCCTGATAGCTGGGGATGCTGGTTATGAGGCCGCCATTGCCGCCAACCTGCTCAATGTTGAGCTGTTTGCCGACAACCTGGTAACGACCGATGTCACCCTAACCTTGCCCGGTGGCACCTACTACGCTCCTGTGCTGCTAGTGGGTGGTGATATCAATAACCTGGCTACTATCGGTGAGTCTCGCATTCAGCGCAGTGGTGGTGTTTGGAGTTTCGAAGACTCGTCTGACAACGACTTTAACGACTTAGTCATTACGCTCAACTCGGCTGGGCTCGTCATGGCGTAGGTGATCTTAACCGCCTGAAGTCAATGCCTTTGGCCCCTGCGCTGAACTTAGCGCAGGGGCTTTTGTTACTGCAATAGCCTGCATTATGAATGAGGACATCCAAAGGAGCAAAAAGACCCTGCATCGTTCACGTGTGGCGAGCTGCAGGCTCTAGAACTTGACTGTTCAGCCCTCAATGAACTGCCCCTCACCCTTTTAGAACCGTCCCTAGGGTCACCCCCAGTGCATGCCCTTAGCTAGTATGAACGACTGGCCATGATGCCCGATATTGGCACCGACCCGCAACCCATAGAAGGCAGCAGTGATGAACCAGAATAGCGATGATTCCCGAGGCGACTTAGTTTGCGAACTTTTCAAAGCCCGCCAACAAAACCGCGAGATTGCGGCCCAGATCGACGCAATCCTGCGGAGATGGTGTGAGGCCACGGGACACGATTACGACGAACTGAAGGCACGAGCGGAGGCAATGGACAAGAATGACGGGCCCGGCGACGATCTGGGGCTACTCGATGCCCTTTGTTGAGCCTACTCCAGCTATAGCGAGCGAGCCTTTCAGAGCGATAGTAGAGCGCTAGTCAGGGCCTGACACTGTGCAATGTAGCTGCAGGGCAATCGGTCCCCTGCGACTTTGCTGGCTACGTTGTCGAGGCTGGCCCTCATCCGGCGACGGTGTAGATCTTGGGGGAGAGACAGTTGTGCACTTATGATCGCTGCTGCTGTGTGTTGAGATGTCTTACTGTTTAGATGTTCGGATGTCTAACAGCGTTTCAAGTGCGGTAAGTGCTTCCTATCTCTGGTTATGGCAACGGTTTTTGCTGAGCTGCCTTGACCACATTATGGCCTGGCTTAAGCGGTTTAAGTTGACCTGGATGCATGACTTATCGAAGTAGTTATAGAGAGCGAGAGCAATGATTAGCCCCAAGATGAAACCGCCCAAACGGGTTTATATGGGTTCAGTCGGCGCTGACTGCGCCAAAATTATGATCACTACGCCAGAGGCGCTTGATGGTCTCTCAATGCACGGTGTTTTCGACGCCAACGCTGCGCTTAGAGATGGCTATAAGACAGGGGTTGTTGCGCTTAATGAGGAAGGCCTAACGGGTTTGGCAGACTGCGGCAACTTGGCAAGCCAAATCTGTTTTTTGCCTCCCGGTGGCGACGTTCATTTGCGCGGAATACTCTTTTCCAGCAATCACGGCGAGGGACAATGGCCCATCTATGCTGAGCTGGCCCCTGATCCTGGTCAACCAGGGAGTATGCAGTTCAAAGCGGTCACCATTTGGTTTGGGTTTGGCGGAGATGTTGAGCAGATGGTCGGGTCAATTTGCCGATTAGCTGGGGTGCCGGCTAGTGATAGAGGCCCTAACGATTTGTACAGGGTTGAAGATTTGGCCTATCGCTACGGCGTAGAGCTGGATCAATTCACAGACCCATCCGCAGCGCTTAAGGCGATCGAGCTGGCCTGCGGTGTGTCGTTGGCTGAGGCATTGCAGTCTGAA
This sequence comes from Nodosilinea sp. FACHB-131, assembly GCF_014695395.1. Taxonomy (GTDB): domain Bacteria; phylum Cyanobacteriota; class Cyanobacteriia; order Phormidesmidales; family Phormidesmidaceae; genus Nodosilinea. Next base: position 42,981 of record NZ_JACJOF010000043.1, read on the forward strand.
CGCTAGTTCCCTTAGTCAATTCATGAAAGAGTTGCTAAGAGAGATTGTGATGCTGCTTTGTGGCGCGGGGCAACTAGCCTGGGCCACTTTTCGCCCTGCCCCTGCTATCGCATCCACATGCTGAGCACCATAGGCCCACAGCGGAGAGAAGCTACCCCAGAGCGGGTGGATCCAGAAAACCTGATTTTTAACCCCCATTGGCACCGCTGGCTCGTGGGGGTTTTGTTTTGGGCACCATAGCCTGGTCGAGTGGGGTACTGATATGGACTTTGGGGAATGGCCTAGTGATTGGATGTTCTACGCCGGAAACAACACCGGGCTAGGGAGAGACTTGTTCTGGTTAGGTGGCCTTACCGTGCTGCTGTGGCTGAATTTTAGGCAGCGGGCCTAGACAGCAAAAAGCCCTCGGTACTGAGCCAAGGCAGTAGTATAAAAACTGCTAAAACCTAAGTATGTCACGGCTTTAGCCCAGGCGAGTATAAGTCCGCCTGAAATACTGGACTACTCCAGTATTAGGCCGTTCCAGATGGACGGAACATGAAACCTACTACTCCCTGAAACCACCCGCAAATAAATATATGCGCTTCAGATCACAATTTTGCCTCGGCCTAGCGCTTAGCTTGAGTCTCAGCTTGCTCGCACCTTTAAGTGCGTCTGTATCAGCGCAAGTGCCTGCACCCACTCTAGCGCCAAGCACCTCCTTTAGAGATGTCCCTGCCGACTACTGGGCTTATGAGTACATATCAGGCCTCGCCCGGTTCAGTGTGATTAGCGGCTTCCCCGATGGCACGTTCCAGCCTAACGAACCCGTAACCCGCGCGCAGTTTGCAGTGATTTTGAATCAAGCGTTTATGTCAGCGCAGCCTTTTCAAATACCGAATGAGCGGTTGAATGCAACGCAGCCCGGTACTCCAACCTTTGCGGATGTGCCTAACAATCATTGGGCGGCTGGCTATATTGCTAAAGCTCGCACTGCGGGCTTTCTCTCAGGATATCCGGGGAATCAGTTTAAGCCCAATCAACCGATACCCCGCGTACAGGCCCTGGTTTCTATCGCCAATGGATTGGGATATCAGGGCGGTAGTGTGGCGGACTTATCTGCCTATAAGGATGCTGCTGCTATTCCGGCATATGCTCGCCCTGGCATCACCGCTGCCAGGGCCGCCAACATCGTTGTTAACTATCCTGCCCTCGATCAGCTCCTGCCCAATCGCCCAGCGACCCGCGCTGAGGTGGCGGCTTTTGTCTATCAGGCGTTGGTCAAAGATGGTAGGGCGCAACCGGTAGCAGCAGCCGGTGCTCGCTGGAATAAAGCGCCTATAACAACCTTGCCAACGGCAGCGGACGTGTGTAGCTTTAGCGCGGATGGACAACGGCTACTGGCCCTGACGACAGACGGTGCAACGCTTCAGGTATGGAATACGCAAACAGGGGCGCTAATCAAGGAGATTACTGCTGACGAGCAGACTCGTTTTGATGGGGCGGCGATCAGCAAGGACGGGACGAAGGTAGCGGCGATCGCGCAAACGTCTCCCACCAACACCGTTGAACTAGCGGCATGGACTATCGAGACAGGTCAGCCGCTGTGGAGAAAAACAATCAGCCAGGCAACTTCAACCATCGATGGGGGTCAGATTGCCTTTAGCCATGACAATCAGCGGATCATAACGTTTGTGAACCCCTATCGAGACGGCGCTTCTGCACCACAACTAGCTCTATGGAATACGGCGAATGGTGAAGTGGTACAATCTTTAGACACCAGCGGTAGATTTGCCATTAGCCCCAATGGTCAGTTTTTAGCCATCCAGATCTACCCGAATGATTCATCGGGTCGTGTAGACCTATGGCGACTCAATCAGAGCGGCCTGTTTGAGTACGCTAGGACGCTGCCGCCGGAAGATATTCTCTTCTGGGGAATGGATATGGCCTTTAGAAACGATGGGCTGCTCAATGTGCTAACGCGATCGCCCTACGATGGCCTGCTCGTCACTTGGAATCCACAAACAGGCGATCGTGTGACCAGCAAGGGGCTACCGGCTGATCGATCCGATGACGCCATTGGCCTAAGTCCAGATGGCGACAGCTATTTCTTTGCTGGGCCGGTGGCCGGAGCGCGCTTGGGCAGTGTGAGAACTGGAGAAGTTCAGGACTGGCCTCATGGCTATCGGGTTGCGTTTAGCGATCGCGGCAACTACTTAGCGCTCACGAACAACAACCCCAATGAAGTAGGATCAGCGCTACCCACGCCCTCCATCAGTATCTATGCCAAAACTGCCTATTAGGCCAATCTTCAATGAAAGGCCGGCAGAGAAAGGGAACAGTTGGACGGCGGCGGTAGCAACCAACAAAATGCCCCCGGCGATCGCCAGGGGCAGGTGTGAAATTCCGCATGGGCTAGAGTCGCAGTGCCTTAACGCGATCAAATTATTAACAGTCCTGCCCTTTGCCCCGCCGAGGGTGCAGGCTATCAGCTTGCTCTATTTCTGCGGTTGTATCTGGCAACCATTCCCTAGGCAAATGCACAGCTGCACCCTCCGCACCGATGCACTTTCCTACCCCTCAGCTCTCAGTTTTTCAGGATTGATCTGAAATTGAATCGTTGCTAACTTCTTCTTTCCTGGTAGCTCCTGTGCTCCCAGGATGTATCCCTCACTGCTCAACTCTTCCACTGTGCGCCAGAAAATCTGGTTATTGCGAGAGGTGTTACTGCCCAGTAAGTCCAGATTCTTAAATAGATACCGCTTTGAAATAGTGAGGTATTGGCCATCCTCAGGCCGATCCCACTGCATCCGGCTAGCGAGGTAGATGAGCAGCTTAGTCTTGTAGTCGTGCTTGGCGCTGCCTCCTAAACGCTGGCGAATGTCGAGACTATCGGCAAAGAGTACATAGTCTCCGTTCCGAGCCGGGCCATCAAAGAACTCTAGGGAGATGGTATAGGCATCGGCTAACTCATAGGTATAGTCAGCAGCCTTAGCTAGGTCAAAGTCTCGGGGCACATTGTCGATTTCATAATCTCTGATTCGCAAAACACTTTTGATAGTGACCTTGGCCCCCAGATTGTCGCCCTTGCGAAGAGACTGGGCAAACACCAGTTCAGTGCGGTGCAGAGCCACTAGGTCTCTATGAAGTTGAGATCTGAGTTTTGATGCAAATCCCCCATCTTTAGTTTTGGTATAGCCTAGGGCCTGCAGCAAATCATTAGAGCGAAACGAAACCAACGGCCCCTGGTCCTGCTGGGCTGCTAAGCGATACAAATGCAGCACGATGGAGACCTGACGCGGGTTGAGAAAGGTGAGCAGGGCGACCAGCAGTCGCTCGATGCGGCGGTCTTGAATCTTCTCCAGCCCCTTACTGACTCCCATGTCAATACAGGATTCGATATCTAGGCTGGAATATTGGGCTTGGATCTCTTCCCACTCTTCGGCGGTTAGGTCTTCAAGGGGAACACGGCGGGTAACGGCCACTTCCGTAGAGTCTGTCGAATCAGCCTCTACGCGCATTTCAAGGTAATAGCCGTCGCCATCTGACCGTAGGATGGGCACCTGCACATCTGGGTTTTTTACCGATGCTCCAGCCCGTGGCAACACCATAAGCAGCTGCCCGTCTACCGGGAATATGTCTGATTCAATTGTTGGCGTCTTGGGGGGACTCACGGCGAGATCTCATCTTGTCAGACACGGCATTGAGCCACATTTTAAGGAAAGAATGGTTGATAAAAACACTCTGTAACGTTTGTGGGCAAAGCTTTTTGAGGTACCTGTAACTTTAGCGTATGTTTTTTGGCCCTTCGCCTGTAACTTTGGCGTATGGTTTTGCCTGTAACTTTGGCGTATGGTCATTTTCTGACCTATAACTTTGGCGTATGGTTTTGCCTGTAACTTTGGCGTATGGTTTTTGGCCATGTTTTTTTCAATGCTTTAACAAGCAGGCTTTCCGAGAAATGACCTGTAACTTTGGCGTATGGTTTTGCCTGTAACTTTGGCGTATGGTCATTTTCTGACCTGTAACTTTGGCGTATGGTTTTGCCTGTAACTTTGGCGTATAAGTGACCTGTAACTCTGGCGTATAGGCCTATAGGAGGCTATTGAGAATCAAAACTTTCAGTGCTAACCTTTGGCAATATTTCAGCTTGAGAACGTTTGAACTATCTAGCAGAGTGGCTAAAGAAGGTGCAAAGACTAATTCAGTAATGGCTAGGGTTCGGCTGAACTGACCATTCGTCTGAGCCTCGATCAGTGTCAATTTTCCTGACCTTAGTAGGCAAAAAGAACCGGCAGCAGATGCCACCGGCTCTTTAAAAAGCGAAAACCCGAGAGGACCAGTCCCGAGTCGCGCGTTAATTTCTTATGCGGCTATGGTAACACCGGATCTCTCTCGGGGCAATACTCATTGCTCTTTTTTAGGAGAGAGAAGCCCCCATGACCGCATCGACAGGATGGGGCGAGGAGTCGTGTAGAGCTCCCCGTTCCGAACCCCTCCCCGCTGACCCTACAGGCCAGCGGCTGTGTGAACTCTTTGGCCACTACCCCTGGAACTTCATCCGCGCTGACCTGCCGGATGAAGCAACCGCCAAAGCCGCCTGGACAACCGTCACCACCTATCCGCTGCGGCCTCGGGTGCTGTGGAACTACTGGCAAGATGCCAACCAGCTGATCGGCGTCCGCTTCACCCACGACACCCGCTACGCCCTGCTCGACCTCGACGCCGGTGGCGACTACTGCAGCGCCGACGGGGTGGCCCAGATTCGGGCTGCCCTAGAGACCATTGGCATCACCCGCACCTTGCTGCTGCGCTCCAGCTGGAGCGGCGGCCTGCACCTCTACCTCCCCTTTGCTGAGCGGGTCAACACTTTCAACCTGGCCGTTGCCCTCAAAGAATGCTTCAAAGCCCAGGGATTTCGGCTCCAGGCTGGGCAGCTCGAAATCTTCCCCAACGTCAAAGCCTACGGCGTTCAAGCCTTCATCGAATACATGGGCCACCGACTGCCCCTACAGCCCGGCAGCGGCTCCTGCCTGCTCGACGATGCCCTCAACCCCATTGGCGACAGCCTGGCCCGGTTCTTCTGGCTCTGGGATGGTGCAGCGAGCCACCAAGACATGGACACCCTGCGCCATGCGATGAAAATTGGTCGGGATAACCACCGCAAGCGGCCCAAGCGCCGCAGCCACCCCGTCGAGAGCTGGCGGCACGACCTGGATCTCGAAATCACCGAAGGTTGGACCGCCTATGGCCAAACCAACCACCTGCTCAAAACCATTGCCTGCTACGGCCGCGTCTTCGAGGGCCTCCAGGGCCAAGCCCTGATCGACTACACCCTGCGCATCGCCCTTTATTGCCCCGGCTACGAGCAGTACTGTCGCCACCAGCACGACATCGAGCGCAAGGTCATCGCCTGGGCTAGAGCTGTCGAGGGCTATTACTGGCCTCTAGGCAGCACCCCCACCCGCGACACTAGTCACCCGAAGAACAACCTTGTGCCCTTCAACCAGCGGCAGACCGAAGACGCTCAGCATCGCATCCGCGCCGCCTACACCAACTTAGAGCAGGCGGGGGAGTTGCCCGAGCAGATTACGGCCCGGGCCAAGGCGATCGCCCAAGGAGCCAGAGTCAGTCAGCAAACCCTCTACAAGCATCTCCACCTCTGGCACCCCGAGCATCAAGAGGGTGTAATGGCCCCAACAGCAAGCCTCCTAGCCCCTGAAGCGGCGATCGTAAAAGCGGTACCAAAATCGCTAGACTCTTTACAAACTAAGGAATTACACCCCTTGGAGAGAGATATGAAGGGTGAGGCGCTTTGCGCTGGTGAGTCGGGGTCGGATATAAATTCTTTTTCTCCGGAAAGGGGGGTGCGGGGGGACGCTTTCTCTTTTCCACAGGAGGCCGAGCCTGCGGCCTATGACCCAGCCCTGCATGGGCAACTTCAAAACCAGATCAGGAGCCTGGGTTGGTCTGGGGAGGTGATTCGACAATTCATAGCCGATCGATTTGAGGGCCAGCGCTGGTCTGAGCTGACGGACGAGGATCGGTTGCTACTGCTCTATCATCTGCGTGTGCTTGATTTTCTTGGGGCTGGAGAGCCTTCTGATATTGGAGACCCTCAACAACCCATCTCTTAGGGGGTGATCCGAATTCAGGGGGTTGAGTGCCTGCAACTCTCTTTTGATAACGCTTTCAGGGTGATTTGAATTGAGTCAAAGGGCGGCAATGATTATCTGTTACTGAAATTCATTGCAAGGCTATGGCAGTAGGTGACGGGGGCGCTGTTGTTCTGAGTGATAATACAAACGATCTATAGCAGCGGATGAATATGGATACCCCGGATTTGACTAAGCAATTGCTGGCTTTGGCCGATTGTCTATCGGAACTAGGGCTCAGCGAGCTGACTATCCGAAAAGAAGATGGCGAACGCGTTCGTATCGTTGTAGGCGATGAATTTACGCAACTAAGGCAAGACTACAAAAAAAGACGTGATTGAGATGTCTTTTGAGGCTCTGCGGTGGTGCGTGCATGGTTCTCGGGAGCTGGATCGCTACATTGAGGTACTCCAGCAAACCCTCACTGTTAGGCTGACCGAAATCGATGCGGAAGATGACTTAGCTACTTCACGCATCAACTGCTTCATTCCCCTCCGACAACTCACTCGCCACCGCATCCAGTTCCATCTCTAGCTCCTCGATGGTGGGTAGGTTGGCCTTTAGCTGGTCGGGCAGGCTGTGGGTGGTGACGGCGATCGGGGTGCTGACGTTGCGCAGGGCGTATTCAGCAACAGTTTTATTCTTTGACTTACACAGCACGATGCCGATGGTGGGCTGATCATCAGGGTGGCGCAGCAGGTCATCCACTGCCGCGACGTAGAAGTTCATCTTGCCGGTGTACTCAGGGCGAAATTCGGTCACCTTTAAGTCAATCACGACATAGCACCGCAGTTTGAGATGGTAGAACAGCATATCCATGAAGTACTCGTTGCCAGAGACTTCCAGTCGATATTGACTGCCGACGAAAGCAAACCCGACGCCTAGCTCTAGCAGAAAATCCCTGATTCTCTCGACCAGAGCATTTTCTAGCTCTCGCTCTTGGGTAGCGGATGTCAGCTTGAGAAAGTCGAAATTGTAGGGGTCTTTAAGCAGTTGTTGGGCGAGATCTGACTGTTCAGGCGGTAGGGTCCGCCCAAAATTAGTAACCGCCCCACCTTGACGCTGGAACAGGTTGGATTCAATCTGCATGGCCAGAACATTCCGACTCCAACCATTCTCAAGAGTGCCTTGGGCGTACCAGAGCCGTTCATCTGGGGCTTTTAACTTATCTAGGAGAGCTTGATTGTGATACCAAGTAATTTGTGCAAGCACCTCCTGCACAATTGTCTGATCTGGGTAAGCTTCCGCAAAAGCCCGCATATATTTGAGGTTGCGTGGTGAAAACCCCTTCATATCAGGGAATTCCCGTTTCAGATCTTTGGCGAGGCGGTCGATGACCTTTGCCCCCCAGCCTTCCTGCTGCTGGCGGGCGAGAATCTCCCGCCCAATCTGCCAATACAAGATGATCAGCTCCTTATTAACGGCGAGAGCCGCCTTTACCTGCGCCTGACGTATGCGGGTTTTGAGGTCCTTGAGAAAGACATCATAATTGTCGGCGGGGAATAGGGAATTGTCTTGGGGCAAGGGACTTTTCCTTCATTTGCAGACCCCTTATTATCAGGCTAAGACGGCAATGAGCTACAAGGCTTTTTGGGATCGAGAAGGTGGAGCCTATGACCCAGCTAAGCTATGACCCAGCACAATGGCAGGAGCTGTTTTGGCAGCGGGGCGATCGCTACTACTGGTGCGCTCTACGCCAGAACCTATTTGGTGAGTGGGTCTTGCTGCGCAAGTGGGGTGGCCGCCGAACGGGTAAGTGTGGGCAGTGTGAAACCTTGTGCGCAGATATCGAAGAAGGCAATCGGCTGATGCAGGATGTTCTTAAACGCAGGCGTTATCGGGGATATGCACTAGTTAACTAGGGCGACTCAAATTTAGGCTTTTATATCCTGAAACCCTTGCCACGCTAAAGCTTGAAGGCAAACCGAGCGTTAGAAAACCGTTGCACACAGTATCTAAACTTAAATATGCTTATGTACCTAGACATATCTAAGTTTAGACATATAGACATATTGATGTCCTGATGCCAAGATGCTATCTTCAAATCGCTGTTATAGGATTAGCCCTGTGAAAATCTGCTCAGCGATTTCTCTGTCGGGGGGACAGGGGAAGACGACGACGGTGTTTTTTACCGCCCTGCTGCTGGCTCAGCAGGGCAAAAAGGTGCTGGCAGTAGATGCTGACCCCCAGGCAAATCTGACCTTTTATCTGGGGCATGAGGTGCAGCCTGATGAGCCTAGTCTCTTTGAGGTGCTGACCAAGCAGGTCGAGGTTGAGGATGGGGTCTACGGCACCCAGTACGAGAACTTATTTGTGATGCCTGCCGATCGCGGCCTGTTCAAAGTAAGCGATTTTCTCAGCAGCAGCGGGGCGGGGGCCTTCATCTTAAAGCAGCGGCTGCGCAAGATTCACGACATGTTCGATGTAGTACTGATCGATGTGCAACCGTCGCGATCGCAGATCTGCCTCTCCGCCGTCGGGGCCTCTGACCATGTGCTAATTCCGGTAGAGGCTAATGTTAAAGGAGTGAACTCTCTAGTCGATACGCTGGATTTTTTGAATGAACAAGCTGAGCTAGAGGCGTTCACTGGGTCTGTACTAGGAATAATTCCTTTTCGCGATCGCTGGGTGGGCAACACCCAAACCCTAGAGGGTCGGCAAAACATAGCTGCTATGCAAGAGTTCGCCGGTGAGGCCCCCATTCTGGCCTCCATCCGCGAGTCCGAAAAATTTAAGAACGCTATTCGGCAGGGCAAGTTGCTCAGCGAACTGGACCAGCCCGACCTGCAATACCCCTTCGAGCAAATTGTAGAGGCCCTTACCCATGAGTGATGCCCTAGACCGACTCAAACAGCGGCAGCGTCCTAAGGTCGCCCCCCGCGATGCCTCCCTGATCTCAAAGCCTCAAGATGTCCAGACGCCAAAATCTCAAGACATACAGATATCTAGACATATAGAAGATGAGGGTATGGCGGTTGACGCCGGTGTGCCAGGTCTTTTGGAACCAGTGAAGTCTAGACATACAGATATCCAGATGTCCGAAGCTCTGAATACTGGGATAGCGGTGGGAGCTTCTAGACATACAGACATTCAGGCGTCTAGACATATAGAGATAGAGAGTGAGCCACCGACAAAGCGCAGCACCTTTCGCCTAGAAGCCGATCTGATCGAACGGCTGCACACGTTTTGTCGGCACCAGGGGCTAAGCCGTGAAGTGTTGATCGAGGCCATGTACGAGTACATGGAGGCTAACCCCGAGGCCCTGGCCCAGGTGGTAGAAAACGCTAGTCAGAAGCATGATAACCGGCAGCAGTTGGCTAACCGCAAACGGGCTGAGGCGATGATGAGCAAGTTTGGCCGAGATGCTTGACGCCTGGTGGCAGCCCAAACGAGACGAGGGGAATGGCACGCTGCGGGTGAACTTGGGATAATGCGATTACCACGGCGTTTCTCGTTGGAGGCTAGGACACCATGACCGTTGCAACTACCCGCATGGGTCTGGAGGAGTTCTTTGCCTATACTAGCAACCTCGACACCCTCTATGAGTTAGAAGACGGGGAACCGGTTGAAATGCCGCCAGAGAGCGACCTAAATCAGCGCATTACCTCGTTTTTGTTTGCCTACTTTTTGCAGCAAGGTATACCCCCTGATCGCCTGCGAACTAAAACAGAGATAGCTGTCATGGGGGAACGCACCACCGTGCGAGTGCCCGATTTGATGGTGTTGTCAGAGGAACTCGCTATGGCTCTTGAGGGGGCGAACCGGGCAACGGTAACGTTAGATATGCCGCCACCTCGGCTAGTGGTGGAGGTGGTGTCGCCAGGGAAGAAAAACATCGATCGTGACTACCGCTATAAGCGATCGCAGTACGAAGCCCGAGGCATTGCCGAGTTTTGGATTGTTGACCCCATCGCCCAACGGGTCACCGTGCTGACCCGGATCGAGGGGTTATACGAGGCGGTACTGGTTGAGAGGAATGCTGCAATTACCTCGGCTCTGTTAACAGAGTTGGCATCTGAGAACAGGCTGACGGCGGCTCAGATTCTCAAGGCCAGGTACTGATTTTGTGTTGTGCTGAATGTGCACGTGACTTTATTTGTCGTAGAGACACGCTGGTGTCATTAAAGTAGCCTTGTCCCGATGTCATTCAATCTGGCACTGTACAGCTCAATCAAAGACCTTAACCGTCTCACCGTTCCAATCCTGAGACGCCGCAACGAAAAATCAAGGGTTTCCGGCTGTCTCAGGTGAGACGTAGGCCGACCGCACGACCCAACACCCGGAAACCCTTATAAACTCGTGAATTTTACTGTACGA
>NZ_JACJOF010000044.1 GCF_014695395.1 Nodosilinea sp. FACHB-131
CACTGGTTAATTCCCAACGTTGATCCGTAGTCCTACCTTGAAACGGATCTCGACCAGAAAATTCACAATCAAAGAGTTGCAGCTTAGCTGCGTTGTTAGTCCCTGGGATTCCATCTACATCAATGCACTTCCCAGATAGTGTGTTCCTGATAAATCCGTCACTGGTTAATTCCCAACGTTGATCCGTAGTCCTACCTTGAAACGGATCTCGACCAGAAAATTCACAATCAAAGAGTTGCAGCTTAGCTGCGTTGTTAGTCCCTGGGATTCCATCTACATCAATGCACTTCCCAGATAGTGTATTTACAAGAAATCTTCCACGAGTACTTTGCGCCTCACTTGGTTGTTTACTAAAAAGAAGCGAACCTGTGAGACCAGAGAGCACGAGAAGCAAACTAGTCAGAAATTTGGCAGAGAATCTCATACAATTATCCTTTCATAAAATATTGATTTTTCTAAATATAGGCTAAGCCCTATACACCTGCTTCGTCAGTCGGACAAAGTCAGATGTGCTACGTCATCAATTTCGCGATTTCATACGATAGGCGATGCATAATCCCTTTAGAAACGCACTCCAGCTATGACTTTTCGATTGCGCCCTGAAAGTTAACCTAGCGGTCTAACACTGCCCATCACCCGCCGCCGATAATCTTCACCTATAGGTAACCTCTCGGCGATTGGCGTGCATGGGCGTTGTTAGATTCCATCGCTTGCTTAGAATTCATAATTCTGGTGTGCTCCCAAAGGTTATGACGGAGTAATTAGGAGTTGTCGTAGAGAATGCCCTCTGCAAAATACAGAAACAACAGGCTTTCCAGTTGTATTACCGCAAATAAAATCTAGTTCGACTTGTTAAATAATCTAATTAATATTGATTGAAATAATATCTTAAAAGCTTTTCTCGACCTATAGGTGAATCTTAATCAAAGGGATTGCCCTTGTCAGTCGGCAAAAAGTCATAAGAAAGTCAGGTAAAGGACAGATGAAGAATTAGAAAGTTTGGTATAGCGGCAATGAGCCGGACAAAAAACCGTTCTCTAATGAGGGAACAGTCAGGATTTTGCGGTTTTGACGGTGAATAACACGGTATCTACAACCTCAGCACATCCGGGAATGGTGGCAAAGAGTTAAGCACCGCATGCCAAGTTGTAACTCCTTATCCTGAAACACAACCTTATGACCGTTGAAGAAGCGATTACCCTCGTCGAAAAAGTCATCGCCCAAGGCCAGCTCACCAAAATTCAAGCTCTGGTCTTTCGTCAGGCGTGGGAAGGGCGATCGTACACCGAGATTGCTAGGACTTCGGGCTACGACCCCGGCTACATCAAAGACACTGGCGCTAAGCTGTGGCAAACTCTGTCGGAGGTGTATGGGGTCAAAGTCACCAAGCTTAACCTCCAGGGCGTGCTCAAACGTGAGGCGTGTAAGGCTGAAGGGCCAAACCTGCTCACCCCAACCGCCACACCCCGGCGAGTCGATTGGGGTGATGCCATTGATGTCTCTATTTTTTACGGACGCGCTGAGGAGCTAGCTACCCTGCGGCGGTGGATTGTGGGCGAGTCTGTTGAAAATGGGGCAGGCCAGCGCTGCCGCCTGGTGACGCTGCTGGGCATGGGCGGCATGGGCAAAACCTCGATTTCAGTCAAGCTTGCCGAGCAGGTGCAGGATGACTTTGAGGCGGTGATCTGGCGATCGCTACGAGATGCACCTCCCCTAGCCGACCTATTAACTGCGCTGATTCGCTTTTTGGCCCCAGCTGATCAGGGCGACCGCCCTCTGCCCGAAACCGTTAGCGGCCAAATCTCTGTCTTGATTGAGCACCTGCGGACCACCCGCGCCCTGGTGGTGCTCGATAACTTTGAGACGGTGCTGCAAGGAGCCCAGCGGGCGGGCACCTACCGCAGCGGCTACGCAGACTACGGCGAACTGCTCAAGCGGCTCGGCGAAATCGCCCACCAGAGCTGTGTGCTCATCACCACCCGCGAAAAACCCCAGGAGATCGCCACCCAAGAAGGGGAACTGTTGCCCGTGCGTACCCTGCCACTACTGGGGGTCGATGCCTACACAGGCCGCCAGATAGTTGCGGCCAAGGGCTTAGCGGCAGACACACCAGACCTCGATTGCCTGGTAGCCCACTACCGGGGCAACCCCCTAGCGCTCAAAATTGCGGCCACTTCGATAAACGATGTGTTTGCGGGCAGCATTACCCGGTTTCTGGCCCAAGGCAGTAGCGTCTTTAGCGGTATGGGCACTTTGCTGCAACAGCAATGCGATCGCCTATCCCCCACCGAGCAGCAGATCATGTACTGGCTCGCCGTCAATCGCGAACCGGTCACCTGCGACCAACTGCTCATCGACATCATTCCCACCGTGTCCCAGCGCACGGTGCTGGAGTCGCTGGAGTCGCTGCGCTGGCGCGGCCTGCTGGAGTGCACAGCAGCGGGCTTTACCCTACAGCCGGTGGTGATGGAATGCCTAACTGAACAGTTGATTGACCAGGTAAGCGATGAAATTGTGGCCGAGGCCCCTCAACTGCTGAGCAGTCATGCTCTGATCAAAGCCCAGGTCAAAGACTACATTCGCGATAGCCAAATTCGGCTAATTTTGAAGCCCGTGGTCGATCGCCTCATTCTGCGCCTCGGGTCGAGCAAACAGGTTGAGCACAAGCTCGATCGCATCCTAGCTAAACTCAAAACCCAGCCTATCGCTGCCTCTGGCTATGGTGGCGGCACCCTGCTAAATCTCTACCGCCAGCTCGAAACCGACCTCACCGGCTACGACTTTTCGGGGTTGAGCATTCGTCAAGCCTATCTGCAAGACATCAATCTGCACCGGGTTAATTTTGCAGCGGCGGAGTTTGCCCAGTGCGCCTTTGCCGCGACCTTTGGGGGTATCACCTCGGTGGCCTTTAGCCCCAATGGGCAAACCCTGGCGGCCAGCGACACCACGGGCGGCGTTCAACTGTGGCGCATTGTCGATGGCCAACAGCTGGCACTCTTTAAGGGGCACAATAGCTGGGTTTGGCAAGTAGCCTTTAGCCCGGTGCACCCCATTCTGGCTAGCGGCGGCCAAGATCACCAGGTGCGGCTGTGGGATCTGGACTCAGGGGAATGTCTGCGAATTTTGGCGGAGCATAGGGGCATTGTCACCGCCGTTGCCTTTAGCCCCGATGGCACCCTGCTGGCCAGCGCCAGCGGCGACCAAACCGTACGGATATGGGAGGTGGCGACGGGAGAATGCCGCCAGGTGTTGCACGGCCATGAGGCTTGCGTGTGGAGCGTAGTATTTCAGCACGATGGCCAAACCCTCTTCAGTGCTGGGGAAGACAGCGCCGTAAGAACCTGGGATCTAACCACTGGCACCTGCCGCTCGGTGTGGCAAGAGCACCAGGGCTGGATTCGCGCGATCGCCCTCAGCCCTAACGGTGAAACCCTAGCCAGCGCAAGCTTCGACCACACCATCAAGCTCTGGGATGTGAATACTGGCGCTTGCTTAGATACGCTGACTGGGCATTACAAAACCGTCACCTCGGTCGCCTTTAGTGCCGATAGCAAGTGTTTGGCTAGCGCCAGCTACGATCAGACCATCAAGCTGTGGGATATGACCACTGGCGACTGCTGGCAAACTCTTCAGAAGCATACCAACCTGGTTTGGGCCGTGGCCTTTCACCCCCAGGAGCGGGTGTTGGCTAGCGGCGGAGAGGACTACACCGCCCGCCTCTGGGAGCTAGAAACCGGCTATTGTACCAAGACTCTGCAAGGCTATAGCAATACTATTTATGCGATCGCTCTACATTCATCCCAGGGTTTACTAGCTAGCGCCCATGAAGATCAAACCATCAAACTCTTTGACTTTAATGGCGCTACTGCTCGTGCAACAGACGCCACAGCATCCCAGGCAGATCCTTTCCGGGTGCTGCGGGGCCATCAAGGCCGGGTGCTCTCGGTAGACTTCAGCCCCACGGGGCATCTGCTGGCCAGTGCGGGCACCGATCGCACCATCAAACTGTGGAACTCCGACACTGGGCATCTGCTGCAAACTCTCCAGGGACACCAAAGTTGGGTCTGGGGGATCGGCTTCCATCCCCAGGGGCACCTGCTGGCCAGCGCTAGCTACGACCAAACGGTCAAACTATGGAATGTGACTACAGGGGAATGCCATCAAACTCTCCAAGGTCATAACAGTTCCGTTTTAGCCGTTGCCTTTAGCCCAGACGGTCAATGGTTGGTCAGCGGCGGCTACAACCAGACCATAAAACTTTGGGATGTACCGACAGGCCAATGTCGCCACACTTTGCAGGCCCATCTCAACCGGGTGTGGGCCGTCACCTTTAGTCCTGACTCACGCTATCTGGTGACTGGCGGCGACGATGGCACCATTCAGGTTTGGAATATTGCTACGGGCGAGAGGCAGAAAACTCTAGCGAGCCATTCTGCCCCAGTGCTCTCTCTAACGTTTAGCCCTAATGGCAGCACCCTGTACAGCGGTGGTGCAGACAAAACCATCAACGTCTGGGACCCAGAGACAGGCTATTGTACGGCAACGCTGACCGGACATCAAGGTTGGGTCTGGTCACTGCAATATGACCTAGAGTCCTCGATTTTGCTTAGTGCGGGGCAAGATGAAACAATTCGATATTGGTCTGCTGAAACAGGGGCCTGTCTGAAGACGCAGCAGTGCGATCGCCCTTACGAGGGCATGAGGTTTGAAGGTGCAATCGGTCTCACCGAAGCCCAAAAATCTACCCTCAAAGCTTTAGGTGGCAAGGATAATGATGGGTCATAATCTATATTCAGGGGCGTAGTCTTCTCCCCAAAATTCTTGCCTATGGTCGCCCCATAAAACCATAGCTGGCCGTCATGACTCTGGCCCGCTGAGTATAGCCAACCCTTTAACTCCAGCCGCGATCGCACCAATTATCTTTACCCTCCCATTCACCTGAGACCATTTCAGGCCAATGGAAGGAAAGCTAAGGGCTCGGCACCTGGGAGAAACCCGATCAAGCCATACAGTGGCATTGGCTAGTTGCCCCGCGCCGCAAAGCAGCATCACAGCCTCTCTTGGCAGCTCTTTTGTGAGTACGGGTGTGGGGTTGAGCCAGATTGGCTAATTGCGCGCGCAGGCAACTACTCGACCCACAAGCCTTCAGCAGGTTAAGGCCTTTGGGCACTCAGCTTAATCGATGTCACCTTAGCTACCTCCCAGCAGCGTCATTCTGCTCGTTCAAAGTTGATATTTCAGGGAACAGGTTGATTGCAGGAGGTCTAACGCTCAAGTTCAGCTGCAATGCGGCTATCTTGGACCTGTGAGCTACGCCGGGATGCCGAGCCGCTTTGCCAGCTGCAATACCTCGTTGGGCAACACTAGCCACGTCCCTCGGTGTAGTCCGTTCACCTCACTTGGAACTGGCGGTTGTCCGAGTGGACAATAGCCCTCAGCTACCCGAGCAGCTTCGCAACGTACTGCCGAGCGGGTTCAAGCTCCGAATCGTTGCCGAGATCCTTCTTGAGCACCTCGTTCACCCACTTCGGTCCGTGGTTTCCAACGCTGCGCACGAAACTTTCCAGCTCTCCGACTTCGACCACGAAGATCCCCCAACCTTGAAGGGTGGCGAGAAGACGCTCGTATGCTTGGGTAGACTGCCCAGCAGGTACGAATGTCCGTCCGACCTCCTTAGCTGTTGCCCACGGCGATGAGCGACGGAACGTCTTCTGAATGGCATCTCGCGCTGACTTCGGGAACGACATTCCCGAGACTCTAGAAAGGATGCCCTCGATCTCCGATCGAACCTCGTCAGCACTCAACTCGGACTTTTTCGAGTCCACGGCTGCCTTTACCTGGTTCCAGTTGGGCTGCACAGCACTCCAATCCCCGCCAGCGGCTTCGACGATTGCCCTGAGGGGTTGATCGTTGTTGAGGACGTCGAAGTCCACCGCCACCGCCACGGGCACGTCAACCTCGCGAAGTGCACGCACGACGACTGCGAGGCGGTCCTTGCCTCCGCAGTGGGTGAACATCACGTCAGGGCGTCGAGTACCGGCCCCTGCGGTCTCGACGATGGCGTCTGCAATGGCTGAGTAGAAGCGCGCATCGGAGTCAGCCTCGCAAACAATCACCTTCTCGTGAAACAGGCCGTCGAGGATGTTCGAGTATCGAAGCAGAGGATCGCCCCAGAGTTCTGCAATCTTCTCATTGTCAAGCTGACATACCCTGTTTACCTCACCGCTCCTGCGGATGCGCACTACGCGAACACTTGCGCTCCCAGCATCGAGGACCCCCCGAAGTATGTCGCCGCTGTGCGTGGCGATGAACAGCTGGCGTAACTCGGGTTTGTCCGCAACCAGCATCCGGCCGAGCAGGCGTGCTTGTGGCGGGTGGAGGAAGGCCTCTGGCTCGTCAATGAGCAGAATGCTTTCGCGCCCGACCGAGGTGTAGAGCAGCACACCGGCGAAGCTTCTCATGCCGTCACCCTGTAGGTGAAGCTGGGGAAGCTGCTCAAGCGCTTGCACGTAGTCGTAGCTAAGTCGATCCTGGCCTTCGGACGGTGTCGGACGCAGCCCAACGTGAAGCGGTACCTGGCTTCCAGCGACGCGATTGACGACTAGGTCTACCCCGAATGCTTTTCGGAACTGCGCACTGAGCTTCTCTTCCAGACGATCGTCGCGGAGCAGGTAGTGTACCGGATGGACGGGCGGCTCGCGGACGATGGCGATACTCTGGGCCGGATTCGCCGCCAGAAGTCTCTCGTCAGCAGTCAGAAGGTGGCAAAAGAAGCGCGACAGGTTCTGAAGGAATGCGCTGCCTTGCTGCCAATAGCCGCGAGCCTGGCTGCCCTGTACACCGACACCAAACGCCTGAAACACGGGGTCGGGAGCCTGTGCATCGTGTTTCCGCGTGAACGACTCCAGCCAGTCGATGACTTCATCGGGCGTGCCCTCCCGTGTTGGGTCAACATCGCTGATCACCGGACTCCGCAAGTTCTGCGAGAGCTTATCGCGGATCGCACGTAGGGCGGCGCTTTTCCCAGCGTTGTTTGGGCCGACGATAAGTACGATGTCGCTCTTGCTGAACCGGAGCGAAGTACCGTCGCTGAAGGTGATCTGTCCAATCCAAGCACGGGGAATCAATGTCGTCAGCCCCTCAACACGTCTGATTTTTGCCCAACGGCTGCGTTCAGCAGGTGCGGATATTATTAAATTACCCAAGAGCTGTATTTATTCTGCTGCAACGCACTTGTTAGGCATCACGCCAAGTTTCCAATTTCAATTCCCTAATCACAAATGCGATATTAATGCCAGCTTGTGCAGCACGTGAGTGTATATCTACTAATGTTGTGCTTTGACGCTCTAAAATACTGACTGCTGCTTGAATCTTAATTTCATCTTTGGCTATTTCAACAGACTTTGACCATTCCGTATTAATTTGCCAGATCGAGGATTGGCATTGAACTGCAAGCACGCTTAGTTCACCTGCCTTAGTTTCGTTTTTGAATGCTGCTTCAACTCCCCCAATAGTAGCTACAAGGAGACCAGCAACTGAATAAATTACACTTACGTTCTGATTAGCCTTGCCATAAAGCTGGGTAGCAACAGCTTGAGTAGCAATGAATGCTCCTAGAACAATTGTTATTACTTTCGAAATTACAGCCACTCTCCCTTTTACTTCAGCAGTTTTAGAAAGGATGTCAGCAGTTTTTTGTAAATCACTTTGTTTTTCCATAAAATCTCTCTGTATGATTTCAAATTCTTCATTCATAATGCCTACTCCTGTTGGACTTGCTGATCATCCCAATGAAGTCTAACTCTTACTTACAGGGAAAATTTCTGCCTAATGCTTCCATGCAGGATCTTAGGTGGAAATCTGTCTGCCTAAACACCTTCATAGGGAACTCAGGTGGAAAATTTTCAGTATAAATGCCGAATATAGAATCTTATATAGAAAATTTCAGTATAAATCTCTGACGACTGAGGGAACAGACAACTTAAGATTCCCTTATGGCTAGTATAGAATTACTCATGGATGGTTCAACTCTACCAAGGCGCTTGCTTGACTAGGTGCGCGATGCAATTCGGCTGAAACATTATTACCGGACGAAGCAGCCCTATATTCAGTGGAACACCTGTGGCAGAACCATGAGTTGGTTGCGAAGGAAGACGCCCAGTGAAATAACTCTGAGTCCTGGTTTAGCTGCCCCGCGCCGCAACCACTCCATTGACGAAATTTAGGTTAAAACACTGGCCAGGTCTTGAATTCAGGCCCCTGGGCTAAGACTCAAGGTAGAGAGAATAATGAACGAAGACATCAGGCGTTGGGGGAACTGGCACAAGCTAATATAGGCCACATTTAAGCCACTCAAGGTGGCCACTGTCACAGAGCATATTTGCTTAGGGTACACAAGCCCCAACCCAACGCTGGCTTTTGAACTTACTTTGATAACTCTCGCCAAGCACCACTCAACCAACAACGCATCAGGCAACCTTTCCCTGACTGCGTCGCCGATGTTCAGCACGCAGAAATTGCATCAGCTCCTTGAGTTGACCATCGGACAAGTCGCATAACTTGAGCTGACCGTCAGCCGTCAGAGGTAAGGCCTGTTTATCCGAGGCATCGAAAGCCTGTGACAGCAATCGCTGGTTGAATGCTAGGATAGGGGCTAACTTGTCCTGAAGTTCTTGCTCATCATACTGTGCAGCTTGCATAGCGCGGCTGTGATGCATGGCCCGAGCAGCAGCCTCAAGCTCAGCTTCTGAGGCATTAGAATTCTTCAAAAATGTGACATACATTTTCCTAAGCGACTGAGGTACAACAGGAACACCTGTGTATTTCACAAATAAGTACTTTACCCAGCTCGTCATATTTCGGTAGGTAATGGGCTCGCCAGGAGTCGCCCCCATCGTCGTTTTAACTTTAACAAACAGTCGGTTGTGATTGGGCTTAAACAAAGGGCGATAATCATCTAGCCAAAGCTGGATATAGCCATAGAACGTTTTTCCATTTGTCAATTGAATATCGTCTACCGGCGCACAGTATTCTTGATAGACCGGCCCCGTTTTATAGTCCTCAGGACCCAGGTTGATAAACCACTTAGCCTTTTCAGGAGAAGCCATATCCTCCATCGGAATCAGGATTCCATTCTTAAATGTTCCACGTACGAGAGTACGATTTACCTCCAATTCTGAGACCGTTCTATTACGATCTGGCGGGAGGAAGCAAAAAAATCCAAGAACTAGCAACTTCTGCAAATCAACTGCGATCGCAGATGGCTCGCGACGTTGTCTAGATACTTTGGGTGGTCCTTTTTTCCTTTCAAATACCTGAGAATAGTAAGCATTCTCGACCTTTTCCTGCTGCTTCTTAAACACTTCTGGGATGGTCTCCCAAGGGACACTCCGCTTAGCATAGGGAATCGCCTTAGGTTTTGACTTACATATCTTATTCACGGCAGACATTTTTTGCCGCAGCCGACAAACCATGGGTATATCGCTATACCCAGACCTTGAGGTTGTATTCCCAGTATCGCGAAAATAGAAGAATTTAGCGACGACAATTAGGGCCTGTATCGTTGTGACCTGCGTCCGTGGCGAGTCCTGGTAAAAGGCACAGTAATCTTCTATCAATCGCTCAGCCTCTAAAGCTTTTTGTTCTGCCATTTGCTTAGCCATCTGCTGGCGAAGCAGAAACTTAGTCATCACCTCTTCCGGATCAGAATGTTTCGTCTGAATCTCCTCCAGCGAGACTCGAAGCGGGACATAGGGGATAATGCCCTTGAGCGATAGTTCCTCTAGTGGAACGCGCTTAAAGTGATACTGCCACCCCAGAACCCGGTAGATAAACGACGCATAGTTATTGACTGTTACTAGTCTGTGACCGAGATAATTCTTCTCAAACTGAGCCAGGGCCGCCATCTGTTGGCTCAATTCTGCATTGACTTCTTCGGAACGGAGACCGAAATCATCGCGTCGAATTCGCTCGGTCAACCTAATGTCACGTGTACGGGGCTTGCCTTGAGCATGGGCATCACGGGATGAGTGACGATAGATCTTTGCAGCCGGCTTGGCCGGCTCATTCGTCTCCTGGCCATCCCCTACGATCAGCCCTTGGTCAGTCACCCAATTGCTGAACAGCTTCGCCTGATACCGGTTCGTCTTGCGCACATCCGCAGGCACTTGTACCTGTTTGAAGTAACGGTCTTGGGCCTGCGACACATTCCTAACGTGATCAAGAGAAAGAGAATCTAGGAATTCGGTAGCCGTCTCAATGTCGCGAGTCGTCGTCCGTTTCCCCGCACGAACCGGCCCGCCTAAACCAGGTACAGCGTAGGTTAACACCGCTGTTCGAGCTAGCGAGACTGCATTGCTAGACACATCGCCGACATCCATCCGACGCACCAGGTCCGCCAAGTATGCCCGGAAAGCACTACCGAAACTCCTGCCCTTTTCAAGGTGATATTGGTTTTTCACTTCAAGAATCCTATCTGTAGGTCTGAGATTTACATGCGCACGAGCTGAGTTATTAGCCTTACTTATGTAGGCGACACCGCTGCACTACCTCCTTATAATACATTAGCACTAGTCTATTTGTCTTTCTCTCGTTGTAAGACTGATATATTGCGCATTAGCTAAGCCTTTTTCCCTAAAAGATTTTGAGTTTTACCACGAGTTTTTTCAGCTTTATTATTTTTAACGTTTGACATAAATAATTACTTTTTAGCTCTACAATCTTTACTAATCAGGCATTTCGGAGAATAAATTATAGATTGATCAGCAAAAATAAGGTCTTAAATAAAGGGAGCTAGCTACTTTCACATATTAAAAATAAACTTCAGAAGGTGTTATAAGCCTTATTGACCCAAATAACACCCTAAGCAAGGCAATTTGTTGCGTATAAGCTAAAGCTATGTGTGAATTGCCTTTCAGGTTGAAGGTGCACTAATTTCTAAATCTTCAGCCATTGCGGCTTTTTTTCAAGCATTCATACATCACCCCATTCCCAGAACTAGGCATTATTATTAGTTCTAGCTGTCACAGAGACAACTCATGTCTGGCTCCGGTATCAAGTCAACGACTCAAGGCGTCGCTCGGCGAGGGCGTCCCACTCAGTATAAAGAGGCAAAAATTCGCCTCAACCTCAGCGTGACACCCCGCTCTCGCTACTATCTGGGCCTGGTGGCTCACCTGCGGAAGACGTCAATGTCAGAGATTATTGAGGAGTTTGCCACGGCCATGAACCAGATTCAGTGTGGTTTAGGGCCTCTAGGCCATGGCAGTAGGCGTGAGGGCAGCAAAGCCTTGCGAGGACAATCAATCTACTACGAAGAGCGTAAGGAAGCACTGAATTTATGCGTTACTCCCGACACCAAGCGCATACTGCAGGAGTTAGCAGTCAAGGCTACTGAGCCTGAGGTCAAGCCATCCATGTCTGATGTGGTGGAGCGTCACTGCCGCTGTCTTGCTGAGTTGTACGAAGATGGTTGTCCTTATCCAGGACGTCGTGGATAGAGGACCGAAGTAAATTTTGAGATATAGCTATATCTCAAAATTTGCAGAGGTAGGGAAAGACTCTTGCGCTTCACTCTCATACTGCTGTCTTTGCACTCAACGGAGTTTTTTCATCCTTTACACCCACCACAAAGCGCAGATTGAAGCAGCTAGCTGCCAAAGCTAACGATCCTCAAATGTTTGACGTCGTCGAGCGCCACGGCCGCTGCCTTGCAGAGGTGCACATAGAGCATGATTCACATCCCCAAGGAATGCGCGGCTAGCACGCCAAAGCCAGTTTCGGAGCATGCCCGTTGCCAAGCAAGTGGTACTGCTTCTTTAGCAGTACCACTTGCTTGGCAATGCAGTGAGTTTCTTTGCTAGAAGTGCCAAATTCAGAACAACGGCTTATAATACCTTGCCATAAGAACACCAGTACTTGGCTGTGTTTATAGATGGCGCTAGCAAGTTCCTCCTCGCCTAACATAGGCCTCGATACACCCATTCCCATCATTCAGCAACTGTTTCTTCAGCATCGCTGGGACTGGATTAAGGCATCTGAAGGGATTGGCCGAGGTCAGAAGCCGCAGTGGCGAACCATGCGTCACCAGTTGACTCCGCCTGAATTGTGTCGGCTTTGGCGCAGCCCTAAACACAGCATTGGCGTAAGTTTTGGAAAAGAGACCAACTACGCGCTGCTGGATATCGATACTGACAGCTTCTACCGCAACCCCGAAGGCATAAGGCGAATTAGGGCTGCCTTAGAAACAATTGGTATAGTTCGGACAGTCTTGATTCGCTCTAGCAATAGTGGAGGGCTACACCTCTGGCTTTCGTTACCCAAGCCAGTCAGCACCTTTAATCTTGCAGTTGCGCTAAGGGCAACGCTGCAGAGGCAAGGTTTCGTGATCGAATTGGGAGTTTTAGAAATCTTCCCAAACGTCAAGAAGTACATCCATAAGGGCAAACCAGGCCGCTACAGAGCGCATCGGCTACCGCTACAGCCTGGTTCTGGGTCTTTTATGTTAAACGACGACTTCAACCCTGTTGGAAACGACTTGAAGGTCTTTAGTAACCGCTGGACTGCTGCGGCTGCAGGTCAGGATATTGAAACGCTTAACGAGGCACTGGCTACAGAGCGCGAGCTATTTGACCAGGAACGTAAATCTCAGCACTCGTCGTCTTTCTGGCGCTCAAAGCAGACTGTTCAAACTGCAGTTGATACTGGAGAAGGTTGGACGGGCCCAGGGCAAACCAACTACTTGCTTGGCCGATTCGCATGGTTTGGCCGGACTTGTCGAGGCTTAACTGGGTCAGCGTTAGTTCAGTATATTGTTGATCGGGTTCGCAGAAGCCCCGGTTATGCAAAGCATTGTGGTCATCAACACGAGATTGAGAAGCGGGCCAGAGACTGGGCAAGGTCGGCAGAGAAACTTTACAAACCTTACCAGGGAAACACTCAACGACCAGATGGAGAGGAATCTGAGGTCAATAAAAACTTACTCAAGGCTGCAGAGGCGTTGAAAAGGTTGACTACGGCTGTCAACCGACTGCGGCAGGAGAACCGTTTTCCTGAAACGATTACTGAGCGAGCGAAGATACTTGAGCAAGAAGCCGGGATTAGCAGCAAGACTCTCTACAAAGACGGGTACAAACAGCGTTGGCACCCCAAATTTTTGGTTGCCGCCACTTCTGCTGTCCTTGAGCCACAGGCTCAAGAGGCTGCCTCATCGGAGATGAGTACCAAGGAATTTGCGCCCTTTTCAGCCTATTTTTCAGAAGATGGCCTCAAACCTTTGCTAAACAAGGGTTTCGAGAAATTTTACACCCGCCCCCTAATGAAGCTTGCTCCCCCTGTCCTAGTTGATCAGGAGGATCAGAAAGTTAGTTTTAGCTTGAGAGATCCATTTTCTTCAACCAGAAAACAATGCTTTCAAGGCTTTAAAGAACACCTCGTCCCGAAAAAAATAAAATTTGAGCCCGATAAGGGGGCTGACCACCTCCCTAGGATGCCCCTAAAGCCTCCGGTAACCTTGCTCGTGGAAACAGTGATCTCTTATCGTCGCCGGGAGGCGGTCCGGCTGGCCGGTCGGACCGCATTTCCTCGATTAGCCGAGGGGGTAAGTTCCCTCGCGACGAAGGGACTTACTGAATCCTATAGGTTGACTCAGCTGGCGTTGGTGCCAGGAGCAGAGGTTACTGCTGATACGCCAAAGCAGCTTACAGAGCAGCTGCGAACGCTGCAACGCGTGAGGGAGCAACAGGGGCTATGCGAAACCAAACCTAGCTCTCGCCAGATCTCGTCTGCTTAGTAAAAAGCTTTAGACGCAAAGGCTAGAAGGATTCCAACAAATGGGGAGGCGGCAAGATGACGTTAACCTACGACCTGGAGCGCTGGCGCAGCCAGAGATGGCAAAAGGATAGTCGCTACTACATTTGCCGGGTAGAGCAAGACCTCTTCGGCACTTGGCTCATGATCTCTGAGTGGGGTGGCTTGTGGGTGGGTCGCCGCCGGTTGAGGGAAGAAGCTTATTTCAGCTATGAGGAGGCATGCACCCGCTTTGAGCTTATTAATCAGCAACGACAACGGCGAGGCTATGTCGCTCTGTTTGTGGATTAGGAAGAAGCACCTCAATTCCAGAAATAGCTATTTCTGGAATTGAGGTGCCCAACGGTAACACCAAAACCCCCTGACTTCTAACCGCTGTACCTCAGCAGATTTAAGGCGCTGACGCTTAGGGGGTAAACACCCTGTATTTTTTTGAGGGCAAAAGGGCAACGCTCAAAGGGATACAGCTGGCCCGGCTGCCGGAGGTCAAACCCTACTGGCTGGAGAACCCAGGGTGACCTCGGCCGGAGCCGGTTTGTTTTAGGGGAAATGAGGTGCGATCGTCTACCTTCGCTCAGATGGCCCTAGAACTGCCGGAAGTGACCCCGAACGTACCTTTTGTCGCCCAGCCCAGTAAACGCCCTCACAGCCCCAAGCGGAAGGCCGTTGGGTGGATAAAAGAGAGGCAGGGGAATACCAAGCGCGAGAAACTTACAACAAGCTATTTCTGCTGCTGGGATGAGGCGGTGAAGCGGGACGGCCAGGCCAAGTACCAACGGCATCAGGTTTATGTGCCGGTGGGGCGATCGCGCGGGTGCAGAAGATGATTGCGGAGCGGCAGCCGGTGGCGGTGGTTCTGAGTGTGATCGCGGGGGTGAAGACTAAGAGGTAGTGGATTTGCTAGCGCAGCACCAGGGCGGGAACGTCTGAGCTAGGAGAGTTTAGGAAGAGAGCTCCACGGCTTTGCAGGTCGCGTTTATCCGCTTCTGTGAGCCTTGGGTTGTCTCCGAAAATGGTCCTTGTTAAATCAGCGTGGGTAAGGTCTGCTCCTGTTAAGTCAACTCCTATCAAGTTGGTATCTCGGAGATTTGCCCCGCTAAGGTCGGCTTCGCTAAGGTCGGCTTTGCTAAGGCTGAAGTTGTGGTCAAAGGCTTTGACGATGGCAATGGCGTTGTCATGGGCGCGGGTAATGTTGAAGTCACGGGTGCGGGTGCGGGTGACTTCGAGGTCTTGGGTGAGGTCGCATGCGCGGGCGCGGATGGCGAAGACGAAGGCGAAGGCGAAGGCGCTGTCATGGGTGCGGGTAGTATTGAGTTCGCGGGCGCGGTTAATGTCGAGTTCGAGTTCGCGGGCGCGGGTGCGGGCGCGGTTAATGTCGAGTTCGAGTTCGCGGGCGCGGGTGCGGATGCGGTTAATGTCGAGTTCGAGTTCGCGGGCGCGGGTGAGTTCGAGTTCGAGGTTGCGAGCGAGGACTTCGACGAGGGCAAAGGTGCTGAGGAAGGCGATGAAGGCGATGAGGATTGCAATAAGGATGATGCGGTCGGAGGTGCTGAGGATGACGAAGACGGAGGGGAATGTGCTGAAGATGGCGATCGCGCTAAGGATGGCGATCGTTCGGAGGACGGCGCGGACGCGGGCGCTGACACGGACGCGGGCACTGACGCGGGCGCGGGCGCTGACGCGGGTGCGGGCGCGGTCGAGGGTGCGGTCAAGGGCACTGAGGATTGCGATGGTGAAGGTGTGGGCGGATTCGAGAACCTTTTTGGTTTTTACAGATTGCCCTCGAAGCCTCAATGTTTGAATGAGTCGAGCCTTACGAGCATCCTGAGTGTCAGTGTCAACAGGGGCTACTGCTTCTACTGGAGGGATATCCAGCCGCTCAAGCTGCCCAGCCTCAAACATCTCTTGGAGGTTGGTGAGCCCCTCTGGTGAGCCATTTAAAATGACTCTAATGCTGCCCTCCCGAAAAAATGCAATGTCTATGGAATCGTCTCCGGTCTTTTTCCTGAGTAGCTTTACAAAGGCCTGAAGTTCAGCGGTAGTCGAGCTGCTGGTTTTGCCGCTTATGACGAAAGCTACAGGCGGTGGTGCTGTTTTTGTTGCCTTTGGAATGAGAATCTGTAGAACATCGTCAACTGCTGCCAGGCCAGGGCCGCTGGAGCCCTCTAACCAACCCAGCAACTCCTTACTCCTTTGCCCTTGGGGAGCGGTGCTTGAGGCAACAATCCCTTTGGGAGGATCTAGCGCAAAGACAAGCTCATCGAACTGGGATGGTGGCAGCGCGTTGATGGTCTGAATTAGGCACAGCCTCTCCTTTGCTGATAGCTTCGGCTTCTCTTCACGCACCGAGGTTGTCTCCACCATGCCAGTCTGGATGTTTCGAGCCCATCATACTCTGGGCAGTCTGGGGGCGGTCGCAGCTACCCCTTACCTCACCAACAGCAGATCCCCCCACCGAGTTGTATACCCTGGGGACCTCAGCATTGTCCGCATCTGCCACCCCTTCTCAATTCCCTCAGCCGCATAGAACACTGTCCCGACCCCAAACTGCCGATTCAGGCTATCCACCGTCCGCATCAGCGCCTCCCGCTTCTCCTGCTGGGCCAGGTTGCTGAATAGGTCTGTCTGCACCACAGAGGCCGGGCTTAACTCCGTCAGCAACACCCCTGCTTTCTTGTACTGATACCCAGGCCGGTAAAGCCATTCCACCGCTCTTAGCGCTGCCTGCACTAGCGTGAACATGTCATTCTCCGGTTGGGGCAGCTGCACCACGGCAGAGTTGGAATACTGCGGTTCACTGGGCTTGAAGCGGTTGGTCGTGATGAAGACGGTCACGACACCGGCCTTCAGCTCATCTCGCCTGACCTTGGCAGCAGCCCGCGCGGCATAAGTGGCCACCGCCTCTTTCAGCTCAGCGATCGCCGTCACTGGTCTGCCAAAGGACCGCGACATACAGCAGCTCTTGCGCGGGGCCGGGCACAGATCTAGCGGCAGGCAGGAGATTCCCCGTAGCTCTTGCACCAGGCGCACCCCAACAACGCCCATCTGCTGCCGTACCCAGCTCAGCTCTACATCCCGTAGCTGGAGAGCTGTCTCAATACCTTGCTGATGGAGGCGGTCGCTGAGCCGGTGACCGATGCCCCAAAGCTCTCCCACCGGCAGATCTGCCAGCACCGTCGAGGGGGTTTCTAGGACACAGACGCCGGTGCTCTTTGTGGCGATGTGGTTAGCTACCTTAGCTAGGGTTTTAGTCGGGGCCACCCCCACCGAGACAGGTATGCCAGTCCACTGCTGCACCGTTTGCCGCAGCTGCGTGGCGATCGCGTCCACATCCCCTGAGAGCCCCAGGAACGCTTCATCAATGGAGTAGACCTCCACTTCCGGCGTGAACTGCTCTAGGGTCTGCATCACCCGCCGCGACAGGTCGCCGTAGAGGGTGTAGTTGGAGGAATAGACCTGGATGTTGTGGGCCTGAATCTGCGATCGCAGCTTAAAGACCGGCGCACCCATCGGAATGCCCAGGGTCTTGACCTCATTGGATCGGGCCACCACGCAACCATCGTTATTAGAGAGCACCACCACTGGCTTATCCCGCAAGCGAGGATCGAATACCCGCTCGCAGGACACGTAGAAGTTGTTGCAGTCTACCAAGGCGATCCAGGGAGGCATCAGAGGAAGTGGATTACCTTCGTCACTACGCCCCACACCTCAAAGTCAGTGCCTGGGTAAATTCGATTGGGGGATAGGCTGTGTTCTCCGGCATCAGCCGCAGGATGCCCCCGACTCGGTAGAGCCGCTTAACTGTCAGGTCACCATTCAGCACCGCGATGATGACTTTGTTATGGATTGCAGTGACAGACCGATCCACGATCAGCAGGTCACCGCTGTGGATGCCTGCGCCAATCATGGAGTCGCCGCTGACCCTGACAAAGAAGGTAGCGGCGGGATGGGGGATTAGATGGCGGTTTAGATCAAGTGGCCCCTCGACGTAATCTTCTGCTGGCGACGGAAAGCCAGCGGGGATGGTGACGATAAACAAAGCAGGGAACTCCTCAGACGATTGCCGTGGTAGATGGCACGCCTTACCTGCTCAAACTCGCGGTGCATGGGGGAATGAACCCTTCAAGAACTTGACCGAAGCTAAATAGTACGCTTGAACTATACAGTTGTCACTTTGCTCCAAGCCAATCAGAAGGGTCATGCCTTCCCGTCCCAGCACTACAACGGTTTGCTCTGGGGTGAGCTGGGTGAGCGGAGTTCCCTGGTGGAGCCGAGCTGGCCAGTAGGAAGATAAGTACCTCACTCGTCCTCTCTGCGATGGTGTAATTGTCTCGACTACAGTACCTATGCCAGGGTGAGTAAAAAGCTGAAAATCCAGGCCGATAGAAGCTGTCCATGGTAAATGGTTCCCATGCAGTGCTAGAGGTATTCGGGAATGCGAAAAAGACGGATCGACCCATCCGAACACTACAAGGCTGATGTGACAAGGATGCGATCGCATCATGTCGCTTTTGTGTAGTTCAAGAAGTCAGGTCAGAATTGCTCTAAACCAATTAACGGGCCTATAGATGTAGATTTAACAGGGGGTCTTAGAATTTTCTTAGTTCGGCTGTACGGCATCTTGCGATAGTCCAACCCTTTCTGCCAGCTCTAGCACATTGCCTGTGAACTCATTGATATCCCCCGAGAGAATCGCTGCCCCACCGGCAAAGGTGGCTGCTGCCGTCCTCGTCGCCAATAGCCGTTGTAGCCGCTTCCCAATCCGCTTCGGCTTCCGCTTCTCTGGGGCATTCAAGTCTGATTCCAGATCATCCAGCTCCATTAGTGCCTCGTCCTTCTGGGCCTCAGGGAACTGCTGGGCTGCATTCCGCAGTGCCGTTAGCAGTCGGCTGATGTCGTTGCTGTTCTGGTTGATGGAGGCGGTCATCGAGCCGGTGTTGGTACCCGCAACGTTGCCAGTAGGACCGTGAAAGTTTTGGTTTACCTTAGGCGTCGCTGCTAAGATTTTAACGACTTCCATCATGTTACTTTTATAGACTTCAATCTGTCCCTGTTGCATCATCAGGAGAGACTGGTTGTAATAAAGGGCTTGTTGGGCTGCTTCAACTTCCCCTTTAAGCTGTTCTAACTCTGCTCCGCTAGCCTCAGTCTCAATATCTAGTCTTACAACAAAGTCATCGCCTTTTTCCTCTATGCCCTGAACACCAATGTGGTGATCTGAGTATTGATCCCGTAATTCTTGAAAAGAACTTGAAAATGCCTTCCAATTTATTCTATCTTTAAATATTATGTCTATTGTTTCTAAAGACTTCCTCATTAAAATAGTGAATTCATCGGATATGAAAAACGCTTGATTGTTGATAGGACGACGATCCTGAAAATAATATTTCCCATCATCATTTTCCAGGTAAGACTGATAAAAAAACTCGCATTGAATTCCATCTAGATTTGTGTATCTATTGATGTTCCAATCCTGGATACATGTACCAGTAAATATAGAATCTTTGAAGTTAGTGTTTAACGCTTGAACTCTGGCAAAATTTGAACCAAACAAATCAGCATTGCTAATATTCAAGAAATTAAGGCGTAAATTAAAAAGATTTGCTTCTCTTAACTTGGCGTTTCTAAGATTAGCCTCGTTCAATATTACAGATCTAAGATCTGCATGTGATAAATCACAGTCACTTAGATTGGCTTTACTAAAGTTTGTCCTATTCAGAGAAGCTCTAGACAAATTTGTTTTTTTAAGATTTGCTTCGCTTAGATTAGCCTCGCTTAGGTTGGCTCCGCTTAAATCTGCTTCGCTTAGGTTTGCTCCCTCTAAATAAGCACCTGCAAGATTTGCTCCCCTTAAATAAGCTCCAGATAAATTTATGTTCGTTAAATTGTACTGTACGTCAAGTGAAAAATCTATATCATACTTTTTCTGCCAATTTTTTAGCTCATCGGGAGTAAAATGTCTATTCTTTTGAATTTCAGGGTAGATAAATTCGTTGTATTTGTCTAATGCTTTAATATCCTGCTGAGTGATTAAAAGACGTGCAATTTGATCCTTTAAGGTAGGATTCCTGTTGTTTGTCCAGTAAAGATTTTGAGAGTTGATGAATTTAGTTCGGGTAAGAATTGAATGTCTCAAATCGGAAAATTTTAAGTCAGAAAAACTAAAGTCAGCTTCAGTTAAGTCAGCTCCGTAAAAACGCGTTGCCGATTGGCAAATTAATGATTTCAGAATCTCAAAAATAAAGTCTAAGATTTGCCTGTTTTCAAATTCGTCGAGAGGTATAGAGCCTATAAGTGCGTTAATTAAAAACAGAAAAATTGTGATACTTACGTTGAAAAAAGAAATTATATTTGCAAATACAAAGAGTGTTATGCTTGCTGCAATTAAGTCATTGCCAACGGCTTTGCTTATTATGAAAGGGCTAATTGATAGAAATAAAAATAAAAATAACGGTACTAAAAAAGATATTTTTGTGATGTAATTAAGATGACCTTTCTTGCTTGAAGCACAATAGACAAAAAGTATGAATAGGAATATTCCTATTGTGATGATATTAAAATAGTAGAGTAGTATTGTGAATTTGATTATAGAATAGATGGATAAAATAGAGAGTATTGAAAATACTATAGCTGTTAGTAGTGATAGTAATAAAAAATATAGAGACCAGAATAGTGATATGCCAGTTTTCGCTTCCCTAAAGTCTGCGCCTTCTAGGATTGTGAACGAAAAGTTCGTTCCCTTAATGTTTGCTCCTGATAGATTGATTCGTGATAAATTTTTCCCCCTGATAAATTTCCACCCACTAACGTCGGGGATTTCATCAGGATTTTCACGACGCCAGTTGTTCCAAGTCTCTACACCTTGGTTGAGGATCGAGATATGTTGCTTGTTTGCCATACAAAGTTTATTGCATAAGAAAATTAGAGCGAGAATATGTCACTACTTTGGTGGCGTACAATCCTTCATTATTTAGTCTGTAATCTCTTTTTGTAGCTGCACTGCATCTTGCGACAGTCCTACTTTCTCTGCTAGCTCCATCACATTTCCTATGAACTCATTAATGTCCCCCGAGAATGTTGCTGCCCCACTGGCCAACGTCTTCGCCGCCGTTCCCATTGCAATCAGGCGTTGTAGCCGTTTCCCAATCCGCTTCGGTTCTTGCTTCTTTGGGGCCTTCAAATCAGATTCCAAATCATCCAGCTCCATCAGTGCCTCGTCCTTCTGCTCCTCAGGGAACTGCTGGGCCGCCTCACGTAAGGCTGTCAGCAGGTAGGTAATGTCGTTGCTGTTCTGGTTGATGTGGGCGGTCATCGAGCCGTAGTTAGCGCCCGCGACATTGCCAACGGGACCATGGAAGTTCTGAACAGTGCCACCAATCTGGTTCCCCTGCACAGTCTCCGCAAAGCCCCCAGCGAATTGGGCACCCCGTAGGTCATACTTAGGAGCCTGGTTCTGGCTCAGGGCTTTAATGATGTCTAGCAACGCTTCAACGGTCTGCTGCTGGGGTGCTTGTTGTGATGTGGCTGTGCCTGTAGAGCTGAGAAAGCTGGACAGAACAGCCTTTAGGTCAGCTAAACCAGGACCAATGGGGCTTTCTACCCACTGTAAAAGGTATGCGCTGCGATCGCCTTGGGGGGCTGAGTTACTGGGGATATTGCCGGGGGGAGGGTTAAGGGCGAAGATCAGTTCATCAAACTGTGGGCCTGGAAGCGCATTCAGCGTCTTGATCAGGGTGAGCCGCTCGCCTGGCGACAGCTGGTGTTTGGCCTCGGTCATCAGTTCTCTTTGCCCCGCTGAGACTCTTCGTTGCTCCCAATCATACTCTGGCTGATTTAGGCAAAAAGACTCCCCATAGCGCAATCGCCCGAAGACGATATGGCTGCTACAGGGAGTTAGAGCGTTTAGGAGCTACCAATCTGGTCGCCTTCAACAGTTTCTGCAAATCCGCCAGCGAATTGGGCACCCCGTAGGTCATACCTGGGGCCATGGGTTTCGCTCAGGGTTTGGATGATGGTTTGCAATGCTTCGATCTGCTGGCGCTGGGCGTCTAGCTGTCGGCGGTACTCGGCCAGCAGCTCACGGTACTCAGTTAAAACTGCATTGCCGCTGCTTGCCGCACAAGCTGGCTGTGCCGCCTGCAAAAAGGGGCAAACATATTGAGCATTGTTCCCGGCACCATCCACGCAGGGTCAGAAGAACAAGACTTAGGTGTTGCAGGAGGCAGTGCAGCATGGCCGTTTCCTCAATGCAGCAGGGGTTGCTGGTCTGCCCAATTATCGGCAAAGCAGCCAGCTGATCCCTTTGGTGTGAGAGCAGTTAGTGGATTGGCACAGCAAACTGTCACACTTTTTCCTGCTTTGGGGCTATGGGGTTCCCTGGCTGGGCTGAACTAGCTCGATTGGCACACCCAGTTTGTTGGTTAGGTCCAGCACGTTGCCAGTGAAGTCATTCAGGTTGCCGGAGAAGGTAGCTGCCCCGCCAGCAATGGTAACAGCGGCGGTTCCAGCAGCAGCGAGCTGTTTCAACTTGCGCCCCAGTCGGCCTGGGTCTGGCTCAGGCTTCTTCAGATCGGTTTCTATGTCATCGATCAAGTCGAGGGCATTGTCTTTTTGTTCTGGGGGAAAGGTCTGAACCTGTTCACGTAGGGCTGCGATTAGGTCGGTGATCTCTTCGAGGCTGGCTCCATAGTTGTTGATGACGCCGCCAATTTGGTTACCCTCTACTGTCTCAGCAAAGCCCCCGGCGAACTGAGCGCCCTGGAGGTTGTATTTTGGGCCTTCGGTGTTGTTTACCATTGCGGTTGCCTCTGCTTTGATGGGTCTACTCGCTGCTAGCTTAGCCAATTCAAGCAAGTCAGTACTTTGCTGTTTGTAAATCTCGATCTCTCTGTCCTTAGCGTGGAGCTGCTGCCGATACTGAATTTCTATTAGCTGAAGATGCTCTGAATAGCGCTGTTTTACCTGAGTCTCAATAGTGGCCTTGTCAGCTTCCTGATTTACCTCTAGCCGCACCACAAAGCCCTCTGCCTTTTTCTCCAACCCCTGAACAGAGAGGTCACTGTTGGGGTGTTGCGATCGCACCTCCTGAAATGAAGCAAAGAACGCCTTCCAGTCAATCCCTTCAGTAAACGTCAGGTCAATAGTTTCGAGAGCACTCGCTAAGATTTGGAACCGCTGAGTGAACTCACCAGGAGCAAAGGTGCTACTCGGGGCTACGGGAAGGCGAGCAGAAAATTCATTCCCGTTCAGAGTTCGAAAAACGTAATCACAATTGATTTTATCTAACTTCGTTGAACTTCCAATTTGCCAGTCTGCTATACATGCTCCAGTAAGAGTTGCGCCTCTTAGATCGGCATTTTCCAACTGAGCTTGTCTCAGGATTGCATTCGACAGATCTGCATATCTCAAGTTTGCTTGGTTTAGATTTGTACCAATGAAACTGGCATTTTTGAGATTAGCTTTCTGAAGATTGACTCCCATCAGATTCAAGCCATCAAAGTTTTGAGATTGTCCATCAAGCTCAACTACTAGTTTTTGAATCTTTGGATCTGACAAATAGGTGTTTCCTAGCCGAGCGAATTCTAGTCCTTTTGCTCTATGCCAGCGAGTTTGTGTCAAGTTTGCATTTCTAAAGTCGGTGTTTTTAAGAATGGCCTGGGTGAAATCAGCATTCGTAAGGTTTGCGCTTTTGAAAGATGTTCCTCCCACCGCAGCAAGGGCAATAGAGATTTTGCGAACAAGGAACGCTGTCTCATCCCCAGATAAGGCTCTTACAGAAATATAAACACTTGTAGATATTGCCGCTAAAGATATGATGACTCCGGCTTGAGCTTCTATGCTAATTAGATGAATATTACG
The DNA here is from genome assembly GCF_014695395.1 of Nodosilinea sp. FACHB-131. Lineage (GTDB taxonomy): Bacteria > Cyanobacteriota > Cyanobacteriia > Phormidesmidales > Phormidesmidaceae > Nodosilinea. Next base: position 23,665 of record NZ_JACJOF010000044.1, read on the forward strand.
TGTTAATACAGCGCTAGCCACAGCAGAAAATGTAATTCCTGAGGCCGCCCAGTTTCTAGTCAATATACTAGCGGTAGTTACAGTTACTGCAAGAGAAAAAATGCCAAATCCCAAAACAGTAAGTATGATTAGTCCAGTCAAGGCTCCTTCTAAAAAATGATCTGCGTTCGGCACGCCTGAAGCAAGAAGAATAGTAGAGAGAAAAATAAAAAGAATTACTAAGAGTAAAGATGTTACCATCGCGGCTGGAAAGCCGCGAATGAAGGTTGTAAGAGTAAGAGTAATTATTAAAATAAAGAAGATTGAGGCATCGATTGGCTCGGAACTAAGATTTGGAATTGCTGCCGCTAATCCTATCTGAAATAGAGCGCCCAATAAAGCAGATGAAAAAAACAGTGTGATTATCCAAAGAAAGTATATTGGACGTTTTATCCCTGCTCTTGCTTTAATGAACTTCTCGTCCACCAGGTTCTTACCTGCAAAGGAAATACTTTTAATATTAAAGCCCGTCATATCTTTCAAGTCATCAGCCTTCGACTTTCCTTAAGCTCTTATCGTTGACACATTTAACTTTGATACAAGAAATTGCATAAATTGTCAGCCAATTTGATGCTTTAGCCCTCTTTCCTAATTCCCATAAGGAACAACTAGAATGAACATCATTGAGATTGAGTCTTGTATTAAGAAAGTTAATTACCAATTAAAAGTAAAACTCATTTTTATATAGAACAGCAAGAGATAGCTCACTTTAGACGTCTTTTACTAAGAGCAGTCTACGTGTATGGTAAACGAAACCCCATTTTTTTTGACTGTTATGCTGCAACGTTCTTCACGAGACTCCTCAACAAGTGTAAAGGCACTAGTATAGAAATCTTCGAGTTTGTTCTGTTTGAGAATCTCGTTGAAATCTTGGAGAATACTCGCAGTACTACCCCTTGTCCGGCTGGTTTTCTTCTCAAGCTGCACTTCTGTTACTTGGACATTTAGAATAGAGTACTTCTCAAGAACTTTCTTAAAGGCATTGACCAGTTCATCGTTCTTTTTATCAACTACAGATCGTATTGTCTCTAAGTCACTCATGTTTTACCTCCAAAGTTCGTAGCTTTCTGGAAACGCGCTTAGTTTCAGGTTGAATAACCGTATCTATGAATCCTTGTTGCCAAGCATTGTTCTCTTTATTCCCAAGATAGCAGGCTCTTCAGGCAGCTTCGAGAATACTACTAAACTGCTACAGAGCTGATTGTCGATGATGCCCACCGCTTCCCGGCGAGTCTGCGTTACTGGCTAGAGGATGTCTTGAAAGCAGACGGACTACTGTTGCTGCTGGCGGATCGGCCCCCGGCAAAGGATGTATTTCTAAAGCTGCCCAGGATGGAGTTATACCCCCTAACCCCAGACCAGATCCGCACAGTGATGTATCAGGAAGCCACTAACCAAGGGCTAGCGATCAATCCCAGCCGCTTTGCTGACCTCCAGCAGCGGGTAGGTGGTAACCCAGCCCTAGCTAAGCGGGTAGTGCATGAGGAACTGCTGGGCATTGGGTAAGAGATGAGCACCGACCACCGGCAGTACATTGACGGCACCCCTTTCCTGATTGCTGGCCTCAGCGCCGTTGGCATTGTTCGGTTGATTAGCATTGATCTAGGCGATAAAGCTCTCTACATCGTCGGTGGGGTGGCCACCCCCTAAGCGGGTTAATTCTATCAACCTAACCGGGTGAAAATAGTTGTCTCACGTAAGACAACACCCCCCAAACCTAATCGGGTGATCTGAGCCAACCGGCTAGGGTGAGGTTTGTAAACATTGATTTAAGGAGGCTTGACTCAAGGCGGGTATATCAGTTCCGAAAATACACGTAGAGATATGTAGGAACAATTCTCAATAAGAATAGGCAAATTGGCTGATTAGCGCTAGAACAACGTGAAATCAAGGATTCATAGTTCGTATTCTGTAAGAATAGGAACTATAGCCGCAGGTGAGGGGCGTGGATGCCAAAGGTTAGCCGTAAAGGTCAGGCCGAGGTCTTAAATCAGGAGCAGTTGACTCAGCTATGGGCTGAGCTGAATTTTCCCCATAGTCTGATCGCTCAGCTGGCCTACTACACCGGCAGCCGCATTAGTGAAGTGTGCTCGCTCAAAATTGAAGACATCAGCGCCGGTCAGGTGGTGGTGCGGCAGCATAAAACCGACCGCACGAAAGAAGTGGTGATGGTGCCCCGGCTCAAAGCGGCGATCGCCCAGGCGCAGATGCCCAGCTCGGGGTATCTGTTCCCAGCCGCGAAGTGGACACGGGCGACGGTGAAGCAGTACCGCATTCAGCGCCAGGCCAATGGCGACTATTACTTTGCGCGAGTGGGGGAACGGCCCCCTCGGCAGCATATCAGCACCCGAGCGGTAGATAAGGCGTTGCGGAAAGCCTCTGATCTGCTGGGGCTGGAGGGGGTGAGTACCCATACCTTTAGGCGATCGCTGGCTACCCATCTCTATGATGCGGGGGTTCCTCTGCGTCAGATTATGGCGATTACGGGTCATGCGAGTTTGGCGTCGTTGACCAGCTACCTGAATCTGGAGCAGCGGGCGGCGGGGGATGCGTTATTGGGGTTCTTTGCGGAGTAGGGGAGGCTTAGCCTGCTCGACTTCAACTTGGTGTGGGGCTGGGATGACGTTGAAGCAGTTGGGCCATGTTAGGGGCGCGGGGAAGCGATTTGGGAAGTGATGGGCATCAGCTAGGGCGCGATCGCAGACGCAGACTCTGCTACTACCCTTCGCTCCACGGTTGATGGGGGCACAGGGCAGTACGAAGCCCTGTTGGGTAGATAGGCCGCTATAAAAGTATTTTAATAATCAGCAGGGAGACGCTCTAGAATCTTGTCATCTAAGAAAGTTAGAAGAAAGTTCAAGATATGGAAGATCCGGTTAGTATAGCAGTCAAGTTTTGGGAAAAGAGTCTCGAATCTTCAGCTTACTTCCACAAGCAGGGTGATGAAGCTGTCAAGTTCTACATTGGAATTAATACAGCTCTTGCAGCTTGGCTCTTAACCAATGCAGCAAATTCCCCTACTTTCATTTTTGCTGTAATGGCACTTGGGGTATTTGGTGCTGGGCATGTAGTGTACTATCACAATAGAGGCTTCAGGCTTCAGCAACGGGCTAATCGAATAGCTAGAGAAATTGCCCAGATGTTACATTTGTCAGAGTCAATGAAGGTTTGGGATTCCTCAGATGATTTGAAATTGAAAAACATTATTATTCCTGGTCATCCCGCAGCTCAAATTGCTTTCAATGCTTTGATAGTCCTCTGCATTAGCTTTGTATATGCTTTTGTACTTTTGTTGAAATTGATTGGAGGATGAAAACTATAATCCATGTGCCGATATCAGCCCAAAAATTCAAATTCAGACGGGCGTTTGAAAGCTGCTAGTGCTGAACTTGAGGCTACTTGCCGCCGCTGATTTGAGTTGTTATGCAGCCGAACCTATTCACAACAACATTAAACTCTTCAACCTGACAATAAAATCAAAATGAAATTATCTGATAAAGGTTTTACTATCAAAGACTTAGATTTTGGCACAGTTGATGCAGAGGCTGACCGGAGGTTAGCGGAATACTTCATTGACACGCCACAGGTAAACCAAGCCCTTAGTTTTCGTAGTGCCCATTTTCTTGGTCGAAAGGGAGCAGGCAAGTCTGCAATCTTTACTCAACTCTCACGGTTGGCTACCGAGCGCTATAAAGAAAGTGTTCGAGTCAGCTTAATGACGCCAGACCAGTATGCTTGGGGTGCAATGAAAGATTACCAAGAGCAAGGCTTACTTTTGGAGCAGGCTCATGCTAACGCTTGGAAATTTACTATTGCGGTTGATGCCGCAGCAGTCTTGCTAGACGTGCCCCCTGAAAGGCTGAAAGAAAATGCTCAGAAGGCACTAGACCGTATTCGCAAATTTGTCATAAATAATTTTGGCGAGAATGCACCAACACCAACAAATACGGTAGGAAGGTTATTAAAAGGCTTAAATGCATTCAACCTTGAAGCTTTTGGGTTTGGTATTGGATTCGAGCGTGACAAACAGCAACAAATATTAACCCCTCAAGTTATTGATTTGCTCCTTGATGCGACGAATGATGTATGTAATGACCTTGGTGTTATCGTCGCTATAGATCGCCTTGATGACTCATGGGATGGTTCAGACGTATCAAAAAGCTTAATGATTGGTCTTCTTAAAGCAACCAAAGAAATAAATGATAAATATTCATTGACTACAGGAAAGGGTATTCATGTAATTACTTTTCTCCGGTCAGACATCTATCAAGGTCTCCAATTTGATGATAAAGATAAACATAGAGCAATTGAAGAAGAAATAATTTGGAATCCAGAGCTTTTAAAGGATATGGTTAATGCTCGGCTTCCTAAAGATATATCTGTTGACGATATATTTGAGGAAGGAGAAATGCGAGGTGGCATTGCGCCTTTTAATTACATAGCGAAACGCACTTTCTTGAGGCCGCGAGAAGTAATTCAGTTTCTTCAAGAGTGTCAGAAAAGGTCAACATTTGATGCAACAGAAATTTCTAAAGATACCATTAGGGAAGCTGAAGAGCGATACAGTAGTTGGAAGGTAGAAGATCTTAAGCAAGAATATCGCCGCCTTTTTCCTGGTTTTGATGATCTTATAGAATCATTACGACAAACACAAAATCGCTATGATTCTGTAGATGAATTTCTGGCCCTTATTGAAGATAGAGCTAAAGATCTCTGTCAAGAATACAGTTCACATGAATTGATGAAACGTCTCTTTAATGCATCGATTATTGGTGTCCGGCTTGGTAATGCGGGAACTGCCAGATTTCGCTGTGAAGACGCAGATTTACTTCTTCCAGCAACGGGTTCTGTTTATATCCATCAAAGTCTCCATAAGGGACTTAACATTAGGGAGACTCGATCATAGAACGAAAATAAGTTTAAGTGTTTCATCTTAAAAGATCTGGCACTAAGTAGCCAAGTATTTATCTCCAAAATGGAGTTAGAGTCCACCTAGATGTGCCCCTTAAGCTATCGAGAAAAAAAACGAAAAGAAACTGCTTACCATGAAGCAGGACACATATTTATGTTGGCCTTGTTCAACCACAGGGTTACGGATTCCCATATCAGAGAAGTACAAAATGGAGAAATTAAGTTTGAGGGAGAAACCAATTACTCTCCCTGTATAGACCTTACATCTATAAAAGATTTACTGGATAAACGCACCTTTGCCTGTATCGCTTTCGCTGGCTCCTCAGCAGAGGATAAGTTTATAGGATGCAAAGATGATTGTGGAATGTCAATATTTGATGGTGGGCTTGACGATTGGATTCAATATCAAACACTAAGACTTAAAAAAGGATCTCATAAACCGTTGTTAGAGTTGACTAATAAAATAATTGATGAACATTGGCCACTCGTATCAGAATTAGCAGAAGCTCTTTATCAATCAGGTTCTCTAAACTCTCAAGAAATAGAAGCGATCTTAAACGCTAAAATATCTACATGCCCAGCCTCGAAATACTTACAGATCAAACGATCTCAATATGAGCACCATCTCAGAAATATAAAACTCGAATTATTCAAAAAATCAGATTAATTATCCCACAGCACATTCCCAATCAATGGTAAAAAACCTATTGCGATATGGATAATCAAGCACTAGTTCAGCACTATCAGAAAACGCTATTGGGAAGGCTGCGCTTCAAGCTGCTCCAAAAAATTACCGGATGTGATTCTGTTCCAGATCCAGAAGCTGTCAAAGAATTTATGTTGAAGAAGCTGGATTCTAATACCCGCATTTGGAATCTCTATGCTTCAATTTTATTACTCCCTAGTTTTGACTGGAAGTCTTACAGCAATCTAAAGGAACTGGAAGACATAACCACCTTATTAAATCAGATGGAAGATTTTCCATTAAGGAATAATTATATTGAGCAGGGAGAAGAAGGCCTAAAAGATCAGTGCTTTATAGAGCTTGAAGGATGTCCTAATCCTTTTCCAGAAACAATAGGTGTTCTAGCTAAACTGTATGAGCTTACAAATGTAGATCATGGATTTGTCTATGAGATATATCTCATGGGGGAAGAGCACTTTCCGGAGCAAATGATTGATTACATTCAAGTTCGCGCTTGCAAAAGCCAACCAGATCCCATCATTTGCACTACCCGAATAGATGGCAGAAAGACATCAAACCTAGACTTGATATCGTCTTTGACAACAGTTCAAATCGCATTGAAAGTGCTTTCTTATTTGTCAGATTCAACCGCATTGAAAGAGAAGACTAACAAGGAAAAAGAAAAGAGAAATAAGATCATAAATACTACCAATTTAATACCTATTTCAGAAAATCTTAGCGCAAGATTCCTAAGGCAAAATTCGGGAAATATAGAACTTTCAATAGTGGTTGGAGATGAAACATCAGCAGAAGAGTTGAGATCATCATGGCCCAAAATAGATGCTCTCCGCACTCGACTGAGAGAACATCAAGGGACAAATCTAAATCATCTCAAATACTCCTTACTATACAATTACTATCAAATGCACAAGCATGGCTGGAGCTACAATTTGATTGCCATGAATATCAACTATGATTGTTTAGTGAATCTATGCCAAGCCGATGATGAGATTATTGACATCAATGCGGAGCGTATAGAGTCAATCAGCCTTGCAAATGCAGTTAGGCTACTTCAATCTGTTCGTATGAAAGAAAATGATATTCTAGATTGGCTAATGTCAGGGTTAAAAGACATTCGTAACGGAAATTGTCCCTGGCCTCTCCAGAACGGTCCAGTAGATAAACAAAGAGTTCGAGACTCTCTTCGGCAATGGAAGAGTGAGGAGTCATCCCAAAAAGTGATTGTGAAAGCACCGCCCGAAGTAAAAGAAGTCCGCATTGACTCCTTAACAGAGGAATCCCCTGCTTACAAGCGATATAACCAAATCGCAAGAGACTTACTTGAAGAGACCTTTCCAGGTGGTTTCGAGAAATATAATCGTGCGATATCTGAAGCAATTAGAACAACAGGGTACGTTGGCTACGTACACAAGATGTAGCCCTAATGCGAGCGTAGTTGCAGCACCCCATGTAGGTAGATGTGTGGAGGAAAGGGAAGGGGGGTGGAAAAAACCGGCTGGATTTTTCCATTTTCGGCAAATCAGACAAAAAATAAACTTCAGATAGTTAGGAAGCCTATCTGGAGGATCAAGTGCTCGAACTCATTACGTTGATTGCCTTTGTCACTACAATCCTGAACCTCGTTGAGACTTGCCTTAAGCTCTATCGAGAATGGAAGTCAAGTAAGGCGATAGATAAGAATCATCAGAATACTCGAACATAAAAGCCCTAAAGTAGTTGTCTTGCACTGCAACTCCTCATCCCATCAGAGTACAGGTGCTAAATGGACGGTATAGCAATTGTTTCTTGAGTTAACCCGATAGGAGGAAATCCCTCAACACGCTTTACCCCACTTTCCCCAACGCCCGATCCAGGCGCTCAGCAAACACCGACCTACGATCGCAGCTCAACACCAGCACCTCGATCGCCCTGGTCATGGCCACATAGAGCAACCGGGCCTCATCAGCCACATCGTTATAGCGATTCGGCAGATAGCCCACCCCAGGGATGAACACCACCGGGAACTCTAGCCCCTTGCTCGCATGCATCGTCATCAGCTTGATGCTTTGGGTGGAATGGTCAAAGTTACGGCTGCTGCTGCTCTGGTTGAGCCAGTCCACGGGCAACCCGGCCTGCTGGAGCTGCTGGAACGCCTTCTCTCCCATCCAGTTGTCGCGGTAGATAATCGCCATCTCATTCCAGGGGATGCCCCGCTCTTGGAGCTGCTGGGCTCTCTGGATGATGTGATCCACCTCTTCCCTATAGCTCCGGCACTTCACCAGCTCCGGTATCGGCCCCTCGCGCCCGGCGCTGTTGGGCTGCACCAGCGGCGGCATGTCCTCATCTGGGCTGGTGGGCTGCATGACCTCCTTAGCAAACTCGTAGGCCAGCATCAGCACCTGGGCGGTGTTGCGGTAGTTGAGCTTGAGGATAGTAGTTCTGCCCTGGGCCTTGATACCGACGCTCTTGAAGCTGAATTCTTTCTTGGCCCGTTTCCCGTAGAGGTTTTAGGCATCGTCATAGAGCACCAGCAGGGAATCGGTAGAGGGGTTCACCATTTGGGCTACCAGCTTTAACCACTCTGGTGCAAAGTCGTGGCCCTCATCGACCATCACCGCTCCATACTGCCCGGTGGGAATCTTCCCAGCATCGACGGCGGCCACCACCGCTGCCTCTAGCCGTTGGATATACTCAGCGCCTTTGTATTGTCGATGATCAGGGCGCGGCAGCTGGTGCTGCTTCAGCACTTCAATACACCAGCCATGGAAATGGCGGACGGTGACTAGCTTAGTGAGCCCCTTTTCTACCATCAGCGATCGCAGCCGGGAAGCCAGCGCCACGTTGAAGCACAGCACCAATACGGTCTGCATGGCCTCGGCCAGGTGTTGACAGCGGTAGGCCAGAATCAGGGTTTTGCCGCTACCAGCGACCCCATGAATCACTCGGTGGCCCTCACCTAGGCTGCGGGCTAGCTGCTCCTGCTGTAGGTCCATGACTTTGAGCACCTGCGGGATAGCGGTCTGTAGGATGTCGGCGGGTTCCTTTGGGAAGAGAGAGAGTTGTTTGGCGGAGATTCGCATTTCTGGGTATAGGTGCCAGCGAATGCGATCGATCTGCTCGTTGGTTAGCGTGGTGCCAAAGTTGTAGTGGCTCATGGCCCAGAGCTGCTCTTGAAAGGCCCCTGGGTCTACAACCTCGGTCATTTCGTCTTTGCAGATGACCAAGTTGGCATGAATCACCTGGCCCAGCGCCAGTTGTGAGTCGAACTGACGGCGGGTGATGTTGGGCAGCACCACACCATAGGCGTAGGGGCAAATGAGCTTACCCTGGTAGCGTCCTGAGGGCTGCACTAGCTCCGGGTCTTTCTCCAACAGGGAGCACATAGCCAGGACGTAATCTCGCGCCTGGACAAGGGGACTATCAACAGTCTTGCGCTGACCTGATTGGGTTTCGATTTCAAACTCATCAGGGTTCGCCGCCTTGATGATGTCTAGCTTCCAGTCTTTGACCTCCAGCACAAAGAGACCCCGTGAGGGGTGCAGGAGGATGAAATCAGGGTGCAGTGCTTTGGGTCCGACGGGTACGTCATACCAGAGCAGGTGGTCATCCCCTAGTTTTGCTTCGAGCCGCTGGGCTAGCCGTCGTTCTCCCCCAGTCATGCGAGAGGCGCAGCTGCTGTAAGAGGGGATGAGAGTAGCCATGGCCTAAAAAAACCCTATGATTGCCCTCAGTATGCCCTTGGGGCAAGGCTTTGGCGGTGATGGTGCAATGGATTTACAGAATCTTGGGGTGATTGGTGGCGTTGGCCCAAGGCCGGTCTTTGACCATCGCACCCTAGCCGCTCCTCGGGAGCTGTGCTACTTTGGCGGGATGGGGGTCTGTGTGAGTTCCAGACAAGCCCCCAACTAAAAGAGTGCCCCCATATAGGAGTGGGTTAATCTTCTATATGGGGGCGCTCTCATCATTCATTGGCGATCGCTATGTCGGTCAGCCCAAGTCTTTGCTCTGGAGCAAATTATACCCACACCCCCGTTTGGAAACCGGCGGGCTTTTTATGGCCACAAAAAAGCCCCATCGTAGCTACCCAAGATCGGCGGGGGCTACCTATTCAGGGTGTATTTACCTTGGGCTTAGCTTGCTCAGGTTGGATGACTAGCGATCGCATAGTAGGTACGGAGCCATAAATGCGAAAGCGATCGCAGAGGCGCGATCGCTTATGGATTTAGTCTCATTTTTAGGTCAGTTTAAGTCTCTAATTTGTGGAATATCCCTCGAAGTTTTTCTAGGATTCGCTTCTTTCGTTGCCTTAGGGTATCGAGATTGTAGTCACCATAACCCTTCTCTTTTAAAAAAAATTGGATCTCGGCCCATGACTTTTTCTGGATTACCTTAAGGCTCAATATCAATCGTTCCTCTGTTGAAAGATGCTTAAATGCGTAACGGACGCGGAGCATCTGGTCTGTAAGGAACTCTCGATCAGCGTCCTCGTTGGCTGCTAGGGACTCTAGGTACTCATCACTGGTATATGTGTACCTAGTCTGGCATCTGCTCAATTCCCGTATGTACCGGTAAGCAACCGAGCATGTCCATGCTGATGGATTCGTTATGGTACGCCCTTCATAAATTTTGGTAATTGTCCTGATGAAGACCTCTTGGAGAATCGCTGTCTCATCATACTGAGGCCAAAGCTCAAACTGGTGGAGCTTGCTGCGTATGAAGGGAAATACCGAAGAGGCTTCAGAGCTTTTGGAAATGAGGGTCAGGTAGAAAGAGATGTAAAGCTGTAGCTGGAGAGCCACCGTCAGTTCATAGAACTCTCTTTGGAAGTTAGGCATACCCTAACCTCCCCCATTGGTATGGATGTTAACCATGAATCACCGTCCTTTTACAGATAGGCAGCAGGGGATATATAAGACAATGACGGATAGATCCGTTTGTGACACAAATGATGCTCTATAGTTTGTGAGTACTATTTTTGAGATGTAGTGCTCTTTATGTCACATAACTCCCTCTTTCTTCATTGGTTACTGCTAGTGCCTAAGGAGTCCATAATTGCTTATGAACACTCTGCACTGTGGTGATTCGTTGAATAAAGGAGCTGTGAAGATGTCTCAACGTCTTCGAAAATTTGGTGGAAGTGATACAAATGAATCGAATGAAGAGTTTGCAGATTTAGATATCAGTGAAATTACGAGATGGATAGATAATTCTGAACTGCATCCAGTCGCTGTTGAGTACGGTTTACTTAATATGCTAAAGCGGCCTAGTGAGGCCCAGAATGACCGAATCCAAGAAATTCTAGAAGAAGCCACCGAAGATAATGCTCTTGGCTTTTGGATAGATGAGATAAATCATATCTTGGGACATAGGCAAGGATGGCTAGATGATAGTTGCAGGAGAGATTATGAACTTAGAAAGATGGAGTTGAGTAGTGATGCATTGAGGTTTAAAAGATTATTGGAAAAGAATAATTCAGCAGATCTTTTGCGATTTGTTCAATTTTACCTGGAAGACCATTCCAATGATAAGAGCAGGAAATGCACAGCTTAGCTGAACAGAATGCAGGCTTACTTACTGAAAGTATTCAATAGGTAAGCGTTTTTGCTGATTAGTGAATAATAAAAGCGAAATAACTTCTAAGGAAGGCGTACAGAGATAAACCTTCCTTAGAAGCTTTGTTGCTGACTGTCTAAATGGCAATCGCTAGGATGACCAATAGAGTCATAGTAAATCCGAGAAACATCGAGTATATAGTTGCAAGGGCAATATTCTCGTCTTCGATCTGGCTAGCTTTCTCATTGGCCTGAAGAAAGCTCTGAAATAGCTTAAGCATGATTTTCTCCAAGTTGAATAGGTTAGTCACTGGTTGAAGTGGATTAGATCCACTTCAACCAGTTTCATATATTTATGAATTAGATATTGACAAAGTGACATTAGCATAGATGTCACATTCAAGAAGGCTTACGCATTGTTAGGTAAGTGGAGTTCATGGAGATTGTCAATGACTAAGGTTCATCGAAAAAGAAGAATCGACGGCAATGGGAATGATTTGTTCAACAGAAGTCAATGGGGATTTGTCGAGAATGAAATAAAGCCTGATGTTGGAGGAAGAATCAAATATCAAAGTTCTTGGTGGCCTGCCAAAGAAATTAATAATGAGACAATCGGTAGAGGTGAGCGGGTCAAAGTTATAAAGCGGGAAGGAATTTTTCAGGTTGTAAAGCGTTGTTTGTAACCTCATTAAAAAATGCCAAGATCACCGCCAAACTGTTCAATTCATCTTCTTCCATCATTCAAGGGAAAACCTATGCCAAGATCACCGCCGTCCGTTCCTAAATAGCACCAAAGTTAAAGCCTGTGAATCTACTTCACAGGCTTTAACTTTGGTTAACATGTATATTCTGCTACGGACCTATGATTTTATTAAGTAATATGTCCATTTTGATGTTAAAGCGTCAAAAATACCTTGGGTTTGTAGCTACAATCTTGATAGTTCTGTTTCTAGCGGGTTTGAAGTCTGCGTAGCCAGTAATTTCATAAGTAAGTTACTGGAGCAGGGATGGTCAAGACTCGTTATCCAGAATCACCACACTGCTAGTGAGCCATTAGGCTCACTTTTTTCTGACCAATTCTGCTCCAGCAGTGGCTCTATTTTGATCTAAAGCCTTGAGACTTTCAAGTAAATTCAACACCTTTACCAACATATTATTGGTTTTTGAAGATGTGATTTATGGAATATACCCATACTAGCGAAGCTATCGAAGAGTGCACATACCCTAGAGGGTAGGCCAAGGCGTGTCCTTTATATCTGCGAAAGTTCCACAAAGTATTCTGAAGATAAAAAAGAGCCCCCACCGTAGCTACCAAACTCGGCGGGGGCAACTATTAAGGTGCATTTATCTTGAGCTTAGCTTTCCCGATCGCACTAGCCCGCGATCGCACCACTTAAGCCTCAGCCAAATCAATTGCTCCGGCGAAAGTCACAGGGCATGATTGGGTTTGGTTGGCTCCAGAAGTTCAGCCGCTGCTGGCTGGCCTCGGCCTCGGCAGCTTGAAGGGCGTTACTTGTCTCTGGGCAGCTGCGGAGGAACTGGGTATAGACCACGGCGTAGCCCTCCTGCACCAGCTGAAGGTTGATGTTCTGGCCATTGGCGTAGACCTCGGCCACGGTGCGCCCGTAGCGATCGATATCCGCTTCTCTGAACTGAATGGTTGAGTCTCTGGGTGAGAGCTGGCGCAGGCGAGCGGTAGCTGCTGGCCCCAGGGTGCTTGATCGGTCTCAGGAGCATCAATACAGGCCAGACGCACGGTTACGGTCTGCCCCTGGTAGTTGATCCTCATCGTGTCGCCATCGCCTACAGAGATGACCGTCGCGGAGGGAAAGTTGAGGCTGGCTACTGCTGTGGTAATTGCGCTGGTGCCGGTGGCCTGGGGCACCTCGACGGCGGTGGAGCAGGCCGCTAGGGTGGCCAGGGCCAGAGGTGAGAGCAGTTACCAGAGTCTAGACATGATGGAGCTACCTACTTTAAGGCCTAGAACACTATTTCACTCATAACGGCATTGACTACCGCATCGAGTTAAAAGAATTCAGCTACAGACTCTATCTGTGTGAACCTATCGGGCTGTGGGAGGGTGCGTTAGGCATGGCGGCTATGAGTATAGAGGCAACCATATTTAAGTCCGTCGAAGGGGATGCCGGGGCTCATTCTAACGATGACAACATTCCATAAAGCCTCTGGCTATGCTGCTAGGAGCTTTTTTGTGATTAGACTCAGTTTTGTCCCTGGGTTGAGGTGCGATCTCATCGCCTTAAGGAGGGAGTGTTGATTAATACGATAAAGCGTTGATCGCCTTCCTCTTCTGCTCCGGGCTCACCTCCAGATAGCGCTGCAGGCTGGCCAAGCTCCGGTGGCCACTAATCTCCTGAATCACCCGCAGGGGAACCCCGGCATTGCTTAGGTTGGTGAGAGCCGTACGCCGGAAGCTGTGGGTGCTAATCCCCAGCCCATCCAGCCCAGCGTAGGCCAGCGCCTGGTCGAGCAGCCAATCTGCCGACGACCGCGCCAACCGGCCACAACCATGCCGACCCGGAAACAGGTAGTCAGCTCCGCCGTTGTCATAGGCCGCCAACAGCAACGCCAGTTTGGGGTGAAGGTCGATTTGTCGGGTGGCCAGCTTACCCTTCGTTGCCTTAGCGGGCAGCACCAGCACCGCCCCCTTGATGTCGCCGGTTCGCAGGGCGATCGCCTCGCTCACCCGCAGCCCGCCGTAGAGCAGGATGCCGAACAGGGCTCGATCGCGGGGGGAGTCCATCGCCGCAAACAGCCGGGCAATTTCGTCGTGGGTTAATACTTTCGCCTGGCCGTTAGTGCTCATGGGATCAGTCGTGTGCCTGCTTTGCTTTACTAGACAGTATTAATATTTCGTACAGTAAAATTCACGAGTTTATAAGGGTTTCCGGGTGTTGGGTCGTGCGGTCGGCCTACGTCTCACCTGAGACAGCCGGAAACCCTTGATTTTTCGTTGCGGCGTCTCATGGCTGGAATAATGAGACAAAAGTCGGCCGCCTTTGCCTCATTATTCCAGCCATTACCCAGGAGCCCTAGCTATGCAACTCACCTATCGCGGCCAACCTTCCAAAACCTCTGCCACTGTCATCGATGCGATCGCCACCAGCGAAACCGCTACTTTCATAGACCAGCTCTATGCCCGAGACAATTTGCCGTCGCCCAGCGTCAGCAGCCCGCTCAACTGATCTATCGCGGCGTTCGCTACGCTCGCTAAACCGTCAGCTTTCTCTCAGACATCCTCTACACTCCTCCCAACTCCCTACTATTGCCAGCGGGATTTTTTATTATCTGCTTAGCCGATTAATTGATTAGTCAGATAAGCAACTCACCGTCAGGGAGCAAAAAGAGCAACTGTTTTGCTTAAGCGATTCAGCGATTAAGCATTTATCCTGAAACTTAACCCGGGCTCCCGTTAAGCGAGCAGAATAAGGTACTGGAATAGTGCTCGTGGGGGATGCCCCGACATTGAGTTTGTAGCACCCCTAGCCCAGCGTATTGGTGGCGGCTCACCACCAGTCTCAACAATAGAGCTTGTCTAGATACAGTTCTGCGGACCATCATAAGGATGAATGGCTAGCCTCCTAGAGATCAGGGGATTTGGGTGAGGGCGACTCAACCCCTGAGATTTCGGCAGCAGATTTGGAACAAGCCTCTCATGATCTATCACCGTCTACACCCGAACTGCCGAAACAGTCGCCTTGACCAATAGCACTGGTCAAGGAAATACAGGTACAGCTTGGGGCGGGCGCCCTTCCAAACAACCAGTTAATCGATTAACTGATTAACCATTAAACTATTTAGCCGCTTAATCAAAACGCATACCAGAAAGTGACCTCTACCTAGGGTATCCAACGCTGCCCACGGATATGGTATGGACAAGCAGCCGCTCGCCTAGCACCAGATTAGCCTTCTCGAAGGCAGTTATCGACCGACTGCTGATTCGATTAAGCAATTAACTGATTAATCGTTTATTCGAATCATCGATTAAGCGATAGAATTCGACTAGCCAGTCAAGCGCTTAGTCGACTGACTGCTTAACCGATTAATCGGACAAGCAAATGATTATCACTGTTGCTGGTTTCAAAGGTGGAGTTGGCAAAACCACCACCGCTGTACACTTAGCCTGCTACTTTGCCAAAAAGTCTGACAAAACTCTGCTGGTTGATGGCGATCCCAACCGCTCATCCCTCTCTTGGTCAAAACGAGGAACACTACCCTTTCAGGTCTGCGACTTGATGTCGGCGGCTAAAGCTTCCAGAGGCAAAGAGCACGTCGTTGTCGATACTGAGGCCCATCCCGACCAAGACGAGCTAGAGGCATTGGCTGAAGGCTGCGATCTGTTGGTGTTGCCTTCCACCCCCGACGCTCTGGCCCTAGAGGCTCTGCTGGCCACCGTCGACAACCTTCAGAACCTGACCTCCTACGGCGTGGTGCTTACGATGGTCGACAGCCGCAAAAAAGGCACCGCCACCCAAGCGAAAGAAACGCTTAACCGATTAAGCATTCCAGTGTTTAATCAAATGATTAGGCGCTTAACCGCTTATGAGAAAGCGGCCCTGGTCGGGGTGCCTGTGTATGAAACGGGCGATCGCTTTGGCCGCATCGCCTGGGGGGAGTATGAATCGTTAGCCAAGGAGATCGAAAGCCGTGCCTGATGCCGCAAATATGTTTGACCGATTGGCCCAGAAACGCGAAAAGGGAAAAGCAGCCCCAGCGCCGGAGACGGAACCCAAGAAACGGCAGCGCAAAGCCACCGGTAAGCGCTCTGACCCCAACTACATTCAGGTAGGGGCATATATCCCCATCGAGTTGAATAAGAGCGTGAAGCGTCTACTGGTGGATGATGATAAAGACTTTTCAGACCTGGTATCCGAACTTCTAGAACAATGGGTTCGGGAAAACAATGCTTAATCAGCTAATTGATTAACTGATTAAGCATTATACCCAATCCCGTTGGATTTCGGTCACCTTCAATCCTTTGTTAGGAGTGCAGTCTAGCCCATCCCTGCTCAAATTTCGGACACCCTATTTAACCTCCGGCCTACAGACACCCCTGCATCGTCTACAACACGATCCAGCTTTATTTAGATCGCCCTTCTTCCCTGGCTGCATAGGAGTTAGGAGCGCAATCGCCCAAAAGTGGATCACCCTCTGCCACGCCCCTATTAACCAGCTAATCAATTAATCACTTAAGCAGTTCTCCGTTCATGTCTAAAGCTCCTACCCTATTCCCTGACGACGAGAACTACTTTGCGCTGCTAAACGGGCTGAAGCAGCGGATTCGCACGGCTCAAGTCAAAGCAGCCTTAGCAGTGAACCAGGAGCTGATCTTGCTGTACTGGGAGATTGGGCGCGAGATTCTGAAACGACAACAAGTCGAAGGTTGGGGCAGTAAGGTTATTGAGCGCTTGGCCAAAGACTTGAAACGGGAATTCCCGGATATGAAGGGTTTCTCGCGAACCAACCTGATGTATATGCGAGCATTTGCCGAGGCCTATCCAGACGAGCAATTTGTCCTACAAGGCGTAGGACAAATTCCCTGGGGACACAATCAGACACTGTTGAACAAACTCGACAGCCCGGAACAACGTCTCTGGTACGCCCGCAAGGTTGTTGAATTTGGCTGGAGTCGCAACATCCTAGATCTACAGATCGACACCAACCTGTTTGCCCGCCAGGGCGGTGCCATTACTAACTTCAAGCGCACCCTGCCACCTGAACAGTCAGACCTGAGCCGCGAGCTGCTGAAAGACCCCTACAACTTCGAGTTTTTAGCCCTCGCTGATGATGTGCAGGAGCGTGACCTAGAGCGGGCTCTGGTAGAGCGCATCCGTGACTTTTTGCTAGAGCTGGGGGTAGGGTTTGCCTTTGTGGGCAGCCAATACCGGCTTGAGGTAGACGGCGACGAATACTTTATTGACCTACTGTTCTACCACCTGAAGCTACATCGTTACGTGGTCATAGACCTCAAGGTGACGGAGTTTAAGCCGGAGTACGCAGGCAAGATGAATTTCTACATCAGCGCTGTCAACCACCTGCTATGCGACGAGCGGGACGAAGCCACCATTGGCATCATCTTGTGCAAGTCCAAGAAGCGCACCACCGTTGAATTTGCCCTGGACACAGTGCAGAACCCTATTGGCGTGGCCACCTACAAGCTGCGCGAAGAGCTGCCACCAGCCTTACAGGGATGCCTACCCACCGCTGAGCAGTTGGAGATGGAACTAGATGCAGCCATTAGGGAAATTGGGGCTGAGCAGGATAACTCTCCTCTGTGACACCGATAGGCTAATAGCGAGTAACCGCCATCTTTCACGTAGTTTGGATCACCCTGAAAAGATCTAAAGGTAAGGGTTTGAGGTACCTAGGTCCTCTAATTTGAATTACCTTATTTACCTGTCAACCACACGCAGATGATAGAGCAGTAGGAACCGATCCTCGTCCGTCAGCTCAGACCAGCGCTTGCCCTCAAATCGATCGGATATGAATTGTCGGATCACCTCCCCAGACCAACCCAGGCTCCTAATCTGGTGTTGAATCTGCTCATGCAGGGCTGGGTCATAGGCAGCAGGCTCAGCTTCCTGTGGAAAAGAGGATGAGTCCCCCCGTACCCCCCTGTTTGGAGAAAAAAAGTTTATATCCGACCCCAACGCACCGGCGCAAAGCGCCTCACCCTTCATATCTCTCTCTGAGGGGTGTAATTCCTTAGTTTCTAAGGGGTCTAGCGATTCTGGTATCGCTTCAGATGTCACCTCTTCAGGAGCTGGAAAGCTTGCTATCAGGGCGATTACACCCTTTTGATGCTCGGGGTGCCAGAGGCGGAGGTGCTTGTAGAGGGTCTGCTGGCTAACTCTGGCTCCTTGGGCGATCGCTTTGGCTCTGGCTGTAATCTGCTCAGGCAACTCTCCCGCCTGCTCTAAGTTGGTGTAGGTAGCACGAATGCGGTGCTGAGCGTCTTCGGTCTGGCGCTGGTTGAAGGGCACCAGGTTGTTTTTGGGGTGGCAGGTGTCGCGGGTAGGGGTAGTGCCCAGAGGCCAGTAGTAGCCCTCGACGGCTCTGGCCCAGGCGATGACCTTGCGCTCGATCTCATGCGGGTGGCGGCAGTACAGCTCGTAGCCGGGGCAGGTGAGGGCGATGCGTAGGGTGTAGTCGATCAGGGCTTGGCCCTGAAGGCCTTCGAAGACACGGCCGTAACAAGCGATGGTTTTGAGCAGGTGGTTGGTTTGCCCGTAGGCGGTCCAGCCTTCGGTAATTTCCAGATCCAGGTCGTGTCGCCAGCTCTCGACGGGGTGGCTGCGGCGTTTGGGCCGCTTGCGGTGGTTGTCGCGGCCAATCTTCATCGCATGGCACAGGGTGTCCATGTCTTGGTGGCCAGCGGCGCCATCCCAGAGCCAGAAGAACCGGGCTAGGCTGTCGCCAATGGGGTTGAGATCGTCGTCGAGTAGGCAGGAGCCGCTGCCAGGCTGGAGCGGTAGCCGGTGCCCCATGTATTCAATGAAGGCTTGAACGCCGTAGGCTTTGACGTTAGGGAAGATTTCGAGTTGCCCAGCCTGGAGCCGAAACCCCTGGGCTTTGAGGCATTCTTTGAGGGCGACGGCCAGGTTAAAGGTGTTGACCCGCTCAGCAAAGGGGAGGTAGAGGTGCAGGCCACCACTCCAGCTAGAGCGCAGCAGCAGGGTGCGGGTAATGCCGATGGTCTCTAGGGCAGCGCGGATCTGGGCCACCCCGTCGGCGGTGCAGTAGTCGCCGCCGGCGTCGAGGTCGAGCAGGGCGTAGCGGGTGTCGTGGGTAAAGCGGACGCCGATCAGCTGGTTGGCGTCTTGCCAGTGATTCCAGAGCACCCGGGGCCGCAGCGGATAGTCTTTAACAGTCGTCCAGGCGGCTTTAGCGGTGGCATCATCCGGCACGTCGGCGCGGATGAAGTTCCAGGGGTAGTGGCCAAAGAGTTCACACAGCCGCTGGCCCGTGGGGTCAGCGGGGAGGGGTTCAGAACGGGGAGCCTTACGCGACTCCTCGCCCCATCCTGTCGATGCGGTCATGGGGGCCTCTCTCTCCTAAAAAAGAGCAATGAGTATTGCCCCGAGAGAGATCCGGTGTTACCATAGCCGCATAAGAATTGAGTGCGCGACTCGGGACTGGTCCTCTCGGGTTTTCGCTTTTTAAAGAGCCGGTGGCATGTGCTGCCGGTTCTTTTTGCCTATTAAGGGTCTGGTCAGGACGCTTAACACTGATTAACGCGATCGCCAGGGGGTCAACCCAGCAGGGCGTCAATCATGGCCAGGATCATAGTACAGGTGTCTAGACCGGGCAAGGCAAACGCTAAAAATTAGGTTCATGGGTGTTTTAGGGTGGGTATCGGCCTCCTAACGTGCAACAAAAAACTGTGGTTACCGCTCGCTTGGCGGTAGCTGCCAGGGCTCTAGTCCAGCGTTGCGGAGGTGCTGAATCTGAATCTGACTATGCCCTTGTTCTGGCGAATTCACTTCAATACTGTCCGGCGTATAAGCTTCGCTCCATAAAGCTTTGATGCCCCTTGAGTCTAAAAACCGTCGGGCGTTAATTTCAGGCTTGCCCACGCTTTCAGCCATCTGGGTTGGGCTTATTCGATAAGAGCCATCGGACAGCTGAAAACTATCGACCGACAGCGTGCCGATCTGCACCGTGGCGCGTTTAGCTTTGTCGCTGGAGGTGCTCATGATTTGCTGGTCTTACCTTCTAATGCCTCAACCCGCTCAAACACCAGCACTCGCAACTTTGCGCCAAAGCTTAGTTCTTTCCAGCTCAGGTCATCGCGGCAAGACTCGATCCGCTTTTTGTCGTCATCTGATATTTCTAGCGAGTAGCGGGCCATCACAGCTTTGCTCATTCATCACCTCGATTAAAACACTTTGGTCTGATTATGGCTCAATCCACCGAATCTGAGCCATTGGTTGCAAGTTTAGCTCAAATTGAGTATAAGTGAGCCAAGACGCGAAACGGCATAGGTACAGGGTCGGGCCTAGTTGGCTCACTCTTTGCCGTGCCATGACGCGCCTACCCCGTACCCGCAACGGTTCAAAGGATTTTTCAGCTATGACCGAACCCGTCAGCCTGCACTCGTTCTGCAAAGAGAACGGCAACCTACCCAAAACTTCCGTGCGCCGTTGGCTCAATGACAACGGCTACAGCACCAGCGACGGACTCAGCCCCGCTGCTGTAGAAGCGGCGCTCGCGCAGTTCTGCCCCACGCCTGCACCCGCTGCGCCCGATATGGCTGGCTTGACTATCCATGCCGGCAACCACTGCACGACTATCGACCTACCCAATTACCAAGGGCTGACCGTTGACCTCGGACAGTTTCGAGAGTCTGAGGCGCTGGTGATTGATGACCCGTTGGCGGTGGCTGAGCAGTTTTTGCAGGCTGCCGACCTAATTCAAGGTGCACTGGCCGATGACCTGGCCGCTCGTGAGCGGCGGCTACGGGCCACGAAGCAGGCCCAAGGTGCGATCGCCGCCAAGGCGCAGGAATTAGCCCTAGAGCAGCGCCTCTACCGCCTGCAAACGGCACAGATTGACCAGGCGCAGACCGACGAAACGACCGCCTTAGCCGATGCCCTAGCGCAACTGCAAAGCTTGGGAAAGCCCACCGAGGCCGACACCGCCGCCTAATTTTGTTGGCCTTGGCTACGGCTGGGGTTGCGATCGCGCTTTTCATTGCCCACTAAAAACCCCCAGCCGGTTGGCAGACCAGGGCTGGGGGCATTGCCCGAAAACCATTACGTAAACGGACCCCACCATTATGAAACCAATCCACGGTGTATTCGCCCTGGCCATTGTTGGCACCGCGATACCCAGCGTTAGCAACCTCGGCAACTTCGCCTCGAAAGTCACCACCGCCCGCGCTGAGGCCAGTCGCATCGGCGATGACATGACTGAGCTCACCCTGAGCCAGCAGGAGCAGGCGCAAAAAAACGAGGTGGCGATCGCCCGCTATCAAGACGGCTGCATCCCGGTGGTCAGTGTTGACCAGCAGCGCTACGTCTCCCTCGTGCTCAACCTCCCAGTCATAGACAGCGCGTCCAATCAACCCATCCCGGTGGGCTCCATCGTCTGCGATGCCCACGGCAACACCGGGGTGATTACCGACGACGACCGCGACCCCAGCACCCCAGGCGTCACGCAAAAGATGGCCTTCACCGGCAATAAGTCCTTAGTTGACTGGCGCATGAACCAGTACCAGGGGGCCGCCTACTACATGCCCTCAAACTAAGCCCAGCAAACCTTTAGAGGCTCAACCCATGACCACTTATCAGACTAAAAAACGCTCCACCCGTAGCCCCAACTCAGGGGCCAAGACCGCGCGACAGCTGCTCTACTGGCTGGCGATCGGCGTCGCCTGCGTCGTGGCGGCTGCCAACATGCTGCCCTACTGCAAAGCGGTATCCCTAGCCTTAATCAACATCTTTGACCTGCAAGGCCTGGTAGGCTTCTTTGGCAATCGTGCCCTGGCCCTGATCTCTATTCCCGTGGGGGTCGTGCTGTGGGCCTTCATCCAGACGGCCGAGGCTTACCCGATTCTGCTGAAGCACGACCGCAAGCTGATGCGCTTGATTGCGCTTGAAGCCGATGCCGCCGACCAACTCCAGGTGAATGAGGACGACGATCCCGCCCTCGTGCGGCTAAAGGAATGGTACAACCGCTTTCCCATGCTCAGCATCCGCACCGCTAATCGGGCCAGCCTGGTTGCCTATCTTGTGGATACCTTGATCTGCTTAACCGTCTTTCCGCCTGTTGATGGCGGGTTTGGGCAGCTGGTGTTTGTGATTTTTACGGGCCAATGGGGGCTGATCAACTGGGGCAGTGTGGGGCTGATCGTCACCATGCTGTTCTGCTTTGAACTCATGGTGCGCTTCATCTTGTTTCTGGGCCTGCAATGGCACTACCTGAAACGTGCCCACGGTTAGACAACACGGCAATCGGGGGCAACGATGCCCCCTTACGTTTTGGGGAAACCATCATGAGCAATTTAGTCAAATCCCACCCTCTCTGGATTGATACCGCTGAGGATGCCGCCGAAGGGATGCATAACCCCAAACTCTATATTGGGGGTGGCCTGGCCGGTGGGCTCGTGCTCGGTAGCCTGCTGAATCCACTCACGGGCCTCGCCGCCCTGGCCTATGGCCTCTACCTGGCCTGGGATGCGAATGAGCGCAACAGCGACCAAATCGAGGCCGTCAGCGATGGGCTCATCGCCCACCTGTTGGATAAAAAGCAGCTGCGTAACTACCAAGCCGAGGTCGGTGCTGACCAGGTACAGGCAGAACTTGCTCAGGCGATCGCGCGGGAACTGCGCCTCTCAGACGAGGCCGAAACGTTGGCCAAGTCGTTGGGGCTGCTGGGTAAATCAAAGGCACGGCCACAACTGCTCCCAAAGCCGCTGGAGGCAGCAACACCTAGCCCCTCATCGGGTGATGCTGTCCCGGTGCCGTTTGCCCCAATCCAACTTGACCCAGACTGCCCCCACTTCCTGTTGTTGGCGGGTAGCCGGGAGGGCAAAAGCAATGCCCTGCGCTGCTTGCTCGATGGCCATGCTCGCGTCAACTACGTGAGCACCAAGGCCACCGACCAGGTGCCAGCCCACTGGGAGGGCTACGTGCTCTGGGGCACGCCGGAGGAGAAGGGGAAGCAACTGCAATGGTTGCTCGCTCACTGGGGAGCGAAGCTGGCCGCCCATGCTGAGGGCACCGACACTGAGCCGGAGTGGTTCGTCTTTGATGAGGCGATTCAAATTCGGACCTACGCCAAGCGCAGCAAGGTGAAAGGCCTGGCTGATGCTCTCGCCGGGCTACAGGTTGAGATTGCGACCCAGGGGGCGGCGATCGCGGCCTATGGGGTGCTGCTGGCTCAGACCAAAAATGCGGGGCCGTTGGGTATTGACCTCGACCTATTGCAGCAAAATTTCAGGATGGTTCTGCCTCTGAAAAGTAAGCGGCGGTTGGCCCTGTCAGTGATTGAAAAGATGGGTGGGCTACGGCTCACCCTTGAGCAACGGGAGGACATTCTCAGCCACCCTAACCGCTATCTCCAACTGTGGCTGGGTGAGGATGAGGACATCTACCACGATGTCTTACCCGAGTTTCAAGGGACGTTGAAGCCCTTAATGAAATGCCCTATTGAGAATGGCACCAGCGCACCGCAACAGCCTCAGGAAACGACCGCGCCTAAACCCTTAGGGGTGAGGATTTTAGATTACCTGAAGGGGCATGGCGAGGCTAAGACGGCGAGGGAGATTCGCAACGCTTGCACCCGTCCCACGGATAACCCCAGGGCATCGACAGACGAAGTTAAAAACTTGCTTTGTCTGTTAATTTCTGAAGGGCAAATTCAACGATGGGATGAGGGTAGTACCGAGCGCTACCAGGCGACTGGCACAGCGTAGGTGTAGGCGTAGGTGAGCCATAGAAAGAGGTGTAGGCGCCCTCACCTACGACACCTACGACACCTACACCCCCTCACCTACACCCCCTCACCTACACCCCCTCACCTACACCACCTACACTCCGACTGTCACACACCTGTCTGAGCTATTTAGGAATAGCAAATATGACCTGGCGATGCCCTTACACCCCACTCGAATTGCACCAGCTCAACCCTCACGATTTTGCCTATGGCGATCGCGTTGTCTTGCCCGATGGTCGCACTGGTATGATGAGCAAGGTCGGCTACAAATATGGTCACGTCGATGTCGATTCTGGGGCTGATTGGAAAGGCTACCTGACCGAGCTGAGGCCAGCGATACCCGATAAAGTAGGACAGCCCAGGGTGCAGCAATTGAGTCTGCTGTAGCGCGATCTCGCAGAAACCAAACAAAAACCCCATAGGCCAGCGGTGCCGATGGGGGTTAGGTCTCAGGGTGCATCTACGATTCAGGACTTTGCCCGCTACTAGCCTAGGATGCCCTCGTCAGTGGGGGTGGTAGCAGGGGTAAGCTATTTAGCGTAAATGGAATTTCACATCTGCCCCTGGCGATCGCTGAGGGCGTTTTATTGGTTACTGTCGCTGCCGCACTACTGCTCCCCAGCATCTTGGCCATAACCCCTCGTAACCATCCAAATGGGTCTTGGTCTGTGGAGCGGTAGCAGAGGGCATATCGAGACTGTACCGCCAGTCAAATCGCTAACCCAATTGATGAGTGGGGTTTAGGAGGATTTAGCCCCGACAGCGATGGCGTAATGTCTAAACGGTTCGGGAGCGCGGCCCTCCGAGGCGTAGCCACCGCCTGGGCCTTGCCCATTTGCCGCCCAATGACACCTAGAGAATGGGTATTCAGCAGGGGCCTTGTACCATTTGCCGGCCAAGACCGCCATACAACTCCATACTGGGGAAGGGTGGGATCGCAAGGGTGAGGCGCGATCGGCCAGATGGCTTAGGGTGGTGCTTTAGCTAAAGTCGTGGATGAGATCGCGGTGGCCACCTGAAATGTGACCAATTTCGGGTGAAGCTATGGAGGAGTCGTAAGGATAGCAAGCGGTGCCCCGAAAACCTAAGGCAGAGAAGCAGCGAGAGGATATCGAGAGGGTAGCCCTTGAGCTTTATCACAACCGGCTACTGCTAAGTCAACCAGGGAACGAACACAGCGACTGGGCGAAGGCCGAGAAGATTGTCCGCAACCCAATCAGAACGATGCTATTTGTAAGCCATCGCCCGCTCATTAAGCTCAAGCAACCTACCCAACAAGCCTTTAAATTCCTGGCATGGGACACCCCGAGGTGGTTCCTATTCTCCTTACCCCAGATGGAATGGATGAAGCTACTAGCGGTTCCTCTGGTTATAGCCGCTGCCGGTAGCATTATTACCGGACACATTCAAAGGGAAGCTAATCAAAATGCAGTTCTCAAAGCGTACTTTGACAAGCTTGAGGATCTTACATTTACGCGAAAACTTTTAACTGAAACACCTGATGAGGGTGCCATCGTCCTAGCTCGGGGGCGAACGGTGGCGGCACTTCGTGAACTAGACCATGTTAGAAAAACGCAACTCATTGCTTTTCTGGCAGCTTCAGACATATCACGGATAAAAGAAGAGTCAGCAGAACCCGTGATTAGCTTTAAAGGGCAAAATCTGTCTGACCTAGATCTTCATGGAATAAACCTATCTAACGTGGATTTTCAATCCAGCAATCTAGACAGAGCCAACCTCCAAGGGGCGACCCTGGTTAGCACCAACCTCCAAGGGGCGTTCCTGGCCAGAGCCAACCTCCAAGGGGCAACCCTAGACAGCGCCAATCTCCAAGGGGCGACCCTGGTTAGCACCAACCTCCAAGGGGTGTTCCTGGCCAGAGCTAACCTCCAAGGGGCGACCCTAGACAGCGCTAACTTTCAACGGGCGACCCTAGACAGCGCCAACCTCCAATGGGCGACCCTAGACAGCGCCGACCTTCAAGAGGCGTCCCTGTACAACGCCAACCTCCAATGGGCGTTCCTGGCCAGCGCCAATCTCCAAGAGGCGACCCTGGCCAGCGCCAACCTCCAATGGGCGTTCCTGGCCAGCGCCAACCTCGAAGGGGCGAACCTAGACAGAGCCAACCTCGAAGGAGCGAACCTGGTCAGAGCCAACCTCGAAGGGGCAAACCTGGTCAGAGCCAACCTCGAAGGAGCAAAGTTCCTAACCCAAGAGCAGCTCACGACGGCTAAGCTCTGCCAAACTACCCTGCCGGAGGGCATCGCCCTTAACCCCAACCGCGACTGCCAAGAACTGGGGATTGATCCATAAACGGAAGAGTGGGCCGACCCATGAGGAAGCCTTGCACCTACTCGACATACCGCGCCGTCATGCTGATGCTGCTATGCGAGGTGAGCGGTGCGACGACATCTTTGAGAAAAAATGGGCACCCGTGATCCTCGTAGCATCCGCCTCCACTGAGTTGTTAGCGCTACCAGGAGTGATGTTGGGTCTCATTCTTCGACCCACTTTACAGCAAGCTCGATCGCACCGGGTAACTAATGAAAGAAGCTGATGGCCCAGTAGGGGGGTACCAGCCCAGCAAACCAAACGCCTCCCCCTAAGGTTTGAGATCTGACAGATTCGTAAAGATCTGCTACCAAAAATTTATGAAAGGGGGAAAAATGATATTTTCAATGAACAAGTTAATACATTGATGTGCAAAACAATTGTCTCCTTGGCCCTCGCTCCTACAATCTTTCTTTATCCACGATAGCTGGCCGCTGAACTCTTTCTGAATTAATCATCTTTACATATTGAGTCTCTGCAAAGCTTTTTCATGCATAGGAAAACCACGCAGAGATTCATCACAATTGACATCATGTTCAAGCATACGTTCAATACATTAAAGATTTGAGGTAAGAATGGCAACAATCCAGGAACTCGTATCGATTGGGGCGCCACTCTTTGGGGCTGTTCTTGGTGGCCCTCCTGGACTCGCCGCTGGGGCGATTAGTCTGATAATCAATGCCTTGGGCCTTCCGAGCAATTACTCGGTGCAGGACATAACCAAGGAGGTTCAAGCTGATCCCGAGGCGGCAAGCAGGCTCAGAGAACTTGAATTAAATAATCAGCAATATCTACTCGGTCTCAAGCTTCAGATAGAGCAAGCCGAACATGCTGATAGGGCTAACGCACGTGCACGCGAAGTTGCCATAACAAATGCTACGGGCTCAAGGGATTGGTTTGCTGCAGGTTTAGGTGTCTTCGTTGTTCTGGCCTTCACACTGGTACTCTGCTCAATGATCTTTAGACCAACAAGATCGGAGTCGCAAAGAGATCCTAATACGTCAGCCCTTATCAACATATTAGTAGGAGCCTTGACTGCAGGATATAGTACAGTTTTAAGCTACTACTTCGGTTCGTCTTCAGGCAGTAAAAACAAAGATGAAACCATAGCTTTATTAACTCAGCCACCCGAATCGCGAAGCACTCAAGTAGAACCACCTCCGCCCTCTCCCCCCTTAATAATCCCATCCACAGCATCTACAGTCCCACGTAAGACATGGAGGGATGAGTAAGAATGTCGATACAATGCATCTCCTTCTCTTAATTGTCATTTTTTCAAATTCACCGTCTCCAATTGATTCTATGAGGCCAGTTACTCCCGATCTGTGACGACCTATCGTTCCTCTGGCTCAACAACATACTTAGAGGGTTGAAAGATGAGTTCTAACTTCGATTTGGACTTAGCGATTGATCAGGCCTGCGATCGGGCACAACAATTTCTTGACAAACTACGCAAGGACAAGCCGAGGGATGGCGATCCGCGTATAGGAGACGTGCGGTTGTTGGATACTTTTCTTCGCCAGCTTCCAATTACTCCACTACCCGATCGACCATTAAGGGCCATGCCTCTTAAAGGTCTAGGCCTCGGCAATGTCCAGCCAGGGGATGATTTCGATTTGAACTTGGCGATTGATCAGGCCTGCGATCGGGCACAACAATTTCTTGACCAACTACGCAAGAATAAGCCGAAGGATGGCGATCCGCGTATGGGAGACGTGCGATTGTTGGATGCCTTTCTTCGTCAGATTCCAATACTTCCACTACCCGATCGACCAAGAGGGGACATGCCTCTTAAAGGTCTAGGATATGGCAATGTCCAGCCAGGAGATTCCGGATCGGTTCTGCAAGCACTTAAACCTCTACTTGAGTTTATTTACTCAGGTGAAGGTGGCTACGACTCCTATAACCGAGGTAGAGCAGGAGATTCACCTGGCGGATGGCGTGGTGGGCTTCAAAAACTCACGATTGCTGAAATCATGCAGTTGCAGAAAGATAAAAAGGTCTATGCCGTTGGTGCCGCCCAGTTCATCCCTACGACCTTGCCAATTGCACTAAAGGATTCCGAATTGACGGAAAAAGATCTTTTCAACGCTGAGAATCAGGATCGTTTAGCAATAGCCCTACTACTCGGTAGTAAACGGCCTAAATTGGCGGCTTACCTGAAGGGTAAGAACAACGATCTGGATGAGGCACAGATTGAATTAGCCGAAGAGTGGGCCTCAGTGCCGATGCCCGATGGTAGGGGACGTTATGATGGTGATTCTGCAGGAAACAGGGCTACCCAAAAGGTGCATGAGGTACGTAAAGCATTAGAGAATGCACGGAATGCTTTGCGGGATTTCAACAATAAAAACAATAATAAGAAGCCCGATCACGGGTCTAGAGAAACACCGAAAAAGCCAAGTATTGAAAAGTTTATCGAAAGCCCAAACTTCAGTAGTCGCGCTGGTGCTGGCATTGATTCAATTGTTCTTCACTATACAACGGCAAGCAATGTTCAAAGTACGATAAATCATTTTCTTAATCCAGCCCCACCTTGTCCAGCAGATCCTAGAAAAAAATGTCCTGTATCTGCTCACTACATCATTGACAAAAATGGTGATATTTATCAAATGGTAAGAGATACTGATAAAGCCTGGCATGCAGGAAATTTTAATCTTAAAAGTATTGGCATTGAGCATGTGGCTAAGAAAGGCGATAAATTTACCCAAGCTCAAGAAAAATCATCAATTGCCTTGATACGCTGGTTAATGACCGAATACAAAATCCCTGCTGCTAATATTTTGGCTCACAAAGAAGCTCCAGGAAATACAACTCGATGTCCGGGAGAATTATTCGGAGATGATGGAAGTAGTTCAAAACTAAAGATGTTCAATGCTTGGGTTGCCAAACATTTTGAACGTCCCATGACTCCTGGTGATGATGCAGATAAGGTTAATGAAGACACTCGCAGTATCTATATTGTAAAACCGGGGGATACATTCTTTCGGATTGCTACTATCCACGGTATGTCAGTTGACGAACTGAAAGCACTTAATCCAAATATCTCAGAAATTGACAAAATATTTCCTGGGCAAACCATCATTGTTTCTACTTCATCTAGTGATGCTGCAAGCGATGATGGAAATATTGGTTTTGATTTCAAGATTGCAGAAAAATTCATTTCAGCAGAGGCCGGTACTCACCAATTCTTTTCAAATCCCATTTTGGGTGCTGGTAAGATTACAGGTGGGTTTATGGAGTTGTCATCCGCTCATAGTAAAAAAGGAGAACTGAAAGCTATTTATTTAGATAATTCGTTGAAAACTTTGCCGCCCGCCAATCGAAATATCGGTATAGACTACGTGATTAATGATTCTCAAGTTAGGGCTTGGTATGCTGGCACGGTGACTCAACGCGGTGTTGAGAAAGGATATGGAAACCGGGTTCATATTCTATTAGATATTGAGTTTAACTTTGAGGGAGTCAGTTATGCTATTTATCAAGCGTATGCTCATCTTCGTTCAATATCTGTCAGCCGTGGAGAAAAGATTAACCAAGGGCAAACGATTGGCGTTATGGGTGGCTCCTCTACTAAGTTCCGGGAGGGGAAGCTAGTCCTAGTTCAAGACGCATATCCTCTACATGTAGATTTAGATACTTACATCCGCAAAAATGGTGAGCGTATTTCCATCAATCCTCAACTCATTGATAAGCAGTTAGGTTGAACTGTTTAGTTATATTTGAAGACAGCTCGATCGCCATCGGACAATAGCTTGTTAACAGGCGATAGGAGCTGTAAGGGCACTGGTCTGTTAAGAGGAGATGCATCGAAACCCTCTTATGCAAAGGATTTCCTGAGTTGATAAGGGTCTAGAGCATAGACCTATCGCCATGGCTGGAGTAGTGCGTTTCTTTAACCCCCAATGCGATCTGACCCAGTTGTGAATGATTCGCTGCGCATCTAAGGCTCTTTGCAAGGCCACTCGTGTCTTGGCGTACAAGTTTTGACGCCGACGATAGGCGCTACACCGTCGCCTCAGAGCGGCATTTTGAGCCTCGTTATGATTGGCATGAACCTCCGCCGCTGGGCTGATGGCGGTAAACGGATGCTCCGTCTTGAGCCAGACGACACGACGTTGACCTTGAGACCCTTTGATCTTCACTGCCACTTCCAGTCCTTCTCGCCAGACTTTTCGAGTCAGGTAGCCACTTGGATAATCGCGACGCGCTAGACAGACGCTGGCCAAGTCCCACAACGCCTTGGCGTAGCATCGCTCACCGTCGGTGAACCACCGAATGTAAGGGCAGGCTTGAGCCCACCGCCAAGCTTGTTGGGTGCCTTGTTGGAACAGGATGGCATCCTTGTGTCCGGCATGAGCCGCTACCCAATAGCGACTGCTGCGTTCGATGAAATGAATCGTCCATCCTTCAGACCTCTCGGGGGGGAAGGTTCTCGGCAACGCGAGTGTACACTTCGTCGCCTTCTAGCGTGACATCACAACCCTCAAGCGCAGGCGGTGACCAAGCGTCCACCGTATCGGCGAGACGTTGTTCCCAGCGCAGAAGCGTGGAGTGTGATTTACCAAAGGACCGTGCCGTCGCTCGCACTCCCATCCCTTCGCTACGAACATTGAGCGCAAAGGCCACGACTGAGCTGGGGGCTCGTAATCGAGCCATTGGGGTACCTGTCCGTTCATTGAATTACTTGCCGCAATCTCGACAGCGATACCGCTGCATGAGAGTACCGTCTAAACGAGGCTCTCGACCGTTTTTGCTAACCTGTTGGCTCTGGCAGTGAGGACAATCCATCGCGTGACCTCGTTGCACTGCCAGTATTCTAGCTCTCATCGATTAACAGACCAGTGCCGTATGCTTTTATGGCGCAATTCAAGTGCTAAAGTTGCCCATCACCCGCCGCAGATTACCTCTGCATCACAACTGATAGGCTTTCCGTCAACCTAGCCTACAGCACGGGCGATTGCATCGGTGATGTCAGGTCTGCAATTATGCAAATTGATCGCTGAATGCAAATATCCGTGCTCAGTAGAAGATGGAGGATGTGCCCTAAGTTCTAGCCCACCGCGCTGCTTATATTAAAGGATTATCCTCTTAAATAGATTACGTTCTCCCTAGTTGTAATCTATTCGGATTCCATTTTGATCGAATGCCGTTGAATATGCTCCAGAATTACATGCTCAACGTCCTCAAATTTCTCCTGGACAAGGGTATGTCCTGCATCTAACTCAATCAAGGAATATTCCCCTTTCATATAAGCTTGGGTTGCTTCCACACCCGCCCGTGCCACGGCAATATCTTTATTGCCCCAGATCAGGCGCGTAGTCAACTTTATATCCCCATATGGAATTGGTATCTCACGATTGGCGCGATACCAATTCAAGGTGGCTTTGCGACCTTCAAACTTGCTAAAAATAGTTTGGTAGTCCACTATTTCTTCAGATTTAGATTTGGCCCAGAAGAGAACTGGCATGCTTGCAATGATGCCAAACGCCAATTCAGGAATGAAAGGAAGCTGGAAAAATCTCATGTACCAGCTTTTGCCTTTTTGCTCGGGGTCATTTTTTTTGGCCTGCTCAAAGGCTGCCATGTGTGGAATGGATAGCGCCGTCCAACTTTGGACGCGATCGGGATGCAGTTGCACAACAGTCCAGCCACATCCGGCACCCCAGTCGTGGGCTACGAGATGGAATTTTTTGAATCCAACCTGGTCTGCCAGCGCGATTACATCCGAGGCGATTTTATCGATCGCATACTCAGCTACCTCTGCGGGTCTAGCACCAGGGCTATACCCCCGCTGATCCGGCGCTAGACACCGATACCCCTTCGCCGCGAGAGAATGCATCACCTCTGTCCACATATGTGAGGTCTCAGGAAAACCGTGAAGTAACACCACGGGTTCGCCAGCATCGTCTATGCGACAGGTTCGGCACCGAAAGGTGTATCCATTCGCTTGCAATTCTCTGATCTCAATTGGAGCGGGTTCCATACTCAGCCTCTAATTTAGGTTCAGGTCATCACTGCGCCAACGTAGCTAGGCTGCATGACCCGTCGTGGCAGTTGCAGGGGGTAACGTGCGGCGAACCTTGCCCACCGTAATGAGAATATCTACGAGCATGTCTAGTGCTACCTCTTTGCCAGGACAGATGCGTTCGGCACTGTGATCGCCGACCGAGTGAAACCCCATATGAAAGGGACAGAGGTTTTCGCGATTAGCGTTGAATTCGTAGGTGGTAGAACCCCAAATACTCTCGTCCAATAACCCCAAACCAATTGGGATTAGAATATTGGTGCCTGCAGGAAAGGTCTGTGCCTTGCCTGCTATCGTTACGGTGAAAGCCTCGGTCGCAATCCGATGAGTGGCATTGACTGGAGCCCACAATCGGGCACATTCTAGGAGAAACAGCCGTACAGCATGGCGGTCTTCCAGGTCTAAGGTATCCCATTCTTGCGTGAGGTCAATATTGGCAGTTGTACGATCGCCATAAGCTGGAAGAGGTCGAAAGCCCATACTCGTATAAGCGATGTGGAGCGGGCCTTGCAGAGCAGCAATACTCATGATGGATGTCATCAGTTTTGCCAGTTCACGGCGCGTCATGTGGTTATATTCCGGTCGAGCCTCTTGAAAATTTGCCAACACGGGGGACTGCTCGTAAAGAGTTGCGACCTTCTCTATGAGGTCGGAAATATCCCCATGCCCCTTCAATTTCAATTGTTTTAGTAAACGACCCACCTTTGCTATGTAATGTGTCGGACCGAGGCGGGTGTAGTACAAATCGGTCAAATGGCGCATCGAGTCATCATCATCGGGGTTTAAGCCAAAGATGACGTAGTGCAGGTATCGAATCATAAACTGCATTAAACCCCGGTGTTCATCTGTGAAGAACGTGCCACCGGGACTGTGGGGCATTGCTTTGTAATCTGCCGCCAATTTTTCCAGCAATCCTCGGGCAATGGGATCTCGTTGACGGGCTGAGGCCGTCTCGTTGAGGAGATAATCCTGCATACATTTTTTGAATGCTGCATGGTCGGTGCTGCCACCCGCTGCTTGATCAGAGAGAGACAGGAGAAAAACGTTGCGTCCGCCAACATCTTGATTGGGAGAATGCTTGGCATCAAGTAATGTGGTGCCAAGCCGCCAAGTCCTTGCCTGGGGTGAGGTGAGCGCAATTTTCAACGTTTCAAAATCCCCTAACACGACTTGCCCGGAGCAGCAAAAGTTAGAACCAAATTTTTGTCGTTTGGAGTGTAGGTAAGTTGCATTGGTGGTAGCTAGTAAACCCTCAAATAAGCTAATTAACGGCAGGATAGTTTTACTCAGACCCTTTTCCGGATATTGAATGGCCCAAGTCTGAAAATTATTTAGAATGTTGTTCATTACCACGGCCAAATCTCCATAGCAATAAGAAATCAATCAAGTGCGGCTTCATTAGTGATGCTTTAAAGAATTTAGATGTTAATGCTCTGAGGAATTTTAGACGGGCGTAGAACATTGTATTCCGTCGAACGAGATTCATTCCTCGCAACAATTTCTAACTCGATAGCAAGAAGTTGTTTGTGGAATACTTTTAAGATGTCTTTCACACGATTATCAGAAAAGTATGAATCACCATAATTACCTAGCCTTGTGTAGTAGACTGACCCCAGCAAATAGGTCATATTCATTTGGCTTTCGGCCTGGCATAGGGGAGGCAACAAATCAAGATAGTCTTTCTCACTAATCCCTACCGTTGTCTTAGGTGCTTCTCGATAGCCAGCTAACGGCATATTTGGCATGTAAGTCATGAACGATGCCTGTGGAAAGTTGACCGCTGCATGGTTTGCACTGGCTGTAAAAATAATCAGAGTTACGGCTTCAATTAAGTAAGTTAAAGTTTGAATTCTTACTAAACCATCATCAGTTAATTTTTCTCCAATGCCTGTCATTTGACCACCATTAGGAGCTGTCAAGTCTTGAATCCAAGATTGAATTGCTGCATCGTTTTGCACAGAAGTATCATCAGTATAGAATAGACTTAAGTAGCTTGATACCCACTCAAGGATGGCATCCCAAATCAGTAGTCCATCGTCACGATAGGGATAGTTTGGCAAGCATTTAGAATCATCAACTCCCCGAGCTTTTAGAACCTTTGGTAAAGATGATTCATTGAAAGGATACGGATAGTCTTTCGCCCCTTTAACACTCAGCAATAGCGAAGACTTTAATGTTCCTGCTGCAACCTTATCAACGGTACCACCAGGATTCACAAGTCCTTTTACTGCCGAATCGTTAATAAATAAAGTGCCTTCGAAGTGGGGTCTTAATAGAGTACCTAAGGGATGAGTAACAGGAAGATTGCGATTGGTGGCAATCGCAATAGGTTCCATGCGTAAGTGTGTCCCACCCAAATGCGACACAAATTCGTGATAATTTCCATCGGCAATTTGCACTATCAACTTTGCCATTTGCCATGCCCACCGTTCTCCGAGAGATGAGCTGCTAGACGGCGCTAAAAAAATCGGATTCTCTGGGGAAGGATCTTGGTAGCACTGAATAGCAACAGGTACGAACCTACGATTGGGACAATCTCCAGGCTCAACCGCAAATAATGCAATCGGGTGATAAATATATTTTTGGACTGTATGATCTTCTATATCAACGGTTCCAGGAGCGATTTCACGCAGTACTTGATAATCTGTGATATATAGTCTGCTTTCAGCGAGCGCTTTCTGTAAAGAATCGTTAGAACCCATTACAGATTTATACTGGGCATCAGTCACTGGAAACTTATCTAATAGAGTGTACAAGCGTTCAATTACTAAAGGGTTTGGTCCAGCAATTCTTTGTGCTGCAAACGCCTTATCTTCTTGAGCTTGATAGGCAATAATGGGTAGATGAAGAACTTGGAATAAATCCTTGTAGTTCTTCAGGCCAATTGGTGATCTTAAGGCAATTAAAGGAATTCTTTCATCTCGCTTGGTTTTTTGGACAGGAGTAGATATTTTTTTGTTTTGAATCGTTTTAACATTTTCAGATATTAAGTGCTTCACTGCGAAAGTGTAGACTCTCCTAATCACCTTAGAATTTGTAACTAGGTTGGTAAATTTAATATCAAAGGCAAGCTTAAAAACAGAAAACATGTTTTGCTTGATAGCAAGCTCATACATTGATTGGTTAGAGCGAACTCGCAAAAGCAACGTAACAACTTGCTCAACCCAACCCCCTATTGTCAGAGAATTATCTTTCTTAAAGACGGATGAAACCATCGGATATTTTAGATCGGGATCCATGAGTGAATTTACAAAACGCTCATAGTCATACTCGTATTTCTGATCCGAAGGAAGATTTCGACCTTGTTCAACAGACGAGACACGAATCAAGCTCATAGATTTTCTCGAAAATGATTAAGATGATGATTATGGCATGTTCAAGGGAGCGCGAAGATGAGTGTTTATGCTTCTTAGTAGTGCAGAAATTTTTAAGTCTTGCGATAGACGTTCCAGACAGCCAAAACAGCGGATGAAAACTACTATCTTTGTTCAATCCCTTGAGAAATCCCAAACCTGCCGCCTCGAGAAAAATCCTTTGGTCAGAAGGGTTTCAGGAGTTTTCTGTACCACCAAGGTTCATGCATAATCTGTCACTTTCATGGAAGAAAATCTGTGATGCTCAAATCCCGTTTCTAAAATGACAGCATCTCTCACACGAAAATTTTTAGTACAAATATCCGACAACTGAGATGAATGTTTAAAAGATCGCGGTGTTGGGATTGAGCGTTGGACGTAGCACGTCAGCATAGAGTTTGACCCATTCCCTCTGACCAAGTCTCTTACCCGGTAATCGAGATGAGCGCCTGTGCTGTGACCTGTACTGCCAGTGGTAGCGAATTGCTTACCGCTGCTGTGGCTTCCAAGTGTGCAGCTGGCCAAGTGTAGCTGGAAGTGTTTCTCATTGCCCACAGTATAAAGCCACAAAGTAGTGAAGCTGAGATTTGGGGCAATTTAGTTCATTTGTATTGATTGGATAGCTGCCCCAGGCCACAAAGCAGCATCACAGCCTCTTTTGGCAACTCTTTCATGAATACAGGTGTGGGGTAAGCCAGATCGGCTAATTGCGCGTGCAGGCAACTAGTCAACCCACAAGCCTTCAGCAGGTTAAGGCCATTGAGCATTTGGCTTGATCGATAGTCACCTCAGCTACCTCCCAGCAGTGTCACGCTGTCTATTCAAAGTCGATATTTCCGGAAACAGGTTGATTGCAGGCGGTCTAGAATTCCCGGTCAGCGGCTGCAAGAAAGTTAGCTTTGAGACCAGTAGCTTCTTTACAGTCAGCTGAACCGAGATTGTTGAACCGCTATTATCTTTTTGGTTTTAATACCTCTACCGCCTTAATCGAGAAGACTAGCGAATTCCCCAATCTACAAATAGGTCACGTGGATCATAAAGGCGTAACAGCCTAACCAGTTCTTTAAGACCATTTAAACCATCTAGGGGGCATACACACCCAGCACTTCCTGGGAAACCGCTTTTATTGCGGTCCTGATGAAAGCCAAAAGCATCACGAGGCTTAGGATCACGAAACGTCTTGATGATAGGGACAAAGACTGGACCAATCCCATTCGTTTCATGAGCGTGGTCTTTGCTGTAGTCATCTCTAGCTCCTGCCCACATAATATCGCCAATCGTGTAGCGACCTTGCGGGAGAGGTTCAAGATTTCCTGCTTTATCAAGGGGATCTTCAGGAACTCTAAAGTTTTGACGACCAGGGGCACCTGAGATTACTTTGAGTGAAGCAGCTACATTTCCTTGAGGGCTGATAAACTCAAGCAGCAATTCCTCAAGGCTAGAGTAAGCTGTCCTTCCAGTCCTTGTAAGACGACAGTAGAATGTGTTCAGTTTGGGATCTATGCGCTTTCGAGCCTGAGTTAGTACAGCAGTCAGTACCCCTTTGGTAGTAGGTCCAAACTTTCCAGTTACTTGAACTTTATGGTCTCCCTGAAACCATGCGACAGCATCTCTAGTAACAGAGTTATATGCTCCAGGTTGAGTGCCCGCTTCAAGATATCCCAGTTCTGCCAATGCACAGTTCAGGATATAGCAATCTTTACCCGTATTACCTTCTTCTAGAAGGCGGTCAATTATCAGAGGAAGTTCGGGAGATTCCCAGTTTTGGTCGGCAAAGACCGTGTTCGATACAGCGCTACTAGTGCCTGGGAATCCGTCCCTCCGAAATAAAGCTTCTTCATTATTGCGACGAGTCACTAATCCTGGAAGAACCCTGCCACCGCCGTTAATCCAACGGTCAAATTCACTAGCGGCTCCCTCATAGTCTCCACCATTCAACTTCTTGAGAAGCGTCGAAGTCTTCAAGCCCTTGTCATGAGGTCCAACATTAAATGCAAATGACACAAGTGCATCAAACATTCCTTGTGTAAGGGTAACGGTGCATAAGCTATTGACGGCACTCGCTATGTTTTCTACTTCTTTTGCCAGCCAGTCTTCCGCTTCCTTTACAGTGATGATGTCGCCAAGCTTTACAGCTCTGTTCTCAGCGATGTTGAAGATTGAGCCATAACCTATTGTTGGAATTTTAGCGGGATCAAGGTAAGCTTCAATTTTCCCGTTTGCTCTCTTGCGGTGCAGACCTTCTGATTCTTTGATGAGATCAAAACAATCCTGACTAGGTTTCATATGCAGATCCTTTTAGTGGATAAAATGTCTAAATGTCAATTTTTTATGCCTGCTGTTTAATACACTCTTGCTTGCTAATCTCCGGAAAATTTTGGTTAATCTTAATGTCCATTACACTCAATGATTCAGCAGTACACTCCGTTAAGAACATGCGATTAGTTCTTTTATAGTGGCTTTCGCTACGCCCTACTAACAGGAGGACTAGCGGTCTAACGTTCCCGGTCAGCAGTTGCTACCACCTTTGCAACACCACAAGTGGCTTCGGTCAATCCGCTGCACCGGGGTTGTTAGACTGCCATAATTGTGAAAGTAACCGTTAACCTTTTAAGAGCAACTGAAGTGTGAACTAGTTACTGTAGCCTCCAACGTTGATCTGTAGTCCTACCTTGGAACGGATCTCGACCAGAAAACTCACAATCAAAGAGTTGCAGCTTAGCTGCGTTGTTAGTCCCTGGGATTCCATCTACATCAATGCACTTCCCAGATAGTGTGTTCCTGATAAATCCGCCACTGGTTAATTCCCAACGTTGATCCGTAGTCCTACCTTGAAACGGATCTCGACCAGAAAATTCACAATCAAAGAGTTGCAGCTTAGCTGCGTTGTTAGTCCCTGGGATTCCATCTACATCAATGCACTTCCCAGATAGTGTGTTCCTGATAAATCCGTCACTGGTTAATTCCCAACGTTGATCCGTAGTCCTACCTTGAAACGGATCTCGACCAGAAAATTCACAATCAAAGAGTTGCAGCTTAGCTGCGTTGTTAGTCCCTGGGATTCCATCTACATCAATGCACTTCCCAGATAGTGT
>NZ_JACJOF010000045.1 GCF_014695395.1 Nodosilinea sp. FACHB-131
AGTAAGGACCTGGCATCGAGCTATTTTGACAAGGGGCAACCCCCTCACTATCTTCGCCGCAGCTGCGTTTCACGACTGAGTTCGGGATGGGTCAGAGTGGGACCACAGCGCCAGAGACACCAGGAAAGCTTACGTTGCTTGAATATTATGTTGTGTTAGTTCCTTGAGGAACTGAATAGAGAGAAGTGAGGCTGTGCACACAGCCATGGTTGATTCATTGAGTGAACCTGTGATGAGGTCAAGCCCTCGGTCTGTTAGTACGCCTCGACTACATCCATTGCTGGACTTCCATCTAGCGCCTATTAACGGGTGGTCTACCCGTGACCTTACTGGCTTATGCCATGGGAACACTCATCTTGAGGTGGGCTTCCCACTTAGATGCTTTCAGCGGTTATCCACTCCGCACTTAGCTACCCTGCGTTTACCGTTGGCACGATAACAGGTACACCAGCGGTGCGTTCTTCCCGGTCCTCTCGTACTAAGGAAGACTCCTCTCAATGTTCCTACGCCTGCACCGGATATGGACCGAACTGTCTCACGACGTTCTGAACCCAGCTCACGTACCGCTTTAATGGGCGAACAGCCCAACCCTTGGGACCGACTACAGCCCCAGGTTGCGATGAGCCGACATCGAGGTGCCAAACCTCCCCGTCGA
The DNA here is from genome assembly GCF_014695395.1 of Nodosilinea sp. FACHB-131. GTDB lineage: Bacteria > Cyanobacteriota > Cyanobacteriia > Phormidesmidales > Phormidesmidaceae > Nodosilinea. The sequence goes on from NZ_JACJOF010000045.1 coordinate 656, forward strand.
TGTGAACTCTTGGGGGAGATCAGCCTGTTATCCCTAGAGTAACTTTTATCCGTTGAGCGACGGCCCTTCCACGCGGAACCGTCGGATCACTAAGGCCTACTTTCGTACCTGCTCGACTTGTCAGTCTCGCAGTCAAGCTCTCTTATGCCTTTACACTCGAAGGCTGATTTCCAACCAGCCTGAGAGAACCTTTGCGCGCCTCCGTTACCATTTAGGAGGCGACCGCCCCAGTCAAACTGCCCACCTGATACTGTTCTCTGCCCGGATAACGGGTCAAAGTTAGAATTCTAGCCTTAATAGAGTGGTATCTCACCAGTGACTCCATAACCCCCACAAGGGCTACTTCAAAGTCTCCCACCTATCCTGCGCAATTAAAGCCCGAACCCAATACCAAGCTACAGTAAAGCTTCATAGGGTCTTTCTGTCCGGGTGCAGGTAGTCCGTATCTTCACAGACATTCCTATTTCGCCGAGCCTCTCTCCGAGACAGCTCCCAGATCGTTACGCCTTTCGTGCGGGTCGGAACTTACCCGACAAGGAATTTCGCTACCTTAGGACCGTTATAGTTACGGCCGCCGTTCACCGGGGCTTCAGTCGCTAGCTTTAGCTCCGAAGAGCCTGACCAACTTCCTTAACCTTCCGGCACTGGGCAGGCGTCAGCCCCCATACATCGTCTTGCGACTTAGCGGAGACCTGTGTTTTTGGTAAACAGTCGCCTGGGACTCTTCACTGCGACCACCTCTCGGTGGTACCCCTTCTCCCGAAGTTACGGGGCCATTTTGCCGAGTTCCTTAGAGAGAGTTATCTCGCGCCCCTTAGTATACTCTACCTTCCCACCTGTGTCGGTTTAGGGTACGGGCCAATTTGAATTAACGTGGTTCGGGCTTTTCTTGGAAGCCTGACATCAGACACTTCCCCGTCGTAACGGGTCGTACTCGCTTCTCAGCTCAAGACGTTTTCGCCGTCTCTCATCACCTCGATAGCTTAAACCGGTAACCAACATCCGGCTGTCTTAGCCTTCTCCGTCCCCCGCCACAATCCAAATCAGGTACGGAAATATTAATCCGTTGTCCATCGACTACGCCTTTCGGCCTCGCCTTAGGTCCCGACTAACCCTCCGCGGACGAGCCTTCCGGAGGAAACCTTGGGATTTCGGGGTGTAGGATTCTCACCTACATTTTCGCTACTTAAGCCGACATTCTCACTTCTGTACAATCCACGCCTGCTCTCGCTAACGCTTCAACTCATACAGAACGCTCCTCTACCACTTGTATAAATACAAGTCCACAGCTTCGGTAGGATGCTTAGCCCCGTTCATTTTCGGCGCAGGATCGCTTGACCAGTGAGCTATTACGCACTCTTTTAAGGATGGCTGCTTCTAGGCAAACCTCCTGGTTGTCTCTGCAATCCCACCTCCTTTATCACTTAGCATCCATTTGGGGACCTTAGCTGGTGGTCTGGGCTGTTTCCCTTTCGACGATGAAGCTTATCCCCCACCGTCTGACTGGCATTGTGTGCTACGGGTATTCTGAGTTTGACTCGATTTGGTACCGCTCTCGCAGCCCGCACCGAATCAGTGCTTTACCCCCCGTATATAATCAATACCGCTGTGCCTCAACACATTTCGAGGAGAACCAGCTAGCTCCGGGTTCGATTGGCATTTCACCCCTAACCACAGCTCATCCGCTGGCTTTTCAACGCCAGTCGGTTCGGACCTCCACTTGGTATCACCCAAGCTTCATCCTGGCCATGGTTAGATCACCCGGGTTCGGGTCTATAAAATCTGACTATCGCCCTATTCAGACTCGCTTTCGCTTTGGCTTCGACATTTCCGTCTTAACCTGCCAGACCCTATAAGTCGCCGGCTCATTCTTCAACAGGCACGCTATCACCCGTTTAATCGGGCTCTAACTGCTTGTAGGCTCACGGTTTCATGTTCTATTTCACTCCCCTCCCGGGGTTCTTTTCACCTTTCCCTCGCGGTACTGGTTCACTATCGGTCACGCAGGAGTATTTAGCCTTACGAGGTGGTCCTCGCGGATTCACACGGGATTTCTCGTGCCCCGTGCTACTCGGGATTCAGCTAGTATCGTTAAGTTTTCGACTACAGGACTTTCACCTTCTCTGGTGCATCATTCCAATGCTTCGTCTAACCGCTCGAGTCCATATCGCTGTCCCACAACCCCAATGGTAAAAACCACTGGTTTAGGCTCTTCCCAGTTCGCTCGCCGCTACTAAGGGAATCGATTTTTCTTTCTCTTCCTACAGCTACTAAGATGTTTCAGTTCGCTGCGTTCGCTCGCGCCACCCTATGGATTCAGGTGGCCGTATTTAGGGTTGCCCCATTCGGAAACCTTCGGATCAAAGCTTGCTTCCAGCTCCCCGAAGCGTATCGTCGGTAACCACGTCCTTCTTCGCCTCTGCGTGCCTAGGTATCCACCGTGAGCCCGTTGTAGCTTGACCTTCAATTAATCAGCTATCACTAGCTAACCAATCTCACTCTTCTCTCAACGAACTTTGAATGTTCTGTGTGTACTACCTTACACTTCTCTCATATTCAGTTTTCAAGGTTCTTTGCTAGGCTCTCACCCAGCAGACTATGCCTCGGACTTCCCCAAAACACACCGTGCTGAATTGATTCCTTGCTTTCGTGGTGGAGGTTAGCGGACTCGAACCGCTGACATCCTGCTTGCAAAGCAGGCGCTCTACCAACTGAGCTAAACCCCCACGCAGTGGGCCATCCTGGACTCGAACCAGGGACCTCACCCTTATCAGGGGTGCGCTCTAACCACCTGAGCTAATAGCCCGTGTTTAGTTTCCTTTTCCCTAAGTAACTATTGTTAGCAGCCACCTAAAGCTAAGAAATAAACCTCAACCATAGTCTAGAAACTCGACTCAAAGTCCTGAACGACCTAGAGTGACCGCTCAATACTCCTAATTCAATATGGTTCGGAGTTATCAAGGGTAGGTCTCCCTAAAAGGAGGTGATCCAGCCACACCTTCCGGTACGGCTACCTTGTTACGACTTCACCCCAGTCATCAGCCCTGCCTTCGGCGCCCTCCTCCGCGAACGGTTAGAGTAACGACTTCGGGCGTGGCCAACTCCCATGGTGTGACGGGCGGTGTGTACAAGGCCCGGGAACGTATTCACCGCCGTATGCTGACCGGCGATTACTAGCGATTCCGCCTTCATGCAGGCGAGTTGCAGCCTGCAATCTGAACTGAGCCACAGTTTATGGGATTTGCTTGCACTCGCGCGCTCGCTGCCCTCTGTCTGTAGCATTGTAGGACGTGTGTAGCCCAAGACGTAAGGGGCATGATGACTTGACGTCGTCCCCACCTTCCTCCGTGTTGTCCACGGCAGTCTCCCCAGAGTGCCCAACTTAATGATGGCAACTAAGGACGAGGGTTGCGCTCGTTGCGGGACTTAACCCAACATCTCACGACACGAGCTGACGACAGCCATGCACCACCTGTCTCTGCGCTCCCGAAGGCACTCTCTCATCTCTGAAAGATTCGCAGGATGTCAAGCCTTGGTAAGGTTCTTCGCGTTGCATCGAATTAAACCACATCCTCCACCGCTTGTGCGGGCCCCCGTCAATTCCTTTGAGTTTCACACTTGCGTGCGTACTCCCCAGGCGGGATACTTAACGCGTTAGCTACGGTACTGCACGGGTCGATACGTCCAACACCTAGTATCCATCGTTTACAGCTAGGACTACAGGGGTATCTAATCCCTTTCGCTCCCCTAGCTTTCGTCCCTCAGCGTCAGTTGTGGCCCAGTAGAGCGCCTTCGCCACTGGTGTTCTTCCCGATATCTACGCATTTCACCGCTACACCGGGAATTCCCTCTACCCCTACCACACTCTAGCTTCCCAGTTTCCATTGCCGATCCACAGTTGAGCTGTGGGCTTTGACAACAGACTTAAAAAGCCGCCTGCGGACGCTTTACGCCCAATAATTCCGGATAACGCTTGCCTCCTCCGTCTTACCGCGGCTGCTGGCACGGAGTTAGCCGAGGCTTATTCCTCTGGTACCGTCAGTTCTTCTTCCCAGAGAAAAGAGGTTTACAACCCTAAGGCCTTCCTCCCTCACGCGGCGTTGCTCCGTCAGGCTTTCGCCCATTGCGGAAAATTCCCCACTGCTGCCTCCCGTAGGAGTCTGGGCCGTGTCTCAGTCCCAGTGTGGCTGATCATCCTCTTAGACCAGCTACTGATCGTCGCCTTGGTGAGCCTTTACCCCACCAACTAGCTAATCAGACGCGAGTTCATCCCTAGGCGATATAACTTTTCACCTCTCGGCATATGGGGCATTAGCAGTCGTTTCCAACTGTTGTTCCCCTCCTAAGGGCAGATCCTCACGCGTTACTCACCCGTCCGCCACTAACCCCGAAGGGTCCGTTCGACTTGCATGTGTTAAGCACGCCGCCAGCGTTCATCCTGAGCCAGGATCAAACTCTCCATGTTAGTGACTAATCCCGAAAGACTAATCTCATTTAGTTACTCGTGAAAAGTAACCCGAAAAGCATGTCCCGGATACCTCAGTATCCGATTCTGTCTTCTTACTTGACTCAACCACAGCACAAATGCTATCGTTGAACCAATTTAATCCTTGACAGGAACCTTGGCTTTGTTTCTAGACTATGTAGTTGTCGAGGTTCGCTTCAACCCTCAGTAGGTGGCTCGCTCGAGCCGCTTCCCTCAGGCGCTTTATCAATATA
>NZ_JACJOF010000005.1 GCF_014695395.1 Nodosilinea sp. FACHB-131
GGGTGGTTAAAGAGCCGGATTCGCAAACACCTCCCCCATGCCGACGGCTTACGTGCCGCTATTGAAGTCGTGCTCAAGCAAGCCGCGTCCTAACCTAGATGACCACAGCTATACTGGTAGGTACGGGCGGCGGGGCGCAGGCCGCTGAGCAGCAGGGCGGCCGCCGAGCCCCAGTAGCCGAGCTGGCTAATTCCTGTACTCGCTAGAAAATACAGGCCCAGGGCGGTGAGCAGGTGCAGCCCGAGGACGAGCCGCAGCGACCAGCGGGCCAGCGATCGCACGTAGTCAACCTGGCGATCGTCCACCGCAATGCCGTTTTCTACCGACAGGGTCGCTTCGCTCAGCGCTCCCTTCGCCTCGAAGTAGATATTCCAGGGCACGGTGGTAATTGTCAGCAGCCAGCCAAAGCTAGCTAAGCCCACGACCCAGTCGGCGAAGTTGCCTACAGGGATTTGCCACCACTGGGCCAGGCCAAAAATGCCCAATAAAATTATCACCAACATCAGGCTGAAAAAGCTCGCCACCATCGCTAGGCTCCAAACGCAATTAAGGGGCAGATAGGTCGAGGAAATCCCCGTCTATCTGCCCCTATGGTGGCCGCTGTAGTTTGGCTCAGCGTGGCCGCTATACCGGTTTTTCAGGTGTTCCTAGTACTTGACCAAGCTGATTTTGACAAGTTCTACCGGTCTAAGGTTCAAGGTCTTAGGTTTAGGGCAGGTCGTGAACCTAAGACCTTAAACCTTGTACCCCCACGAACCTGTCACCTTGTGCCCCTACACCCCAGGTCAGGGCGGAGTTACCCCGCTAGGTGCTGGGTGACGGCCTGAACAATGTGCTGGGTCCAGCGATCGACGAGACCTGCGTCTGCGGCCTCGACCATGACTCGAATTACCGGCTCGGTGCCGGAGGGACGCACCAGCACCCGACCCGCGTCACCCATGGCTTGCTCAGCGGCGGCAACGGCTTGGCAAACGGGGGCGCAGTCTTGCCAGTTGAGACGGCGATCGCGATCAACCACCATTACGTTTTGCAGCTTTTGCGGATAGGTTTGGAAGCTGTCATCCACCAGGGCGGCCAGCGAACCACCCAGTGTCTGCACTAGAGTCGCTAGGTGCAGGGCGGTGAGAATGCCGTCACCGGTCAGGCTGTAGTGGTGGCAGAGAATATGACCCGATTGTTCACCCCCAAGCTTTGCTCCTCGGCGAACCATTTCGCTATAAACATGTTGATCGCCAACTTGGGTGCGCACCAAGGTGCCGCCCAGCTTTTCCCAGGCGCGCTCAAAGCCGAGGTTGGCCATAACGGTAGAAATTAGGGTGTCGTTGGGCAGCCGTCCCTGCTCTTGCAGCCGCTTGCCCCAGAGGTAGAGAATGTAGTCGCCATCAACCACGCGACCCTGGGCATCCACCGCCATCACCCGGTCGGCATCGCCGTCGAAGGCAAAACCCAGGTCGGCCCCGTGGGCTTGAATAGCGGCCTTTAAAGGCTCCAGGTGAGTCGAGCCACAGTCCACGTTAATGCGATCGCCGTCGGGGGCACCATGCAGGGCAATTACCTCAGCTCCGGCCTCCACAAACACCTGCTCGGCCAGGCGAGTGGCCGAGCCCCAGGCCATATCGAGCACCACCTTCATGCCCGTCAAATCAAGGCCGGGCAGCAGGGGCTCATGCAAAAAGCTGGCGTAGCGGTTGACCAGCTCAGGGCGGTAATAGCACTGTCCCCAGGTGGAGCCAGGGGCGATCGCCGTGGCCTGACCCCGCAGGGCCGCTTCAATGGCGGCCTGCACAGGGCTGGATAACTTGGTGCCGTCTCCGCCAAAAAACTTAATGCCGTTGTCCGCTGGCGGGTTGTGGCTGGCCGAAATCATAATGCCGCCTAAGGCCTGGCACGACTCAGCCAGGTAAGCGACAGCAGGGGTTGGGCAGAGCCCAATGTGCCACACATCTAGCCCCGCCGAGGTCAACCCAGCGGAGAGGGCGCTGGCCAGCATGTGTCCAGAGGTGCGAGAGTCTTGGCCTAAAATAATTGGTCTGTCGGTCAAGCCCTGCGCCTGCATAATCTGCCCAGCCCAGTAGCCGATTTCCATGGCTAGGGGAGCATTTAGCAGATCGCCTGCTTTGCCGCGAATACCATCGGTGCCAAACAGAGGACCGGCGGGAAGTTGTAGACCACCCAATCCCTTCAGCGATCGCTCAACAGCGGCCTCAGTATCAATGAGTTGCTGACTGACAGGTACCGTGCCCGTCGGCCTTACCGGAGAACTTACCATGTTAATTTTCCTCACACCTCACACTCACAGTGGAGGATAACACCTCTGCCTTAGGATGGAACTATCCCTTTAGGCCAGTTCCCCCATAGTTATGGCCGTCGATATCCCTAGCGATAGTGTTGATCCCCGCCTAGGGGAAGGCATTGCTCTGTTCAATCAAGGCGAGTACTATGCCTGCCACGATGTGCTCGAAGCCATCTGGATGGAGGCCAACACCCTTGAAAAGCCGTTTTACCAAGGTATTTTGCAAATTGCGGTGGGGCTTTATCACCTGGGCAACCACAACTGGCAAGGTGCCAGCATTCTGCTTGGAGAAGGAGTGAACCGCCTGCGCCCCTTCGAGCCCACCTATGGAGGCATCGATGTAGAACGTTTAGTTGACTGCGGTTGGGCCTGGTTGACCGCCCTGCACCAGAGCGGCCCTGAGCAGGTAGCTGACGTAGCAGCGGCGGTGCCCCTGGCTCAGGGAGAGCCAGCGGCGGGGGCTGACCCAAAGGCCGTAGTGGCGATCGCCGGAGTCGAGCACCCCTTGCCAGCACTACACATAGCCGTATAGCCCCAGGCCTGCCTAAACAGCAGGACCATCCTGAAGGACGCAGTTTTGTAGTGAAATTTACAGTAATTCGCTTTCAGGCAACCCCAGAGGATCCCTTGAGGCATTTTGGGGTAGCACGCTGTCTCCTATGGAGTTTCTATCAAGTTTAAGACTGTGTTCGCCTGTAGCAGCCCCATGTCTCCGTTTACATGAACCTCTTTACGGAATCTTCTGCTTTGAGAAGACGGGGCTATACACTAGCGTGTCATGCGAGTCGACCTCACCCTGGCGGTTAGCCGTTGCCCCTAGGTTTAGAAGACTTAGCGAAACGGCTTAGATATGTAACTACGGAGCACTGCGATCGCGGATTGTTTATTCACCCTGAATCGTCACAATGGAAATAAGCGTTATCATCCCCTGCTTCAATGCCGCACCGGTTATTGGGCAGCAGTTAGAGGCTTTGGCCAAGCAAACCGTTGCCCCCTATGAGGTGATCGTGGCCGACAATGGCTCTACCGACAACAGCCGCGCTGTGGCTGAGCAATACGGCGATCGCCTGCCGAGGTTAAAGGTAATTGATGCAGCGGGGGTTCAAGGTGCTTCCCATGCCCGCAACATGGGGGCTAAGGCCGCCACCAGCGACTACTTGGCCTTTTGCGATGCCGATGACGTCGTCAGTGAGGGCTGGCTTGAGGCCCTGAGCCAAGCCTTCGCTAGCCATAGCTTTTTAGCCTGCCGCCTCGACTACGAAAAACTAAATAGCGACACAACCAATACCTCACAAACCGACGGCCTACAAAACTTTAGAACACCCTTTTACCCCTTTGCCGGGGGTTGCGGGTTAGCCATTCGCAAAGACATTCACGAATCGATAGGCGGGTTCGACGAAACCATCTCCCATTTAGAAGATGCCGACTACTGCATTCGCGTGCAGATTGCCGGTCACCCCCTAGTGTTTGTACCTGACGCAGTAGTGCACTATCGCTACGCGACGGACACCGAACAGTCCTTTTTTGAGGCCCGCCAGGCGACCTACCGCAAAGCCTACAACTGGGGCTACGGGCTAGCCACCCTCTACCGGCGCTACCACAGTCAGGGTATGCAGTTACACGGGCTACCGCCGCGTTTGGTGTTAATCCCACTGTGGGGGCTGCGAGTTTTAGGGTCTGGGTTTAAGTCCCACAGCAGCGTTTGGCGGTTGGGCTGGCATATGGGCGTGGTCAACCGGCTACTTGCTAAGCCATAGTCCGCCTCAGCGTTTGTTCTAACTACCCTGGGCGCATTGCTTCGCGTTAGTGAGCGTGACCAGGGCTCTGGATAGTTTGCTCAACCCTCAACGCAATGACCATAGGCCAGTACACCGCCCCGGTTTTCGCCAGCGGTAGTGAGCCAGGGCTTGGGCACAGCGATCGCTATATCTACGTCTAGGCGTTCTGGGCCATCCCTACCCAGGTAACTGTCTAACCAGCCGCTAAAGCCGCTAGATGACCATCTCTATCTTCTAGGAGATGGGGTTCACAGGCGCGCGAAAGTAGGATTGCGAGTTAAGTCGGTTACTTACTTGCCTGATGTTATGCCTGCACAAAGCCGATAGGTAGGGGTGACCAAGAGATGTGGAGCACTGTGATCGCGAGTCGCCTGCTTACCTAAGTTCGCTAACGAAAACTATGAAAATAAGCGTTATTGTTCCTTGTTTTAATGAAGCAGCCGTCATTGGGCAGCAGCTAGAGGCACTGACGAAGCAGACCGTTGCCCCCTACGAAGTGATCGTGGCCGACAACGGCTCCACCGATAACAGCCGCACCGTGGTTGAGCAATACCGCGATCGCCTACCCCGCCTAAAGGTGATCGATGCAGCAGGGGTGAAGGGTGCTTCCCACGCTCGCAATGCCGGGGCCAAGGCCGCCACCGGCAACTACCTAGCTTTTTGTGACGCTGATGATGTCGTCGATCAAGGGTGGCTTGAGGCATTGGAACAAGCTTTCACCAGCTGCGGTTTTCTAGCCTGCCGCCTGGACAACGAAATGCTCAATCCGGGCGCTGTCAACACTCCACAAAACCAGGGGCTGCAAAACTTCAGAACGCCCTTTTATCCCTTTGCCGGGGGCTGCGCGTTGGCCATCCGCAAAGATATTCACGAGTCGGTGGGTGGGTTCGATGAAACGATTTCCCACTTAGAAGATGCCGACTACTGCATTCGTGTGCAGATGACAGGTCACTCCCTGACCTATGTGCCCGATGCAGTGGTGCATTACCGCCACGGTACGGGCACCAAACAGTCGTTTGTAGAGGCCCGCCAGGCAACCTACCACAAAGCCTACAACTGGGGCTATGGGCTAGCTACCCTCTACCTACGCTACCGCGACCAGGGCATGCAGCTGCACGGGCTAGCACCACGCGTCGTGCTGATTCCGCTGTGGGGGCTGCGGGTTTTAGGGACTGGGTTTAAGTCGCACAGCAGCCTCTGGCGGTTGGGCTGGCACATGGGCGTGGTCGATCGCTTGCTTAGCACTGCCGAGGTACCCAGTCCACCAGTATCTGCCCCACTGGTGGCAGCGCTAGCAACCAGGTAGTAGGGCGGCAGCACCCCAGGGCAAAGTGGGCCATAGCTAACGTGGTTTTGTTTGCCCGTTAGGGATAGCGCTCCCTGCTAGGATGGACTTTGTGCCCCAGGGGTGTGCTGTTCTCTTGTCGAGCTCGCTATGCAGATTTATTTAGATTACAGCGCTACTACGCCCCCACGCCCAGAAGCGATCGCCGCTATGCAGGCCGCCATGGCTGAGCAGTGGGGCAATCCCTCTAGCCTGCACCACTGGGGTGGCCAGGCCGCCACTGTTTTGGAGCAGGCGCGCTTGCAGGTGGCGTCGTTGCTCAATGCCGACGACAATTCGGTAATCTTTACGGCGGGGGGCACCGAGGCCGACAATCTAGCGCTGCTAGGGGTAGCTCGGCGCTATCGAGTGCCCCAGCACATTGTTATCTCATCGGTAGAACATTCTGCCGTTGAGCAGCCGGCCCAGCACCTTGAGCAGCTGGGTTGGCAGGTCACTCGGCTGCCAGTCGATGCCCAGGGGCAGGTGAGCCCAGCCGCTCTGCGCCAGGCCCTGCGCGACAACACCGTGCTGGTGTCGATTATCTATGGCCAGAGCGAGGTGGGTACCCTCCAGCCCATTGAGGTGCTGGGTCAGATCGCCCGTGACCACGGAGCGCTGTTTCACACCGATGCGGTGCAGGTGGCGGGGCGGCTGCCCATCGACGTGCAAACCCTGCCGGTCGATCTGCTGTCGCTCTCTAGCCACAAAATCTATGGCCCCCAAGGGGCTGGAGCGCTGTATGTGCGCCCCGGAGTTGAGCTGGAGCCGCTGCTGGGCGGGGGCGGCCAGGAGTTTGGTCTGCGATCGGGCACCCAGGCGGTGCCGGTGTTAGCGGGGTTTGGGGTGGCAGCGGCCCTGGCGGCAGCGGAAATGCCCAGTGAAACCCTGCGGTTGATTGGGCTGCGCGATCGCCTCTTTGAGCAGCTGGCCGATGTCGCTGAGCTGGTGCCCACGGGCGATCGCCGCCACCGGCTGCCCCACCACGCCAGCTTTTGCATTGCCGCTGCCGATGGCGATCGGGTCAGCGGCCGTACCCTGGTGCGCGAGATGAATCTGGCGGGCATTGGCATTAGCGCCGGATCGGCCTGCCACAGTGGCCAGGTGAGCCCCAGCCCAGTGCTGCTGGCCATGGGCTACAGCGATCGCGCGGCCCGCTGCGGCATTCGCCTCACCCTGGGGCGGCACACCACTGCCGCCGATATCGACTGGACGGCGATGGTGTTGCGCCAGGTGCTCCATCGCGCCCTCATCCCTTTGACCTTATCTCCGGTGTAGAGCCTGCTATGGATAGTGCTATGGATTCTGTCACGATGTCCCCTGGAGCTGGCGTTCCGGCCAGTCTCGAAGACGCGATCGCCCAGGCTCGGGGAGCTACCCAAGCGGCCATCCAGGCGGGAGTGCCCCGAATGGTGGTCGAGCTGGCCTACTCCGAGCTGAAGGGCATGCCCGTAGCCCAGCAGTTTTACCCCGCCCTGCAAGAGCTGGGCCTGGTCTTCAAGGTTTATTTTCCCGATGCGGGGGCGGCGGCTCTGGCCCGCCGCGACTGGGGCAACCCCGACTTTGTCGTGCGGGCAATCGGGGAGCTCCACAGCGAGATGGAGCCCGGCGACCAGGCCTATCTGTTTGTGGAGCCCTCATCGATCGAGGTCAATCAGGTCGAGGAGATGTGTGCTCAAGCGGGCGACGCCTTCGTTATCATGCTCAACCCCAAGCTCGAAGACGTGGCTACCATTGGCATTGGCTACGCTGGACGGCAGCTGCGCGATCGCTTCCTCAGCACCCTAGAGCCGGTCTACTACCTGCGACCCATGGAGGGTGCCGTGCTGTTGCGCTGCTACCCTAATCCCTGGCAGGTGTGGCAAGAGACCGACAGTGGCTATGAGCTGCGGGCCGAATCACCCGAAAAGCCCTCCGGTGAAGCGATCGATCGCATTTTGATGGGCGATACAGCCGACTCTAGCGAGCCCAGCACGGCGGCCTCTAAGGGCAAACGAGGCGGTTTCCTAAACGAGCTCCAGGGGTTCATTCGCGCCCTGACTCAGTAAATTAGCCTCAGCGAGCATCCTAGCTGGATTATTCCTGCTACTGCTAGCAAGATCGTGCCTCGGGGATACTGTCTTGGGTCCTGACCTGAGGTTATACTGCACTACACCCCGGCCCGATCACCCCTGCCGATCGGCGCTGCTCTCAGGCCAACCCTGTTCTATGACTGGTGAGTAACGACAGCCCATGCGAATTCTCAAAACCCAGACTCTACGAGGGCCAAACTACTGGAGCATCCGCTATCCCAACCTGATTCTGATGCGGCTGGATTTAGAAGGCCTTGCCGACCGCCCCTCTGACCAGATTCCCGGGTTTTACGAAGCGCTGGTAGAAACGCTCCCTAGCCTGATTGAGCACTTTTGTTCTCCAGGGCACCGGGGGGGCTTCTTGAGTCGGGTGCGCCAGGGCACCTACATGGGCCATATCGTCGAACATGTCGCCCTCGAGCTGCAAACCATGGCCGGCATGCCGGTTGGCTTTGGCCGCACCCGTAGCGTGGCCGAGGCCGGAGTGTATCAGGTGGTGTTTGAGTATCAGAACGAGCAGGCCGGACGCTACGCGGGCCGTGCGGCCGTGCGCCTGTGCAACAGTCTGGTCGAAACCGGTCACTACTCCAAGGAAGACCTGGAGCAAGACCTGGCCGACCTGACCGAGTTTCGCCTTGATGCCGCCCTGGGGCCCAGCACCGAAGCCATTGTGCGCGCCGCCGAAATTCAGGACATTCCCTGGATGCAGCTCTCCACCCGAGCGATGATTCAGCTCGGCTACGGTCGCTATCAGCAGCGGGTGCAGGCTACCCTGAGCAGCAAAACTAGCATTCTGGCAGTAGAGCTGGCCTCTGACAAGGAGGGCACCAAGCAGATCTTGCGCAACGCCGGAGTGCCCGTGCCCCGGGGCACCGTCATTAACTATTTAGACGAACTCGAGAATGCGATCGAGGATGTGGGCGGCTACCCCATCGTGATTAAGCCCCTCGACGGCAACCACGGGCGCGGCATTACCATCGACATCGACACCTTCGAGGCGGCCGAGGAAGCCTACGAAGCGGCCAAAGAGGTGTCCCGGGGCGTGATTGTCGAACGCTTCTATCGGGGTCGCGACCACCGGGTGCTGGTGATCAATGGCCGGGTGATTGCGGTGGCTGAGCGAGTGCCAGCCCACGTGGTTGGCGACGGCAAATCGACTATTGAGCAGCTGATCGACATCACCAACCAAGACCCCCGCCGTGGGGTAGGCCACGACAACCTGTTGACCCGCATTGAGGTCGATCGCACCACCTGGCAGCTGCTCGATCGCAAGGGCTACACCCTTGACACCGTGCTGCCTGCGGGCGAAATGTGCTACCTGAGGGCCACCGCCAACCTGAGTACCGGCGGCATCGCCATCGATCGCACCGACGATATTCACCCAGACAACATCTGGGTGGCCCAGCGCATCGCCAAGACCATCGGCCTCGACATCGCCGGCATCGACGTGGTCACCACCGACATCTCCAAGCCCCTGCGCGAAGTGGATGGGGTAATTGTGGAAGTCAACGCTGCCCCCGGACTGCGCATGCACGTGTGCCCCAGCGTCGGCATCGCTCGCAACGTGGCCGAGCCGATTTTGGCCATGCTGTTCCCGCCGGGTCAGCCCGCTCGCATTCCGGTGGTGGCAATTACCGGCACCAATGGCAAAACCACCACCACCCGTCTCACCGCCCACATCTTTAAGCAAACCGGGCAGATGGTAGGCTTTACCACCACCGACGGCATCTATATCGGCGACAACATGGTAGAGCCCGGTGACACCACCGGCCCCCAGAGCGCCCAGGTAATCTTGCAAGACCCCACCGTGGAGGTAGCGGTGCTGGAGACGGCGCGGGGCGGCATTTTGCGATCGGGCCTGGCCTTCAAAGACTGCGACATTGGCGTAGTGCTCAACGTCGCCGCCGACCACATGGGCCTGGGCGATATCGAAACCCTCGAAGATATGGCCCACCTCAAGAGCGTAGTAGCCGAAACCGTGCGGCCCAGCGGCTACGCAGTGCTCAACGCTGACGATTCTCTAGTGGCGGCGATGGCCCAAAAGGTGAAGAGCCAGGTAGCCTACTTCTCAATGGATCCCCACAACGAGCTGGTGCGCAAGCATTCTCAGCAGGGGGGGTTGGCCGCCGTCTACGAGCAGGGCTATCTATCGATTCTCAAGGGCGACTGGCTGCTGCGCATTGAGCAGGCCGACAAGGTGCCCCTGACCATGGGCGGCAAGGCTCCCTTCCAAATTGCCAACGCCCTAGCGGCCAGTTTGGCGGCTTTTGCCCAGGGGGTTGACATTGGCTACATTCGTCAAGCCCTGCACACCTTTGAGGCCTCCACTGACCAGACCCCAGGCCGCATGAACCTGTTCAATTTGGGTCGGTTCCACGCCCTGGTCGACTACGCCCACAACCCCGCTAGCTACGAAGCCCTGGGTGGTTTTGTGAAAAACTGGCCGGGCAAGCGCATTGGTGTGGTAGGTGGCCCTGGCGATCGCCGCGACGATGACTTCATCACCCTCGGTAAGCTAGCGGCCCAAATGTTTGACGACATCGTGGTTAAAGAGGACGACGACACCCGGGGTCGGGGCCGGGGTGACGCCGCCAAGTGGATTATTCACGGCATTGAGGAGGGGGTTGGCCACGCCAGCTACCGCACCATTCTCGATGAAACCGAGGCGATTAACACGGCTCTAGACAGCGCTGAGGATGGCAGCCTGGTGGTGATTCTGCCCGAGACCGTGACCCGGGCGATCGCCTTGATCAAAGCCCGCAACCCATTGCCTCCTGTGAAGCTAGGGTTAGAGGGTGCCGCTGAGCTAAAAACTGCACCCTTCGACCAATACGCCCAGGTGCATCCCTAGGCGACAGGCGGCTAGTCTCTCCCACATTCCCCTCTCACACAAAAGGGCTTCCTCGGAAATCTGGGGAAGCCCTTTCGAGTAACTGATGTAGCAGCAGACTAAAACTCCAGCAGTCGATTGATGAACTCAGCTTCTAGGGACTTTTGCTGGAGATCACGCGCGATCTCTAGACCCAACGCAAAAGCCTGCTCGGCCCGAGCCCGGTCGTCAACTAGTAAGTAATAGTCACCCAGCGACCGATAGCTGAGGGCAGTCTGGAGATCTGGTGGCACAGTTCCCAAGGTAAGGGCGGCGCGCTGGTCAAGGTAGCCTTTGGCCTGAACCAGGTCGTCCCGCTCCAGGTAAATGTCGATCAGGCCATCGAGGGCGCGAATCTGCAGGTTGCGATCGCCCGCATCGACCCCCGCCCGGAGCCCTACCCGGTAGGCGCCAATGGCGTTAGAGTCGCGACCTAGAGCCACATAGACATCCCCCAGGCTGTTGGACGAGTGGGCCTCACCCACATAGTCGCTGGCCAAAATGCGGTAGTTGGTGGCGGCTTCGAGCAGTTGCACCGCCACATCTAGGTCGCCCCGCTGGGTTGCTACCTGACCCAGATTGCTCAGGGAAACGCCAATCGCCCGTGAATCTCCTGTGGTGCGAGCAATTTGCAGAGCTTCCTGAAAGTGAGCCTGCCCTTCGTTCAGTCGACCCTGGTTGATGTAGAGATTGCCTAAGTTGTTGAGGCCATAAACCTGCCCAAGCAGGTCATCGTTGTCGCGGGCGGTACCAATGCGCAGCACAAACGCTCGCTCGGCTTCGGGGTAGCGGTCTAGGGTGGCAAAGGCTGCTCCCATAGAACCGTAGGCCCGCCCCGCCGATAGGCCGTCACCCAGCAGGCGATAGATCTCGGCCGCCTCGGCCCAAGAATCTACGGCCTGGGTAAGATTGCCCTCGGCCAGCTGCTGGTTGCCCAGCTGCATCCAGCCGTCGGCCACATCCCGCGACTCTCCCTGGGTCGCGCTGTTAGGGCGCAGATCAAGTTGTTCTTCCAAGTTAGCGGCTGGGGCAGCCTGCCCAACCAGCAGCATTAGACCCAGCGCCAGACTCAGTTTACCGATGTGCTTCATTGCCATTGCCCCTCCTCAGGACTCCCGTTGCGGGTCAGAATTAGTTGGCCCATTCGTTGCCGAAGTCTCCGCCAAAGTCTCCAGCGGTGCCCACTAGGTTGGCGTCTCCTAGACTAACGCCCTCCAGGTCGGGAACGGTCAGCAGGCCGTCAAGGTCATCGGGTAGGGGCTCGGGGCGCAGCGACTGATCGCCCAGATAGATCTGGCGAATATCCTCGGGCAGGGCCGACTCCAGGTGCTGAAAGGCCGACCCCAGCTTCTGGCGCACATCGGCCGCTGTCAGGGCCTCACCTTCGGCCTGAAGATAGGCGGCAATGCGGTTCTCGCTCCAGCGAAAGGTGAGGGCCATGACCGCCACCAGCCGCTCTACCGCAGGCAGGCGATCGAGGGCCTGCTCGACATAGCACCACAGGGGAGGCGTAGCCTGATCGAGGGAATAGTGGATGGTCTCAACCTCGGGCACCACCGCCTGGTTGATGCACAGGGCGGTGATATTGATCAGCCAGTTCTGTAGGGTAAACGCTCCAGGCCCCTCGCCCGCCACCGCCTCAGGGCATTCCACACCGCCCAGCTCGAGAAGAATGTGCCGCCAGGTCAGGGCAAACAGGTATTCGGCCTGCACGGGCGATCGCGCCGAGTGGCGAATCAGGCTATAGACCATGGGGCTATAGCGACAAAAAATTGCTGTGAAGTAACGCCCTGCATCGCCGTGGCGCTGAAACAGCTGCACCAGTTCGCGATCGCTCAAATGGTGCAGCGACTGCACCAGCCTGTGGTCACACTCAGGAAAGTTAGGAATAGGCGCTGGGCTAGACATAGGTTGAGCCGTGGAGAACGTTGACCAAAGCCACCCCCAGATCTGCGATCGCTACTGACCCAGGCTGCGGGTAAATCAGCCTTTAATATACCTACCATGGGGATTTTGGCGACGTATTTTTTGTGAAACTCACAGATTTTCCCAGGCCTAGGGGCAAGATGCCGCCACCTCCTCAGCAAGTACCTCATGACTGGGGAGTTAATGGCAGAATTGATACACTGGTTACGAGCCATTAGTATTGGGGCGAGTGCCACAACTGCCCTTGTCGTTACCCTGTGAGTAGGCCTATGCTGCTTGACTGCTCCCTAAACCTTCGCCTGGCTTCCCTGCTGGGGCTGCCCCTCGACAGCATCATGTCGACCCAGGGAATTATGGTCTTGCTGCTAGTGGCCTACGCTGGGGCCATGTGGATGTTTCTCAAGGGTGCCCCCAAGGTCTACACGGTGATGGTGTCTGATCTGGAAGTAGCCCGTCACTTCTATGAGGGCATGCTCAACCTGCCCGCCGCTGAAGTGCCCCTGCACTACTACTACAACTACGAGCAGACCCTGGGCACTGCTGGCCTCGACCCCATGTATTTGGGTGGTGCCACCAGCCTGGCCAGCCAAAACGTGATGAACAGCCCCGAAGGGCTGTGGTACCAGCTGCGCAAAAACACTCAGCTCCACGTGGTGGGCGGCGCCAGTCTAGGCCACCGCAACCAGCAGCGTCACGTCTGCTTTGACCACAATTGTCTGGAGTACATTTTGATGCGTGTGCAGCTAGGCGGCGTGCAGCACAAAATTCGCAACGAAAAACCCCTCAACTTTTTGGTCAAAGACTACGACAACCAGGTGATTGAGCTAGCCGAAATCAACGATTAGTTTGTTGCTCATTCAGATTGATAGTGGTTCTAGAGGAGCTGAATCACGACTGCGCTAAATCTTGCTGCATTGACCAGCATTCTGCACCCTCAGTTCATGAAATGTGGCTGGGTGTTGCTCCTAGGCATGGGCTGCGATCGCCTCAAACTACTGCTCACGTCATTAGAGACAACTAGCTGCCGTCAGCAGTGTCACAGGCCTTCCACGACACTGCTAACAGCCAGCGCAGGTATATGGCTACCTCAACAACGTCGGGCTAAAACAAGGGTATCGTGGCGTCGATCGCCGCGCCAAAGAAGGTGTCGTTAAATCGCACCCGGGGCTCAGAGGAGCGGCCAAAGCTAACGCCGCCGTAGACGTTGAAGCGCAGGTTGGGGGTAATGCG
This sequence comes from Nodosilinea sp. FACHB-131, assembly GCF_014695395.1. Lineage (GTDB taxonomy): Bacteria > Cyanobacteriota > Cyanobacteriia > Phormidesmidales > Phormidesmidaceae > Nodosilinea. Next base: position 13,493 of record NZ_JACJOF010000005.1, read on the forward strand.
GTAGACCACCTGCCCCAGCACCTGCTGAAAGGTGTCGTAGCGGTCTTGGGCGGTGTAGTCAATGAAATTGAGCTGGTAGCTGAGGCCCGCTTGTAGCCGAGGGGTGATGTCGTAGCCCAGGTAGCCTCCGGCCGACTGAAAGAAGCGGCTAAAATCAGTGGCGGTGCCGCCGCTGGTAGACTGGGCACCGTTGAACTGAAGCAGATAGTAGGTGTCGAGGGCCAGCTTTGGCGTAATGGGGTCACGGCGACCTAGGGTAAGGCCCAAAGCCGTATTTTTGAAAAATCTTCCTCGGTTGCCGCCGGGGCGATACAGCTCTTGGTAAGTGAAAACCAGCTGCCCATAGCTGCGGGGAGTTAACCCCTGACGCAACCCCACCCGCAGGCGCAAATCGTCGTAGTTGAGAGACGATTGGGAACCGTAGCGCTGTAGCCCGTAGTCAGCAGTGGCAATCAAGGCGGTTTGCGGCCCTAGGGAAGGGTAGATGCCAAAGCCAATTGAGGGACGAAAAAAGGTGTCGCCGGTCAACCCGCCTACATCGTTGACGGCCAGCAAAATGTTGTCGCTGCTGGCGATCGCCAAGCGAGCCGAGAAAAATCCAATTTTTGCCGGGGGTCGCGCTGCCACCGGAATCGGAGGCTGATCGCGAATGCGCAAAATCCCCAGGTCGTTGTCCTCCAGCACGCTGCGCACCTGAATGACCCCCAGCTCGGGGTCTTGCCCTGTGGGGTCAGCATCGGGGTCAGTCTGAGCCAGGGATGCCGGAGTCAAAGACTGGGCAACCGGGGTTGGTGGAGCCAGCGCGGCCGCAGTGGTTAGATAGGTCTCAGTAACAAGGGCTTGGTCAGGGGCCGCAGGCCTAGAGACAGCTGGGTTAGGGCTCAGTGGCTGAACCAATGGCTCCTCGACTGGTTCCTCCTCGGTAGATGGGACCAGGGTCACAATTGGGTCACCCAACTCCGAGGGGGGTGTTGATGACCGAGGCTGTAGGGGCGCCGCAGCTGCCTCAACCGCGATCGAGGTTGTTACCTCAACATTGGCGGCAGGGACCGCCGGAGGGCCCAACTGCTCTGCCTTAGCGCGGTCCGGCAGGACACCGCTACAGAGCAGGCCAAAGCTAACTAACGCCAGGGGGAGGGAGGGGTGCCGCTTAACCAATGGAGTCTGCCTGGATATAACGTGTGTTGTCCTGTCACCAGCAGAATCACTGATATTGCTGCTGATTCCCGAAAAAAGGGCTCACATTCATTAAAGATTTAATTTGAAGGGGACACAAGATTTATGAACCCGCCCCGAATTGAATTGCCTGAACCCTACCATAGAGCTAAGCCTCCGCTTCGATAGCGCCCAGTCTGCTAATACCTTGCCAAAACGGCGACAGCGCTGCTCCAGTTTTGAGTTGATGGTGTTACCCCTGGCGCTAAACTGCCACTGTTGGGGTATTCTACCCACAATCCCCAGCCGTCAGGGGCTAGGGCATTGGCCGCATCTACCTTAGGGCTATGGGCCTGCTGTAATTAGTGGTCACTCTTCACTGAGCTATGGTTTTTCATACCAATGGTTTTTCGGCGCTGCTGCTGGCGATTGCAGGCAGTACTGCGATCGCGTCTCCGGGTCTGGCAGAGGTGTCCTGGGCCTGGGCTAACTTACGAACTAGCACCTATCAAGTGAGTCTGGTTTCCGCCAGCGGCAACACCCGCTCGGCCGCCGTGGCCGACTGCTTTTGCCCAGGGGAGATTCTGAACACCGGCGCTGCGGCTAGGGCCGAGGTGCTCTTCAACGATGGATCGCTGACTCGGGTAGGCGAGCAGGCCAGCCTGCGATTTTGGCCCGACACCCGGAAGCTGCTGCTGAACCAAGGTACGGTGGCCCTGTTTGTACCTCCCAGCCAGGGGCGGACGACGGTCCAAACCCCGAACGCCACGGTGGGGCTCAACAGCACTGCCGTGGTAGTGCGTTACGTGCCCTCTCGGCAGCTGACCCTAGTAATGGCCCTGGCCGACTTACTCACAGCTCCCGTGCTGGTGACAGCGGCCGAAACGGGCCAAGAGCTGGCGCTCTATGGAGGGCAAATGGCCTTTATTGGCGACGGTAGCTGGCAGGTTGTGGAGTTTGACCTGCTGGAGTTTTACCAGACCAGCGTTTTGATGGCAGGTCTGCACCTAGACGACCCCGCCTATCGCCCCGACCGCAATGACCCCCTGGCCGCTGTGCGCCCCGATCTGCTACGCACCCTAGAGCAGCAGACTCCCTTTAATACCGAAAACGCAATTTTAGATCCTGCCTTAATTAATGATTTTGCCTCTGAGGTCAGCACCCAGGGAGTAGAAGACTTGCTGCTCACAACTCCTGCTGCCCCAGTGGAAGAGCTAAGGCGCCTCAACGATACGCCGCCTGGGGTGGTCAATCCGCTTCCAGCCCTCCCGGCTACGGCTTCTCCACCTACTGCAAGTCCTCTCACCGTTGAGGCTCCACCTGCTGAAGGTTCAGCGGCGACACCCGTTGAACCTTCAGGAGCAACACCTGCCAGCGCTGGCGGAACCCCAGCATCTAGCCCGACGCCTTAGGCCGTTGGCGGCAACTAAGTTCTGAACCTCGCTAGCCTAAGGGCTTGACGGGAAATATCCGGCGATCGCCTCGGGTCTCGCCTCAATTCGGCTGCCTTTGCCCATTGACTAAACTACACCGTTCAGTTAAATTCAGTGCAGTTGTCCTACGCGCCTATGTCTACCCACCCGATTCAGCCCTGGAGAAAGCCGAGTTTTTGGCTGTTGATTGGTGCCCTGCTGTTAGTCGGGGCCGGTTCCACCATAGCGGTGCGCAACGTCATGCAAAGCCGCCAGGCCGCTCGCGAGCAGGCCGAGCTGCCGCCCCCGCAGCAGGTGAAGGTGGTTGCTCTAGGGCGAATTGAGCCGGCCAGCCGCGTCATTGACGTGGCCACGGCCGAAGCCGGTCGCATCGATCGCCTTGAGGTGGAGAAGGGCGACCAGGTACAAGCAGGCCAAGTATTGGCCTACCTGGACACCTACGATGTGCGTCGGGCCGAGCGCGATGTGGCCGCCAGTGAGCTAGCCGAGGCTCGGGCCCAGCTCGCTGCCGAAACGACGTTAGGCAATTCCCAGGTGCAAGAGGCCAGCACTCGGGTTGGTCAGATCGACGAGCCGCAGCAGGCCGCGATCGCCGCTCAGCAATCCGCCGTTGAGAGCCTCCAGGCCGAGCTGAGCGTTGCTGAAATTGATTTGGCCCGATTTCAAGCCCTCAACGAATCGGGGGCGATCTCGCGCCAGGAGCTAGACCGCCAGCAGGCCACCGTCAATAGTTTGCGTGCCGATTTAGGCAACGCTCAGGCGACTAAGCAGCGGCTGGAGCAGGCCCGCCTCAGCGACATCAGAAATGCCCAGGCCCAGGTGGTTTCGGCCCGGGCCACCACTAGCCGCGACCAAGTGGCCAGCAAGGTTGACTCGGCCGCTCAAAACCTAGCTCTGGCTGAAGCCCAGCTGGCCCGCACCATTGTGCGATCGCCCCAGGCCGGTCAGGTGCTTGATATCTTTGCCTACCCTGGGGAGGCTGTTTCCCCAGCCGACGGCCCCATTTTGGCCCTCGGCGACACCAGTCAGATGGTAGTGGTAGCCGAGGTCTACGAGACTGATATTGGCCTGGTTGAAGTTGGGCAGCCGGCTACCATTACCAGCCGTAATGGGGCCTTTAGCGAGACCCTGACCGGTACCGTTAGCGAAATTGGCCTGCAAATTGCCAAAAATGACGTGCTCGACGACGACCCCGCCGCCAACGCCGACGCTCGCGTGGTCGAGGTGCGGGTGCAAGTCGACCAAAGCGATGCGGTGGCGGCCCTCACCAACCTCCAGGTCGACGTCGCCATCGACATTGAACCCTAGGAGGTGGCGATGAAATTTCCCTCCCTACCCCGCATTCCCCTGGCCTGGTACAACCTGCGGCACGATCGCCCCCGCCTGCTGGTGGCCGTGGCTGGGGTCACCTTTGCGGTGCTGCTGATGTTTATGAATCTGGGATTTTTGGGGGCGCTGGTTAGCACCACCGTCAACTTCTACGACCAGTTCAACGGCGATATTTTTCTGATCTCGCCCCAGTCCCTAGAGATTAGCTCGACCAAAGCGTTTCCCCGGGAGCGGTTGTATCAGGCAGCAGGTATTGAGGGAGTGCAGCAGGTGATGCCTCTCTATGCCGAATATGCTCTCTGGAAGAACCCCGAAACTAGCCTCAGCCGGGCAATGTTTGTCTATGCCTTCAACCCCAGCGACCCGGTGTTTCTCATGCCCGAGCTGAACACAACTGAGGGCATTCGAGCGCTACAGCAGCCTAATGCGGCCTTTATCGATCGGCGATCGCGCCCCGAGTTTGGCCCTCAAACCCTGGGTCTCGAGACCGAAGCCGATCGCCGCCGCATCACCATCGCCGGCCAGTACGACCTAGGGGGCGGCTTCGCTGCCGATGGCACCCTAATTATGAGCGACCAAAACTTTCGCCGCTACTTCGACCCGCGCCCGCTGGACCAAGTCAATCTAGGGCTGATTCTGCTAGAGCCCGGTGCTGACGCCGAGCGGGTGAAAACCGCCTTAGAAGCAGAGCTACCCGCCGATGTGGAGGTCTATACCAAGCCCGAAATCGTGGCTAAGGAGAGTCGGTTTTGGATTCAAACCACCTCAATTGGCTTTATTTTTGGCCTGGGGGTAGTGGTCTCTTTTGTGGTGGGCACCGTGATTGTCTATCAGATTCTCTACACCGATATTCGCGACCACCTACGGGAATATGCCACCCTCAAAGCGATCGGCTACAGCGGCGGCTATCTGTTCAAAACCGTAATTCAAGAAGCGCTACTGCTGGCCCTAATGGGCTACGTGCCGGGGTTAATTTTGGCGCTAGGGCTCTACCAGCTGGCCTACAACGCCACGGCGGGCACCCTGCCCATGCAGATGACGGTGTTTCGAGTCATTTTTGTGTTTTCCCTAACGGTGCTGATGTGTGCCCTGTCGGGGTTGATTTCGGTGCGTAAGGCCGTCACCGCTGACCCTGCGGAGGTATTTGCATGACCACTAGCGCCCGAAAACGTAGAGCTTGGAGCTGGGATGCAACCGATTTGGCGTGCAGCTATCCGGCCTGCAACCACTGTCTAAGGCATCGCCTTGCTCAAAAAGACACTCTATTCGCTCAGCCGTTTAGGATCGCCCGTATGACTCAACGTTTTCTGCCGCTGCTGTTTCCCGCCGTAGATCAACCAGTCTCTAGGATTGCTAGCCACCTGCTGCTTGATTGCCCTCGGTTGGCGGGGTCTCAGCCGCTTAGTAAGGTGGGCATTGCCCACCACCCATCTCTGCTTAACCAGCCTGCACAACCCAGCAAATCCGTTCAGTCCTGAAGGTCAAGGGTGGGCAGTGCCCACCCTACCGCCACCTAGAGCGTTAATTCAACATCGCCATGCAGCGTACCCCCCTCGCCCTCCTCAACCTGATTCACGATCGCAAAAAATTTCTCACCTCTATGGCTGGGGTGGCCTTTGCGGTGCTGCTGATGTTTCTGTTCACCGGTTTCAAAAACGCCCTCTACGACAGCCAAACCCAGCTGCTCGAGAAGCTCAACGGCGAAATCGTGATCGTCAACCGGCTAAAGGAGAACATGTTTGTGCCCCGCTCCTTTGCCCGCCGCCGCCTCTACCAGGCCCAGGCCTTTGATGGGGTAGAGGGGTCCTATGCTATCTACCTCAGCGACGCCCGCTGGAAAAACCCCGACACCCGCAAAACCCGTCCGGTGCGGGTAATTGCCTACAACCCCTCCGACCCGGTGCTGCCCATGCCCGAGGTGCTGGCCCGCCAGCAGGAGCTGCGGCTGCCCAACACCGCCATGATCGACGAGCGATCGCGTGACGAGGTCGGCCCCCGCGAAACCGGGGTGATTACCGAATTGGCTGACCGCGAGATTCGCATTGTGGGCACCTTTAGTCTGGGCACCGACTTTGCCTCGGGCAACGGTAACTTGATCATGAGCGACCAAAACTTTTTGCGGTTTTTTGCCAATCGCGGCCCCGAGGAAGAGGAGCGCAGCTTTGCCACCGCTGACATTGGCCTGCTGCGGGTTACTCCCGGCACCGACATCGGGGCTCTGGTGCAAGCCCTCAGCGACGGGCTGCCCAAGGACGTGCTGGTCCTGCCAATGCAAGGGCCTGAGGGGTTCATCGCTCGCGAGCGCACCTACTGGGAGGTCAATACCAACATTGGTTTTGTGTTCTCGCTGCTGACCGCGATGGGGTTTGTGGTGGGCATCATTCTGGTTTACCAAATTCTCTATACCGATGTGGCCGACCACTGGTCGGAGTACGCCACCCTCAAGGCGATCGGCTACGACAACGCCTATCTGTTTGGGGTAGTGATTCAGGAAGCGATTATTCTCTCGGTGCTGGGATTTGTGCCGGGCTTTTTGATCAGCGCCCTGTTCTACAACCTGGGGGCCACCGTCACCGGCCTGTTGTTTAAGATGACCCTAGAGCGGGTGGTTAACCTGTATCTAGCGACTTTCATTATGTGCTTAATTTCTGGCGCTGTAGCCGTGCGTAAGGTGCAGCGTACTGACCCCGCAGAGGTATTTGGCCTATGAGTGCTACGCCATTGTCTACGTCTTCCCCAGCGCCCGAGGTTACCGCTAGCTCGGTGCAGGTGCGTCACCTCGACTATTTCTTTGGCCGAGGCGATCTGCGCAAGCAGGTGCTCTTTGACATTAGCCTCGATCTGCACCCTGGCCAGATTGTGATTATGACCGGTCCTTCGGGTTCGGGCAAAACCACGCTGCTGACGCTGATTGGGGCGCTGCGATCGGCCAGCGAAGGCAGCCTTAAAGTGCTCGACCAGGAACTGGTAGGCATGGGCAATCGCCAGCTAGTCGAAATTCGCCGCAACATTGGCTTTATCTTTCAGGCGCACAACCTGTTTGAGTCGCTGACGGCGGCCCAGAACGTGGAGATGGCGGTGGAACTAACCGGCAATTTTCGTGGTAAGCGACAGCTGGCGGTGGATATTCTCAGCCAGGTGGGGCTGGCGGAGCGGGCCGACTACAAACCTGCGGCCCTGAGCGGGGGGCAAAAGCAACGGGTGGCGATCGCCCGCGCCTTGGTCAACCAGCCCAAGCTAATTTTGGCCGACGAGCCCACCGCCGCCCTCGACAAAAAGTCGGGCCGCGACGTGGTGACCTTGATGCAGCACCTAGCTAGCGAAAAGGGCTGCACCATTCTCATGGTCACCCACGACAACCGCATTCTCGATGTGGCCGATCGCATCATCAACTTAGTCGACGGCCGCCTAGAGTCCGATGAAAGCCCTCAGCAGTTCGCCGACTCCCACATCCCCAAATCCCTCGATCAAAAAATGTTCATCATGTAGAACGCCAGGACAAGACTAGGTTTCTTTGCCACCCGAATAGCTAGCCTGTGCATCCCCCAAAAAACTCGGTTTTTGTACGCTGCGCAGGGTGCAACGCCCTACCCTCACTCCCTACTCCCCACCCCTCCATGGCTATCTCCTTTGTCAGCAACGTTCAGGCGCTTACCTACACCAAAGTCGCCGAGTACCTGCAAACGGCTGATCTGTTTAAAGACAGCCTGCGGGTCTACCCCGATATCCCCCAATTCGACATCCTCTATGGCTCTACCCTCGTTGAGATTGAGGTGATGCCTTGGGAGGTACACCCTTGGGAGAAGGCTAACCTGGCGACGGTGCGCGCTACTAGCTGTGTGACTGTCGGTAGCACCATTGACCATGAGCTGATGCACTTTTTGCTCACCGAAAACCGTCGTATGCGCTTCGGAGCCTTTCACCTCGATGAGGCTAATCAGGTGCTCTTTGCCGAAAATGTATTGGGTGGCGAAAACATGGATTTGATGGAGCTACAGACCTGCATTCTCTCAGTGGTGACCATTGCTGACACCTACGACGACATCATTGCTCAGCGCTTTGGGGGGCGTCGTGCTATTGACCGCTTGGCGGATGCGATCGCCTCTTAAGCCATAATCCTACCCAGCTAAACTCTTATCTTTGCGTAGGGTGTGATAGTCCCAGGTGCCCCAAACTTGGCAGCAGTGACAAACACTCATTGCCCGAGACAAGCCGAGTAGGATAGCTTCCTGAACGTATTATCCACAGCGTTCGGGTATCCAGGGCATTAAAGACCATGAGAAGGCGCACAGGTCACGGCTGTGAACGGCGGGCATGACTAGATAGACTGAGTCTTTCCATGCCTAACCGGTCATAGCTACGCCTTCACTGGGCAGAACCCGCAAACTCAAAGGGTGGGTGCAAAGACAGGTATCTACGCTCGTTCAAGCTGATGTAGGTAACGAGCGTGAGTGCTTCCTGGCATGGGCTTCACTCTTCCTTAACACTTGAAGCGTTTCAGGCCTAGGGTCGGTAAAGTTACAAGAGAGATCGAATTTGGCAGGATACAACTCTGGGCTTCTGCTTCTATATTAGGTCTGTCATTCTCAACTGCGACGTTATTCGTAATCATAAGTACTCGATTTTGCGATCTTGCAACCCTGCTCGTTTTGTAGTTGCTAGTAATTTTTCTAAATTCATTAATTAACTGAAAACTTTTTTGAAGGGTCTGAAATGGATTTAACTCTGAAACATAAAGTCCCAGGACTTGAAGTCGCATCTTCAATGATGTACTGCTTCCCTACCGGTGCGATGGATGTATGGCGTCCAGCTCCTGAGCCAGTGATCATGCCAGCAAAATACCTTGAGCCTTTCGAAGGAGAAGTTAGGGTAAATTCTGGTGTAGCCACAACAAAATCAGCCGCCCTTAGCCGGAAGCGGAGAGCTCAACTATTTCTCTCCAGGGCGATAAAAGGAGAGAAAACGCTCGACTATTCGGGGAAATTTATCTTTGACGCTCGCTTCGATGTATTTACGAACATCGGTCACATTCTTGAGAATGTTGCAACTCGAGTTCTCTTAGCAAGAAAGTTCTTAAGCGAACATTTTCAAAAAGATATTGAAATTCATGTTGTTTTAGGCTCTAGGGTGCCTAAATACAGCATGACCATGGAAGTATACCGATTGCTGGGCTTTCCTCTCATTTTTACAGATGACAATGTTCGTGGTGAGATTGTCACCTGCCCAGAGCACAGGGTTTTCAGCATTAGGCCTCAATTTTTTGGCTTCGATTTTCCGGGATACAAAGAAGAAACTCCTGAAAGAATCTTTATCCCTCGCCGGGGAAGCCGTAGCTTAATCAATAATGACGAAGTTACTAAATTTATGGAGGAGCGAGGGTTTAAAACCCTTTACTTTGAGGACCTGGCGATTGATGAAGAATGGTCAATTGCTCGCAATGCTAAGGAAGTGGTAGTAGTTCATGGTGCTGCTAGCAGCAATTTTATTTTAAACCGTGTCGGCATGAGAGACAATGCTGAGCCAGGTAGCGGACTTAAGTTAATTGAGTTGATGTCTCCCTCATGGAACTTCTACGAAAATCGGTACATGACTAACGCCTTAAATGGCAAGTGGTGTTGTGTACGAGGTCAGATTACCCCCAAAATGCTCGAGGCACTAGATTTTGCCAAGATAACTCCTGATGCCCGGAAATCTCCCTTTAAAGATCCCTTCAAGGTGGATTGCGGAACTATTCAAATGGCTCTTGATTATCTTGGTATGGGCAAATAGAAAGTACTGTTCTAGGAATATTCTCTACCAGATAGGTTAAGACGTTCTGCATACCCTGAATCGCCATAACTTAACACCTGTGGCTTCCCAACAGGTAGGAGTGGCAGATTTGCGAGTCCACAGTCGATAGCTCCTCCAAATTTGGAGGAGCTATCGACTATGGAGTGGTATTGACGTGGTGCGATCGCACCAGCTCTAAGCGAACTACCAATCCTCACTCTCACGATTGATCGGACCTACTCTAGGCCCTGCAAAATATGCTGCGTAGTGACGAAGGCTCCAAGGCCCACAAAGCCGTTGCAGCGACCGCGCTGGGCCGTCATCCCCAGGGCAATAGAGGATGCTTGGGCTGGGTTCCGCACGAATCGAGGAGAGGTATTGATATAGATTACAGAGCTGGTAGCAAGCTGAGTAAAGCGGCTGCTTTCGGCGTAGCTTTCAGTGGCAATCGCATTGGCATGGCCACTGCTGTAGCGGTTGATCAGCGTGGCCGCTGTTTGCACGCTGTCTACCGAGCGTAGAGCCACCGTTTTACCTAGAAACGGGCGCTTCCAATCAACGTCTACTGTCGGTTTCACATGGGGCAGATCGGGCAGGAGGTCCTCGTCGGCCAGTACCTCAAAATCCTGGTCCCACAAGGTATGGCACAGCTGCACTAGGGCAGAAGGATTGCCGCCTCGGTGGAACAGCACCTTTTCTACAGCATTGACCGCATCGGGCTCCCCGCGATGGCTGTCGATCACCATGTGGGTGACGCTGTCGAGCTGCCCCGTGGGCGACCAATAGAGATAGCAGTTGCCCATCGCTGTCGGTAGCACGGGCACTCCGGCCTGACGCACCACCTGCTGCACCAGCCCTGGCCGACCGTAGGGAATAATTAAGTCGATGCCAGGATCCTGCAAGAGCCAGCCCCGGGCGACGTCGCCCTGCTCCTCGGTCAGCGACAGAATGCAGTAGGGAGATAGCCCTGTGGAGTCTAAGGCCTGGTGGATAGCCTGCAAAATCGCCTGGTTGGTTTGACTGGCTTCGTTGCTGCCCTTGAGGATGAGACCGTTGCCCGTGCGCAGGCTCAACCCGGCGGCGATCGCCGCCAGTTCCGGAAATGCCTCATAGATCATGGCGATGACCCCCAGGGGCACCACCTGCCCATAGCCCGCCACAGCCTTGCTCAGCCGGCTGGGGGCGGGGTGCAGCAGCCCCCGAGGGTCGCCTAGGTAAGCCAGTCGCCGCAGAATTTTAGCAGTGGTTTGCAGTCGTTCGGGGGTGAGCTTTAGCCAGTCGAGCACCCGTTCGGGCACAGCCATTTCCAAACTGGCCTCGAGATCGAGGGTGTTGGCTTCGAGAATATCGTCAAAGCTGGCTTCAATGGCGGAGGCGACCGCCTCGAGCAGCCGGCTCTGGGTGTCGAACCCAGCGGCGACCAGATCGCGACCGGCCCGGCGCACCTGCTCAACCGCGGCGCTAAAGTCTGCTTGGGTGGTTAGATTTACCATGGGCCTAACGCCGAGAGGCCAGCCAAAATATGCCCACCACCGCCAGCGACACAGCCAGGGTAGTCAGCAATCGCGCCACCGACTGGGCACCGTCGGGGGTTTGCAGGGTAGCCAGCAGCAAAAAGAACACCATCAGGCCAAAGGCAGCCAGCACTACCAAGGGTAAGTAGCTCACGTTGAGGGAGGAGCGATCGAGTCGCCACTGCTGCCCTGTCCAACGCCAGAGTCGTTTGTAGGGATAGTGGGTAGACAGCTGCTCGATCACGTAGCCATCGTCTTGCACAACAAAGATTTGCTGACAGCGATCGCAGCCAAAGGCCTCGGTCAGGGTAATGGGCTTAATACATCCATTGCGACGACAGGGGCAGGGGTAGTCGGCGTTCTGGTCGATCTTTTGGCTTTTATAAGTACGCACAGCACTGCCGGGGTGGGGGCGAAGACGGGCTGGAAATTACTCATCATTCTGACACATTAACCAAAACCTCCCCTGAAATACAACCTGCGGCAGACTAAGAACTAACTGGCGGCAATAAGGCTGGTCGGCAGAGTCTAAATTTGTCCTTAAACTGTATCTCCTGCGGCTTGAATTCTTGAGGACAAACGTGGTAAGTAGGGCTAATCAAACCCTGTTTCCGCTCGCCCCCACTCGCCCCTATGGGCAGGATGTTGCTATGGTTACCGATCGCCTGGAGACGGCAGTGAGAAACTTTCAGCACGTCAATCAGATGGTAGAGCGCTACACCCGGCTCTGTCGCGCCTACATTACGCTGTCTGAGCGGTTTAATCAGCTCGATGTAGAGCACATGACCCTAAAGGGGCAAATGGTGCCGCTGCTGAAAGCGCTGAAGACTCATCAGTCTAAACTACGCACCGCTGAATTTGAAAAGGCAGCGATGCAAACGACCTTAGAGCAGCAGGAAGCGCGGCTGCAAGCTGCCCTCGATCAGCAAGAGGCCCAGCACCGGCAAGAGCTCCAGCAGTTGACCAGCGCCTACGAGGAGAGGCTGCAAGCCCTCGCCAGCCACGTGGCCGAACTACAACCCCTCGAGCAACTGCTCAACGCTGAGACCCACCACGAACTCAGCGCCGCCGAGGCACAGATGGAGCTGATCGAAACTACCTTCGAAGAGATTGAGCAGGATAGCTCGCCCGATCTTTCCGCCGAAGAGAAGGCCCTGCTGGCCGCCTACCGGTCTGACCCCGATGCCTTCCTGGTGGCTGCCGCTGATGCCCCCGTTGGCAGCGCGATCGAGGCAGAAGAACCGGTGGCTTCTCTGTGGCACTACTACTCCAACGAGCAGGTGCCCAAGGGGTTTAGGGCCTAGGCTAACCAATTGAGACGCCTGGCCCAAGAGACTCCTTAAGACACCAGCTTGCTGACCAGCCAGTTGGCTAAACCGCCGCCGTAGGGCGCGCAGATCGATTGAATGCGTTCGGCGGAGAACTGCTGCTGGTAAAAACACAGCATGTTGCCGTAGACCCCGTTGGGGTAAAAGGGGGCCTCTCGGGCCAGATCTAGGGCCTGGAGATCAAACACCTTAGGTTGGGTGCCAGCAGCGTAGTCGACCATGATGCTAAAGCCGTAGCCTCGCTGTTGCAGAGTCTGCAAGCAATCCATGGTGCCCGTCAAAAATTTGGGTGACCAGCCCTTTTCACCCTGGTTGCGGCGGCTGCCACCGCCGTACTCAAACATCACCATCTGGGGCAGTCGTTCGGCAGGCAGTGCGGCAAACTGCTGGATCACGACCGACTCCCACCCTTCGATATCTAGCTTAAAGGCGGTGATTTGGGTAGCGGCCACCTGTTCTAGCAGGGTCGCCAGATCGAGGGTAAGCACCTGACAAGTGGTGCTAGAAGCCCCGAACCAATCGGCCGCCAAGGAGCTAAAGTTGCTGTTGGCCAGGTTGGCAAACTGACCCATGTGTAGCGTTTGGGTACCGACCCGATCTGATAAGCACTGCTCAATTAGCCGAATGGGGTACTGCCGACAGACCGTTCGTAGTTTGTCGGTAGGAGAAGGTTCCACAGCGACGGTGGTAAACCCGAGGCGGGCAAACAGCTCACAGTAAAAGGCAAAGGTGCCCACCCCGACATCGACACAAAGCCCCTGGCGCTGCGGGTCAAGGTCGGGCAACAGGTGCTCAAGTAGGACCTGGCAGCAAGCTTCTACGCGCATTAGATCGGCTCTAGAGAAAAATAATGTTCTAAGCGTAGACCATCTCGGTTGCGGGAGAGTTTGTAGGTTTCATCAAGATTGTCATCAGCACCGCATATCCATCGCAGAGCAGACGCACTGCGATTAAGCCATCGTTAAGGTGAAAGGCTCTAGTCTATGCGCTCAAGCAGCGGTAGTGAGACAACAACTCATGGGGGCAAACGTAGTTGCTCAAACCTGCTGTTAGTTAGCGACATCTTTTATGAATTGGGAACGGAGAGTTACACCATGTCTGCCAAGTCTGCTAAGAAGAAAAACAGCAAAAAGAGTACTCAGTTTAGTCAACCTAAGAGCAATCAACCTGAGAGCAAGAAGCCCCAAAACGATACTACAGTTTTAGGGATCAGCCCGCGAGAGCTTGGCTCTGTAGTGGCAGCGGCTGTGATTGCCGAAGTTTCTCAAGTTGCTGCCAATAGAATTTCTCAGGCAGTAGCTCAATCAGACCCTAAAAAGGCGCTTCAAGATCAGCTCAGCCCCATTAATCACTCGGTGAGGACTGTTGTAGGAGGGGTAAAAGACGCGATCGCCGATGCTGTTTCACCGGCCTCAGAAGTATCAGATACGGTCGAAAGCACCCTAGTTGACGGTCGATCGACCGTGTCCGACGGGGTTGATCGGGGCGTAGAGAATGCCAAAGAGAAGACAGCCGTGACGGCAGGTATTGCTCAAGAGCGGGCTAGCGAACTGATCGACGACACCAAACAGAAAGCGGATCAGACGCGTGAGTTTGTAGTTGCTCAGATCGAGAATGCGATCGCCGGAGCTCAGGGCAGAGCCGGTAAAACGCGACGAGCTCTAGGCAATCGGATTGACGCCACCCAAGATACCGCTAGTGCTACTCAAAAAGCTGTAGCTCAAGTTATTGATGAGGCCGTCCACCGGGTAAAGGAAATTATTGCTACTAACTCAGACTCTTTGCAAGGGAATGAAAAACGAGAAAAGAAGGGGAAAAAGGCCAAGAAGAAGAAAGGGTAGTAACGGGATAGACAAACTGTGGGAACTGCATTGCTAACTGCCCTATTAATTGGTTTGCTGACAGCATTTGCATTCCATCTGTTGCTCGCCTTTTTTGGCTTGGCTATTGGTATGACGGCCCTAGGCTCTCGGTTTTCCTCACGGGCCGATGCAACGCCTGTCAGCGGTGCTGACCAGCAGGACATCAGTGCCGAAACCCGTTTTGCCAGCTCAACCACTAACGTAGTTTTTTGGGTTGGACTAGGGCTGTTGTTGAGCACTAACGGGGTGATTTTTAGCGCTTGTTTTTTGGCGACAAAATTCAGCCAGTTAAATGACCCTGTGCTGGGGGCGATCGCCGGGGTGGTGATCTGGTCAGCCTACTGTTTAGGCCTGACCTGGGCCAGTTCAACAGCGGTCGGTACGGCAGTGGGTGCAGTTTTGGGGGCAGCCACGGGCGGGCTGCGTCAGTTGATAGCTGCCCTCAGGGCAGTCTTTCGCAACCAAGACAATACCTCGATGTCCCAAGAGGAAATAGCGGCCGCAGTTCAGCAGGAAATTCAGCTGGCCCTGGGTTCTGCTGCCCTCGATCGCTGGCCTAGCCATCCCGCTGGCGATCGCATCAACCAGTCTGAAATTTCTGAAACTGATGGCATCCCCGAGCCATTGCCCCTCAGTTTAGAGGACGTAAATTTACACCTAGGGCAAGAGTTAGCGCTGTATCTGCGCCACACCCGTTTGAAGCGCCTGACGCCAGATCGCATCTACCAAAAACTACAGGAGCTGCTCGATAAGGCTTTAGAAAATTCCAGCTATCCAGCCGATCAGCTGACCTTGGATCGAACTCAATTGAAGGCAGTATTGAAAGAACGTCAAGGTTGGGACAAACCGCAGCGCCGGCAAGTTCTGCAGGCGGTTGAAACAGCCTGGCGGCAGCTGACAGCCCAAGCGAACCCACCCTTTCCAGAAGATAGACAGCAAGAGTCTCCGCGATCGCGCCTAGATGCTTTCCAGCCAATCGCGGCCTACATTACTGAGGCTATAGGTAAGCTAGATGATCAGCTTTCCGACCCAGATCTTGAGCTAGAAACCAGGCTGAAGCAGCATTTGTCTGAGGGACTGACGTTTTCTACAGCGGCTACACTAGTCGTTTTGCATCAGCTTAATCGGATCAATTGGGATGCATTGCTCGATCGCCTGCCGTTGGATCGCTTGACGGTTGACTCCGTTGGGCAAGGTGTTAGCAACCTGCGCTCCAATGCTCAGGAGCTGATGCATCAACCGCAGCAGTGGACTGAGGAGGTCTTGCTACCGCAAACCCAAGGGTTGAAACATCTGGTGGTGCAGCAAGTAGAGCAATTTGAGCAAGGGCTACAGGCAAGAGTGGATACCCTTAAAGCCCAAGCCCAGGAACGCTTGACCAAGACCCGCAAAGCGGCTACCGCTGCGGCATGGTGGCTTGCGATTACGGCATTCACCACGGCGGGATCAGCCGCGATCGCCGGTGCTCTAGCGGCAGGAATGCATGTCCCATTCCTGGGCTTTTAAGGCAAACTAGTGTCCTTACTGTCATCGGCAAGGGCATTAGAACGTCATCGGCGCGATCGGTTCAATACCGGGGTCGTGGCCGCCCACCTGACTGGTGCGCAGCACCCAGGCTGACGCGCCGTACTTGAGGAACTTGTGCACCACCACATCGCTGGCCTTACGGGGAAACACCGTGCGCCAGCTGCCTAGGCCCATCAGCAGGTTACGCAGGGGCTCGTCTTCAATCGAGCTGCCCAAGTTGAATTCGTTCTTTTCCCAGGTGGGACGCAGGCCCCCTAGGGGTTGCAGGGTGTCTTTGAGGTCTTTGCCAAAGAGGGCGAGCTGGTATAGAGGCTCGGCCTGGTCGGGGTGCTGGTCGATTAAAGCGTCGGCATGGTGGTAAAGGCTGGTACCGATGCCCTGCAAACTGGCAAACAGCGCTTGGTTAGAGTCTTGGGAGCAGTTATTGGACGGGCCGACAAAGGTGCCACCAGTGCCGTCACCGATGCGGTAGCGGGCAGTCATGGCTTGCAGGTGGGCCTCCATGCGGGTGAGGGGAGACCGTCGCTCGTCGTCAAAATAGTAGTAGCGGTTAAAGGCATCGAGCTTGACCAAAATATCGCAGGTGGGGCGCGTGCCCAGCCAACCCCGCTGGCGATCGCCCTGATAGCGCGACCAGTGAATCGTACCGGCAATCAGCCCGTCAATGTTGTGGGCGTAGACCTGGTAGTAGCGAATCTCAAACCGCCGTTCATCCGCTAGCGGGTCGTGCACTACCTCGGCCCGACCGTAGGCAAAGTGGCCAAAGAAAATCGGGGTGGCGGCGGAGGGTTCTTTGTGGTTGCCGCCAATGCCGCCGTAGGTGTGGAGGATGAGGGCGCGATCGCCCACCTGCCACTCATCGATCGCTTCGCGAATTGCCTCGGGCCGTCCGTTGTCCCGTACCGTGCAGAGCACCGAGCCGACCTTGCCCTTTTGGGCCACCACGTCGGCCCACGACTCTTTGCGAATGTAGCGGTAGGCCGCCTTAGCGCCGCCAAACACCACCCGCTGAGGCTGTAGGCGAAACAGGGCGCGCGGTCCCAGCGCCTGCACCACAAAGGTGCCGCTGGCATTGGGTGCGCCGTAGATGTACCAGCCGGTCTCGTTGTAGGGCGATCGCTCCAAATGCTGTGTGGTAGAGGGATGGCTGCCGTAAATCGCCGTCGTGGCCACCGGAGGCAGGCTTATCACCTCCTCGGGGCCGTCAAAGGCGCGGCTAACCTTGTTAAAATGCCGTACTCGCCACTGGTCGCCCGTTGACCCCAAAAACTGCACCAGGCCGTAATAGCGCCCCGTCACCTCCATCGGCTGAGCCGCGATCAAGAGCGTGACCCCGTCCCGGTCCAGCACTACCTGGGGATTTTCGACCACCACTACCAGGTCATCCTCCGGCAGCGACCCGGCCAGGGATTCGAGCGGGTCGACCCGCAGCCAGTGGTTGAGCCGCACCGGGTTAATCACCCCACCAAAGCGGCTGGCATACTCAGCATCGGCGCTAAAGTGCACATCGTGGGTGACGGCCTGCACCAGCTTTTGGGCGAGGGGGTGGTCAGACCAGCGCAGCTTCACCACCCGCCCCACCAGCTTGCGGTGGTCGTCGGGCGCATGGTGAATTTCGTAGAAGACACCACCAAAGCGCTCGGCCTTGGCAGGCAAAATCAGCCGCCCAATCCAGTCGGCAATGGGTACGTAAAGCGCTGGGTTAGGGCACTGATCGGGCGGATAGCTCTGGTACTGCACCAGGGGGTTGGCGCGAAAGATGTCGTAGTTATTTGCCTTGCCGCCCCGCTCCAGCCCGGTTTCTAAAATTTCACCGCGCAGAATGGCGTTGATAGTGTCGATGGTCTGCCCGAGGGAACTGCGGCCATCGGGCAGCACCAGCTTAGGGTCAAGAATGCCCCCCGGCACCTGATGCCCCACCGGCCCCAGGGAAACGAACGAGATCTTGCCCCGCCGCTTAGCCCGATTCCAGAACGACAGCGGAAACAGCCGCCAGCGGCCCGGAAAAATCTTTGGCCCCAGCTTCTCCACCACATCCTTCTCGCCTGACAGGTGATAGAGATGCTCCAACTGGAGCAGGTTGATGTTGGCGCTCATCACCCCGCCCAAGGAAATGACGTCAATGGGAGCACCCAGAGCCCGCTTGAGATAGGGGGCGCTGGCGCAGCACATCTGCCCGCCGCCGCTGTAACCCATCAGCGTAACGGGAGTGCCGCTGCCCACCCGGTAGCCATTTTTGATCAAACCGTTAAACACTACTTGGGCAATGCCCTGGTTGTAGAGCGGCCCATAGCGCTTGTCGGCCGACACGCCCACAATCAGCATGTTGCGAATGTTGACCAGCAGACCCAGTACGCTCATGGGGTTGGCAAAGCGCAGCTTGTCGGCGTAGCGCCACAGAAACGACAGGGGCCGATCTTCATCTAGGGGCGTATTCATCACCGAGTAGGGCATGATGCCGCGAATTAGCGCCACGCCCTTGGGCAGGGTGGGGGCCAGGGTATCGAGAAATTCTTCAATATCGGGCAGGTACTCAAAGCTGGAGATGCCGATGCCGTCGAGGTAGACCATGTAGCGGCTGACCTGGCTGTGGTCGACCACGGGTTCAGCCAGTTCTCCGGCGTTGACGGTGGTGTTGACCTCGTCGTCATACCAGCCGGCCCACCAGCCTAGGGTTTCGAGCGGGGCCAACAGCCCGGCCACCACCAGGGCGACAATGCCAATCCAGACAAAATTCAGCATCAGCAGCGCCAGGCTGGGCAGGCCGCTCAACCAGCCAAACCACCAGGCTCGAATGGGCCGCAGCAGCGCCAGCACTACCACCGTTAGCACCGCCATGGCGCCCAGGCCTAGCAGTGTCTTAAAGCTATCCAGGCGATCGCCGTTTGAACCGGCATTGACCGAGACGGTCGAGCCCCCGGCTCCGGCCAGAGCCAGGGTCGGAGGCTCACCAGTGACAGCGGCGATCGCATCCCCCTGACTGAGGGCGCTAAATCGCTGGGTAAACTCTTCGTGCCAGCGGGTAGAGGTTTCGGCCAACCCCGATTGAAACGACTCAGACAAATCTCGGCGATTGGTGACGAGATCGACTCCCGCCGCCCGGTTGGCAATCCGCTTGCCCAAGTTGGCAATGGGCTGACCCACGGTGTTTTGCAAAACTTGCAGCAAAATCCAGCCTAGGGCAACGTAGCTAAAGGCATGGCTAATGCCCAGGTTGGCGATCGCCCCAAAGCCCACCACCATAGCCAGCAAATGCCACACCGACAGCAGGTTGAGAATGGGCACCCCCAAGTAGGGCAATGCTCCTAAAAAGCTAAACAACAGCGGGGCATAGGCCAACCCCAGCACCGTCACTAGCTGCCCTAGGGGAAGGCTTTGCGACCAGGGAGCCAGGGTTACTAGCCAGGTACTCAACACCAGGGCCAAAAAGCCAAAGGCAAATAGCACCGCGTTAATGCCCAGGCTGAGCACAAACCGGGCAGGCCGCACCTGGTTGACGAAGAGAATGATGCTTTGCCCAATGCCCTGGGATAGACCTGCCAGCAAAACCACTAACAGCGCCAGGCCTCTTCCCGCCGGTACGGTGGTGGCAATGCGAAAGGCCTCATCGTTGAGGGCAAACACGTAGCCCAGCACTTCCCAGAAGCGATCTAGCATTGATCCGGCCTCAACGGTGTGTCGAGATTTTACTTCAAGGTCAGAGGCAAAACTGCCACTGTTAGGTTAAATGAAGGATTTTGGGACAATTCCGGAACGGACGCTCCCCGAATCGCAACGTTAGCTCAAACTAGGCCCGAATGTGGCAGCTAGAGGGTTTGTAACGCAGGTTGCCGAATACAGCTCAGGCAATGTGGGCTTTTCTCACCGCTAGCCCACTGTCAGCATAGACTCGGCGGTCATGGCCCAATCGGGAAAAGTAGGCGATTCAACTATGGCTTCTCCGTCAAATGTGGCTTCGCTATAGCCCTGTGGGGTCAAGCTCAAAACAGTCACCTGACCCATCGTTGGGTCGAGAATCCAATACTCACCAATGCCGCGCCATTCGTACTGGTTGCGCTTTTCTAGATAGTCGCGGCGGCGATTCTCGGCTCCTGGGCTAACCACCTCGACTACCAACAAAGGGGGAGCCATTTCCAGCGTAATGGCGGCCTGCCCCAGCTCGCGCATCTGCTCGGGATGCTCGGGGCGCAGCACCGTCAGGTCTGGATACCGATTTCTGGGCTGACCTGGCACAGCTAGAGCCAAACCCTGAGGACAGACTTGAGCAGCATCTACCAGCGTTTTTAATATGTCGTAGAGCTTTAGGGCGCGACGCAAGTTGTCGTACGACTCTGGCGGCATTTCAACCAGTTCTCCGTTCGTGAGTTCGTAGTAGCCTTCGACCTCCTGGGAGTAGGCGAGAAAGTCGCTAAAGGTTTTGAGCTGGGGTTGGGCTTGTACCACGGGCGATCACCTGCTGCTCGATGCCATTATTTTATCGGGTGTGCTTTTGGGCGATTGTTTTCACTTCGGTTTCTGAAGACGAGTAAGTGGTGTTTGGCGGCGAGGAGGGGAGATGCGATTCGTTACTGCAACGGATGGTGAAGCAGATACACTCTGCCGAGAACTTGCCGACCGAGCGATGGACATTGATGCGGACGGGTTATTGACCGCTAACCTACGGCTCTGGATCGAGGAACCTGGGCGGCCCCCGGATACATCGCCACTCGGCGTCGCGGTAGCCTCACTTCACCAACTTGGATCCCCACTTCGCGATCGCATGCGGAGCGAAGTTGAGTTGGCCCCGTGGGTGCCGCTTGACTACCTAAAGGCGACCGAAACAGCCCTGCGGCTTCTCGTCCACGGGCAATCGCTAGAGATTGGTGCCTTCGATGACGAACCGGAAGCGGCGAACGTGTTTGTGCAACGGTTATTTGCTTGGGTTGGAAGCCCGGTCGTCGGCTTTACCAATATTGCGTGGCGAGCCAACGGCAGCGGTGCGGGGTTTTCGTTGCTGTCTGTACCGCATTGGTGTGACGAAGGGTTATTGCTGGTGGGACCGAACCGGGTGGCTTTCCTTTGGTTCTTTGGTACGGACTGACGGTAGCTGTAGCACAGTATCTATGTCAAATAATGTCTGAGTTGTTGCGCCAAAACTTGCACATGGGGTTGTTTTAGCAGCGACAAATGATTGCCGGGAACTTCGTGCAGTTGAATGTGTTCAACTAATTCACTCCAGCCCAATGTTTCATCCTGTCGATTTGCATCTGATTGTTCTGCTGCCTTAAATAGGGCGATCGCTTGAGAGTAAGGCTGAGGCACATAATCTTGAGTTGCCTGACTGTTCGCATAGACAATGGGCAGCATAGCGTTGATGGCAGATTCATCTAATAGGCGCAATCGAGACTCTTCAGGAATGAGTCGGGTGATGGCCGACCATTGCCAGCGAGAGAACCACGGATTTTGGGATTGCAGGCGCTGGGTCGCCAGTGCGCTGATATCTAGCAAGAATGGCACGGTAGACCAAAGAGCAGTTTTCACTAAAAACTTAAGACTCTGACAGAAAGAGGGTTTGGTGCAGGGAGCAGTCGTATCGAGAATGGCCAGCAGTTCAACTTTTTCGCCTGCTTGAGTTAGTTGCTGCGCCATCTCAAAGGCAACCAAGCCCCCAAAAGACCAGCCTCCTAGGTAATAGGGTCCGTGGGGCTGAAGGGTTTGAATGGCTTGAATGTAATAGGCTGCGATCGCCTCCATTTGATTCAGCGGGCGAGATTTGCCATCTAACCCTAGAGGTTGCAACCCGTAAAAACTGCGATCGCTGTTCAGGTGATGCGCTAATTCCAGATAGGGAAATACGACCCCAAACATAGGATGCACACAGAAAAAGGGCGGCTCACTACCGCCCAACGTTAGGGGAACTAGCGGTGAATTAGGGGGGAGCGTGTTGTGTTCTGGAACTTCCTCTTGGGAAGGAACGGAAATAACTTGAGACGGCTGACTCAGTAACGTCGATTGTTTGCGTCGATAAGCGGTGCGATCGAGCCGAACGAGGGGAGGAGTGTTTGAGGTGGTATCGCGCAGTGCGTCCAGGATGGGCGCTAGTTGGGCAATGGTGGGCGCTGCAAAAACATTCTTGAGCGGGAGTTCTAAATTAAAGGTGTCGCGGATGCGAGAGGTCATTTGGGTGGCTAATAGGGAATGCCCGCCCAATTCAAAAAAGTTGTCGTGACGGTTGACATGCTTGAGTTGTAATAGTTCTTGCCAAATCTCAATGAGAGCCGTTTCGGTTGAGGTTTGGGGTGCGATCGCTGAATGGGAGTCGCTGTTAGGCGTGTGGTCAAGCGGGGGAAGGGCACGCCGATCGACCTTACCACTCGAATTTAAGGGCAGGGTGGCTAATGGCACAAACGCAGCAGGAACCATGTAGTCGGGTAACGTCTGGCCGACATATTGCCGAAGCTCAGGAATCAGTTGCCGGGCTACATTCGCCTGAAGGGGATGGTTGGTGAACGGCTGGGGCGATCGCTCACTGCGCTGCAATACAGCATCCGCCGCATCAATCCCATGACGAATCAACACCACGTCATAATCTCCAGTCTCAGTAGATGCAGACCAGGTAATCTCTACTGTATAGGGCAGTGTCGTTTCTAAATTCCACCAGTCTTGCGGATCAATTGCTAAGTTTTCAGAGTCTTGCAATATCTCTCGCATTCGTCCAACGGTTTTAGGCGCTTTCTTATTTTGAAGCCAGTTTGCTGTTGCGACAGCGGCATTCAATCGGCTATTAGAAACGTTCGTGATCATTAAAATCTCTGGCTCAGTAGCTAGGAGTTGCTGGTGTATTTCTTGGGCAGTAACCGGCTGATGTTTCCAGTTGAGTTGCTCCCGCTTGTTTCCTTTGATAGCCAGATTAGGTTGGGTTGAGGTACGAAACTCAACATCACGGAATTTTCCCATTCGCAGTAAAACGTTGTAGCGGAACTGAGTCATTTCATTCTGACTGTGGCCCCGCGTAAGCCGAATGTCAACTTGTCGAATTTGGGTAAATTTCTGTTGTAGCGCATAAAAGAACGCTGGATCAATCGCTAATTCTGGTTCTTCAAACTGCGATCGCTCTACTTGATGCCAGAGTTGCGATCGCTCTACACCATCGTCCGCTTGAACAAATTTCATCCAGCTGTGGAATGCCGGTAACAAAGCGAGGTTTCGCACATCTCCAACAAATAGAACACCGCCCTCCGCTATGGTTTCAATTGCTTTTTCTAAGACCTGCATTAAGTAAGCTTCACTCGGAAAATACTGCACAACCGAATTCAAAATCACAACATCAAACGACCCTGGATCGATCCCCTCAAAGTCGATTGCCGTGCGCTGTAAAAGCTCAACCTGAGGGAAATTGAGGATATCTAGCTGAGTTTGAACTGATGCGAGGGAAACCGCCGAAAAGTCTGTGCCTACATATTGCTGACAGTGCGGTGCAATTTGAAAGAGCAATAATCCTGTACCGCAGCCAATTTCTAAAACGCGTTTGGGTTTCAACGCGAGAATTTGCTGAACGCGATCGCTCACCCATTCCTGCATCTGCTCAAGGGGAATGGGCTCTCCGGTATAGCTGCTGTTCCATCCGGTAATGTTGAAGTACTCAGTGTTGGGTTCTGGGTGCTGAGGGTTTTCTGTAGATTGGTAGGTTTGGTTGTAGAGGGTTTGCCACTGTTGTAGGTGTTGAGATTGCAGCGATCGCACGCTGGTTTCTTGCAGGTATTGAGTATCCAGGCTGAAGTAGGCAATTAAAGACGATGCGACGGAGGGCATAACAACGGCATCTTGGATGGCGGGATGGCGCTGTAGAGTCGTTTCAATTTCACCTAACTCAACTCGAAAACCCCGAATCTTGATCTGGTGGTCCACGCGACCTAGAAATTGAATGCTGCCGTCACGGTTGTAGAGAACGCGATCGCCGGTTTTGTAGAGGGTTGAATGCTGTTTATTGAGTACTGGAAAGATACTTTCTGACTCAGCGCCAATGAACCGTTCTACCGTCAACTCCGGGCGATTGAGATACCCCTGCGCTACTCCGGTCCCGCCGATGTATAACTCTCCTGGAATTCCTGCCGGAACAGGATTTAAGTTGGCATCTAAAATATAGACCTGAGTATTGAGAATTGGGCGACCAATCGTGAGGGGATTGTCACCGGGATGGAGTTCAGCAACGGTTGCCCAGATAGTAGTTTCGGTAGGTCCATAGGCGTTGAAGAAGCGGCGGTTGACAGCCCAGCGATCGATCACCTGGCTGGAGCAGGCTTCTCCCCCGGTGATTAACACCTGAAGGTCAGGCAGTTCCTCAAAGGGCAGAACGGCGAGTACGGCTGGCGTGAGTAGGGCGTGAGTGATGGCATTCTCGTGCAGAAATTGCATCAGTACCATACCCGGCAGTTGGGCAGACTGAGGAGGAATATATAGTGTGCCGCCAGAGCCAAGGGCAAGGGCAATCTCGAAAATGGACGCATCAAAACTGAGAGAGCTAAATTGCAAAACTCGACTGGTGCAGTTGGGCTGAAAGACCTGTTGTTGAGCCCGTACAACGTTACACAAGCCCCGATGAGAGAGTAGAACCCCCTTGGGGGTACCCGTGGAGCCAGAGGTATAGATGACGTAGGCGAGGTCAGCAGCGCCCTCACCCCCCAGCCCCCTCTCCCAGTGACGGAAGAGGGGGGGCCGAACTGAGAGAGTTTCTTCTAGCTTCAGACTTTCCTCTTGCTCTTGCTCCCCTTCCCTCAACAAGGGAGAAGGGGTTGGGGAATGAGGGCACAACGGCTGGTCTAACCAAACAATGGTTGCTGAAGTTTTGGGTAAGGATTCGGCGAGCCAAGACTGCGTTAGCAGAATAGAAACTTGAGTGTCATCGAGAATGAATTGGAGGCGATCGCTCGGATAGGTCGGGTCAAGCGGCACATAAGCTCCTCCCGCTTTGAGAATGCCGAGAATGCCAACTACCATGTCGGCAGAGCGATCGACACATAACCCTACCAATGAATTGGGTTGAACTCCTATTTGTCTGAGAAATTCTGCTAGATGATCGGCACGGTGATCGAGTTCTTGGTAGGTAAGAGTTTGGGACTCGGTGACAAGGGCGATCGCATTTGGAGCCTGTTTTGCATAGGCTTCAACAATGTGATGGAAGCAGACTGGCTCCTTATTTAGGCAGGTTTCTACGCTGGTTTGCTCCTGATGAGAAACTTCGGCTTCACTGTCGGTCTTCCCATCATCGGAACATTCGCTCCAGTCATGCAGAATTTGCTGACGTTCTTCAGATGTAAGCAACGGCAGGTCTGACAGTCGGGTATCTGGATTCGCGATAATTCCTTCTAAAAGCGTTTGAAGATGACCAACCAAACGCGCAATTCTGTCGCGATCAAATAAATCAGTGCTGTAGGAAATGAAGCCGCCCAAACCGTCTTGCGATCGCCAAAAACTCTTCAATCCGTGGGCAGGTTCCCACAGGTGCACCTCTAGATCAAAGCGGGTGCTGGCAGACTCTAGAGGGGCGGGCTCTAACGTCAGTGCGGGTAGCTCTAAGGGCTGCATGGGAGCATTTTGCAGGGCAAAGGCAACCTGAAACAAGGGATTGCGGCTGAGGTCGCGATCGGGGTCGAGTTCTTCAACCAATTTTTCAAAGGGTAAATCTTGATGCTCATAGGCTTCTAGGGCAACCTGGCGCACCTGCTCCAGCAATTCCCGAAAGGTGGGATTGCCCGACAGATCCGATCGCATCACCAAACTGTTCACAAAAAAGCCAATTAACCCCTCCACCTCGCTGCGGTGGCGGTTGGCAATGGGAGATCCAATGGTGATATCCTCCTGCCCTGTGTATCGGTAAAGCAAGGTTTGAAATGCTGCCAGCAGCGTCATAAACAGAGACGCTCCAGACTGCTGGCTGAACGTTTCTAATGCCTGGGAAAGGGTAGGGGAAATATGTATGGGGTAGGTCGCGCCTTGATAGGTTTGAACGGCAGGACGGGGGCGATCGCTCGGCAATTTGAGCACAGGAAAATCTTGCAATTGTTGCCGCCAATAGCTCAATTGTTTTTCTAAAACCTCTCCCTGCAACCAGTTGTGTTGCCATCGAGCAAAGTCAGCGTATTGAATTGGTAAGGGAGGTAGAGCCGGCGATCGCTCCTCCACAAATGCCGCATAGAAATATCCCAATTCTTTGATCAATATTCCTAAAGACCACCCATCGGCAACAATGTGATGCATTGTCAGCAGCAACACGGATTCCGCTGCATCAAAGTCTAGCAGTGTCACACGCAACAGAGAGTCGGTCGACAGGTTAAAGGGGCGTTGGGCTTCGGCGGTCGCTAATTGTTGTTGAATGCGATCGCGTTCACTAATCGCAACCGACTGCAAATTCACGACAGCAAGTTCAACATTGGCGTTAGGTTCAACAACTTGAGCGGGTTGCCCATCCACGGTTGTAAATCGGGTACGCAGGGCAGCATGACGACGCACAATTTCTTGAAGCGATCGCTCTAATGCAGAGCGGTTGAGCGTTCCCGTGAGGCGAATGGCGGCAGGTACGTTGTAGAAGGGATTGTGAGGGGCGAGCTGGTAGAGGAACCAGAGGCGCTGTTGGGCAAAGGAGAGGGGGGAGGGGGTGGATGGGTGGGAGGGTGGGAGGGTGGATGGGAGACTATTTTCTAACTGCGGTTTTCTGTCATCTGAGTTTGTTTGTAAGTAGGTGATGAGTTCGGCTTTGCGGTCGGCTAATTCTTGGCGGAGGGTGGGGGTGAGGGTTCCTTCGGGGGCGTTGCAGCGGAGTCGGGTTTGGTGATTTGCAACGGTAGAATCGGGTTCGAGAAAGAGCTTGATATCTAGGTGGTTGAGGTGAGAAATAAAGTCAGCGATCGCCCAGTTGGTCATAGGTCTATTTCCTCACGTCGTTGAGAACTGGCTGCGCTCTGATCGCTTATTGATGCGGTGAAGTCGGGTTGAACCGTTACCTTTAAGGTGTTGATTTGCTGCGCTAGTTCAGCAATGGTGGGGGTTTCAAAGATGCTACGCAGGGGCAACTCGATGTGTAAGCGATCGCGAACCCGTGAAACGAGCTGAGTTGCTAAGAGGGAGTGCCCTCCCAGTTCAAAAAAGTTGTCGTCAATGCCCACTTGTTGCCCAAGTAATTTCCCCCAAATCTCCACTAAAGCTGCTTCTACAGACGTTGTAGGAGCAGCCGTCAAACTAGGTTCTGCCCTATGCAGCGCTGGGGGTGGTAATGCTTTTTGGTTTACTTTGCCGTTAGCCGTCAAAGGAAGCGCATCTAGCACAACAAACGCCGCAGGAACCATGTAGGCAGGGAGCCGTTTTTTTAACAGCGATCGCAGTTCTCGTTCAGTTGGGGCTGCCGCTTCACTGGAGACAAAATAAGCAACCAGCTGTCGGTCTTGGTCGATCTCCCGCACCACGACGACCACGGTTTGCACCGCTGGGTGTTGTGCGATCGCCAGTTCAATTTCACCTAGCTCTACTCGAAATCCACGAATTTTGATCTGATTATCTACGCGGCCTAAAAATTCTAAGTTGCCGTCGGGGTGATAAAAAGCGCGATCGCCCGTCTTATATAGGGATAAGTTTTGAATTTTGAATTTTGAATTTTTGTGCTTCTCCCATGCAGAACCCAGATCTGCCAACCTTGAGCGAACAAACTTTTCAGCCGTCAAATCTGAACGATTCAAATATCCTTTTGCTAAACCGTTTCCACCCAAATAGATTTCACCAACTACCCCTGCGGGAACTGGGTTTAAATGGTCATCCAGCAGATACACCTGAGTATTAGCGATCGCCCTGCCAATGGGAATTGTTGCAGCATTTTTGGGGATTTCTTGAATCTCATACCAGGTAGAAAAGGTTGTATTTTCTGTAGGGCCATACACATGGAGCAAATGTTGGGGTTTGCCTTGTTGCACCAGCGATCGCACCTGATCAACATTCACCATTTCACCGCCAAACAGCAGATACTTGAGCGATCGAAAAGCATTGGGAATTTGACTGACGGTTTGATTCAGTAAAGCAGTGGTGAGAAACAAAATACTAATATTCTGCTGCTGCAACGTAGTAGCAAAATCAGAAGGAGACAGCGTGGTTTCTCGATCAATGCCGATCAGGTGTGCGCCGTTTAACAACGCACCCCACACTTCAAAAGTGGCGGCATCAAAGGCGAGGTTAGCTACCTGCGCCATGCGATCGCCAGAGCTGATCTGCACATAATCGGTATTGCACACCAACCGACTGACCGCTCGATGGGGCACCATGACACCTTTAGGAGTCCCCGTAGAGCCGGAGGTATAGATTACGTAGGCTAGTTGATCAGCGGTACAGGGAGTGGATAAATTCTGCTCTGATTCCTGAGCGATCGCGTCCCATGCTTGCTCCAAGCAAATCACGTTGGTGGTTGCTGTCTGTAACTCGTCGGCCCAGTTTGCCTCAGAGAGAATGACGCTAATGCCCGCATCCTCCACCATAAAACGCAATCGTTCCGCCGGATAACTCGGGTCAAGAGGTACGTAGGCTCCTCCCGCTTTGAGGATTGCCAACATGGCGGCGATCGCTTCTATCCCCCGTTCCAAGCAGATGCCGACGGGCATTTCCGCACCAATGCCCAACCGTTGCAAATATCGT
Organism: Nodosilinea sp. FACHB-131; assembly: GCF_014695395.1. GTDB lineage: Bacteria > Cyanobacteriota > Cyanobacteriia > Phormidesmidales > Phormidesmidaceae > Nodosilinea. Next base: position 42,061 of record NZ_JACJOF010000005.1, read on the forward strand.
GCCAATTGGTTGCTGCCCTGATTCAACTGCTGATACGTGAATTGTTGGTTGCCAAATTGGATGGCGATCACATCGGGTCGTTCTCTTACCTGCGCTTCAAACAGATGATGGATACATTCATTAGAATTGCTGAATTGATTGTTGCTCCACCGTTGGAGCAGCTCCTGTTGGTCTTCAGTTGCAAGCAACGGCAGGGCAGAAAGAGGCGTATTTGGGTTAGCCACAATTCCCTCTAGCAGGGTTTCAAAGTGCTTGAGCAGCGATGCGATCGCGCTGGCCTCAAACAACTCGATGTTGTAAATCACCATGCCTCGTAACCCATCTGGTTGCTGCCAACCCTTACCCCACAAATTTCTAAAATTATCCCCGCAGGTCCAAACGTAAAACTCTAGGTCAAAGCGGGATGTCTTGGTTTCTAGATCTACCGGGCTGAGAATTAACCCCGGCAATTCTAGTTGCGCCATGGGCGAGTTTTGCAGGGCAAACACCACTTGAAATAGGGGGTTCTGGCCAAGGTTGCGAACGGGCTGTAGTTCCTCGACTAGCTTTTCAAACGGCAAATCCTGATGATCGTAGGCAGCTAGGGTAACCTCTCGTACTCGCTCCAACAACTCCAAAAACGTCGGGTCACCCTCCACATTAGTCCGCAAAACCAGGCTATTCACAAAAAAGCCGATCAACCCCTCTAATTCACTCTGATGCCGATTGGCGATGGGAGTGCCAATCGCCAGGTCGGTTTGTCCGGTATAGCGGTGCAGCAGGGTTTGAAATGCTGCCAGCAGGGTCATAAACAGCGTCACCTCTGCCTGCTGGCTCAGGTTTTCTAATGCCTCCAACAATCGCTGGGGCAGTTCCAGCAGTTGACTTGCACCCTGAGACCCTTGGGATAAGGGCTGCCCTGATGTAGGCGACAATGCACCCGGCAATTGCAGCACTGGGATGTCTTTTAACTGCTGTTTCCAATAGCTCAACTGAGTGTTCAGCACCTCGCCCTGCAACCATTGCCGCTGCCAATAAGCAAAATCTGCATATTGAATTGGCAATTCGGCTAGTCCGACAGGTTTTCTTTCGATTGAAGCGGCATAACCTTCACCCAATTCCCGAATCAATACACCACTCGACCATTCGTCAAAAATAATGTGATGCAGCGCAATTAGCATCAGATGTTCGTCGTTCTGCAATTGCCACAGTTGCACCCGAAAGAGTGGTTGTTGATTGAGGTGAAACGGATGTTGAAGAGTTTGCCAAATGTCGTGTAATGCTATGGATTCGCGCTCAGGGGCAGGATGCGATCGCAAATCTATTAGCGGCAGTGACACATCTACCTGATCGGCGATGATCTGCATTAACTGACCATCAACGACATCAAATGAAGTTCGCAAAATTTCGTGCCGCTGCACGATCGCCTGCATGCTGTGCTGAAGATGCGATCGCTGTAAATGACCGCTAAGCCGAAACACCAGAGGACTCGTATAGAGAGCATCTCCTGGAAGTAGCTGGTCAATAAACCACAAACGCTGCTGAGCAAACGAAGCAGGAAAGACAAAAACATCTGCCTCAATGGGCGCCTGAGTCGGTTCGTCTACAATCATTCACACCTGCACAGTTAAACCCCACTCTGTTGTAGGGAAAAAGAAGGATTAAGAATTATGCTTTAAGGTAGATTTCGACGAAAATCTCTGTGTTTTTTTGTTGCGCGCTCACTAATAAAGGGCTTTGCAACGCTAAATTCACCTATTCAAACAAAATAGTTTCAACTTTTCCATTAAAATTGCAGCGATTTTAGGCAGGGCTAGGGAAGCTATTAAACTCAATCTTCAAAGTGCATTCGTTAAAGTCTATGGTTGCGGTGAGGACGAGATACTTATGGCTAACGATCGCACCGCATTAAAACAACAGTAATTTGTCGTTGAGCTACAAAAGCTGCTGTGTCCGGCAGGCGGGCTATCAACGGGTTTCGCATCAAACATCACTACCTGACACTTACCCATGGGGTCAGTGAGTCTGCCAGCCCTCAGAGGGCGATCGCCAATCTCCCCTGACCTTTTGTTTTGCAGGGGATGGTGCTGGCACGGCTGCGAGGCCAAGACAACGGATGTACTGGGGCGATCGCCTGGGTGCACAATTCCTGGTCTGAGAAACCACTGGGCTGGAATAGTCATACACTGATGGTGATGTTTCAAATCGGCAGTTGAAAGGCAGGCTAATCGCCCCCCATTGCAGGTTTAGGACAAAATTGACACTGGTTTCGATGGATGAAGGAAACTGCCTCATGGATGTGACTCGCAGCAGCAAGATACCGGAGATACTGAAGACTCATGAGGCAGAACTGCTGTCGGAGTGGAATCAAGAGCTAAGCGCTACGAACACCCGCAAAGGGTTAATTAAAGAAGCAGAGCTAAAGGAAGAGTGCCGCGAATTTCTCAAGTTGCTGCGCATCGCGGCTCAATCCGGTAACTTGAGCAATATTCAGGCAGTCGAATGGCGAGAGGTGCGGGAGATGCTGACGAGCATTTCGCGATCGCGCTCCCACAAGGGCTTTACCCCCACTGAAACGGCTACATTTATCTTTTCGTTCAAGCGGCCGCTGTTTGATCGTCTGCGGCAGCAGTTGCACGACCCGGCTGAGCTAGGCGACGAGATTTGGCAAGCCACCGACCTGCTCGATCGCCTAGGGCTGATGGTGGTAGAAGCCTACCAGAAGTCGCGAGAAGAGGTGATTCTGCGGCAGCAGGAAGAAATGATGGAACTGTCTACGCCAGTGGTCAAACTCTGGGAAGGCATTTTGGCCTTGCCAATCATTGGCACCCTCGACAGTGCCCGGACTCAGGTGGTGATGGAGTCGCTGTTGCAAAAGATTGTTGAAACCGGCTCAGAAGTGGCCATTATTGACATCACCGGGGTGCCCACCGTCGATACGCTAACCGCCCAACATTTGCTGAAGACGGTTACCGCCGCTCGCTTGATGGGTGCCGACTGCATCATCAGCGGCATTCGACCTCAAATTGCTCAAACAATCGTGTATCTCGGCATCGATTTAACGGATGTGACGACAAAAGCCACCCTAGCTGATGCCTTTCTGATGGCATTAAAGCGAATGGGAACTACGATCGCCCGCAAGTAGCCTAGAGGAGAGACTGATGGAACGGATTCCCATCCTTCAAATGGGCGAATTTTTGCTTGTCACCATTCAGGTTGACATGCACGATCGCCTGGCAATGACGCTACAAGATGACCTCACAAATCGTATTAGTCAAACCAATGCCAACGGGGTTTTGATTGATATTTCTGCGCTAGAAATCGTCGATTCTTTTATTGGCAGAATCTTGGGCAACATTGCCAAAATGTCGCGGGTCATGGATGCTGAAACGGTGGTTGTGGGAATGCAGCCTGCCGTCGCCATTACGTTGGTGGAGCTAGGGCTGTCCCTCACTGGCATTCGCACCGCACTGAATGTGGAAAAGGGGATGGCGCTGTTGCGAGCGTCAATTAGTGAATCCGCACAGGCGCAAGCCATTGCGACGGAGTGGGACCTAGAGGACGATGCAGAAGATTGAGGAGCTGAAAATTCAATCTTCTGCGGACGTGGTTTTGGTGCGGCAAGCCGTGCGCCAGTTTGCTATCGAGGTTGGCTTTGGTTTAGTTGACCAAACCAAGATTGTCACTGCGGCCAGCGAGCTAGCTCGCAACACCCTAGACTATGGCGGCGGCGGAATTGTTAAGTTAGAAACGCTTCAGGAAGGCGGGCGTCGCGGTCTTAGGCTCACCTTTGAAGATCAGGGGCCCGGCATTGCCGACATTGACATGGCGCTGCGGGATGGCTTTACCACCGGCGGCGGGCTGGGCATGGGTTTAGGGGGGGCAAAACGCCTGGCCAACGAGTTTGAAATTGAGTCTGTGGTGGGAGAGGGAACGCGAATAATCATCGTACGCTGGAAGTAATTTGAGGACGTCAATTGAATGAATCTACGGCGATCGCCATCACCGAGCAGAGTCAAACTGGGGAGGCACGGCGCGCCTCTCTAGCCTTGGCCACCCGGCTTGGCTTTGAAGAAACTGAACGGGGCAAGGTTGGCCTCTTGGTGACGGAGGTGGCCAACAACCTGATTTTGCACGCCGGTCGGGGCGTGATTGTGCTGCGGGCGATCGCCCAAGATGACCTGCTCGGCATCGAAGTTTTGGCGCTAGATCAAGGTTCTGGCATGGTGGATGTGGAAGAATGCCTGCAAGATGGCTTTTCTACCGCCGGAACAGCGGGCAACGGGCTGGGTGCCATTCGCCGCCTCTCTGACTTTTTTGAGATTTACTCGCAGCCCAACAAGGGAACGGCGCTGCTCGCCCACCTCTGGGCAAAAACGTCCCCTCATTCGCCACCCAAGCTCATTGAAATCGGTGTGGTCGCTCTACCCAAGCGGGGAGAGGAGGTTTCTGGGGATGCCTGGGCTCGGAACGGGGATGATCGTCGCGGCCTGTTTTTAGTCGTCGATGGGTTGGGCCATGGTCCGGCGGCGGCCAGTGCGGCTTCAGCCGCTATCCGGGTATTTCACGATCACCATCATCAGTCGCCGCAGCGCATTGTCGAAGCGGCTCATGCGGCGTTGCGGAGTACCCGAGGGGCTGCCCTGGCGATCGCTGAAATCAATTTCGAGCAGCAGACCGTTTGCTTTGCGGGCGTTGGCAATATTGCGGCCAGCATTTCTTCCGCCACCGAACATCACAACCTGATGTCTTACAACGGTACCGTGGGGCATGAAGTTCGTAAGATTAAGGAGTTTACCTACCCCTGGTACCTCAACGGGCTGCTGATGATGCACTCCGACGGCATCAGTACGCAGTGGAACCTCGATCGCTACCCCGGCCTGAGTCAAAAACATCCCAGCTTGATTGCCGGTGTGTTACACCGTGATTTTCATCGTGAGCGCGATGATGTAACCATGTTGGTGGCAAAAGGAACGGGAGTATGACAACCCTTTTCACCCTGGAAATTCACTACGAACAGGATGTAGTGCAGGCGCGGCAGCGAACCCGCGAGCTGGCAGAACAACTGGGGTTTGACGGGCAAGATCAGGCGCGGCTGGCAACGGCTGTCTCAGAAATGGCCCGCAATGCGTTTCAATACGCGCAGGGTGGAACGGTGAAGTTTGACCTGGAGGACAACCCCCAGACCTTTTTAGTTCAGGTGCAAGATCAGGGCGGGGGCATTCCGCATCTGAGCGATGTTTTAGACGGACGCTATCAGTCTTCTACCGGCATGGGGCTAGGCATTGTGGGCACGCGCCGGCTGATGGATGTCTTTGAGATCGAATCGACCGGGCAGGGGACTACCGTGAGCCTCGGCAAAGCCCTCCCCAAGCGATCGCCCACCTTCACCGACCTACAGTTGCAGCAGATTCGGGAGGCGATTGTCGGGCGATCGCCCCAAAACCCCTACGACGAAATCCAGCGGCAAAACCAGGAATTGCTGCGAGCCATGGCCGAACTGCGCAAGCGAGAGGAAGATCTCACCTACCTCAACCGCGAGCTAGAAGACACCAACCGCGGCGTCATTGCCCTCTACGCCGAATTGGACGAGAAAGCCAGCTCTCTACAACAGGCCAACGAGCTAAAAACTCGCTTTCTTTCCAACATGAGCCACGAGTTTCGCACGCCGCTCAACTCGATTTTGTCCCTATCTCGCATGCTGCTAACTCGGCTGGATGGGGAGCTATCCTTAGAGCAAGAAAAGCAGGTGACGTTCATTCACAAAGCGGCCGATGGGTTGTCAGAGCTGGTGAACGATCTACTGGACTTAGCCAAGGTGGAAGCGGGCAAAACCGAGGTGAATCCCAGTTCCTTTGAGGTGAGTGACCTGTTTGCCACTCTGCGGGGCATGCTGCGCCCGCTGCTAGTGCAGGGTTCCTCGGTGTCGCTGGTGTTTGCAGAACCCGATGGCCTGCCCTCGCTCTATAGCGATGAGGGAAAAATTGCTCAAATCCTCAGAAACTTCATTTCGAACGCGCTCAAGTTTACGGAGCAGGGAGAGGTGCGCGTCACCGCCGAGCAAGTCGGTCAGATGATTCAGCTCTCGGTATCTGATACCGGCATTGGCATTGCCCCCGACGACCAGGAGCGCATCTTTGAGGATTTTGTGCAGATTGAGTCTGACCTGCAAAAGCAGGTGAAAGGGACGGGGCTGGGCTTGCCCATATCGGCCAAGCTAGCCGAGCTGATGGGGGGCCGGGTTGCCGTGCAAAGTGAAGTAGGCAAAGGGTCTACCTTTTCAGTCTGCATTCCGATTGTCTACCCCAAAGTGACAGAACTGCCAGACTCGCTGCAACCGATCACCTCCCTCAACCCAGCCCGCCTGCCCATCCTGGCGATCGAAGATCATATTGAAACGCTCTTTATCTACGAGAAACACCTGCAAGCGTCTCGGTATCAGCTGATCGCCACCCGCACCCTGGCGCAAGCCAGACAGGCCTTAGAGCAGCTTCAGCCAGCGGCTATCGTGCTAGACATCTTGCTAGAAGGGCAAAACGGCTGGACATTCCTGCGCGAGCTGAAAAGCGATGAAGCCACTCGCAATATTCCCGTGTTAGTGATTACGGTCGTGGATAACGAAAAACAGGCCATTGCCCTGGGAGCTGATGGCTTCTTGATTAAGCCTGTAGACCAGTTGCCCTTGCTCACCAAGCTCAATAGGGTGGTCGGTCAGGGTAAAGCTCAGAAACTCCTACTTATTGATGATGACCCAGCTTATCGATATGTGATTAAACAGTTGTTGACCAATATTCCGCTACAGCTTTTAGAAGCGGCAAGTGGACGGGAAGGGTTGGCCGTGGCCGAGAGTGAACAACCCGCAGCAATTCTGCTTGACCTGGAAATGCCAGAGCTGAGCGGGCTTGATGCGCTTGAGCAGCTGCGGCATAACCCCGTTACTCAGTCCATCCCTGTTATCATCCACTCATCGACTCAGTTAGATTTGGCAACCCGGACTCGTTTAGCTCAACAAGGTGTCGCTATCCTCTCTAAGGAGAAAACATCTCAAGCAGAAGCCGCCTCTCATCTTCGAGAAGCACTCGCTAAAGCCGGACTCGTTTTAGATGCTTGAGGACGCATATGTTTGAGCCCCGCGAAACCATCCTGCACATCGATGATAACGAAGCTAACCGTTACATCGTAAGGCGGATTTTGCAGAATGCAGGGTTTGCCGTTGTAGAAGCGGCCACGGGACTCGCAGGGTTAGAGGCGCTCGCTCTACATCAACCGGTGCTGGTCATTCTAGACGTCAGATTGCCGGATCTAAACGGCTTCGAAGTCTGTCGGCAGATCAAAGCCGACCCGCAGACGCGCTTCGTGCCGGTACTGCATCTCTCCGCCAGCTTTGTCAAAAGTCAGGATAAGGCAGAAGGCTTAGACAGCGGCGCTGACAGTTACCTGGCCCAGCCGGTTGAACCGATTGAACTCCTAGCAACGGTGCGATCGCTCCTCCGAGTTCGCCAGGCAGAGGAGCTAGCGCTGATCTCAGCCCGGGAGTGGCAAACCACCTTTGACGCCATTAATGATAGTGTCTGCCTACTCAATCAGCAGGGTGAAATCCTGCGCTGCAACCAGGCCATGATGCGGCTTTTTGGCAAGCCGGCTGAAGATATTTTGGGACATGTCCACCATGAGTTAATGAATGCCACCTTAGGGGTGGGAGACGGCACTTGCTTCCACCTCGCCAAAGAAACACATCAGCGTCAACTATTAGAAGTGCGCAGTCAAGAACGCTGGTTTGCCAAAACAATGGACCCGGTGCTCAATGAATTTGGCACCTTTACTGGCGCCGTTCTAATTTTGGTCGATATCACCAACCGCAAGCAGATCGAGGATGAACGCAAGCAGGCAGAAATTACTCTGCAAGAGCGCAATCTGCGCCTAGATTCACTGTATGAAACCACCCGTGAGCAAGCGGATCAACTGCGGCAAGCAAATCGCATCAAAGACGAATTTTTAGCCGTGTTATCCCATGAGCTGCGATCGCCCTTAAACCCCATTCTTGGCTGGGCAAAAATACTGCAGACCAAACAGCAAGACGCCGCAAAAACGCAGTATGCGCTGGCAACGATTGAGCGAAATGCTAGATTACAAGCGCAGCTAATTGAAGACTTGCTCGATGTTTCTCGTATCCTCCAGGGCAAGCTAAGTTTAAACACAGTTCCAGTCAGTCTACCGTTCACAATTAAATCTGCGCTTGAAACTGTGCAGCTCGCGGCTGAAGCAAAATCCATTCAAATTGAAACCATCTTTGAACCCAATGTTGGGCAAGTTTTAGGAGATTCTGGTCGCCTCCAGCAGGTGATTTGGAATCTAATCTCCAATGCCGTTAAATTTACGCCCCAGGGTGGCAGGGTGCAGGTGCGGCTAGAGCAAATTGAGGAAGTCGAGGAGCACGTATCTCCACACCGCTCTGTTAGCTATGCTCAAATTACGGTCAGTGACACCGGCAAAGGCATTACCGCTAGCTTTTTGCCCTTTGTCTTTGACTACTTTCGGCAGGCTGACAGCACCACGACTCGAAATTTTGGGGGGTTGGGGTTGGGGTTAGCGATCGTCAGCCACCTAGTTGAACTGCATGGCGGCACCGTTCAGGCTGCGAGTTTAGGAGAAGGGCAGGGCTCAACGTTTACCGTGAGGCTTCCCGTTATTGCCGTCTCAAAATCGCATCCAGATCATCCTTCGGCTCACGAGCGCTCAGAGTTGCGTTTCAATGGGTTGCGGGTGCTTTTTGCTGATGACGAAAGGGATTCACGGGAGCTGGTTACTTTTTTGTTGGAGCAGCAGGGCGCCAAGGTTACTCAAGTAGAGTCGGCCCATGAAGCTTTAAATCAGTTGCAGCAAGCAGAGTTTGATTTACTCATCAGTGATATCGGCATGCCCGACATGGATGGTTACGGCTTGATTCGCCATGTTAGGGAGCGATCGCCCGAGCAGAGCAAAGACATTTTGGCGATCGCCATTACTGCCTATGCTGGAGAAAGCAACCAGCAGAAAGTATTAGCAGCCGGGTTTCAGCAGCACATTACTAAACCAATTGAGCCAGAAACACTGCTGAAAACGATTTGGACGCTAGTGCAGAAAGAGGGTTAATGTTGCTTGGTGGCTGTGTCGCCGGAATAGGTGAAAGGTAGGGTGGCTTCAGAGCTCAACCTACGGATACCGACTACTGAAGGGGTTGTTGATGCGATCGCTCTCCGCTCACCGTGTAACAGCACTTTACTTACCGATGCAAACTTTTATAGGTTGCAAGATCAAAAGTTACCGAATAAGCACCTATTCAGAATAAATATCCATCATAATTTACAAACAATACTCCTCCACTAGGGAGTTAGACATCAAAAGTAATAGATAAAGCTCCCAAGCTAGGGGCTTATCTATACAACACCTAGCGTTTAATACATAGTTGGCCCACCTGTCTCATCAGAGCAAGCGCTTAAGTTTAAAGATTTGCTTCAACAGCAGTTTTTGTGTCACCTGTACATAGAAGATTCAATCTAGGAATGGGCTTTAACCCATCTGTAGCTTTTCTAAAAATGCTTTCGTTGTTCAAGACACAACTATGAAACAATCCTCGGATCAACAAGGGTTTTCGAGAAGAAACCTTCTTCAATTTGGTGCAGGGCTGGTTGGCACAGGTTCGCTAACAGCTTGGTTAGGAACGGGCGCATTAGCCCAAGCTGTTGAACATCGGTCATCCCGTACTAAGCAAACCCAATCCGCTGATGCCGATCTTAGAAGTGCCGATTCCCAGGGTCCTTTGACTCCTGATCAGGCGCTAGCGCAACTTATGGAAGGAAACCAGCGATTTGTTGAAAGAAGGCGGCTCAATCCTAATCAAGATGCTGCCCGTCTAGCTGAAGTTGCGTCAGGACAAGCACCCTTTGCTGCTATTTTGAGTTGTGCAGACTCACGAGTAGTGCCAGAGATTGTCTTTGACCAGGGAATTGGCGATCTCTTTGTCGTTCGTGTTGCTGGTAATATTGCTATTACTGAAGATATTGCTAGTGAAGAGTATGCGGTTGGTGTCTTGGGAACCCCCCTACTGATGGTTTTGGGACACGAACGATGTGGTGCCGTGGCAGCGGCTCTGGAAGGGGGAGAATTACCAGGTGTCATTGAATCACTGGTATTTGCAATTCGACCAGCAGTTCAAGCCTCAGAGGGAAAATCGGGCGATCGCCTTACAAATGCAATCAAGTCAAATGTGAGCTTACAAGTACAGCGACTACAAAACTCTTCTGTAATTGCTTCAGCCCTACAAGAAGGTAAACTTAAAATTGTGGGTGCCTACTATGACCTAAATACAGGCGAAATCAGTTTAGTCAACTAGGACGCACAAAGGCAACTATTACTATTGCTGCAAATTGCGGTTGTAGCTAACAACCCGTTTGAACCCGACCGTTGAGGGTTGATCTATAAAGCGTTCAAGCTATCTGCGGCGGGTTAAGCGGAACGTTAGCTGAATAGGTCTGAGTTGAGATTATGCAAAGAGTTTATCGGTCAGGCGTGATATTAAACCTGACGCAGAAACGCTAAGAGAGTGATCACTGTGGGCACCTTAGGTACCCGAGATGTAGGTTTGTTGGAATCTGCGATCGCACAACCTCAAAGTGTATGTAGAACTTGAAGATTTATTAAGTCGAAGTTCTTTCGTTTTGGGCTGTACTGTAGCGCCATCATGAGGATGCAGGTGGTGCTGCCTGGGGTTGGTCACAGACAAAGCGCAAGACGGCTGCTGCGCTACTGCCTGCCTGAGGTTGTGTCAACTGACCAGCATCCCCATAGTTAATGCGCTGAATCTCTTGCCCATCCTTGTCACGAGCAATGATTTGCCTGAGCCGAGAAACACCGCCTGCACAATCGGCAGAGCGATACAGCATGGCACTATGGACTGGTTGCTCCAGTTCAACCCCGACAAAAGCGTTGTTCGGTTCAGGGAAGTCGCGATGTTCCCAGTACCAAACCGCTCCATCCCTAAATTGAATGGAGTTACGCTCTACCAAGAAGCGATCGCCCACAGCATTGCGCGTCACCTCAACCCAGTCTACTGGAGTAGATTGAGCCAGCGCACCAGCCGCACCGACGGCAGAAATAATCGCGGCCAAACCAACAAGCAAGATTTTCATAGGTTACTGGGGAGTGGGCTGAGATTGACTACCAGAGGCATCTTCAGAAGGGCGCGTGCGATAGCGCTCAACATTTTGGATGGCTTGCTGAGCAAAGGAATCATTCGGGCGTTCGTCTAATGCCCGCTGGAAATAGAGCAGCGCGGTCTCATAATCGCGTTGCTCTGTGGCCGCATATCCTGCCGCCATATAGCGATCAAACTCGGATGACTGGGGCGGTCGTTGTGCCGAAGGTGGCGAAGATTGAGACGCGGGCGCAGTCGCCGCTGCCGCTGTCCCTTGCTGCCCCTCATAGGCAGTCACGACCTTCTGAACGTACTCTGCAATTTCAGAACTGTTGTACTGAGACGGGTCGCCCCGCATCCACCAGGCAGCGGATCGCCGTACCGCTAGCATTTCATCGTTACCGCTAGCGCCGTACTCCTCTTTCAGTACATCCCGCATCACACAGGTCACAACCGAACGGGCAACGTCTGGGCTAGCCTCAAACTCAGTCGGTGAAAGCTCTCGACCAATGCATGACCTTGACCACCGGGGGATATTGCCTGGCATAATCTGCCAGTCACTATAGAGCCCGTCATCGGCACGTCCCGTTTGGGGGGCTGCTTGACGAAGCGCCTCGACCAATGCTGCAACTTGACGTTCTGAAACTTGCGCCTGGGCTGGTGGCGCTCCAACTGCCAGGACAACGCCAAGGCTGACGATGAGTTTGCCAATGGGTACTCGCATAACTATCATCTATCCCAAATTGGTTCTCAAGCTGGATCTTACATTTATTATTTGGGACTCGTCATTACCGTTTGTTAGTTGTTTTTTATACAGAAATAGGCATACTCCCTTGGATCAGCTCCAGTGCGGTTTTTAGAAAGAAAAACCTCATGATTTGGAAGAGTTTCGTTGATGAGAGGCGAGCTTACAGCCGTCTAACAATTTGGGTGCAGAGGATTGGCCGAAATCACCTGGGTAAGACGCAAAGACTCTGGCAACCACTGACCCAAGTCGTTATCAAATCTAGACACACTGCCCTAATGCTCACAAGGCATAACCTAGGGGTATTTGAGCAGCCTAGCCATAGACGTTATAACCTTCGCCCGGCCCCTCAAAATTGGGTGTGAGAAGCTGAAACGCCATTAGGATGCTTCTCCCCACAGCGAATCAGCTCCCTATTTGCTCTGTGAGTGTTACAACGCAGCCGTCACCGTTTCTCGCTGGGGGTGAATGGCTTGCCCGGTCTGCAACGCCGTGTGCAGCCGGTTGAGAGCGTGCAGATAGGCGTGAGCCGAGGCCACCACAATGTCGGTATTTGCCGCGTGGCCTGAGAATACCCGGTCTTCGTAGCGAATCCGAATGGTGACTTCGCCCAAGGCATCAATGCCCTCAGTGACCGACTGCACCGAGAACTCGATCAGCTGGTTGGGAATATCCACCACCCGGTTAATGGCTTTGTAAACCGCATCCACCGGACCGGTGCCGATCGCCGCATCCATCAGCTCTTGCCCATCGGGGGTGCGAATGGTGACGGTAGCGGTGGGCTTGGCGCTATCGCCACAGGAAACCTGCACCAGATCGAGGTGAAAGTGCTCCGGAGCCTGTTGAGTTTCGTCATTGACGATCGACTCGATATCCCAGTCGGTGATTTCTTTTTTCTTGTCGGCCAGCTCTTTGAACCGCAAAAAGGCGCGATTGAGAGCTTGGTCGTCCAATTCGTAGCCCAGCTCTTGCAGACGGGTGCGAAAGGCGTTGCGGCCTGAGTGCTTGCCCAGCACGATCTGGTTATCGGTTAGACCAATGGACTGGGCGTCCATAATTTCGTAGGTGAGCTTGTTTTTGAGCACACCGTCTTGGTGGATGCCGGATTCGTGGGCAAAGGCGTTGGCCCCCACGATCGCCTTATTAGGCTGCACAAACATGCCAGTCAAGTTCGACACCAGGCGCGAGGTTTTGTAGATTTGGCGGGTGTCGATGTTGGTCAGAGGTTCCTCCGACTCGGCGGGACGCCCCAGGAAGGGATTGTAGAAGGCGCGGCGCACGTGCATGGCCATCACCAGTTCTTCGAGGGCGGCGTTGCCCGCTCGCTCGCCAATGCCGTTGATGGTGCATTCGAGCTGGCGCGCCCCAGCCTTGACGGCTTCCAAAAAGTTGGCCACTGCCAGGCCCAGGTCGTTGTGGCCGTGGACGGAAATCACGGCCTGGTCAATATTCGGCACATTGGCCTTGATGCCGCGAATCAGGTCGCCAAACTCGCTCGGCGTCAGATAGCCCACGGTGTCGGGGATGTTGACGGTGGTGGCTCCAGCCGCGATCGCCGCCTCCAGCACCTGATAGAGAAATTCTGGGTCAGAGCGGCCCGCATCTTCGGGCGAAAACTCGATATCGTCGGTGAAGGTCTTGGCGTAGGCAACCATCTCAGGGGCGATCGCCAGCACCTCTTCGCGACTCTTGCGCAGCTTGTACTGCATATGAATGTCGGAGGTGGCAAGAAACGTGTGAATGCGTCCCTTCACAGCGGGCTTAATTGCCTCTCCAGCTCGCTCGATGTCGCCCTTGGTAGCGCGGGCCAGACCACAGATGGTAGGGCCATTTTCGGTGCCGACTTCTCGGGCAATTTTCTGCACCGCCTCAAAGTCGCCAGGGCTGGCAAAGGGGAACCCCGCCTCGATAATGTCAACTCCCAGCCGCGCCAGCTGCTTCGCAATCACTAGCTTCTCTTCAACATTGAGGGTGGCCCCAGGAGACTGCTCGCCGTCTCGCAGGGTGGTGTCGAAGATAAGAATGCGATTGGGGCTAGGCGGGTTGCTCATGGTGACTCCCACGGAATAGACGGCAGGTGCTAGATCGACAGTAGATCCTTTTCCAAAAGACAGTCACCAGCAGGCGACTCGACTCTGGAGCAGATCAGGCAAATGTATCGGTTCTAACTATTCTACCGGCACAAAGTCGGAATCGCTACGACTTAGCCCTAAACATTTTGAGCGATCGGTGACACAGCTGTTGCCTCCAGATAGAGTTGCTGCCCAGTTAACTCCTATCGCCCCTAGAAACAGGCCTTCCCTGCCGGCTCGATCGCGATCGAACCAGACAGGGAAGGTCTACGGGTAGCAAATGGCTCTAAAGCCCTGCTCGTTGGAACGCGTTAGTCCCTCCAGTTTTCAGACTGCATTCTCAGAACCTGGTTGACGCTATTGATATAGCCCTGGTCTTCCATAAGGCTGCTGCTGATGTAGCCCTGGTTGATAGCAGCTTCAACAATGTTGCGACCCTCGGCAGTACCGCGGCGTGCCTTGTAAACCGAGTAGCCTTCGTTGCTGCCTTCATCTAGCTCACCCCTAACGGCCATGTAGGCCAGCTGGAACGGACTAACTGCGTCACTGGGGAGAGCGGCACCCATGCCCATGCTGTCAAACTCAGCACTGGGCGAAGAGGTTTGTCCAGGAGTCCGCTGCCCAGAGTTCGGAGACTGTCTAGGGACTTGGTTGCCCGGAGTTTCGTTGGGATAGGCCTCTGGATTTTGCCCAGGTACTCGCTCAGGCGCTTGGTTGGGAGCCTGTCCAGGAGTTTGGCCCTGGCGAGGGGTTTGTGTCTGCCCAGGAGTTTGCCCTTGGCGAGGAGTTTGCATCTGCCCAGAGTTATCAGGCTGCCTGGGGATTTCGTTACCTGGAGTTTCGTTAGGATACGAGCCCGGGCTTTGCCCAGGTACCCGCTCAGGAGCTTGGGTAGGAGCCTGGCCTGGAGTTTGCATCTGCCCAGGAGTTTGCCCTTGACGAGGGGTTTGCATCTGCCCGGGAGTTTGCATCTGCCCAGGAGTTTGCCCTTGACGAGGAGTTTGTGTCTGCCCAGGAGTTTGGCTCTGGCTGGGGGTTTGCCCTTGGCGAGGGGTTTGTGTTTGCCCAGGAGTTTGGCTCTGGCTGGGGGTTTGGGACTGCAAAGTCCCGTGGTTATCGGCCAAAACAGCAGGCGCAACTGCCCCTGCTAGAAAAAGGGCTGAAATCGTTCCTATGGATAGTCTTTTCATAACGGACCTCAAAGTTGGATCTTGTACAAGATTCGCGATGGCTTTTTGACGGCAGAAGAATCTTGGCTTGTGACCCAGAAATCTGCGCCCCTCAACTTTCCGATGGTTTTTCTCTAGGCTGAGAAGGTTTAAACCTAGAAAACCAGATCGAGAAAGCGAGAGATCAAACTCTAAGCTTCACAAGCTCTCAATCCAACCTAAGAATAATTTCACAAAGTGATGTCGTTCTAAGGGAGGAGATGATCCCCGGAACTTTGCAAATCTATATTCAGGCTGAAAATCCGAAATAAAATTACTTGATTGTTAAAAAATCTGTGGGGATCGCTTTAAGAATGTACAGTAATGACCGCTGTACTGAAGACACTCGCGACTACCGCTAGCAAAATTTAGGATAGAACACTGGCTCTATCGCGATTTAGAGCACTTATTATTCTCTGTACCGATCTGTTGATTACTATATCTACCCCTCGGTAGTGCCTTTTGATAATTGCTAGCTGGTGTGTTTGTCTCGGTTTTCCCTATCTTTATTTATTACCTACATAAAAAAAGACTTTTCATCTAAGTGCACACAACTCTCTCAGTGAGAGTCTGCCCTTTGATAATTCCTAAGCTTTAAACATAAGGGTGCGTTACCTAGTGGAGTAACCGCCATCATTATAGTTGGCGACCTGTAAGCGATCGCCCTAACCGACTCTAGCCATCGAGTGGAATTGCCCCTGAGCCGGGATGATTTCAGCCGCCACCTACAGCAAGAATCGAATGCCCACGTATGCACTGATGGTCATTAACTGTAAAGCCATCATTGGCAGGCCGTAGTTCAAAAACTGTCGGAACGAAATTGGCTTACCGTGCTGCTCAGCAATCCCCGCCGCCACAATATTTGACGATGCACCGACCAGGGTGCCATTGCCGCCTAGGGTAGCGCCAAACATCATGGCCGCAAATAGGGGCAGGATTTCGGGCGGAATTTGCCCAGCGAAATCGGGCGATAGCAGGTCTGGCCCCGCCAAATTCACGTTTACTAAGTATTCCTTCAGCAGGGGCACCATCGCCACCACCAGGGGAATGTTGGGAATCAGGCTGGAGAGAATGCCGGTGATAAACAGCAGCAGCATCGAACCCAAAGCGATGTTTTGGCCAATCACCACCCCCAGCAGACCCGAGGCCGAGCTAATCACCCCGGTTTCTTGCAAGCCGCCGATCAGCACAAACACGCTCATAAAGAAAATCAGCGTGCTCCAGTCAACGTCGCGCAGAATGTTGTGCACGGTGTCGATGCCGCTGTGGTGGGTAAGCAGCAGGCAGAGAGCGGCCCCCAGCAGGGCGATCGCCGCCGGAGAAATTGGCACCGGTAGGCTTTCGCCCACCACAAATAGCACCAGCACTAGCCCAACAATCAGCCCGCCTAGGGCCAGCATGCGGGGATGGTTAACCACCGGATGGGGTAGATGGTCGAGGTCAGCCAGCTTTTTGTTCCAGGTGTTGGGGAAGAGGATGGGCAACAAGACGACGATAGTGGCGATCGCCACGACGCCCCCTAGGCTGAGCTTGGTGAGATACTCCAGAAAGCTCATGTTGATCGCGTCGCCCACAATAAAGGTGGCTGGGTCGCCTACTAGGGTCAGCAGGCCAGCGCTGTTGGCCACAAACACCATCAAAATCAGCAGAGGGACAAAGTTGATGTTGAGTTCTGCCGCCATGGGCGGAATCAGCGGTGCCAGCAGCATGACGGTGGTGGCGTTGGGTAGCATGGCGCAGACCGGGGTGGTGATGGCCACAATACCCAGCAGCAGCCGCTTGCCTTCACCCCGAGCCATGATCACCATTTGGGTAGCCAAGTATTCAAAGATTTTGGTGGGCTCAAAGGCGCGCACCATCACCATCACCCCAAAGAACAGCGCCAGGGTAGCGTGGCTGTTGCCGATGTAGCCGATGGCTTGGTCGAGCGTTAACACATGGAAAAATATCAGCAGCATTGCGCCCAAGAAGGCTGCAACGGTGAGGTGCATACGCTCGGTGGCGATCAGGGCCAAGACCCCAAAAAACACCACTGACGCGGTGATCTCAGACCAGGTTTCCATAGCCTGTCTCCTATTGTGGTGCTAAGCGAAAACTCTGCGGTGAAAGCTTCACCGAGGAGTTAACTATCGTAGGAGAACTACGGAGAGCGTTAAAAAAGCTTCCAGATGTTCTCTCCCAAGGCCGACGGAGTTAGCTGACGGGCGAGGGGTGAGAGATCCCCTTCTCTGGCGATGCGTTTCGCCCTGAGACAAGCCCCAAAATTTGGTTCCTCCGCATCAGATTGCCCTTAACGAGCGCTGAATTAGGCCGCGTAACCGTTGAATTGACTGCGAATTTAGCACATTTGCCTAGAATCGACAATCTGCAAACGTTCAGGGGCTACTGGATCCGGGGCTGGCTGGAAGGGCTAGTATTGGGCCCACCACCTCACGCACCCGGTAGATAGGGCGCTGCTGCGATTCATGATAAGTACGCATGAGCAGTTCGGCCAACAGGCCAAAGCTAAACAGCTGAATGCCCGCCAGCAACAGCACAACGACCAGGATCAGCAGGGGGCGATCGCCGATATCCTGATCGGCCAAAATTTTTACCAGGGTGAGATAAACCCCCAGGGCAATGCCCAGCGCCATCGATGCCAGTCCCAAGCTGCCGAAGACATGCATGGGCCGGGTGAGAAACTTCTTCATAAAATAGACGGTGAGCATGTCCATCACCACGCGCAGGGTACGACCCAGGCCATATTTACTGGTGCCAAAACGGCGGGCATGGTGGGTGACGGGCATTTCGGTAATGCGGGCCCCTTCGATAAAGGCTAGGGCGGGCAAAAAGCGATGCAGCTCACCGTAGAGGTTGAGATCGCGAATCACCTCAGCCCGGTAGGCCTTGAGGGAGCAGCCATAGTCGTGCAGCTCAACCCCTGTGACTCCGGCAATTATCCAGTTAGCAATTTTGGAGGGAATCAGCCGGGTGAGGGTGTTGTCTTGGCGGTTTTTGCGCCAGCCGCTGACCAGGTCGTAGCCCTCGTTGAGGCGATTGAGCAGGCGGGGAATGTCGGCGGGGTCGTTTTGCAGATCGCCATCCATGGTGATCACGATTTGGCCACGGGAATGGTCAAACCCGGCAGCCATGGCAGCAGTTTGGCCGTAGTTACGGCGCAAAATCACGGCTCGCAGTTGGGGATATTGCTGGGCCAGCTCGCGCAGGCGATCGCTCGAACCGTCGGTGGAACCATCGTCTACCCCCAAAATTTCGTAGGTGTAGCCTAGGCCATCGAGCACTTTGGCGATCGCTTTAATCAGGGTGGGCAGGCTCTCGTACTCGTTGTACACCGGCACCACCACCGAAATGTCGATGGGGGCTATGAGGGCTGGCAGTGCAGCAACCGAGGGGGAATGGGTAGTCATGGCAGCTTCAGCACAACAGGAAAACCAGCAAAGACTGTGATTTATGCCCTTTGGGCGTAGGCAATTTACTTGAGTGTACTGGAAAGGCCCCGATCAAATGTGGCCAATGCCGCTCCTAGAGCCTCGGCTAGGGTACTGACCACCCGATACAGCACTACTGCGCTGAGCACCACGGCGGCAGAGAATTGCCCCTGGAGCAGACTGAGGGCGATCGCCTCAAACACCCCTAGCCCGCCCGGTGCGCCCGGCACCACTAGCCCCCCCAGCCAGGCCAGGCTAAAGGCGCTGATGGTGCTGGACCAATCGCCCGTCGCCAAGGGGGTTACAGCGCTGAGCACCAAGCAAAAGCCCAGGCCGCGCAGGCCGATGTAGCCGAGCTGGCCGAGGAGGGGTTTGAGGGGGTAGTGGCGGAGGCCGGGAGCGGGTGAAGGTAAGGGGGGTGAGGAAGATGGGGGAGATGGGGGAGAATCTTCGGTGGGTTGATTGGCGGTTTTGGAGCGGCTGAGGCGATCGACTAGGGGGTTGAGCCAGCGGGGAGCCATGGCGGCGAGCACTACGACTAAGCCCAGGAGCTGAAAGGGCCAGTAGGGGGTGGGGATGGCGATACCGACGACCAGGGCGGCGGCGGCCATGAGGAGGGGTTCTAGGGCGACGCCGACGAGGGCGGAGCCGTTGTCAATCCCTATATTACGCAGAGCACGCACTCGGCCAAAAAAGTGCCAGACGTTGCCGGGCAAATATTTCAGCAGGTTGGTTTGCAGGTAAACGGGGGCGCTCCAGCTGCCGACGACGGGCTGTTGCAGGGCTTGCAGAGCCCAGCTCCACACCCAGCCGGCCCAGATGTGGGCCAGCAGCGTTATGCCGAGGGCCACTAGCAGCAGGCTCCAGCCCTGGGCACCAATGCGCAGGGCGCTAATGTCAGCCCAGTGGCGCACCAGGGTGCGGAGTAGGAAGGCGATCGCCGCACCCAGAACCACCCAGCGAGCCAGGGGCTTCAGTCGTGTTAGCCCAGCAGCATTCAAAAACGACAAGGGCAACCCTCAAACAGGCAAACGCTGCTTGGACTATAGCGTGTCGCCTGAGCAGTAGCTGGTCATCACCCGCCCCGCTCGGCGCAGCTGCTGGTGGTAAGCCGCGCTCACGGGATGCGACAGATCAGTTAACGAGTCAATACCAATGCCGTTGCGGCCCTGATCAACCCCAGAGCTGTGAATGTAGTTGCCCTCACCTAGGTAAAGGGCCACATGCTTAGTGCGTTCTGGAGTACCAAAAAAGATTAGGTCACCCGGCAGCAGCTCATCCCAGCCGATGGGCTGGGTAAAGGCCTCCTGCTGGTACGAGTCGCGGGGCAGGCGAATGCCCACCGAGGCAAAGGCCGCCTGCATCAGCCCTGAGCAGTCGTAGTTGGGGCCAACGGTGCCGCCCCAGAGGTAAGTATTCGGTACTGCCATTGCCTGCTGAGTAAAGGCGATCGCCCCCGGCAGACGAGGCTCAATGGCGCTGCGATCGAGAGAAACAGGCTGATAGAGCTGCTCAGCGGGCTTGAGCGCATCCCCATCGGCAGCACTAATCCAGCCGGGATAGTCGTCTTCGCAAAGGATCACCGCATGGGCCTGGGAGGATTTTTCTGCCAACCGCAAATGCCTTCCCACCGCCGCCTGAGTCACCAACCCCTGCAACTCGTCAGTTTTATAGAGGTCAAGCGCCCGAGTGCAAACATATTCCTGCCCCAAGGATGCCAATAGTGCTTTTTGGCCAGAAGATGCCGTACTCGAATCCATAGTCACCCCCACTTCCCCGTCTCCCTCACCTTCCCCATCTTCCTATCTCCCTCACCTACTCCCCCTTATCCCCCGTATTCCGCACATTCACCACCTTCTTCAGCACGCTAAACCAGAAAGTCGACCCCATAGAAATGGCGAACCCACTGACCAGCCAGCCCAGCAAACGGCGCGGCACAAAGGGAACCGGCCACGACTGCTCAGCGGCAAGCTGCTGCTGTATCACCACATCGTTGTAGCCCAACGGGAAGGGAATTTCGTCGAGAGCCTGGTTGACAGCGGTCTGCACCTGCTCAATATCTTGGTTAAAATTGCCGGTCGACTCGGCTGCGAGCTGGTCAGCGGTTTGGGTAATCGAGTTGCGCAGAATGGGGTCCACGGCCAGGCGAGTGGCAATGTGAAACGAGTCGGCGTTAATGGAGACCGCAGTGGCAATGCCAATCAGCAGCGCGACTGCCTTGGCATTGCGCTTGTAGACCCCAGTAGCCCGCTCCATGCCGCGATCAAACCACTTTTCGAGTTCGAGGCCAAACAGCTTTACGTCATCACGGGCGGCGTCGGCGGTGACTTCGACTTTGCGGGCGATCGCCGCTAGACTGCTGCGCAAAGCCGGGGTGATGGGGGCTTGGGCTAATCGATCGATCAGCGCCTGAGCATCGAGGTTGCCGCCCTGGGCCAGACGTTTCAGCTCACTATAGGCGGGGCTGTTATCGTCAAAAATATCGAGGAGCTGGGCCACGTTGGGGCGCAGCTTGCTGAGCATCGCCGCCCGCTCGGTGGGGGTGCTGGCCAGCCCGCGCTTAATATACTCCAGGCGGCGCAAAAAGGTCTCGGTGAGGGGATGGCCGTCAGGTAATATATCCGCCGCCATCAGCCCAAACTCATCTAGGCGGTTGACGACGCGATCGAGGCTTTCGGGCAGCGAGACGATGCCCGCCCGAAAGTCGTCGATTATCGTATGAATACCCTGCTCCAGCTGCTGTAGCTCGGTGTTGAGCAAAAACTCGTTGCCGGTGCTGGCCTTAAGGTCGCTGAGAATATTGGTTACAGGGCCGAGCACGCGATCGCGGGCAAAACCGTGGAGGCGATCGTTGGCTAGCACCTGCCACAGATTGCCGAGCTGCATGCGCTCCAGCAAACTGTTGGCAAACGCCTCGGGCGGAATATATGACGGACCGCTGGTTTTGCCCACCCCAAACACATTGCGCTGGCCCGTGAGAGTGCGGTAAACGCGGCCAATCAAGTGCGAAATGCGCCGAAACGATCGCGCGATCGATCCCTTCGCCTCCTGGTTCAAACTGCGAATCCAAGGGCTTTCGTAGAGGGCATCGGCTAAGGCCTGGGCCGACGCTTCTCGATCTCGGTCATTACCCGCTAGCAGCACCTCAATTGATTGCTTTAGGTGCTCAGCCCGCCACTGCAAAAGTGTGCCAATAATTTCTTGAGCCTCGCTGGCCAGCAGGCTCAGCACAAAAAAGATAAAGACTAGCCCTAGGGCAATGTCTAAAACTATAGGAAAGTTCATAGACTAACCGTACAATTCTGCATCTTTGAACCCCAATTACCCGATGCTAGCGAGCTACCCAAGTCCTAGAGCTCTACAGCAAAAAATAGCCGCCCAGGCTATTTAAACTCTGCAAAGGAGTGCAAATAGTAAATCTGTTCGGTGGCTAGAGATCACTAAAAAAGAGCGAACCAACCTATCGTAGACTTGGTTCGCCCATTGTACTCAAGCGACCTAAAAACGGATCACAATTGCTCGAAAGCCGAGGGGAGTACTGACCACCTGTGTTTCTATTCGTCCTCGTCGTCGATAAAAAGACCGTTTTCTCCCAACTGCTTGAGGCGAATGTGCTTGCGTCCTAAGGTAATTTCAAACTCGTCGCCGGGTCTAAGCCCCATTTGCTTAGTGTAAGTCGAGCCAATTAGCAGGTTGCCGTTAGACTGCACCGTAATGCGAAAACTGGCGCTCCGGCCACCGCGCCCGTTGCCATTCTGGGCGCTGTCAAGCTGAATGCCCTCCGCCTCAATCAAGGCGTTGAGAAATTTCATCATGTTGACCCGGGGGTTACCCGCCTTGGTCAATGTGTAATAGCCGCAGGCTTTAGCCTTCTCTTCTTTACTGAGTTCGTCAAGATCTTTGACCTTTTGCAGTAGTTCTTTGCCAACCAGTGGTTCTATCTGAGTTGCTTTAGCCATTAACTTTATTCTCGTTCACAACGGTTTGCTCCAAACAATTTGGGCAGAAACAGCAAAACTGTTCTACCTGGCTCTACTTTAATGACAACACGAAAAATGATACTACAGCGAAATAGTTTTTTGCATTCTCTTTTTTTGTTCCCCTAATTGTGTAGCACTAGAGCACAAAAAAACCGTATTTTCGTCCTCCATGAACACCGTAGAATAGTGATAACCGACGGGTGATTTAACTCAGATGAAACTAACAACTCGCGGACATTACAGTGTTAAAGCACTGCTCGATCTGACGCTGCATCCCTCCCGCCATCCGGTCTCAGTGCAGACTATTGCAACCCGGCAGGGGCTGCCGCCGCCTTATTTAGAAAAACTCTTGATTGAACTGCGGCGAGCAGGCATTGTGGAATCGGTGCGCGGCCCCCAGGGGGGTTATCGATTGGCCAAACCCGCTGACCAAATTTTTTTGGGCCAGATATTAGTAGCCGTAGGCGAACAGGTTGATCCGTTACCTCGCCACAGCCCCCAGGCCGACCAAGCCGAAGACTGGGTTACCTTTGCCGTGTGGAACCGGCTGTCTCAAAAGCTGAAGGAAGCCCTCTATAGTATTTCCCTGGAAGATTTGTATTTTGATGCCCGCAGTTGGCAGGCGGCCCAGGGGGATGATGTCAGTTTTATGGTTTAACTGGGCTAATCGGGCCGCGGTGGTGGTGCTGGCGGCGGCGCTCGATCGCATTGTCGGCGACCCCTGGGGCTGGCCCCATCCAGTGCAGGCGATCGGCCAGGTGATCAGCTGGGGCTCGCAGAGCATTTTTCGCCTAAAGCTGCCGCCCTGGGGGGAGCGATCGCTGGGCGTCATGCTTGGTCTGAGCGTCATTCTCGGCAGTGGCGTTGTCGGGTGGGGCACGGTACGCCTGGGCGGCATGGTTCACCCCATCGTCGGCATGGGCTGCGAAGTGGTGATCTTGGCCAGCTGCTTTGCCGGGCGCAGCCTGCGGCGGGCGGCGGAAGATGTGCTGGCCCCGCTGGAGTCCGGCGATATCCCCCTGGCGCGGGAGTGTCTGGCCCTCTACGTGGGCCGCGATACTGAGAGCCTGGACGAGCCTGAAATATTGCGGGCGGTGCTAGAAACCGTGAGCGAGAACGCCACGGATGGGGTGATGGCGCCGCTGTTTTACGCTCTGGTGGGAGCCTTGCTGCCGCTGGGCAGCGTGCCCGTGGCTTTGGCCTACAAAGGGGCCAGCACGCTGGACTCAATGATCGGCTACAGAGAAGCACCCTACACCGATCTGGGCTGGTTTAGCGCTCGTTTTGAGGACGCTTTGACCTGGCTACCCTGCCGCCTGACGGTGTTCACCATCGCTTTGCTCTCGGGTCGGCCCCGGCAAGTTTGGGCACTATGCCGCCGCGATGCCCCAGCAGACCCCAGCCCCAATGCGGGGTGGAGCGAGTGCGCCTACGCCGCCGCCCTAGGGGTGCAGCTGGGTGGACGGAACGTATATCGAGGGCAGGTGAAAGAAAAGCCGCTACTGGGGGATGCGGTGGTGCCGATTACAGGCGATCGCATTCTTGCTGCCCTTGCCCTTACCCGCCACGCCTTCCTGCTGTGGACTGGCCTGGGCGTAGCCGTCATAGCAGGCCTAGGGAGGCTCGGCCAAGGCTAATGAGATACCCTACGGCTGAATGCTGCCTTGAAGGATGTTTTGCCTGAGTCTTCCTGGCGCTACTCGGCCATTGTGGAACTGACTCTAGGCTGTTTGTGGTGCCGACTCTATGGGTCAGTCTGCGGAGAGCATCGCGGCGACAGGCGGAGTTTCAGCAGCAGGCTGGGAAACTGAGACCGCTACATTTCAGACAGGAGCGATCGCAGGCCAACCTGCTGATAGAACACAGTGAACTCATTGGCTATGCTTTCGGAGCTACGGTGCCGGTGCGCTCAAACCCTAACTGAATTAGGGTATCTACCAGTTCTGCAAAATTTACGCCGCTGGCTTCCCACATCATCGGGTACATGCTGGTAGCGGTGAATCCAGGTAGGGTATTGATCTCGTTGATCAGGACTTCCCCAGTCGCCTCTACGTAGAAAAAATCGACCCGCGAGATGCCAGCGGCATCCACCGCCTGAAACGCCGTAATGGCCATCTCCTGAATGCGGCGGGCTACATCGTCGGGCACCTGGGCTGGAATGGTGTGCTGTGACTGGCCGCTGGTGTATTTGGTTTCGTAGTCGTAGAAATCACTTTGGAAGGTAATTTCGCCCAGCACCGAGGCTCTGGGATTGTCGTTGCCCAACACGGCGCACTCGACCTCGCGGGCAACCACCCCGGTTTCGACAATGATGCGGCGATCGTAGCTGGCGGCATTGTCGAGGGCGGCCTCTAGCTCCTTGCGGCTGGTGGCCTTGGCAATGCCCACTGACGAGCCCAGGTTGGCCGGTTTGACAAAGCAGGGGTAGCCCAGCTCGGTTTCGATGCGATCGCACAGCTTCGGAAACACGCAGGGATTAGACCACACCTCCGCCCGGCTCACCGCCAGGTACTTCACCTGGGGCAGCCCGGCCTGGGCAAAGGCCGTTTTCATGGCAATTTTATCCATCCCCACCGCTGAGCCCAGCACCCCAGCACCGACGTAGGGCTGCTGCATTAGGGTCAAGAGGCCCTGCACCGTGCCGTCTTCGCCGTTGGGGCCATGCAGCACCGGGAACCAAATGTCAATCTCGTCCATCTGATCAAACTGAGGCAGGCGATCGCGGGCAGTGGCGGCTGGCGCATTGGCGGTCTCCTGGGGCGGTACACCAGCGGTCAAGACCGACTCAGCGGTAGAATCAGCCAGCCAAACGCCGTCTTTGCGAATGTAAACCGGCAGCACGGTGTATTTCTGGGCGTTGCTACCGCTGGCCAGGGCGCGGGCGATCGCCTGGGCCGAGCGAATCGATACCTCGTGCTCCCCCGAGCAGCCGCCAAACACCAGCCCTACCGTTATTGCCATGTGAACCTCACCATCGCGCCAATTGCGGATAGGGTATCACAGCAGCGAGGCTCCATAACTTGCCCATAATTTCAGGCAAAAAAAAGCCCCAGGATCCCTCCAGGTATCCCAGGGCTTAACAATCAGGGTGCATCTACCTTTCTCTAATACGAATGGGGTAGCTTTCGTCCGGAAAATTGCCAAAAAGTTTGGGCCAGTCGGACGAGCTGTCCACCCAGTCTATCTGGGTAAGCCTAGGCATCTGCCAGCACGCTCAGCTCTATTAGGTTGCCGTCGGGGTCGCGAATATAAATCGACAGCAGCATCCCTGTAGCCCCGGTACGCTGCACTGGCCCGGCGACAACAGGCACCCCGCAGGTCTGGAGGTGGGCTAGGGCCGCGTCCAGGGAAGTGGTGATAAGAAAGCACAGATCTGCCGAGCCGGGCGTAGGGGCTAGGGCGTGGGGGGCAAAGGCCGCGCCAGCCTGGTGGAGGTTGATTTTTTGTTGACCGTAGTAAAGGGCTTGGCGATCGTTGCCAAAAGTCACCGCTGCCATGCCCAGCACAGCTTGATAAAACTCACGGGTGCGGGAAATATCGGCCACGGTGAGCACCAGGTGGTCGAGCGCTGCAATTTGTATCATGGGCTAGTCGATTTAACTATCATTGGCGTTTAAATGGGTGAAGCCTGCGGCCAGTGGGTCGTCACGGTGCATAATGCCATTGATATACGGTGTGGCAGAGTGAGCGGTGAAATACTTTTTTCTTTCGGATGGTTGGGTAACAGGCCGGGTGTGGGAGTTTGGTGGCCTGTGGAACGAGCTGGGTTGGCAGCGCAAGCCCCATATACGGCGCCTTAATCTGTCAATTCAAGAACAGGGGGAAACCCTGTGGCTTTATCAAGTCGAAGAGACAGTGCTGATGATCGAGGTTAAGCCCGAGGGCGTCACCAGCGAACCAATTGGGCAGGTGGTGCTGAAGCGATTGATTACGGCTGAGCAGGTGATCGAGCGCCTGTGTGCTCCTGCTGGCCAAGCACCAGATGTGCCTTAAGTGCCCGGCCCCATTGCGATCGGTCTGACTGGTCCTTAGACTTTTCTTGCCGTCCCCAATGTAGCGCCCCGATCCTCCTAGACTGGAATTGGTGAACGGCATCTACGGCTCTTGGGGCAGCCGCGAGGGTGGATGCGTCGAGTCACACCGTTTTGGGTTACACCACGTATTTAAGGACATAGGGCGTTGGCGGTTCTAGCAATTGTGCTGCTGATAGTAGCGGCTTATCTCTTGGGCTCGATTCCCACTGGCTACCTGGTGGCCAAGGCGGTTAAAGGGATCGATATTCGGCAGTATGGCTCGGGGGGCACGGGGGCAACCAACGTGCTGCGAACCGTGGGCAAAGGCGCGGCGATCGCCGTGCTGTTGATCGACCTGCTCAAGGGGTTGCTGGCGGTGCTGCTGGTGGCGCTGGTCTGGCCCCAGGTGGCGGCTCTGGCCACCCTAGATGCCCTCTGGCAGCCGTGGGTGGCGGTTGGGGCCGGGCTGATGGCCCTGGTGGGCCACAGCAAGTCGGTGTGGATCAACTTTACCGGCGGCAAATCGGTGGCGTCGGGGTTGGGAGTGTTAATCGGCCTGGCTTGGCCAGTGGCCCTGGGGGCAGCGATCGCCTTTGGTCTCTCTCTGGCCCTCAGTCGCATTGTGTCGCTGAGTTCGATAGTGGCGGCGATCGCTGCCAGCATTCTCATGGTCGTCACTGGCCAGCCCTTACCCTACGCAGTGCTAGGAGCGCTGGGAGCGTTCTACGTGATTCTGCGCCACCGCAGCAATATCGATCGCCTCCTGGCTGGCACCGAACCGCGGCTAGGGCAGCAGTCCTCCGACCAAGGTGGCTAGCCCAATAAATAAAATCCCTAGGAGCTAACTCGGTTAGAAGTTGCTTCTAGGGATTGTTTAGGGAGTCAGAGAGTTGACAAGGTTGGGTCAGACACTAGCATCAGCACCTGGCCAGTTAGCCGACTCTAGAGAGTCAGACCGGGGGGCAGAATCACCTGGTCAATGCCGTGAATGATGCCGTTGCTGGCCTGAATGTCGGGGGTAACCACCATGGCTTCGTTGACCATGACTTCACCCGTGGCATCGTCCACCTGAATGGAAACGGGAGTGCCAGCGGCGGTGGGTACTTCACCTGTGGTGACTTCAGAAGCGGGAACTTCATCTTCCAGCACGTGGTAGGTCAAAACCTGACGCAGCAGATCTTGGTTTTCGGGCAGCAGCAGTTTGTCTAGAGTGCCTTCAGGTAGAGCTTCAAAGGCTTCGTTGGTTGGAGCAAACACGGTCACAGGGCCAGAGGCACTGAGAGTTTCGGTAAGGTCAGCGGCCTCAATGGCTTCTGCGAGAATGCTGAAATCTTCATCGCTAGCGGCCACGTCAACCACAGTGTCGCCTTCGGCAGCAGTGCTCTCAGCCGTGGGATCAGTCGCAGTAGTGGGCTCTTCAGTAGTGGTGGGGGCTTGCCCAACTTCACCTGTTTCTTCTGCGGTATCAGGAGCACCACAGGCAGCTAGCATAGCCGCAGCACCCACGCTAGCGAGACCAATCATCCACCGCTTTGTCTTAGAGGAACGCATAATAGTCATTTAAAACAATCCTTACACTCAAAACTGCATGCACGTTCGTGCGGAATTATTAGGGCGAAGGCAGCGCCTTTAATAGCGCCTTAAAGCACTTAACACACCTTAACGGTGCTCCTGAAGCGATCCCTCTCCCAATAGATAGAAACGAACCCTGGCCACGGCGGTCAACAATCTACCCCAGGGGAGATGATGCCAGGCGACAAAATAGTTAGACCCACGGCTGATTAATGCGCTTAAGCCCCTGTAGTAGGGACGTCTGGACCCGAGGTGGCTTCGTTATCAAATCGCTGCTGGCGCTGCTCCTGTAGGGCCAATAAGATTTGCTGATGGCGATCGCGATTGATGGGGTAGCGGTAGCAAAACCACAGCCCCACCATCAGTAGCAGCGCCGGTAGAGGGCCAATCAGCAGGCGAATAGCGTTGAGGGCAGCGGCTGGCTGGGTGTCGGTGTTGGCCGCGTAACCGGTCAAGCTCAACAACTGACCAGAGATGAACAACGCTAGGGCCAACCCCAGCTTTTGCAAAAATACCAGGGCGCTGAAGTACAGCCCTTCCCGACGCAGGCCGGTGTTGAGTTCATCTAGGTCAATCACGTCGGGCAGCATCGCAAAGGGCACCATGTAGAGGGTAGCCACCCCTATGCCCGCAATCACCCCCAGGGTATACATCCACACCACCTGGCCAGGCTGTACCGTGGCCAGACCACCGAGGGCGATCGCCGCCAGGGGCGCCCCCGTCAAAAATACTGTCCGCTTGCCCGTGCGCTTGGCCACCCAGTCCCAACCCCAGAGCATGGCGATCGCGGTGCCCTGCACCGCTAGGGCCATCTGGGCGAAGTGAGTCGCTGGCAACCCCATCCAGGCGCCGACAAAGTAGGGCAGCATGGCGGCAGTCACCTGCACGCTCATCCAGCCGCAGAGGTAGAGACCCAAAACTTGGCGAAACGCACTGTTGCGAAATACGGTGCGCAGCTGGTTGAGCAGCGCTGGGGGAGCCACATCGCCCGCCAGCGAGGGGCGGCCCCGCTGCACCTGCCAGTAGCGCCGGTAGGTGCCCGCCACGCAGATGCCGATCACGCCTAGGGCCAAGCTGGCCGACAGCATCCCCAACAGCGCGTACTGACGGGCCGGGTCGGCCACCCGCGCAAACACGATCTGGGCCGTCACCAAGGCTAAAATGCTGGCCCCAATGCTAAACGCCGACTTCATGCCAATCAGGTCGGTGCGTTCGTCGTAGTCGTCGGTCAGCTCCGCCGCTAGGGCTGTGTAGGGCAGCTGCACCGCCGTGAAGGCCGCAAAGGCAAAGATGGACAGCACAATGTAGTACGTAAACACCCCCATTTGAGTCGGGAAGGGCGGCACTACCCACAGCAGCACCGAGCAGATCGCTAGGGGAATCACGCCGCCGAGCATCCAAGGAAAACGGCGGCCTAGGGGCGACCGGGTGCAATCACTCATCCAGCCAATAATTGGGTCATTGATGGCATCCCACACGCGGCCAAACAGCAGCACTGAGCCTGCCAGAGCCGGGCTGAGCCCGGCCACGGTGGTAAAGAAGTACAGCACAAAGAACGCCGACAGGCTAGCGGGCACCGCTGCCGCTAATTCGCCCATGCCGTAGAACACTTTTACCGAAAAAGGCAGGGGCGATAGCTTAGCCAACGAACAGGGCTCCAGGTCAATAGGGGATCATCATGCCATAGGTTTAACTGGGATGGCAGTTTTTAGGCAGTTGCGGCGATCGGGCAACGCGATAAGATAGCGGCGACCTTGTTTAGCGGGTGATAGAGCCACCATGACAACCCAGACAAAGGTTGCGACAGCGCTGCTGCTGGTCGTGGGGCTGGTGAGTGCCTGCGATCGCCAACCCCCGACCGCGACCTCGGCCCTCCTCACTACTCCCGTCGCCGAAGGGCCCCCGCCGCCCCCCGAAGGCGCTTTTTTAGCTCAAATGTCGCCGACCCAAACCAGTCAACTCACCAGTCTAGGGGTTGAGGTGGTGGTGCCGGGGCAGGTGCCGCTGTCCTTTGCGATCGTGGAAATGCGGGTTGACTCCAGCGATTCCGGCCCCGGTTATCTGGTGGTCTACCAAAGCAATGCCTCCGCAGGAGCAGCCGCTGGCCAAGGCAGCCAGTGCTTTGCCGTCGAGTTTGCCGCCGAGGGCATTGGCGACTCCCCCGCCACCGAAAGCCGCATTCCCATTCAGCCGCCGCTGTTTGGTGACCAGGGCTATGGCCTCAACTACGGCCCCTTTACTGATGCCAATCTGCGGGCCGAGTTTCCTGACTCCAACCTGTTCACCGACTGGATGCTGGGGTCTTCTGGCGCTTACCGGTTGGTGGGGGCAGCCTACATTGGCGATCTATTTGAGTCGCTCCAGGCCTGCGAAGATGTCAGCCCCGAGGAAGCCGTAGCCTTGGCCGAATCATTCACAGTGCTGACCGCCGATCCCATGGCTGAGCCCCCCAGCAGCACGCCTTAAAGACACTGGGTGGAGCGGCCTAATCCCAGGGCGACGGTAGAGTTGCGACCCGCGTCAGATCCGGTTCCGGTATCGTGCGAGAATGAATTTTTATAAATGGCAATCTTAGATTAGGACGTTTGGCATGGCCGAGATTCAATTTGCCCGTGGCGTTGCAGAACCAGTAATTCCCGACGTGCGGCTCACCCGCGCCAAGGATGGCTCCGACGGTACGGCCACTTTCTACTTTGACCATCCCCAGGCACTTTCTCAGCAGGAAGGGGTGGAGATCACCGGGATGTACCTAGTCGACGAAGAGGGCGAGCTGGTCAGCCGCGAGGTCAATGGCCGGTTTGTCAACGGCGAACCCGCCGGCATTGAAGCCACCTACATCATGAAAAGCGAAGCCGAGTGGGATCGCTTTATGCGGTTTATGAACCGCTACGCTGAGCAAAACGGGCTGGGCTTTACCAAGAGCTAGGTGCTACCCCGGCCATGGCCCATCCCCCGGCGTTAGGCAGACCGGTGCGCTGCGCGGTCGTTACCGTGAGCGACACCCGCACCGTCGAGAGCGATCGCAGCGGGCAACTCCTGCAAACCCTGCTGACCGAGGCCGGTCACCAGGTAAGCGACTACCGCATCGTCCCCGACGAGCCGCAGCAGATTCGCCCGCTGTGCCAGACCTTGGCGTCACAGGTTGACTGCATCATTCTCACCGGAGGAACGGGGATTGCCCCCCGCGACACCACCTACGATGCGATCGCCGCCCTGCTAGAGAAAACCCTACCGGGGTTTGGGGAAATCTTTCGCCAGCTCAGCTTTCAAGAAATTGGCTCCCGCGCCATCGCCTCCCGCGCTGTAGCCGGGGTCTATCAATCCACGCTCATTTTCTCGCTGCCGGGGTCGAGCAAAGCGGTGACCCTGGCTGCAGAGGCGCTAATTTTGCCGGAGCTGCCGCACCTGGTTAGCTTGATGCAGAGCTAAATTTGCCCAACCAGCTTTTGATATGGGCGATCAGTTCCAATGAGCAGGTAAAAGGTTAGCAAGTCGGCGAGTTCGAACCTTGTAACCTGCCAAATTACTAACTTTAATGAGATCTAGCCCGCCCTGCGGGAAGCAAGCTACACCCTAAAGTCCTCTTCTAGCTTAGGCGATGACTTTGCAAGGTTTTTCCGGCTCCCCTCCCCCAGGGAGGAGAGGGGCTGGGGGTGAGGGCTAGCAGGGACTTTGCGATCTACTGAACCTCTGAACTAAACCCTTCACGCCGTCTCTTCCCGCACTATGACCTCGGCAACCTCGACTCAGTGGGCGCGTTTACTCAAAAACCAGGGCACCTGGGTCGGATCGTTTACCCAGATGTCTCCGACCGGGGAAATTTTGCAAGATACCCCCTCGGAGGTGGCGCTGATTCCGCTTAACGAGGGCAACACGATGCGCCAGGAGATTCGCAAGCGCCCTCCCGGCCAGCCCCCCAGCGAAACGGTGCTGGAATACAGTTCCCTCGGGCGAGGAGTGCTATTTTGCGAGACCGGGGCCTTTTCTCAAGGGTCGATTCAGCGCAGCCCAGTGAGTGAGTTTGGGGCCGAACTGGGGCTGATCCATGGCAGCGATCGCCTGCGCGTGGCCCAGATTTTTCCTCGGCAGCCCACCCTCGGCAGCCTAACGCTGATCCGTGAGCACTTGGCCGGGACAGAGCCAACTCCGCGCCCCGCGCTCACGGTGGAGCAGCTGATCGGCACTTGGGTAGGGGAGGCCACCACGGTGTTTCCTGACTGGCAGCCCCAGCGATCGCTGACGACTCGGCTAGATATTCAGCGGGAGGGCGATGGTCTTCGACCGGTTTACAACCAACGCGCCATTACTCAAACCCTCACCTTTGGCAATAGCCCCAGCATCAAATCTCAGGGTCAGCTAGTGGGCTCGACTCTGAGGTTTGAGCAGGGCAGCCAGCCCGTTACCGTCCTACTGTTGCCGGGGGGAGCTTCGACTACCTTTCCCACCGAGATTCAGTCAGGGCAACCGCTGTTTTTAGAGGCCGGTTGGCTAATTAACCCCACCCTGCGGCAGCGACTGATTCGCACCTACAACGCCCAGGGTACTTGGGAAAGCCTGACTCTGGTAACGGAGCAAAAAGTATAGTCTTCAGTCTTCTCCGACAGGGAGTGATCCTGGTAGCTTTCTATCCATAGATGCATGGAAACGGCCCTGCTCAGGCGAAACCCTACAACGGCCAAAGCTCGGGTCAGGACAGCCCAAAATGCATGCACTGAAGCCTGGCGAGATTTTTTAGTTTTCGCTCTTCTATTTTCGCTCTTTTGCTATGGCCAAACCCGGCTTCTAGTCTGAAGAAAGCCCCTTGACCCGGTAGCCGATGTCGCGGCGGTAATACATGCCCTCAAAGCAAATTTTATCGATCGCCTCGTAGGCATTGGCGATCGCTGCCTCAAAGGTTTCGCCCAGACCCGTCACCCCCAGCACACGCCCACCATCGGCAATAATGCTGTTGCCCCGGCGGCGAGTGCCCGCATGGAACACTAGCGCTCCGGTGGCAGCGGCGTCTTCAAGGCCAACGATTTCCATGCCCTTGGGATATTTGTCGGGGTAGCCCTCAGCAGCTACCACTACGCAGGCAGCAGCTTCCGGCTTCCATTTCAACGCTAGATTGTCGAGCCGCCCTTCAATGCAGGCGAGCATCACCTCCTCTAGCGGGGTTTCGAGCAGGGGCAGCACGGCCTGGGTCTCAGGGTCGCCCAGACGGCAGTTAAACTCCACCACTTTGGGCTCACCCTCGGGGGTAATCATCAGCCCAGCGTAGAGAATGCCGCGATAGTCGATGCCGCGGCGGCGCAGGGTGGCGATCGCTGGCTCTAGCACCTCTTTTTGCACCCGCTCCATAATGGCAGGGGTCACCACGGGGGTGGGGGCGTAGGCTCCCATGCCGCCCGTGTTGGGGCCGGTGTCGCCCTCGCCAATGGCCTTGTGGTCTTGGGCGGGCACCAGGGGGCGAATGGTTTGCCCATCGGTGATGGCCAGCACCGAGGCCTCCTGACCGGTCATAAATTCTTCAATCACTACCTGATGGCCGGCAGACCCAAACTTGCCGCTAAACGCATCTTTGACGGCTTGAATGGCCTCGTCTAGGGTGTGGGCCACGGTGACGCCCTTGCCCGCCGCTAGCCCATCGGCCTTTACCACGATGGGAGCGCCCTGCTGCTCCAGATAGGCCAGGGCGACCGCTGCTTCCTCAAAAACAGCGGCTTTGGCGGTGGGAATGCCCGCCTCAACCATCAGCGCCTTGGCCCAGGCCTTGCTGGCCTCGATCTGCGCCCCCGCCTGACAAGGGCCAAACACCTTGAGCCCCTGCTCTTGCAGATAGTCGGTAATTCCCTCGGCCAGGGGCTGCTCGGGGCCAACCACGACCAGCTCTAGGTTATTGACCAGGGCAAAACGAGCGATGCCCTCAAAGTCGGTGGGGGCCATGGCCAGGTTGCGGCAGTGGGGCAGGGTAGCGGTGCCGCCGTTGCCCGGCACGCAGACCACCTCGGTGATTTTGGGCGATCGCAGCAACGACCAGGCCAGGGTATGTTCACGGCCACCGCTGCCGACCACAAGAGCTTTCACAGGCAATTTCCCAAAAATGCGAATCTTATTTTCCCACGTTGCCACCGTAAATGGATGGCGGCTTTACTCAGGGTGGATAGACAGTGCTGAGATGCCCCAGATCGAGGCCGCTGGGGGTCCCCCGTTCTATAAACCCCTCCTTTGCAGCCCTGGCCCTATCCTACTCCGTGTTCAGGCTCAGGGTCAGCGGTTGAGCCGCTAGATCCGCATCTAAGCTAAAGGTTTCTGGCGACGGCGAAATTTGCCGAGGCAGCGTCACCACAAAGGTCGTCCCCTGTCCCTGCTGGCTGCTGACGGCAATGGTGCCACCCATGATGCTGACTAGCGACTGAACGATGGCCAACCCCAGCCCGGTGCCGGGGCGCTGACGCCGAATGGTTTGGTCAACCTGGCGAAAGGCCTCAAAAATGTGGGGCAGTTGCTCTTCGGCAATGCCAATGCCGGTGTCGGCCACGGTGAGCGAAATCTGATCAGAAGCTGTCTCCGTGACGGTGATGTGCACCTGGCCTCGATCGGTAAACTTGATGGCGTTGGATACCAAATTGGTGAGCACCTGGCGCAGCCGGTGTTCGTCATTCACCACCACTGGGTTGTTGAGCTGGAGGGTGCTCTTCAGGGCGAGGGCTTTACCGTCGGCCAGCGATCGCAAATCTAGCAGCGTAGTCTGCACCAGATTGTGGAGATTGACCTGGGTCAGGTTCAGCGTTAGCCGCTGGGCCTCTAGCTTAGATAGGTCAAGAATGTCGTTCACTAGGTTGAGCAGGTTCTTGCCGTTGGTGAAAATACGCCTGATCATCTCAGCCTGGTGGGAGGTCAGCGGCCCCTTCGACTGGCTATCGAGAATCTGCGAAAACCCCAAAATCGCGTTCAGCGGTGTGCGCAGCTCGTGGGACATCGTGGCCAAAAACTCAGACTTGACCCGGTAAGCCTCCAGCAGCTTCAGGTTTTGGTCTTCAATATAACGACGCTGACGCTCTAGCTCTTCGTTTTGCTGGGTGAGCAGCTTGTTGGTCTGCTGAAGCTGGGCCATGACTTTGGCCTCTCGTCGCTCGGCTTCGTACATGCGCAGGGCGTTGCGCAACAGCAGCGCTAGGCGATCGGGCGACACGCGGGTTTTGACGAGGTAGTCGCTAGCGCCAGCTTTCATCAGGTCGACGGCAATTTGCTCGTCGCCTTGACCAGTCAGCACCACCAGCGGAATACTCACGCCCTCGGCCCGCCACTGACGAATCAGCGACAGGCCGTCTTGCTCGGGCAGGCGGTAGTCCAGAAATACACAGTCGTAGGTGCGGCTTTTGAGGTTGGCGATCGCCTGCTCGGCACTGGTGACCTCAGTGACTTCAACTGGTA
Source organism: Nodosilinea sp. FACHB-131 (assembly GCF_014695395.1). GTDB lineage: Bacteria > Cyanobacteriota > Cyanobacteriia > Phormidesmidales > Phormidesmidaceae > Nodosilinea. The sequence goes on from NZ_JACJOF010000005.1 coordinate 77,647, forward strand.
AGTCGGCGCGAGCTAGAGCGCGGCAGATGGCCATGCGATCGACAGCATCGTCATCCACTAACAGAATTTCTAGCGCTTCGCCCATCCGCTCAGTACCTGCTTCTGCTACCCACAGCGGCGTCCAGTGGGTCTGATTATGGAATCTCACACAGCGCCCAGTACTGGTTGAGGGCCGCCACTACATCTGCAAAGGTAGCAAAGGTGACTGGCTTTAGAATATAGCCTGCTACGTTTAATCGATAGGCCTCAAGCCGATCTTGGTCGGCATCAGAGGTCGTCAATACGACGACTGGCGTAGATTTCAGCGATTCATCCTGGCGAAGCTCTTGAAGGAACTCTAGCCCATTCATCTTGGGCATGTTGATGTCGAGCAGCACCAGACGACGATGTTCCGGCACCGACGGTGGATTGGAGTCGCTACCGCGCAACATGTCGAGCGCTGCCAGTCCGTTGTTGGCGATATACAAGGGATTCTCGATGCGGTTGCGCTTAAAGGCCCGCTGAACGTTCATTACATCCACCTCATCGTCTTCGACGAGTAGAACGTTGACGGTACGCTTTGTCATAACATGCTCCTGCGACACTAGCAGAGGCTCGATCGCATCAGCGGTTACACCAGGGCGTGCCCCTAATGGGTTGATACCATGGGTGATCTGCGGCCTTGCTCTTCCACAATAAGTTGACAGTAGGAGGTTGGCTCAATTAGCCTCCTCCAGCCGCCATTCTAGGAACTGGCGAGATGTTTTCTATCTGCCCAAAGGAAGAACCCACCTGGGGAGACCTCAGCGCCTGAATCTGCGGCACTTGGGACGTCAGCGCCTGGGGATGCACACCCGCCCGATGGGCCGCCAGCAGCCCCACCGCCTCTAGGTAAGATGACACCCGCACCGCTGGTATGCCGAGAACTTCGGGGCTAACATCGAGGGCGGTGGAGTTGGCTTCGACGGCGATCGCCAGCGATCGTCGCCCCAGGCTCAGCAGCGCACTGCCCCCGCAGGCGCTGGCGGGCACCACAATGGCATCGACCTGATCGGCCCAGAGGGTAGGGCTAGATTGTCCCCCCAGGTAGCCGAGCGTTGGACTAGTGACAAAACCCGGCGCTCGGCTCAACCCCGCCAGCACACAGGGCAAAAACGTGTGGCCCAGCTCCTCAGCGGCGGACTTTGGCGAAATCGACGGGTCTAGCGGCAGCGGGCTCAGGGCTGGGGCGTGGGCGCAGGGCACTTGCAGAGTGCGCACCACCAGGTGGCTGATCACCGCTTCGGCCCCTGCCAATGGGTCTACGCCGTGGCCCTGGCGGTAGTCTTGCAGGGTCTCAGTATCGGTGTCTTCGGGAAAACGGGCTACTACCGCGATCGCATTGGCTCCGGCAGCGATCGCCCGCTCCGCCGCCCGCAACAGGCTATCGGGCCGCTGAATCGTGCCCCAAGTTGCGCCCGAGGCCGCCGTCCGCAGCTCTACCCCCAGGGGCGCATCGGTGACAACGTAGTCGGTTAAATCTAAGCCCAGGGTGGCCCGAGCCGCATCCGCCGCTTGCAGGTGTCGCCAGCGCAGGTCATCCTCAATCGCCGCATCTAGCACCAGGCCAATGCGGTTGCGATGCACCGGGCACAACCCCCAGCGTCCAGCAGCAAACTGGTCTAATCCATAGCCCTCTACATAGCAGGCGTTGGGCAGCGGCCAGTAGAGCTGCGCCCCGTTCATCACGTTGGGATGAGTAATTAGGGTGTCGACCACCGAGGCGATCGCCCGCGCCACCGGCAGCGCATCCCCCGCATAGCCCCCCACTGCTGCTCCAATGCCCGTGGGCACCACCAGCACCGCAGTGTAGGGACGACGACTCAGATTGGCATTCATGGCAGCTCAAAATTGACGTGCGTCGTCACCACAGCTTCGACCGTGGCAATTTGGGTGGCAGAATCTACCTGGGTAATCGCCCAGCGCAGGGGTTCACCCCGCTCAGCCAGGGCCAATTCGATCGCCTCCACCAGATCGTCTTGAGCATCGCCCAGACCGATCTCCAAAGTAATAAAGTGAGTGGCCAGCGCCATCGTCTACCCACAAAAAGAGCAATTCTTTCCTGCGTAGGGTGGGCAGTGCCCACCGCCGGAGGATTGCGAAGGCTGGACAACCCTAATTAGAACAAGATACCTGTCCGCCAAAAATTGTTTGATGGTGGGCAGTGCCCACCCTACGGTCTAGCCTTGGCCAAACTGCTTTTGGTAGACGATATCTTCCTTCTCGGTCTCTAGCTTGATGTCCGATCGCGGGTAAGCGACGCATAGCAGCGCGTAGCCCTCGGCCTGCAGCTCGGTACTCACCCCCATGCCTTCACTCTGATCGACCTCGCCCTCCAGCACCAGGGCGGCGCAGGTCGTACATACCCCCGCCCCACAGGAGGTCGGTAGGTCTAACCCCACCGCATGAGCCGCCGCCAAAATAGTCTGGTCTTCCGGAACGGTGATGGTTTGAGTAGTGCCCTGGTGGTGAATTTCGACGGAGTAGCTAGTGGCCATAGCGAGTTGACGAGAATTTAGGTGAGCAATTGTTTAGAGGACCGTCGCCAATTCAGGTTAGAGACTTGAGCTTTCCTACCAGCAAAACTCAACCTCTGGACTGGGCCTTGGCCGATCGCAATCCAAATTTCAACCTATCATCCCACCGGAAAAGTGCGGTCAAATTCTTCTAGCAGATCGTCCATTTCCTCGATCGCCTGGTTGACATCAATGCGCAGGGTGCCCAGATCAGGCTGCTCCAGCAGTTGAATCAGCGCCTCTCGCTTAGAGCGAATGGTGGCAATGCGATCGCGAATCATTTGCAATTCCATAGCGTCCCCCTGGAGAGTGTGGCCTAGAGTGTCCTTCGACAGCATAAACAACTTTGTGGCGGGATGGGTAGGCGGGTGAATGGGTAGGCGGGTGAATGGGTAGGCGGGTGAATGGGTAGGCGGGTGGATGGGTAGATGGGTAGGCGGGTGATGGGTAGGCGGGTAGGTGCCCAACTCATCCACTCATCCACACATCCACCCGCCCACTTGCCTACCCATCTAACCCCCTCCCTACCTTTCTCACCCACAAGACGGCATGATAGTCAGAAGTAATCTTTCCACCGAGGGTCGTATGCTGGGGCGAATTAAGTTAGGGCGAATCAACCTGAGTTTGGTGCTGCTGGCAGTGGGTGGGGTGCTCACTATTGTCGGATTCGTGGCCTACTTTCAAGACAATTCCACCCTCAATCTGGTTGGTTTCTTCTACGGCATTCCTGTGTTGCTGGGTGGGTTAGCGCTGCGGGCCGCTGAGCTAGAGCCGGTGTCCTACACCCAGCCCACCTCGCCTGAGGTGCTTAAACTGCGCGAAGAGCAGGCCACCTCCACCCAAAACCAGGTGCGTCTTGACGTGACCCGCTACCGCTATGGCCAGGAAGCCCACCTCGATGTCGCCTTGCAAAAGCTAGGGCTCAGCCCCTCGGGGCAAGAGTGCCCTGAACTCAGCGGCTTGCACGAGACTGAAATCGACGGCAACTATGCCCTAGTGCTGGAGTTTGACTCGTCTATGGTGCCCTTTTCTACCTGGGTGGAAAAGAAAGCCAAAATTGAGTCGTTCTTTGGCCCTAACGTGCGCGCCGAACTCAGCCAGCCCACTGAAGACCAGGTGAACTTGGCGTTGGTGACCCTGCTAGAGCCTGCTCCCACTCCGGTAGAGGCCTAGTGGTCTGCTAAGCCAAAGGTGACAGGTGAGTGGGGGTTCAGGGTTCAAGGTCTCGGGTTCACGACCGGCTTAGACCCAACACCCTAAACCCTGAACCCCAAGCTGTTAAAGCCTGCTGCAATCAGCTCAGCCAAGTACCAGTCTTTTATCGGTGGATAGGTTTTGTTACTCAGCAGCTGTTTTACGATGGGTCGCGCTTCTCTAGCCCAGTCCACCGGGCGCAAGCTTCTCAGCCAAATGGTGTTCACCCTACGCCGCCTGGTGTTGGTCGCTGTGCTGTGGGGTCTAACTGCCTGCGGCACGACGACGCTCCAGGTCACCACCGAGTATCAAACGGTGACCCCCAGTGCCGACGGCATTGGCCGGGTTTACCTAGGCCGAGAAATTGCGCAGACCATGGGTCACCGGGGCGCTGGCTGGCTCGATCGCCCCAGTCGAGTACTGCAAGAACGGCCCCAGGCGGCGATCGCCGCCCTCGACCTTTCCCCCACCGATATCGTTGCCGATGTGGGCGCTGGCACTGGCTACTTTGCCCGTCGCATTGCTCCCCTTGTTCCGCAAGGGAAGGTGCTGGCGGTGGATATTCAGCCTGAAATGCTGGCTATGCTCCAGGCCGAGCTAGAGGCTAAGGGCATCAAGAATGTGGAGCCGGTGCTGGGACAGCCCGACAGTCCTAATCTGCCGCCCAACTCTGTTGACTTAGCGCTCATGGTCGACGCGTACCACGAGTTTGCCAACCCCCGCGAAGTGATGGAGGGCGTTGTGGCGGCCCTCAAGCCTGGCGGGCGGGTCGTCCTGGCCGAGTATAAAGCCGAAAACCCCAGGGTCATGATCAAGCGGCTGCACAAGATGAGCGTGGCCCAGGTACGCCGCGAAATGGCCGCCGTAGGCCTGAACTGGGTCAAGACCGACGATCGCCTACCCGAGCAGCATCTGCTGTTTTTTCAAAAGCCGGCTTAAGCAGCCCGTGTGAGACAATTAATTATTATTGATAATTGAGATCCAAGGATATTGACCCATGCTGAAGCGGCTGGCCACAGTGCTTTTGATTGTTTTTGCTGTCACCCTCCAGGGCTGTGTGGGTGGCGGTGGTGGTCTTCAGGCCTACGCCGACCAATATTCGGGCTACGAGTTTATGTACCCCAGCGGCTGGGTTGAGGTCAAAGTACCCGGCGCTGCCGACATCGTCTTTCACGACATCATTCACGAAACTGAGAACATCAGCGTGGTGATCAGCGACGTGCCCGAGGGCAAAGACCTCGATGCCCTCGGTACACCCACCGAAGTGGGCTACAAACTCTCCAAAAGCTTCAGCGCCCTAGCAGGGGATGATAGCAGGGTCGATTTGCTCAGCGCCCAGCGCATCGACACAGTGGATGACAAAACCTATTACATCTTGGAGTACCTAGCCGATTTGCCTGCCGGGCCGCGCCACAACCTGGCCAGCGCCATTGTGCGCCGAGGCAAGCTCTACACCTTCAACGCCTCGACTGATGAAGGCCGCTGGGACAAGGTTCGAGACTTGATGAAGCAGTCGGTGGCCTCGTTTAAGGTCTCCTAGGCCTATCCACCGGCTGGTAGGGCGTCGGCGATCGCTCCCTAGGGATGCTTCAACCGGGCCGTACCCTCGTAATCTCAATCTCTCCCCCGGCCTAACCGTAGAAGTAGCGCTCTCCTCTCTCCCAATTAGGTGAAGAGGAGGAATTTTGACGGCAAACGCGCTTAGCATGAAAGTCCCTGCGTAGTCTCAGTAGCTCGCAAAGTCCCTGCTAGCCCACCCCGCGGGAAGCAAGCTACATCCCCAGCCCTTCTTCTAAGGGGAAGACGGGAGCCGGAGAACCTTTCAAAGTCCCTCTCCCATCTTGGGAGAGGGATTTAGGGAGCGGGCAAGATCTCCTCAGAAATTGTTTTCGATCTACTAAGTCTCCATACCGGAATCACCCCTTTCAATCGCCGCCGTGTTTAGCCATGCCTACTTCCCCTCGACCCCAGTTTGTTCTCGCTTCAGCCTCAAAGGGTCGTCGCCTGCTGCTGGTAGGAGCAGGCATTCAGCCCTTTGTGTACCCCAGCAACTTCGACGAAGATCAAGTTGCCATCACCGACCCGCCTAGCTATGTCGCCACTCTGGCCCGCTGCAAGGCTGAATCGGTTGCGCCTCAGTTTCCCAGTGCCCTAGTGCTGGGATGCGACTCGGTAATGGCCTTTCGGGGCAAAATCTACGGCAAGCCTAAGGATAAAGAGGATGCGATCGCCCGATGGCAAGCCATGCGGGGCCAGGTCTGCGAGATTCACACGGGCCATGCCCTGATTGCCCCCCAGGGGAGAACGCTGGTGCGCAGTGCCGTCACCCGCGTTTACTTTTCTCAGGTTGACGACGCCACGATCGTGGCCTACGTCAATTCGGGGGAGCCTCTGGCTTGCGCTGGGGCTTTTTCCATCGACGGCAAGGGGGGCCTGCTAATCGAAAAAATCGAGGGTTGTCACACCAACGTCATTGGCCTCAGCCTGCCTCTGCTGCGCTCTATGCTAGATGAACTCGGCTATCGAGCGACAGATTTCTGGTAGGGTTCTTTTTCCGATATCATGAAGGGATGCTCAAAATTGGCGACTGTAGCTGGCTAAGCGCCGTCGAAGTCAAAAATTCCGTAACATTAACATTTTCCCTCCGACTTTGCTCGAGGGACGATGGCCAAAATTGAGCGACCTTATGCTGGGACTTGACGTCAGATATTCGTCTCGATGGGGTCGCAGGGTGATAAGGTTTTTTGTTGTCGATTAATCTGTACAAAGAGGCGTTGGAGAACCATGAGCGCAGAGACTTTTGAAAAGGTCAAAAAGATTGTCAGCGAGCAGCTAGGGGTTGAAGAGGGTGACGTTAAGCCCGAAGCTAGCTTTGCCAACGACCTGGGCGCCGATTCTCTCGATACCGTAGAGCTAGTTATGGCTCTGGAAGAAGAATTTGGTATCGAAATTCCTGACGAAGCGGCAGAGAATATTGCCACGGTGCAGGATGCCGTTAACTTCATCGAAGAAAAAGCTGCCTAGGCCGTCTCCAATCCCAGGACTTGGCTTGGGATTAGGTTAACGCCTGTATTAGCAGACGTGGGGGGAAGCCGAGGGGTGCCCCCCATGCCATCGGTTTTATAGCTGGCCCGCCCGGCCCCCCTAACTTCGACCTGGTTCACCTGAAATTTGGCTATGGCAAACTCTGACTCAAAGCGCGTTGTGGTGACTGGCATGGATGCCATTACCCCCATTGGCAATAGCCTGGAGGAGTACTGGGCTGGGCTAGTGGCTGGGCGTAGCGGCACAGCTCGTATTACCCATTTCGACCCTTCTCAGCACGCGTCGCAAATTGCTGCGGAAGTCAAAGGGTTCGACCCAAGCGACTTTCTTGACAAAAAAGAAGTCAGGCGCATGGATCGCTTCTCCCAGTTTGCGGTGATTGCTGGTCAGCGCGCCCTCCAGCACTCGGGACTGACCATTACCGATCTCAACGCCGAGCAAATTGGCACCTGTATTGGTTCTGGCATCGGCGGCCTCAAGGTCTTAGAAGACCAGCAGGAGATCTATCTCGACCGGGGCCCTAGCCGTTGCAGCCCCTTCATGATTCCGATGATGATTGCCAACATGGCGGCGGGGTTAACGGCTATCCATACGGGGGCCAAGGGGCCAAGCACCTGTGCTGTCACCGCCTGTGCTGCTGGGTCTAACGCCATCGGCGACGCTTTTCGGTTGATTCAAAACGGCTATGCCCAGGCAATGATCTGCGGTGGCACCGAAGCGGCGGTCACGCCCCTGTCCGTTGCGGGTTTTGCCTCGGCCCGCGCCCTCTCCACCCGCAACGATGACCCCGCCACCGCCAGCCGCCCCTTTGACAAAACCCGCGATGGCTTTGTGATTGGCGAAGGCTGCGGCATTTTGATCCTCGAAGAACTAGAGCATGCCCTGAGCCGGGGAGCGACGATCTACGGCGAGATTGTCGGCTACGGCATGACCTGCGACGCCTACCACATGACGGCACCAGTGCCCGGTGGGGCCGGGGCAGCCCGCTGCATTCAGCTGGCGCTCAAGGATGCGGAGATTTTGCCGGGCGACATTAGCTATATCAACGCCCACGGCACCAGTACGGAAGCCAATGACCCCACTGAAACCCAGGCGATTAAAACCGCCTTAGGGGATGTGGCCTATAAGGTGGCGGTGAGTTCGACCAAGTCAATGACCGGGCACCTGCTGGGAGGATCTGGAGGCATTGAGGCGGTGGCCACCTGTCTGGCGATCGCCAACGACATTGCCCCTCCCACCATCAACCTCCACGACCCTGACCCCGACTGCGACCTCGACTATATTCCTAACCAAAGTCGCCCCATGCCGATTGAGGTGGCGATTTCCAACTCCTTTGGTTTTGGAGGCCACAACGTTACCCTAGTGTTTAAGAAATACCGTAGCTAGAGCTACAGGTTGAATCAATTGATAGGTATAATGACCTAAAAATGTGCCGTTTGGCACTTGAGCTTTGTGCCTTGCCTAGCCAGAGGGTATTGACAATCGTCTGGTTGCGGGGTCTGCTGAAGGGCAAGGCTGTGTGTGGGGTCTTGATCGATTTAGGCCGATAACTTTGTTAGCCCCTGGGCTAGTCCTAGTGCTGCGTGCTGCTGCTAAAAAAACCGTCGTTAAGCTGTTGAACCTATGGCTGTTGCAACCCAATCCCTGGAAGAACTCTGTATTAATTCCATTCGCTTTTTAGCGATTGATGCGGTGGAAAAGGCCAAATCAGGCCACCCCGGTCTGCCCATGGGCGCAGCGCCCATGGCCTTTGTGCTGTGGGACAAGTTCATGCGGGTCAACCCCAAGAACCCCCAGTGGTTTAACCGCGATCGCTTCGTGTTGTCGGCGGGCCACGGCTGCATGCTGCAATATGCCTTGCTCTACCTGAGCGGTTTTGACAGCGTGACGCTGGATGACATCAAGCAGTTCCGCCAGTGGGGCGCTCGCACCCCCGGCCACCCCGAGAACTTTGAAACCCCCGGCATTGAAGTCACGACTGGCCCTCTGGGTCAGGGCATTGCCAACGCCGTGGGCTTAGCTATGGCTGAAGCTCACCTGGCCGCCAAATTCAACAAGCCCGACGCCACCCTGGTGGACCACTACACCTATGTGATCTTGGGCGACGGCTGCAATATGGAAGGGGTTTCCGGCGAAGCCTGCTCCCTGGCAGGGCACCTGGGTCTGGGCAAGCTGATCGCCCTCTACGACGACAACCACATCTCCATCGACGGTTCCACCGATATCTCCTTCACCGAAGATGTGGGCAAGCGCTTTGAGGCCTACGGCTGGCACGTGCTGCACGTGGAGAATGGTAATACAGATTTAGATGCCATTGCCAAAGCGATCGAAGAGGCTAAATCCGTTAGCGATCGCCCCTCGATGATCAAAGTCACCACCACCATTGGCTACGGTTCCCCCAACAAGCAAAACACCGCTGGCGTTCACGGTGCAGCTCTAGGCGGCGACGAGATCAAGCTCACCCGCGAAAACCTGGGCTGGAGCTACGGTGAATTTGAAATTCCCGAAGACGCCCTCAGCCACATGCGCAAGGCTGTCGATCGCGGAGCTAGCCTTCAGGCCGAGTGGGAAGAAACCCTCGCTACTTACCGCACCAAGTACGCTGCCGAAGCGGCTGAGTTCGAGCGTATGCTAGCAGGCAAACTACCCGAGGGCTGGGCCGACGCACTGCCCACCTACACCCCCGAAGATAAGGCCCTAGCGACCCGCAAGAACTCTGAGGTTACCCTCAACGCTCTGGCTCCGGCTATCCCCGAGTTGATCGGTGGTTCCGCTGACCTCACCCACTCGAACCTGACCGAGCTAAAAATCTCCGGCAGCTTCCAGAAAGGGGCCTACGAAAACCGCAACCTGCGCTTTGGCGTGCGCGAGCACGGCATGGGCGCGATCTGCAACGGCATTGCCCTGCACAACTCGGGTCTGATTCCCTACTGCGCCACCTTCCTGGTGTTTGCCGACTACATGCGGGCGGCGATTCGCCTGTCGGCCCTCTCCCAGGCCGGGGTGATCTACGTCATGACCCACGACTCCATTGGTCTGGGCGAAGATGGTCCCACCCACCAGCCGGTAGAAACCATTGCCTCCCTGCGGGCCATTCCCAACCTGATCGTGATTCGCCCTGCCGACGGCACCGAAACCTCTGGGGCCTACAAGATCGCCGTGGAGCATCGCAAGACCCCCACGCTGATGGCCTTTAGCCGTCAAAACCTGCCTAACCTGCCTGGTTCTTCGATCGAAGGCGTAGCCAAAGGGGCCTACACCGTCGACGACTGTGACGGCACCCCCGACCTAATCCTGATTGGCACGGGCAGCGAAGTTAGCCTCTGCGTCAATGCTGCTCAGGAACTGCGGGCCGCTGGTACCAAGGTGCGCGTAGTTTCTATGCCTTCCTGGGAACTGTTTGACATCCAAGATGCCGCCTACCAGGAGTCAGTGCTGCCTAAGGCAGTGACCAAGCGCCTGGCAGTAGAAGCGGGCATCACCATGGGCTGGTGCCGCTACGTGGGTGCCGAAGGTGACGTGATTGGCGTCGATCGCTTTGGGGCCTCTGCCCCTGGCGACCTAGTGATGGAGAAGTTTGGCTTCACGGTCGAGAACGTAGTCAGCCGGGCCAAGGCACTGCTGGGCTAAGGGTTCTAGAATTACCTCTGGAATGAGGCGATCGCCTAAATCAAGGCTCCAGGCTTTTCTAAAAGCCCTGGAGCCTTTAACTATTGATGGCTTAGCTGGGTGAGGTGAGGGCTGCTCGTCAGATTCGGGGAAACCGGTCTCTAAAGAGCGGATGCCAGGGTAAGAGGTGCAAAGATTACAGTGTGGATGGTGAATTGAACCCTAGGACTGCTTAGGCTAAGGCCCGAGCAACAAAGCGCCTTCGGCAATTCCTTGCAATGATGCATTAGCTTGGTGATGACACGCTATGGCAAATCGGTTCAAAATTGGCACACGCATTGGGGCAGGGTTTGCCCTGGGGCTAACGCTCTTGGCTGTGCTAGGTGCCATTGCTTACCGCACCACCACCAGCCTGATTCGCAGTGCCGAGCGGGAAAAGCAGTCATACCAAATCTTGGGCTATCTCAACGGGTTAAAAACTGAGCTGATCAACGCCGAAACTGGCCAGCGAGGCTATCTGATTACCGGCCAACCGCAGTATTTAGAACCCTACAATAGTGCGCTGACAGAGATTGACGACCAGTACGAGTCCCTGGTGCTGCTCACCGACAACGACCCGCTCCTTCAGAGTCGCCTAGCTGACCTTCAACCGCTAATTGACGCCCGGCTAGCCCGGCTAGCGGAGGGCATTGAACTGCGAAATACGGGGGGGTTTGCGGCGGCGCAGGCCTATGTTTTGACCGATCGCGGCAAGCTGCTCATGGATCAGATCCGCGCCCAAATTGCGGAGCTGATTGAGCTAGAGGAGAAAATGCTTGAGGCGCGGGCCAGTCAGGCCCAGATCTCTTCGCAGCAGACGCTCTACACGATCGCCTTTGGCATTCCAATCTCGTTTGTTGTGCTGTCGCTGGTGGGATGGTGGCTATCGCGCAACATCTCTGAACCCCTGCGCAGACTCTCTAATACCGCAGAACGGCTGGCTGACGGCGATTTGTCCGTCTCTCTACCGGACAGCAACTCTCAGGATGAAACCGGCCTTCTGACCCGCACCTTCAGTCAGATGGTGACCAACCTGCGGGAGACGATTCGCGCGAACGAAGAGCAGCGCTGGCTGAAGTCTAACCTGGCCGATTTGTCTCAGCAGTTGCAGGGTCAGCGCAGTCTCGAAACCGTAGCAGAGCTGATGTTGACCTATGTGGCGCCCCTGGTAGACGCACAGCAGGGGGTGCTGTACCTGTTGGACTCTACCAGCCAACCACCTCGACTCAAGCTGTTGAGCAGCTATGCCTACCAGGAGCGCAAGCACCTGTCGAACGCGTTTGATCTGGGGGAGGGGTTGGTGGGGCAGTGCGCCTTAGAAAAGCGGCGCATTGTGCTAACTCAGGTGCCCGAAGACTACATTCAGATTCGCTCTGGGCTGGGCTCGGCGCCGCCCCTGACGATTGTAGTGCTGCCCCTGATGTTTGAGAATGCGGTGAAGGGGGTGCTAGAACTGGCGTCTTTCCACCGCTTTGACAACCTACAGCTAGCCTTTTTAGATGAGGCCAGCGACTTGACCGGGGTGATGATCAACGCGATCGCCGCCTACATGCAAACCCAGAGACTGCTGGAGCGATCGCAGGTGCTGACCGAAGAACTGCGCCAGCAGCAGCAGGAGCTGTTGCAGAGCAATCAGCTGCTCGAAGAGCGCACCCAGTCGCTACAGGAGTCAGAGCTGGAGATGCAGCAGCAGCAGGAAGAATTGCAGCAGTCGAACGAAGAGCTGCAGCAGCTCAACGAGGAGCTGGAGGAGAAAGCAGAGCTGCTGGAAACCCAGAAGCAGCAGGTAGAGCGCAAAAACCAAGAAATTGAGCTAGCCCGCCAGGAGCTAGAAGATCAGGCTGGCCAGCTGGCCCAGTCGTCGCGCTATAAGTCAGAATTTTTGGCCAACATGTCCCACGAGCTGCGGACACCCCTAAACAGCCTGCTGATTTTGGCCAAAATGCTCAGCGACAACAGCGACGGCAACCTGACCGAGAAGCAGGTTGACTATAGCCGCACGATCCACTCTGCCGGTGCAGATTTGCTCTCGCTGATCAACGACATTCTCGACATGGCCAAAATCGAGTCGGGGACCATGGAGGTAGTGATCGAATCGCTGGCCTTTACGGCGATTCAGTTTGAGCTAGAGCGCACGTTTCAGCCCACCGCCGCCAGCAAGGGGCTGCGGTTTGAGGTTGTCGTGGATGAGGGCTTGCCCACTACCCTGGCCACCGACCCTCGGCGGCTACAGCAGGTGCTCAAAAACCTGATCTCTAATGCCATCAAGTTCACAGAGCAAGGCCGGGTCACGGTGGATATCTTTCCGGTAGCCGAGGAGCGAGTGGCCTTTGCGGTTACCGATACCGGCATTGGCATTGCGCCCCAAAAGCAGTACACCGTTTTTGGGGCGTTTCAGCAGGCCGATGGCACCACCAGCCGCCGCTACGGCGGTACTGGGCTGGGGCTATCGATCAGCCTACAGCTGGCTCAGCTGCTAGGGGGGACCCTAGAGCTGCAAAGTGAGCCTGACCAGGGCAGCACTTTCACCCTGTATCTGCCCCTGCGCTACGTTGCCCCCTCAACCGAGGGGGAGGTGCTGCAAATCAGGGCACAGCGCGAGGGGGCAAAACCAGCTCCCCAAGACCGCCGCCCGGCTGTCCCTGAGCTCACCCCAGCCGCCGCCCCTTTCCCAAGCGGGGACTTGCTGCCTCCACTGCCAGCTCACCTGGAAGATGATCGCTCACGGTTGTCACCAGGGGGGCAAGACGCGGCCGAGCGAGTGCTGCTGGTGATTGAAGATGATCCAAACTTTGCCCGCATTCTGTTGGATATGGCGCGGGGGCAGGGATTTAAGGTGTTAATTGCACTCCAGGGGCAGACCGGCCTGGCTTTGGCCCAGCAGTTTGTGCCCAACGCCATTACCCTCGACCTGCACCTGCCCGATATGGACGGCCTGACGGTGCTCGAACAGCTCAAGCACAACCCCACTACTCGCCACATTCCGGTCCATATTCTGACAGTGAATGACGAGCAGCAGCAGGAATTTCAGATGGGGGCGATCGCCCACATTCAAAAGCCTGTAGCGCCAGAAATTTTGACCCAGACCCTGATCGATATCAAACAGTTTGTGGAGCGCCGGGTACGCTACCTGCTGGTGATTGAGGATGACCCGGTGCAGGCCCAGAGCATTATTGAGCTGATTGGCGGTGGCGATGTCACCAGCACCGCCGTGCACACCGGTGCCGCCGCCCTAGAGACCCTGTGCACCCAACCCTGCGACTGCATCGTGCTCGACTTGGGCTTGCCTGATATGAACGGCTTTGACTTGCTAGAGCAGATCAAGCAAGACCCGGCCCTGGTAAGGCTGCCGATTATTGTCTACACCGGCAAAGACCTGACCGAGGCAGAGGAGACCCAACTGCGCCGCCTGGCCGAAACTATCATTGTCAAAGACGTGCGATCGCCCGAGCGACTGCTGGATGAAACAGCCCTGTTTCTGCACCGGGTACAGGCCAATCTGCCGCCGCCCCAGCAGCAGATGCTAGAGCGATTGCAGCACAGTGACCCAGCCCTGGCCGGCAAAAAAGTGCTGATCATCGACGATGATGTGCGCAATATTTTTGCCCTTACTAGCCTGCTGGAGCAGTACGAGATGGTAGTGGTGTTTGCCGAAAATGGGCGCGAAGGCATTGAGACGTTGCGCGCCAACCCCGATGTCGGCCTCGTGCTGATGGACGTGATGATGCCAGAGCTAGACGGGTACGAAACCACCCGGCTGATTCGCAAACAGGAGCAGTTTCGATCGCTGCCGATCATTGCCCTGACCGCCAAGGCTATGCAGGGCGATCGCGAGAAGTGCATCGAAGCCGGGGCCTCCGACTACATTACTAAGCCCGTCGATACTGAGCAGCTGTTGACGCTGCTGCGCCTGTGGCTGTACCAGTAGCGGCGATCGCCGTTAAGATCCCCCCTTTGACATACTGTTTGAAATTGAAATTGGGCGACAATGGGGCCAGCTCGAGGCCAGTCTAGGAGAGTAGTTTAACCTGGAGATTGGCACACTTTTGACAGTAGCTTTGAACGGGTTATGGGGTGCTGGCGACGATTTTGAAACCAGACGATCTGGACGTTCACTTACTCATTGAAGGGCTATATCATCGGTATGGCTACGATTTTCGCAACTATGCTCCCGCCTCCCTCAAGCGTCGGATTCAAAGCTTTCTCAGAACCGAACAAATCGCCACCGTAGCCGAGTTGCAGGCTCAGGTACTGACCGATCGCGCCTGTGCCGAGCGGCTGCTGTTGGGGTTAACAGTCAACACCACGGCCATGTTTCGAGACCCCAGTTTCTACGTGGCCTTTCGACAGCAGGTGGTGCCGCTACTGCGTACCTACCCCTTTCTTCGTATCTGGCATGCGGGCTGCTCCACTGGGCAGGAGGTCTACTCAATGGCCATTTTGCTGCAGGAGGAGGGACTTTACCACCGCTGCCGCATATATGCCACCGATGCCAATGACCGAGTTCTGCAAATTGCGCGGCAGGGCATCTATCCCTACAAGCAAATGCAGGACTACACCCAGCTGTATTTAAAGGCCGGGGGGCAGCGCACTTTTTCGGAATACTACACAGCCAAATACAACAACGTTATTTTGCGGCCTGCCCTACGGGAACGGGTGGTATTTGGCGAGCACAATTTGGTGACCGATGGCTCATTCAACGAGTTTAATGTGATCATCTGTCGCAATGTGCTGATTTACTTTAATCCAACCCTGCAAAACCAGGTTCATGGACTGTTTTATAACAGCCTTTGTAAGTTTGGCATTCTAGGTTTGGGCAAGCAGGAAACCATTCGGTTTACAAAGTATGAAACTGCCTACGATGATTTGGCAAAAGCTGAAAAGCTGTATAGGAGACGCAATTAGTGGCCTACGAACTGATTGTAATCGGCACTTCCCTCGGCGGATTGTCGGCTCTAAAAACTCTGCTTGGCGCCCTTCCCCAAGATTTTTCTGCGGCACTGGCCGTTGTGCAACATCGCCACCGCGAGTCTGATCAGGGGTTGGGTAACTTTTTACAACAGTTTACGGTGCTGCCAGTGCACGAAGTTGAAGATAAAGAATGCATCCAGGCCGGGCATGTTTATCTTGCCCCTGCCGACTATCATTTGCTGGTAGAATACGGATATTTTTCTCTATCTATTGATGAGCCGGTTTCCTATGCGCGCCCGTCAATTGATGTGCTGCTAGAGTCGGCCGCTGACAGCTATAACGAACGCGTGATTGGTGTAATTTTGACCGGAGCCAACCAGGATGGAGTGAAAGGGTTATCCACCCTGAAGGCGCGGGGCGGGGTCGCGATTGTGCAAGACCCAGACACGGCAGAGAGCCCAGTGCTGCCGCGGGCGGCGATTGCGGCGATCGCCGTCGATGCTATATTGCCGCTCTCGCAGATTGCGCCCCGCCTAATTCACCTCTGCGCGGCGACAGGAGGTTAGTGATGCAAACCGAGGCAACCGTCAACATTCTCCTCGTCGATGATCAGCCCGAAAACCTGGTGGCTCTAGAGGCTATTTTAGGCGATTTGGGAGCCAATTTAGTCAAATCAACCTCGGGAGAAGAGGCGCTGCGCTGTCTACTGCAAGACGACTTTGCGGTGATTTTGCTGGATGTGCAAATGCCTCTGATGGATGGGTTTGAGGTGGCCACACTGATTCGCCAGCGCCAGCGATCGCGCGATACACCGATCATTTTTCTGACTGCCTTTAGCAGCAACGAACAGTTTATGTTTAAAGGCTATGCTCTGGGGGCCGTAGATTATTTAATCAAGCCAATTTCGCCCAATATTTTGCTGTCCAAGGTAACCATTTTTATTGAGCTATTTAGAAAGACCGAAGCCTTGCGGCAAAAAACAGAAATTTTGCAGCGGCAGGCCACTCAATTAGAGATGATTAATACCGAGCTACAAATGAGTGAAGAGCGGTTTCGCTTGCTCAGCACCTGTTCGCCGCTGGGGGTGTTTGTCACCGATACAGAAGGTCGCTGCCTCTACACCAATCCCCGCTATCAATCTATCTGTGGCTCAGCCGAGGCCGTCCCTGAGCAGAGCTGGCTGAGCTCCGTGCACCCTGACGACTCGGCGATCGCCCAATCAACCTGGCACGCCTTCATGGCCAACGGGCAGGAATATTCCCAGGAGTTTCGAGTTCAGGCGAAAGATGCTGACTCCCGCTGGGTTTCGGTTCGCTCTGCCCGTCTGGTGTCGGAGCAAAAGCAGTTTCTCGGTTACGTGGGCACCGTTGAAGACATCACCGAGCGCAAGCGGGCCGAGGCCGCCAACGCCCAAGTCATTCGCGAGCAGGCAGCCCGCCAAGAAGCGGAGACGGCCAACCGCATGAAGGACGAGTTTATTGCGGTACTATCCCACGAACTGCGGACGCCGCTGAATTCAATTTTGGGCTGGTCGCACCTCCTGCAATCGCGCAACTTAGACCCGCAAAAGACGGCGTACGCGATCGCCACCATTGAGCGCAATGCCGTTGCCCAAAAGCAGCTCATTGAAGACATTCTCGACGTATCCCAAATCGTGCGGGGCAAGCTGCAGCTCCACTGCCAGCCGCTGGATCTGGCGTCGCTTGCCCAGTCGGCGTTAGAGACAGTGAGGCCGGCGGCAGAGGCCAAGGCGATCGCCCTGGTTGACAACGTTCAAGACACGGCCCGACTAGAGATTGTGGGGGATGCCCTGCGGTTGCAGCAGGTAGTTTGGAATTTGCTCATCAACGCGATCAAATTTACCCCCCAGCAGGGGCGAGTAGACGTTCAGCTCTCGGTGGTGACCGACCTGCCTGACGGTCTGGCGAGTCCCCCAGTCGCCTACGCGCCGGGCTATGCTCAGTTGCGTATTAGTGATACGGGCATGGGTATTGACGTCGACTTTTTGCCCCATATTTTTGATCGGTTTCGTCAAGCCGACAGCAGCACCACCCGCGCCCAGGGAGGGCTGGGCCTCGGGCTGGCGATCGTTTACTACTTGGTAGAGCAGCACCAGGGCTACGTCTGGGCCGAAAGCCCGGGTGTCAATCAAGGCACCACCTTTACTGTGGCCCTGCCGCTGGTGCCCTCCCCGTTTACCCCCACGCCCCCCACGCCGCCAGAAAACAAGCTTGCCGAGGCCGGTCCCCATGCCCTGGCGAATATATCTATCTTGATCATCGACGATGACACCGACACCCGCGACTATTTGACCTTTTTGCTAGTTTCCCAGGGGGCGGTTGTCACAGCGGCAGCCACTGCGCAGGAGGGCTTTCACCTATTGAGTACAACCCAGCCGGCGCTGCTGCTGTGCGATATCAGCATGCCCGATATGGACGGCTACACCCTGATACAAAAGATTAGAACGCAGCTGCCCGCACCCCAGGCTCAAATTCCGGCGATCGCCATTACTGCCCATGCCCGCATTTCTGACCAGGCCCAAGCCCTGGCCACCGGATTTCAGCAGCACCTGCCCAAGCCGGTGGAGGCGGAAGTGCTCATTCAAACCATTCTTCAGGTGACTGGGGCAGTGGCGTCTTAGCCGATTGGCTGAGCCCTTACCCCTTGCCAGAAGGGCTAAATCTTGGTACATCTGTGCCATGTCCTCAGGCCGCACTCACGATCGCATTACTCTTTGGGCCTTACCCCTGGTGGTGTTGGCTGCCTTTCGCGTCACCCTCAGCGGCCAGCTGACCGCAGTGGTCTGTCTGGGGTTTTTGCTGGGTGGCTGGATGCTGGGCCCCGATCTTGATATTCACTCGGTGCAATACAAACGCTGGGGCTGGCTGCGGTGGATCTGGCTCCCCTACCGGAGCCGCATTCGCCACCGATCGCACTGGTCCCACGGGCCGATTATTGGCACCGTGGTGCGGGTGCTCTACCTGTCACTATGGCTGAGCGTCGTCGGGCTGCTGCTCGTCAATCTGCTCAACAGCGCCCAGCGCACCGCCCTTTCCTGGGGAGATCTGCTCGACGGGCTGAGCTGGGGGTTAATCACCTACTGGCCCTGGTGGCTGGCCCTGGTGGTGGGATTAGAACTCGGGGCCCTGAGCCACTATGTCGCCGACTGGATATCCTCAGCGGCTAAGGGCAAGCGGAAGCGATCTAAGAAGCGGAAGCGGCGGTAGTGGAGCGGTGGGTAAGCAGAATACTCAGCTGGTTTTGAGGTTTGAATTTTGAGTTTTGAATGCTTTCCCTACACCAAAAATTCAAAACTCAAAACTAAGCACTCAAAACTGGCTCCTCCACTTACCCATCTATTGCTCTATAGGGGAAGAGGTGTGCCAGCGATCGCCTTCGACTACTGTATGCACCTGCCATTGGGGGTTGGGTTGGGGATAGTCTTGATGAAAGTGGCCACCCCGGCTCTCGGTGCGAAAGGCAGCGCTGTTGAGAATCAGCCAGGCGATGTCGTAGAGGTTGCCCAGTTCGCCCCAGGCTCGCACCAACGGCCAGTCGAGGGTGTCGGGCAGGGGGTAAGTGTGGCCGGGCGCCAGCTGGTGTAGGGACCGCCACGGGTGCTGTTGCCACTCGGTGCGCCACTGGCTCAGGGCGGCGATCGCTCCCTCTAGCCGCGCCTGCTCGCGGCTGATGGCGGCCGCATCCCACATCAGCTGGGTCAGCTGCTCGCGCTGGCGATGAAGCGTTGCCAGGGCGTCTTCGGCGGTGTGCTGGGGCCCCAGGGCGGCCTCGTCCAGGGCTGAGACCGTTGAGGCGGCTTCTTTAAGATCAAAATTGCTTTCCGCTTGCAGGGGCAGATTGGCCAGTTCAGCGCCGTAGACCAGGCATTCCAACAGGGAGTTGCTGGCCAGACGGTTGGCCCCATGCACCCCGGTGCTAGCGTTTTCGCCTACGGCATAGAGACCCGGAATCGTGGTTTGACTGCTGAGATCCGTCGTGATGCCGCCCATCCAGTAGTGAGCGGCGGGGGAAACCGGCACCGGGTCGGTGAGGGGGTCGATGCCCCAGGTGCGACACACCTGCAAAATATTGGGAAAGCGATACTGCAAGCGATCGGGCGGAATTGGCCGCATGTCGAGCCAGACGCGGCTGTCTCCCGTCTTCTGCAGGTGATGAAAGATCGCTCGACTGACCACATCGCGCGGGGCTAGCTCACCATCGGGATGGTAGTCGAAGGCAAAGCGATAGCCCTGGCGATCAACCAAATGCGCGCCCTCTCCCCGCACCGCTTCGCTAATTAAAAAGGGCGGTGCCCCCGGCTCCGCTAGGGATGTGGGGTGAAACTGCACAAATTCTAAATCGCGCAGCTGGGCTCCGGCCCGCCAAGCCATGGCCACGCCATCGCCCGTGCTGGCGGCGGGGTTAGTGGTCTGGGCATAGACCTGGCCGCCGCCGCCCGTGGCCAGCACCGTGGCCTGGGCCGACAGCCACTGAAGCTGCTGATTGTGGGCCACCAGCGCCCCCTGGCAGCGGCCCTCAACCATCCACAGGTCGAGGGCAAAGGCGCTTTCAAACACCTCAATGTTGGGCCGCTGGAGCACCGCCTCCGCCAAAATCGACACGATCGCCCTTCCGGTAGTATCGGCGGCGTGGAGCACGCGGCGGCGCGAGTGGGCAGCCTCTAGGGTCATGGCCAGCTGACCCTCGGTGCGATCGAAGGCGACCCCTAGATCCACCAGGCGCTGAATACAGGGAGCAGCCTTACTGGCCAAGTGCTCTACGGCCTGGGGATCGCACAGCCCGGCTCCGGCCACCAAGGTGTCGGCCACGTGAAGCGAGACAGCATCGTCAACGCCGATGGCGGCGGCAATGCCCCCCTGGGCCCAATCACTGGCGGAAATTGACAGCGTATCTTTGGTTACCAGCCCAATGCGCCATTGGGACGGAATCGATAGTGCCGAGTAAAGCCCGGCGGCGCCGCCCCCAATCACCAGCACATCGAAGTGGTGGTTGTCGGGGTGATTGGGGGGCGGTGCAAGCGGCGACAAATCAGGCTGGGTCAAAGACGACTCCCAAGAATGATTCAAATAGTAAAGTGCTAAAAACCCTGGCTAACCAGCGTTGACCTTGGGCCAACCTGACCAACCAGGGCTACTAAGGGCGGCGGCTAAGCCAAACAGAGGGACGACCCGCTGTCTACTTGTAAACGCCGTTGTTGAAGCGATCGCCACCTTCTACGAAAGCGGAGTCAGGCACAGTAACCGTGAAGTTATCCAGGTTCTTGCGCAGAATCTCAAGCTGTGGCTCGCTTAGGCCCGGCAGATCAAGCACGTCGTCAACGCTCTCGTAAGGAGCATTGAGCAGAATCTTGCGCGCCAGGGTGGGGTACAGTCCAGGAAACTTTCTAAAGCCCTGTACGTTGGCGTTGTTGAGGTCCAACTTAGCCCCGTATTCTGTTTTGAGCTTGGCGTCTACCGCGTTCTGCGGCGATTCTGCCAGCCAGGCCGTGGCCACAATGGGGGCGCTCAGAAGGTCTGCCCCAAAGACAGGCCCAGAGATGGGCTGCGCCACAGCGGGGCTACTCACCCAGCCAAACAGCACTGCCAGCGCAACGAGTAGGCCAACCAGTTGTTTCATTTACCCTAATCCTCTCCTACCAGTGTGAATGTCTATACACAGCATTTCTAAGAGACTACCATTTCCCAGGCCCCTAACATACTGAGAAGAAAGCTATCGGAGCCGTTTGCCGTTATTCTCACGGGGATGCCTAGGGCAGGCGCTCTAACTCTTCAGCGTAATACTCGCCAATGTCCTGTCCGCGCAGCAAAACTTGCTCATACCGAATCGCGGCCCGCAGGGTGACTTGCTCATCCACCGGCGGCGGCGCGGCGGCGCTCAGCACCCAAATGGAGCCTGAGTCATCCACCAGCTCGTACAGTCCCTGGCCCACCAGGGGCAGATGGCGGCCTACGGTGCCGGCCAGATAAACCGTATCGCGGGGGCTCTGGCTCGCTTCACCGATGGGAGTAACCGGGTCAAGCCAGGCGAGGCCGGGCCAGGTACTGAGGCGATCGCGCAATGAATAGCCCATCGTGGCATCGATACTGGCCCCGCAGCTGGTGACCGCCACTAGGGCCAACCCAACCACTCCATAGTAGGTAAACTGACGCTTTAGATAGTCCATAAAAGCTTTTTAGGGCGCTGAGCGGCGATCGCAGGCGTTTAGAGGATCAAAATCTGAGACACTGAGAAAGCGTCGAATCCTTAACCTGGGCAAAGCTTGCCCTGGGGTTCCAACTGCGATCGATTCCGAGATACAGGTTAGCGCACCCGGCCATGACCCAACTGCTCGACGGCAAAGCCCTAGCGGCCCAAATTCAAACCGACCTGGCCGCCGCTGTCCAGGCCTTCGTTGCCCAAGGCCGCCGTCCCCCTGGGCTAGCCGTGATCATGGTGGGCGATAATCCCGCCAGCGCCGCCTACGTGCGCAACAAAGAGCGAGCCTGTAGTCGAGTAGGCATTGCCTCCTACGGCAAGCACCTACCCGCTACCGTCTCCCAGCAGGAGGTAGCGGACCTGATTCAGCAACTCAATACCGACCCCAACGTAGACGGTATTTTGGTGCAGCTGCCCCTGCCCGACCACCTCGATGCCGTGGCTCTGCTCCACACCATCGACCCCGATAAAGATGCCGACGGGCTGCACCCCATCAACTTGGGCCGACTGGTGCGCAGCGAACCCGGCCTGCGCAGCTGCACTCCCTACGGCGTGATGCGGCTACTAGAGGCCGCTAAAATTGACCCCGCTGGGGCCACGGCCGTGGTGGTGGGGCGCAGCATTCTCGTCGGCAAGCCCATGGCCCTGATGCTGCTAGAGGCCAACGCTACCGTAACTATGGCTCATTCGCGCACCCCCGATTTAGCCGCGGTGATGCGGCAAGCTGATATTCTAGTGGCGGCGGTAGGCCGTCCCGGTATGATTACAGCGGCTGATGTTAAGCCCGGCGGCGTTGTCATCGACGTGGGCATTAACCGAGTCGAGCAGCCTGACGGCTCAGCTCGGCTGGTGGGGGATGTCGATTTTGCCTCGGTGGAGCCGGTGGCTGCGGCGATTACTCCGGTGCCGGGGGGCATAGGCCCAATGACGGTAGCCATGCTGCTTGAGAACACCGTAACCAGCTACCGTAACCGCCTATAAACGCGGGATCTATCCAGTTTCAAACTCATCTTTGTCGCCTTTCAACCTGCCTGCCGCCATGGTGCCAACCAACTCCCTCGATTCTAGACCCGCTGCTGCTGGCCCCTTTGACCTCGAAGCCTACCTGAGAGAGCGCCGCCCCCAGGTAGAAGCCGCCCTCGACCAGGCCCTGGCCCTGCGCTATCCCGAAACCCTCTATGAGTCCATGCGCTATTCGCTGCTGGCTGGAGGCAAGCGTCTGCGCCCCATTCTTTGCCTGGCCACCTGTGAACTCGTGGGCGGCAGCGTGGCAATGGCTATGCCTACGGCCTGTGCCCTAGAGATGATCCACACCATGTCGCTAATCCACGACGACCTGCCGTCGATGGACAACGATGACTACCGTCGGGGCCGCCTCACCAACCACAAGGTCTACGGCGACGACGTGGCGATTCTGGCGGGCGATGCGCTGCTGACCTATGCCTTTGAACATGTGGCGACCCAGACCCAGGGAGCATCGCCTGAACGCGTGCTGCGGGTAGTTGCCGGACTGGGTAAAGCGGTAGGAGGCGAAGGTTTAGTGGGCGGTCAAGTTGTAGATTTGGCTAGCGAGGGCAACCCCAATGTGACGCTAGAAACCCTCAACTACATTCACAACCACAAAACGGCGGCTCTGCTTGAAATTTCGGTAACCTCCGGAGCGATACTGGCAGGGGCTGACGAAGAGGCGATTGAAAACCTGCGCCAGTACGCTCAGCGCATCGGCTTAGCCTTTCAGATTGTGGACGATATTCTCGATATCACCTCGACGTCTGAAACCTTGGGCAAATCAGTAGGTAAAGACATAACTGCCCAGAAGGTGACCTACCCCAGCCTTTGGGGGATTGAAGAATCGCGTCGCCAGGCCAACCAGCTGATTGAGGCGGCAAAGGAGAGTTTGGCTGGGTTTGGGGAGCTGAACCGACCGCTGCTGGCGATCGCCGATTATATTGTTGCCCGTACCTACTAGGTTTGCCTGCGCCGATGGACAGTTTCAGCGACATCTTCAACAACCATGTGCTCGTGGTGGCGTTAATTGCCTGCTTTACAGCCCAGGGGCTCAAGGCTGTCATTGAGCTAGTGCGCCACCGCAAGCTCAATCTGCGGGTGATGGTAGAAACCGGTGGTATGCCCAGCGCCCACTCGGCCTTGGTCACGGCCCTAGCGGGCGGCGTTGGCCAAACCCTAGGCTGGGCAAGCCCAATATTTGCTGCCACCGCTGTGTTTTCGGTGATCGTCATGTATGACGCGGCGGGAGTGCGCCAGGCGGCTGGCAAACAGGCCAAGGTGCTCAACCAAATTATTGATGAGCTGTTTCAAGAAAAGCCCGAAATTAGAGAAGATCGGCTGAAGGAACTGCTGGGACACACGCCTTTTCAGGTGATTGCCGGGTCAATTTTAGGGGCGATGATCTCCTGCCTGGCCGCGCCTGCCTACTGATACCGAATCCCATTTGGATGCACCCGGTTTGTAGGGACGTTGCAGTGCAATGCCCCTACAAGATTCCTGTTTTGAATCAAGGTCCTCAACATAGATTTTGTATGAGCTGATGCTTTACTAGGTAACTTTTAAAAAAGCAGCCGGTAGCGTAGCGAAGTCGCAGCTACTGGCTACTTTTCAACTGTTTTGAAAAGGAAACCCTAGGGAGCGGTGAGAGCCACCGCTGGGGTCAGCATTACTACTTCCTGGCTATCGACGATAAAACCGGCGATGTTGAGACTGGTGAGCACGGACAGGGTAGAGGCGGCCCCGGCTACATCTGGGCTGTGGGCAATGAGTAGGTAGGAGCGCTGGCGATGCACCGCTAGACCCACAGCCTGGCCCACCTGACGCTGAATGGCGATCGCCGACTCAGGCTGGTACTGGTAGTCCACTAGCACCGCAAAGCCTGTGCCCAACGGCTGGGGGGCATAGGCGGTGGGCGCTGACTGCGTTGTCGCCGGGGGGGTAGCCGGGGCAGGAGGGCCACCGCTGGGCGGGGTATTGTTGGCGGGGGGAGTCTCACTGTTCGCTGGCGGAGTTGTGCCACCCGTGGGGGGCGCAGGCTGGGCCGCGGTGGTGGCTGGACGGGCCACAAAGGCCTGGAAGCCCTCTACCTCAGTCATGTACTGAGCCCAGGCATTGGCGTTTTCCAGGTTGGTAAACCCCCCGGCCCGCACAACCGTGTCGTTGAGGTAATCGCAAACTAGGACGGTGCTGTTGGAGGGCAGCAGGTTTTGTACCCGCGTGCGCTCGGCCTCAGTGTTGCTGCGCACCAGCAGCAGATACTCGTTGGCGGACGGGGGCGGGCAGGGCGGAAACTGAGCCTGGGCAGCAGTCCACAGCCCAGCTAGCGGTGCCAGCAATAGCCCCAGTGCAATGCTTCCCGCTCGGGGCAGTGTCATCCAACTAAGCGATACCTGTGCGCTGCTCCGTTTCAAACCCTTTACCATTGCTCTTTGTTACCGCCGTAATCTGCCAGCGATTCTAGCCTAAAGCGGCGATCGCGGGCAGAGATTCTAGGTTTTGATCGCAATCGCGCCTGCCTCAGCTTAGGACGCTACGGCATCTAAAGAGGCGAGGGGCTCGGGGATAGCAGCAGAGGGAGCCTCAAACTCACCGATGCCTACGTAGTCAAACCGCAGCTTGACCCAGGTAATAAACTGCTTGCTGGTGGAAACTAGAGCTACAGAGGGCTGGGGGCAGCGGGCTTTAATGCTGGCCAGCTCAGGAGCCTCGAGAAAAGCAGGGGACTTAACCAGCCAAAAATTCACCTCCTGCTCTTGCTCTTGATAGTAGCGGCGGCGCTCCTTGAGAACTTCATCCAGGGGTTCTTCTTCGAGCAAAAACTTTTGGCTGGCAACGGCGTAGTAGTAGGTGGTCATGGGGAATCTCCTTTGTGAGTAGGTGGGTAAGGGGTGGGCGGGTAGGGGGTGGATGGGTAGGGGAGAGTTTTAAGTGTTTAATGTTGAGTTTTGAGTTGACGGTGAAGGCATAAACTCAGAATTCAAAACTCAACACTCAAAATTTTCCTCCATCCTTTTTCCCACCCTAAATCAGCGCTTTCATCTCGCGGACGGCGCGCTCTAGGCCGACGAGCACGGCTCGGCTGACGATGCTGTGGCCGATATTGAGCTCTTCCATGCCGGGGATGCGGGCGACTGGGGTGGTGTTCCAGTAGGTGAGGCCGTGGCCGGCGTTGACCCGCAGGCCCAGGGCGATCGCATGGGCGGTGCCCTGGGCCAGAATGTCGAGTTCGCGGTGGCAGTCGGCTTCGGCCTTGGCCTCGGCGTAGGGGCCAGTGTGCAGCTCGATGAACTGGGCACGGACCTGGGCTGAAGCCTCAATTTGGTCGGTGGCGGCGTCGATAAACAGGCTGACCGGAATGCCGGCGCTCTGAAGGGTGTTGACTACGGATTTCATCCGATCGGTTTGACCGGCAACATCTAGCCCGCCTTCAGTGGTGACTTCCTCGCGCCGCTCGGGCACCAGGGTGACGTAGTCGGGTTTGACATCGAGGGCGATCGCTACCATTTCGTCGGTGGCGGCCATCTCCAAATTCAGATGGGTGCGCACCGTCTGCCGCAGCAGGCGCACGTCGCGGTCTTGCATGTGGCGACGGTCTTCGCGCAGGTGCACGGTGATGCCGTCGGCCCCGGCTAGCTCGGCCAGCACGGCTGCGGCCACAGGGTCGGGCTCAACGGTGCGGCGGGCCTGGCGAATCGTGGCAATGTGGTCGATGTTGACTCCCAGGGTAGGCAAGCGATCGCTCCTTAACGTTCCTAGACGCTACAGCCTACGATCCTACCCTATTGGCTTACCCTGCTAAAAGTCGCCGCTAAAAGTCAATGGAGCGAACCATGGGCTGGGGGCCGGGGGTGACGGCAGCACTATCGACCGGAGGAGGGGTGGCAGAGGCGGCGGTGCGATCGGCGGCATTGACGATCGCACCCAGCAGCGGCAGGTCTTCGTTTTCTAACAGCTGTTCTAATAGAGCCTCTAGCACCGCTTTGTCGGTGTAGCCGGGGCGGGTCACCAGCAGTAGCCCATCGCTGGCAGCCCCTAGGAGCAGGGCGTCGTTGCTGTTGCCCAGGGGCGGCGCGTCAATCAGCACCAGGTCAAACCGAGCGCGGGCATCGGTTAAAAATTGCCCCATCTCGCTCGACTCCAGGATGGCGGCCGGGTGGGGCTGGGGGCCGGGGCTGGGGGTCAGGTACAGGTTTTCGACCCAGGGCGCGAGCTGAATCGGCTCCTGCTGCCGCCCGGCGTAGTAGTGCAGCGGTGCAGAGATGGCGGCTGGGTTGAGCTTGACCCCTAGCCGGTGACCGCAGGAGGGCTGGCGCAGGTCGGCTTCGATAATTAGGGTCCGGCGTCCGGCGCGAGCGGCGGCAATGCCCAGGTTAAAGGCGCTGGTGGTTTTACCTTCCCCCAACCGGCTGCTGACGACTAGCACCACCCGCGGGGGTGTCCCAGCCTCAGACAAGCTGCCCGCCCGCCGCAGGCTGCTGCGCAGTCGTTCATAAATCTCGAGGTCGGGAGTGTGGGGCTGGTAGAGAATCGGCCAGCCCTGGGAAGACGTAGCGGCTAGAGCTGGGACTAGCCCCAACACCGGCACATCCTGATCGCTCAAAATGTTCTGGAGATCTTCGGGGGTGCGGGCGGTACTGTCGAGCAGATCGAGCAGAAAGACCACGGCCCCGGCGGCAACAATTCCCAGTAGGCCGCCGACGGCCATAACCACAACGGGGCTGGTGGGTGGGTCGGCCTGAAGGGTAGTGGTGGGCGGTTGGGCGACGGTGAGGCTGCTGGCGGTCTCGGCCTCGGCGGCCTGGGCATCAATGCGTTTGGCCTGAATTTGGTCGTAGAGAGCTTGGTTGAGGGCCACCTGCTGGGCGAGGCGGTTGCGCTCCAGCTGCTTGTTGGGCAGGCTGGAGTACTGCTGACGCAGTTGGCCATCGCTCTGGCGGAGCACCTGCTGCTGGCTGGCCAAGGCGGCCCGCTGGGCGCTGAGGGTGACCAGCTGGTTGGCCAGGGCAGCGCGGGCCGGGTCGAGGGTGCTGTTTTGGCGCACTTCGCTAACGCTGGGCAGGGCGGCTAGGTCTTGCCCCCCAATCACCTCCTGGGCGCGCTCGGCCAGCAAGGCATTGTAGGCGGCTAGGTTTTGGCGCAGGTCTTGAATGGTGGGGTGCGACCCGCGCAGGGTGGCCGACAGCAGCTTGAGCTGGGTTTCGCTCTCTAAAATCTGCGATCGCAGCTGGGCAATAATCGGGTCAGCGCTCAGGGCCGAGGCGGTGAAGGCCTGCCCCGGCGTCAGCCCCAGCTGCTGCTGGAGGCTTTGAATTTGGGAATCTAGCCCCGCCAACGTGATTTGGTTCTGGCGCTGCTGCTGCTGCCCACCCGAGATCGCCCCTAGCAGGCTGCCGTCAAGGGCAGCTTGAATGGCCGGACCTTCGGTGCGATCGTAGACTTCGAGGGCCTGCTCGGCGGCTCGCAGATCAGCTTCTACGGCCGGCAGACGCTTATCCAATGCAGTCACAATGGCCCCGATTCTGGCCCGGTTGGTGACTCGGCTCAGCTCCACCATGGCCTCAAACAGCAGGCTGAGGGTGAGCTGAGTCTGCTCTTCGTCGGCCCCGCGAAAGGTGACTGTGACCCGCTGCACCACATTTTCTTCCCCCTCTAGCTTGACCGTAGTGCGGTATCGCAGGGTTTCGGGATCCATTGAAATCCCTCGCCGCTCTAGCTCCTGGGACACCTGCTGCAGCAGCACGTCAGCCAGCAGAAACTCCTCTGAAATAATGCCCTGACCCCGCTGCTGCACCTCGGTACCGGTGGTGGTCAGGGCAACGACTGGCGCATTTTGCACCAGCACCCCCTCGGCCCGGTATTGCGGGGGCGGCGGGGGCTGCACGGCCACCACCGCTGAAATGCCTAAAATGCCCAGCAGGGTTGCCAAGCTAGGCCACTTGTAGCGGTCTAGGGCCAGCAGATAGCGCTTAATAAAAGGAGAAACCATCGCCGTTCTCAGGGTCTAAAACCCTAGGGTCTAAATAACGAGTCTGCTGAATCGGTCAGGGAGTCAAAAAAGAGCAAAAAGCCCAACACATCGCGAAAGGGCTGAGTAAAGGTATTGAGAGCATAGCTGACCCGCGCCAGCAGGTTGCGGTCAACCACCAGAATGTCGTTCTCCTGAAGGGGAATGTTCTGGCTCAAGTCGCCGTTTACCGCCGCCGTCGCATTCACCGTGATCGTGTCGGCCGAGCCGGTTTCGGGGTTAAATCGCAGCACCGCAATGCGGTTATAGGCGGCCACATCGGGGTTGACCCCTGCCACGGCCAGGGCATCTAAAAAGCGGCTGCCGTTACGCAGATTAATCGCTCCAAAGCGAGCTTCTCCGCCCCGCGCCCCGGCCGCTCGGTTAAGGATACGGATAGTAATTTCGGGCCGAGCCAGGGTTGAACTAGCCACCAGGGCGCGATCGTAGCTCTCTACATCCTCGGGGGATAGGCGGGGCACTGTGACCACATCGCCGTCCTGTAGCCTCACCTGGGGAATGGGTTCACCCTGGAGGAGTGGGGTGAACAAATCTATGGTGCGCGAGAGTGTATCGCCGCTCTCTAGGGGCCGATCCACCTGCACCAGACGCAGATCCGCCAGGGTGGTAGAGCCCCCGGCTGTCAGCAGCGCCACCGATAGCTGTGGCGCCTGCAAGGGGTAAAACCCTGGACGAGGTACCTCGCCCACCACCGTCACTTCTACCGGGCGCTGGGTGGTGAGAATCACCGACACATCGGGATTGACCACGTACTGGTTGTAACGGTCGAAAATTGTTTCGCGAGCCTCTTCTAGGGTGAGCCCAGTGAGATTGAGGGTGCCGGCCAGGGGCACTACCACGTTGCCCTGAATATCCAGGGTGGCCGGAAAACTCAGGTCGGGAAACCGCTGCACTCCGACAAAAATACCGTCTCCAGGCCCCAGTCGATAGTCGTCAAAGGCGATGTCCGGGTTCTCGAATTCTAGCCTTAGACCAGCACCCGGAAGGACATCCGGTAGGGCCGCTGGTGGTGTCTGGGCTATGGCTGGGGCGATCGCGATCGCCAGCCATAGCCCCGTCAGGCCGCCCCACCGTCCTAGCCGACCGGCGGCAGCCCCAGATCTGCAGCATCTAGCTAAACCACAAAAAACCATAGCTTTAACCGTGGGGACGCGATCGCAGTTTGTGAATACTCAATCTTGCCCCATTTTTCTGTCGGTGGGACAGGGTTGAGCGCGGCTTGGCCAGGAGCAGGGGCGCCGATGACTGGCGGTGGGGGCGGCGATCGCAGTCAATATCCCTCTAGGGGTACAGCGACAAAGCTCAAGTTTTAGTTTTAGTGGTTTGTAGCAGCTTTACAGTGCAGCCAGAGGTTTGAAATTTTTCAGCAATATAGTTAGATTTTCTCCCTCTACTGAGTTCAGCCGTATAGTCTGTACAGCAGTTAGGAATGGGTACACTTAGCCCTGCACAGCTGAATTTTTCAGCCTAGATACATCTCTATGATTAGTTTTAGCTGGTTTGCTACAGGTATCTTCAATGGGTAAATCTCTAAAGGCTGCGGTCATTGGTACCGGCGTTATTTCTAAGCAACATTTAAGTTTTTTAGATAGTTCTGACCACAGTGAGTTAGTTGGGGTGTGCGATTTATCTGCCGCCGCCGCTAAGTACGCCGCTGAGACATTTCATGCTGGCCAAGCCTTCACCGATTACCAGGCCATGCTGGCCGAAACCAAGCCCGACGTGGTTCACATTCTCACCCCGCCGAATACGCATCAAAAGCTGGTAACCGACTGTCTCAATGCCCAGGCCCACGTCATCTGCGAAAAGCCGATTACGCCCACCTATGAGGACTTTAAAACCCTCTGGCAGCTGGCTCAGGAGAAAAACCTGCACCTGATTGAAAACCACAACTACCGGTTTAACGAAGCCATTCTCAACATTGAAGACATGGTCAAGGACGGCACTCTAGGCGAGGTGCAGGAGGTTGAGGTACGTGTGGCCCTAGGCTACCGCGAAGCCGGCGGGCGCTTTGCCGATCGCAACCTGCCCAACCCCGTACACAAGCTACCGGCTGGGGTTGTGCACGACGTGATTACCCACATGGCCTATCTGCTGCTGCGGTTTATGCCCGAGGTAGACCGGGTCGCCGCTGCCTGGAGCAACCATGGCGGCGGCGATCTGTTTAAGTACGACGACCTTGATGCCATTTTGCTCAACGGCCAGCAGCACGCCCGGCTGCGGTTTACCTGCTACACCAAGCCTGAGTGCTTTACTCTCTTTGTCAGAGGTAGCCGAGGCTATGCTGAAACCGACCTATTTCAGCCCTACCTGCGCACCGTAATTCCTCGGGCCGGGGGTGAGCAACTGTCACCGCTGATCAACCACTTTGTCAACGGGTGGGACCTGATGGGTTCTAGCGTCAAAAACTTCCGCAACAAAGTCATGCAGCGCACCCCCTACGAAGGCCTACACCGCCTGCTCGACCAGACCTATGCCGCCATTCTTCAAAATCAGCCCATGCCGGTGAGCTTTGAAGATATGGATAAGACCAATCGGCTGATTGAGACCCTACTTGCAGAGGAGAATCGGGTATGAAGCTGTTAGTTACTGGAGCGTCGGGATTTTTAGGCAAGTATGTGGTGGCTGAGGCGGTGCGGCAGGGCTACGCCGTTAAGGCGGTGGTGCGTCCCGCCACCGATGCCTCGAGTCTGGCCTGGGCTAACCACCCTGCAGTGGAGCTGGTGCGCCTTGACCTGCGTCAGGGCCGTGGCATTGCCGAAGCCCTCAGCAACGTAGATTGCGTCATTCACATGGCGGCCGTAAAGGGCGGCGATTTCTACGATCGCTTTGCCGGCACCGTGCTCACCACCGAAAACCTGCTGGGAGCCATGACCACCGCCGCTGTGAAAAAGCTGGTGGCCACTAGCACCTTCTCGGTGTACGACTACTTCACCCCCCCGGCCAATCGGGTAATCGACGAAGCCTTTCCCATCGAGTCTGAACCCGAGTATCGCGACGCCTACGCCCAAACCAAGCTGATTCAAGAAGACATGATGCGCGAGTGGGGCGACACCAATGACGCTACCGTCATCTTGATTCGCCCCGGCATGATCTACGGCCGCGAAGCGCTGTGGAACGCCTGCCACGGGGCGGACTTTGGCTCCAAATGGCTCTTGATTGGCCCCAATGCCCTAATTCCGGTCACCTATGTCGAAAACTGTGCCGAAGCCATTGTGCTGTCGGTGGGCAGCGCTGCCGCCGCTGGCGAAGTGATCAACGTAGTAGACGACAATTTGCCCACCCGCCGCCAGTTCACTAAAGCCCTGGTGAAGCGTACCGAGAACCCACCCCAGGTCATTCCGCTGCCCTGGGGCATGATGCGCGGCGTTTCCAGTTTGGCCTGGTTTGTGAACCAGCAATTGCTCCAGGGCAAGGCGCGCCTGCCAGGTCTGCTGATTCCCGCTAGCCTGGATGCGCGACTAAAGCCCTTTCGTTACACCAACGCCAAGGCTAAGACAACGCTAAACTGGACCCCTCGCTATACCCTGGAGACCGCCCTCGATCGCAGCGTCAGCGACCAATGCCTGCTGAGCGATATGCTGGCCAAAGCCCCCGCCAATCCTACCCTAGAGCCTGTAGCCCAGGGCTAGAGGGTAGTAAGCGTTAGGACTCAAAAGACGGTGCCGCTGGAACTGGCGGCACGGTCTTTTTGATGGAAAAACAAATTTATCGGTTAGAAAACTCAGTCCGTCGCCACAATAAGAAAGTGATGTTGTAACGGTGGATAGCTGGCGCTATGGAAATTGAGCACATTCTCGCGAAGGCCCTAGCCGGGGGCGATATTTCCCCGACTGAGGGCGTAGCGCTCTTGCAGCAGCAAGATCCAGCGGCCCGAGAGGCCATTCGCCGCACCGCAGATACCCTGCGCCAGCAGCAGGTGGGGGAGACCGTCACCTACGTGGTCAACCGCAACATCAACTTCACCAATATCTGTGAACAGCACTGTAGCTTCTGCGCCTTTCGTCGCGATGCTGAAGAGGCAGGGGCCTACTGGCTCGATGTTGCCCCCATGGTCGAAAAAGCCACCGAGGCGATCGCCTTGGGAGCCACGGAGATTTGTATGCAGGGCGGGTTGAACCCCGACGCCAAAATCAACGGCCGCTCCCTGAACTACTACCTGAAGCTGGTGGACACCATTAAGGGGTCATTCCCCGCTCTGCATCTGCATGCGTTCTCGCCCCAGGAGGTGCAGTTCATCGCTCGGCAGGACGGGATGAGCTATCGCGAGGTGCTGCTGGCCCTCAAAGATGCCGGGGTGGGTTCGCTGCCGGGTACGGCGGCGGAGGTGCTTGACGACGACGTGCGGCGGGTGCTGTGCCCCGAGAAAATTGACAGCGCCACCTGGCTGGAGATTGTGGGGCTGGCCCACGAGATCGGCTTGCCCACCACCAGCACCATGCTCTCGAGCCACATTGAAACCCCTGCTCAGCAAATTACCCACCTGGAAAAGCTGCGTCAACTCCAGCGCCAATCCCAAGAGGCAGGCTACTCTGCGGCGATCACTGAATTTATCGTGCTGCCGTTTGTGGGGCAGGAGGCCCCCAAGCCCCTGCGCCGTCGGGTGGGACGTGACCAGCCGGTGCTAGCTGATGCGCTGCTGCTGATGGCAGTAGCGCGCATTTATCTGGGCAACTGGATTGTCAACCATCAGC
Organism: Nodosilinea sp. FACHB-131; assembly: GCF_014695395.1. Lineage (GTDB taxonomy): Bacteria > Cyanobacteriota > Cyanobacteriia > Phormidesmidales > Phormidesmidaceae > Nodosilinea. The sequence continues at coordinate 110,922 of NZ_JACJOF010000005.1, forward strand.
CCAGCTGGGTGAAACTGGGGCTGAGTGGCGCAACCGAAGCGCTAACCTGGGGCTGCAACGACATCGGCGGCACCCTGATGGAGGAGCACATCACCACCATGGCCGGGGCCCAGGGGGGAACTTGTATGACGGTGGCGGAGCTGCGGGGGGCGATCGCTAGCCTAGGCCGCCCGGCCCGTCAGCGCGACACCCTCTACGGAGTTGTCGACGGGCCTGGGGAAACGCTATCGACCTCAGCATCGGCTGGAAACACCGCCTCAGCCCGACAGTCGCGCAGCCAAAGCCTCACCGCCTGACCCACTATGCCGTCGCTGCTCTCCTGGGGTGGGGTGGGGGGGCGACTGCTGGAGCCTAAGGAGCCACTGCTTGGGTAAGGAGCCAGGCTAGAAAACAGCAGGGCCATGTGCCAACCGTCCTGGGTAGGGGCGAGAAATAACCAGTGGTGATGTTGCAAGGATGTCGGCCGCCCTTGCCAGTACTGCCGCTCTAGGGTGGTAAAAAACACCTGCTGCAAGTCTGCGTCGGGTTCGCGATCGCTGGCAGCCCCGTCGGGAAGTAGCTGGGACAGGTCTAGGGGGGTGAAGTCAGGGGCGCTGGCCACCAAGATAGTGGTTACGGGTTGGATGGGATTGGTGGATAGATCTAGGTTGCGGCTAGACACTCGGTTGGCGTAACTGGGCAGGTCGGCCAAGAGCTGAGTGGCGAGCACCTGGGGGTCGCTCGGGCAGGGTGCGGCGGGTCGGAGATAGTTGGCCTCAGGCTCAGGCAGCTCTTGAGCTTGAAGGTCTCCACCCAGCGCCAGCAGCAGTACGGTGCCCGCGGCCAGCGCCGCTTGGCGGACTAGGGGGCGATCGCAGTAGAACATTCTTCGCAGATGCGCGCAAAGGCGGTGGCAGGGTCGGGGTCAGCGGTAATCGGGCGACCAATCACCAGGTAGGTGGCCCCAGCATTGAGGGCTTGCACGGGGGTCATCGTGCGGCGCTGATCTTGGCTGCTGGCCCAGGTGGGGCGCACACCAGGGCATACCAGGGCAAAGTCGGCAGGCAAAAACCGCCGCAGCTGGCTGGCTTCCTGGGGCGAGCAGACTACGCCTCCCAGGCCACTGTCTCTAGCGAGTAGAGCCATTTGCAGCGCGTAGCTATTCGAGTCAAGGGGAATTTTTAGCTCAACGGCCAGGGTTTGAGGATCAATGCTAGTCAGTAGGGTAACAGCCAGCACCAGGGGCGGCTTTAGGCCAACGGCCTCGGCTCCAGCGATCGCGGCTTGCTGAGCGGCCTCCATCGCCTCCTGGCCCGCCGCTGCATGGATGGTCAGCAGGTCGGCTCCATAGCGCCCCGCCGCTGCACAGGCTCCGGCCATGGTGTTGGGAATATCGTGAAACTTGAGGTCGAGAAAAATGCGCTTTTGCCGCGCCTTCAGTTCCTCGATCAGGGCCGGCCCGCTGCTGACAAACAGCTCCAGACCCACCTTCCAAAAGCTTACCTGGGGCAAGGCATCCACCAGGGCCAGGGCGGCCGAGGCCGAGGGCAGGTCTAGGGGCACAATGATGCGCTGGTCAACGGTCATGGGCAAGGGACCAGATGTACGGGGGCAAAAGCTAGACGGGGCGCACCAGCATTAAGGTTTGGCCAAACTCCACAGGCTGGGCATTTTCTACCAAAATCTCGACAATTTCGCCGCTGATCTCGGCCTCTAGCTCATTCATCAGCTTCATGGCTTCGATGATACAAACGGTCTGCCCGCTGCTGATGCGATCGCCCACCCCCACAAAGGCTGGTTCCTCTGGGGCAGGCGATCGGTAGAAGGTACCCACCATTGGGGAATTGATCGATAGCAGATCGCTGCCCTTGCCCGGTGGAACGACAGGAGGGACGGCGGGCAAGGCCGGCCCCGGCTCGGCTATCGGGGAGGGGCTAGGGGCCACGTCTACCCGAGGAGCGACAGGGGCCGGTGCAGCCACCGACACCATGGCCCCTGGCTTGCGCAGGGTGAGCTCAAAGTCTGCGCTCTTGAGGGTGAGCTCCACAATGTCGCTCTGGCTTAAGGCGGTAACTAACTCTCTTAGATCGGTGACGCTTAGTTCCACGGCGTGAGTCTCATACGGTCTTAATTAAGGGGGTAATGGGCCAGGCTTAGTCAGCGGCATGGGCCACCGGAGTCAAAGAGCCAGTAAAAATCCTACTCGCGACCTAGGTAGGCGTCAGTGCGGGTATCTACTTTAATGCGCTCGCCAATCGAAATAAACAGCGGCACCATCACCTGAGCGCCGGTTTCGAGAATAGCGGGCTTGGTGCCCCCGGTGGCGGTGTCGCCCTTCACGCCGGGGTCGGTTTGGGTAACCTCAAGCACGATGGAGTTGGGCAGCTCAACCTCCAAGATTTGACCATTCCAGCTGACGACGCTGACGCTCATCTCTTCCTTGAGATACTTCACCTGAGGGCCAATTTCGCTGGTGGTGAGGCGAACTTCCTCGTAGGTTTCCATGTCCATAAACACCAGGTCTTCGCCATCGCGGTAGGTGTGCTGCATGTCTCTCTTTTCGATCACCGCCTGGGGCACAGTTTCACCAGCCCGAAAGGTTTTTTCAACGGTGTTACCGCCTTTGACATTCTTAAGCTTGGTGCGCACGAAGGCAGACCCCTTGCCGGGTTTGACGTGGAGAAACTCGACTACGCGCCAGACGGAGCCGTCTAGCTCAATGGAGGTACCGGTGCGAAAATCGTTGCTGGAAATCATGGCGCTGGCTACGGGGACAGTCGTTAAGTTTGGCAATTCATTTTACCCCCCTGCGGCCATTTCCCGCAGGATTTACCCTAACCAGCAAAGACTCAGTGTTGCTGCCGCTGTCGCCTGAACTGGGGATCGCGGGCTTGAGTGACAGCCTAGGGGCCGCCAGAGTATGACAAGATTGTTAAGGGCGCAGTGCGCCTATGGTGAACGGCCGCCTGGGGCGGAGCAAGGAGTTATGGCCAAGGATATGCGTGCGATGAATCAACGGCAGAGTTTGGGCTGGGCCACCCTGGTGCGGCTGGGATGGGGGTTAGCGATAGCGGCAGGGGTGTGGCTGGGCTCCCTGTCCCCGGCCCTGGCGTTGCCCGCCGGGCCGCTAGTGGCCTACCTGCCACCGGGCAATGCCATTACCGACGGTCGTGCCCTGCTGCGCTACTCGCTACCCATTGACAACGCCGACATTCGCACAGTGCAGGCTAATCTAGAGGGTCTGTCGGAGTGGCTGCGGAGCAAGCGCTGGGGGCCGATGGCCAAAGACCTGACCAAGCTGGAGCGGGTGTTGATGCGCGGCCGCGAAGCGATGCTGGCGGCAGTGCCCGACGGCAAGCGGGCGGCCGCCATTTCTTACCTCGACGATATTCAGGCTCAGCTAGTGCCCCTCAAAGAGGCGGTGGAGCAGCGCGATCGCTCTACCGTGCAGGACAAGCGATCGGCCATGCTCGACGACGTCAGCCGCATTGAAGAGCTGATGGTGAAGGCCTTTCCCTTTGAGGTGCCGGAGAAGTACAGCAATCTGCCCCAGCTCAAGGGGCGTGCCACGGTAGAAATTACCACCAACAAAGGCACTATGCAGGCGGTGATCGACGGCTACAGCGCTCCGGTCACCGGCGGCAATTTTGTCGATCTGGTGCAGCGAGGCTTTTACGACGGCATGGAGTTTACCCGTGCCGAAGACAACTACGTGCTACAAACCGGCGATCCCGATGGCCCTGAGGAGGGCTTTGTTGACCCCAAAACCAAGACCTACCGGGCGATCCCGCTAGAAATTTTGGTGAAGGGGGATGACGCGCCGGTCTATGGCAACACCTTAGAGGAACTGGGCCGCTTTTTAGACGCGCCAGTGCTGCCCTTCTCGGCCTTTGGCACCTTGGGCATGGCCCGCCCCAACACTGACCCCAACGGCGCGTCATCGCAGTTTTTCTTCTTTTTGTTCGAGCCGGAGATGACCCCAGCGGGCCTCAACCTGCTCGACGGCCGCTACTCGGTATTTGGCTACGTGGTGGAGAACAAAGAGGCGCTCGACCAGATGACCCAGGGCGATCGCATTGAGTCGATTCGGGTGGTGTCTGGGGCTGAAAATCTAGTACAGCCTTCCTAGGGGGGTGTGGTTCAAGGTTTAGGGTCTAGGGTTTAGGGTTTGGCCTTAGACCTTGAGCCCAGAACCTTAAACCCCAACTTTAATCCCTGTGGCGATAGGCTGGGCTCACCATGGAAAATCCGCAAACCATTGCTGAATTGGGGGAGTTGGGGCTGCTGAAGCGGCTGTTTCGCTACTGCCCGGGGGACGTGATTGGCGATGACGGGGCCGTGGTGGCCCTGCCGGCGGGACGGCATCTGGTGGTGACTACCGATGTGCTGGTGGAGGGGGTGCACTTTAGCGATCGCACCACCCCTGCCGCTGCCGTAGGCTGGCGAGCAGTAGCCGCCAACTTGTCAGATTTAGCGGCGATGGGCGCCACCCCTGAGGGCATTACCGTGGGCCTCAGCCTGCCGGGGCACACGTCCCTGGCGTGGGTAGAGGAGCTTTACCAGGGGATGGCCGACTGCCTAAACCGCTGGGGTGGGGTCGTGCTCGGTGGTGACCTGTGCCGGGCCAGCGCTGTGAGCGTGGCCATTACAGCCCTCGGCAGTGTCGCCCCCCAGCGAGCGCTGTACCGCAGTAAGGCTCAGCCAGGGCAGGCCATTGTGGTGACTGACTCCCACGGCCTGTCGCGGGCGGGGCTAGAGCTACTGCTGCATCCCGAGCAGGGGGCTGGGGTAGCCCAGGCCGATCGCGATCGCTGGATTGCGGCCCACCAAAAACCCCAGCCGAGGCTGGATGCGATCGCCGCCCTCTGGCAGGTGTTGGGAACAGGCGCAGACGCCCGAGCGATCGCCGTCATGGACTCCAGCGATGGCCTGGCCAACGCGGTGCTGCACCTGTGTCAGGCCAGCGGGGTCGGGGCCATTCTGCGGGAGCGCGATCTGCCCCTTGATGAGGCGTTGGTAAATTGGGTGGGGCGATCGCAGGCCCTTGACTGGTACCTCTACGGCGGCGAAGACTTTGAGCTGGTGCTGTGTTTGCCCAGGCCCCAGGCCGAGGCCTTGCGGGCAGCCCTGGGGAATAGCTGTGCGATCGTGGGTGAGACGACGGTGGCGGCAGGGGTTGAGCTATGGCTTAGCGACCGGGCTACCCCTGAAGTGCTCAGCTTTAATCAAGGGTTTCAGCACTTTGGCTAACTGCTTTTCCAGCTCCATTGCGCCCACGCTGTTGCGCTCTAAATAATATTTTCAAGCTGTTGTGGCCCCAGCTATGTGAGGTTTAATTGGGGAATATCTAGCCTGTGGCCAGATGTTCCCCAATCCACGCCTTTGCTTGCCTGCTTTACCATGACCCTATGACCGCCAACGACCTAGAGGACCTGAGGCCCTTTTGCCGAGATGACGTTGCCTTTGAGCAGCTGAAACAGGTCTTGAAGCAGCGAGAGGCCAGCAGTGAACAGAGCAGGCTCGATGTGGCTCGTCAGACCCATCGCACTCAGGCCCTAGAGGCGCAGCGTCGGGCGGCAGAGGCGGCCAGTCAGGCTAAAAGCCGATTTTTGGCAATGATTAGCCATGAGCTGCGCACTCCGCTCAATTCTATTTTAGGCCTGTCGGCACTGCTGTCTCGGCAGGTGGTGGGCTCGCTTAACCCTAAGCAGGCAGAATACCTCGACTATATTCACGGCAGCGGCGAACACCTGCTGGCCATCATCAGCGACATTCTCGATCTCTCCAAGGTGGAGGCAGGCCAAGAGCACCTGCGATTGTCGCAGGTGTCGCTGACAGAACTCTGTCAAGCTTGCCTAGCGATGATGCAGCCTCGCGCCGCCGAAAAGGGACTGGTGCTGACCTACCAGTTGGCCGATCTAGGGATAACCACCTGCATTGCCGACGAGCGTCGCCTGCGGCAGATGCTGCTCAATCTGCTCACTAACGCCATTAAGTTTACGGCCCAGGGGCAGGTTACTCTGACGGTGCATAGCCGCGAAGCCCTGGTGGAATTCAAGGTTGAGGACACGGGCATTGGTATCCCGGCGGACCAACTGGAGCAGATTTTTCAGCCGTTTACTCAGATCGATCGCGGCCTCGATCGGCAGTACGAGGGCGCTGGCCTGGGGCTAGCGCTCACTCGACAGCTAGCCCAGCTCCACGGTGGACATCTGCGGGTGACGTCGGTGGTGGGGCAGGGCAGTTGCTTTGTGCTCTCTCTACCCATGCACGGGCCAGAGGGTAGTTCACTTGCCGATGTGCGGGTGGTGCGGGCGGTGCCGGTAGGTACGGGCGGCCAGCGCCTGGTGGTAGTAGACACTGACCTTGATCACCACCGGGCGCTGATGGCCTACGTGAGGGCCTGCGGCTGGCAGGTCAGCGGCTGCCGCAGCTGGGCTGAGGTACACCAACACCTCAAAGAGCACCAGCCCCACCTGCTGCTCGTGGGCGATCGCGAAGCCTGCAATCCAGCTTTGGAGAACCATTTGCAGCAGCTGAAACCATCGCTGGTGCCTCAGCCCATCAAAGTGGTTATTCTGCTCCCGGAAGATGCAGCTGCTGGCGGCTCATACAGCGCCGACGCCTACATCGACCTGCCCTTAACTATTCCTAAACTCGAGCGCATGCTCTCCCTTTAGCGGTGGAGCGGTGGAGCCACGACGGCTCTAGCACTGAGTTGAGCTGAGCCCGCGCGCGGGCAATGGCCGGGCGCAGGTTGGGGTGACCAGAATTCGATACACTAGGGGGAGAAAATTTGCTTAGAAGTTGTTTGAGAACCCTTGACGGGCTCATAGCTGGTACTTGCTAGCTGTGAGCTAGATTTTGGGATCGATCGGCTGTGCAAAGCCCCAGTCGCATCAGCGATCGCTGTCAGACGAGCTTCTAGCAACTGTATGCAGGACAATAGGTTTAGGTTCACTTCCTATGACTCCGGTTTTGCCCCAAGCAGTTTCCTCAGCCCCCGCCGCTGCCCCCGCAAAGACGCGTGAAACCACGCGCCAGACGTATCCCAACTACAAAATCATCGTGCTCAACGACGATTTCAATACGTTTCAGCATGTGGCGGAATGCTTAATGAAATATATTCCGGGCATAGATGGCGATCGCGCCTGGGAGCTGACTAACCAGGTGCACCACGATGGTCAGGCGGTTGTATGGGTTGGCCCCCTAGAGCAAGCGGAGCTGTATCACACCCAGCTCACCCGCGCTGGCTTGACGATGGCCCCCCTTGAAAAAGCATAATCAAGTAGTCTTTCTTAAATCTTTCTTAAAACTACCCCAATGACACAAGCCTCGGACGGTCGCCTAGTTTGGAACCACTCCACCCACTTGCCCGGGCTCATTCCCATTCTCGAACGGCTCCTAGAGCAGCCTGGCATTGGCACCGTCACCCCAGGGGTAATTGCAAACGTTAGAGCCCACTCCCCCGAGATGCGGGTAAAAGTGTCGGTACCTATTCGCGGCGGATTCAAGCTGATTGCCCGCAAGGGTAAGACGGTACAAGAGGTGTTTGTGCTTACAGAACTGGAGAAGCTGGCGTTAGAGGGCGCGATCGCTAAGGCTGTTGAGGCGGCGCGGTGACCCCAGGGTCGCCCCCGCCGGTAGTGCAGGAAGGTAAGGCTACTTTTACTGTAGGGTCTGCTTTTTACCGACCCCAAAGCGCGATCGCCCGCGATCTGGCGGTGCTGGCAGCAGCTATTTATCGCCAGCGCCATGGCCATCTGCGGGTGCTGGACGCGATGACCGGCTGTGGCGTGCGGCCCTTACGCTACGGGCTGGAGTCTGGAGCTGACTGGGTATGGGCTAATGAAGGAAATCCTGAGCTAGCCGAAGTTTTGGCCCAAAACCTAGCGGCTCTGCCCGCCGGTGCCTGCCACATCACTCATCAGGATGCCAACCAGGTATTTTTCACCTGCTACCAGCAACGCGACTTTTACGACCTGGTGGATATCGACAACTTTGGTAGCCCTGCCCCATACGTGAGCACCGGGCTGTGGGCCACGCGTCTAGGAGGGCTGCTATATCTGACCAGCACCGATGGCCGGGCTACCAGTGGCCATGACCCAGAGCGATGTTTGAGAACCTACGGCGCCTGCGGGCGATCGCACCCCGCCGCCCATGAGCAGGGGTTGCGGCTGATAATTGGCCATGCGGGCCAGACCGCAGCGGCTCGGGGAATGGGTATAGAGCCAGTCTTTTCGCTGTTCACAGGCCAGGTGCATCGGGTCATGGTCCGCCTGGTCAGCAAACCAACGCTGACAGAGAGTAACTATGGTTTTGTGGCCTACTGCCACCGCTGCGGCCATTTTCAAACCGCTGATTGGCGACACCTGGGCCGGGTGAATTGCCCATGTGGAGCGCCAGATCCACCCGTAGTGAGCGGGCCAATGTGGCTAGGTTCGCTCCATGACGCGGCTATGCTAGCGGAGATGCAGGGTTTAGCAGACAGATGGGGATGGAGTTCCCAGGCCAAGCTGTTGGCCATTATGGCCCAAGAAATCGATCTGCCGCCCTATTACTATCCCCTCGGTGACATTGGGCGGCACGGACAGATGGATATTCCCAACCGCGATCGCTTAATTGCGGCATTGCAGATGAAGGGCTACCAGGCGGCCATTCCATCGGTGGATTGGCAGGGGGTAAAGACCAGTGCGGCGTTTGAGGCTTGTGTGGCGATCGCCAAAGCCATTCAGTCCTAGGGTTTAAGTAGGACAGGCCTAGAACCCCGAACCATCAGTTTCCATTCCTGCAACCACGCCTCCCTCCCCCTGTCGCCGTGGCAAGGTGGGGGCAGCGTTAACAAATACCCCCATGAAACACCGATGGATTGGCTGGGCTGTGCTTTCGAGCGGGCTAGCCGCCCTGGCCTTAGGCTGTGCTCATCTACAGGCCCAGCCCCCTGTTGCCCCCGAACCGGCTCCCTACGACAACTCAGGTGCCCCCCGTTCAGCCCAGGCTTCCACCGTGGATAAAGAATTGACCCAGGCTCATTTAGATTTTGGCTTTGCTCTGTTTGAGCAGCTGCGTCAAGCGACATCCAATGAGAATGTGCTGGTATCGCCAACCAGCGTGGCTCTGGCCTTGGCTATAGCCTACAACGGCGCCAGCGGGGAGACTCAGGCGGCGATCGCCAACACGCTCAAGGTTCAGGGTCTAGACATCGATCAGCTCAACGCAGGCAACCAGGCTCTAACTGAATATTTGACGCAGCTCGATCCCGAGGTGGCCCTAGCGATCGCCAATTCCCTTTGGGTAAACGAAAGCCTACCGGTGCGGCCTGACTATGTGGAGCGCATGCAGACGGCCTACGCTGCCGAAGTAGCAACTCTTGACTTTAGCCAGCCCGCTGCCACCAATCGCATCAACCGCTGGGTTAAAGAGAAAACTCGCGATCGCATCCCCACCATTGTCGATCAGCTGCCCCCCGACCAGCTTCTGGTGCTGGTTAACGCCGTCTATTTTAAAGGGGCTTGGAGCGAAGCCTTTGACCGCGCCCGCACCGCAGAGCGCCCCTTTACCCTGGCCAGCGGCGAAACCATCCAGCATCCCCTGATGGCCCAGCAGGACGACTATTTGTATTTGGAAACCGACCAGTTTCAAGCGGTGAGTCTGCCCTACGGCAACGGCGCGCTCAGCTTTGAGGTGATCTTACCCACCCCCGGCACCGACCTGGCTACCCTATCGGCGCAGCTCACCCCTGAAACCTGGGAGAGCTGGATGGGCCAGATGCGATCACGCCCCGGTGAGATTCAGCTGCCCAAATTTCAGTTTGAGTACGAAGCCGATCTGATCCCCGCCCTGCAAGCTTTGGGTATGGGCATTGCCTTTGAGGCAGGCCAGGCCGACTTCTCGGGTCTCACCGAGCTAGACGCCTTCATTAACCAGGTGCGCCACAAGACCTTTATTGAAGTTAATGAAGCCGGCACCGAAGCCGCTGCTAGCACTGCGATCGGCATCGCACCCACCTCGGTTGCCCTGCCGCCCGACTCGCCCTTTGAGATGGTGGTCGATCGGCCCTTCTTAGCCGCCATTCGCGATCGCAACACGGGCACGTTGCTGTTTGTCGGAGCGATCGTTGATCCACGTTAGAGGTGGAGGGGTAGGCGAGTAGGCGGGTAGGCAGGTAGATGGATCAGCTTTAACCCATCCACTCGCCCACCCGCCTACCTGCCCACTCCCCTACTTCCCCCCCCGCTGCTCCAGCAGTCGCTGCCACTCGGAATCGATCTTGTCCTTTTGAGCAATTTCCTGCTCAGTCAGATCGCTCTCCGTGGTGTAGGCCAGGTTGTCAGTACCCACCACCGTTTGAAGGGTGAGGGTTTGGGCAAAGGCCAGCTTTTCGCGCTGGTCGTCGGTGAGCTGGCTCAAGACTTCGGCCCGCTGCTCACGCTTGGCATTGCGGGCGGCAATGCGGCTGTTTTGCTGCTGCACCCAGAAGTAACGCACCAGGGGCAGGCCTAAAAAGCCTGTCCCATAGCCCAAAAGTAGCCAGTAGAGCGAGTTGACCAGGGCGACAACACCGCCAAGATCAGCGACTAGGCTCTGATCCTGCAGCATGCTGCCCAGCACCAGTGCTCCAATTAAGTTTGCACTGCCCAAAACAATGGCCCCAATAATCTGCCCAGACGTCGCCTGGCTAAACTTACGAGGCGACTCTCGTAGGAATGGGGGAGGGGTGATGGTGCGCTGCGCCTTGGCCGTCACCTGTAGCTCAGGAAACTGATACACAATGCCGCCCTGAGGGCTGACCTGGGGCAGTCCGTTAAAGCGGCTGAGCACGGGCACCATGAAGTCTTCCAAATCCTTATCCCAGCCCTTGCCCAGGTCGTCTAGAAATGGGGTGACTTGCTCGGCTACCACGGCCCCACCGTTGGCCTGAATTACTTGAGCAACGCTTTGCCAGCGGCGGTCGTCAAGGTCGGCGTTGGGGTTACCGTCGCCAAACAAAAAGGAGAACACCGCCTCCAAAAAGTTCAGCTCTGATTTGGTACGAGGCCGACGACGGCGATCGCTTTGGGGGTCAAACAGCCAAAAAATATCGGGCCCTAACCAAACCCGAGGCAAAAATATCATGCCGCCACCGCCGCTACCGCCGCTGTCATTGTCCTCACGGCCAGCGCTGCTGGCTGCGATCGCGAGGATCGTAATCGCCACCACGATCAACACCAGCGACAGTATCAGAACGACCCCAAAGGAAACGCGGATCAGGTAAAACAGCACCCGCCACACCTTTTCCCAGGTCGACTGCCACCGCAGCCGCCAAGATTTGCTCCACAGCACTGCCTGGATGTTTTTGGGAAAGACGTAGGCGATCTCGCCCGACTCAGCCACTTGGAGATGGGCCTGCACCTCAGAGGCCAGGGCCAAGACCCCCTGCTGAGCCTCCATTAGGGGCAGACCAGCTTCAGCGGCCACATCCCCCACCGTAACTCGGTAGCCCAACCGCTCTACCGCTTGGGTAATTGTTTTTGTCTGCGCCATAAATAAACGAACCCCTGGGTTTAACGATCGCACAACCACCAGTTGCATCTACAACCAGTATAGAAAGCGCGATCGCAAATCACAGGGGAAGTTAACCGAAAGGAAGTGTGAGGGTAAGGGGTGGGGAGGATGAGGGTAGGCACTGGGTTCTTGGGAGGTTTTTACTATATGCCTCCACTGCCTACTCCCCACGCATTAACGAACCCCGTTACCGAGCACCTGGTCGCGAATGGCGGCAATGTCGCCCAGCAGCTCTTGCCGGTTGGAAGCTTTAAGCAGGTAGCGATAGAGAAACCAACCGCTATAGATGAGCCCAATCAGCTCAAAGGTAGGAGCCAGCAGGGGAACATCGTTTACGGCTCCCAACAGCGCCAGCACCAGTTTGACTGCGATAAACGCCGCGATAATCAGGCCAACGGTGACAATCGGTCGCCGATATCGCTGAATGAACTCAGTCACATAGTCGGGGAGATTGCCCAACAGTGCAGAGACCTTATCCCACACCTGCTGAATTTGACGAGAGGCTTCATCACCCAGCGCAGAGGCGCTAGAGTCTGAATTTTCAATGATAACCGTGGGGTCTTCCGGTTCCGTAAACTCTGTGTAAGTGGTGTCTGACTGAAAATCACTCATGGCTAATGGTCCCAGGGGCTTAGTTAGCAGTAGAAGTCAAGAATTACGAAACAAGAATACACTAATTCGCTTAACTTGCTTTGCTTCTTGAAAGTGTTATAAGCCGGATCCTACCGATTTTCCATGTTCCTAAGGACGTAAGTGTCATAACCACTTGATTGGAAACCCCAAAGGCTATAGCATCACTCTCCCGACAAGCCCTCTAGGGAATCCAAGTAGTTGTAAAGCCGTCGCCGGTCAACAATTAGATCTGGATCAGACGACGACCTAGAGCGGGAATTTGAAGACTTTGACGTTGAAGGCCACCGAATAAAACTCGGCCCATCCTCACGGTCTGCCCGATATTGTCTGGCCATGTATGCCCTCAAAATCAGTCTTAGTACTATACCGAATCCTGTATCTCCCAAAGGGTGAGGCACTTATGTAATCCGACGGACATGTTTGACCCCGTTAGAAACGGGAGGGCGGCAAATCAGGTCTACAGCATGCTCAACTGTGAGCTGTGGCGCTCATGGACCTAGCTATTGGACTCTAATACCTAACCTTGGCCCGTCAACTCAAACCGATGGACAGCCAAGTCTAATTGTTGGCAGCACAAGAATTTCCTAAGTCTTCTACCTAACTACAGATAGCCTGATCGGGCCAGCATCGTTAAGTTAGGTAACAACACGTCGCAAGCTCTTGACCACTAACGACTCTGTGTACTCAGGAGTTTGCCGCTGGACCTAACCCCCAAGTGGTGTGGCGTGGCAACTGCTCAGCTGTAACGTATCAATAGAGGCATTTTCACGATGGCTAACCCACAAGACAAAGTTACCTACGACGGTCAATTTACCCGCAAGTATGGTGAGTACGGGACTAAGTTCGAATTTGGGTCTAACCCCAGCGCCGAACTCTGGAACGGTCGTCTCGCCATGATTGGTTTTCTCGGCGCCCTGCTGGTTGAACTGACTACTGGCCAAGGGTTTTTCCACTGGCTGGGTCTGTTCTAATTGAAGCAGCTTCATTACCCATTGCTGCCTGAAGGGCAGATCTCAAAAGAGGACGCTATGTCAGCGTCCTCTTTTGAGATCTGGTTCGTTTTAGCCGCACAACACAGCTAAAACAGTTGGCAGCAGTTTCCACTAGAGAACTGTTGGTTAGGCAACCCGCCACGGCCTCTCGATGAGACAGTTTCAATCCTCCTACCCGCTCATCGGTCAGTAGCCAAAGTCAAACGTTATATAATCTATATTCTTATCCCGCATTTTATCCCGCATTGAGAGTAGGTTTCTCAGTATCAAAACTGCACCTCCTCAGCAGGGTTAAAGCATCTCAGGTTCAGGAGTAGGTTGACCTTATCGAAACCATCTATGGCAATTTAAAGGGCCTCAAGCCCAGCCAGCTCAAGCAGCTACAGCGCATTTATCACCAGCGGCTGCCGGGGGATTGTGTAGTGACCCCCGAGTTTGCCCAGCGACTAGCGGCAGTGAGTACCGACATCGACAGCCCCCTATGCGCTTACGTCAACCGACGCGGTCAGGTAATTCGGGTGGGGGTAGGCACCCTGCGGCAGACCCAAATTCCCCCTTCAGAGCTGCCCCGCTATGGGGCTGAGCGCCTCAGCGGCATCCGCTGTATTGCCACCCAGTTTGAGTCCGACCCACCCAGCGACGCCATTCTGACCACCATGGCCCTACAGCGGCTAGATGTGCTGGCGGTAGTGGCATTGACGGGCACCGGCTTCACCCGTCGTGGTGGTGGTGCCACGGGCTACATCCAGAGCACTTACCTGGCCCACCTGGTGCCTCACCCCGAGCAGCGCTGGTTGGTATCGGCCCCCACTGACTTAGACGATCTGGCTCAGCAAGACTTTCTTGCCCTAGCTGAAGGGCTAGAGGCCGAGTTTAGCCGCGCCTTTACGGCTCTACAGGTAGAGGATGAGCGCGATCGCGTCCTGGTTGTCGGCCTATTTACCAACAATCAAACCCTCGAACACTTTGAGCACCGTCTCGAAGAGCTAGAGCGCCTAGTCGATAGCGCGGGCGGCGAAGTGCTAGAAACCATGTTTCAAAAACGTCCTCGCCCCCATCCTCAGACCGTGCTAGGGGCCGGTAAGGTGCAGGAAGTGGCCTTGGCGGCCCAGACCGTAGGGGCCAATCTAATCGTGTTCGATCGCGACCTCTCCCCCATGCAGGTGCGCAACCTGGAAGATATGGTGGGCCTGCGCGTGGTCGATCGCACCGAGCTGATTCTCGATATCTTTGCCCAGCGAGCCAAAAGTGGTGCCGGCAAGCTCCAGGTAGAGCTGGCCCAGCTGGAGTACCAGATGCCTCGGCTGAAGGGGCGCGGTCAGTCCTTGTCGCGGCAGGGGGGCGGCATCGGCACTCGAGGCCCAGGGGAAACCAAACTGGAGACCGAGCGCCGGGCCATTCAGCGGCGCATTCAGCGGCTCCAGCAGGAGGTAAACCAGCTTCAGGCCCATCGCGCTCGGCTGCGCCACCGGCGCCAGGACGATAACCTGCCCTCGATCGCCGTGGTGGGTTACACCAACGCGGGCAAGTCAACCTTGGTCAACACCCTGACCAACGCCGAGGTCTACGCCGCCGACCAGCTATTTGCCACCCTCGACCCCACCACTCGCCGCCTGGCCATCACCAACCCCGACACTAACGAAACTACCCAACTGGTGGTCACCGATACGGTGGGCTTCATCGAAGAGCTGCCCGCCTCGCTAATGGATGCCTTTCGCGCCACCCTCGAAGAGGTCACAGAGGCCGATGCCCTGCTCCACGTGGTGGATGTGTCGCATCCCGCCTGGCAAGACCAGATTCATTGGGTAATGCGCATTCTCAAGGACATGCCGATTGTGCCGGGGCCGATGCTGCTGGTGTTTAACAAGGCCGATCGGGTGGGCAGCGACGTGCTGGCGATCGCCCAAGAGGAGTATCCACAAGCTCTGTTTATCTCCGCCACCGAGCGGCTGGGGCTAGAAACGCTGCGATCGCGTCTGCTGCAACTGGTCGATTATGCCGTCACGGTATAGCGTAAAGAAAACCAGGAATCGGTGAGGCCATCATGGTTCGGGCTGCCTCTCAACCCCTCACGTTTGAACAATTTTTAGCGCGGTACCCCGAAGACGGTGGCCGCTATGAACTGCGCCATGGAGTCATCCTAGAAATGCGCCCCATCGGTGCTCATGAGGAAGTGATTAGCCTTGTGCGGAGAAAGCTCGATTTCGAAATTGAGCGCCTGGGCCTACCCTGCTTCATACCTCAGTCCTGTTTGGTCAAGCCGCTGCGGGAAGGGGAGGGCTACCTGCCCGACATCATCGTGCTAGACCAGGCCAAGGTTAAAACCGACCCCTACTGGAAGAGGCATTCCAGTATTTCAACCGGTGACTCAGTGCGGTTGGTGGTAGAAGTTGTGAGCACAAACTGGCAGGATGATTACCTAACGAAACTGGCCGAATACGAAAAGCTGGGCATTCCAGAGTATTGGATTGTGGACTACCGCGCCCTAGGTGGCGTGCGGTTTATTGGCTCCCCCAAGGTGCCGACGGTGTGGATGTATCGTCGGCGAGGCGAAGAATATGAAGCAGGCCAGGCTTTTCTTCCTGGTCAGATGCTGACGTCCCCAACATTTCCAGAACTGGCGCTTGCCGTAGACCAAATTGTCGAGGTGGGTCAAGCAGCAGACCTGACCTAGAGTGTCTACAGTCCCCGCAGCAGTAGCGCTGGCTAGATAGCTCAGCCCATGGGAATCTGACAAGGCCAAAAACTGATGCGCGACCTGGCTCGCCATTGCCACTGCAAAATTGCTATCTTCAGCTTGACCTGACCACCATGGCCATGGCCATATCGCTAGGTCAATCGAGATTGTGCAAGGGAATGAGCCAGTGCCAAACCAAACTATCAAACGCAGCGCTCGCCGCTCTGAACAAGATTGGTTTAAGCTGCTGTTTCGCATTCGGGGGTCGGTGATACCGGCGGTCATGCCCCGCGTGCTGTTGTGCGCGGCCTTTGCCCTGGGCGTTTTGTTGTTGTATAGCTGGGGCTGGCCTTTGGCGTCGCCCATCTTAGGGTCGCTGGTGCCTAGCCTGGTGCTGGGTCTGCTGCTAGTCTTTCGCACCAACACCTCCTACGAGCGGTTTTGGGAGGGGCGCAAGCTGTGGGGCAGCGTGGTGAACCTGACCCGCAACCTAGCCCGGCAGATGTGGGTGGCGATCGAGACCCCCCAGCCAGGAGATTACGAGGCCAAAATGGCAGCCGTGCGCCAGCTGCCCGCCTTTGCGATCGCCATGAAACTGCACCTGCGCGGTGAACCCCCCGATGGCGAGCTGGCCAGCCTACTTACCGCCGATCGGTTTGCCAAACTGCGGCAGATGAACAACCCACCGCTGGAGATCGCCTTTTGGGTAGCCGATTACCTGCAAACCCAGCAGGCCCAAGGCTCCCTCAACACCCACCAGCTCACCTACTGCCTGGAGACGCTAGATGACCTAGTGGATGCTTTAGGAGGGTGTGAGCGCATTCTTAAAACGCCCATGCCAGTGGCCTACAGCATTCACCTAAAGCAGCTGCTGATGTTGTACTGCTTGGCTCTGCCCTTTCAAATGGTGGATTCGGTGGGCTGGGCAACACCTTTTTTAGTAGGGCTGATCAGCTTTGCGGTGTTTGGCATTGAGGAGATCGGCATTGAGATCGAAAACCCCTTTGGCCACGACCCCAACGACCTGCCCCTCGACACCATCTGTCACACCATGCAGCAAAATATTGAGGATTTGATTTCGCTGGTGCCAGGTGCGGGGCGATCGCCTATAAAGGCCGGTCTTTGACCATCGCAAAGCAGCCCCTTTGGAGAATCGCCCCAGACTTCTCGCTCTGCTTTGCAAGCGGAAGAGGTCACACCGCGATCGCCTACGACTTAGCTCTGGAGCCTTAGTACTCTATTAGATAGCTATAGCGCCCTAAGTTATACCGTTTTTCTCATCTTTTTGGTGCTGCGCCCGGCAATTCGACCCTTGGCACCCATTGCCAAGCGACCCAGACTGAGTAAACCAATGCCCACTACGGCAAAATTGCTCGTACTGGCTATCCCGCTTTTGGTAATGGTAGTCTTTGCGTTTTGCTTTAAAGTTTCAGCCTGGGTATCGATCGCCCGAAGGGCATTGGCAAAGTCGTCTTCAGAAGCATTACCTGCAACCTCTGGATTAGAGCGGCTAGCTTCTACCTGAGTTTGCAGTTGTGTAGCCTGGTTGCCGATATCGTCAATTGCCTGGGAGTGCAGCGAAAAGCTGTCGCGCACAACTAGCATGCAAATTAGCAAAAAGAGCGTTCCAAGCCCCAGGGCTAGAAAGCCGAGGGGCTTGCGCAGATTTTGATTTTCCCAGGCGCTATAGATGAGTAGGCCAATGCCAATCAGCAACACAATACTGCGATCACCCATCTGTTGCAGCAGCCCCACCCGCCAAGCCGTACCCGACCCCAATGGGAAGGTGAGCGCGGTCATATCAACTAAAAAACCAAACACACAGGTGAGACCTACCACACGGGCGATCGCCTGACCGCTGAGAGAGGGGGAAGAGAGCGGATTTGAGGCACCAACCATAGATAAAACTCCAGATTTATAAATGCTTAGTTTTAGAGTGGAGAGAGGGCACACCACTGCTAGGGCAAAGGTTTACTTCAACCCTATTCAAAGGATGACAGTGGTTTCCGCCCAATTTTATCTAGCTTCACTGGATGTTTATGGGCGAGCCGCCCTGATCTACAAAGCCCCGGCTAGACGGCCAGGGCTTTAGAGGTCTACTGGGTAAAAATCGTCGTTTTACGCAAAGTAATTAGTCGTCGTTAGAGTCCCGGCCGTGGAATCACTCCCAGCCATGCGTATGCCTGTGATTTCGGCGACAAGGTCAGTGTCTTTAGAAAAGGCAGCGGTACTATCATTAACCGACAGAAACGTGCGGGTGCCCCACCGGAAAAACACCGCTTGGTTGGCCGCCATGGCTTGCGCTCCACTGGCGGTTTGACTTTTATCTTGGTAAGCCGCTAGTGTGGCCTGCTCTAGGGTAGAGCCAGTCTTCAAGCCAGCATTAAATAGGCCCGATGGTCGCTCAAAGGTGAGCAGGTTGTTGTTGTAGTCGAGCTGGATGCGATCGCCTTGGGTGGCATCAAAGCCCACAATGCGATCCAGCGCCGCCAAGGTTGACTGGCTAAAAGTTTCGGATTGCGAGCGCCCAGTATAGACAATGCGATCGGCTCCAGTACCGCCGGTTAGAGTGTCGGCTCCGCGCAATCCTAAAAGGATGTCGTTGCCGCTGCTTCCAGAAAAGCTATTGATCGCTGAAGTGCCCAAAAGAATGTCGTTTCCGGAACCGCCCGTGGTCGGTAACCCGC
The DNA here is from genome assembly GCF_014695395.1 of Nodosilinea sp. FACHB-131. GTDB lineage: Bacteria > Cyanobacteriota > Cyanobacteriia > Phormidesmidales > Phormidesmidaceae > Nodosilinea. Next base: position 129,434 of record NZ_JACJOF010000005.1, read on the forward strand.
CACGCTCAAAAGCCCCAACATCGGGCATAGAGTCACGGGTAAACTGCCGCTGGTCTTGGGTGGGCACCCCAGTGCCTTTCACTCCAGTGTTGATCGCTGGGCTGCCAGACAGCAGGGGATGTACCAGGTCATTGCCAATTTTCATTAGCGGACCCACCAGTGGATCAACAATACGGCTGTTAGCAGCCACACGTGGGCCAGAATTTACCGGCGCTGGAAACTCAATATTGCCGCCGCCATCGCGGGGGGTGTAGCCTACTTGGTTCTGCCGTGTATCGATCGCCCTATTAAAGGCGACAATCGAATTGCGCAAGGTAATTGAGTCCTTATTGCCGCTGTTCATCCACAGCGCCCCGTTAGCCCGCCCGGCATAGTTGTTAACAATGGTGGAGTTCACAATGTTGACTGAGGCTGTTGCGTCAGTATTGAGGAACATCGCACCACCCGCATCACTAGTTACTCGATTGCTCGAAAAAGTCGAGTTGGTAATGTTGACGGGTAGCTTAGTTTGTACCCACAAACCACCTCCCTGCCCATCAGCCAGGTTATTCGCCACCGAAATGTTTTGCAGCGTAATACTGCCACCGTTAGCTTCAATGCCTCCACCACGAGCCAAGTTTCTGGCGCTACGGCTAACCGAATTATTAAGCAGAGTGCTATTTTTTACAATCAGCTTTTCGTTACCGTAGCTCCAAGCATAGATTGCTCCACCACCACCTGTAGCTTTGTTGGATTCAAAGAGGCTGTCTTGAATTAGTAGCGAGGTTCCTTGGGTTGTACTGGTGCCACCGGGGCCAGCACCATCACCAAAGATAGCGCCTCCTCCATCGCCAATAGCTATGTTGTTGAGGAAGGTAGATTTCGTAACTGTTGTTGGGCTAGATAAGTTGTAAATAGCGCCGCCGTTGAAGCCCTTATTATTGGTAAAGCGAGAGTTTTCAACAATTAAAAACGATGCTTCTCCGACTCCTCCTGAACCATTGGTAGAAATTGCTCCACCGCTGAATCCATTGTTAACGCGACTGCCATCATTACCAGTAAAGCTACAGTCAATCACTCTGGCCTCAACCCCTGCCCAAAGCATTAAACCGCCGCTGCGATCGGCTTTGTTGTTGTTGATTTGGCAACCCATAAGGGTAATGCCACCATAGTTAGCCACACTCACCCCACCCCCTGCGCCTCCAGCGGGTGCGTTGCCATTAGCAATGATCAAGTTTTTGAAGGTGGCCGTCACTGGGTTGTTTGAGCCTCCTACCTGAAACACTCGGCTGCTGTTGTTGCCGCTAATGGTGAGATTTGCAACCTCAGTGGCATCGATAGTGAGGTTGCGGCCCAGATACAACTCACCACTGGTGAGAGTAATAGTTTTGTTGGCCAAGGTCGGGGCAAACTTAATTACGCTGCCTGCCGGGGCTGAAGCAATAGCAGCCCGTAGAGACCCCGCGCCACTGTCGGCAGTACTGGTAACGGTGATGATATTGAGGTTGCTAGCATAGCTAGCTTGGGCTTCGGCGCTCAAGGCTATAGCTGTCTCAATAGAGCCGGTGACTAGCTCAAAATCCCAATCGCCCGAGTTGCCAGTGATATCGTCAGAAGCGGCGATATCTGCTTTTGTCAAATAGCTCAAGTGATCTAAAAAGCTTTTGCCGCTGGGGCCAAACCCTACGTTGCAGCCATACAACAAAATATCTGCTGTACTGGTCATGGCTTTTTGCCATTGGGTTAGGTAGCTGCTGTAGCTATCTAGATTGTTGCTGTTGAAATCAGTTGACCCTAGCGTCAAACTGCCCGATTCACCATGGGAAATAATATGGATGCTTTCTAAGCCAGAGGATAATTCTAAGGCATTAGTAACTTGAGCTATACCATCTTGGGCAGAGTCGAGGAAAATAACGCCTAGATTAGGGTCAAGCCCCTCAAGCAACGTATCTGCATCAGCGATCGAGTCATCTACAAAAACAATGCCTTTAATCAAGCTAGGAACACTTTGAGTCGTCATTTTTTCCAACCTAAAGGGAATAAATGTTGCCTCAATGCCTGTTCTAAGCCTTAGAAGCAGGTCTAAGGCTCGTAAGTTAAATATGTCTCCAGTCTAGGGGCGTAATGATTCGCGTGGCTACAATCCAAAGCTTTAATCAGGTATCAGCCAGCGGTCATCTTTCAATTTTGATCGAAGAACGACTACCGGTTGATTTTCTAAAGACAAACCTACAGAACAAAGGCAAAGACGACAAACAGAGTTGGTAAATAAAAGCCCTGAAGTAATGCACAATTAGCTGGGCAGGTTAGGTACGTTATTTATCAGTTAACCCAGCTCTATTGACTCACTTACACTAACTTTACAAACTGCCATCGCCTTCCGTAAACCTACTCAACAACTCTCATAAGCTGCTACTTCTAGGACGCTAAATACTACTGAAATGTTCCAAAACTTCGCGTTATAAAACCTCAAAAAACAGCAAGAAAAGCGCTATCTCTTTGGGCGAGATAGCGCTCTCGACAATTAAACAGACGCTAGAGCTAAAAACGCTGCTACGCGCTCTCGCTTTCCTCTTGTTGACGCTTGCGCAGGGCCGCCGCGCCCATGCCAATTAGCCCAGGCAGCAGTGCCGGAGTAGGAATAGACTCTGGAGTGGAGTAGAGGGTAGCGTGGGAGAAGGCGTTAACTGGACCGCCATTGCCATTGCCATTGCCATTGCCATTGCCATTGCCATTGCCATTGCCATTGCCATTGCCATTGCCATTATTGATGAATCTGGCAGTTGTCCAGGTTCCAGCCTGAATTGTACCGTCAAAGTAGTTGAAGGCGAAGTTAGGTCCCGCTTTCATAGCAAGGACAAAGGGGCCATCAAAATTGCCACTAGGCAAAAATTGGTTGATGACCTGCCATGTCCCTGATCTAGAGTCTCCTGGAGAACCATTATAGCCAATTGATAAATAGCCAGCCAAACCCTCATTCGCTACTGTGGAAGGAGCATTTACTTTAGCAATAAAGTCTTCCTCAGAATCAAGCCCACCATTGCCCCACGTGGTTGGATCAGCAACAGGATCTGGGTTGACGAAATTATTGAGGTCAGTCAAGAACTGCCGCAACTGGGTGAGATTGTCATTTCCGCTCTCCACGTTAGAGCAGTAAACGGCTCCTGAAAAATCACAACCTGTAGTTTGGATTGTGAATGCGTTTGCAGAATTGGTTTGCATCATGAAACCAGTTGCTACAGTCCCTACTGCAAGGGCACTGCTCAAAAGCTGTTTCTTCATAAAAGGTGTAAATTCAATGAACGACAATAGACTGTGGTAGTGTCCCTCATTTTCAGAGCGTGGAGCTCATAAAAATTGACTGGTAGAAGGCTCGGTTTTCTGCCCTTCGTTACTCAGTATAAATTGATCTAAGTGTAAATACCAACACTAAACAAATATTTTATTGAGAACTTACAAGGCAGTAAAAAATCAATAGAAAGAAATTAATTATTTTTTTGACATTTCTTTGATCTTTCAACCATTGTCATCATGACATAGTAATAAACTGTCAGCAATATACCGACGAAAATTTGCCCGCCCCAGAAGCCGTGCCAAAAATTAAACCACCACTCGCCCCAATACACATGAGCAATGGTCACTAACATTAAGCGAGGAATATTAAATATAAGTGAAATGACCATAGCAACGCCAATAAGCATTACCATCTGGCGGGTCTTTTGCTTGTAGAGAATTCCCATAAAGAAGCCGGTGGCGGCAATAGAAAGAGCCATATCTAGCCCATTACAGCCCCAGCCTACTTCTACAGCACCTTCGGGAAAGGTGATATAGACACCCTCCTGCACTGCCGGGAAACCAATGGCCCGCATAGCGGCGCTGCCCACCTCAGCCATCTTAATTTCTAAAAATTGGTAAGGAGTAAAAAAATCCCAGATAAAGCGAGAAATAAAACCAATGCGCGGGTACGTGGTGAGGCCAATCAATACCACAGGCACCATAAACCGACTAAAAAAGCTAACTCCCCAGGCGCTGCAAGCAATGCCCGCTAAGATTACCAACCACAAAAATGCCTGAGGCCAAATTGCAAAGCGACAGAATGGAAACAGCACCGCTGCGCTTACAATTAACAATTGTCCTAGAAGACGATCTTCTTCAGAAGCTCTTAACGCTTTAAGAACAGAACGACGATTCCACAGTTCAGCAGCAGCTAACCCCAACATACATAGCACTAAAAGCCAACCAACTTTGCCTTTGAGGGCTCTTGGTACTAAATAGCCCAGCCACACCGGCAGATAAATCAGTCCGACTGTCAGTCCCAGTAGCACAATACGCCCATGGAAGTCTTTAGCTAAAGCAATTATCCAGCCCCAAGCAGTTTGTAGGTGAGGTTTGAGGTTTAAGGTAGGGGCAGCCATAGTTGTAGAAAGTAGCGTCACGATACTGTTGAAAAAGCTAGGCAGGAATAACTGCTATCTACGCTTTTACCTAGCTCTTTCGCATTTGTAGAGCCACCTAGTGATTGTGCTTGATAGCGACCCTACCCAGCGCCAACAGTCCTAAACCAATGACAACATGGGTACTTAGCACAGACATCATGGATTGAGTGGTGCTGCTACGAGCATTTTGGCTGAGTGCTTCGGCCTGAATCTCGAGTTGGCCTAAGGCTTCTTCAACACGTTGAGGAGTAACTTCCGGAGGCAGATTGGGATTAACCTGTGCCGTTTGTAGCTGAGAGCGGATTTCTGTTGCCTCGCTTTTAATGGTGCTAAGTGCTTGATTTTGAAGCACTAAGCCGTCACGAATAACAATCACGCCCGACAGCAGAAACAAAACGCCACCGACTAAGCAAGCTAGCGCTAGGTAGCGAGAGAGCACTCGCTGTCCTAAGCTGCTATAAACCACCATAGCCACACCTAGAAACAGCGAAATGCTGCGGCCACTTATCTGCTGCATAAAACCAATCCGCCATTCAAGAGTCATAGGGCTAGGGGGAATGGCAGCAGTCAGAAGGTTCATCACAAAGCCTAGAATGCAGGCTAAGCCAAGAACTAAGAAGATGATGCCACCAGGGGCTTGTGATCGGGGCACAGTGGCAAATGGGGAACTAGAAGTACTAGTCATAGCTAACACATAGAAGACGACGGGTAGGTTGTAGAGCCACAGAAGAGGATCACCATCACATCTTTCTGCTGGGCTATATCAAACCCGGAGACTTAGAGAACGATTGAGTGGTCTTCACTAAAAATTTATAGAACGGCAGCAGGCTTTAAGCCAGATACCTATTTTTGCCGTTAAAGAAGCTTTGCCGACTCTGAGATGACACAGGATTCAGTTCGTGCCATCGTAATCCCAGTAACACGGCAATAGTGAGCATAAACCCAGGTTCTTCCATGCCGGTCATAATAAAACCGTTGACTATGACGTTTAACAGTAAAAATCGGGAGAGATCATCTACGCAGACCCTGTTCCAAAGTAACACCCAGAGGCTGACATAAACGCCTAGGCCTATAAAGCCACCATCTCCCCAAACACCTGCCCATGTCCAGAAGGGTGAGAAAAAGCTGGAATCGAGATAACCGCTAAGCCAATAATCCCAAATGGATTGTACTACTGGGTGACGAGTTGCACCTAGCGGGTCAAGTAAACTGTCGTAATCGCGAATCATCCAACCGCCAATGCGCCCCACTGTATGCCCTGGCCCTAGCCCCAAGAACCAGTTTAAGATTGACGTATAATACTCAGGAATTGAGCGTAGAGGTAGAAGTTTTTGAAGGGTGGCATCGCCGTTAGGGCCATAAATCTCGGGTCTAATCCAAGTTCGGAATGAGCTTAGATAGGCGACATCTATATTGTAAATACACCAGTAAAATCCATAGATGACTACAGCAGCTAGCAATGTGTATTTAAGCGTCTTTTTGATATCGTTAGTGCGGCTGATGATTAACACAATCCAAGCTACAGCCGCGACTAGGAGGACTTGTTTTGCATCAGCCACTAAAATTTCAAGAAATCCAGCAGCTAGCACCGCTGCTCGCAACCCAAAGCCGGCCTTTTTAGCTGTTATATAAAAGTAGATAGCATAGATAAAAACTACAGTGCCGCCCACCACATGGCCGCCGTTAGACAAATAAAAAACGCCTTGAACATTGTCATTGAGAGTTAGGCGACTGTATGTAAGAATACCTGCCTTTAAAGCTAAGTATTGACCCAAAGATAGGGCTATGTGTAGTAAGCCAAAACCCATTATCCATCGTCTAAATTTTCCTAAGTTTTGCTCATTGAATGAGATGCTGATAATTGCTGACAGGACCAAAAACGGCTCTGACTGAATCATGAAATTTAGAAAAATGTTTACGGCTCCAGCATTATTGACAATGGCGCTGGCAGTGCTCACAGCAAAGTAAACATAGAGACCTATCAAAATTGACCGGACAATTGATTTCTGCTTAAAACTGGTTTTTCCGCAACGGAGGTAGACCAGCAAGCACACAATGGGTGTGATACAGAAGTGTAGAAAATTTATAGGTGCTGGTGCCCCCATAGCCTCAATTATTCTCGGAAAGAAGGCACTGGCAAAGGCAACCAAAACCAGGCTGGGGTTAGATATAAATCCCCTTATCTGATTCTTGGTTATATAACTATTGAAAGAGTGATAATTGGTCATTAAACTGCTCTGCTGAATATAGCTTTCTCATAAATACTTTTGATGTAGCTATAGTTCTGGGTAGCGGTATAGCGGTCTAAATAAGTTTGGCGAGCGATCCGGCGCATGATGGCCTGTTGGTCCGGGTCATTAAGCATGTACTGCACCTGCTGCGCTAAGCTTTGAGCGTTACCAGGTTCGAAAACCAGTCCAGTTCTTCCAGCTTCTACCAGCTCAGCGATCGCCCCAATTTTCGCTGCCACTACTGGGGTACCTTTGGCAAAGGCTTCTACTGCTACTCGCCCAAAGGTCTCATACCACTTCGACGGAAAAATCAAGAAGCTGGCTTCTCCCATGAGGGTATGCACCTCACTCATAGGCCTACGGCCCAGCCACTCTATCGCCGGTATGGTCTGGGTAGCATCTTTTACCATGTCTGCTAAAGGGCCATCACCGACAATCTTAAGCGGGTAAGGTACGGCTAGTTGTCGCCAGGCATCGATTAGAGTGTCTAACCCCTTTTCTACTGAGAGACGACCCACATATAGTGCAAAACCGCCGCTGCCGCTGCCCACCCCAGGATCAGGATCAATAAAGTTGGGCTTAACGATAATTTTGTCGGCTACTAGGCCTCCTTCTACCAGCTTTTGTTTGGCAAATTGGGTGAGAGCAACAAACAAATTCACTTGCCTATCCCAAGTTTTCAACACTCGATGGGTGCTGATCATGGCTGTAACCATGGCACTAGCAGGTTTGCTCTGGCGGTAGCAGCCATGCATAATCCCAGGGTAGGGAATTGCCTTGCCTACGCAGTCTTCGCATACTTGTCCATCACGAAAAAAAAGGGCGTTGGGACAAATGAGTCGATAGTTCCGCAGGGTCTGCACCACAGGTACTCCCTCAGCCTGGGCAGCATAGTATACCGAAGGCGAAATCAGCGGAAAGAAGTTTTGCACATGCACAACGTCGTAGCGGTTGGCCCGTAGGGTTTGTCGCACAGCCTTGTAGGCAGTCTGTGACCAGATGGTTTTGGCTGCCAACCGCAAAGGGTTGTAGGTGGGAATATCGTCGTTGGTGGCAGTGTAGCGATCGACCTGGTGTCCATAGTTTTCGAGCAGACGCTCTTCAGCAGCGCATGACTCGTCTTCTCCTCCCCTAATTTGGTAGGCATTATGAATACTTAGGATGCGCATGGGGCAACCTCCTGGCAAATAGCGCGGTACTGTTGGCTCAGTTCTCGGCCTTTGGCTTCCCATGAAAAGTGCTGTCGCACCCGTCGTTGCCCAGCAGCACCCATCTGATGGCATAGCTCGGGGGCGTAGGCAAGTTTCGCCATAGCGGTGGACAGACCTTGAACAGTCTGAACAGGGTCGGTAGCAGGAATTTTTATGCCAGTTTCTGCGGTGACCTGTACACTAGGCCCACCTAGATCTAAGCAAATTACTGGGCGACCGGCGGCCATGGCTTCAAGGCAAACCCAACCCCCAGAGTCGTGTAGGCTGGCGTGTACCAAGGCGTGGCACTGACCCAGCTGTTGAAGTGTCTCGGCCCTAGGTAGGCGACCTAAAAACTTAACCCGCTCAGCTACGCCAAGCTGCTCCGCCAAGGCCTGTAGGCTGGCTCGCTCTGGTCCTTCGCCCAAAATCCAGTACTCAGCATCGGGCTGCAGTTGAGCAGCAGCAAAGGCGCGCAGGCCCAAGTGCAGCCCTTTCCAGTGCAGCAGGCGAGCCATGCTAATAAAGCGAAAGGGCGTTGGACTAGGTGTAGGACACTGGCTAAGCTGAGCAATTTCTTGGTTTGACAGGCCTGACTCTGACTCGACTTTTAACTGTGTCACACCAAAAGGCTGCAAGCGGCGGGCGGTATCGGGGGTGGTAGCTTTGACCAGAGCACTGCGGCGGGCTGTCATAGCGGTAAAGGGATCTAGCTCACCTACACGGTGCACTAAGCTACGTACTATTTCATAGGACTGGCCTCGGCGGCTAAAGTCTCTCCAAAAAGATTTGGGAGCCATTTCGCCTCCTCCCACAGGACCCCAAACAAAAGGCACAGGCAGCAACGCCAAAAAGCTAGGGGTAGAGTAGCGCACATAAGTAACATGGTGAATCAGATCGATATCTACAGTTTTAAGGAATGCCTTAGCAGCAAAGTAGGCACCCACTTGCCAAGCGTAATAGTGGGGCACATGAGCTCGGGGCAACCAGTTAGCGACCGGGGGCGGATCGCAGTATAGAAATGACAGAGTATCGATAGGGTGCTGAGCTAGTTCAGCCTCAATTGCCGATTGATTGCTAGTGCGAGTGAGTACCCAAACCTGGTGGTGCTGGGCCATTTCTTGAGCAAGGTGCCAGCCAACACCAGGCTCTGAGCCCATGTGAGGCTGACAGGCGTAGGCAGAGATCAAAATGTTAAGTGGTTTCATCAATTAATAAAAAATCAAATAAAAGACTTTAATCAAGTCCATACAAGCTCTGACCGGGTTTTAGAACTTAAATAAATGCTGCAAAAATACTAGGCAAGTTACTCAAGATATCACGTCAAAAGCGTAGCTTCTTCAACCGCTTTAGAATAAATTTCTTCCAGCTTTATGGCTTGATTTCTTAGATCAAAGTTTTCCACAACATGACTTCTTCCGGCCATGCTAAACTTTTGCCATAATGTCCGATTTTGTAGGATTAATAAGATGTGATCTGCAATCGTACCAAAGTCTTTTTCCTGAGCGAGCAATCCATTTCTTCCATGTAGAACCGCCTCTGGTATGCCGGCATGAAAAGAGCTTACGATTGGCAATCCCATAGCTAAAGCTTCTAATATGACCATGGGTAAACCTTCGGAGTCACCGGTTGACGAAGTTACACTAGGTGCTGCTAAAAGCATAGATTCATTCATAAGGTCTCGAATCTTATCGTGGGGCTGAGAACCTAAAAATCTGTAGTTTGTTAGCGTTTGTGAAGCCAAATTTTCTAATGGTTTCCGAAGTGGCCCATCACCAACAATCAGCAATTCAATTTCAGGCATAATCATTTCCACCTTGGCCATAGCCTGAATGAGATATTCGAGGCCTTTCTTTTCAGTCAGCCGCCCTACAAAGAGTATAGTTGGCTTGCGTTTAACCGCTATTTTTGGAGTAAACTTTTCTATATCAACGCCAATATAATGAACAACAATTTTTTTGTCAGGGAACCCTTTCTCTAAAAGCTTAGCTTTAATAAAATTTGAAACCGCAATGAAAGTTGTTGCGTCTTTCTTAAGCCGCTCGCGCCTTCTCAAATAAATTCGATGGTTTAGAGAGGCTTTACGAGCATATTGATCGGTGGAGGTTGCATCTGATCCATGAAAGGTCACTACCAAAGGTAGTTTCATCTTGGCAGCAACAGGTAGAGCTAATGATCCGCTTAGTCCAAAGTGAGCATGTATTAAAGACGGCTCTAGTTTCCCAAGATCTTGATAGAATCTAGGAGCAAAACCTGAGACTTTAAAGAAGCCTTCACTAAAAAAACCTAGTACTCCTCCTCGATTGACGGTAATTAATTTTTGAGGAGGCAAAGATATGCCCTCAATTGAGCGAGAGCCAGCAAAAAAATAATTGTACTCTTTTAGGCTTTCCGCTTGAGCTTTAATAAAAGTTTCTGATTTAGCAAGAAGAATACTATTGAAAATAACTATATTTTTCTTCTCGAGTTGAGACATAAACAATTCCAAATATGTACAGAGCTTCCAGAAATACCATTAAGAAATTCCAGCCATTCTAGGTATGTGATCAAAATAAGATGAGTTCCAGTCGGGAGTATTTCGTTCTTCTATTGCTATACATTCCTCAAGCAAATGAGGAATTTCATCATGGTTTTTTGCTAATTTTATAAAGGACAAATCGCTAAACCACTGAATTCCATAAGTAAGTTTATGGTCAACTGTTGGCACAACAATGCAAGGCTTTCGACAAACAACTGAGAATATTAGACCATGAAACCGATCGGTGACAATCGCATCAAACTCACAAAACTTGTCTAAGGTTTCAGTTACAACTTTCTCCTGTAGCTTCTTGGCAATTGGGAAATCTGTTTCAGTGTCGAAGCTACTACACTCATAAGGAATTAATTCTTCGATATTTTTTCGGCTATCATCTGTCAGAGCCGATTGATCATCATGCCGGAGACATAACAAAATCTTCGGTGTAGTAGTAGATTTAGAAACGTTCCTCGGAGGAAGTGCTAAAACAAAATCAGGCATTTTAAAGACAAGGGCCTTTGGGAAAAGCTCCTGAGCGATCATTTCACTCATGCTGTCTCTAGCGATCATCACCAAGTCAGGATGTTCGCCGTATATACGCTTTGTGTTTTCCTTTTCCTGATTGCCGTACTGAGTATCGCTAAACTGAATAGACTGCGGCAGGTTGATAATCTTATTATTAGGAAAAGACGATATCAAAAGACGACGAAATCTCTCGGTCCACATTCCCCTTTCGCCTAAGTTACCCCCACTCTGAAAGATGATTAGGTCGTCCTCTGAAACAAGCTTCTTTAAAGCCGCTAAATAATATTTAGATTCTTCTTTATCAAGCTCTATAACCGGAAGATTGGGAAAATGTTTTTTTAGCCAATTCCTTATCGCTATAACCTGAGCATGATCACCAATATTGTTCAGATGGGCAGGAGGGGTCAAAGCAAAGATAATCTTCTTTTTTTGAGCTATCTCCTGATGACGAAGATAAAATATTAGATTTGCCAAGGGTAAAATTAATATAGCCAAACCCTCTCTAAGCTTTCTAAATAGCTTAGATGAAAACTTTCTCAAGAAAATAAGACGCATTTTCATAGTTTTGGGTGTGAATACACGGGCTGGGATAAAAGGGATAAATAGAATCAGATAGCAGTCTCGTCAGGAATCCACAGGCATGTCTACGGTTATGAACGATTAATCCATCGTGTTCACAATGATTTCAACAAAATTATCAGCAGCTTGCGCTGGAGTAAACTGTTTAATGGTTTCACCAGATTCGTGACCCATCCGGATAACTTTTTCACCATCCTTTATAAAGGAGGCCATATAGCGAGATAATTCGTTGGTATCTCGAGGATCAAAAACATATCCGTTTTTGCCATGTTCGACTAGATCAGACGAACCAGCCCACTTAGAGCACAAAATCGGTTTTGAAAACAACATTGCCTCAAGAACAACCATACCCCACGTATCTTCAAGGGTTGGTAAAACAAAGACATCTGCTTTTTTGAAATATGCGCCTAATTGTTGATAATCAATACGCCCTAGCCAAAATACGTGACTGTTAAGACCGTTTTTGTTGCAAAATTCTTCAAGTTCATTTTTTTGGTTGCCGTTACCTATAATTACTAGTGCGAAATCCTCAATGTCACTCTTCTTAAGAGCTACGCAGGCGTTCAATAGATAGTGAATTCCTTTACGAGGTACAATTTTACCCACATAAAGAAAGATCTTTTTGCCTGGCTCTATCGGTAAATCTGTCGAGTCTAACTGTTTATCTAAAAACGCCTCAGCGACAGGTACTTCATAAGGCTTTTTATAAACTTTATCTGGGCTAATTTTTAAAACCTCAACTAAGTAACGTTCACCTGCTTGACTATTAGTCACCAAACCATCAGAAAACTTAGCCATTACCTTGCGGATGCCTAGCCGCAACGGTGATTTAGCGTAATCAACGTTTGGCGAACTACCCTCATAGGCAATGATAATTTTCCATCGTCCTAGAGGTTTAGCAAGAATGGCAAGGATGGTCCAAATGCCGAAAGAGTTTGAAAAAATAAAGTTTGGCTTAAACTCTAATAATTTGTTTACTATTCCTAACGGTAGATAGGTAAATCCATAACTATATCCTTCTTTTGACGATTTAATTTCAACGAATTTTCTTTGACTTAGTTCTTGAACCAAAAAAGCCTGATCCAAACCTTTTGAAAAACCAGTCCAATGCGTAGTAAACAATTTTGTTTGAGGAAATTTAATTGCTAGTTTGGCTAAAACAGGCTGCCAATAAAACCATGTGGATGGAAGCAAAAAGGCTACTTTAAAGTCTTTGATTGGGTTCATGGTTTAACAAATAAAAAATCAGAAAACTACTAGCAAAACGATAAAATTAGCTAGACATAACTTGCATATAGCGCCTTAAAATTAGCAATGTGTGCAAATTATTAAAATGAGAATTTAAACGCTAATGGTCCGAGTCTCTTAAGCAAGTACTGAAAACCCCCGCGCTTTCTGAACGGTCCACCGCAGAAGAGGCAGAAAGCCTAAATTTACTGTCGGTTGTTAAAACTAATTCAAGTGTAAGATATTGAAGTTTAGTTCAAAGTTTTAAGAAACAATTATGGTAATTTACACTTCAATCAGTCCCAGCCTAAAATAGAATCAATAAGCCAAGAGCGAAATATTTGTCTTGACAAAAGAAAGTTTAAACCGACCATTGATAGTCATGCATTGCTTTCTGAGCAATGCACTTCCATTGAAGATTTGAAGAAGCATAACTTCTGCCAGCTAATCCCATAGCTTTCCATTGATTATTTTGTTCAAACAATTTAGATAATCCCTTGCTAATGGCAGGAACCGTTGGTTCAACGGTAACTCCACATTTAGCACTTTCTACATGAGGTGCAATACCTGCAACATTAGACACTAGTAAAACACGAGCGCTTACCATTGCTTCTAAAGCCGACAAACCAAATCCCTCAAACCGTGATGGAAGACAAAAAATATCATATTGCTGAATTAAAGATGAAGAAGGAAGATTATAGTCAGGAGCTAAAAAGGTAACATGATCTTGAATTGATAGCGTTCTAGCTAATTTCTCCAATAAGAATTTATCTCCTTTGTCTACCCCTTGCAGGGTTAAATGGGCTGGGCTTTTAGGCAAAATTTGAGCAAATGCCCTAAGCAGTAGATCTAGCCCTTTATTGTGGGCGTCAAAACGACCTAGAAAGTAAAGCTGTGGGACGTCATTGCACTGCCAAGTTAGTGATGACTCATCCACAACGTCATTTTCAGAAAAACCATTGGGCACAGACACAACAGGAGTCCTGATATTAAGGTTTCGCAGATAAGTCTCATGTCTAGGGTCTAGAACTTGAACAGCAGACGCATTTTTTAGCAAGAGGCGCTCGCACAAAAGCCAGTAGGGCCACTTTAGATGAGCGTTCTTGCTAAAAATAGAAGGTGCATATGGATCGTGGGGAACATAAATGTAAGGAATGTGATGTCTTTTCAAAAAGCGAGATAATAAATAGATTTTGGGTTGAAAGATGCCGCTGAGAAATATGGGAGTGTTAGCATCTAAGTTTTCTGCTATAAATTTTTTTAGAGCTAAAGGCAAAAAAAGTTTTTTTTGCTTTTCGTTTTGCTTAAAGCTACGTATTACATATCTCTCAGGCATTTCATGTACATATCCAGAACTGCCTTCGCATAGGAGGGTGACGTCTACTCCGCAGGCTGCCATACCAGTGCAGAGACCATGGAGCGATTTTTTAGTGCCCTCACTCATAATGTATTTAAGATCAGGCGAGAAATATCTAGTGTAAAAAAAAACTTGCATTACTGTTTAATAAAAAGTAGCTACATTTTAGTTGAGCTTACGCCCAGCCTAACCAACCCTGTACTCTTCCTTTAAGAGTTGCCCAGTGCGATTTAACTCTGTCGATCTTTCCTTGAAGTAAGGACAAAATAATGCCTGTACATGGCCGAAACCAGTTGTACAGAAGGAACCAAAAAGGTGCGTTATGCTTACGAAGTACTCGACCTCTGCCCATAGCATAGAAGTAAGTCTTGGCATGTGGTGTCTTAGGTTGAATTGCTTCTAAGGACTGGACACTCTCTAAAGCTTCAACCTTGGTGGGATGAATAACTAGAAAGGATGGATCGTAATATAATCCTGCACTCACAGCTCGTAGTAAATAGTCAATATCCTCACCAGACCCCCAGGGTGTTGAAGCCCCAACACCTAATGTTTCATCAAACGGTCCAATTGCATCTACGACAGCTCGTCGTAGAAAGATAGTGAAGGATGTTCCTCTCCGCCAAACATTAAAGGCATTAACAGTGCCAGCCACATGATCCCAGCGGCCAGATGAATCATTCCCTTGCTGGTTAACTGCGCGGCCTACAAGACCAGAAAGTTCCGGTTGTTCTTTGAAAAAATGGGCAACTTCTTCCAACAGATCAGGAGTGTAAGCGCAGTCATCGTCTGGAAAAGCAACCAGATCTCCTGATATTTGCTTTAAGGCGACATTACGGGCAAGGGAAAGACCTTTTTTAGAACGTAGATGAAGTATTGAAAAATGGTTTTTATAAGGAGTTAGCAACGACAGTAGTCGATCATCAGAATTTTGATCGACCACAATCAACTCAAAATCTCGATAGCTCTGCTGATCCAGGCTTTCTAAAAAAGTTTTAACCTGAAAAGTACGGCCCAGCGTGGCTAGTATGAGCGAAAATTTCATGGCTTAACAGGCTAGGTAAAGGGCTAAAAAGGAAACTTAACTACCTTTTACAGCATTCGACTCAGCCAACTTGGCATAGCGTTTGCTGCCTAAAATCGCAAACAAAAATCCCTTAATCATCAGCTTTCTAGAGTGGGGTAAATACTGGGTCATGCCGATAAAAAATTTCCAGGCGGCCAATATCTTTCCTTTAGCCAAAGCTACCCGAAACTGACTCAACTGGACGTAGGCTAGGTGTTGGGCAGCCCAACGTTCGTAGGTCTGCACGCTCAGGCGTTGCTTGATAGTCTGGCCCCAGCGCTGCTCAAAAATTTCAAATCCCTTAAGTTTGGCAGCAGGGTTAGTACTCACCTGCAACCCTGAATGGACGTGCTTGATCAACATTGGCTGATCGACTACTACAAAACGATAGCCCGCCTGCGCTAGCCGCAGCCACAGGTCGAAGTCTTGAAAGCTGGGCAGGTTCTCGTCAAAGCCATCGACTTCAAGCAGGGCCTCACGGTGTGTGAGCACCGCTGACGAAGGCGGGCACCATCCGGCTAGCAGCCGGTCAAAGATATCGCCAGCATGGGTAGTGCCAATGAACACATCGCGCTTGGTAAGCTCATGACGCTCGTAGTAGGTACAGTAGGCGGCAACCACTTTGGGGTCAGTAGCGCTGTCGAGCAGGGCAATCTGAAGCTCCAGTTTGTTAGGCAGCCATTCGTCATCGCTGTCGAGCAGGGCAATGTATTTGCCGGCAGCAGCCTTAATGCCCTGGTTGCGAGCATAACCACCGCCTCGATTTTTGCCTAGAGGCATAAAGCGCACTCTGGCATCATCAATGGCGCTGACTAGGGCTGCGGTACCGTCGGTAGAGCCATCATCAACAATGATGAGCTCCAGATTTCGATAGGTTTGTTGTAGAACACTATCAATGGTTCTAGAGAGAATATCAGCTCGGTTATAGGTTGGAATAACTACGCTAATATCAGGTGTTAAAGCAGTTAGGTTAACCATAATCTAAAGCTTTTGTGTAGGTAACACAGTTATGACTATTGAGCCAGTCGAGCTTTGAAATAAAGTTGAATCTCTTTCCAAAGGCTAAGGTAGCGAATAGAAATAAATACCATACTCAGCTTTAGACGATGATGCAGGCTAGGAACTTTTTTGTCTGCAAAAACTCGGCTAATATCCTGCATTGGGGGGCGGGTTTGCCAGGCCATACGCTTTAAAAATCGGGTTATAGGCTCAGTTTGCTGGTGTTCCATCTTGTAGCGTCCCTCAATAACGCGCACAATTTTTTTAGAAATTTCAGGCCAGGAGTGGCGGGCAGGGTGGGCGATGCAAACGTCGTCAGCATAGATCTGTGGGTAACCTGCGGCGTAGACTCGCTGCCCCCATTCACGATCGCCACCCGATTTGAGCTGGGCGTTAAAGAGTCCAACAGCATCAAAAATGGCTTTGGAGGTAAATAGGTTAGCGGTGGCTCCGTAGTGGTCTTCGGTGATATAGCGGTGCTGCTGTAAAAAGTTACGGCTGTCGAATAGCTCGACGGCGGTGGGGCGATCGCACTGTTTGAAGAAAAGCTCGATTTTGCCCGCTACTAGGCCACAATTGGGAGTAGCCAAGAATTGGGCCACTCCAGTTTCAATCCAGTTTTTGGCGGGAATGCAGTCGGAATCGGTGAAGCCGATAATTTCACCACGGGCTAGGGTAAGGCCGTGGTTGCGAGCAGCGTAGGAGCCTGGTTGGTTTTCGTGGGTTAGACGGACTTGTTTAAACTGGCTAACTAGGTCGGCGAGAGGGGCATCGGAGCCGTTGTCAATGACGATGACTTCGTACTGGTCACTGGGGTAGGTCTGGTGGTCTAAAGCATCAAGGCAGAGAGCCAGGCGATCGCGATCGTTGTAGACCGGAATAATAATCGAGACGACGGGTTGAGTCATGGTTCACCCCATTGCAGACATTTCTCATACACATCTTGGGTTCTTTGGGCAACCCATTCCCAGCTCCACTGCTGGGCCTTGGTGTAGTTGTGCTGCCCCATTTGAGTCACGCGCCCCCGCTGTTCTAGGGCAGTCTGCATGGCATTGAGCAGCCCATCGGGCTGGGCCGGATCATACAAAAACGCATCGTCATCGTCTAGGAGTTCGGGAATGCAGCCCTGGCGAGGGGCAATACAGGCACGGGCAAAGGACATAGCCAGCAGCACCGCCCCGGAGGTTAAAAACTGACGATAGGGCAGCAGCACGACATCGCTAGCGTTCATGTAAACCTGAACCTCCTCATCGGGGATGAAGCGAACATCCAAAGTGATAGTAGGATTGCTCTCGGCATAGTGCTGAATTTGCTCTAGTAGGACTGTGTCTTTAGCAGCACCAGCAATCAGCAACCGCAGCGTGGCATCTCCCGACAGCTGACGGTAGGCGTCGAGGATATCAGGCACACCTTTGTAGGCTCGAATCAGGCCAAAAAATAGAAAAACAAACTCGGAAGGCGCAATGCTCAATTGCGCGCGCGCATCAGCCTGGGTAATGGTGTTGGGGTACTGACCAATGTAATTGGCGTGGGGAATGACAAAGAGTTTGCTGGAGCTGTTCACCCGAAAGGTGTCAAGAATGTCTTGTTTGGCTGCCGCCGAATGAACAATAATGCCATCTGCCAGACGGATCACCCATTTGGTAGCCACTACATCGAGCCAGGGACGTTTGCTGTCATGGCTTTTCAAGTTATGGGCTGTCCAGACAATTGTTTTTTTCTGGAACTTTAACACCACTAAGCCTAGAAAAAATTTAACGAATTTAATAAGACTTCTTAAAGGATTGGGGGAGTCAAAGTACTGATGAATCCAGTGGAGGTGGATAATATCAGGCTCCCATGCGCTAACTGCTGCTGGAAGATATGCTCTGTGCCACTCCACACCCTGGAGCTGCACCGATAAATCAGCTAGGCCACTGGCCAGTTTCTCCTGGTAGGGATTGATACCCGCTAATTTTGGAGCAAAGCTAACTTTCATCACAGGTACTTACAAATGTTTAGATATAGAACTTAGTATTAAGATTAAACCAATTCAGAATCAACTTAAAATGCTCTTCAAATCGCTTTCTAAAGTCTCAATTCTCCGCTCGTAGTTTGATACACTTTCAGTCATTTTATTAGCAACTACCGGCAAGTTATCAAGAGTGTCGCACAAGACTGGAAAAATCTTTTTATGAGTAAATTCTGAAAGAGGAAATGAGAGATGTGATTGGCCAATTTCCCTCATAAATCCTTCAACTTTAGGATCATATTGTGCAGCAATCACTGGAACACCCATGCCAGATGAGAGGATCAGGGAATGAAGTCTCATTCCCATCATCAGGTCGAGCCTCGAAATGAGTTGGCCTAGCTCGTCAAGCGAAGTAAAGCATCGATGAACTATGCACTGAGCTGAGTAGCGGCTGTGACGCAAAACTTCGAGAGAACTGACATAATCGTCATCTATAGGATGCAACGAGTTCTCTAAAGTTCTAAATGGGATAAGGTGAACCCGAGCCTCATATTTTTCGATTAGAGAGTCAATTATTTTTGCTATTTCACCCTGAAGTTTGTTATGGTCAGCACCATCTAGAGATCGTCCTCTACCATCTAGATTCCTAACCGAAACTCCAACTTCTAGACGGGTATTCGCTTTTCTTTCTATAAAGTCTTTTTTAGTTTTATTCGATTTAAGCGCCAAGCTCTGTAGAGCCAAATCGCTCATAACGTATATTTTCTGAGACACACCTAATTCTTCTAATCTAGCTTTCGAGAGATCGTCTCTAACCGCGATTAAATTTACTTTATTCAGAACTTTTGGAACCAGTTCTTTAGTCTCCTGGCGCCAAATTTCACCTACGCTTACTCCCAAAAGCATAGTATTTCGCTTCAGAGCTATCGCTTTTTGCATATAGGGAAGCCAGCTTGCTGCCACAGATTTGTGGACGCTATCTCGCAAGAGATCACCACCACCGAGAACGAAATGCCTATTTTTGGCAATCGCAGGCCATACCTTAGGGCTCTTCATCCTAATAGCAGGGACGTTGAAACGTCGAAGTGTATCCTTTGGATTATTAGAAATAATCGTAAACTTTAAGTCATCTTGACAAGTCCTGAAAAGGTCAATCATTCCCTCAAGCATGGCCTCATCGCCCAAGTTAAAGTTTCCGTAAAAACCACAAATTGTTATGCCGTTTTTGCTTAACATATTCCAATCGATAAGATATTTATTTGAAGATGAGAATTTGATTGATTATTTTCGACATGTGTGTCAAGCAAATCAACATTATGACTGATGAGCTAACGATGTCTCCAAAGCTAGCTTTCACTATAAGAAGCTATTCAAAGCAACCATTCATGAGATTCATTAGCAAACGCTTATTGCTGGCAAGATGAAATCTAGGCAGCGGTGGTTTGTGAAAACAAAATATACTCTACCTATAAGAGGTATTAGGAATTTCCTTTACTTGTTTGATGGCGTCGATCATGCCAGGAATCTCAAAGAAAGGAACAATGAATATCATCAAAATAGCAAGTGGCCAATCTTGGGGCTTCAAGTACTTGAACCCTTTTTTGACAAAGCAGAAAATGTGATCGCGCCAGCGATGGGTCATTACCCTAATCATGGCTCCATAGCCTGTGCCATAGCCTAAATATTTCAGCGCTGAGTAGCCCTTATTACGTCGTACATCGGCAACAAAATTTAAACCGCCAATAGCATGACGCATTACCGCCTCTGGCTCAAAGTAAAATTTATATCCAGCATCTCTTATTTGGTTGTTGCGCAGCGTAGCCGACAGAAATGGTGTAATCGTTTCTGGGTAAGGAAACTTTTCTAGCACCTCTCGTTTATAGAGAGCACCGTTATTAGAGATGATTGGCGTGTAGCTAGGCTTGCCATAGTCGTCCCAGCTGCGGTCGAGCAGGCTCATTACCCGCTTATACATGGTTTCATCGCCGTAGCTCGTTCTGCCGCTGACCACAGCAATATCAGGGTTTTGCCGCATAGATTCGGCCAGTACCCTTAGCCACTTACGGTTAGGAGGACAGTCAGCTTCTAGCACGGCTACCAGGTTGCTAGTGGTGTGCTCTACTCCATAGTCTTTTAGGCTAGCCGACTGTGTCTCGTTGGTAAACAGTAGCTTTAGCCTTGGAAAAATCTCATAAAGACCTTTTGGTACCTGGTCTTGGAACTCTCCATTCTCTACTAAGACTACCTCAAATTGTTCAGTAAAATCTTGCTGGGCTAATGCCTTCAACATGACTTCTTCATCGCTCCAAAGTTTGCTCTCTGCACCTTCGAAGTCAGATACAACAATGACACTAATTAACTGATCTTCAGAGCTTGCCATAATTGGAAATCCTATACTTACATAGCAATTTACAACTGGTTAGAGCGGTAGTCATCAGGCTTAGCTTGAGGCCATTTCAAATTGCATTTGATGGTATTTCCATAGTGCCCCTTGCTGATAGAGCAGTTCTTGATAGCTGCCCTGCTCTACAACACGGCCTTTATCTAAAACCACTACTTTATCTGCGCTCGAGATTGTCGATAGACGGTGGGCGATCGCAATTACCGTTCTACCCTTTGACAACTGCTCTAAAGACTCTTGAATCAACTGCTCCGTCACTGAATCTAGCGCACTCGTCGCCTCATCTAAGATCAAAATGTCGGGGTTTCGCAGCAGCGCTCTAGCGATGGCAATGCGCTGCCGTTGCCCACCGGAAAGCCGCACGCCGCGATCACCTAGCACGGTTTCAAACTGCTCAGGCAGCGCCAAAATGAACTCCAATGCATTAGCCTGTCGGGCCGCCTCCACAATGGCACTATCAGTTACGTCCGTGGTTCCGTAAGCAATATTGGCCCGCACTGTATCATGAAAAATAAACGTGTCTTGGCTCACAATGGCCATGTGCTGGCGAAACGAGTTAATTCGCAAATTGCGCAGGTCAACACCATCCACCAAAACCTTGCCTCGATTGGGGTCATAAAATCGAGGTATGAGATCGGCTAGAGTGGTCTTGCCTGCCCCCGAAGATCCCACCAATGCCGTGGTCTCTCCCTGTTTAATCGACAAAGTAATGTCGTGCAGCACTGGCTCGTTGGGCTTGTAGCCAAAATCAACCCCAACCAAATCAATTGACCGTTGCAACTTGCTAAATATAACAGTGCCATCTTGCAGATAGGGCTTGTTGTCTTCTCTCAGCAAGTCGTTAACGCTGTGCATTGCCCCCTGTAAGCTACTCAGCTTGGTTTTAGAACTGTTAAGCGACGACACAAAAGGCGTTAACCGGGTCAGCGCAAACAAAAACGTCAACACCGTCGACGCTTGCATCTGTCCACTCACAATCAAGAAATTAAACGTGATAGCCACCATCAAAATCAGTATGGTGGCCGCCGCTGCCTGCACTAAAGGATTCACCAACGCCGCAAGGCCCTCTAGGTTAAGGTTAGCCTTGCGCACCTTCTCGGTTGCCTCAACGAAGCGCTGCTGCTCATACTCCTGGGTACCCGAGGCATGCACCGTGCGAATGCCGTTGATAAACGACAACAGCACCCCAGTCATTTGCTTGTTGGCCTTGGGCACCTCAAAGCTAATTTCGCGTACGCGCCGGGTCATGCTGCTAATGCCTAGCGACATCAACCCAAACAGCAGAATAGAGATTACTGTCAATTGCCACGACAGCAAGACCATAGCCGCTAGGTAAGCCAGCAACGTTGTGCCCTGAGTCAAAAAAGTGGTTAATACCCCAAACACCTGCTGCACATTGTTGACATCGGCCACAACGCTGCTAACCAGGTCACTGCCTCGCGTTTCGGTGTAGTAGCTCAGCTGCACTCGCTGTAACTGGTCAAAAATGCGCAGGCGCAGATTTTCGACCAGGTTAAACGTCACCGATCGCGACATGATTAGGGCCAGATAAGAAAACGCTGCTCGTCCCCAAATCAAAACCAAAATAAGCGCTGATAGGCGATAGATGCGCGCCGCTGGGGCTGCTTGGGTAGCCAGCACAGTAACATCAAACCAAGCCCAACCCGTTTGCAGCGGTGGCTCGCCGGGGTTAGTTAACCCTTGCAAAAACGAGGCAATAATGCCAACAGTGCCACCTTCCGCGAAGGCACCCAGTACCGAAAATACAATCGCCGCCACAACCGTGTTGCGAAGGGGCTTTAGCTCTCGCAGCACCAAAGCGTTGTCGCTCCAAAATCCGGTAGATTTGACCGATTGTTTGAAAAGGTACTGGACTGGATTGAAAATCTTTAAGAACATAGAAAAGTAAATATTGCGACGTGTCGTCTTTATCTGGATCTCGTCAAGTAAATTAAGCCGAAAAGTTACGCTAATTTTGAAAACATTTAAACACCCCAAAACTCTTTTTTAAAGGAAGTATTAATTAGCCGAAACTTTAAAGTTTCTGATATGACTTTCTTGGGACTCTTCAAAACGCCATTTTGAAGAAAAACCTTACCTAACAGTCCTGACGATTTGCTATGTGATTCTGAATGATTGATGCGATATACAGCACCAGGGAAGGATAGGGGATCTAAAGGAGTTTTTTGTTTCTCCATAAAATCTTTTATGAAAATATGACTACCCAGCATATTCTTCACATAATCATCTTGAGCGGCATCAAAACTATTTGGCAAAGACAAAAGGCCAATTTTAACGATATGTGAGGTCCCACATCTTCTCGAAAAGATAGAGCTTTTATACAATAGTTTTCCTCCATCTTCCCAAAAAAAACCTGTTGGTATATACCAACCATTTGCGCCTGAATTTTGTCCTACGAAGGAAGCTAAATTACAACTGATCAAGTCATCCCCATCCACAGTCATAATGTAATCATCATCAGTTGAATACTTTCTGACATGAAGCATTCCAGAAAGTAACCTACGCCCTTTATCAAGACGAACAGCATCACGAAAAGTTTCAATATTTTGACTTCCCTTCTCAAAAATAGGATTTGGGGGGAAGTCTACATAATTAATCTGAAATTTTGGTCGTAGCTCAGGAAGATCAGATTCTTTGTTCGCAACAATTGTCGCCCTCCAGTTATCACTAATCTGTCCTGATATCGATCGCATTGTCTCTTCTAGATTTTTCTTCACTACATGCCAGTTTTTAGCATTTTCTGGATGTAAGATTGGTATTACAAAATTTAGAATTCCAGTCATATTTACAAATCACCTTTAAACTATTAAAATATAAGTAAAGCCTGCATTCATCTGTATTCAAGCTTTTGCTTACCCGCTAAGGGTGTAGCCTAAGTAAGGCACAATATTTATATCAAGCTGAACTTTGTTGTATTCCGCTAGCACTTCATCTGATCTACGGTGTGTTTAGTCTTTAGAGATTATATTAGTTAGCCAGGATGCCCGTAGATTAGTGTAAGCAAAACATCAACCACATACATGACTGGGACTATTGATAAAGTGCAAGCTGGCTAGAGTTTTGTTTTGGCAAATTTAAAAAAAGGGCGATCGCGTATTTGTATGCGATCGCCCTTTTGCTATTCAGTTTTTGTCTGTTCCTATACAACAGGCATTGCTACCTTACGCTGAGGTCGCTTACGATCAGAGCGCCGCACACCACCCGCCATCTCATACTCATAACTATCGCGGCCAAACTTCACCTTCACTCCGCTCAGCATATGTTCAGACATTTCGCCAAGTGCCCGCTCATCGGCCAGTAGCTCGTTATACAGGTTATCCACACTCGATAGCAGCGCATTATACTGCTGCTGCTTAGCCCGCAAAGCGTTAATCGCTTCCCAATATAGCTCCAGCGTGTGCCCGTTACCCAAATCTAGCTTCTGCTCAATCGAGTCCATCGACGCAGCCCGTAGCTCAGCCTTTTCCAACGTTGGAGACAACCTTTTGCGTCTTGACATAATGCAGATACCCCAATGGCATAAATAAACAACAGTGTTGGTACTCGTTCCAACCTCCACACTGTAGCCAAGCACCCAAGCCAAGCATCACCGTGCAAATTAGGATCCCTTTAGGCCAGTTTTTGGTTAAACGCCAAAAAGATCCGAAAATTCTCTCAAGGCATTAAGTCCTTGCTAAAAAGCATTAAAGCTTTCTTTGCACGACTTCAACCTTTCTTTAAAACGCTTATAGCTTTCTTTGCAACCTATAAGTATTTCAAAGAAAGCCTTATAGGTTGCAAAGAAAGACTGAAGCTCTCCTTTGCAGCGTTTGAGCCATATCAAGAAAGGCTTATGGAATGCGTTGCAGACTATAGGCCATGCAAACAACAGTTCAAACCATCCTTTGCATCTGTTTAATCTTTTGCTGAACCATTTAGGCAACGCAAGCGCTACCCCTAATGAGAGCAACGCCTAGGTACACCTGTCCTATACTCTGCCCGATCGCTCTAAGAGCGTTCTAGAACAGGGCAAAGAGACTGAGATCTAAGACGACCATCAAAGCCCCTCTGCAACAAGGCCCCTCTAAATAGGGGGGTTTAGCTTAAGTTGTTATTTTCCTTTACAAGGCTAACCGGCCCGTTCCGGATCAGTAGCCCAAAGCCTCCGTACTTTCTCTAGGGTTTGGCTGTATGTAAAGACTGCTTTAGATCTCGAGCATTGTTCCGGATTGAGGATCAGTAGCTCGTTTTTTGAAGAGTGTGCCTGGGCGAGCCACTCCTAAAGGTAGCAACGTCCTTATTGCTGTGGTTTTTGCTAGCCCCAGGCTCTGCTCCGCAGACGCAGCCGTTTTTGCAGAATTTTTCTCATGACGCGATCGATAACGCGACTGGCAGCGCTGCTGTGTGCAACTGTTTTGATACTAGCGATCGCTCTGGGGCAGCGGGCCAACCCTATTCACCTGAATGAGGTGGTGGCCCAAAGTGCCCCCGGCGACACGGTTAGGGTGCCGCCGGGTATCTACGAGCTGTCGTCCCCACTGGTCCTCAAACCCGGTATGACTCTGATGGGCGATGGCGTAGAGAGAACGGTAATCAAGGCCGCCTCGTCTTGGGCTCCTGGCCTTGATGGGCTGCCTAATCAAGACAACCCCGACGCATACCTGCTCAAATTGATTAACACCAACGATGTCAAGGTCGCCAACTTGACGCTCACCGGCCCCACGCTGCATGGCGCTATCTATGCCGACGATGCCGACCAGCTAGAGTTGAGCCACTTGCAAATTAATAACTTTGCCTGGAGCGGGGTGCGCACCCTTGGCCTAAGTGGTCTTAAGGTGCACGACTGCCAGTTTATCGATGCCGGGGGCGAGGTAAAGTGGACGAGCGGGGCGTTATTTATGACCCATACGGAAAAATCTGAATTTTGGAATAACTTGATTCAAAAATCTGAAGGACTAGATCGCAATTTCTATGGCTTCAAGGGCCGTGGTGGCAGCAATCTACGGTTTCATCACAACGATGTGCAGGTCAATTTCTCATTAGAGTACCCATTCGAGAACGATGCCAATATTGAGATTGATCACAACCGCTTTGATGGCGTGATTTCTATTCCAAAATTTGGTGGCGGCCCGGTACTTAATGAAAGGCGATCGTTTCATATTCACCATAACTGGCTCAAAAAATCTTACACCCTAGAGTGGACACGAAACTCCGCCGAGATTGACCATAATCTGTTTGATTTTGAAGTTAGTGAAGACGGTGGTAATTTAATCTCTAGCTTTGGCAATGAGCCAGCCCCAGGGCCGACCGATTTTCACGATAACCTGATCAATAATCCGGGTCGGGGCATTTTTTGGTCAAACGGCCCCTACAACCATTTTCGCTTTTACAATAATCACGTCAAGTCAAACGGCCAAAATCGTCGGGAGGGTTTCTTTGGCTTTCATCCTGCTACTGACTTTGCCACCATTGTGATTAAAGACAACATCTTTGACAACACTGCTGCCAACCCTCGTCCGCTGATGCGCAACGATGTCAGCTACCGGGCAACGGTGCAAAACAACCAGTTAATCAACCTGTCTGATGCCGATCGCTTTACCGATAATGCAACTGAAAGATTGCGCGGTCCTAGACAGCCTCTACAGTTTACCGTAGGCGTCAACGGTACCTATCAGATAGATGCTTGGACGGCTCGAAGAGCGTAAGCGGTTGATATGCCAGCTTTCCATAATACCGGCGGCTACCCATAGGAAATTTCGAGATACTTTCCGGATAAAAGGTTAAGGCTAGGTAAAAGTAAGGCAAAGCCGTCTGTCACCGCTAGTTGATTGACAAAACCTCCAAAATCCTTGTCATGGCGTGGGTTATGTAACGCAGCAGCAAGACCCCAAAAAACCTAGTCAGCGTTGGGTAGAACGTCATTCTACTTAACCTATCCTGAGGATCAATCACTCAGCTATCGCTGTGGTGTTGGACGAGAGGCTTGTTTTAATGCGACTTGACAGCGATCGGGTACGAGCGCGGTCTTCATTTTTTGTGCCCCTTATATGTTCTATTCATGCAAAAAACCTTAAATCGCTATGCACAGGTAAACCTTCGTCCTCACAAAATGAGCCTTTTTCTACTAGGTACCGTAGTCTTATCTGCTGGTGGACATATTCTTGTTCATCTAGTAGGTAAATTCATTGCTCTTCATCGCCCTCCGCTTTTAGGAGTATTTCGTTTCTTCCATATGGGATTTGAAGGAAATTTACCTACTTATTTCTCAGCTCTAAACTTGCTATTGGCTGCAGGGTTATGTGGACTTATTTCTTTTCATGAATCGACAACGAAGAAGAATTTATTCTTTCATTGGCTGGGAATGTGTGGCCTTCTACTATTTATGAGCTTTGACGAGGCATCTGGAATTCACGACAGGATTGTAGGCCCAATATCTATATATTTTATGGGTCGTGGAGAAGGCATTATGTATTATAGGTGGTATCTCTTTTTCATCCCAATTGTGTTTGCAGTAAGCTTAATCTACATTCCCTTTTTGAAACGACTTCCTTTATTCTTTTCGTCGCGGTTTATTTTGGCAGGATTCGTCTTTTTAAGTGGCTCAATCGGCATGGAAATGGTAGAAAGTATTTTAACTTCACAAGGGCATAGTGTAGGTGTTAGTATTTTACTAGAAGAAACGCTAGAGATGTTAGCGGTGGTAATACTCATACACACGCTGCTGCTCTATATCGCTAAAGCTAATTACACACTCAAGCTACAAGTGTCTGGCAATCCGCATCGCTAAGCCCATCTACTTACTTAGGCAAAATCTAACAAAAGTCCTACTTCAAAGCGCATTCTCAATCTAGGCGTTATTAACTTAACGCCTAGATTTTTACATGGGTATACGGTATGTGGTTACTGCCCAACGTATTATTTTAGTTTTGGATAGACAAAATGCAGTGTTTGTGGAGCATCTTCAGAGGAGAACCCAACGCTAGTTGAGACTTGTTAGGCACACAATGCTTTACTTGGCTTAATTAAGCTATCTGCCCCCTTAAATACCTCAATCACAAAGGAGTCTAAACCTTCAATTACCCTTAATTCTAAGGGTGGCTGGGAAATTATACCTGCCTTAATCAACGTCTTAATCGCTAAAAAGCTCCTCGACTGAGCACTACAGCACCAAGAGTTTGCACAATCAACTGCACATCGTGTCCCAAAGACCACTGAGTTTGGTAGTCAATATCCATCTTGACGATCGCCTCAAAGTCTTTAATCGCCGATCGCCCCTGAGCCTGCCACTTGCCCGTTAGCCCCGGCTTAACGTTGAGCCGCTGCCAATGGTGAGGCTTGTACTGCTGTACCTCACTCAGGGTCGGCGGGCGAGTGCCTACCAAACTCATATCGCCCCACAGCACATTCCAAAACTGAGGGAACTCGTCTAGGCTGGTGCGCCGCAAGAACCTGCCCACCCGAGTAATGCGAGGGTCATTTTCATTCTTAAAGATCAGGCCCTGCGCCTGGTTCTCTACCAAATGTTTAAGCTCATCAGCATTGGCCACCATCGAGCGAAACTTCCAAATTCGGAAGGGTCGCCCTTGGTACCCACAGCGCAGCTGGCTAAAAAAGATCGGGCCAGGGTTGTCGAGCTGAATGGCAACGGCAATGGGAACCAGCAAGAACAGAGTGATTAAAACTCCTAGCAAACCGCCAACCACATCTAAGCATCGCTTTAAGACAGAGTTAACCGATGGATGCGTGGGTGCCAACTGCACAGTATCTGGAATAACAAGAATTTCGTTCAGGGTTGCTTGGTATGCCTTAGGAGCGAAAAAGAACTGAAACATAGGTCTACCAAAGGGTTGAACAACACGTACGGCGGGCTCCAAAGGGTTACGTGGCTCTGCACCTGTTGTCTGGTCAGTGGGGCTTTGCTTGAGCGAAACCCCACTAAAAGTTCTACCCGACTGTTACGCCCCCAGCGGCCCGTAGGGTGGCTCGGTCTAGCACGCTGGTAGCCGCACTGCCGTTGAGCGTCACCAAGCCCAGCGCTTGCAGATCGGCTTCGACCATCAGGTGCACCAGTTCTTCAAAAGTTACCGATGGTTCCCAGCCTAGTTTGGTCTTGGCTTTGGTGGGGTCACCAATTAGCAGTTCTACTTCGGCGGGGCGCAGGTAGCGCTCATCAAAGGCCACATAATCTTGCCAATCGAGGTTGACGCGACCAAAGGCAATGTCTAAAAATTCGCGCACCGAGTAGGTTTCGCCTGTAGCTACTACGTAGTCATCGGGCTCGTCTTGCTGCAGCATCAGCCACATGGCTTTGACGTAGTCTTTGGCGTAGCCCCAGTCGCGCTTGGCGTCGAGGTTGCCCATGTAGATCTTGCTCTGCTGCCCAGCGACGATGCGGGCCACAGCGCGGGTGATTTTGCGAGTGACAAAGGTTTCGCCCCGGCGGGGTGACTCGTGGTTAAACAAAATACCGTTGCAGGCAAACATGCCGTACGATTCACGGTGATTGAGCGTTTGCC
The DNA here is from genome assembly GCF_014695395.1 of Nodosilinea sp. FACHB-131. GTDB lineage: Bacteria > Cyanobacteriota > Cyanobacteriia > Phormidesmidales > Phormidesmidaceae > Nodosilinea. Next base: position 158,403 of record NZ_JACJOF010000005.1, read on the forward strand.
AGTGGGCATAGACCTTGGCACAGGCATAGGGGCTGCGGGGATAGAACGGGGTGGTTTCGCTCTGGGGCACATCCTGCACTTTGCCGTACATTTCTGAAGAGCCCGCCTGGTAGTAGCGCACCTCAATGCCAGTGCGCTGGCGATAGTCGCGAATGGCTTCGAGCAGGCGCAAAGTGCCCATACCCACCGCATCAACGGTGTACTCAGGTGAGTCAAAGCTCACCCGCACGTGAGACTGTGCCCCCAAGTTATAAATCTCTATGGGCTGCACCTCTTCGAGAATGCGCCGCAGGGTAGTGCCATCGGTGAGGTCACCGTAGTGCAAAAATAGCCGAGCCGAATCGCTGTGAGGGTCTTCGTAGAGGTGATCAATGCGATCGGTATTAATAGTAGAGGTGCGACGAATAATGCCGTGGACTTCGTAGCCTTTTTCTAATAGTAGTTCACTTAGGTAAGAGCCATCTTGACCGGTAATGCCGGTAACGAGAGCTTTTTTGGGATTAGTCATAGGGTTTAGATAGTGAATGAACAACAGGAGTGACGATTAAGGAAGGTGAGGAGGATAGGGGAGGTAAGGAAGGTGAGGAAGATGAGGGCGGCAAGAAAGGAAATTAAAAATGTGTTTTTACATTCCCGATTCCCTGGCTTCCTTATCTCCTCATCTTCTCCATCTCCTCACCCCATCCGGTGAAAATCCTTCACGCCGCCGTAGGTCGTCTGCCGTGCCTGTCGACGAGTGAACTCACCCACGGTGGGGTTGCCGGTGGGTAAAATTACTCCAGCAGTCTGCATCCACAGGGTCGCCGGCACCGTACAGAGTGTGTACTGGTTGGCTCCGGTCTTGCGCACGTGGTACCACTGGGTGGCTTGACAGCGATCGCACCAAAAGGCCTCTAGCCATTCCCCTGTTAGAGGAACTGTGCCCAAGCCAGCAACCAGGGCAAGAGCCGCCCGACGGCTAAGCCCACTCTGTTGCAAATGCTCAGGCTTAGTGGCAAAGAGAGGATATTTTTGGCTAACGCTGTCAAGATAGCCACCATGGAGAGGACAGAGAATGCTCCGTCGTTTAGATCGGTTACGATTGCGCGATCGGGGCTGAGTCATAATCTCTTGAGGTAGATACGGCCATACACTCAGTTTCTAGCGACGGCAAGAAAATCAGGAAGAATCTTAAAATCAGTCTGGAATTCCCATGGTTTTTGCACTTTTTCTCCTGTATACAAAGGCCATTCACCCCATCTCTTTTGTGGAAATGGGGTGAGCACTCTAGGGGTATTAGTATGGCTATACAGAATTCGTAAAACAGCGCTACAAACTGCAGAACTCTCTTTACCCTGCGAGAAACCACAAACCTTTTTGAGGAGGAGAATTTTGAGTCACTTGAGCATCCCCCTTTTTAGGGAGGGCTGGGGGACAGCAGGTGGTTAAAGTCACGATAGATCAATTTTTCGAACAGTCTCAAAGGGGAAGTGATCGAGAAAGCCTCCACAGGTAGCCCATTTCTGACAAATCGCTATTATTCCTATGCTCGCGTGTCTCACTAACATAGATCTTGACTTCCCCTTTGATCAGGGGGTACAAAGTGACGTTTTGACAGCAATAACCAGGGATCCGAACTGTTGAGTAGTGTGCTACCGATTAGAAAAATACTACGTTTCAGCGTTTAAGGCAAACTTGAAGTGCTGCTCTAGAACGCCCTCAGCATGCGATTAATGCGGCGGTGCAATCGGGTAACGACCACCTGCTTAATCGAAAGATAGACAAAAGGTGGAATCGTTTTAAAGTACCGCTGCCACAGACGACCCGGCTCTTGGGTGAGCCGATAGAGCCACTCTAACCCCGAGTCTTGTACCCAAGCGGGGGCATGCTTTTTGATGCCGGCATAGATAGGAAAGACTCCACCAATGCCTACCATTGCCGCTTTAATTTTAGAGCGATGTTGATACATCCAAATTTCTTGCTTGGGGCAGCCCAAGGCAACAAACACAATTCCGGCCCGACTGGCATTGATATCTTTAACAACCTGGGCGTCTTCTTCGGGAGTTAGGGGCCGAAAAGGCAGCGGTTCCATGCCCGCAATAATGAGGTTTGGATACTCTTTTTGCAGGCGCTGCCGCATTTTGCCCAAGGTCGACTCATCGGTGCCTAAGAAATAAATTGGCAACCCCGATGCTGAGGCGCGTTCGCATACTTCGCGCAGAATGTACATGCCCGCGACGCGATCGTGAGTACTCTTGCGCAGCAGGTTTAAAGTCCATACTAGGGGCATACCGTCTGGGGTGAGCAGATCGGCTTGGCTTAGCACCTTAGCAAAGGTCTCGTTCCACCGCGCTTCCATCAGCATGTGCACATTGGCTACACAAACTACCCGGCTCAGCCGCTGTTGACCCCAGTGCATAATCAGATCAATTTGCTCTGCAAAAGGGTTGGCCGCAACCGAAAATCCAATTACGGATTCATTGATGAGATTCTTGGAGATTGACATGATCCTAAGGAGCTTAAAGGACAATCAGTGGTAGACGCCCCGATAGGATTTGTCAGTTAAAAGCTACTAGTTTACATCCGGCATACGCAGTCCGTAGCTAGCTAAGCTATGGACCCGTTAAAACACCTGAGACGCGCACCGTCTAAAAAAGTTCATCGTTTAAGGAAAAATGACGCCTAACTACCACATTTGGTTTGTCCAGAATGCAGAGCCAAACTTGATTAGACCGCTCCAAAGCAATTATAGAAATGTGGACTTTCAGGTATACCCCTACTAACCCACTTTAACGGTTTTATCTGGACCAGGTTGCTTAGAAAATTTTCCTGCCCGTATTTCCCCGTCGATATCGTAACTACTAATACTGCCCCTGAGCTATGACTGACTTTGGCTTAGACCATGGCTGGAGGGAATGGCCTAAGCCCTTGATAGAGCGATGCACTGCTAAACATTAGCATGTACATAACTTAATGTGACATACTTTTGCCTGGCCAGTGAAAATACGTACTCTCCTTTAGCTTATCTTAGCGGCTTTTACCCATTTACAAAAATTATGTAAAGGCTTCGGTAAAACTACGGTCCGAGGCCAAAACCTTTCGGATTCATGACTAGACCTACGGATATTGGATAGACGCAGGGCCTACTCTACCCGAAAAGGGAGTCTACTCATGTCTAATTTAGTTATATCTAAGGCGCTGCTAAAGCAGCGTTTGGGCTTAGCCCTCACTGCAGGCGTGCTGCTCATCGGCATTGATGGCCTCTACCCCAGCGCTGCTCCAGCCCAACGCATGCCGGGTGGCAGCACGACCGCGGTACCTGTAGTAGAGGCCCAAAAACCTCCAACAACGACTGCTGCACCTCGTCTTTCGCCACAGGTGACCAATGAGCCTTACACGCTAGGGGCCGGCGATCGCGTGCAGCTAGCGCTGTTTCAGCTGCCCCAATACAGCGGCGAGTTTGAAGTGCAGGTCGACGGCACCTTAACGCTGCCGGTCGTAGGCGATGTCAACGTGCAGGGTCTTACCCTAGATACCGCCACTGAGCGAATTACGGCCCGCTATAGTCAATTTTTGCGCCGCCCAGGGGTAACGCTCAACTTGCTGACTCGCCGTCCGCTGGTGATTGGAGTCGCCGGAGAAGTTAACCGGCCTGGATCGTACACCCTCGCCATCAACGGCACAGCCTTTCCCACGATTACTCAGTTGTTGACCCAGGCAGGGGGTGTTACCGGCAGCGCCAACGTTCGCGAAGTGCAGATCCGGCGACTGCGCAACGGACAGACTCAACTATTTGCTGTCAATCTGTGGGATTTGGTCAGTGGCGGCGATTTGGGCCAAGACATTACCCTGCGCGATGGTGACAGCATTTTTATTCCGTCTACTCTGGTACCCCTCGAAGAGGCTCAGCTGCTGGCTGAGGCGGCGATCGCGCCGACCAACACCTCACCCATCAACATTGCGGTGGTGGGCGAAGTCTTTCGCCCTGGCCCGTATACCCTGAGAGGCGGCAGCACCCGCACTGGCGATGCCGGTCTACCCGGCGGCGAAGGCGGTGGCAGCTCGGCCCGGCCTCCCAAAATTACTGATGCCATTCAAATTGCAGGGGGCATTAAGCCCATGGCCAACATTCGCCAGGTGCAGGTACGGCGTCTGACCCGCACCAGCGGTGAGCAAGTCTTTACCGTAGACTTGTGGAGCCTGCTAGAGGCGGGCGCAACCCAGCAAAACGCACTGCTTCAGGAAGGCGATACAGTGTTTATCCCCACCGCAACGACAGCGTTGGGGCCAGCGGAGGCTTCTAGCTTGGCGTCCGCCAGTTTTGCGCCCGACACCATTCGCATTAATGTCGTAGGTGAGGTGCGCAATGCTGGGCTGGTTGAGGTGCCCCCCAATACGCCGCTCAACCAGGGAATTTTAGCGGCTGGTGGTTTTAACACTCGCGCGAGGGAAACCACTGTGGGGCTGGTGCGTCTTAACCCAGATGGCACAGTTACCCAGCGAGAGATCAACATCGACTTTGCCCAAGGCATCAGCGATGCTGACAATCCAGCGCTGCAGAATAACGACATTATTATTGTCGGGCGATCGGGCTTAGCCAGTTTCTCAGACACATTGGGCGGCATAGCCAACCCCCTCGCCAATTTCCTGAATATTTTGTCTGCACCCTTCCGCATCTTCAACTTATTTTGATCGGGGCCCAAGGACGCGGCTTACCGCGTGCTTGCCTCTGCTGGAGCGCACATTTTGTGATTGGAGCACCTCTTCACCGCCCACAACCACACTTAGTTTAGGAATCAGGGATGAAAGCTCACACTCTCCAACCTTCGCCCACACTACCCATGGCTGCGGGGGCCGACTCTGGCTCAGAAGGCGGGCTAGATTTGAGCAGCCTGCTATCTACCCTCAGGCGCAGACTGCTCTTAATTGCTGGCATAACCGCTGCTTTTGCCGGAGCCGCAGGATTACGGGCCTACCTCAGCCCACCCTCTTACTCCGCCACCTTTGAAATTTTGATTCAGCCCCAAAGTGCTGAAACTGAGGTGATCTCTTCGCTGTCTGAGGTGCCTGTGAATCAGCAGGAGACGGAGCTAACTTTGGGTGACCAAACCAGAATCTTAACCAGCCCTGGGGTGCTGCAGCCAGTAGTAGCCGATCTGCGCGCTAAGGGGCTAGAGGGCTGTGTACCTTCGAACCAAGCCGCCTCAACGGGTCTGTCTGAAGAAGAGTTAAATAGAACTTGTTATAGCCAAGTTAAAAGCCGACTAGGTCTGCAACTAACGAAAGAATCAAGAATTGTTCGGGCAACATATCGGGGGGCATCGTCTCAAGATGTCGAATATGTGGCTAGTTTAATTGCCCGAACGTTTCTAGACTACGGGCTAGCTTCGCGCCAGCGCGATCTACAGCAGGGGCTTAAGTTCTTAGCGGACAAAATACCCGATGCTAGCAAAAGGGTAGATGAACTCCAGGGCAACCTGCAAAGTCTGCGCCAAGGCTCTAATTTAATCACCCCTGAGGCTGAAGGCAGCAAGCTATCTGGCCAAATTGCTAACTTTGAAAATGAGTATCGGGCCGTACTGATTGAGCTAGAAGAAAACCTGACCCGTTACGAAGAACTAGAACGCCAGCTGAGCGAGCGCCCTCAGGACGTTTCGGTATCGTCAGTGCTCAGCAGCAACAGCCGCTATCAGGCTCTAGTTGAGCAACTACTGACCCTAGATAGCCAGATTGCTCAGGCTTCTACGATTTTTCGTAGCACAAGCGCCGATATGCAGGTGCTGCAAGAGCAGCGCCAAAATCTGCTGGCTCTCATGGCCCGCGAAGGGGCCAACGCTCAGCAAGAGCTAATGGGCCAAATTGACGTTCTGGCGGCGAGAGAGGCGGCTCTCTCGTCTACGCTCACCAACCTCAATGTAGACGTAGGCCAGCTAGCTGGGGTTACCCGTGAGTTTACTGATCTAGAGCGAGAGTTAACCATTGCTAACACCAACTTGAGCCAGCTGCTAGAGCGCCGCGAAACCTTACAGATTGAAGCAGCTCAGCGCGAGCTACCCTGGGAGCTGATTACCCCTGCGACGGTGGCGACGGATGTCGCCAATTTGTCAAACAATTTAGTGCTGGGGGGGCTACTTGGACTGCTGCTCGGAGTCGGCTTGGCCCTCGCTCTCGACTCTCAAAAAGATGTGCTTTACACCGCCCGCGATCTCAAACGGGTTACGCCAGTACCCATTTTAGGGCTGATTCCCCACAACGGGGCGGTTGAACGGGGTTATGACGAGCAGCATTTACTGTCGCTGTATCAGGTAGTCGATGAGATGTTGAATGGCCAAGGGCCTAAAAAGGGAGATTTGCCCATTGATGATCTCTACGCCTATCGCGAGGCGTTTCGATCGCTGGTGGCCAACCTACAGCGACTCGATGCCGATCGCCCGCTCAGATCGCTGGTGATTAGCTCTGCCGACAACCAGCTGGCTGACTCAACCACCGCCGCTTATTTGGCCTGGGCCGCTGCTGAGCTAGGCAATCGAGTGCTGCTGATCGATGCCGATTTTCGCTTTCCACACCTGCACAACTTTTTAGAGCTACCTAATCACCAGGGCTTCGCCAACATTTTAGCTGGCGAGCTGGATCTAAAGAATGTGATTAAGCGATCGCCCACTGAACCCAATCTGTTTGTACTAACCACAGGCACCACAGAAATCGACCCGGCTCGGCTCTTATCGTCATCTAAGATGACACAGTTTGTCGCCAAAACCGAGTCTTATTTTGACTTAATTATCTACGACTCTCCACCGTTCTCTGAGTACGCCGACGCCGCCTTACTTTCGGCGGAAACCAGCGGATTGGTGCTCGTATCTCATCTAGGCACTGTTAAGTCGATTCAACTTGAGCAAGCGCTAGAGAAACTCTGGATTGCCAAGATTCCTTTGGTTGGCTTAATTGCTAAAGAAGCTGCCTCTAAGCTGTCACTACTACCCGTTTAATTTGTAAAGAGCCCAAACGCAAATGGGTTTACGCATCTGCCGAGTGACCGAGTTGCAATGTTTCCAGATAAAGGCAAGCTTTACACATTTTGTTGATTCCTTGAAGAAAGGCGACTTGAAATTGTAAATCAGAGCAAATTCTGCCTGTGTAATTTAATCTATAAGGGTGGGCATGAAGTGCATCTTTCAACGCAGACATCGTAGAATCTACCAAATTCTGTACAGTGGATGACTTCTCAAGCTTCAGGCATGAATCTACCCAAGGTGCAGCTACCGCAGCAAATCAAGAGTTGCAAACGGTTTCTAGTCTGATCTGGCCACTTTAAAGCTACTACTGGAGCTTAATAGAAAACCCAAAGTACAAGGCAACAACATCCCACTGCACTGCATCTCCCAACCAATCGGATTATAGTCTGCTCCCTCGAATCAGGGATTTCTAATACTTTAGGGCACAGCCACAAACACGAATTTTTCATCTACCGCAGCTACATTGCCCAAAGTTAATTTGAACTAAATCTCTATATTTGGATAAGGATTGAAGCCATGAAAACATTTTCCAAGCTCAGCCTAGCTGTTGCGGGTGCAGCGGCAATGGGTTCGGTTGCAACTGTATTTAATGCAGATGAAGCCTACGCGGCCAGTCTATACGGCAGCATCTCCTTCAGCAACTCGCTGTCGGGGGTTAATCCAGGTGTTAACCCTGGCACCGATACCTTCAACCTTGGAGCACCAAATTTGGGAACAACGACCGGCGATTTTGTCGGGGTAACCATTACCTCGCTGATCTCGTCCTTCACGATTGACCGCGTAGACCCCTTTGATAATGACCCTTCTGTTGACGGAATTACCCAAGGGCTGTACAGCTTTGCGGAAATTTCTGATTTCTTTACATTGAGCAACGGCTTTACCTTTGCTCTAGATGCAGGACAATTAGTCAGAACCCGATTCCAAAATAGGAACTTTGTATCCATTGGCGGTTTGGCTCCCCTAAGCGGCCGGTTTATTGATTCCAGCGGCGAAGTCGCTGGCTTTGGTAGCCTTTCGTTTACCGGTGTACCGAACGGCTCGGGTACTTACGGAGTGAGCATCACAACCGAGGAAATTCCAACCCCATTCCTGCTGCCCGGCCTGCTTGGACTGGGAGTAGCTGCGCTACGGCGTAAGCAAGAGGAGTCGGCAGAAGCAGATACCTAAGCCACAGATACGATACGCTACCAGTTCTCCTATGAACTTTGGTGACCGTATCACTAGATACTGGTAATCACTAGCGTGATTTGTGTCAAATTCGGGCCGCCTAAAAGGCGGCTTTTTTATGGCCGTCGCCACGAAGGTTAAAACGTTTTCGTCGGTAGTCTACAGACAATGGATACACGCCAATTCGGCAGTTAAGGTTTAGGTCGCTTCTGAGTTTAGCCTTCAACTTGGCGCAATAGGATGACGGTCATGTGAGTGTTCTGTGCAATTTCCAGTGGCACATTGCCCTTGATCACCTGGCTGAGCAAATTTTCGCGGGAAGCACCGAGCAAAATTGCGTCGCTGTGACACAGATTTGCCATATCCACGATCGCCTCCGAAACCGAGGGATGGGTTAGCACCTGGGTATAAACTGGGCGGCGCAGAGTTTCTTCTAAGCCGTTAGCCATTTCAGAGAGGTGCTGGAGGGTGAGACACTCGCCCTTTTCGGGGTGGCAGATAGTGCAAAGCTGAATTTCGGGGGAGTGGCCTAGGGTGAGCAGGCCAGGCAGCAGGGCCTGGGCGCTTTGGGCGTTGGGCCCGCCCGCAGTAGGAATCAGCCAGTGGTTGAAGGTAAGATTGCGGCCGGGACGCACCACCACGACCTGGCAGGGGGCTTGGCGAATTAGGGTATCGACGACGCCACTGATTACCCGACCGGGGGTGAGACTAGGGTGGTGCCAGCCCATCAGCACCAGGTCGATGTGGCGCTCTTTGATCACTTCGAGCAGAGTGCGACCAATTTCGTGGGCCGCCCGCACCTGAAAATGCACCGATAGCCCACTGTTTTCGGCGTAGGAGAGGGCGAGCTGGCGCAGGGGTTCTACCCCTTGCAGGTCAACCTTGGCTTCGGCGGGGGCGACGCTGCGGGGCACAGGGACGACGTGAATGCACTCCAGTTCGTAGTGCAGGCCATGGGCGATCGCCGCCGCAATCTTGATCAAATCGGGCGCGGTGCGCGGATCGGCTAGGGGCAGCAACAGTCGTCCCTGGCCGGTGGCGGGAGCCTGCTGCTGAAACACTACATAGGAGGGCTCAGCCTGGGGGCCGAGTTTGAGTTGATCGCCACTGACCTGGTCGCACTCGGCGCGAATGATGTCGGCGCGGGTGATGATGCCCACCAGCTTGTTGCCCTGGGTGACGGGTAGGCGGCTGAGCTTGAGCCGGTTGAGCAAGTGCAGCACTCGGGGCAGGGGAGCATCGGGGGCTACGGTGACCGGGTGGGGGGTCATAATATCGGCCAGGGCAGCGTCGTCATCTAGCCCCTGGGTAGTGGAGTCGCTCAGGTCGCTCTGGGTGACGATGCCTACCAAGCGACCGTCTTCGAGCACCGGAAAGCCGCGATGGTGCGATCGCGAAAAGGCCTGCGCCACTTCGGATAGGCTCATTTGGCTAGAGAGGGTTTCGACTCGACGCTGCATTAAATCTGCCGCCTTAAGGTGTCCCCAGGGATTGTTAGCCTGAGGCACCGGCTCGAGATGAATACCCTGGAGAGCGAGCAAGCGGTTATAGATCGAGCCGTCGTTGGCGCGATCGGCAATCAGATAGGCAACTCCTGAGCCAATCATCAGGGGCAGCACTAGGTTGAAGTTGGCGGTCATCTCGAACACGATGACGATAGCGGTGATTGGTACCCCCGTCACCGCGCTAAAGAAAGCGCCCATACCCGTTAGCGCGTAGGTGGTAGTGGTGGCCAGATCAGCTGGCGGGGGCCAGGCGCCAAAGCCCGTGTAGACGCCCTGGGCAAAGAAGCTCACCAGACATCCCAACGCTGCCCCCAGCACCAGCGAGGGAGCAAAAATTCCCCCTGGAGCCCCGGAGCCATAGGCCAGCAGCGTCAGCAAAAACTTGGCGACGAAGGCGATCGCAATCAGTTGCCACCCGGCAGAGCCCGTCACCAAAAATTCTTGCAACCCGGTGTTGTCGATCGCCGCCACCGGTACAAACACCCCAACCAGGCCAGTAACCAGCCCCGCTAGGCCAATGCGCCCCGGCAATCCCAACTGCTTAAACTGGCGAAAGAAGGCCAAACTGCCAAAGATGCCTCGCCGGAACAGCGACCCCAGCAGCCCAGCCATTAAACCCAAAATGATTAGAAAGGGCAGGTCATGCACCGACAAGCTTATCGGTCGGGCATCCATGGTTAAATTTAGCCCCTGCCCCCCTAGCAGCCGCGACACCACCGCCCCGATAAACGACGCCAAAATAGCGCTGCCCAGGGTGAGATCAGAAAAATCTTGTAGCAGCTCCTCGACTACAAACAGCACCCCAGCAATGGGAGCATTAAAGCCTGCCGCCAGACCAGCTGCCGCACCAGCAGAGATTAGCTGCCGCCGATACTCGGGAGAGGTTGGCACCCAACGACTCAGCTGCGCCGCCAGGCCCGCGCCAATTTGCACCGTTGGCCCCTGCCGCCCTAGAGAGAGGCCTGACCCCAGCGCCAAGAGAGTACTGCCCAGCTTCACCAGCGCCACCCGCAGGTTTAGCGGAATTTTGGCGAAGCCGAGCGCTGCTTTAACTTGAGGAATGCCGCTGCCCGACGCCTCCGGAGCTAGTCGCTCGACTGACCAGCCCGAGAGCCAGCCGCCCACCAAACCAATCGTGGGTAACGCCAGCCACAGCGGTAAGGTACTGGAGGTGCGCCACAGGGTAAGTAGCTCGACCCCCTGCTTGAGCAGCACCGCCGCTAGCCCAGACACTAGCCCGATGACGCACGCCTCGACAATGGCTACCCGCTTGCGGCTCAGCAAGGGTTCCAGGCGCTTTAACAACATCACAGGGGCAGCATCATTACAGGGGTAAGGTAGACCACAGCTAGAGAAAAGGGCAACGCCCAACTCAGTGCTGTCTTCCCTTAACTATCCCAAAGTGTAGCCTGTAATGAGACGGCTACGGATGTAGCTCGCAATCGGGGAAGCGACCCAGTCCATTAGCTTCCACAATGGCGTTGCGACACTTTAGGGGCGTTTTGCCGGTCAGCTCCGATAAACGCTTGAGACTGATAGCAGGTGAGCCACCGTGGGGAGCCGTCATATAGAGTCGGTAAGCCACCTCCAGCACTTGATCATCCAGCAGCAGCGGCCTAACTGTGGAACTTATGACATCTAGCATGGCGGTAGGAGAACTCGTTATTTAAGTATGTTCACGGATGTTGCTCGATAGACCGTCTATCTGACGGTGGGTTTTCAGGGTAGAAATTAAGCGGCAGCAGCCCATTCTAGAGGCGCTGACTGCTTGCATTTGTCCGATCGCCTACCCCTGCAACTCAGGGGCAATCTCCAGCTCCGCTGCCCAGCGATCGAACGTAATGCCCACGGTCTGCTCTAGCTGGGCAACGCTGTTGAGGAAGGCGATGCGGGCTTCCAGCTCGTTAGTTTCAGCCGTCACTAGCGCCTCTTCCTGGTTGATCAGCTGAAACAGGCTAATGTTGCCCCGCCCTAGGCGAAACTGCTCCTGGGCTGCTTCGAGCTGACGTCGAGCGTTGAGGGTAGCTCGCTCTGCGGCGACCACTTGGCTCAAGCTAGCCTGAGCCTCATTGAGCCCAGCGATGACATCGTTGCGAATTTGGTCTTGCAGCTGAGCTAGGGTGTTGTCCTGCTGTTGCAGGGTGATGTCGCTAGCTAGACGGTTAGTTTCGGGTTGGGGGTCGCCAAAGGTGCGAGTGGCCACTAGCCCCATAGCGCTGCGGGAACCATCGCCCAGGGTGCCATCGGCGACGGCATCGAGCTGCCAGCGCAGGTTATCTTGGGCCACCAGCAGATCGAGCTCCTGCTGCTGCCGCTGGAGCTGAGCCTGTTGGTAGTCGGTGCGCTGGGTCAGGGCCAGAGTCACTAGGGCATCGGGCTGGTAGGTGGCCAACTGGGCGGCGGCGGCGGCAAACAGCTCGGCGATAGTTTCTACAGATGCGACAAAGCGCAGGTTGCGATCGGTGCCAATCAGGTTGAGTAGGGCGCTATTGGCCTGGTCGAGCTGATTTTGAGCATCGACGAGGCTGCGCTGGGCATCAGCCAGCGATCGCTCTGGGTCAAATAGGTCGATGGGGGCCCGCCGCCCCGCCTCTACCAGGGCCTGCAAAATATCGAGCTGCTGCTGCCGCCGCTCTAGGGCCTGGGTCTGAATATCGACCTGGGCCTGGGCATCGATCAAATTGTTGTAGCTGAAAATGGCGGTAGTGAGGGTGGCGATGACGGTGTTGCGCAGGGCCAGCTGGTTGCGGGTTTCGCCCAGGCGGGCCTGGTTGAGCGGAGCCTCATTGACGGCGGTGCCGAAGCCACGCAGCAGGGGTTGGCTGACTCTAAATTGTAGGGATTGCCCGTCCTCAAAGGGCGTCAGCCCTAGCTCAAAGCTGGTGCCCAGGCGGGTGGTGAGGGTAGTGTCGAGCCGTATTTGCTGGTCCAGATCGGTGTCACTGCCCCCCAGCAGCACCGAGCCCGGAGTTAACTCTGCATCACCGCCGTTGCCTGAGTTGCTGCGAGTGGCATCAACCCGCAGCGTTGGTGTTAGCCGTGGGTTAAAGGTTTGCTCGGCGGCGGCGAGCTGCTGCCGCTGCACAATGCGCCCTAGGGCCTGATTGCGCAGCTCGCGATTGCCCTCCAGGGTCAGGTTGAGCAGGTCGGTAAGCGTGAGCGTTACAACTTCGGCAGCATCCGCCGTGGGTAGAACGGGTTCGAGGGCTGGCAGGTCAGTGGCCGGCTCTGCGAGGGGGATAGACTCGGCTAGGGTGGGGAGGGCGATCGCGCTAACGCCCAAGCCTAGAGCTACCCCCCACAGACCTAGTCGCTGGCTAATTAAAATCGTCGAAGTTCCCATCATTTTCGCTGCCTCCCTAACCACAGCTCTACCTACCCAGTAGGATAGAACCAACAACTCGCCCCATTGCTATGACAACCTATCACGCTGGTTCAGCCCCAACCACTGGTGTCACAACGGCTCCCCTTGAGAGCGGCGATCGCCTCACCCGCCCCGAGTTTGAGCGGCGCTACAAAGCCTCTACCGTTAAAAAAGCTGAATTTATTGAAGGAGTTGTTTACGTGGCGTCGCCGCTCAGGTTTCAACAGCATGCCGAACCTCATAGCCGCTTAAACACTTGGATAGGCACCTACGCGGCCCTAACGCCCGGCACTCGATCGGGCATTGAACCCACAGTTCGCCTTGACCTCGACAATGAACCTCAGCCCGACATTGTGCTGCTGATTGATGAAGTCGCTGGCGGCCAGGCCCGCCTCAGCCCCGATGGTTATCTAGAAGGCACTCCCGAATTGGTAATTGAGATTGCTGCCAGCAGCGCTGCCATTGACTTGGGCGACAAAAAACAGGCCTACCGCCGTAACGGCGTACCCGAATACCTTGTCTGGCAAGTGTATGAAAACAGATTGGATTGGTTCTACCTAGTAGATGGCGACTACCAGCCCCTGCCGATAGATGCCGATGGTATTGTTCGCAGTGCCACATTTCCGGGTTTGTGGTTAGCCGAGACAGCGCTTTTACAGGGCAATATGACCCAAGTTCTGGCTGTATTACAGGCAGGCTTACAGTCCCCCGAACATCAGCAGTTTAAAGTGGATTTGCAATCGCTGCCCTTATAGGGCACAGCGCATTCCCATCCACTCGCTTACCCATTCTTCCCTAACCCTACTCCCCTCGCAGCGCCTGCACGACATCGATCTGCGTGACTCGTAGAGCGGGCAGGAAACTAGCACCCACGCCGACACCGAAGGCAGCACCCATCGACAGGGCCGCATCGCGCCAGTTGAACTCGTAGGGGGCCTCAAACACGGTGGTGGTCGCCACTTTAGTCAACCCGTGGACGGTCGCCACCGCCGTGGTGCCGCCGATCAGGCTGAGCAGGGCCGCTTCGGCAATGAACTGGGCCATGATCTCCAAATCGGTGGCCCCGATGGCGCGGCGCAGGCCGATCTCGCGGGTGCGTTCCATAATGGCGGCGATGGTGATATTGGCAATGCCGACGCCGCCAATCACCAGGGCCAGTAGACCCACAGCCTTGAGCACGCGAATGGAAGCCCGCTGGCGCTGCTCCTCTTCGTAGAGATCTGCGACATTGCCATCGATATACAGGTCGTAGCCCGGAAACATCTGCTGGAGCTGAGCTTCGACGCCGTCGCGGGTGGTCTCAAAGTCGTTGAGGCTATGCAGGGCAATTTGAATTTGGCCCCCGAAGCGAAAGCGCCCTTGCAACAGGTCGCCGTAGGGTTCAGGTACCCAGAGAGTGCCGGTAGGTTCTCCTTCTTCGCTACCGTACAGGTTTTTGTTTTCAATCAAACCGATCACAGTGAAGCGGGTGCCGTTGATGAAAATACCTTCCCCCAGGGGCGAAGCCGCTTGAAAGAGCTGCTGAGCCAGTACGGTATCGATCACGGCAACGGGACGAAAGGCGTCAAAGTCCTCTGGGTCGAAAAATCGGCCCTCGAGTACCTGCCGCCCGGTGGTGCGCTGGTAGTTTTCTGACACGCTCAGGGCATCAATGCTGTCGGTGATGGTGCCCTGGTACTGCACCTCTGCTCCCCATAGCTGAGTTACCCGACTAATGCTGAGAATCCCGGGAACGGCCGCCTGGATTTCTGCGATCGCCGCCTGATCAAATTCCACCGGGGGACGACTGCGCCCGTAAACAAAGGGGGTGATGTTGGGGTTATCCCGCGTCGCCAGTTGCTCTTGCAGCACCCGGTTAGCAATGGTGTCGATGTTAAGAGTGGCATTGACGGCGGCAACGCCCATAAAAATGCCCAGCGCCGTCAGGCCCGATCGCACCCAGTTGCCGGTTAGATCCCGCAGGGTGGTGAGGCTGAGGTCGAGGGGGGAGAGGGGCATCGGCAGGTAGGGAAGGTGGGGGAGATGGGGAGGCTAGGGGGTGGGGCGGGGGCCGCCTGCGGGGGTAGATTCTACGGTCATGCCTTCTTCGAGGGGCTGATCGGGCGGTAGGTTGAGAATGACGGTGTCGGTGTCTTTTAGGCCAGAGACGATTTCGACCGCTTCTAGGGTGTCGAGGCCAGTGGTGACGAGGCGCTTTTGGGCGCGGCTGTCGTCATCGACGACCCAGACAAAGGTTTCGCCGCCCTCTTGCTGAATTAGGTTGGTGGGCAGGGCTAGGGCGTTTTCTCGCTGCACCAAAATGACTTCGACGCTGACGGAGCTGCCGGGGATGAGTACGCCGCTGGGGCGATCGAGCTGGGCGATCGCCTTGACCATAGCCTGGGAGCTGCCGCCGTCACCCTCACTGTCGGTAATCGCCTGGGGGGCAATGCTGACCACCCGACCTAGATATTTTTCTGGGTTGGGGCCGATAATGCTGACCCGCACGGGCATATTGACCGACACTTTGTTGGCGTCGAGGGTCATGAGGTCAAACAGCACTACCTCTTGGTTGGGGTCGCCGATGGTGAGCAGGGTGCCTTCGCTCTGCACACCGTCGCCGGGCTGCACGTCGATGTTGAGCACCACGGCGTCGAAGGGGGCAACGATGGCGTTGTCGGCAATGCGGGCGCGAACGTTAGTTAGTTTGGCCTGGTTTTGGCGAATCTCTAGCTCGGAGCGCTGGAGCTCAACCTCAGCCCCTCGCAGCTCAGACTGGGCCGTTTCTAACGCGTCGCGATCCTGGTTGTACTCATCCTCGGAGATAAACCCCTGATCGACCAGCGATCGCGATTCGCTCAAGCGCTCTTCGGCCCGCCGCACGGTGCGCTGGCGGTCTCGCAGCACCTCAGCATTGCGCTGCCGCTGCAGCCTAAGAATGTCGGTTTCAATCTGGGCCTCGTCTAGCTCTTGCTCCAGGCTGCGATCGCGCAGCCGCA
This sequence comes from Nodosilinea sp. FACHB-131, assembly GCF_014695395.1. Taxonomy (GTDB): domain Bacteria; phylum Cyanobacteriota; class Cyanobacteriia; order Phormidesmidales; family Phormidesmidaceae; genus Nodosilinea. The sequence continues at coordinate 174,409 of NZ_JACJOF010000005.1, forward strand.
GCAGCACCGTACCTTGCTCTACCCGCTGGCGCTCTTCCACCAGCACCGCCTCCACAGTGACATCCGCTGGGGCCTTGAGAATCTGCTGGTTGCCCAGGCTCATCACCCCCGAGGCATCGACCCGGTTCTCTAGGGTGTCGCGGCTGGGAGTGCCGGTGGTCACTACCACGGGGTCTACGCTGCGGCGCTGCCAGGTGCGGTAGCCCAGCCAGCCCCCCACGCCCAGCACCAGCACTAGCCCCGACGCCACGAGCCACCTCAGCCCAGGGCGAGACTTGGCCCGATCGCCATCGTCGAGCAGATCGTCATCAAACAGGCCAGGGCTAAGGGGGCTAGGGGGTTTCGCCTGATCCGGCCCCAGCGGGAGAGGGTCGGCATCCGCTGAGGCATTGGTGCGACTGGAGGTATCGGAGTGGGGTTCGGGCGGCACGGAGCATTCCAAACAGAGGGTGGTCGGCTGCTACAGGGGGGCCAGACGGCCCAGCTCGGCGGGGCTGAGGTGGGCATCGGTAACCTGGCCATCGCTCATCATAATAATGCGCTGGCTGTGGCGGGCCACCTCATGGGAGTGGGTCACCATGACGATGGTAATGCCTCGCTGGTGCAGGGCCTCAAAAATGCTCAACACCTCCGTGGCTGACTGCGAGTCGAGCGCTCCGGTCGGCTCGTCGGCCAGCAGTAGCACCGGCTGATTGACAATGGCGCGGGCAATAGCCACCCGCTGCTGCTGCCCGCCCGACAGTTGGGAGGGGCGTTTATCCATGCGGTTGGCCAGGCCCATGTGGGTGAGGGCGGCAGCCGCCCGCCGCTGCCGTACCGATCGCCCCAACCCGGCGTACATCATCGGCAAAATCACGTTTTCCAGTGCCGTCAGGTTGGGCAGTAGCTCGTAGCGCTGAAAGATAAAGCCGATCTTGCGGTTGCGAATGCGGGTGAGCCGGTTTTTATCCACCGTTGAGACATCGGTGCCGTCGAGGAGGTAGCGGCCGCGGGTGGGGCGATCGAGGCAGCCAATGATATTCATCAGCGTCGATTTGCCCGAGCCCGACTGGCCCATGATGGCGCAGTATTCACCCGGGTGAATGGTGATGTTAATGCGATCGCAGGCCCGCACCGCCGCCTCGCCGCTGCCAAACACCCGCGACACATTCTCCATGGTGATGACGGCGGCAGATGGGGAGTAGGGTGACGGGGACATGGGGCGATCGCGTGAACGCTACGGCGACGAGAGTTCCATCCCGAGATGCAACCCACAGATCTAGGATAATTCCCTTACCTAACTTCTCTGTGGGCCACTGGGGCCAGAGCCTAGACGCAGCGGCGCAGTAGACGTTACTCTCTAGCTCTCCACCAGATTATCCCTTCAAAAACCGAGATACCGCCGATGGGAATGCCCTGTGAAGTCAATAGCCTACTCAAACTCAAGCCTGACCAGGGCTACCCCACTGTGCTCGAAGTCGGGACTCGACACCGGGTGCAAAAAAACGGCTACCGCATTTTTCCTATTGATGTGCCGCTGAGTTTGGTCGATGAAAACTGGCTTGCCCACGGCGACATCGTCATCGAAAAACTGATTTGGGAGCACCAAATTACTGTTTTAGAGTTTCGGATTCACCGCGTCTACGCCACCCCGTTCGCAATGCAGTAGTCAGTTCAGCCCTATTCGAACTGCTGGTTGGCCGCCTGCCACGATAGCAGCTCGTAGCTTCCGGCTTGATGCACCAGCAACCCGACGGGTTCACCTAGGGCCGGGTTGGTGAGCGCCACCACGGTTTGGGGCGCAAACATATCGCTGTAGAGCACTCGATTGTCAGCACCGAGGATAATAGTTTTGACGGCAGTTGGCTCTACCTGAACCCACCAGTTTTTGAGCTGGGTCAGCGCCGCCTCATCCCAGGTCAGCACTCGCTCTGGCTGACCGTCGCCGGTCAGATCAATGCTGTGCTGTGTGAGGCTGGTTAGGGCAGCCGCAAAGTCTGTCGGCACCGGCTGATCGCCGAAGATGGTGGTAGCCGTGGCGGCGATCGCCCCCGGTTCTGCAGTTTGACCCTGGTCAGCATCGAGCCACATCAGCGCCCCTTGGGAAAAGACCAAGGGCGGCAGGGCAGAGGCATTGGTGGCGGGGCCAGTGGCCAGTAGGGTCACGGTGCCATCGGTTAAGCTGAGCCCGCGCACGGTTAGGGGTGCCGAAACGCCGGTGGTAGGGCTCACCCAGCGCAGCAGCTGAGGCGATGCCTGGGCCGCCGGCTGCACCACTGGCCAGACCGCCGCCGGAGCTACCCCAGCGGGAATTGGCCCTGTCCCCCGCTGCCAGGTTTGGCTCTGGTTTACGGCCTGCACCTCAATGGCATACCACTGGCCTAGGGCGGCATCGAGAGACTGACCAGGGGCAGCATAGCCAGACTGGGGTGCAGAAATGGGTCGGGCCTGACCAATGAGGGCGGTGATGGGCGGCAGGGCAAGATTCCCCACAGCTTGGGCGTTAGGGGACTGGGCGGGGGCGATCGCGGCGGTTGCACCTGCCTTAGCGCTGGCAACCGCTTGTGCCTGGGTAGTCGTCAAAGTAGCCAAAACCTTGGCCAACCGCTGGCGAGCGGCGGCGGGCACCGGCTGGCGGTTAAGCCAGTCTGGGGTAGCCCCATCTCGATTGGTGGGTTGGTTCTGCTGAGCCTTGAGGGCCAAACCGCCCCACACATACACAGCCGGTGGCGGGTCGGGCAGAGCAGCGGCGGCGCTGATGCGGTTCCACAGGCGACCACGGTCAACGCCGAGGCGATTCAGCAGGGTGGGCAGTAGCTCAGGGCTAGCCTCCAGCCGAGTTAGGGCCGGCTCCCACCGCCCGTCGATTAGCAGGGCGAGAATGTGCTGGGTGGGCGTTGACCAATCTTGTTCAGCCTGCTGACGGGTGATCGCCCGATGGCGCTCCATCAGCCGCAGCTGGGCCTCCGCTGCCGGGTTCCAGCCTTGGGCTAGACCTGTTTTGAGGTTGGCTAGCTGGGCCTGGGCGCGGTGCCATAGCCCGCTTCGAGCCAGGCGCAGAGCCTGCTGATAGTCGCCTGCTTTGGCACCGGCATCTACCGGCACCCGCACCCACGACACTGTCTGTAGGCGCGGTCCGGGCATCACCTGCAACCCGCGCAGGGCTGGCTCCAGCCCCACAGTTTCGTCAATGACGAGATCGCTGGGGCCGTCACCATCGAGGTCGGCCCACTGGGGCGGGCGGTTGGCCGGGCTACTCCAGGGGGTGAGCAGCTCTAGCCGCTGGGCCTGGGGGTCAACGTGCAGCAGCTGGCCATAGCGCAGGGTGAGACCCTGCTGCTGCCAGCTGCCCTCTAGGGTGAGCCAAAACCCGTCGGTGGCGACGGGTGGGGCTGGCAGCAGCACGACCCGAGTGAAGTCAAAATTTGCCGGAACCGCCGCAGGCGCTTGGGGACTGCTGAGCCAGGGCGCTAGCACGGTGTCTTTAGGCAGGGCCACAGTGGGCAAGGTGGCGATCGCCCGCAGCTCTTCCCCGCTACCCTCGCTGGCAAACAGGTGCAGGGAGGCGATCGCCCCCGCCTTCAGCACCGGCACAATCAGCGCCTCCCGGTCCTTAGCTCCAGGCAAATCTAGTCGCAGCGGGTCTCCCACCTGCTGCTGGCTGGCCTCAGCTTGATGGCGCAGCTCCTCTAGGCTGATGGCGGGGAGCAGGGCCTCCGGCTGCGATCGCGTCAAGCGAGCTAGGGCCTGGGGCAACGCCGCTGGGTCAAGCATCAGCCGCAGCCCCAGGCGAAAACTCAGCCCCAGCAGCAGCAGTCCGCCGCTGAGCCCAACCCCGACCAGCACCAACACCAGTGGCCTGCGCCAGAGCCGCTGGGCGCGAGCACCGACCCAAATCTGCACAGCACCCGGAGCGCTGGCGGTTGAAACTTTAGGCCGACGAGCTAAACGAAAGGGCATAGGGACTGCGCCAATTTCCTCTGCAACTCTATCGCAGGATCTCAAGGGCAGATCCTCCCGTGAGGCCCTTTCCTCGGCTGTTGACGCAGTTCAGCCCCTGCCCGCGGCTAGCGAGCCCCCCTAAAGCCGAAATTCTCTAGTCAAAGAGACGGTGAGTAACACTTTATAACGGGAAGAATTGTGTAGCGTTCTTTGCTCAAGCCAGGAGCATTGTCAGCCAGTGGGGAGATTCTTTGTCAGGACAGAACCTCAGAACGGACTGTTCCTGATACCGCTGCCGCCGCCCGACCACATCTACAGCAACTAGGGAAAACGTGATGATGTTTCTATTCAAGAGATTGGCCTCCAGCAAAATTCGCACGCGGATTTTTGTAGGTTATCTCTGTGGTGCGCTCACGCTCACCGCCGTCGGTACCGTGACTTACTCTGCCATTGAGCAAATTCGCGCCAGGCTGGTTTCTGTCAGTGCATCACAACAACAGCTCTCTCGCGCTCAGCAGATCATGTGGTTAGACGAAGTGCTCACCCAGTCGATACGCAACTATGTGTTGACCCAAGACAGCCAGTGGCAAGAACGCTACGATTTCTACTTTGCCCCGCTAGAGAACCTGATTATTGCGGCCCAGGCCAATGCCGCTGATCCTGAAATTCAAGCGCTTTTTGATCAGCAAAAGGGGCTCAACGACAAACTGGCTGAGCTAGAGACCGAAACCCTTGAGCTGCTACAAGCGGGGCAACAGAAAGAGGCCCTGGCATTGATGGATGGGGCCGAGTACCAACAGACCAAAACGGCTTATACCAAAACCCTTGAGAGTTTTCTGAACGATTCTCAAAACGGGCTCGCCGCCCTTGAAAGTGATCTTAACAACACCCTTGATCTTTCCTCCCAGCTAGCGCTGGGCATCCTGTGGGGCAGCATTTTAATTGGCCTTGGGGTAATTGCTTTGGCCTATTATTTGGCGGGTCGCATCACGCAGCCGATTCTGGCTACGGCGGCGATCGTGCAGCGCATTGCTGCCGGAGATCTGCATGTTGAAATTCCGGCCGGTAGGGATGACGAAATTGGCCGCATGTTGGAGGCTCTGAGGATGATGACAACGCGTCTGTCCACCATCATTCAAGATGAACAGGTGGCGGCCAAACAGATGCTGGAGATTTCTGCCCATCTCAACGATGCTGCCCAGGGGCTTTCCTTCGGCAACTCTAAGCAAGCGGCTGGGGTGGCGCAAACGACGGTGTCGATTGAGCAAATGAATGCTGTGATTGACAGCAATTCCCAAAAAGCCAAGCGCACCTACCAATCGGCAATCCAGTCGGCAACGATGGTGGATGAGGGCAAACAGGCCGTCACCGAAACCATGCAGGTGATGCGGGAAATTCTTGCCAAAATCAACGTCATTGAAGACATTGCCGAACAGACCAACATGCTGGCCCTCAACGCCACTATGGAAGCCGCCCGAGCCGGCGAACATGGCCGAGGGTTTGCCGTAGTCGCCAAGGAAGTGCGCAAGCTGGCCGAACACAGTCGCACCGCCGCTGAAGAAATCACGGCCCTAGCCGATCGCAGCATGGTAGTGAGCAAGCGCACCGGCGATCTCTTTAAGCAAATTGTCCCCAGCATTCAGCAGACCTCGGGGCTGATGGCCGACATCACCCGAGCCAGCCTGGAGCAGCATAACGGCATTGCCCAGATCAACAGCGCCATGGTGCAGCTGGACGAAGTCACTCAGCACAACGCGGTAGCGGCAGAGCAACTGGCCACCTCGAGCCACGCGATGGCCTCCCACGCCGCCCATCTCCAGCAGGCGATGGCCTACTTTAAGCTTTAGAGGTGGAGGGGTTAAGGGGACAAGGTTGGGGAAGGGTATAGGGTTTTAGGTACAGGGTTTGAGGTAGCTCCTTGAACCTTGCACCCAAAACACTACACCCCAAAATTGTTGATGATGACTAGACACGCCACCCCTCTAAAATGAGGGTTTATCCTTTCGCCTCTCCTCTGCAATGCCTACCGACTACCTCGAACGCATTCTCACCGCCCGGGTTTACGACGTAGCGCAGGAAACGCCTCTAGATATTGCCCCGAGCCTGTCAGCGCGGCTGCACAACCGGCTGCTGCTGAAGCGAGAAGATATGCAGTCGGTCTTTTCGTTCAAGCTGCGGGGTGCCTACAACAAAATGGCCCACCTGTCGCCGGAGCAGCTGGCGGCGGGGGTGATTGCTTCGTCGGCGGGCAACCATGCCCAGGGGGTGGCGCTGGGGGCCAAGCAGCTGGGCACCCGCGCCATCATTGTGATGCCCACCACCACGCCAATGATGAAGGTAAATGCGGTGAAGGCGCGCGGCGGCGAGGTGGTGCTCTATGGCGAAACCTACGACGATGCCTACGCCCACGCCCGTCAGCTCTCCGACGAAAAGGGCCTGACCTTTGTGCACCCCTTCGATGACCCGGATGTGATTGCGGGTCAAGGCACCATCGGCATGGAGATTTTGCGGCAGCATCCCCAGCCCATTCACGCCATTTTTGTAGCGATCGGTGGCGGTGGGTTGATTTCGGGCATTGCTGCCTACGTGAAGCGGCTGCGACCGGAGATTAAGATCATCGGCGTGGAGCCGATTGAGGCTGATGCCATGTCGCGATCGCTGAAAGCTGGAGAGCGAGTCCGCCTGAGCCAGGTAGGGCTATTTGCCGATGGTGTGGCGGTGCGCCAAGTGGGGGAAGAGACCTTTCGCCTTTGTCAGCAGTATGTAGACGACGTTATTTTGGTGGGCACCGACGACATCTGCGCGGCGATTAAGGACGTGTTTGAGGACACGCGATCGATTTTGGAGCCAGCGGGGGCGCTGGCGATCGCTGGGGCCAAAGCCTACGTCGAGCGCGAGGGCATCACCGATCAAACCCTGGTGGCTGTGGCTTGCGGAGCCAACATGAACTTCGATCGCCTGCGGTTTGTGGCTGAGCGAGCTGAGATTGGCGAACACCGCGAGGCGATCTTTGCGGTCACCATCCCTGAGACGCCGGGCAGCCTTAAGGCCTTTTGCGAATGCTTGGGCACCCGCAACCTGACGGAGTTCAACTACCGCATTGCCGACAACCACGAGGCCCACATTTTTGTGGGGCTCGAAGTTCAGGGTCGGGCCGATGCCGCCGCCATGGCCCAGGTATTTGAATCCAAAGGCCTAAAAACGCTAGATCTGACTGACGACGAACTCTCAAAAATGCACCTGCGCCACATGGTGGGCGGCAAGTCATCCCTGGCCCACGACGAGTTGCTCTACCGCTTTGAGTTTCCCGAGCGGCCCGGTGCGCTGATGAAATTCGTCAGCGCCATGAGCCCCGACTGGAATATCAGCCTGTTTCACTACCGCAACAACGGCTCCGACTATGGCCGCATCGTCACCGGCATTCAGGTACCACCTCACGAGATGGAACAGTGGCGGAGCTTCCTCGACACCCTCGGCTACCAGTATTGGGACGAAAACCAAAACCCCGCCTACAAGCTGTTTTTGGGCTAGTGGTCTGTCAATCCTAAATTGGTAGGTTGGGTGGCGCGATAGCAGAACCCAACAAGGCTTACTGCTGTTGGGTTCCGCTCCGCTGCACCCAACCTACGAGAACTACAAGCTGTTTTTAGGCTAGCCTCCGATCTGCGACATGGTGCGCCCGTAGGCTCCGGTGGTGCCCGACTGGCGCATTTTGTAATTGATCTCGGGCTTGTCGGCTAGCAGGGCCGCCACCTGATGCCGGAGTTCACTGGTGGGGACGCCCTGGCGCAGGGAGGTTCTGAGGTCGATCTGGCCGGTTTCGTTGAGCAGACAGGGGCGCAGCCAGCCATCGGCTGACAGACGCATGCGGTTGCAGCGATCGCAAAAGCACTCCGACATCTGGCTGATGAACCCCACGGTGCCCCTAGCGCCCGGAATCTGGAACACGTCTGCCGGACCGTGGCCCAGCACATCGCCGCCAGTAAGGCCCCAACGCTGCCGAATGCGATCGCGCAACGTCTCCGAATCGACCCAGCCTTTGGCCTCAAACAAACTGTCGTTGCCGATGGGCATAAACTCAATGAACCGCACGTGCCACTCGCGATCGAAGGTTAGGGCCGCCAGATCCAAAACCTCGTGGTCGTTGACGCCTGGAATCACCACCACATTCAGCTTGAGCGGCGAGAACCCCACTCGATGAGCGGTCTGAATGCCATCCCAGACTTGGGGCCAGCGAGATTTCCCCCGCCCACCCACAATTTGATCAAAAATGACGGGATCCAACGAATCGAGGCTAATGTTGACGCGCCGCAGCCCCGCGTCCCAGAGGTCCTGGGCCAAACCGCTGAGTAAAAAGGCATTGGTGGTCAGGGATAAGTCCTTTGTCCCCGGCAATTCTGCGATATCGCGCACGATATCGACAATGCCGGGTCGCACCAGCGGCTCGCCCCCGGTGAGCCGGAAGTTTGAGAATTCCAGAGGCATAAATACCTCCTCCAGGAGCTGCCGCAGTTCGGCGCGGGTCAGCCATGACTGCTGGGGTAAATACTGCAAGTCGGCCCCCTCCGGCATACAGTACTGACACTGAAAGTTGCAGCGATCCACAAGGCTAATGCGCAGGTAGTCAATGGCGGGCATAGGGGGTGGAACCACAGGGTGCATGCTTTCGATTATGGCACCCTCACCAAAAGCAGTGGGTTGGTGGCCTAAACTGGCGGCATCTGCTGATTGGGGGATGGTCCATGCGGCAAGCGTTTTTGAGAGGCATGTTGGTGGGCGCAGCTGCCGGTGCGATCGCCTGTCTGGGTTTAGTGAAAGTGTTAGAGCAGCCAGCAGATGTCGTGCTGTCGGGGCAACTTGCCGTCGATAGCGCCAGCCACCCCGACAGCCGGATGGACAATCGGCTCTATCTAGTAGAACCCGAGCTGGAAACGGTCTACCTCAGGTCGAAGGCCACCGATACAGAAGCTCTCTACGGGCTACTCGACAAATCCATCCAGCTGCGGGGGGAGTTTAGACGGCTGACCCTCACCACGGGCGAATCGATTTCAGAGATAGAGGTCAAGGAGGTATTAAACCCCAATCCACCTGAGTAACCCGACTGCTTGTACTTGGGTGGATTGGGGCAGAGCAACGTGGCGATCAGGCGATGGCTGCTTGGGCTGAGGACCATAACAATCAAGCCACAGACACGTTGACCATGGAGTTAGCCAGACTGCAACTCACCCGTGCAGCTGTTCGTAACCCAGGGCAGGTGACCCTTGTTTCTTCAGCCTCAGAGGGTCAAGTCCAACGTGGCGGATAAAACGTCGGGTTCCACCGTGGGTTTGAGCTGAAACCCGACCCGTTTGCACAGGCGCTGCATGCCGTGGTTCTCAGCTAAAATTTCCCCCGTCAGGCGCTCTAGCCCTTCAGTGCGGGCTACCTCAATCAGGCGGCTCAGCAGCTCGGTGCCGAAGCCCTGGCCCTGGTAGGAGTCGGCCACCAGCATGGCGAACTCGGCCTCGGGCAGTCCATACTTTTGGGTGAGCCGACAAACACCGATGATTTTGGGGTCGGGGGCACTCACTTCGGCCACCAGGGCGATCTCGCGATCGTAGTCGTTAAAGCAGATGCGGGTGAGGCGATCGTGGGCGATGCGGGTACTGTGCTTGATGGGGTGGAAGTAGCGCAGGTAAACGCTGTGCTCAGACACCATGTCGTGGAAGGCGGTGATCAGCGGCTCGTCTTCGGGGCGAATGGGGCGAATGGTAACGCCGTTGCCCCCAGGCCAGACATATTGGGTGGGGTAGGGGCGAATAGCTAAGCGGGCAGGCGGTGAGTCAGGGGCGCGAAGGATCACCCGCGCATCTAAGGCCAGCAGTCTTTCGGACGAGGCGAGTAGAGGATTGATATCGATCGAGGCAATATCGGGCTGCTCGGCCACCAGCTGGCTGAAACGCACTAAAAGCTGCTCTAGAGCATCCATATCCACAGCCTCTCGACCCCGCACCCCCTGGAGAGCTTTGTAGATTAGGGTTTGCTCCATCAGGCGACGGGCTAGGGTGCTGTTGAGAGGGGGCAGGGCGATCGCGCTATCCTGAAACACCTCAACCAGCTGGCCGCCAGTGCCAAACAGCAGCACCGGGCCAAACTGCGGATCCTGGCTGCTGCCCAAAATCAGCTCGTAGCCATCGGTGCGAATCATCGGCTGCACGGTGACGCCCTGGAAGTGCTCGGCCCCCGCCTTTTCGGTGACGCCAGTGCGGATGCGATCGAAGGCCCGAGCAACGGCATGGCTGTCGTCGAGATTGAGCTGCACGCCACCCACGTCAGTTTTGTGGGTGAGGGTGTGGCTATAGAGTTTGAGAACTACGGGATAGCCGATCGCGTCGGCAGCGGCGATCGCCTCCTCCACCGTCGCCACCACCTGGGTCGGCACCACCGGAATACCGTAGGCTGCCAGCACCGCCTTGGACTCGGTCTCGGTGAGCAGGGGGCGCACTTCCGCCTGGGCCGTTTGCAGAATGGTGGCGACGGTGGCGCGATCGATGCCGTGGTTGGTGGTCAAGGTTGGGGTTTCGTAGAGTCCCTTGAGGGCATAGCTGTGCCGCCACAGCAGCCCAAACAATCGCGCCGCCAGATCGGGGTAGCGGTAGGTGGGTATCCCCGCCCGGTTGAGAATATCTTCGCCGGCATCGACCTCAGCTCCCCCCATCCAGCTAGCCAAAATTGGCTGGCTCGATTCGCTGCTGCGCCAGGTTTCGACTACCGCCTGAGCGGTTTTGGTCGGGTCGGTCATGGCCTGGGGGGTGAGCACCACCAGGCAGCCGTCGCTGTCGGGGTCGGCCAGAGTAGTCTTTAGCGCCTGGGCAAACCGGCCCGGTTCGGCATCGCCCAAAATGTCGATGGGGTTGCCGTGGCTCCAGTGGGAGGGCAGCGCCCCGTTGAGGGCATCCAAGCTAGCGGCAGAAAGCTCCGCCAGAGTGCCTCCAGCGCGAATCAACGCGTCCGTCGCCAACACCCCCGGACCACCTGCGTTGGTGATAATGCTCAGGCGCGGACCCCGGGGGCGTGGCTGCTTAGCCAGCACTTCGGCGGTATCAAATAGCTCGTCGATGTGGTCAACCCGCAGCACGCCGCAGCGCCGAAAGGCCGCATCCAGCACCGCATCGCTGCCCGTTAGCGCCCCGGTGTGGGAGGCCGCCGCCTGAGCCGCCGCCTGGGTGCGTCCGGCTTTAATCACAATGATCGGCTTGCTCAGGGCTACCTCCCGCGCCGCCGATAAAAACGACCGGGCATCCCCAATCGATTCCATATAGATGACGATGCTGTGGGTGTGGGGATCGTCGCCCAGGTAATCGATCAGATCGCCCCAGCCCACGTCGAGCATGGAACCCAGGGAGATAAAGGCGCTGAAGCCCACGTTTTCCCGCAGGCTCCAGTCCAAAATCGAGGTGCACAGCGCCCCGCTCTGGCTAATAAAGCCGACGTTGCCCTGCCTCGCCAAGTGGCTCGCAAAGGTCGCATTCAGCCCCGTCAGCGGATTCTGAATGCCCAGACAGTTGGGACCAATTAGCCGCAGGCGACCCGCCGCGATCGCCCTAATCTGCCGCTCTAGCTCAACGCCCTCGGCACCAATCTCCTTAAACCCCGCCGAGAGAATAATCGCGCCTTTAACCCCGGCATCTACGCAATCCTGCACCACGGCGGGCACCCCAGGGGCAGGAATCGCGATGATCGCTAAATCCACCACTTCGGGAAGCGACTGGATGCGATCGAACGCCTGAACGCCCAGCACATTGCGCCGCTTGGGGTTGATTGGATACACCGTGCCGCCAAAGGGGTGGCGAATCAAATTCCACAGCACCGTGCGGCCCACGCTGCCAGGGCGCTCAGTAGCGCCGATCACCGCCACCGACCGGGGCGCAAAGATGGGGTCGAGGGGATGGCTCCTGGTTTTCCAAAGATCCATGACTGGGTCAGGGCGGGTCAGCATGGTCAAATCCTCACGCGGGTAATACAGGACCTCAGGGTTCTATCCCAGAGAAGGTCAGAAACGGACCAGCGTCATCCCCTCCAGGGAAGGGTGAGTCGGCCCAAAGCCCAAAAAGGTGTTGCACTGGTCATACAGGCGATCGCGGCAACATAACGAACTTCTTTAGTAAAGGTGAACAGATCACCAACAGTCTGCCAAGCAAAAGACGACAGGTTAGTGAAAATTCAAAGTTTCAGGTTCACGACCTGCCTTAAACCCTACACCTCAAACTCTAAACCGCAATTCCCAGGGCAGTCCCCTAACTTCCCAACAACAGCAGCTGAGCCGGATCAAGATACACATACCAAGGAAAAGGCCGCTCCTTCAGCTCAGCCCATCTGTCCTTGAAGACCTCTGCCTGAAGGTGATAATCGTCGAGGTTAGCGGGGGGGCTGCCCAGCTTGAGATAGAGGCTGATGCGGTGGGGCGTTTCGCTGGTCCAGGCAATCCAGCCGGGGAAGGTGTTGGGCTGGGTGGGCTGCTCAGGAAAGGTCAGGCGGTGGGCGCGAATGCCGACGTGGGTGTGGGTGGGCAGCACCGGCTCCAGTGTTTGCAGAGTGCAGTGCCAGTCCAGCGCTTTTAGGGTGTGATCACTCTGGCGTTGTAGCGTCGAGACGTTTTTGCAGCCGGTAAGCTGAGCCACGGCTAGGGTGCCAGGATGGTCAAAAATAGCCTGTTTTGGCCCCTCGGCTACAACGCTGCCGCCCGAGAGCACCAGCAAGCGCTGACACACTCGGTAGGCTTCTTCTAAATTGTGGCTGACAAATAGGGTGAGGCCTTGGTAGTTGGTCAGGGTCTTGAGCAACTGCTTTTCGAGTTCGCTGCGCAGGTGGGCATCGAGGGCCGAAAAGGGCTCATCGAGCAGCAAAATTTCGGGGTTGGGGGCCAGGGCACGGGCTAAGGCCACCCGCTGTTGCTGCCCGCCAGAGAGCTGGTGGGGATAGCGATCGCCAAACCCGACCAGCTGCACCTGCTGGAGCTGCTCGGCCACCTGACGGGCGATCGCCGCTTTCGAACCCCGCAGCCCGTAGGCAATATTTTGGGCCACGGTGAGGTGGGGAAACAGAGCGTAGTGCTGGAAGAGATAGCCGACTCTGCGATCGCGGCTGGGTAAATTGATACCTAACGCCGAGTCAAACAGCACCCGCCCATTGATCACAATGCGCCCGCTGTGGGGCGTCTCTAGCCCCGCCAGACATCTCAAAATTAAGCTTTTGCCTGCTCCCGAGGCTCCCAGCAGGCCCAAGGGATGGTGGTCGGTGGAAAAAGCTACATCCAGGGTGAACCCAGGTAGGTGGTGGGTGAGGTTGACGGAGAGGTGAGGGGGTAAAAGGGTGGGGGGTGGGGGGTAAGGGGTAGGGGGGTTGAATGGCTTGCTTAGGGTGCGGCGAGCTACGGCCCAGCATCGCTCGATCCATCCTAGGACGGGCAGCTTGGCGCCTTGGGATTGCCAGCGGTTCATCAGCACCAGCCCGCCCAGGGAAATGGTCAAAATCACCCCGGTCCACAGGGCCGCTTCGCGAAAGGCTCCGGCTTCGACAGCGAAAAAAATCGCCATGGGCAGGGTTTGGGTTTTGCCCGGAATATTGCCCGCCAGCATGAGGGTGGCCCCAAACTCGCCCAGGGCGCGGGTAAAGGCCAGGGCGGTACCGGCTCCAATACCGGGTAGGGCCAGGGGCAGCGTAATGCCCCAAAACAGCTGCCACTCGGTTGCGCCCAGGGTGCGAGCGGCCTGCTGCACGGAGCGATCGATCTGCTCCAGGCTGCCCAGCACGGTTTTGTACATCAGCGGAAACGCCACCACCGTTGCGGTGATCACCGCCGCATACCAGGTAAACACAACGCTAAGGCCGACCGTTCCCATCAGGACCCCAAGGGGGCCATATCGACCCACCAGCAGCAGCAGCAAAAAGCCCAGCACCGTAGGGGGCAACACCATGGGGGCCAGAAACAGGCTGTCTAGGAGCGATCGCCAGCGACCCCGATAGCCCTGCATAAACTGCGCGGCGGCAATGCCCAACACAAACGCCAGCAAAGTGGCGATCGCAGCAATGCGGAGGGAGATCCACAGGGGGGAGAAGGAAATCATGGGTAGGTTTTGCAACCGTAGGTCGGGCGTTACGGAGCGACAACCCCAAAGCCAAATTCCTTGAACTTAGTCTGGGCCGCAGGCGTCTGCAAAAACGTAATCAATGTCTTTGCGGCGTCGGGGTTAGGGCTATTGCTCACCACTGCGATCGGGTAAACAATCGGCTCGTGGGTTGCCGCAGTCGCCGTAGCCAACACCTTAATTCGCTCCGAGAGGGCCGCATCGGTGGCATAGACCATACCCACGTCGGCGTTGCCGCTCTCTACGGCGGCCAACACCCCCCGCACGCTGTTGCTAAACACCAGCTTCGACTGCAAGGGCTCCAGCAAATTTAGCTTGGTAAACACTTGCTCGGCATACTGCCCTGCCGGCACGCTGCGGAACTCGCCCACCGCAACAACACCCACCTCAGCCTCTTTGAGTTGGGCAATATCTGTAACCGCAATTTGTGACTGAGCCGGGGCGATCAGCACCAAACTATTTGTCAACACATCCTGCCGAGAATCTTTCAAAATCAATCCCTTCTCAGCTAGCGCATCCATCTGTTTGGCAGCGGCAGAAAAGAAGACATCGGCTGGGGCACCCTGCTCAATTTGCTGTTGTAGAGCACCTGAGGCACCAAAGTTATAGCTAACTTCAATCGTGGGGTAGGCCGCATGAAATTGCGGTGTGATGGCCTCTAAAATATCCTGCAGGCTAGCTGCCGCCGACACGGTGAGCTCGACCGTTTGCACTGGAGCCTCCAGACGGTCAGGTGTCGAAGCAGAAGGACCACAGCTAGCGGCAAATAAACCGATCGCTAGCCCCCCACAAACGCGAATCAAAAATCTACGGCCCTTGATTGAAGACATAAACATCTCTCCTCCAGTGGTGACGTTGTTGAGCATAGGCCAGCGGTGCCAAAAACACATATTGTCCTCACGCTAGGCTAGCCCTTGCGGTGCAGTGGACTACGAGGGGGCGATCGCCAAAAAATCTGCCGGCAAAATCTTCACCCAGCTGGCCATTTGCCAGCGTTTTTTCCGCTCCCATTGACCTCATCATTGCTTAGGATTCTTAGAGACTCTGCCGCAGCTATCGCCTACCTGTTTTATCCCTATGACTCCTCCCGTCGTCATCATCACCGGCTGTTCATCGGGTATTGGCAAAGCGCTATGTCAGGCGTTTCATCGGCGGGGCTGTCGGGTCGTGGCCACGGCCAGACGGTTAGAGGCCATGGACGACTTAAAAACCCAGGGCATGCTCACCCTGCCGCTGGATGTCACCGATTCGGCAGCCATGAAGTCGGTCGTTGACACCGTTCTAGCCCAGGTCGGACGAATCGACATTTTGGTCAACAACGCAGGCTTTGGCCAGTTTGGCCCACTGATCGGTCTCAGCCCGGCGCAGCTCCAAGCCCAGTTTCACACCAATGTGCTGGCCCCGTTTGAGCTGGTGCAGCAGGTGGCCCCGGTCATGAAGGAGCAGCGATCGGGCACCATTGTCAACGTCGGCAGTATCTCAGGGTTTGTTACAACCCCGTTCGCTGGGGCTTACAGCGCGTCGAAGGCGGCCTTGCACAGCCTGTCAGAGGCGCTGAGGATGGAGCTGGCCCCGTTTGGCATCCACGTGGTGATCGTAAAGCCCGGTGCCATCCAGTCGAACTTTGGCCAGGCCGCGGTACAGGAATTAGCTGGGGTGCTCTCGCCAGACTCGTGGTACGCGCCGCTGGAACCGATGATTCGAGCCAGGGCCAACCTATCTCAGGCCAACGCCACGCCGGCCCATGACTTTGCCGAGCAACTGGTGGCAATGGTGATGAGGCCTCATCCACCCATGACAGTTCGACTGGGGAAAAAAAGCAGGTGGTTGCCGTTGCTCAAGCAGCTGTTGCCACCCAAACTGATGGATTTTCTGCTCAAGCGACAGTTTGGGCTCACACAAATGCCGCGGTGAGGAATGCATAAGCAGAGGCTTGAATGCTTCTCACTTCAATAAGGAAGCCTCGGCATCCTTCTCAATATTCCCCTACAAATCTCACTGTCGGGTTGGCCATGCGGGGCGCTGTCATAACGGCTACCTAGCTCTCAGCCCTCTTTACCCCAAATTATCCTGCCGGAGTCATGAAAGATCGATACTTTGTCAGGATAAGGGGATAAACGTCTGGCCCTGGATTGCCCTGTAGCCGTTGATGTTGCAGCTAATTTTCCGGTTCTATGCTGAGTTAAACGACTTTCTGCCGGGCGATCGCAGGCAGGTAGAGTTTGTCCATGAGATTAAAGAACCCTCTGCCATCAAGGATGTGATTGAGTCCTTGGGCATTCCTCACCCCGAGGTGGATTTGATTTTGGTCAATGGAGAGTCTGTCGGCTTTGGCTACTTAGCCCAGGATGGCGATCGCATCGCTGTCTACCCCTACTTCAAGCAGCTTGATGTCGGCCCAGTTTCATTGGTGCGTCCCACCCCGCTAGCCAATATTCGGTTTGTGTTGGACGTGCATTTGGGTAAGCTCGCCACCTATCTGCGGCTGCTGGGGTTCGATGCGCTTTACCGCAGCGACTATGAGGATGGCGACCTGGCCCACCTTGCGAGCCGAGAGCAGCGCATTCTGCTCACCCAAGACCGGGGTCTCCTGAAGCGCAGTATTGTCACCCATGGGTACATTGTTCGCTCCCACATACCAGAGACCCAAGCCCGAGAGGTACTAGAGCGATTCTGCTTGCAGGATGCCGTCGCTCCCCTGGAGCGCTGCCCCCGCTGCAATGACGCCCTGCTGCCGGTCGATAAAGCCGAGGTGGTAGAGCAACTGCCGCCACTCACCCGGATGTATTACGACGAGTTTGCCCGTTGCCAAGGCTGCGAGCAAGTCTATTGGAAGGGGGCCCACTACGATCGCATTCAGCAGCTAGTCAACCGCGTGACCAAACCGACGACCCCGCTCCCATAGCCTTTGTTTTGGCAGAGTTTCGGACCTTAGGAAAAAGCCTTCGATCTGATTTTGATCTAACACAATCTAGTCAATCTAAGGTTACTCAATGCTAGTGCCCTAACAGTGCCGCCTGGGTCCAATGTCTAATGTTTTTCTGACGAAACTGCGACAGGTCAAACCTTCGGGTCTCGGCTTAAATCCCGTCCTCTAACTTAGCTGGCCACCTTCCTCCGTCTGACGACGCCTTTAGCTTCTACGGTGAGCGACTTCTAAGGATATGTAAGAATTCAGGCGAGTGAGAATAGCCACAATACTTGCAATTTAGCCTATGTCTTGAAGTTAAGTAATATTACAAATGTATCTCAATTCATTTTCAGTTTGATCTTAATCATGGATTGTTTTGAAGCTTAAGTAAAGGTTCAACCCACCTTATAGATAATGCTTCACGACGCTCAGGGCTTATTAGTCACCACGGACTCTGTTCAAGCGGTGACGGCTATTGATCAGTTCATCGACCAGGCGCTTACCTACGGCGGTCAGGCAGAGACAACGATTCTCAAGGCGATCGCAGCCGATGGCGACTGTGCGATCGCCCATGCCTACGCGGCCGCCTACTACCTCAGCCAAGAAAACCGCACCGATCGCCTGCGGGCCAGACCCTACCTCAACCGAGCGCTAGCCAGGTTAGCAACCGCCGCGCCCCGAGAACAGAGCTATATTCACGGTATTGCGGCCTGGGCTCGGGGCCATATTCAGCAGGCGATCGCCCATCAAACTGCTCTGGTGCAAGCTTTCCCGCAGGATTTGCTGGCGGTGCAGCAGGCTCAGTATCACTACTTTTACCAGGGAGAGAGCCAGGGGTTGCTAGAGGTCGCCCTAGCGGCCCTCCCGGCCCACGCCGAACACCCGTTGCTCTACAGCATGGTGGCCTTTGGTCTGGAGCAGTGCCACCAGTATGACCAGGCCGAAGCTTTGGGACGGCGGGCGACAAAGTTGCGCCGCCACAATCCTTGGGCACACCACGCTGTGGCCCACGTACTCGATGCTCAGGGTCGCCACCGCGAAAATATCGCCTGGATGGAGGCCAACGCCGACACCTGGCGGGACTGTAACTCGATGCTCTATACCCACAACTGGTGGCACGTGGCCCTGGCTTACCTGACCCAGGACGACACTGCCACGGTGCTCAAACTCTATGACCAGCACGTGTGGGGACTGGCCCGCAGACACACCCCCAAAGACCAGGTGGGGGCAATTTCGCTGCTGCTGCGGCTAGAGCTGGCGGGGGTGGCCGTGGGTAATCGCTGGCGATCGCTGGCCAAACCGCTGCGATCGCGTTTGCAAGAACATGCCCTGCCTTTTCAAGACCTGCACTACGTCTACGGGCTGGCCCGAGGCGATCGCAATGACTACGCCGCCACTATGATCGACGACATGGTCCGCTATGCTCACCGCCAAGATGAGCCCACCAAAACACGATGGCTCAAGCTGGCTGTTCCCGCTGCTCAGGGGTTAATGGCCCACGCCAATGGGGATTGGGTGGGAGCGATCGCCCACCTGCGCCCCGTGTTGCCACACCTCTATCGCCTGGGGGGCAGCCACACGCAACAGACCCTGTTTAAGCAAGTCTATCGTCACGCTGTAGAGCAGCAGGCCCAGGCTCCGCAGCAGTTTTCACTGCGGCAGGCGCTGGCATAGGGCAAAGGTTTGAGGTTTCGGTCCCCGATGTAGAGCAAAACCTCAACATTCGAACCGTTTTTCCTAGCTCTGCCTTTTCCATCAACGAAATCTATTAATTTCACAAAAAAGACTATTTGCTCTTATCAAGGCACCTTCGTAGGATCAACTCATAGGGTTGAAACCCTGGCCATTACTGCAAACCGGTTTGCTGCTGTTTTATTGGCACGGCATGGCGAGGGTGCATTTTGGTTGAGTCCTGGAGGTTGTGATGAAAAGCCGTCGAGAAGAATTTTTTCAGCGGGGGTGCCGCGATCGCGATGCGGGTCTACTGCCCAAAAGCACCGATGCCGCCTATTGGGATGGCTACCGCTCGGGTAGACCGATAGGCCTCGATGAGGTAATTCGATACTTTCCAACGCTGGAGGCTTTTTTGGCTTGGCGGGGACAGGGTGTAGAGGGCTAAAAAGATAGGGAATAAGGTGTAGGGGGTCAATTTACTCTCTACACCTCACCCCCAACTCCTTTACTCCCCTCATACATCGCCAAAACCGGCTCATAGGTGCCATAGTCCACTGCCGCAAAGCGCTGGATTCCAGCTTGGGCAAGCTGCTGCTGCAACGTGGCGTCGGGCTGAAGGAGTGCTGCTTGCCAGGTTTGCATCATGTCCTGACCCAACCGTTGAGCGATCGCAATGGGCGGCATGGGAGAGGGGCCGAGGCTAACAACAATGCGAATCTTTTGGCTGAGGATGGGGTCGGCTCTCAAGGCATGGTCGAGCACAGTGCTGTCGATCGCAGTGCAGTCAGCCTGGCCTGTGAGAATGGCGTCGAGCGATCGCAAATGACTCCCCGATTCTAGCTTCTGCCCAAAGAATCCCCAATCTAGCCCTCTCTGGTACAGCTCGTAGCCCACCCGGCTGTAGCCGCTGTGAGAGCCGCGATCGTTGTAGCAAAATACCGTCTGAGCCAGGTCGTCCCAAGTACGCAGGGGACGATCGCTCCGCACCACCACATCCGAAAAGTACATCGGCTGCCCGCCATAGCGAACCTGCTCCATCACCGGAGCCACCAGGGGTCGCAGCTGATGGGGCACCCGCTGGGCGTAGCGCATCAGGGGCAGGCCGCAGAGAAAAAGCAGATCCCAGCGATCGCCCGCCAGATCTGGATCGGTCAGAGGATCATCGGTTCCCTGCACTACATCCACTGAGCAGCCCAAGCGACGACCGAGGTACTCACCCACGGCTCGATACAGCCAAAGCAGATTGGGGGAGAGGTAGGAGACACCGCGCATGCTAAAACAACCTCGGTCGATGGCGAATCAGACTCAAAAGCTCCTCCTTGAGGGTAGTTGTCATAAGAATTTAAAGAGTAAAGAAATTCCACCAAGGTGCTAGATCTGATACAGGCACAGCCTAGGTCTTTCGCAGCCGCGCCAAGGGATTGGTCCAACCGGGGGAGGGCGCTACATTGCCGGTACGGCGCAGCCGGTAGGCCACGCTATCGCCAAGCCACTGAATCAGCTGCACCAGGGCAATCAAAATGACCACCGTGTACACCATCACCCGGGTGTCAAAGCGCTGAAAGCCGTAGCGAATCGCCAGATCGCCTAAACCGCCGCCGCCTACGACCCCAGCCATCGCCGAGTTGCCCACCAGACTGATCACCATCAGGGTCAGGCCCAGCACCAGAGCGGGCCGCGACTCGGGAATCAACACCTTGCGAACGATATCCCAGTGGCTACAGCCCATAGCTTCGGCGGCTTCCACCAGGCCTGGGTCAACTTCGAGAAGGGCAGTTTCGGCTACGCGGGCAAAAAAAGGAACGGCTGACAGGGTGAGGGGCACCAGGGCGGCGGTGCTGCCAATGGTGGTGCCGACAATTAAACGGGTAAGGGGCAGAATCGCCACCAGCAAGATAATGAAAGGCAGCGATCGCACCCCGTTGATCACCCAGCCCAGCCCCTGGTTGACGGCTGGGTTCGGCAAAAAGCCCCTGGCTCCCGTAATCACCAGCAGCAGCCCCAGGGGTAAGCCAAACACCGCCGCCAGCAGCGACGAAACGCTCACCATATAGATCGTCTCAAGGGTTGCTGTCCACAAATTGCTCAGTAGCTGTGCGTCCATCCTGTACCTCCACGGCAAGATTGAGCTGGGTCAAGTAGTCGAGGGCAAGGTACCGCTCTGGCCCCGCCAGCTCGATCTGAAACTGCCCCACCGGCTGCCCCCCAATGGTTTCAATGGCCCCATTGAGAATGTTTGCCCCCACGTTGAACCGCTGCGCCAGGGTAGCCATAAACGGCTCGTTGGCCACCTCACCCCGAAAGGCAACGGTGACCAGCAGCGCGTCAGGTCGTGGTTGGTAGCTCGTCAGCCGAGGAAAAAAGTCCTGTGCTAGGCGGGAGTGAGGCTGGGCCGCCAAGTCAACCACTCTGCCGCGCTCAATGACTTTACCCTGCTCTAAAATGGCGACGCGATCGCAGATGCGCTTCACCACTCCCATATCATGGGTAATCAGCAAAATGGTCAAACCAATTTTCTGGTTCAAATCCTTCAGCAGCGCCAGGATAGATTGAGTAGTCTGGGGATCTAGGGCCGAGGTCGATTCGTCCGACAACAGCACCTTGGGGTCGGCGGCTAAGGCCCGAGCAATGCCCACCCGCTGTTTCTGCCCTCCAGACAGCTGGGCGGGATAGCTATCGCCCTTGCCCTCTAGCTCCACCAGCGACAGCAGTTCTGCCACCCGCGCCTTAATGCGCAAACGGCTATAGCCCATCACCTCCAGAGGCATGGCAATGTTCTCAGCAGCGGTGCGCGAGCTCAGCAAGTTAAAGTGCTGAAAGATCATGCCCATCTGCTGCCGCGCCCGCCGCAGGTCACTGCCCGACAGAGCGGTAATGTCCTGTCCGGCCACAATCACGCGGCCAGAGGTAGGCGTTTCTAACCGATTAATGCAGCGAATCAGGGTGCTTTTGCCAGCTCCACTTTGGCCAATTACCCCAAAAATTTCTCCGGCGCTGATCTCTTCGTTAAAGGTGTCGAGAGCCACAAACGACCCGTACACCTTCCGCAAGTCTCGAATTGTAATCATGACCCTACCTCAGGGAGCATTAAAAAACCGGGATCACTGCCCCCTGGTACTTATCGTTAATAAATGCTCTGACCTGATCAGAGTTCAGCAGCTGAGCCAGTTTTTGAATGTTTGAATCATTTTCCTGCCCACTCAGCACCACCAGTCCATTAGCGTAGGGGTTGCCGTCAGATTTTTCCAGCGCCAGAGCATCTTCAGCGGGGTTTAACCCTACTTCAAGGGCATAGTTGCCGTTAACTACGCCAATATCTACATCGTCTAGGGCGCGGGGCAGCTGTGCCGCCTCTAACTCCACCAAGCTAAGATTTTTGGGATTGGTCTCAACGTCTTGCTTGGTGGCATTTACCCCCGCTCCGCCTTTGAGGGTAAGCAATCCGTTGTCCTCTAGCAGTTTGAGGGCACGCCCTAGATTTGTGGCATCGTTGGGCACCGAGACCTGCGCCCCCTCTGGCACTTCGCTTAAAACCGTCACTTTCTTTGAATAGAGCCCCAAGGGTTCTAAATGAACGCCTTTGACAAATACCAAATCTAGCCCCCGCTGCTTAGCAAAGTCTTCCATGTAGGGCACGTGTTGAAAATAGTTGGCCTCCAGTTGCCCGTCGTTAAGGGCAGTGTTGGGCAGCACATAGTCAGAAAACTCGACAACTTCAATAGTCAGCCCTTCGCTAGCGGCTAGGTTATCTCTCACGTAGGCCAAAATTTCGCCATGGGGCACGGGGCTTACCCCCACTCTGAGAGTGTTACCGCCAGCATTACTACCGCCCGATCGAGTAGCACCGCAGCCTGCGACCATTGTAGTGGCGGCAAAGGAGCCTGCCGTAAGCAGAAAAAATCGACGATTCATTTGATTGGACAAGGGGCACCATCCATACATTTAGAATCTAGCTCTCCAGTCTATAACCCTAATTCACCAGCGTCAGTTGCCCGAGCTACAACTAAGACCTTGAGCATTTTTATGCGGAATGACGATTTTTTGTAGAAGTAAGAAAGAAGCTCTGCCTGCAATAGCATAGAGATTTACCCGACTTTTACTACTAAGCCTCTACCGAGCCAGTGGTTGGCACGAACAGCTTCTTGCAATTTGACCGTAATTGTAGTTTGAGCTACAAATAAGCCGCTCAAAATTCACCGCTCATTTAGAGTGAAGTAATCCCATTGGCTGTTCACAGCCGAGCCAATTTTTCTAACCTAAAAAACGACGATTAACTGTGTTAGAGACTATTCCCATCATCGATATCACGTTGTTGCGTACCTCCTCAGGGTCATCTACCGTGGTGGCCGAACAGTTGGGGCAAGCCTGTCGCCAGTATGGGTTCTTTTATATCACCGGCCACGGCGTTGACCAGAGCTTGCAGCAGCGGCTCGAAACCCTCAGTCGTCAGTTTTTTGCCCAAGATGTAGCCACCAAACTGCAAATTGCCATGGCCAAAGGCGGGCGGGCCTGGCGGGGTTACTTCCCGGTCGGTGGGGAGTTGACGTCGGGCAAACCTGATTTAAAGGAGGGGCTTTACCTGGGGGCCGAACTGGACAACAGCCATCCTCTGGTGAAGGCGGGCACCCCTCTGCACGGGCAGAACCTTTTTCCCACCACACTGCCCGAACTGCGCCAGACAGTGTTGGACTACATGGCAGCGATGACGGAGCTGGGCCACGTCTTAATGCGAGGGATTGCGCTTAGCCTGGGTCTGGAGGCAGATTATTTCGAGGAGCGCTACACCCACGACCCGCTGACTTTATTTCGCATTTTTAACTATCCTGCGGCGGCCACTGATAGCGACCAATGGGGGGTGGGCGAGCACACCGACTACGGTCTGTTGACTATTCTCAAGCAGGACAACCTGGGAGGTTTGCAGGTAAAGTTTCAAGGCCGTTGGATTGAAGCTCCGCCTGTTCCCAATACCTTGATTTGCAACATCGGCGACATGCTCGATCGCATCACTGGCGGTCTATACCGCTCTACGCCCCACCGAGTAAAGAATCAATCGGGCCACGACCGGCTCTCGTTTCCATTTTTCTTTGACCCCAATTTTGAGGCCAAGATTCAGCCCATCCCCACGCTGGTTGCATCGCAGCCGGATGACTGGCAGGAGCGTTGGGATGGGGCTAGCCTGAACCTGTTTGAGGGTACCTATGGCGACTATGTGCTGGGGAAGGTGGGGAAGGTGTTTCCGCAACTGAGGCGGGAGGTGATTGATTGAGGGGTGGGGAGGAGAGATTAAAATAATTCCAGTTCATTTGTAAATGTATCTCGATTCACATCAATTTCAAGGGAGGTGTGGAAGGATGATTCCAGTCGCAGCTATAGCTACAGCCATGTGAGTTAGGACGTAAGCTATAAGCAGAGACATTTTCCTCCAAGTGCTATGCCCAAACCCTACAGCCTCGATTTGAGGCAAAAGGTCATCGACGCCAT
>NZ_JACJOF010000006.1 GCF_014695395.1 Nodosilinea sp. FACHB-131
TGGCGTCGATGACCTTCTGACGCAAATCAAGGCTGTAGGGTTTGGCCATTGCACTCCTCACCGTGAGACTCCCCTACTTAGTCTATGTCCTAACCACCTTGACCATAGCTATATTGGGCTTTCAGCAGCAGTGAGAGCGCTATTTACTCAGCCCGCTGCAGTGCCGAGATCTTGGGGTCAACAATTTTGCGGCCCTGGCCAGGAAAGTTGATCGCCAGGCAAATCTTGTTGCCTGCTCCAAATATGTGGGTTACTTCTCCGGCCCCGTAGGCTTTGTGCACCACCACATCCCCCACAGTCCAGTCTGACTCGTGGGCTCCGCTCCCCGGTTTGGCAGCGGCCTCGCTGCGATTGCGGGCTTCGCGGATGGGGGTGCTCCACTTTTGGGGCAGGCCCGTGGTGCTGTTGCCAGTGACGAGATCGAGGGGCAGTTCGCCTAAAAACAGCGAAGGGCTAGCGGGTTCGCGACTGCCGTAGAGACGACGGGCGCGGGCATGGGAGATGAACAGGCGCTCCTTGGCGCGGGTAATGCCCACGTAGCAGAGGCGACGCTCTTCTTCGGTAGCGGCGGGGTCTTCGAGGGAGCGATGGTTGGGGAAAAGGCCCTGCTCTAGGCCCACGAGAAACACCACGGGGAACTCCAACCCCTTTGAGGAGTGCAGGGTCATCAGCGACACGGCATTTTTGCCGTCTTTGTTGTCGTCCATGTCGGAGGCGAGAGAGGCATTAGACAAGAAGGCTAGCAACGATGGGTCGTCTACGTTTTCTTCTTCAAATTGCAGTGCGGCGTTGTAAAGCTCCTGCACGTTGCCAAACCGATCGTCGGCTTCGTCGGTGCCCTCAGCCTTCAGGGCGGCCAGATAGCCGCTGTCTTCGAGCACCCCCTGAATAATTTCAGATCCCTTTTGGTCATCCATGTCCTGGCGATACTTTTTGATTAGATCAGCGAATTCCAGTACGCCTTTTGCCGATCGCCCCGCTAGGGTCTTCACCGAAGTATCATCGGCGAGAATCTCCCACAGGGGAATGCCGCCCAGGGTCTGAGTGGCTTGTTCTAGCTTGTCGATGGTGCCCTTGCCAACGCCGCGCCGGGGCACGTTGATTACCCGCTTGAGGCTAACGGTGTCGAAGGGGTTAGCGATCGCCCGCAAATACGCCAGCACATCTTTGATCTCGCGGCGATC
This sequence comes from Nodosilinea sp. FACHB-131, assembly GCF_014695395.1. Classification (GTDB taxonomy): domain Bacteria; phylum Cyanobacteriota; class Cyanobacteriia; order Phormidesmidales; family Phormidesmidaceae; genus Nodosilinea. The sequence continues at coordinate 1,185 of NZ_JACJOF010000006.1, forward strand.
GTAAAACCGCAGCCCGCCCACCACTTGGTAAGGAATACTGTAGCGGGTCAGCACTTCCTCAAAGGCGCGCGACTGGGCGTTGGTGCGGTAGAGGATGGCAAAATTGCCCCAGTTCAGCTCCGGGTGCTGGGTTTCGAGATGGCGAATTTGGCTGATCACAAAGTCGGCTTCGGCGGTTTCATCCTCAGCCCGGTAGACGTAGATGCTCTCGCCCTCTCCCCGAGTGGCCCGCAGCACCTTATCGATGCGCTCGGTATTGTTTTCGATCAGGTGGTTGGCGACTTCGAGAATGTTGGAGGTGGAACGGTAGTTTTCCTCCAGCTTGACCATGCTGCGGGTGTCGTCATCGGGCAGGCCATCGCCAAAGTCATCCTGAAAGTTCATCAGAATGGTGAAGTCGGCAGCGCGAAAGGAGTAAATTGACTGGTCGGCATCGCCCACCACAAACACCGAACGATGATTCCAGTTTTCGTAGCTGGCGATCGACTCACCGTTGGTGGCCAGCAGACGAATTAGTTCGTACTGAGTGCGGTTGGTGTCCTGGTATTCATCCACCAAGATGTGGCGAAAGCGCTTGTGCCAGTAGGCTAACACCTGCTCGTTTTGCTGAAACAGGAAAACCGGCATGAGAATTAGGTCGTCGAAATCGAGGGCGTTGTTCTCCGCCAGCGCCTTTTGGTAGTAGCGGTAGACATCGGCGATTACTCGGCCTCGGTAGTTGGGTTGCTCTTTTTCGAGTTCGTCGGGGGTGAGCTTTTGGTTTTTGGCGTTGCTGATGGCAAAGCGCACGGAGCGGGGGTTGAACTTTTTGTCATCCAGATTTAGGGTTTGGGTGACGATGGTTTTGACCAACCCCTGGGCATCTGATTCGTCAAAAATGGAGAAATTCTTCGTCCAGCGGTACCCGGCAGGGTGCTGATACTTTTCAATATCGAACCGCAGAATGCGGGCGCACAGGGCATGGAACGTGCCGATCCACAGGTGCTTGGTAACGGACTTATAGACCTGGGATCTCAGCTTGGTCTGCTCATATTGCGGCAAAGACGACAGGGCTTTGCCGTGGCGGGCCTGGGCATCCTGCTCGGCAAACAGCACCTCAATGCGCTCCTTCATTTCCTTAGCGGCCTTGTTGGTAAAGGTCACCGCCAGAATGTTGTCGGGATCGGTTTTATGGGTGAGGACTAGGTTGGCAATGCGGTAGGTCAGCGCCCGGGTTTTGCCCGAACCCGCCCCCGCCACCACTAGCAGCGGGCCACAATAGTGCTCGACGGCCTGGCGTTGGGCGGGGTTGAGAAGGGCGAGAAAGTCAGTCATCAGTAGCCGAGGGTTTTTGCTTATTAAGTATGACACTGGCCAAGGAGAATCGATGGCCTCACCCCCCCACCCTAGCTGGAGGTTCTCGCCGTTGAGGCCGCTACCTGACGCAGCAGCAGCACTTGCCAATAGGGAATCGGGGCCAGCAGCACCGTACCATGCCCTTCAAAAACATTGACGAGGAACTCCCCGGAGGTCATTGAACTCACCATAGATTTGGTGGCTTTTTCGACTCGGTAGCTGAGAGTACCGGTGCGGGCAATCGCAAAGCTACCGTCTACCACCAGACGCTCCCCTCGCAGCTCTACGGTTTCCACAGGGCCTTGGGCCACCATCACTACCTGACCACGGCCCTTGACCTTGGTTTGAAACAGCCCTTCGCCGCCCACCATACCGCTCAACAACTTATTGCGCTCAATGGCAATCTCGACGCTGCCTTCGCTGGCCCAATAGGCTCCCCGATCCAAAATCCACTCCTCACCTGACAGCTCTAAAGTGTGATAGCCAGACAGCGATGGCGCTAAATATAGCTCTCCTGTACCGGTGTAGGTGGGACGAAAGATATTTTCTCCCGTTGCTAAAGACTTTAGAAAACCGCCTGCTGAAGGGGTTTGAGTCTGCATAGCGATAGCCCCCCGCATGTAGTGCAGGGCCCCTGATTCGGTGCGCACGGTTTCGTCGTTTAAGGTGATTTTGACTAACCGTGTCCCTTCTCGCTCAATAATTTCGAAGTTAGCCATAGGGACCTCTGAAACAACGCCAAAACAGACGAGGGCAATCAGCAATTCAACTCGACGAAGCGGCAGCCATCGGCTCTAGCCATCTTAGCTTTGTCAGCGATTCAGTCATGGGGCGATCGCCCCATGACTGAATCGCTGGTCAGTATTCTCTCCAATAGCTTCAGGGGTACAGAATCACACCCTGCTAGCAGCGGCGGGGGTCACACTATCGTCACAGAGCTGTCATCTCACCGTCATGATTGCCCCCTAGGGTGTCAACCCATGGGCACCAAAGTAGTGCCTGGCGTAAATCTCCCCGGCGAGGTTTGCGACTGACGATATTGCGAGGATCATCGCTCATGAAACCTTCTACACTGTTCAAAGGTCTTCTGGCCGCCACCCTGCTGCTAGGTGTTCCGGCCGCCGCCGTAGCCCAGGAGCAAGAAGCACCAGCGCCAGCACCGGCTCAGGCTGCCCCAGCAGAGGTATCTGAGACCCAAATCGACCGTTTTGTTAGCGCCTATCAGGCAATTCAAACCATTCAGCAGGCGGTGCAGGCTGACCTGGTTGCCGCTGTAGAGGCCCAGGGGCTAACCGTGGATGACTACAATGCGATCGCCGAGTCGCAGCAGACTCCCGAAGCTGCCGCCGAAGTTCCACCAGAGCAGGCCGAGCAGTTTGCGGCGGCGGCTGAACAGGTTGCTACCCTGCGCGAGGGCGCTCGAACCGAGATGCAGGCCGCCATTGAGGCTGAATCGCTGAGCATTGAAGAGTTTGAGCAGATTATGGCTCAGGCCCAGGCAGATCCCGCTCTTCAACAGGTAATTGTTGAGCGGCTGGCTGAGTAGTCAGTAGGTAATCCAGCGCCTCAATTGTTTAAGGCCAAAGTCTTAGAGACTGAGAGCCTAGATTTAAGTCAAAGCCCTCCTTCAATTCGTGTTGAAGGAGGGCTTTGACATGTCAAATCGCTAAGCGCTGACGGCTGTTTTTTAAGGACAGGTGATTGGCGTTATGTTATTGCCCAGGCCATTGGTGCCAGTACGGGCAATCCAGCCAGTGCTGCCGTTATAGATAGTCACCTGCATCCAGCGGCGACCGTCTGTGGAGGTTTGCTGGGTCGGTGGGTTAGCGCTGGCGATTACGGTGTCGCCGACGTTGTAGCCAGCAACGGCGCTAGAGCCGGCTGTGGGGCTAGACCTAACCACCATTTCACGATCGGCCCTAAAGCAGGCCTTGGTAGCAGGAATCGGAGTGCTACCGCAGGCAGTCAAAACGCTGGCGTTGATCCAACCCACGGGCTGTGCCGAAGACAGGGTGCCGCTTCTCAAAAAAACCTGCGCCCGCCCTGGGGAGGTTGCCCCGGTTAGGCTCACCTGGGTGCCCGCCTGTAGCGTGCCAATGCGAGTTGCGATCGGCCCCAAAGTAGAGTTGTCAAAAACTTCGGTGGCTCGGTTGAGCTGACGACAGCCTCGAATTAGGGCTGGATTTTCGGTTAGAGCCCGGGTCTCCTGAGCGAGGGCCGGGGCTACAGACAGCGACCCCGCAGACAGTAGCGCGATTCCCGCAGGGATCGCTTTGCGAATCGCCCCAAAAGCAGATTCCCGCAACATTTTTGATGGCATGGACACTCCTGATCCCGTTATAAATGGCTTTTTAAGGTCGAATTTCAGGGTTCACCCGGTTATCCTACCATCCGCAAAATTAATCCTCGCAGCGGCTTTCACGAAGCTTATCGAGGGGATTTTAGGCCGCTTTGCGCCTCACCGATTTGGGGGATCCTTTCTAGAGCCATGATCCAGACGGTTGGCTACATGGGCTGAGCTGCATGGCGTGGCCACAGGTCTTTGATCACCGCACAGTAAAGCAGACAGACGTGGGAGAATGAACACCCTGTGCGCAAGTGGTAACAACGGTATGACGGCGGCAATACCCTATTCTTCTGAGGTGATTGAGTCAGCGATGCAGGCAGGGGAGCTGACCTTTGCCCTCCCCGACCCCACCGACGAGAAAATTTCGGACTATGAGTTTAACCAGCAGATGGAGGCGGCCTGGCAGGTGTGCGATCGCTTCGACCTGCAAACCGACATTTGGCGGGGCAGAATCTTGCGGACAGTACGCGATCGCGAAAAGAAGGGCGGCGACGGGCGCGGCACCGGCTTTCTCAACTGGCTCAAGGATCGCGAGATCACCAAAAGCCATGCCTATAACCTGATCGAACTCGCTGAAAGCGCCGACCAGCTGCTCGACGCGGGCATGCTCACCCCCAAAGAGGTCAACCAGTTCAGCAAACGTGCCTTCGTCGAAACCGCTAAATCGGCTCCCGAAGTGCAGCAGCTGGTTAGCGACTCCGCCCGCAAAGGCGACCACATTACCCGCCGCGAAGTGCGCCAGGTGGCCAACGAGTGGGCCGCTATGACATCAGATCTCATCCCCGAGACCCTGCGGGAAAAGGCTGCCGACAACACCATCCCTACCCGCTACATTGCGCCCTTAGTGAAGGAGATGGAGAAGCTGCCCGCTGTGCACCAGAGCACCCTCAAAACCGAGGTGGAGCTAAACCCTGACCTCGACACCCTCAAGCAGGTCACCGCCGAGGCTCGCTACCTGTCAAAGTACCTGGCCTCCGCCAATCAAGTACAGCTGCTTGAGGCCAGCGGCATCGATTTAGAGCTGGCCCTCGAAGAAGCCCTGCGGGTAGGCTGCCTCAACTCCGCCGCCGACATGGTGGCCCAGGCGGCCCAAATCGAACAAACCGCCGTCAAACTCTACACCGTCTGGAAGCGCCTCAACCAATTGGCAGAACGGGTGTTTGTCGACAGCGGCGAAAGCACCCCTAACCTGCGCGCCCTGCTCACCGCCCTCGGCCCCGTCACCAGCGAGACTATCCAGGTACGCCTGGGTGAAATCGACAGCGTCACCTCCCAAACCATTCGCTGGCGGCTGGTGGTAGAAGAGGATTAGGACAGGCATCGGCTTAAGTCCGATTGAACCTCAATTTAGAGACTCATTTGGAATGACGAATCTATCCATCAGTTATCCCGTCGTACGAGTATGCGTTTGCCCTGAACCAGCCCTAGCCATGCCCGAGAGCACGAGCACGCCGCGCTAGGGTGTAGCTAGGACTGATTAGCTTGAAGCTGTTCCCGATGCCTTTTGCCAAACGTTTTATCCACATTCGTCAAGCCATTGGTTCTGTCGCTGTAGCCCTGGCGCTGGTCGGTTGCGAACCGACCGATCTAGAACAACTGGTCGAACGCATTCCTCCAATTACTCGAATTGGGCGAGAGCCGCCCGCAGAGCCAGACGCGGCAGGAGCACAGTCATCAGCTGCCGCCGAGATGGAAACCCTGGTCTATGAGCGCATCAATGAGATTCGACAGCAGGAAGGTCTCAATCCTCTACAGCCCAACGGGCGATTGGCCCAGGTCGCGCGCCAGTACAGCCAGCGAATGGCGGCCGAAAACTTTTTTGGCCACGTTAGCCCCACGGGGGATGCCCCGGCCCAGCGAGTATCAGAGGCAGACATTCTCTACGCCATGGTGGGCGAAAATTTGTTTACCAGCACCAATGCCCCCGACCCAGCCCCTCTAGCCGTTCAGGGCTGGATGGATAGCCCTGGGCACCGAGAAAATATCCTGCGATCGGGCTTTACTGAAACGGGGGTAGGCGTCTGGCAAAGGGGCAGCACCTATTATTTCACCCAGTTATTTTTGCGGCCCTTGTAGGATTAAGTATCTTGCTACCCCCTCGGAAAAGAAGGGCCATAGCCATTTGAAAATCAATCCGCTGTAGCTCCAAGCCTTTATTGCTCAATTTGTTGGCAGTGTAGGCTGTTGGCGCAGACAACTCGATTGCGCCCGGTTCTTTTAGCTTGATATAGAGCTAGATCGGCAACATGGAGCAAGTCATCATCATTGATGCCTTGCTCGGGGAAAATGGCAATACCACCAGACACAGTCGTTTTTATTTCAGCCCCTAACCAATGCACTGTAGAGGCTGAAAACGCTTGACAAATACTTTCAGCCCTCTGACGACCTGCATCCAATGATAGGTCAGGAAATACTACCAAAAACTCTTCGCCACCGAGCCGAAAAGAAATATCATCGGTTCGTATTTGTTGCAGAATAATTTGGCTAAAAGCTTTAAGCACCAAATCGCCAACTCGGTGCCCAAAGGTATCGTTGATGCGTTTAAAGTAGTCGATATCAAACATGACGAAGACCACGGAGCAGCCTACCTGTTCTGCTTTTTCTAATGTTTTAGGTAAAACATCGTTGAGGTAATGGCGGTTAAATAGCCCAGTCAACTGATCTTTTTCGGCCTGATCTTTGAGGCTGGCTTGTAGAAATTTAATCTCTTCTAGCTGATTTTGAAGGCGGTCGTTGGCTTGGCGCAGTTCTACTTCTGCCTGATAGCGCTTGGTAATATCATGCAGAATGAGTAACCGCCCGTGCATTCGGCCTTGGTAATCGGCTAGGGAAGAAATTTGAATGGTGACATAGTGCGAATGTTGAGAATTTAGCCAGAGGCCAAAGGGTGTTTCTATACCCCTGTCATAGTTTGTTAAGAGTTCTGGAACACTTGACAAAGCCTCATGGAGCGATCGCCCCAGGTAGTTGTCTTTTAGGCGCGTTAGCGATCGCCCCTGGGGATTGATATCAACAATTCGATGCTGCAAATCGACAACAATAACGCCATCCTGCAACTGTTCAATCAACATTTCGCGGGCAAGGGGCACAGCATCAAAAACACCGATGCGAAAGAGCACCCAAAAAGCAAAAAGCCCCGTTGCCATAAACGACATCGGGGTAAGGTTTAGGCCAACGGGGGTAATCCGCAAGGAATAGAGTACGCCGCTGAGGTAGGGAAATAATGACCCTAGCAAAAGAAGCAGCGCCTGCCGCCGTCGCAAAGGTCCGCCGCTAAAGGTAGAGTGGGCCAACAGCTGGAAGCTCCGCAGCCCATACAGATAAATGCAGCTTAGGATCCAAAAATAGCCAGGGCCGTGCTCATAAACGGCACTATTGCTGGGCGGCAAACCTGGAACAACCGCCGTCCAGACCCAGTGGTGCCAGGCATTTGTAGCCACCAAAATAACGTTGAGTAGGGGCCAAAGACTGAGCCGCACCAGTTGTCGAGCATTAAAGCGTGACCGCTCGTAGGCGAAAGCTTTAGCAAATAGGAGGAAAAGGACGGCAATTCCGCCGCTGCCGACATATTCCAACGTGGACCAAAAAATTTTGTCAGCGATCGCCACTGACCCTGCTTCCATAGCGGCCACCGCCGCATAAAAGGCTGCCGCGGCCATCATGAGAGAAAAATAAGTGCGTGCCAGCGTTGAACCACGCCGCTGCCAAGCGACGCTGGCAACTAGCGCATTAACCACCGCCGTGAGGGCGAGCACACCAAAACTAGGATTAATTTGCAAGTCCATGGAGTAGTTAATTAGCCCCATGGGTTGACAGCAGAGGCATGGGAGCAAAACCTAATGCAGTGCAGTCAATTTCGTCTTCTCAGTTTTCCCCTGTTCTCAGGTTTCTTCTTACCTATCCTGACTTGCAACCCGGTTTAGCGAAGGGTATCACATTTTAATTCCGCCTTTATTTCTGTATTGATGGCGATCGCATCGTTAACGCAGGCAGACCTGGGAGAAAAGCAACCTGGGCGTGTGGTATCAGTTGCATGATCAATAAGTCTGTTCAGGCTGAAGCATATCCAACAATCGAGCCGGATTAAGACTGCACCAAAGCCATCAGCATCACCTCCCACACCAAGCGGGGCTGCACGAAGCGGCGCAGGTAGCCCTTAGCGGCTTCAAGCTTTGGTAGCCATTGGGGGCTTTCTGCTGGGTAGCTTTGCCAGTACCAATTGAGCAGGTAATCGAGCAACCAGAGCTGCGATTCAGTGTCGAGGGTTTTGGCGACTTGGCGACCCTGTTCTAAAGCTTCGCGCAGACTGCGAGGGGGCTGGTGCAGAGCGTTGAGCAGGTCAGCAGGAATGGTTTGAAGCTGTTGATAGGCAGCGATCGCACTGCCTGGGCTCCCCTGGGCCATCGCCAAAATTTGCGGTTGCCCTAGCACCTCAGCTTGCCGTGCTCGGTGGAGCACCGTTGCCATATCGGTCGCGTTTAGCCGCTGAAAGGGAACCGTCTGACAGCGCGATACCAGGGTGGGCAACAGCGATTGTGGACTAGGGGCTAGCAAAATAATCGTTGCCTGACCGGGTTCTTCTAGGGTTTTCAGCAGGCCGTTGGCCGCCCCCTCAGCCATGGTTTCAGCCGCCTCGACCACGACTACGGCGCGGGGGGCTTCCAGGGGCGGACGGCTCAAGAATTGGGCGATCTGCCGCACCTGCTCTAGGCGAGTTTGAGGCGGGCTTTTGCGGGCGATCCCCTCCTCGGCCGCCTGGGAAGCCGCAATGAGCTTGCCCTGGTGTAAATAGGTCGGTTCGACCCACAACAGGTCGGGGTGGTTGCGCTGGGCAATGCGTCGCCCCAGGGCGGCTGGTGGTGCCCCGGAGGGCGGGGCAAACAAAATTTCGGCAAAGTGCTCCGCCGCTAGCCGCCGCCCAATTCCGTGAGGGCCAGCAAACAGGTAGGCGGGAGCCACCCGCCGCTGCTCCACTGCGCGACAGAGCAGAGCAACGGCGGTGTCTTGGCCCACTAGACCGTCAAACCGGGGGCGTACCACTGCTGCAAATGTCCTTCCACAACGGCAAAAATCTCGGCGGCGACGGCATCGACTGTCCCCGTCGCATCAATGGCCACAATCCGTTCTGGATGCCGTGCCGCCAGGGCCTCAAAGCCCACCTGCACCCGCTGGTGAAACCCCAGATCGGCCTGCTCCATGCGATCGACAGCCCCTCGCTGGCGAGTGCGGGCCAGACCAGTAGCGGCATCGAGCTTGAGCCACAGGGTGAGGTCGGGCACCAGCCCCCCGGTGGCCACCTGGTTGAGCTGGTCAATCAGCCCTAGGTCAAGGCCGCGCCCGTAGCCCTGGTAGGCCACGGTGGAGTCGGTGTAGCGATCGCACAGCACCCAGCAGCCCTGGGCCAAAGCTGGCTTCATCAACTCTTCAACATGCTGAGCGCGATCGGCGGCGTAGAGCAGCAGCTCAGCCCGACTAGCCATCGCTGCCCCACCCTGATCGCCCAGCAGCAGATGGCGCAGGCCCAAGCCCAACTCCGTGCCCCCCGGCTCGCGAGTGGCGAGAATTTGGGGAATCAGACCCTGCTGCTGAAGCTGCTGGAGGCGATCGCTTTTCCCTAAAGCGCTATGTAGGAGCCTGAGCTGGGTCGATTTGCCACAGCCCTCTACCCCTTCAAATACCAGCAGCTTACCCGGCATAGTTTGTCCCAGTATCGCCTCTCAAGCTTACAGACAAGGGGGCCACAGCCCAGCCCCCCAGCAAGCTATGGTATACACTAAGATACAAACCGGACTAGTGCATACTAAGGTCAAGGGTGCAGCTCAGCGTGGGCTTGTCAGAACATGCCTGCCACGACCATGCGCTAACTTGTAGTTTTGATGGTCTCAGCGAGGACGCCTATGGCCCGGTATACCAACACACTTCCTATCTCGGCAACCACCGCTCGGCTGCGCGATGCAATTGTTAGCTCGCTGCAAGCCTTCGGGCTCAATATGGTCTACGAAACCAGCGACTATCTGATGGCCAAAGAACAGCCAGGACAGGTCTCCCTGGCTCAGCTCACCACCATTGAGGTGCTGATCAGTCCGCCTACCGTAGCTGCTGATGCAGCCTCGGTGAATCTAGTGGTCAGCAACCAAGAACTGCCCCTCCGCCACAATAATCATTGCGAGCAGGTGTTCAGCGCCATTAACCAGGCTATTGTTGCCTTGGTCTAAGTCTCAGGCATTCAAGCCCCCAAGGGTGATGGGCTAGATCTCGGTGTCATCATCCAGACTATCCGACTCCTCGTCGCCCTCTTCAACCATGTTCGGACTGATGAGGGTAATGTCAAACTCATCGGGGGGCAGAGTCGACTGGCTATCGCGCTTGAGCTGGTAGTAGATGGCGCGAGCTTGGGGACCAAACACAATCTCATCTTCGTTTTTGAGGTCGTGGGCCTGGAGCTTGCGACCGTTGATCAGCATGCCGTTAGCGCTAGGTTTGCCCTTTAGGTTGCCGTCAACGATGCGGTAGTAAAACGTATCGTCGTCTTTCGGTAGCTGGACGAGGGTGGCGTGGTGCCGCGACACAAATTGCGACGACAGGCGAATGTCACACTTAGGATCTCGCCCAATGGAGTATACCGACCCATCCAAGACAATTTCTCGGCGGCCTTTACTATCTTCAACAATGAGAATATTACTGAGTTTGGTGTGGAGTGGCATGCGCTGACACTAGCAAAAACGGAGCTCAGAATCGGTTGAGAGTGGAACGATGACCTTATTCACCAGGGAAACGTAGAGCATATCGCGGTTACCCACCCCATCGCCGCGATCGCTCCTATGAGCCAGTCTTAACCACCGCCAATATTGCCCAAACCTAAGCTTACTTACGCCAGCTTACCTTTAGCCAAGAGGGGCATAGCCATGGGGGTGCGCCCAACGGTTGCTCTATATTACCCCCTAGTTGCCTTGCCTGAATGGTAGCAGAATCTTTCTTAGACGATGGATGTGGGCCGCATCCATCAAAATGCTCAACCCGTCGCTCCAGCCAACGGAGCTAAACGGCAAACTCCTAGAGACCAGATGTCGGGAAAAGCCCTAGTCGGCTGAGTCTACCTCAAGTTCTTCCCAGGGGTTAGAGTTAACGTTGCGCAGACGTTTGAGCATCCAGTCAAAGCGGATGTTGCCCATGGAGAGCATATCGCCCATTTCGTCGAGCCCGGCATCGTTGGGGTTAGCCACAGGACGCCAGTGTTCGCCCTGTAAATGCTTGACAGTGCTGCGCAGGCGACTAGAGAGCAAAATGGCCAAAGCTCGATAAAAGCGCGAAGCAAACCACATATCCTGCTGTAGCTTGTGGCGCAGCTGACTACAGGAAATAGCCAGCACAATGCCAGGTTCGAGGGCCGTTACCGTCGCAGAAGGCGGTTGACCGTCAACAAACGACATTTCACCAACCACCTCGCCAGTTGCCAGTTGGGCAATGGACTGGTCGCCCATGGCTGCCACCGAAACCTCCAAGCTACCGTTTAGAATGAGGAAAATATCGTCGCAGGCGGCACCCTCACGAATCAACACCTCTCCCGGTTGCAGTTCTCGACGCTGACCAGCATCAATCAGCCAGTCAACGTCTTCGTCCTCTAAAACCCCAAGAATAAATACCACACGCTTCATGGCTGCGGCCCTACGTCACAATACCCGAACCGCCCATGGCGGTGATAACAGCACCCATTGGCTTGCACTTTAGAGACAGAGGCTAGCCAAGGACATTGCCGTATCGCTACCTGATGTCAACCCATGCCAGTTTTTAACATAACCTACGATGGGATGTGAGGAACATTTCTCTAGTATCGGCGTTCTGCAATAGTTTTCAACACCAGCCGAAGGAGTGAGACCCTGTCCCTCGGACTGCCAAATATCGCCTGTTTTCTACCCTAACTTCCCATGACTACTGTTATATCAGAGACGGCTACGGCAGCCTCCGATCGCACCAACGACGTGACTGTACGAGCCTATTTTTTGGGCCAAAGTGTTGATTTAGGTGCCCTGGCCAGACCTAGCGGTCCAGCACTGGTGCCGTCTTCGCCACTGATGGTGCCCGTTGGCGAGGGCGGGCAGGGGGTGCTGTTTAGCTACGGTGCCGTGGTGCTGTTTGGCCTTTCTGCCGCCGCAGAGCAGGCTTTTATTACCAGCCTCAGGCCCCACATTGCCAATCCCATCGACCACCCTGAAACCGAAGCCGCCACCATTCGCCTAGCTCCCAACAGCAACGGCAAAGTGCAGGATGGACTGATTTTTTTGTCGTCCCTTGATGAGCGGCGCCTGCATCTGGTGGCTGATGTGATGGCTAAGAGCGTGGTGCTGGCCTACTACGAGATCGGCGCGGCGGCTGTCTTCGACCGTATTGAGCCCTACGCTGTGGAGCTGCAACACCAGCATCGCCCTAGCATTCAAGGCGATCAGTTGCTTAAGCAAATTGGCCAAACGCTGATGATTCAACACAAGATTGTGGGTCGAGTCGAAATCATCGATAAGCCCGAGCTGCTGTGGGAATATCCCGAGCTCGACTCCTTATACCATCGCCTAGAAGACGAGTATGAGATTCGCGATCGCCACTCGGCCCTAGAGCGCAAGCTCGACTTGGTCAGCCGCACCGCCGAAACAGTACTCGACCTCCAGCGGCACCAGACCGGCCTGAGACTGGAGTGGTATGTGGTGCTGCTGATTGTGGTAGAAGTGCTGCTGTCGCTCTATGACCTGTTTGTTCGCCCCCACTGAGGTACCCGATGGGACAGTCTATTGTCGTGAATCAAACCGAGTTTGAGCAAGCGGTGCTGCAACCGTCGTTTGAACAACCGGTGCTGGTCGATTTTTTTGCTACCTGGTGTGGCCCCTGCCAGCTACTCAAACCCATGCTCGAAAAGCTGGCTCAGGAGTATGACTTTACCCTGGCCAAGGTCGACATTGATGCCAACCCTGAGCTAGCCAAAGCCTTTAAGGTTGAAGGGGTGCCCGACGTGCGCATTGTCAGCCAGGGGCAGGTGCAGGAGGGGTTTGTGGGAGTGCTGCCCGAGCCGCAGTTGCGCGAACTGTTGGCCGGTCTAGGTCTGCAATCCTCTCTGGAGCAAGATCTGGCAGCGTTTGAGGCTGCCCAAGCCAGCGGCGACAAAACACAGATTTATTCAGCCCTGGCCACGCTGCTGACCCGCTACCCCAACAACGGCCAGATTTTGCTCAAGGCCGCCCAGGTATATCTAGTGCAGGGGGATGATGCCCTGGTTAGCCAGTATTTGGATTTGATTGACCCAAACGATCGCGTCACCGCCGATCAAGCCGACGGCATCCGAGGCCTGCTCACCCTGCGCCAATCTCTAACCAACCTGGGAGGCTCTGATTTAGATATTGCCTATGGAACCGCTGGCCAGGCGGCGCTCAAAGGCGATTTTGCCGCTGCCCTGGAGGGATTTTTGGGAGTGGTGGAGCGCGATCGCAGCTATCGCAGTGATGCCGGTCGCAAGGCCATGCTCACCGTCTTTAAACTGCTGGGCGACAGCGACCCGCTCACCCTCACCTACCGCAAACGCCTGATGCAAGCCCTTTACTGACCAAACCCTTTACTTAGGAAAGTTTTAAGAATATGAGGCCAAAAGCGTTTGGTTAAAGCCCCGACAGTTATTGTAGAGACAGTTCCCTAAGAGTATTCCATCTAAAATAAACGTCTCCTTTGGGGTCGCAACCTCGGCTTGTTGGGCCTGTTGCCGAAAACTTTGGATAAGTATTTAGCTGGAACACTCTAAGCTGATTTTTTAGCATTCTGGCCAACGCTACCTAATCGGTAAACCCTATGTCTCTCCTGGCACGCTGGCTTCAGTTCTTGCGATTTCTCGAAGGGCTGTTGGAGTTCTTAGACTTTCTCACCACTCCCCTGGGTTTGGTAGCTAGCATTGGGCTAGGGCTCTACAGCCTGCTGGTGTTCTTGGGCACCGATGCCTCAGCCGCCGCCACCTTGGCTGGGTCAGTCGCCCTGGGCCTCAGCTGCCTCATCACCCGCCCCGATTTCTAAAGTGACTTCTAAAGAAATTTCCCCAGTGGTGGGCAATGCCGACCCTACGATGGCTACAGTCGCTGGATTAAAGCTGGTGTCTTCTTTTCCAAAAATTTCCTAACGTCTACCGTCTCCTCCATCCCCATAGGTAGGCGCACTTAACTCAACACTCAAAACTAAAAATTCAAAACGCCTCCCCCCATTCTCCCCACCTCCCTCACCCTCTCCACCTCCATGCTCCCCGCCGCCGAGGCCGAAGCCAAAATTCTCGATCTAGTGCCGCTCCCAACCGAGGTAGAGCAAGTTTCCCTAGATGCCTGTCTGGGTCGTGTTCTAGCCAAAGCTATCCCCAGCCCGCTCGATTTTCCCCACTGGGATAACTCGGCGATGGATGGCTATGCCGTGCGCTATGAGGATGTGCAGGGAGCAAGTGCTGAGCAGCCCAAGGTGCTGACGCTAACGGAGACAATTCCAGCGGGGCGATCGCCCCAGCTCCCCGTTGGCTCAGGTCAGGCCGCGCGCATTCTCACTGGCTCCATGCTGCCCGATGGAGCTGACACCATCGTGATTCAAGAGGTGACCCAGCGCCAGGGCGACCATGTTTTGGTGCTAGAAACCCCTGAGCCGCAGCAGTTTGTGCGCCACCGGGGCAGCTTTTGCCAGGCGGGCGACCCGCTTATGGCCCCAGGCCTTTCCATTGGCGGGCCAGAATTGGCGGTGCTGGCCTCGGCTCAATGCCTTCAGGTGCCCGTATTTTCTCAGCCTCGGGTAGCCATTCTCTCCACAGGCGATGAGTTGGTGATGCCAGACGCTCCGCTTCAGCCGGGGCAAATTGTGGACTCTAACCAGTACGCGCTGGCGGCGTTGGTGCGGCAGGCGGGGGCAATTCCGCTGCCCCTAGGCATTGTGCCCGACCAGCCCCAGGCGCTGAGAGCCGCCATTCAATCGGCGCTGGCTCAGGCAGATGTGATTGTGTCATCTGGCGGTGTCTCCGTCGGTGACTACGACTATGTTGATGAGATTTTGGCAGAATTGGGGGCGACGCTGCATATTCGTTCGGTGGCGGTAAAGCCCGGCAAACCCCTGACGGTAGCGACATTTCCAGCAGAGCGGGGGGCTGCGCCGCTGTACTTTGGCCTGCCGGGGAACCCGGTGTCGGCCCTGGTGACCTTTTGGCGATTTGTGGCCCCGGCGCTGCGGAAGCGATTGGGCCTGGCTACCAATTGGGGGCCAAAGTTTGTGCCCGCTACGACTCGCGACTCGCTCAAGGCTGGTGGCCAGCGAGAAACCTATCTGTGGGGCAGGATTGAAACTACTGCCCAGGGCCACGAGTTTGCGTTGGCAGGCGGCGGCCACAACTCTGGAAATTTGATCAACCTGGCGGGAACGAACGCTCTGGCGGTGGTGCCGGTGGGCACGAAGCTGATCCCTGCTGGGGCAACCGTTTCAGTCATGGTGGTGGGTTCATAGCAGGTCGACCCCTTCACCTTTGCACAGGGTACGACATTCGCAGACTGCTTAGTCTGGCTTGCTCTGAGCAACAATCTCACAGGCATACTCCATTGCCGCAGAATTCAAAGGGTCGGGGTCAACGGGCATCCAGCCACTGCTGCCCACGGGGCCACTAAACTCGACATCGCGAAAGCGGCGGCGATCGCAGTCATATTCAGTCAAATAGTCGGTGCGCTGGGGCTGTCCAGAGCGGCGATCGACATAGTAGCTGCCTACCCGCACGTGTCCCCAGCCCACAGGCTCTATAGAATCGATATCGACAAACTGCTGTTGTTGACCTTGGCTGGTTTCGGCCACTGCCTGCCAGGTGGTAGCCAGGGCGCTGGTAGGGTAAACGGCCCAAGCCAGAGTTAACCCTAGAACCAAAGCAATCAGCTTGCCCAGCCGCCATTGCAACGCTGCTCCTACAGCCGACAGAACATGCTTAAAAAATTGCAAGCGTTGTTTCACAGTGGGCGATCTGAAAGTATTGTGGGCTCAAGTTCAGGTGGCGATATAGCGATTCGCGTAGCGTAAAGCCTATGGCATCTAGAAACGGGAACCGACTCGAAACGAGTATCCGTTCCGGAATCGCCCTACAGATCATGAGTTACCCCAGCCACCTTGGTCAAGGCTATGGAGTTGAGCACAGGCAGCAGGAGGCCCGTCGTGACCCGCAAAATTCGCACGATTACCAAAGTCATTGCGCGATCGGGGCAGGCCGAAGCCCTCAAGGCGCTGATGATCGAAGTGACTGAACTAGCCCGCGAGAATCCAGGTTGTCTGCGGTTTGAGCTGCTACAGGGCAATGCTAACCCCGGAGAGTTAGTCACCTTGGGAGAATGGCAGGACGACGCTGCGTTCCAGGTCCATTTTCGGTCAGGGTACATGGAAGAGTTTATGCGTGAGATTCCCGAACTAGTCGATCATCCCCCCGACATCCAGTGGTACACCCTGGTGATGTAGGGGAGAGGACTCAAAGGGTGGGGAAAAACAGCGCTCGGTAAGCCCCAATCAATGCCTCACCCCAGAACACTGTGAGCACGGCACCGATCGCTAAAAACGGGCCAAAGGGCATTGGTTGCCGGCGGCTGATCAGTTTGAGGGCGATCGCGCCTCCCCCCACCGCCGCCCCTACTACGCAGGCCAAAAAGCCGCTGAGCAACACGCCTTGCCAGCCCAGCCATGCCCCTAGCATCGCCGCCAATTTAGCATCGCCTCCCCCCATCGCTGTTTGGCCTAAAGCTGCTGAGGCAAAGAGGGTAATCAAGTCAAAAATCCAAATGCCTAAGACCGCCCCCAGTATTCCGCCTAGCAAACTTTGCATGGGGCTAGGCCCAGGTTCACTCTGAAGCAGCGGCAGCAAAAATTTCACCCCCAGGCCGATCAATAACCCTGACTGGGTGAGGGAATTGGGCAGCGTCAGAGTATCAACATCAATAAACGCCAGCGCCACTAGCCAACTCAGCAATAGCCAATAGCCCACCGTCAGCCAGGTGGGGCCAGACAGCCAAAACGTTGCTAAAAACAGCGCCCCTGTAAACGCCTCAATCAGCGGGTAGCGAGGAGAAATGGACGTGCGGCAGTAGCGACAGCGCCCCTTGAGCCAGAGCCAGCCCAGCACCGGCACATTGTCGTAGGGTTTGAGCTGGGTTTGACACTTGGGGCAGCGAGACGGCGGGTGCAGCAGCGATAGTCCCGCCGGTACCCGGTAGATCACCACGTTGAGAAAGCTGCCCACGGCGGCACCAAACAGAAACACAAGGGCAGAGGTGATCAGGGCATCCATAGTGGGGCAGTAGAGCGGACAAAAGGACAGTAGTAATTTAGGGCTAGAGCAGTCGCAAAGGGGAGTCCCGTTGATTTTGTGGTTGTTCCCAATCAATTGACGAACTGCTAGGTTCAGAATGCCCAGGACGCAGGGGATGAACTATCTGTTTGGGCGATCGGTCCATGGCCAGGCTTGGCCAACACCCCTAAAATCAAGGGCAACCCATCTTCTCTAATTCTATGTCTCCCGACGCCACGTCTTTTTCCCCAGAAACCCAGTCCATTCATAGCGGCCGAGGCATTGACCCCAGCACGGGAGCCCTGACGCCACCGATTCATCTCTCCACCACCTTTGAGCGGGATGGCGATGGCAGCTATCCCAAAGGCTATATTTACGGCCGCAGCGGCAACCCCAACCGCGATGCCCTCGAAGCGGCTCTAACTACCCTGGAGAAAGGGTCAGAAACCGCCACTTTTGCCTCCGGGTCGGCCGCCACCTTTAGCCTGCTGCAAGCTCTTGGCCCGGGCGATCACGTAATTGCCCCTCGGAGCGTCTACTATGGCGTGCAGCAAATGTTGAGCAACATTTTTGCCCCCTGGGGATTGAGCTATACCTTGGTGGATGCGACAGATTTGGCGGCCGTAGCTGAAGCCCTGCGCCCCAACACCCGCCTGGTGCTGATCGAAACCCCGTCCAATCCACAGCTGGCCGTTACCGACATTCAAGCGGTTGCCGACCTAGCCCACCAAGCCAACGCCTACCTGGCCTGCGACAACACCACGGCCTCCCCCGTGCTGCAAACTCCGCTCACCCTGGGGGCCGACTTTGTCATTCACGCCACTACCAAGTACCTGGCGGGCCACGGGGATGTGATTGGCGGCGCGGTGGTCACCCGTGAGCCCAATTCACTATTCGATCAATTGCGGCTGGTGCAGACTATCGGTGGTGTGGTGCCGTCTCCCTTCGACTGCTGGCTGACGCTGCGCGGTCTGCAAACCTTGCCCCTGAGAGTTCGTGCCCAGACGCAGGCCGCGCAGGCGATCGCGACCTGGCTATCTCAACATCCCGCCATTGAGCAAGTACTTTATCCTGGATTGCCCGAGCATCCCGGACATGATATTGCGCAGAAACAAATGCAGGGCTATGGTGGCCTGCTCTCATTTTTAGTGAAAGGCGATCAGGACACAGCAATGAATGTCGCCGCCAAAACTAACTTGATTGCCCGTGCCACTAGCTTTGGCAGCCCCCACAGCGCGATCGAACACCGCGCCTCAATTGAGCAAGGCACCCAAACCGCCCCTAACCTGCTCCGCCTTTCCATTGGTCTAGAGCACGTAGACGATCTAATTGCAGATTTAGACCAGGCTCTGAGCCGCTAACTCAAACTCTGTTTAACGCTTCCTCCATCCCTCACTGACCCACAGGACAAATACATCCTTATCAGCCCTTATCCTTTGGACGTCTGTGCCTGTGCTGCTCACAGGTGGCCTCTCGCGCTTGCACTGGAGCATAGGCAGACTATCCCTACCTCATAGGCAGCATCAACGGTTTTGGATTTTTAGGTCTAGGCGATCGCTGATCGCTTAGGCCTAAAAACTCTCGTCTAGCAAACGCAATAGCTGGCTTGGTGGTGGCAGTGCCAAGCCAGCGAAGTCGCTTGCGGCTCGCTAGAGACGGTAGTAATTAACGCATAAGCAAAGTTAAAGCAATAAATTGTTGCAATATTGTCACATAGCTGTTACATTAGTTTACATAAAGAAACATTCAGCACCCCAGGAGGGCCTCGCAATGTTCACCACCACCCAACTCGACAACGGCATTCTCAACAACTACGCAGTAGAGCCTGAAGTATATTTCGCGTCCTACCCCTCGCCTGAGCAGCAAAAGGGCTACGCGCTGCAAGCCGCGATCGCCACTCTCTTCGTGACTGGTCTAGTGTTGGTCACTCTGGCAGTCAGCTAATTTCGCTTAGTTTCACGAGAAGTTTTTAAGAGTCTTTGGAGAAAGAGCGCTATGTTTGCACCGATGGTTCTGCTAGTTCGCAATATCATGGGAACCCCAAAATTCAACAAGCTGCGGGGTCAGGCGATCGCCCTTCACTCCAAAACTATTACCAACTTCTGCAACCGCTTTGGCATCAATAGCAAAGAGCGTCAGGCGCTAATTCGTAAGGCCAAAGCCAACGGCCAACGGCTCGGTTTTCTAGCCTAGGTAATATTGATTTAATTTATAAAGTCGCTGATATGTAAAACCCCTAGCCATGGCTAGGGGTTTTTGTTACCCGTGAATTGAACGAGTTTAAAGATAGATTTTGCTTTGGATGCGATCGTCAAGTGTTTAGCTCAACCGTTGGCATTTATGAACCTACAAGCTCAACTGTATTTTCCATATTTTAACCGTGCCGTCGGAATGGGTACCAAGAATCGACTCATCGGACAAGGAAATTAGCTTTGAGTTGCCTGCTGCATAAGCCATTGTTTTGTGTAATACGGCCCCTGACTCAACATCCCAAATAATGAACCGACCCTTTTTATCGATGCCGCACAAAACTTTTCCGTTGTAGCAAAAGCCCAAAGCATTAACTGATTGGTGGAACGATTCAAAAATGATCTTTGGCTGCCGGCTGGGATACTTCCAGAGGCAGATTTCACCAGATAGACTGCCGGAAGCGAAAATTTGCTTTCCAGGTGAGAAGGCCAAGGCTGTAACGGACTCATCATGTCCCCTCAGATTCATGACGCTACCGTCTCTAGACACGTAGCAAAGATTGACAGTACCATCTTCAGCACCAAAAATGGCCCCATCTCCTGTTGAGTTTAGAAATACTGAAGAAGTTATTGCCTTTTTGCGAACTATTTGTTTGATCTTTGTATTTCGCTGAAAATCCCATGTTTGAATAAATCCAGCAGCATCGGCAGTGATAATAAATTTGCGTGAATAACAAAGGTCAAAGGCTGTGACTCCGCGATCGCAAATCAGCATCGCTTTAGCCAAAGAGCCATTACTAAGGCTCCAGAGATTTACAGTCCCATCAAGGCTGCTACTGAAAAGAAGCTGATTGTCGTCGCTGAAGATTAAATTTGTTATCTCTGCTTTATGACCTTTCAAAGAGAAAAATTGCTTCCCCGATTTATAGTTCCAAAGGTCAATATCGCCGTCATCCCTTCCCAAAGCGAGGAACCTGTGGTTTGGGCTAATAGCTACTGCACAAATTGGTCCTGAGGTTCCTGCGAAGACAAACTCAAGATGAATCGTAGCTGAATAGCTAGGTTTCCTAACTTCAGTTGGTTTTTGTTCGGCCTTATGCTTTTCTCTGCTGACATAGGTGCTAGTCCTTACAGGAGAAGATTTTAAGCCGAATATCTGAGCAACTTCAGGATCAAGGTTAACGACATCAAAGCCAAGCTCTCTGGCTCGTCTTAGGTCACTTGCACTTCTATGGTCGAAACCGATTTCTGAAAAGATTAAGCTTCTAAAGTAGTAAGCCGCGGCAAATTTGACATCGAGTTTCACTGCCTTACCCAAAGCTTCAGCAGCTTCTGTATACTGCCCTCTCTTCGCAAAGAACTTAGCTTTATCAAAAGACTCTTGCGGAGTTACCTTTTGAGTTCTTACCGTCGTGCTGGTCTGTGTATAGCTAGCTTGTCTGGTTGAGCCTACTTGATGAGTTTGTAGGACTTCGTAAGCGACATTGATAACTTTGATTTTCTCTTCAGCAATTTTGGCATTGATAGGATCATTAGCGAACCTATCTGGGTGCCACTGCTTTACAAGCCGCTTATAAGCCTGCTTCACTTCCTGCTTTGAGGCACCCGGTTTAAGATCAAATAACTGGTAGTAGGTGTCAAACTCTGACATGTCGGGATGAGAACAGCCCTTTTAGACTGAAGCAGCGGAAGATATGCCGCTCTCAGAATTCCCTACAGACAGAGAAACTTTCACAAACAAAGAGCCCCGATGCAGTGCACCGGGGCTCTTTACTTTACCTAACTAGCTCAACTTAGCCAAAGCGGCTTGACGTCGAAGCTATCAGGAAAGCCGCGTAGGTCAGAATGTAACCTACCGTGAAGTGAGCTAGACCCACAACCCGACCCTGAATGATGGACATGGCAACGGGCTTGTCCTTCCAACGAACCAGGTTCGCCAGGGGAGTGCGCTCGTGGGCCCAAACCAGGGTTTCGATCAGCTCCTGCCAGTAGCCCCGCCAGGAGATCAAGAACATGAAGCCGGTGGCCCAGACCAGGTGCCCAAAGAGGAACATCCAGGCCCAAACCGCTAGGTTATTCATGCCGTAGGGGTTGTAGCCGTTGATGAGCTGAGAGCTGTTGAGCCACAGGTAGTCGCGCAGCCAGCCCATCAGGTAGTTAGAGGACTCATTGAACTGGGCGACGTTGCCGCTCCAGATGCTGAGATGCTTCCAGTGCCAGTAGAAAGTCACCCAACCAAGGGTGTTGAGCATCCAGAACATCGCCAGGTAGAACGAATCCCACGCGGAGATGTCGCAGGTGCCGCCACGGCCGGGGCCGTCGCAGGGGAAGCTGTAGCCAAAGTCTTTCTTGTCGGGCATCAGCTTCGAACCGCGGGCATCCAGCGCACCCTTGACCAAGATCAGGGTGGTGGTGTGCAGACCCAGGGCGATCGCATGGTGAACCAGGAAGTCGCCAGGGCCAATGGTCAGAAACAGCGAGTTTTTGTTGCTGTTGATGGCATCAAACCAGCCAGGCAGGTAAACGGCATTGGCGGTTTGAGTCACGCTGTCAGGGTTCGACAGCAGTGTGTCAAAACCGTAGAGCAGCTTACCAGAGCAGGCTTGCACCCACTGAGCAAACACAGGCTCAACCAGAATCTGCTTTTCGGGGGTGCCAAAAGCCACCACCACGTCGTTGTGCACGTACAGACCCAAGGTGTGGAAGCCCAGGAACAGCGACACCCAGCTCAGGTGCGAGATGATCGCTTCCTTGTGCTCCAGCACGCGGTATAGCACGTTGTTCTGGTTGGCTTTGGGGTCGTAGTCGCGCACCAAGAAGATCGCACCGTGGGCAAAGGCCCCCACCATGATGAATCCAGCGATGTACTGGTGGTGGGTATACAGAGCCGCCTGAGTAGTGTACTCCTGAGCCATGAAGGCGTAGGGGGGCAGCGCATACATGTGCTGCGCCACCAGGGAGGTGATCACACCGAGGGAAGCTAGGTGAAACGCTAGCTGAAAGTGCAGCGAGTTGTTGTAGGTGTCGTAGAGACCCTTGTGACCTTCACCCAAAGCGCCCGAGGGTGGCTTGTGAGCATTCAAGATTTCCTTGATGCTGTGGCCGATACCGAAGTTGGTGCGGTACATGTGACCGGCGATGATGAAGATCACCGCGATCGCCAAGTGGTGGTGGGCCATATCCGTCAGCCAGAGAGACTCTGTTTGAGGATGGAAGCCGCCCAGGAAGGTCAGAATTGCAGAACCAGACCCGGTCGCCGTACCAAAGATATGGCTAGAGGTGTCGGGGTTCTGAGCATAGACCCCCCAGTTGCCGGTAAAGAAAGGCATCAAGCCTTCGGGGTGGGGCTTCATCGAGAGGAAGTTTTCCCAACCAACGTGGACACCGCGAGATTCGGGGATAGCCACGTGTACCAGGTGACCAGTCCAGGCCAGCGAACTGACACCAAACAGACCGGCTAGGTGGTGGTTTAGGCGAGACTCGGCGTTTTTGAACCAGGACAAGCTGGGGCGAAACTTGGGCTGTAGGTGCAGCCAACCTGCGAACAAAAAGACCGCCGACAAAATCAGCAGGAAGACAGCGCCAGTATACAGATCGGTGTTGGTGCGCATACCGATGGTGTACCACCAGTGGTACACCCCAGAAAACGCGATATTCACCGGAGTTGAAGACCCGGCCTGGGAGAAAGCATCTACCGCAGGTTGGCCAAAGTGAGGATCCCAAATCGCGTGAGCGATGGGTTTAATGTTGAGCGGATCTTTGATCCACTGTTCAAAGTTGCCTTGCCAGGCGACGTGGAACAGGTTGCCCGAAGTCCACAAGAAAATGATTGCCAGGTGGCCAAAGTGGGAGGCGAAGATCTTTTGGTAAAGATTCTCCTCCGTCATGCCGTCGTGGCTTTCAAAGTCGTGGGCCGTGGCAATCCCGTACCAGAGCCGACGCGTGGTCGGATCTTGGGCCAGGTCCTGGCTAAATTTTGGGAATTTAGTTGCCATGAATCAAAACGGATTCTAGTACGACATTTGAGTCATGAGTGCGGTATGTAGGGGCGCAGGCTTTGCGCCCCTAGGAGATTCCATGACGAGAAACCTAGCCCACCGCGATTATTCGAGCCAGGAAGAAGGCCCACGTAGTGGCAATTCCCCCCAGTAGGTAGTGGGCCACACCCACAGCCCGACCCTGAGTGATGCTCAGAGCCCGAGGCTG
>NZ_JACJOF010000007.1 GCF_014695395.1 Nodosilinea sp. FACHB-131
AAGTTGCTGGGGTAGTCTTTACTCATAGCCTCACTCCGGCGTTGCTGACTTCTATCTGCAACCTATACGGAGTGAGCTTTTTTACTCAAGCCTTAACTTTTCAAACATCCTCTTAGCAATGCCCTCATCGTGTTGTTGCTGCCACTGTTGAGGTCGTTTAGGTCAGAGACAATCATCTGCCTTCCGGCAATTCGCTGAGACCTTATCACAGGCTATTCTTCGACTTGACTGGAAAAACTTTTAACGCTAAAGCTCACTGACAGAGCGAAGCGGGGTCTGGTGCAGCGCTTCGTCAGGCGTGATCGTACTGATATACCGCTCGATATTCTTGATTGCCCTTGAAACATACTCATCTTTCTCGCCAAGCGGAGTAACGTAGTGCAATGTTTCCCTAGCAGCTTCTTCGCCTTCGGTACGAGCAATAATCTATGCGGCCAGATACTGCGACGCGAAACAACCCCGTGCGGTAGCGATATTACCTGATGCGTAGAAGGGTTGGCTCAGCACTTCAACCCCAGCTTCTTGTACCCAAGGTTTGGTTGTGAGATCAGGCATGCAGGAACATCGGCAAGGATGCCAAGCTTGGCAAGGATGAGCGTACCGGAGCATTGCGCTCCAATGAGCTGGCGTGTGGGAACCAAGCGCAGAGGGGACATGATGGCTGAGTCGTTCACGATTTCTCGCGTTTTAATGCCGCTGCCGACAATAACCGCGTCAGCGTCAGTTATTTACGCGAGGGTTGACTGCCCACGCACGGTCACGCCATTCATTGAAGAAACTTCCTTCTCTGGACAGCAAAGCGTGACGCGCTAGTCTGGTTTCTTAATTCGGTTGAGAATGCCAAGCGCTACAAGGGAGTCGAGTTCGTTGAAGCCTTGAAAGGTGAGTATGGCAGTGTGCATTTTTTAGTTACCTCTGCTTTGGAGCATGACGCTTAATGACCAAGATACGCAGTGGCAGATTGCCTTGGTACTACCACCCAGAGCTTTGCCCGTCCGCTTTATTAATTGGTTATGCGGCGATCGCCCACGTCAAGATTTTTACTCTTCCTGTCGGCTAGGAACGCTAACCGCTGGCTCTGTAGGTAGAGGTCTCGCTGGAGCGACATAGGGAAATTCAGCTCTTAAATCAGACGGAGGGGGCACTTTGTTCTGAAGTAATGTATTAAAAAACAGCGTGTAAACGACTGTACCGAAATCATCTTGTAGTCTGCGTCCGTTAATGCCTGCAAAGCCAAAACTGGCTGGAAGCTGTGGGTTAAAGGGAAGCACATCTGGAAATAACCAGTTTGTGACCATCTGTCCATAGGTCGCAGGTTGGTCGGTGCTGCCTGCAACGCGACAAATTTGAGTTACCAGATCGCTCACAGGTTGAGCAAAGTTGTCATAGTCGGCATCGGGATCAGTAGAGTTGTAGAGTAGTGATCCTTCGGGATTGTCATTGAATGTTGCTGCAAAATTGGGCTTGCCACAGCGATTTACTTGCGTCCAATGTCCGTGATCGTTGGCTGAAACAGTTGCATAAAAGCCAAAGGGTTTCGTTGAAATTAGATTTAGGGGCAGTTCAGCAACGATCGCCAAAACATTAGTTGCTCCCGTTGTGCTGGCTCCGGTGCTGAAACTTTCTACGTCCCATTCCTGATTTTGGATGGCTTTATCGAGACAGACCCGGGCAGCCACCGCATCTAGAAAGAAGGGATCGCCTGCTAATCCTGTCCAAACACGCCCTAGACTAGCAACCGTCGCAATTTCATTTACGATCCCTTGCCCTAGTTCACGACCTGTGGCATGAGGATCGCGCGCTTCTGCTCCACTCAAGCAAGTGAGTGTCCAGGTCTGGGGATGCGCTTCGCCTTGAAAGATGAATCTGAACACCACATCCGATTTAGCATCACTGTTGGTGTCAAAGCGAAATTCGTAGGCTGTGTCGGGTCTAAAAGTATTCCACTGAAGTTGCCCAGTAAACGGCGAAAGTAGACCGGCCAGGGGGCTGATCGTCATGACGACAACGATCGTCTCGGGTGCATCCGCGTTGAACAGATAAATGTCGCAAATGTTGATGCGGCTATCCTGCCGAGATCCTGGTGAATCAAAATGGTGGCTCATCTTCCCTCACTGATAGATGTGTTCAGTCTGCCAGTGGTCAGGCGCTTGGGTGTGCAGTTGCCAATACACTTCCGCGATCGCATTTGGAGCGAATTTTGTTCTAGACGCGATCGCTCCAGAAATTGTCACGGTAGCCGTGTAAATATCGTTTGCTTTCAGTTCGTCAGCCAATTTCAACACGAGGGAGCAAACCGCAAACAGCATTGAGTTTGTGGGCGAGAACACCTATGTTTAACCCTGGTGGCTCTACCCAGCGAGAACAGCGATCGTTCAATTGGTAGGGACAGTGCTGCTGATCTCCCCAAGTTTCACAGGTCTAATAGATCCGTCTCTGCCCCGTTGGTCTCTGGCTAGCAGGGCAGTTTTTTGTGAGGTAGCAATTTCTTTTTGCTCCGCCGGTATGATTTGCGTAACTTCGGAGCCTGGATACCTTTCGTTTGTGACTATTGCTAACCTGACCCAACTGTCTATGTGGCCCCAGGGCCAGCAGGGCAACCTAGCCGCGATCGCCGCTTTGCTCACCACCGCCCTGGACGATTCAGCGCTGCGGGTAGAAGTTTCTCGGCGCGATCGCACCCTCTACGTGCTGCTCACCGTCCCTCACCGTGACGGGCTGCCCCAGCATCTCGATCGCATTCACGCCGTAGTGACGGCCCTCGCTCTGCCTGACATCGCCGAACTCAAGGTAGTGGATGGCACCGATCACCCCCTGGAAGACCGCTGGCAGCAGGTCTTTAGCCTAGATGCTGCCGCCCCAGCGCCTCCAGCCACCATTTTTGCCGATGGAACGTTGGAGGAGGAGAGGGCTGCGGAAGTCGCGCCCAGCGATCGCAGATCAGCGCCAGCGGCGAGGACTAGAGGCCGCTGGCGTTGGGGAGCATTGTCTATGGCAACGGTGCTCGGGTTTGGCCTGGCCGCTGGGATCACTCAATGGCGTTACGAACAGCAGCGCGAACCTAGCCCAACCCAGTCACTACCTGCCGCCAAGGCCGGCATGACTCAAGCGATCGAGCCCCTGCTTCCGGCAGCGTCTACAGCAGCTTTGGCGATCCCCGACCTAGCGGCCCCCGTAGCCCTAACCATCAAGGCCGTGGGCGACATCATTCCTGGTACCGACTACCAGCGCTACCGCCTGCCCGACGACTGGCAATACCTGTTTGGCAGCATTCAATACCACCTGGGCGAAGCCGATATCACCTTCGGCAATTTTGAAAGCACCCTCACCGAAGTTCCCAGCAGCGCCAAAGACACCGGCAGCGCCAATACCTTCGCCTTTCGCACCCCGCCCTGGTACGCCAGCGTGCTCAAAGAGGCCGGGTTTGACGTTCTGAGCGTGGCCAACAACCACTCCATGGATTTCTTTGAGCAGGGCTTCACCGATACCATCGCCCACATCGAAGCGGCGGGTATGAAGGCCGTGGGCCGCAAAGGCGAAATTTTGTACGTCGAGGCCCAGGGGCAAACCGTCGCATTCATTGGCTTTAGCAACTACCAAGAGCACAACCAAGTGCAGGATATAGAGGCTGCGATCGCCCTGGTAGAGACCGCCAATGCCCAGGCCGATATTGTCGTCGTCTCCTTCCACGCCGGCAAAGAAGGCACCGATGCCACCGTCACCCGCGATCAAGACGAGCTGTTCTACTCCGAAAATCGCGGCAACGTCGTGCGCTTCTCTCGCGCCGTTGTTGACCACGGGGCCGATCTGGTACTGGGCCATGGACCCCACGTTCCCAGGGCGATCGAGCTGTACAACAACAAACTAATCGCCTATTCCCTCGGAAATTTCCTCGGCTACCGCAGCCTCTCTACCGTTGGCCCCCTCGGCACCTCGCTGATTCTGCAAACCGACCTTGATGCCCAGGGCAACTTTGTCAGCGGGCGCATCGTTCCCGTCGCCCTCGATCGCAACGGTGTTCCCTACCTCGATGACCACTTCGGCGGCGTGGTGCTGGTGCGCCAATTCACCCAACGCGACTTTCCCGATACACCTCTAGAGATCGACGATCTGGGCTATATCTGGCCCCGGTGATGTCAGTAGTGCACCCTATGGGCAAAGGGCGATGCAGAGAGCAGGCGACGTTTGAACCCTTTAGCCTTCTTTAACCACGGCTTGAAGAAGGTATCAGCATTCTCCGCAACTCGTGAATTTAGGCGATGCAATGTCTGTTGCCTGCCGAGTTCACGCTCTAATTCACCAGCATTCGATCGGCCTTCTGCCCTGTTTCTATCTTGAGGAAGACGTTGAAGGCCGTATTTTTACTTACGCTACTCACATCTAGGAAGTCATGAGCTGTGAGCTTTTAGACTGACTGATTGCTTTCTCTAAAGTTATCAGACGCGTTTTTGTGGTAGAAAAAATCCGTAGCTTAGCGGACTTACCACAAAACTTATTCCTGTTTTTAGAAGGATAAAACATGACAACTCGTAAGCTTTATGTTTCATTAAAAACGTCAGTCAAGCGCCTTGCAGTGCTGCTTGTGGCTGTGGTTGCACTGTTTGGCTTTTCCCAGACGGCGGCTTTGGCAAACCCTGCCTCCAGCTCGTTAGTAGCCTTAGCAGCGTCGTCTCGCTTTGCTGCTCAAGCAGAATCCAAAGGTGCAGAGCCCATTATTCCTGAAGAAAAACTCAGCGAAATGCGAGAGCAGCGCCGAGAGTGGCAAAATAAAGCCGCTACTGACGCCGCTGCCGCTGCTGATGCAAACAAGAAATCTAGCAGCTCAGCTGGTGAATTAATCAAAGATAAACTCAATCTCGACGAAATTACTGAAGAGAACGAGATTGTCGAGACAATAACTAACTCCCAAGAGAAATAGAAGCATCTGCTTTAGGGAGATAAAACTGGTGGGCAATGGGCTTAGAAAGCTATACGCTGTCACGCCCAATGCCCACCTTAAGTACGCTTATTTGAGGTTAGAAGCACCGAATTAATGGCACAAAATTTTCTGCCATTAATAGGGATTACATAGAGTTTACTCTTCTTCGCTCTCGTCGTATTCCTCTTCAGCTTCCTCTACTTCAGAGAAAAGCTCGCTGACAATCTCATCAGCTCGTTCGACAGAGATCCGGAGAGCCTGACGCAAGTCGTCGATAAACTCTTGCTCGTCTTCGGGCACTTCACCGTCTGCAACGAGAACAACTAGCGCAATGATAAAGGCGGCCTCTTCTACGCCCTCATCCTTAATGGTCTCAATGGCTTGGGAGACGACAGCTTCAACCCCAGCCTCGTTGATCAGGCTACCGATCTCGGCACCCAAGTCGGCAAAGTCTTCCTCCGTATATTCAGAATACAGATCGATGCAGCTGACCATCTCACCCAGCGCATAGGCTTCTGCATCGCTGGACACTTCACCGTCAGCAAACGCTGAAAATAGACCAATCATGGCCACTGCTAGCTCTGGACTCAAGGCAACTTGAGTACCACCACCACGCGGTAATCTGCGTTTAGGCATGTTTCTCTAATCCATTAGTAATGTTGTGCGGCCCCCAGTCATTCGATGGTCAACTAGGTTCTGCCTCAGCATTCCCCGAATGGAACGGGTCGCACAGCCCGGAACTATTTTGGGCAAATAAATAAAGTTGGGTAACAGTTTGCGCAGCGGCGGTTGATAAACCTATCTATCCCGTCGCTCAGTTGCCGCAGAACGATACTCGACAACCAGCACCAGGGCAGCACCGATCGCATAGGCCAGAATATCTTTGCTATCAAAGGTAGTGCCGAGTACGGTGGCGATCAGCCGGTTATCGCGCAGCCCGATGCGATCGACCAGCTGAAGATATTGCAGACCCTCAATGAGGCAGGCAAAGGCAAAGACTCCCAACGCCGCAGTGATAGGGCGAATTTGCCAGAAGGCCTTGATGAAACAGTAGACAAGAATGACGACCAAAATATCGCCGATGAGGGGGCGAATGATGCGATCGTCTAGAAAAATCGCGATCGCTGCCTCAATCAGAAACAACGAAATCGCTAGATAAAAATACTTGGCGTTAAATTTACTCATAGGATTTATAGATTGTTATGCGATCGCCTCTTGATTAAACCCTGTTGCCAGCTAAGGCATGATGCAGTCCTAGTGCAGCTTGCCGAGACGGTCAAACCTAAAACGGCTGGTGCCCAGGTCTTTGGGTACCAGCCGTTCTAAAGCACTAGCGCGATTTGGATGAGTTCAAGCCTCTAGCGCTGAAAGTTTGTCGGTCCGCTATAGTTCGTCAGCTCCGCTAGCTGCTCCAGGCTCTGGGTGCCCGGATAAAACTTGCCGTTGATCTCCCAACTGGGAAATCCAGTGATTTCGGGTTTAGACCGACACACAGAGACCTGAGAGTTTTGGCCATCTTCTGCGCACTCTACGTAGTTGATTGTTGTGGCGGCCTCGGCCCCAAACAGCTGCTTTTGTTCGTGGCAGTGGGGGCACCACCAAGCGCCATACATCGTAGCGCCAACCTCTTTGAGGTGATTGGCTAGGGCAACTTCGGCAGGGCCAGAGGCGGTAGTAATCGGTGGCCCTGCCTGCCCGGCAACGTCGCTGCTGGGGTTGCCTGCGGCGTTGATGGGTGCGTAAACAGCCAGGGTAGAGATGATGGTGACGACGCCCACAATCAGGCCAATAAAAGCGATCTGACCGAGGTCATCCCAGCGATTGCCCAGCAAAATAATCACAAACATGGAGAGGGCGAACAGCGCCGAGCCAATGCAGTATGGGCAAACCGCCTGTAGCTCAAAGGCCAGCACCGTCATCAAATAGCCGCTAAACACCAGCATGGCCGAGGCCAGCATAAACATCAGCGGCCAAGTCCAGGTTTCAAGCTTTTGGCGCAGGGGTTTGTTGGTGTCGGCGTTAATTAGAAGGGGGGCAACGGCCAGCACTAGCATGGTGCCGTAGGCCAAACAGCCAAATAGGGTCAGGGGCAGCCCAAATACGGTGCCCCAAGGGCTAGAGAGCACGCGATCGCACCCTTCCGTGGGGCAGGCTCCCCCGCCAGTCAGCTTAGCAACGGTCAGATAACCAGTGCCCAGAGCACCGATCAAGGCGATCCCCGCCACCAGCCAGCGCGACCAGCGATGAATCCAACGGCTCTCTTGACGACGACGTCTCATGATGCGCCTCTCTTCCAAAATAGCTAACCCAAACTCTACAGCAACACAAAATAGCGGGGTGTCACCGCCCGTTTTGTGTCTATCTTAATGCCTCAGTCTCGGCATAGGCCGTCACCCCTTGGGGGCCACCATGGTCGGTAGGGTAAGATTGCCCCCCAGGACGTCCAGACTTTCCTGCATGGCTTCCACAAACTGCCCCACCCGAATTGGATCGATGGGCTGGTTAACGTCGCCCTGGCGCTTGAGGGAGCTGGCGACAATCACGCCGTCGGCAGCCTTCATCAGGATGCCAATGTTGTCAACATCGGCACCGCTGCCAATGAAGACGGGGCGATCGCCCGCTGCGGCCTTAGCCAGTTCTAAATCTTCTAGGCTGGGCGGGCTACCCGTCGCCCAGCCCGACAGAATAATGCCGTCGGCCAGACCCCGATGAATAGTCTCCTGCACCGCCGTGGTGAGATTGGGCGAGCCCAGGGGGCGGGCATGCTTGACCAGCACATCGGCCAAAATTTGCACCGAGCTGCCCAGCTCTTTGCGGTAGCGCAGCAGGTCGTGGGCGCAGCCTTCGATCAGCCCTTGGTCTGTAGCCATCACACCCGTGAGCACGTTGACGCGGATGAAGGCGGCCCCAGTGCAGGTGGCGATCGCCAGGGCACTGCGGGCATCGTTGCGCAGCACGTTGATGCCAATGGGCACTGTAACCAGTGTCTGCAAGCGCTGCACCACCAGACCCATGGCGCTGACTACCGCTGGGTCTACGGCACCCTTAGTAAAAGGGGCGTCGAAAAAATTCTCCACAATAATGCCGTGCACGCCGCCCGAGGCGAGGGCTGTAGCCTCTTGCTCGGCGCGATCGACAACGGCCTGCAAGTCTCCCTGCCAGCGGGGAGACGTCGGTAGGGGCAGCAGGTGCAGTACCCCAATCACCGGGTTACGGGTGTTAAAGACTTTGATTAAGTCCACGTGAATTTTGCCTGGACTCGCCTAACGTATAGAACTACAGATTAACCCAGCCCGCCTCAGCAGACTCAGGCCTAACCCACCCTATCAGCATATCAATCCCGGGGACGCGATTTAGGACACCCCTGCTTTTGTGATGTATTATTTATGAGTGTTAATTTGTATTGCCCCCTGGTGCCATTGGCCAAAAGATTTGCTGGGCAATTCGTCAACACAGGATTGATGGATGCCTGAGCGGTGGTGTTAATGGTGCTGGTACCGGGTTTGAACGGTTTTCCAGTGGCTTAGCGTGGTTAAGTCGAATCTACGACCCAGAGCTTTTGGCATGATTGGCATGTTACACACTGAGAGACACCATGGGGCTGAAGCCAACGGTTGCGTTTAACCACCTGGGCTGCGAAAAAAACCGGGTCGACACCGAGCACATGCTCGGGTTGCTGGTGCAGGCCGGCTACCAAGTCGATGCCAACGAAGAATTGGCCGACTACGTTGTGGTCAACACCTGTAGTTTTATCCAGGAGGCGCGGGAAGAGTCGGTGCGCACCCTGGTGGAGCTGGCCGCCGCTCAAAAGAAAGTTGTGATCACAGGCTGTCTGGCCCAGCACTTTCAAAATGAGTTGCTGGAAGAAATCCCTGAGGCCGTGGCCTTGGTTGGCACTGGCGACTACAACCGCATCGTCGAAGTGATCGAGCGGGCCGAAGCGGGTGAACGGGTGAAGATTGTTTCCCCCGAGCCCACCTACATTGCCGATGAAACTGTGCCCCGCTACCGCACTACGGCCTCTAGTGTGGCCTACCTGCGCGTGGCGGAGGGCTGCGACTACCGCTGCGCGTTCTGCATTATTCCGCACCTACGGGGCAATCAGCGATCGCGCCCCATCGAGTCCATCGTGGCTGAGGCTCACCAGCTGGCCGCCGAGGGCGTGCAGGAGCTAGTGCTGATCTCCCAAATCACCACCAACTACGGTATGGATCTCTACGGCAAGCCTCGCCTCGCCGAGCTGCTGCGGGCGCTGGGTGAAGTAGACGTGCCCTGGGTGCGCATGCACTACGCCTATCCCACCGGCCTCACCCCCGACGTGCTGGCCGCCATTCGCGAAACCCCCAACGTGCTGCCCTACCTCGATCTGCCCCTGCAGCACTCCCATCCCGAGGTGCTGCGGGCCATGAACCGACCCTGGCAGGGGCAAGTTAACGACAATGTTATTCACCGCATTAAAGACGCCCTGCCCGAGGCCGTGCTGCGCACCACCTTTATTGTTGGGTTCCCGGGCGAAACTGAAGCCCACGTCGAGCATCTGCTGGAGTTTGTAGAGCGCCATCGGTTTGACCATGTTGGCGTGTTCAGCTTTTCTGCTGAGGAAGGCACCCCTGCCTACAGCCTGCCCAACCAAGTGCCCCAGGAAGAGCGCGATCGCCGTCGTGAGGCGCTCATGCTGGCCCAGCAGCCCATTGCCTGGGAGCACAACCGTGCCCACATTGGCCGCGTAGTAGATGTGTTGATTGAGCAAGAGAACCCAGCCACGGGCATGGCGATCGGACGCAGCGATCGCTTTGCCCCCGAGGTTGACGGTCTGGTCTATGTGACCGGCACCGCTCCCCTCAACCAGATTGTCCCTGTCAAAATTACCGCCGCTGACACCTACGACCTGTTTGGCGAAATCGTCGCGCTCCCGTCCGCAGAGCCCTTGCTAAGTCTGGCTCGCTGAGTTCTGTCAATATTTTGTTTTTTGTTCACTGCTTCAAGGAATCATCATGACCTTATCGTTTGCCAGTTTGGGGTTATCTGCAGCCCGCGTTAGCCATCTCGAAAGTATGGGCTATGACGAACCCACCGCTATTCAGGCAGAGGCCATTCCCCACCTGCTCTCAGGGCGAGACTTGATCGGTCAGGCCCAAACCGGCACCGGCAAGACTGCCGCCTTTGCTTTGCCCCTAATGGAGCAGGTTGACGCTAGCAACCCCGCCGTGCAGGTGCTAGTGCTGACGCCCACCCGCGAGTTGGCTATTCAGGTCTGCCAAGCCATGCGCGGCTTTCGCATCGACGGTCGGCCCAAGGTGCTAGCCATTTACGGTGGCCAGTCCATCGAGCGCCAGCAGGAGCAGCTGCGGCGGGGCACTCAGATTGTAGTGGGCACCCCGGGCCGCGTGCTCGATATGCTCAATCGGGGCAGCCTATCCCTCAAGAGCTTAGGTTGGCTTGTGCTCGACGAGGCCGATGAAATGCTCAACATGGGCTTCATTCAAGACGTCGAAAAAATTCTCAGCAAGGCCCCCGCTGAGCGGCAAACCGCCTTTTTCTCTGCCACCATGGCCCCAGCCATTCGGGAACTAGCTACCAAGTTTTTGCAGTCTCCTGTGACCGTCACGGTGCAGTCGCCCAAGGCCTCACCCAAGCAGATTCAGCAGGTGAGCTACATCGTGCCTCGAGGCTGGACCAAGGTACGTGCCCTCCAGCCCATCCTAGAGCTAGAGGATCCTGAAACCGCGATCATCTTTGTGCGCACCCGGCGCACCGCTGGCGATCTCACCCGCCAGCTTCAAGCGGCGGGCTACAGCGTCGATGAGTACCATGGTGACCTTAGCCAGTCCCAGCGTGAACGGCTGCTGATGCGGTTTCGCCAGCAGCAGGTGAAGCTGGTAGTTGCCACCGATATCGCTGCCCGGGGTCTGCACGTCGACGATCTCACCCACGTGATCAACTTCGACATGCCCGACGCCATGGAGAGCTACGTGCACCGCATCGGCCGCACCGGACGGGCGGGCAAGAAAGGCGTGGCGATTTCCCTGGTGACACCCCTAGAAAAGTACAAGCTGCGGCAGATTGAGCGCCATACTAAGCAGCCAATGACTCTGGTCAAAATTCCCACACGGGCTGAAATTGCCGCCCGCAACCTGGAGCGCCTGCGCAGTCAGGTGCGCGAGGCAATCACCAGCGAGCGGCTGGCGTCATTTTTGCCGATAGTGTCTCAGCTCAGTGAAGAGTACGACCTGCGTACCGTTGCTGCCGCTGCTTTGCAGATGGCCTATGATCAGACTGTCCCAGCTTGGCAGCGCGAGCACCACAGCAGCGAACCCGAGGTGTCTGAGGGTGGTGTGCCCCTACCCAAAAAACGCAAAGGGATCTCCTCCGAGCCGCGCGAGGTCAGCAAGGCTAAGGAATAGAGGAATTACTTGCCGCCAAATCGTTGTTGGACGCTGCACGCAGCGTCCAACAACGATTTCCCAACCCAACAATTTATATTGCGGGTTGCGTTGACCGATTGAGTTTGATTGCGTATGCCAGCACACAGCATCTCCCGTAGGGCATCCTAAGATTAGGGAAAGGTCAGGTTAACCCCGAAATTAGGGAGGTGACCATTATGCTGGTGCTAATGACCGACAACCAACTCATCTCGCCCCAGACCGTGTGCTGCAACTGCCTAATGGCCGATCGCCACGGGCAGCCCCGCTGGCAGCAGGGCAAACTGCGCTGTGGTCGCCCAGTGACCAGTCTAGACCAAGCTCAGCCCGCTCAATTTGAGTGCCAGATGGGCTTTCGGGTGGCTGATATTGGTTAAAGATCACAAGTTGAGGGTGGAGATGCGGAACCCCATAGGGTTGTTCTCCGTACCCTGAACCGTATACCTCGTCTCTCCGGCAAATCATAGATTTACGATATGGTAAGGCTATAGCCTGGTAGCCCTTAGCGTTTGTCTGGAGAAAACCAATGACCTGGAGCAGTTCCCCAAATCCCACTATCTTGGATCGCATTCTGGCGGCCCTGCCCTATATTTTGCCGGTTACGGCTGGGCTACCCTACGGCCTTCAGCTAATTAGCCAGTTTCCGGTGTTTGGGTTTTTGCTGCTGCCCCTGTCTCCCCTAATTGCCGTCTATGGTACCCTAGAGAGCACAATTCCCTTCTTTGGGCTGATCGTGTTTTTTGCGTTAATCTTGCTGGTCGTGCGCAACGAAAACATCAGCCGATTTATTCGCTTTAACACTATGCAAGCGATTTTGCTGAGCATTATTTTGGCGGTGTTTAGCCTTATTCTCAGCCTGCTAGACCCCAGCCTGTTTGGGGAACTGCTGTTTAGCACGCTGTCCAATATGTTGTTTCTCGGCATGTTGATTTCGGTTGGCTACTCTTTGGTGCAGACCTTCCGGGGTCTCTATGCCGAGATCCCAACGATTTCAGAGGCTGTGCACATGCAGGTGCGCTAGGGGCGCAAAGCCACAGTATTCTCGAGCGCGCCAATACCTTCGATTTCTATTCTGATCTGGTCACCAACCCTAAGCGGACCGACCCCGGCTGGGGTACCCGTTAGGATCACGTCTCCGGGCAGCAGGGTCATAATCTCGCTGATGTAGGACACCAGGTAGTCAGGGCTGTAGATCATTTCTTCGATCGAGGCTGACTGTACGGGTGCTGCTTGGCCGTTGAGAAAGGTCTGAAGCAGCGCTCCGGCGCTGAGCTCTCGCACAATCCAGGGGCCGAGGGGGCAAAAGGTATCAAAACCCTTGGCGCGGGTCCACTGGCTGTCGCGCTTTTGCAGGTCACGGGCGGTGACGTCGTTGGCGATGGTGTAACCCCAAATTTTGGCGCGGGCGGCTTCGGGCGGTACATGGGCGCAGCGATCGCCAATTACTACGGCCAACTCGCCTTCATAGTCGACTTGAGCCGATTGGGGCGGGTAGTAAATGGGAGCCCCAGTGGCGGTGACCGCTGTTGAGGGCTTGATAAATAGCAGGGGCTCGGGCGGGGTTTCGGTACCCATCTCGGCGGCGTGGGCGGCATAGTTTTTCCCCACAGCCACTACCTTGGAGGGGGCACAGGGGGCCAGCAGGTCATAGCTGCCGGGCAATAGCTCGATCTCGGTGGGCTGTCCCTGTAACCAGGGGGGTGCATCTAGCACCTGCACACTGCGATCGGGGCGCAGCAGGCCATAATGCAGTTGCCCGGTTTGAGACTGAACCCTAACGTAGCGTTGCGCCATAATTTTCTAACTCTTGGCCTGCTAATTCTTGGTATGATTGTAGATCCTTGTCTTTGCGCCAATACGTGAGGCATGGGTAAGCGAGTGGCTAAGCGGCTGCAAAGGCTTATTTATGCCTATTTTTGGCTGCAAAGGCCACTATGTCCACAAGGAGTTTTCATGACAGCCTACATGTACGAGACAATGTACATCCTGCGCCCCGATCTAAATGATGAGGCGATTGATGCGACTATTGGCAAATATCAAACCATGCTGAAGGACCAGGGTGCTTCAATTTTGGAGACCCAGCACCGGGGCAAGCGCCGTTTGGCCTACGAAATTAATCGCCACCGCGAAGGCATCTATATTCAGATGAACTATACCGGGCCTGGGGGGGCGATCGCACCTCTCGAGCGCGCCATGCGTCTGAGTGAGGAAGTTATTCGCTTTTTGACCGTTAAGCAAGAGTCTGACGAACCTCTGCCTGAAGCGGTCGAAGAACCCGCTGAGGCCGTTGCCGCCGTTGCCGCCGACGACGCCACCGTTGCTACTGGCGAAGAAGAGTAGAACTGACTTCACCGTAAAATGCCTATTTGCCGCTGGTCAGTCTGCCTTAGGGAAGAGATTGACCAGCGGCTTTGATTTAGAGGTCGGCCAGTTTAATTTTGAGTGTGCCAACTTTTCAAACAGGTGCTATAAATTAGCAGCAACTCAATCCAACCCTGCCAAAGTCTTGCTGTGGTCACCCAACATTATTTTGGGTGCAGCTAGTTGAGCCGGGATAGAGAGCATAGTTCAGGCTTTTGGTGCATCGGGTAGCAGGTTAGTCGTTTGGTGTGGGAGTAATCTTGTGGCGCAGTCTTCATATGCTGATATGAACGAGCAGCAGGCAGAAATTGCCCGGCTCGAATCTGAGCTGGCCATTCGTGACCAGCTGGTGCAGCAGCTTTCTCAAGAACTGTTTCGCCTAGTGAAAGGCAACACTGGGTTTGTGCCCAGCCCCGAGATGTCTGAGCAGCACCAGGCGGAGATGACGGCTCTGCGCGATCAGCTGCGGGGGGTTGAAAAGCAGATTGACTTTTACCAGGGGCAGCTAGAAGAGCGCGACGGTGAAGTGCTGCAGCTGCGGCAAACGGTGCAAGAGTTGACCGATCGCACCCGCATGTTGGAGCAGGTCGTACAAGAACTGCCCACGGTCTATCGACAAAAGTTTGCTGACCGCATGGCGGCGGTTAAGCAGCGGGTAGCCGAAATTCAGCGCGAAAATCGTCAGCTTCAGGCCGAGCTTCAAAGCGTCAGCTACCGCTTGGCCATGCGTACCCGCCGCAGCCAGCGGTTAGAGCTGCCTACCCTAGAGCAGGATGGCCTAGACGGTATCTCGCTACCGTCGTTTTAGAGAAAACTTCTGGGGTAGTTCCTCTAGCTATCGGCGTGCCTTAACTAGGGCAGGGCTGTAACTCAATAGCTTTGCCATGCTGGCAACTCGGCCTTTTCTACGACGTAAGGCGAGGGTATAGCTTGTAGGCTGCCTGTATACACCAGCGATCGGTGCAGCATGGCGGCTACTTCAGCCCGGCTAGCGGGTTGGTTGGGAGCCAGCGTAGTAATTTTTGGATAGTTGACTACCAGGCCTGCTTCCGTAGCCGCAACTAGCTGACGAATCGCCCAGATTGGGACCTGCTCTCGGTCGGCGTAGGGCACCAACGCTTCGGTGGCGGCGCGGCTAGACGTTAGCGCTAGCCCATTGGCCAAGGCCACGATCACCTGTATGCGGCTGATAGGTTGGTTGGGCAGGAAAACCCCCTCTGGATGGCCGTTGAGAAACCCCATTTCTACTGACTTTTGCACGCTGCTGTAGGCCCAGTGATCTGGCTTTAAATCTGGGTATGAGGTCTGCACAGGGAGCGGGGAGGGCTCGGGGGGAAGATTAAAGAGCTGGGCCAGCTGAGCGGCAAACTCAGCCCGTGTCATCGCTGCTCCAGGGCGAAAGGTGCCGTCGGGAAAGCCCGACACTAAATCCCGCCGGGCCAGGTCGGCCAGCAGCGGCCAGGCCCAGTGCTCGGTGTTGAGGTCGTTAAAGTCGGGCTGGGCCTGCACCAGCGGTAGCTCAGGCCAGGCCTGCTGAGGCGGCAGGGGCTGAGGTATCACCGGGGGCGGCACCGTCAGCGGTGACCCTTGAGGGTGACGATGAAACAACCCTTTGAGGCCCCGCACCGGCATCGGGCTGGTGGCTGGGATCAAAGTAGCGCCAGCGTCTGCGGATTGTTTGCTGGTCCAGGCAATTAGGGTAAGGCCGGTAGCGATCGCCACCAGTCCGACGGGTACTAGCGGGTGCCACCGCAGGCGACGAGTTGACGGCATCTGGGATCGCCGAGGCAAAGGACGCAATGGCATGGGGACAGATGACTGCGGCTGCTACACTAAAGCGAGGTTAGGTCACACTATTGACCAGACTTGTCCCCCTATGATAAGTCTTGCCTAGGGGTTGAGCCGGTTTGGGTCTAGCGTAAGTTTTGGCTGGCTGGCGGCGTTCCACGTAATGCCGCCAGTCTGTTGCCGGTTAAGCCATGTATCGGACTTAGGAGTAATGGTCAAGGGGAAACAAAAACGCCGGGGATCTCTGGCTGCGATCGTGGCCTTTACCTCCCTAGTCGGGCTGGTGGCAGCTAGCTATGGCCAACGGTCCCAGGGAGAGGCCCAGGCTATCCTTGCTGGAACCACTGCGACTACCACTCAAGCATTGCCCTCCTACAGTTCCCAGGCCGGCACTCTACTTGACGGTGTGCTCGCTCCCCTCAGCTCGCTACGGGTGATGCAGCGAGCGATTGCCTTAGCCCCTGGGAGCGATGCCGATGTTGTGCCAACCCTGGCGCTGCTAGCAGCACCTCTCAAGACTACGGGGCTCGGTCCCATTCGCATCGGTATGGAGCTAGACGATCTGCGGGCGAAAGGGCTCACCCCAGTCCTGATCGAAGACGCCAGCAATGGTCAGTGTCAGTACTACCGTATTAAAGACCATGGGGAACCCCTTGGGCTGATGGCTATCGACGCTCGGGTGCTGCGGATCGATATTTGGCCAGGCAGTCTGACAACTACCCGCAGCGGCATCCGAATTGGTTCGACCGAGCAAGATCTAGTGCGGGTCTATGGTGAGCAGCTAGAGGCCGCCGCCAACCCGGTAACCCTCGGCAAAACCGTCATTTTTACCCCCCAAGATCCCGGTGAAGACGTCTATCGCCTGGTGTTCGAAACCGATGATCAGGGCCGCGTTACCCAGTTTCGCGCCGGGCAGTTTCCGTCGGTAACCTGGGCTGAAGGCTGCGGTTAGGTGCGATGAGCGCCGTTGGACAGAGCTAGCCCAGGCAGCGAATCGCCTCCAACATGCCTCGGGCTTTGTTTAGGGTTTCTTGGTACTCTGACTCGGGAACAGAATCGGCCACCAGTCCGGCCCCGGCCTGCACCGCAACGCTATGACCTCCCTCGGGCAGCGCCCTCACCACCATGGTGCGAATGGTGATGGCGGTATTGAGCTGCCCCTCAAAATCGTAGTAGCCGTAAACCCCAGAGTAGGGGCCGCGGCGGCAGGGCTCTAGGTCATGGATGATCTGCATGGCGCGAATTTTAGGCGCACCGCTGACGGTGCCTGCTGGAAAGCAGGCCTTGAGTAGATCCCAGGCGGTTTTGCTAGGGCTGAGGTGGCCTACCACGTTGCTGACGATGTGCATGACGTGGGAGTAGCGCTCAATCACCATCAGCTCGTCGACCTGCACCGTGCCGCTGAGACAGACGCGGCCTAGGTCGTTGCGGCCCAGATCAACCAGCATGACGTGCTCGGCCCGCTCCTTGGGATCAGCCAGCAGGTCCTGTTCGTAGGCGGTGTCTTCGGCGGCAGTTTTGCCTCGCGGGCGGGTGCCGGCAATGGGGCGCACCGTGGCCACGCGGGGCTGGCTAGGGTCGTCGGCCAAGGTAGCCTTGACCATGACTTCGGGACTAGAGCCAATCAGCTGCCAGTCGTAAAAGTTGAAGTAGCACATGTAGGGGGAGGGGTTGATCTGCCGCAGCGAGCGGTACAGATCAAAGGGGTTGCCCTCATAGGTGGTATTTAACCGCTGGGAAATCACGACCTGAAAAATGTCTCCAGCCTGGATATGGGCCTTGGCTTGCTCAACGCTGGCGCAGAATTCAGCCGGGGTGCGATTGCTGGTGTAGTTTACTGGGGCCGCGTCGCGATGGGGCGGGCGCCAAGCCAGGGCAGTCTGGGCCGGGGGGAGCGGCAATGTGAGCTTGTGGAGTAATTGCTGGACGCGATCGCAGGCCCCCTCGTAGGCCGCCTGCACATCCGTACCGGGGTAGCGCAGGTCGGCGTAGGCCACTGCCCAGATTTTGCGCTGTACCTGGTCAAAAATCAACAGGCTATCCACCTGCATCCACAGACCGTCGGGCAGGTCGTCGGGGGTGAGGGGGTAAACGGGCACCGTGGGTTCAATCCAGCGGATCAGCTCGTAGCCCCAGAAGCCAAACAGGCCGCCAATGCCGGCGGGCAGGGCGGGCAGCTTTACCGGCTGGTAGGGGGCGAGGCAGTCGGCCAGGGTATCAAAGGGGTTGCCTTGGTGCTCAATCACGGTGCCGTCGCGGTGGGTTTGGCTAGCGCGATCGCCCCGGCTTTCCAGCACCCACAGTGGGTCGCAGCCCAAAAAGCTGTAGCGGCCCAGGCTTTCGCCCCCCTCTACCGACTCCAGCAAAAAGCTGTAGGGCTGTCCGGCACAGACTTTGTACCAGGCTGACACTGGCGTATCGAGATCGGCCAGCCACTCTTGGTATACAGGCACGAAGTTGCCCTGGGTGGCGTAGGTTTGAAACTGCTCAAAGGCTGGAAAAATCATGGCACTTATTCTACAGCGCGAGCGGGGCAGCGCAATGTTCAAAGGCTGGCAGAGGGGGCGATCGCCAACCCAATGGCAAACCAGGCTAGATAGCAAAAGGGGCCTAGCCGCAGCTACGCCCCCTTACAACACAACAGTCACAGTCAGAACTTGGTAGCAATCGGCTCAGCAAACCGAGCCAAAAGGGCCTAGACCTCGTAGGTGGTCTTACCGCTAAACTTGATGGTAGACGGGTCGGGGTTGGCCCCGATGTTGCGTCCGATGCTGCCCACAGCCGCACGTCCTTCGTTCACCTTCTCAGGGAAGACGCCGTCGGCGGGGTGCAGATACTGGGTTTCACCGTTGGGAAAAACGCGGTAGATCTTGTAGTTTTCGATTCTGGGCTTAAATCTGTTGCGCAGCTGTCTGCTAAGGGCGAGGCACTGCTCTTTGCGGGCCAGATAAAGAAGGTTATCCCCTTCGTTCATGAAGGCAGCGCCGCCGGTGGGCATTTCAAAAACCTGCTTCTTGGGGCTGGTCCAGGTAATGGCGTATTTCTCTTCGACCGCAGCCTTGGTGAGGAGACCGCCGGTGCTGCCTCCAAAAATAGGTGTTTGACCTGTTAGCGATTCAGTCATGAAGTCCTATCTCTCAACCGTTTGATGGGCATCGTATCATCGCAAGAGCAGGGGGTAATACCGATTGTTGAGGAAGTGTAACAGTTCTTCAGGTAAGGGTTGGAAGACTTGATGAATGCGTGGATCCGTTGATGGTGAGGTGTAAGGTGCAAGGTTTAGGGTTTAAGGCTTACGGTCGCCCCTTAAACCCTGAACCTTGCACCCCTTTTTAGGCCGACCAGGCTTCCCTGAAGTCTGCGTAGAGGGTGAGACCACCATCGATGTAGAGGGTCTGCCCGGTGATGTAAGCGGCCTCATCGGAGGCCAGAAACGCTACAGCGGCGGCCATTTCTTCGCTGGTGCCGGCCCGACCCATGGGAATGTGGCTTTCTACCTCAGCTTTTTTGGCGGGATCGTCGGTCCATTCGTCATTGATGGGGGTGACGGTGGCCCCGGGGCCAATGCCGTTAACTCGAATGCCCTTGGCCGCATATTCCAGGGCCAGAGTGCGGGTCATGTTGCCCATGCCCCCCTTGCTAATGGAGTAGCTGAGGTACTGGGGTCGGGGAATGATTTCGTGCACGCTAGAAATATTGATGATGCTGCCGGGCCGGTTGTGGGCCAGCAGGTGCTTAATGGTTTCGCGAGCACATAGGTAAGCACCCCGTAGATTGACTCCTAACACCCAATCGAAGCTGTCGGCCTCAAGCGCCTCTGAAGGGCTGTCGGCCTGAACGCCAGCGTTGTTGATCAGAATGTCGAGCTGACCAAAGTGATCGATAGACTGCTGCACCAGGGCGATCGCATCTTCCTCCTTAGAGACATCGCCCTTGAGCAGCAGCGCCTTGACGCCACAGTTCTCAACATCGGCACAGGCTTTTTCCATCGCCTGGCGGCGGGTGTCTTCGGCCCCATCGCTGTCGCTGCGGTAGTTGATCACAATGTTGCAGCCTTCCTCAGCTAGGCGAACGGCGATCGCCTGGCCAATGCCCGACGAAGCGCCAGTGATCAGCGCGGTTTTGCCGACAAGTCCTTTCATGGGGTAGCTCCGGAGGATGAAGAATGGGCAGAAAGGGGAAAAGGCTGTGGCCTAGACCAGACAACGGCCTGCGTCCCTACAATGGATGCGGTGAGCATACTAAAAGGCTGATTTTTGGTATATCCCCCCAGGGGGTTATATCCCTCAGTCCAGCGTGGCTACTACATCTTAAGGGGGTTGTGCATGTACGTATTGATTGGCGGCGCTGGCATGCTGGGCCTTGACCTGGCTAAAACCCTGTTGGGAGAGGGACACACCGTGGCCGTGGTCGACCCTGACCCGCTGGCCTGCCAGTATGCCCGCGAAAAGATTGGTGTCATGGCCTTTGAAGGCAGTGCTGTGAATACCACTACTCTGCTGGAGGCAGGCATTCGCAAAGCCGACGCGGTGATTGCGGCTCTGCCCGAGGATGCTCTCAACCTGGCGATCGTCACCCTGTCGAAGCACTATGGGGTGCCCCAGACGGTGGTGCGCATGAGCGATCGCGACTTTGCCGAGCCCTACCAGCTGGCGGGGGCGACTCACACCGTGAGCACCACCGAACTCACCATCAACCGCATTGTGAACGCTATTGAGTACCCCCAGGTGGAGGCCATGATGCATTTTGAGCAGGGCCAGGTGGAAGTGCTCAAGCTGCCCATTCCGCAGCAGTGCACCATCGTCGGGCGCACCGTGGCCGAAATTGCTCAAGATACTCGCTTCCCGGCAGGCACGCTAATCATCGGCTACCAGGCCCATCCCCACGAAGATTTAACCATTCCCAACGGCAGCACGGTACTTGAGAGCGGGTCGACTATTCTGGCGGTGACCAAGCCCGGTCTGGTGCGACAGATGCTCGATTTCATGGGGCTCTGCTCCTAAGGGCTAGGGCGCTCGACGACATTGTTCTTTGGGCTCAGTCATCTTTGAGGGCAAGCAGCTTTTCGTTGAGGGCTCTCACGTAGGACTGGCTGGTCTCTTCGGATAGCAATCCCTTGCGCAGAGCGTCGTTGACGGCCCCCTTCTCCGCTAGATAAAGGCGGCGGCGCAGCCCGTCTAAGTGGCTTTGGTCTTCGAGGCGATCGGCGTCGTTGAGAGTGCGCTGGTTATAGAAGTCACGCAGGTCGCGATCGGCGCTGGCGATCTGGGCCTGGTAGGCGGCAAACAGCTCTTCGTAGAGATTTTTGGGCAAACTGCCCGATTGCAGCAGGGCGGCTAGCTCCTGCTGTCCCGCTTTGGCGGCGATCAAATTGAGCTGTAGCGTCTCGAGGTGCTGCCTGGTTGCCGAAGGGACCGTGAGCCGCAACCGCTTCACCAGCCATGGCAGGGTTAGCCCTTGACCCACCAGTGACACCAACACGGTGCTGAACACTAGGGCAACCACCTGCGATCGCCCCGGCAGGTCAGCGGGCAAGCTCAGCGCCAGCGCCATCGACAGCGACCCTTTGACATTGCCTAAAATCAGCACGTGCTGCCAGCGCAGGGGCAGGGGGCGATCAAAAAAGCTCAGCAGGTACAGCAGTGGGTAGGTCGTCAGAACGCGGCCGGTTTGATAGGCCAGCACCGCAAACAGCGCCGCAGGGATGGTTTGCAGCAGCACCCCTGGATCGACCTCAATACCCACCAGCAAAAAGATAAAGGTGTTGACCCCAAAGCCCGCATACTCCCAAAAGTTGAGCAGGGTGACCTTAGTCGAGGCCGAGGTCTGGCGAAAGCCCAGTTCACCAATTACCAGACCGGCGACCACGACGGCGATGGCGCTCGACACGCCGATCTCGTGCCCGATCTGAAACGTGCCCAGAGATACTGCC
Source organism: Nodosilinea sp. FACHB-131 (assembly GCF_014695395.1). Classification (GTDB taxonomy): domain Bacteria; phylum Cyanobacteriota; class Cyanobacteriia; order Phormidesmidales; family Phormidesmidaceae; genus Nodosilinea. The sequence continues at coordinate 21,422 of NZ_JACJOF010000007.1, forward strand.
ACCGTCAGCAAAATGTTGCTGAGCGCATCGTCGAGCTGTTGAAATAGCCCCACACACAGATAACCCAGGCCCAGACCCAGGATCCCGCCGCCGCCAAAGGCGATAATTGCTTGCTGCAACCCTTCCCACACCGTGAACGAGCCCTGCACGTGAACGGTGGTGATGATGCCCAACAGCACTAGGGCCGTGCCGTCGTTAAACAGGCTCTCGCCCTCCACGATGGTGGCCAGTCGAGGGGGTACCGGCACCGTTCTAAAGGCGGCAATGACCGAAACCGTGTCGGTAATGGTCAAAATCACGCCGATGGCGGCGGCGGTGATGGTTGCCAATCCCAGCCCCCACTGGAGTATGGCGGCGGTAATCATCGCGGCCAGCAGCACCCCCGGCCCTGCGATCAAGGCAATTAGCTTAATGGTGCTGCGCAGTCGACTAATATCGGTATTAATGGCTGCTTCAAAAATCAAAATGGGCAGAAACAGGTTGAGAATGATCTCTGGATTGAGCCCCACTGACCCCGGCAGCACCGATTGAGTAATGCTGAGCCCCGCCAGCACCAGCCCCACCACGTAGGGAATGCGCAGCCGTCGGGTAATCAGGGCGACCACTGTAGCCATCAGCAGCAGCACGATCAGGGCATTGACCAAGCCAGTAACGTCGCTGGTGGTATTTGCCAGTGCCCCGGCCTCCAACGGCTCCTCGGCCAGCCACAAACCCATCGCTAACGTTGTACCCATCGGGGCAAATATCCGCAAAACGCCAAAACTCTTACCCATACTAGGGCCCATCCTAGGGGGTGAGCTCTACCCTTGCACGACACAAACAAAAATTGCGTGGGGCTCTCTCAGGGAGTCTAGGCCGTAAGATAGGCCCTAGGGGAGTACCCATTTAGGCAGGTGTTCCCTATTTATGGGGTCGCTGGTTACACTGGGTTTAGGCAACTGCTGTGGGGCTTGGGTTTCGATCTGATCAGGGCAGGCTGTTGTTGTCAAGTTGTCTGGGGGTTTTGGAGTTTTGCAGATGAGCGACCAAAATTCGTACGAATTGCTGGGGTTAACTGAAGCCTCAACCTTTGAAGAAATTCAGGCGGCCCGCGATCGCCTAGTCGATCACTATGCCGAAGAGCCCAAGCAGCAGGCCGCTGTCGAAGCGGCCTATGACGCCATCCTGATGGAACGCCTGCGCCTGCGCCAAGAGGGCAAGATCAAGGTGCCCGATCGCATTCGCTTTGCCGAAAACGTACCCGAAACCCCGCCCCTGGCTAAAGCTACCCCCTCCTTGCCCCGACCCGACTGGCTGAATAGCCTGGTCGACACCCCCAGCCGCGACGACATTCTCTGGCCTGCCGTAACCTATGCAGGGCTAGCCCTGTTGGGTTTCGCCGCGCCGTCGCTATCGCTGGCGGTAGCCATTGGTGCTGCCATCTACTTTCTCAACCGCAAAGAAAACAAGTTCTGGCGATCGGTGCTGCTCACTATCGGTGGTCTGGCCGCCGGTCTGGCCCTCGGTATGACCGTAGGGCAGCTGCTCATTCCCCAGGGCGCGCAATTTGCCTGGGCTACCCCTGATGCGATCGCGGCAGCGGTCACTTGCTTGGCGCTGTGGACGGTCAGCAGCTTCCTGCGCTAGCCGTCGGCGATCGTTAAGGGTTCGAGGTTTAGGGTATAGGGTGTAAGGCTCAAGATTTAGCCCTGTACCTTATGCCCAAGGCCTTAGACCTTGTTATTCTTTAGCCTCATCCTAGGCGAGACTTCCCCGCTTCATCTGCTCCCGCTCAATGGCCTCGAACAGGGCCTGAAAGTTGCGCTCCCCGAACCCTTGGGCCTGGGCTAGGTCGCCGTTGACCCGCACCACCTGCCGCTGAATCAGCTCAAAAAAGACGGTGGGAATGCTTAGAAAGGGTTGGGTAAAGGTTTGCAGCAGGCGAGCCTGGGGCAGATGAGGATCCCAATCCACCAAAATTTGCAGTCGGGCAATGGCGGCTTCCCGCTGGCTGAGCCAATCTGACGGCATATCGCCCTGGGTTTGGTAGCCCGGGCGTTGCCCAAGGGCTTCGTAGTAGCTGTGGGGCACCGGCAAAAAGCTCACTCCCCCACGGCGCAGTTGCTCTACCGTATGGACGATATCCTCGGTGTGAAGCGCCACGTGCTGAATGCCGCCGCCTCGGTTGTAGTCGAGAAATTCCTGTACCTGGGAGTTGGCCGTAGCCGGTTCATTGATGGGGAGCTGGGCGCTGCCTTGAGGATGGGCCAGTACCTGGCTCCGCAGACCCGAGCGGGAGGTATCAATTGCAAACCGCTGCCGGGGTTGAAAGCCTAGCTGACTGGTGTACCAGGCCACCGCCTGGGCCAGTTCTCCGGTGGGCACGTTGACTACGGCGTGGTCGATCGCCGTCACCAGGCTGCTGGGGTAAGCTGACTGCTGGCGATCGCAAGGGGCAATGCCCGGCACCCAAACCTCTCCCTGCCAGGTTTCCATCAGGGTGTGACTCAGAGAGCCCCAGCCCTGAATTTGCCCCCAGCACCCTCGTCCCCAAGCGTCGGTTTGGATGGGCTGGATGACTTTGCCCCCGGCAGCCACCACCTGACGCAGAGTTTGATCGAGGTCGGCTACTCGAAGGGCAATATCGCCAATGCCCGGCGGGTGTTGTTGCAAATACTGAGTGACTGTCGAGGGCACAGCCACAATCAGCAGTGGCACCTGCCCCAGGTAGACTAGGGCCTGGTCTGGGGCCGATTGCTCTGGGGAGGTGTTTGGGCCAGCCCAAACACCTCCCCAGGCATGGATAAACCAGTCGCGCCAGAGGGCCACCTCATCCACGTAAAAACTCAGATGGTTGAACTCCATAGGGCTATGTCACCGTGCTGATCCCGCTGTTATTGGAGCACAAACCTACCCCTCCAAGGCTCACCCCTGAGAATATTTTCGTTTAGACACTTAATAACCTGCTGTTTTCAATGCCTTTTTTACAGCTTCAAGGGCTAGTTTCAGACAGCATTTCTTCCGACCCAATCTCTCACCGCGATCGGCCGGAAGAAACCGCAGTCAGCTTTGACCAAGCAGCAATTTTTTCTAGTTAACCGCCTGCCGCGCCCACCTAGCCTGCAGCATTCCCCGCCACCGCTATCACCTGATCTTGGTTTTCGGCGGTGTAGCTGTTGGGAGGGTAGCGATCGAGATGGCGAAAGAGGGCGATGGGCTTTTGTACGCGGCAGGTGTAAAACTCGACAATAATCTCAGCATCCTGACGGAGCACTACTTTGGGAGAAAAGTCTTCAGGGATTTTGGTGCGCCACTGCCAGGGAATTTGCTGGGGAGGCGCGGCCACAAAGCGATGGTGCACCCAGCGGGCGTAGCGGTTGAAGCGGCCAAACTCCCGCACCTCGCGGGTAAAGATTGAGGCTGCCAGAAAGGATGCCAGCGAACCGTCGCCGTCTATGCCCGCCATCAGGTTGGGTAGGGCTCCCATGGGCCTGGGAACCTGGTCGGGGGTGGTCACTTTGCTGATCGCGTCGTCTAAATATTCTGTGGTGCTAAGCAGGCCGGGTAGAGCAACGGTAGCGCCCATGCCGCCATTGGCATCTTGGCGCAGGTAGGTCACCAGGCGGATGCCAGGGCGTATCCACAGGCCGGGCAGCTTGACTAGAGCTTCAGCCGGGTCAAGGGTACTGACAAACCAGCGCCCCTCGGTGTTGGGGGCCGGAACGTTGTCCTCGGGCATATCTCCGACTCGAAACAGGTCACCTAGGGCGTTGAGTGAGTCTGGTAGGGGACCATCGTCTACCTCTTCTCCGCTGATGCTCGGCTGCTGTTCGTGGGGGGGGAGCACCAGAGTTTCGCGAATAAACTGGCTAACCTTTTGGACCGTAGCTAAGGGATATCTTTGAAACGACATGGATCACCGGGGCGGTGGCTAGGGAGGAGGCGATAGAACCGGCTGGAACGCTGCACCGTTTATAGGTTAAGGATGCCCTGAGGATACCCTTTACCCCCAACTCTGAACGGCAGGCCTGCCTAAATCAGGAACATTTCTACACTTGAGATAGGGGTTTGGGCACCTCAACCCAGGCATTTTGGCGGTGGGACTGATGGGCTAAATCCATCAGGTGCTGCGATCGCACCCCATCCCAAATCGAGGGCTCGGTGACCTGACCGCGATCGATGTCGCTGACCCAGTGATTGACGACTCGCACAAAGGGGGCAATGCGGCCATCGCTATAGGTGGTGGGAAACTGGAGGCGATCGGGAATGGGCAGTTCTGCGAGGGCTGTGCCTCCCTTGCTGCCCCAGAGCTTAAAGCCGTGGACGTAGTCGGTGAGGTTGTCGCTGCCCAGCACCAGGGTGCCAGCGTCGCCGTAGACCTCGACCCAGTGGCCCCGCCCAGCGTAGGTGACGGAGCTGATTGCCACCTGGCAGGGGGCACCGTTGGCCAAATCGAGGATCAAGCTACAGGTGTCGTCGGCATCTACCGGCTGAAGCTTGCCGGTCGGGTCGGGTCGCTGGGGAATGGCGGTGCTGAGGCGGGCGCTGAGCCGCTGGATGGGGCCAAACAGCCAGGTGATGTAGTCGAAACTGTGGGAGGCAAAGGCCCCCTGGGCACCGCCCCCCTGGTCTTGGCGGGAATACCAGTTCCAGGGGCGGCTAGGGTCGGCGCGGCCCGGCACAGTCCAGGTGATGTTGACGAAGCGCAGGTTGCCGACGTAGCCCTCGGCCAGCAACTCGGCCAGCCGCTGCCAGGCGGGCACAAAGCGAAATTCAAAGTCCATGGTGGCGACTAGATTGCGATCGCGCGCTAGCTCGGCGATCGCCTCGGCCTCCGCCCCCGACAGCGCCGTGGGCTTCTCCAGCAGCAGGTGCTTGCCTGCCTCAAGCACGGTTTTGGCCTGGGAGTAGTGCAGAAAGGGCGGGGTGGCGACGGTCACCGCCTGCACCTGGGGCAGGGCTACGATCGCCTCCACGCTGTCGCAGGCGTGGGGGATGCTGTGCTCGGCCGCGATCGCCTGCGCTTTCGCCAGATCGCGGTGATACACCGCGACTACCTCAGTGCGATGGTGGGCCTGCAGCCCTGGTATATGAACCTTTTGGCCAAAGCCAGTGCCCACCACTGCCACCTGAATCGGAGTTTCTGCCATAGCGACCTCATCTTTGCCCTTATCAATGCAGGGGGCCGGCTAGATAGCCAATGCCCTATCCCAGGGTAAGGGGCGAGCTGCGATCGCTACAATTAAACTGAGCAGTTTAGTTCTGGCCAAAATCTAAAAGTTTTTATGCAGTTTCCCTTGATTGGTAAGGTGCGTCGTCCGCTGGTGTGGCTGTTGGCCGGGCTGGCAGCGGCGGCCGTAGTGGCGGGCTCGGTCGGGTTTGGGGTTTGGCGCAGCCGCCAAAGCGCTTACGATGTCGAGGCCTTTACGACGGCGGCAGCGATCGAGCCCCTGACGGTGCGGGTGGCGGCTAGCGGCACGGTGAGACCCGTGCAGACGGTGAACCTTAGCCCTGAGAATGCTGGGGTTTTGGAAGAACTCTTCGTAGAGCAGGGCGATCGCGTTCAGCCTGGCCAGGTGATCGCCCGCATGAAAAGCCGCGACACCGCTGCCCAGGTGAGTCAAAACCAGGCCGCCGTGGCTGAGGCCGAAGCCGCCCTAGCCGAGCTGCGCCAGGGCAGCCGCCCCGACGAAATTACCCAGGCCGAAGCGACCGTTGAGGCCAACCGCGCCCAGGTGCGCGATGCCCAGGCTCGGCTGGATCTTGCCACCAGCGACCTGGCTCGCCGCCAGCAGCTGTTTGACCGAGGAGCGGTGGCGGCGACGGATCTCGACACTGCCGCCCGTGAGCAGCGCAGCGCCCAAGCGGCCCTGGAGCAGGCCCAGGCCCGCGTCACCGAGTCGCAGCGGCGAGTGGATGACCTGCGCAGTGGGCCGCGCCAGGAGGCGATCGCCCAGGCCGAAGCCCGCCTGGCCCAGGCCCGTGCCCAGCTCGACGGGGCCCAGATTCGCCAGGATGAAACCTTAATTCGCGCCCCCTTTGGCGGCATTATTACCCAGAAATTTGCTACCGAAGGTGCCTTTGTCACCCCCACCACCTCGGCCTCCGAGCTGTCGTCGGCCACCTCTACGGCGATCGTGGCCCTAGCCGAAGATCTAGAGGTGCTGGCCGAGGTGCCCGAGGCCGATATTGCCCTAATCGAGCCGGGGCAGACGGTAGAAGTGGTGGCCGATGCCTTTCCAGATCAGACTTTTGCTGGCCGGGTTAAGCTGGTGGCCCCCGAGGCGATCGAGCGGCAAAGCGTCACCCTGTTTCAGGTGCAGATTGAGCTCATCGACGGCAAAGATATTCTGCGATCGAACATGAATGTCAACGTGAATTTTGTCGGCGATCAGCTGGCCGATGCCCTGGTGGTACCCACGGTGGCGGTGGTAACCCAGGCGGGGGAAAGCGGGGTGCTGGTGCCCGGTGATGACCGCGATATTGTGTTTCAGCCCGTGACCCTGGGCCCTCAGGTGGGCGACCAAATTCAAATTGTTGATGGTATTGAGGAGGGCGATCGCGTCTTTGTCGATCTACCCCCCGGCAAATCCCTCGAAAATATCACCGTCCGCCAACAGCAGTAGCAAGCTGCCAAGTGCCCCAGACCCGTAAATAGGATGCCTCTGATGACCGCTCAAGTCTCCTTGTCAGTACCCCCTTCGTCGCCTCTAAAAAAGCCGTAGAAGCCCGGTTTCAATTCTTGGCTGCCCTGACGAATTCCTAAGCATATCTTCCCTATGAACCTGCAAGAAAGCCTGTCGATGGCGACCAAAACCCTAGCGGCCAACCGCCTCCGCAGCACCCTCACCATGCTCGGCATTATCATCGGCAATGCGTCAGTGATCACGATGGTGGGTTTGGGCGAGGGGGCACAGCGGTATGTCAATGCCCAGCTCGAAACCCTGGGGCCAAACGTGCTGTTTGTTGTGCCGGGCAGTCGCGAAACTCGCGAACTGGGTTCTCTAGAGGTGCCGCGTACGCTGGTGCTAGATGACGCGACGGCGATCGCTGAGCAAGTGCCTTCGGTCAGTGGCGTGGCGGCTGAATCAAGCGGCCGCCAGCTCGTCACCTTTCGCAACCGCAACGCCAACATCAATGTGGTGGGCACTACGCCAGACTTTCTCGCCGTGCGCAGTTTTGAGGTGGCCAACGGGCGCTTCATCAGCGATTTGGATGTCTCTCGCAGCGCTCAGGTGGCGGTGGTGGGCGAAACCCTGCGGGAGCGGCTATTTGATGACGAATCGGGACTGGGTCAGCAGATTCGGGTGGGGGGCATCAACTTTGACGTTGTCGGCGTGCTGGAGAAGAAAGGCTCTAATTTGGGTCTCGACTATGACGATGCGGTGATGGTGCCGCTGACGACCAAAGCTAGCCGCCTAGGCGGCAGCGAGCGATCGCCCTACGGCATTGAGGTTTCGTTCATTACGGTGTCGGCCCGCGATCGCACCAGCATGGACACCGCCGAGTTTCAGATCACCAACCTGCTGCGCCTGCGCCACAACATTCGCGACGAAGACGACTTCTACATCAGCAGTCAGGACTCGCTGCTCACCATCGCCAACACGATTACCGGGGCGCTGACCCTGATGCTGGCAGCGATCGCCGGTATTTCTCTCTTTGTCGGCGGCATCGGCATTATGAACATCATGCTGGTGTCGGTGCGAGAGCGCACTCAAGAGATTGGGTTGAGGAAGGCGATCGGAGCCTCCCAAGGCGATATTTTGGGCCAATTTCTCATTGAGGCGATTATTCTATCGATCGCAGGGGGCGTAATTGGCACCGCCGTGGGGGTAAGCGGCATTCTGCTCATTGGGGTGTTGACTCCCTTTGAAGCTGGGATTTCGGCGGGGGCGATTCTGCTGACGGTGAGTATTTCTGGCGGCATTGGCCTATTCTTCGGCGTTTTCCCGGCCCGTCAGGCGGCCAAGCTGGATCCCATTGTGGCCTTGAGAACGGCATAGACCAGGAGTTCATCAACTTGTTTTGACAGAATGGCTCAGGCACAAGCAGAGTGTCAGGGGTTAGGGTCTGCCTAGAGCCATGTGCTTGTCACCTACAACCCTACCCTATCGCCGCTGGCTGGTAGGTTAGTCGTTTCTGGTCAGAAACTGGCTCTAAATTTTGCCGCTCCGAGCGGAATTATTTGAGCTGTGGGTGAAGTTAATTTCCCTGAAATTTTCTCTCCCCTTCATCGACAGCCCCTTCCATGGATAGCCCCCGTTCAACCCCCGTCCGCCCGATGACTTTGGCGGCGCTAGTGACCTTAGCTGCTGGCGCTAGTCTGGCCCAGAGCCGTGTTCCTGTCGGTGCACCAGTTCAAGTGCCCGCAGAAATCGATTCACCCCCTGGGCAAATTCGCTGCTGGGTGGTCATCACCCCCAGAGAGGGCGCCGCTGTCTCCACAGGCCTTGAGTTTAGGTATCCTCAAGGGCATAGGGCAGAGTACCTCGGATGTTTAGCTCAAATCGCCTGATTTTGCTGCCAGGACCGGGAAGCAAAGGGCCTGGTTCGTCCTGGCGAAGATAGCTCTGGACGATGCCGGCAGTCTTGGGTATGGTGCCAGGGATAATTTCTCTAGCGGCAGCCCCCCGCGAGCCGGTGGACGATCGCATGGTTAGCTTCTGCGGCAGTCCAGCGGTGCCCGTTGTCTGCGAATCTCTCTAATGCCCTACTGGATTAACGGCTATGGCGTTTGAACTCGATCACCTGTTTATTTGCGCCGCTCCCAACGCCCCTGCCGCCGAACAGCTGCTCCAGTTTGGGCTAGTGGAGGGCAGGGCCAACGTGCATGCCGGCCAGGGCACGGCTAACCGCTGCTTTTTCTTCCATAACCTGATGCTGGAGCTGCTGTGGGTGCACAATGCCGCCGAGGCCCAGTCTGACCGCACTCGCCCCACCTATCTGTGGGAGCGCTGGTCTGGTCTAGCCCAGGGCACCTGCCCCTTTGGAATATGCCTACGCCCGATCGCAGGCCAAGCCTCCGAAACCCTGCCCTTCCCCACTTGGAACTACCAGCCCGCTTACTTGCCGGCGGGCGTAGCCATACCTGTAGCGACCAATGTATCGGTGCTGAGCGAGCCAATGCTCTTTTGTCTGCCCTTTGCCAAGCGACAGGATAGCTACACTGAAGCCAAGGCACAACCCCTTGATCACGCCTTTGGGTTACGCGAGGTGACGCGGGTTAGTTTTACCTTAACCCAACCGCCGCAGCGATCGAAGGAATTAGAGGCGCTCTCTGCCACCGACTTAATCACAATCCAGACCGGCCCGGCCTATCTCATGGAGCTCGGCTTTGATGGAGAGACCCAGGCCCAGCACCACGACTTTCGCCCCGCCCTACCGCTGATCGTCCACTGGTAACTCAAGCATGAATCTTCGTACCGCAATTGAAGCCGATTTACCGGCCCTGGCAACGCTGTTTCGAGAAACGGTGCTAATCAACGGTCCGCAGCACTACACCCCGGCTCAAGTCGAGGCCTGGGCGGCCGTCGATGCCGCTAGCCCTCGGTTCCACCAGTTCATCTTGGGGGTGACCACCTACGTAGCCGAAGATGATGACACCGCCATCCTCGGCTTTGCGGGTATTGACGACAACGGTTATGTGGCGTCCACCTACGTACGCCACGACTGTCTGCACCAGGGCGTCGGCTCATTGCTGATGCAGGCGGTGCTCGCCCACGCCCAGGAAAAGCAAATCCAGCGCCTCTACTCTGAAGCCAGCGAGTTTAGCCTGGGGCTATTCCAAAAATTTGGCTTCAGCCAGTACGACACCGAAGTGGTCGATCGCAACGGCGTGCAGTTTACGCGGTACTTAGTAGAACGGGTGTTGACTGAAACTGGGGTCTAGGGTGGGTATAGGGTATAGGGTACAGGGTTTAAGGGGTAGCCCTGTACCCTATACCCTATACCTTGAACCCTGTTTACTTCCTTGCAACCCCATCCACCCGTGCTGCATGCTTGACCGCTGAGGCGACCGCTGCTGCCACGCGCTCATCGAACACTGAGGGGATAATGTGCTCGCGATCGAGCTGCTGGGGGCTCACCAGGGCCGCGATCGCATAGGCCGCCTCTAAATACATCGACGACGTAATCTCCTGAGCGCGACAGTCGAGCGCTCCCCGCAGCACTCCCGGAAAGGCCAGCACGTTGTTGATCTGGTTGGGGTAGTCGCTGCGGCCCGTGGCCATCACTGCCACTTTGTGGGTCACCAGCTCGGGCTGAATTTCAGGGATAGGGTTCGCCATGGCAAACACGATCGGGTCGGCCGCCATGGAGGCCACCATATCCACCGACACGACCCCCGGCGCGCTGACGCCCAGGAAGATGTCGGCCCCCACCATGGCGTCGGCCAGGGTGCCCGCTGCTTCCACCGCAAATTCCTGCTTTTGGTCGTTCAGATCGTCGCGGCTCAGCGAGAGAATGCCTTTGGAGTCGCAGAGCACGATGGAGGTGGCTCCGGCCTTTTGCAGCAGCTTGGCGATCGCCACCCCTGCGGCCCCGGCGCCGTTAATCACTACCTTGACCTGGGTGAGGGATTTGTTGACGAGCTTGAGGGCGTTGATCAGTGCCGCCAGGGTGACAATGGCGGTGCCGTGCTGGTCGTCGTGGAAGACGGGAATATCTAGCTCCTGGCGCAGGCGAGCCTCGATCTCAAAGCAGCGGGGGGCGCTGATGTCTTCGAGGTTGATGCCGCCAAAGACGGGGGCCAGCTGCTTCACGGCGGTCACGATCGCGTCAGTATCCTGGGTGTCCAGGCAGATCGGGAAAGCATCCAGCCCGGCAAATTTCTTAAACAGCAGGGCCTTACCCTCCATCACCGGCAGAGCGGCAGCGGGGCCAAGATTCCCCAGGCCCAACACGGCGCTGCCGTCGGTGACGATCGCCACCGTGTTGCCCTTAATGGTGAGGTCAAAGACGCGATCGGGGTGCTCGGCAATTTCGACGCACACTCGCCCCACGCCGGGGGTGTAGGCCATAGCCAGGTCATCCTGACTGTGCAGCTCCAGCTTGCTCTCCACGCTGATCTTGCCGCCCTCGTGGATCTTAAAGGTGCGATCGCAGATCTCTAAGATCTCGATGTCTTCAACGGTTTTGACCGCTGCAATGATGTCTTCGACATGGGCTTCGCTGGAAGCATCCACATGCAGCACGCGCACCAGATCGCGGCGGCTGCGGCTGATCAGCTCAAAATCGCCTAAATTTCCCCCAGCTTCGGCAATCGCTTGGGTAATGCGCGCCAGCATGCCGGTTTTATTGGGAATTTTGAGCCGTAAACTGAGACTATAACTTGGGTTGGGGGTAAGAGTTGCCATGCCAAAACCTTTGGGCGATCGCCAGCGAAACAAGAAAGCTGTTCTGAGGGAATATTAAGACCAGCTCCCTAGTTTAGGCGACTAAGTCGCTCCCGTCTGTGTCCCCCCAGTGTGTGTGAAGATAGCAGTAGCGTCTGTTACCTCTGCACGATTTCTGGCGCCCGATTCCTTGGCTACCCTCTTCACCGCCATGCCCAGTCTCTACAGCGAAGTTACCATCAACGCTCCCCGGTTCGCCGTTTGGGATGCCCTAGTCCGCAAAGAAGAGTGGCACCGTTGGAATACCTTTCTCTACGACTGCGACCCCAACCTGCCCATCCGCCCCGGCGGCGAAATTTTCCTGGCTCTGCGCCGCCTTGAGGGCGAAGACGAAACCGAGTTTCAGCCCCGCATCGTGGTTGTGCAGCCCAACCACTGCCTACGGTGGATCTCCAAAGGCCCCGGCTTCAAAAGCGAGCACGTGTTTGAACTGGAGGATGTTGGCCCCAACCGCACCAAATACATCCACCAGGAGCGCATTTCTGGCCTGCTCTCCCAGGTGTTTCTGCCCTTCATTCGCCGCGACGAAAAGGAAGGCATTCGCCGCATGGCCCGGCAGATTAAGCGCTATGTGGAGCACCACTACCGCCGGCAGTGGTGATGGGCGTTAGGGGTGGATGGGTATTTGGGTAGATGGGTTTTGTCTGCCTCAGCGATCCGCTCTCCCGCTTGGACTTGACCTCAATTGCAAACGATCCCTAGGACGAGGTCAAGAATTTAGAATTTAGCTTGAAGGCAGCTCGATCAGAACGGACGGGGCGATCGCTGCGTAGAGGATGGGGCTCGCCCACCAAAATGACCGAGCCGGTCAGCTGATCGACCAGGGACGTAGTTTGTGAGCCCACGGTCAACCCATTGCCGACGCGACGACGCTGTAGGCGCAGCATCACTACGTCATACTGCGATGCGGTTTTGACAATGGTAGCGACCACGTTGTCTCCCGCTACTAGGCGAATATCGATATCGATATCCGAGGCGGGAAAACGGTCCACCAACAGCTCTAGCTGCTTGGCTAACCGGCTGCGCTGAAGTTCTGAGGCCCGCGAACTGTGCACGTGCAGCAGCGTAATTTTAGCCTCGTAAGTGCTGGCCAACACCTGGGCAAAGCGCAGGGTGCGGAGGTTAGCAGGGGAGGGGTTCTCAATGGGCAACAGAATGGTTTTGCAGGTCGTGGGCGAATCTAGCAAGCGGGCCACCACTACTGGGCAGTGGGCTGACCACAAAATACTGTCCTGAATATTGCTGAAGAGCCGGGCACCTAGCCGCGAGCGCTGTCCCATGCCCAGCAGAATCAGGTTGGCATTTTCCTCCCGGCTGAGGTGAGAAATGCCCTGGGCCACGTTGTAGTCGATTCTCAACCTGGGGTCGATTTCGGCTTCTAGGGCGGCGCTGATCGCCTGGGTGGCCTCCAGCCTCTGGCGGCTGTGGGCAATAGCTCTAGCCAGCTGCGGCGAATCCATCTGGGGTTGAGCCAGGGCCACCGCCAGGGGAATCACCCGCCCGTGTTCATGGCGGGCGACTGCCGCTGCCAGCTCAATCAGCCATTGCTCGGTATTGGGGTTGTAGATCGGCACCACCACCGTAAACGACTCTGGAATGTCACTGGAGGCGGGTAGCCAATCGAGCACTTCGGTTTCCGCCAATGGATCTACGGTGATTAGCTGTTTGCCGAATCTAGTGGTAACCAGCGGACCTAGAATGGCCGTCACCAGCATCAGCAAAATGACGCTGTTGAACACCTGGGAGTTAATAATTTCCGCTTCATAGCCCACCAGCGCTGCCGCTAGGGTAGCCGCCACCTGCGGAATCGACAGCGACCACATAGTCCAGGTTTCGGGCCAGGTGTAGCCATAGAGCATGCGGGCACCTAGGGAGGCCAGCCCTTTAGTGAGCAACAGCATACCGACGATGATCAAGGGCAGTTCAATCGATCTGAGGATGTCGCCAAAAGCCTCTAGATCGAGCAGTAGCCCCATGGCCACAAAAAACATCGGAATAAATAAAACGCTACCCAAAAATTCTGTTTTTTCCTTGACTGGGCCATCACCAATTACGCTGTTGATAGCCAGCCCCGCCAAGAAGGCCCCAATAATGCTTTCTACTCCAATTAGCTGTGCTCCCAATGCACAGAGAAACACAGAGAGCATCACAAAAAGAAATTGATTACCCTCGTCTTTTCCAGTTCGCTGGAAGAACAGCTTACTGAGCTGTTTGAGACCCACTAAAACTGCGATCGTGTATAGAGCCAATGACCCTAACAACGTGGCCAATTTAAGCGTTGAAAAGTCTCCCTGATTGATGCCTAGACAGATAGCCAGCACCAGCAGCGAGCCAATGTCTGTGAAAATTGTTGCCCCAACAGTGACGGTTACGGCTTCATTATTTACAATGCCAAACCGTTGCACAATCGGATAGGCCAGTAGCGTGTGAGAGGCCAGCAAAGAGCCAATTAAAACCGCTGCCAGCCAGCCAAAGTTAAAGAATAAACCAACCGCAATACCGCCTAGCATGGGGACAGCAAAGGTCAGCATGCCAAAGCCGAGGGAGCGGTTGCGTGTTTTCTCAAATAGGGCCATGTCAATCTCAAGACCGGCCACAAACATCAGATAAATTTTGCCGATTTCTGAGAATAGTTTCATGATGTCGGTGTCAGCGCTGAGCCACCCCAGACCGCTACTACCAAATAACACCCCAGCCAGCAATAGGCCGATTAATCCGGGTAGCCTGAACCGTTCAAAAATGGGCGGTGTGATCAACACAATCGCCAGCAACAGCACAAACGTTGTAATTGGTTCTTTTAACGTTTCTGAGACAGGTTCTACCAAAAAGAAAAACATCATGCGGCCCTTAGCATAAAGAGAGCCAGGACGCTTGAGGCCTGGCTGTGGAAGTTAATTAAATACTGACTTTGTATTGAGTCTGCTGTCCTAAGGGTCGTGCTCCTAGGCTAAGTCTGTCTCTCTGTCCAAAGTAAGAGTTTCGCGCTGCTCCTGGTTTTTAGCATAAAAGCCGCCCCAGATTCTAGGGCGGCTTTTGTTTAGAGCTATGTTGCCAGACAGATTGCTACACAGTTACAGCCCGGTGGCGTGTCCCTAACAGCGTCTGGTGCTGGTGGCTAACTTAGCGACTTAGTAGTCGAAGTCGCCGCCCATGCCGGCGCCTGCAGGGGCACCTTCTTTGGGCTCGGGCATGTCGACCACGATGCACTCGGTGGTCAGCACCATACCGGCGATGGAGGCCGCGTTCTGCAGGGCAGAGCGAGTCACCTTGGCGGGGTCAACGATACCGGCGTCAAACATGTCGACGAACTCACCGTTAGCGGCGTTGTAGCCGACGTTGAAGTCCTTCTCTTTGACGCGCTCGGCGATCACGGCACCGTTTTGGCCAGCGTTCTGGGCAATGCGCATCAGAGGAGCAGCCAGGGCACGGGCTACGATCGCAGCCCCAGTGTGCTCTTCAGCGGTGAGGTTGGCTTCTAACCAGGTGGTGAGATCGGGCACCAGGTGGGCCAGAGTAGTACCACCGCCGGGGACGATGCCTTCTTCAACGGCTGCCTTGGTGGCGTTGATGGCGTCTTCGAGGCGCAGCTTGCGGTCTTTCATCTCGGTTTCGGTGGCGGCACCGACCTTGATTACGGCTACACCGCCAGAGAGCTTGGCCAGACGCTCTTGCAGCTTCTCTTTGTCGTAGGTCGACTCGGTTTCGTCTATCTGGCGACGGATCTGCTCGCAGCGGGCCTTGACATCCTGCTCGTTGCCTTCGGCGACGATGGTGGTGGTGTCTTTGGTGATGGTGAGGCGACGGGCCTGACCCAGCATGTCGAGCTTGGTGTTGTCGAGCTTGAGGCCGGTGTCTTCAGAGATCACCTGACCGCCAGTCAGCACGGCGATGTCTTCGAGCATGGCCTTGCGGCGATCGCCAAACCCAGGAGCCTTAACGGCAGCCACGTTCAGCACACCGCGCAGACGGTTGACTACCAGGGTAGCCAGAGCCTCTTTCTCGATGTCTTCAGCAATGATGATTAGGGGACGACCGGAGCGAGCGACTTGCTCCAGCACGGGCACTAGATCCTGCACCAGGGCAATTTTCTTGTCGGTGATCAGGATGTAGGGCTCATCGAGCACCGCTTCCATGCGCTCGGTGTCGGTGACGAAGTAGGGGGAGACATAGCCCTTGTCAAAGCGCATCCCTTCGGTGACCTCCAGTTCGGTGGTCATCGACTTGCCTTCTTCTAGGGAGATGACGCCTTCGCGGCCCACTTTCTCCATGGCTTCAGCGATCATGGCGCCCACTTCTTCGTCGTTACCGGCGGAGATGGAACCCACCTGAGCAATGGACTTAGAGTCGCCAACGGGGCGGGCGTGCTCAGCAATTTTTTCGACCAGAAACGCAGTGGCTTTGTCGATGCCGCGCTTCAGCGAAATGGCGTTGGCGCCAGCGGCGACGTTGCGCATCCCTTCCTTGACCATGGCGTGGGCCAGGACGGTGGCGGTGGTGGTACCGTCGCCAGCGGCGTCGTTGGTTTTAGAAGCAGCCTGACGAATCAGGGCTACGCCGGTGTTCTCGATGTTGTCTTCGAGTTCAATTTCTTTGGCGATGGTGACGCCGTCATTGACGATCTGGGGCGCGCCAAACTTTTTCTCGAGCACCACGTTGCGGCCTTTGGGGCCGAGGGTGACGGCCACGGCCTCAGTCAGAATGTCCATACCGCGTTCGAGGGCGCGACGGGCGTTTTCGTTGTAGACAATGCGCTTAGCCATAGATTTGATGTTCTCCGGGAAGAAAATACGAAGTGAATGCGAAAACGTGAAGGGAAGAGAATTTTAGGGGTCGGAACTCACCAGCTCAGTCAGTCGGGTAAAGCGCTAGCGGAACCCACGAAACTTTGCAAAGGCAACTGCAAGTAACGCCTTGCAATTGGCGTAGGTGATGGTGGGCATTGCCCACCCTACAAAGCCAAAATTCAAACTCTAAAATTCAGAGTTATTTAGCCGAGAACGGCGAGGATGTCTTTCTCAGACAGCAGCACAAACTCGTCGCCGCCCAGCTTGATGTCGGTACCGGCATACTTGGAATAGAGCACCTTGTCGCCAACTTTTACTTCCAGCGATTGGCGGGTGCCTTTGTCGTCGGTTTTACCAGGGCCTACGGCGGTGATCTCGCCCACCTGAGGCTTTTCCTTGGCGGTGTCAGGTAGCAGAATGCCGCCAGCAGTGGTCTCTTCGGACGCACTTACTTTAATCAAAACTCGATCGGCTAGGGGCTTAACGCTAGATGCCGCCAAAGTGATAGCTGCCATACAATGCTTCTCCGGATTTGCTATTAAGACAGCGCCTGGGGGAGTTAGCACTCAGCCCCGCTCAGACGCATTACACAGACTTTCGAAGCTTAGCACTCGCAAGCTCCGAGTGCTAATTTACGACGCTAGAGGGGCGATCGCAACAAAGCCCCCTGTACGGGTTCCCGAACTGGTTGGCGCTGTGTAGGATTGATCGATGCCCAAACTCAAGGTTCTGCTGCCCATTCTCACCAGCTTTTTGTTTGCGGGCAGCTTTGTGGCGGGCAAATACACCACGGTCGATCTGGGGCCGCTGACTACCTCGCTGCTGCGCTACGTCATTGCCATGGGAGTTTTGGGTCTATTTATCAGCCGCAGTGCTCAGCCGGTCAAAGCCCTCACCGTCGCCCGCGCCGACTGGGGAGCGATGGCGCTACTGGGTCTATTTGGGGTGGTGGGTTATCACTATTTTTTCTTTAGCAGCCTGCGCTACACGGCCACGGCTAACACCGCCATTATCAACGCCTTTAATCCGGTGGTGACGGGGGTGATGGCGGCGCTGTTTATTGGTGAGCGGCTGAGTCGCCGCCAGTACGGCGGCATTGTGCTGGCGCTGCTGGGAGTGCTGACCCTGCTGACTCGGGGCAACATCACCACCCTGCTCACCCTAAAACTCAACCGGGGCGATGGGCTGATGCTGTGCGCGGTGCTGTGCTGGGTGGTGTATTCCTTAATTATCAAACAGCTAAGCCAGCGGTACTCGGGGTTGACGATTACCTTTTATGCCGCTGTGGCTGGCGTTGGGCAACTCCTAGTACTGGCCTCGTTAGAACGCTGGTGGCTACAGTTGGCGACCCTCTCTTTGGCTTCATCGATCGCCATTCTGTACATGGGGGTGGCAGCGTCGGGTGTGGCCTATCTATTGTTTAACCTCAGCATTCAGCAGGTTGGCCCCACCCGCACTGCCAGCGTCGTCTATAGTTTGGTGCCGATCTTTGTGGCGGGGCTAGCCTGGCTGTTTTTTCGAGAGCCACTGACGGCGACGATGGTGGCTAGCATGGGGCTAATTTTGCTGGGCGTGAATGTGGTGCTCAGTCAACCTAGACTATGAGTCAGTCAGGTGTGCTATTCGCTACTCTGGGCATAGCTTTTTACTCAACCCACTGCACTTTCTGGAGGCGTTATGGCATCGCTTTTACCATCTTTTTTGAATCCGTTTCTTGCTAGTCTCAATCCCCTTGATATTTTTGGCAGCACCGTTTTGGTCAGTGGCTTTGGCGATGACGTGCTCAATGGCGGCACGGAAGACGAAATCTTAGTGGGCCTCTGGGGCAACAAACAGCTGTTTGGGGCCGAAGGAAATGACTGGCTTTTGGGTGGTCTGGGCAATGATGCTCTCGATGGGGGTTTGGGCAATAACCAGCTCTTTACCGGGCTGGGGCAGGATACCGTGGTGCTCAAAAACGATGGCCGGGTCGATACCGTGGTGGATTTTACTCCTGGAAGCGATCGCTTTTTGCTGCCAGGGGGCTTGAGTTTTGGGCAGATTGCGATCGCTCAGCAGGGCGCAAACACCACCCTGCGCTACTTGAACCAGCCGGAGCCCAGCGTCATTCTCCTGAATGTGGAAGCGACCAGTCTTACTGCCGAGAATTTTCAAGCCCAGGCGCTGGTGCCCAGTTTTAGCGGCCTGACGATCTTTGGCGACAGTCTGTCAGACCCTGGCAACCTGTTTGGGCTGACGGGCTTTTTCCCGCCTTTTCCCTATTCTGAAGGCCGGTTTTCTAACGGCGATATTTGGGTTGACTACCTGGCTAGCGATATCGGACTAGAGCCTACCGAGGTGCAAAACTTCGCCGTGGGGGGAGCCACCACAGGCCGAGACAACGGCCTCGACCCCCTAATTAGCTCGCTCACGGGCACGGCATCTAATCTGCCGGGATTGCTCGACGAGGTCGATAGCTATCTGGGTGGCCTCGGGGAAGGCGCGGCCAACCCTGACAGTCTTTATGTCTTGTGGGCCGGGGCCAACGACTTATTTAATCTACCCAGCGACCCCGCTGCAATTCCGGCCTTTCTCGCCACCTCGGTGCAGAATATCGCCACGGCTATCACCAGCCTAGCGGCGCGGGGAGCCGATACATTTTTGGTGCCCAACCTGCCGAACTTGGGCCTGACGCCCCGCACCCTGGGCGATGGCACCAGCGCCCAGGCCACTGCGCTGAGCCAGTCGTTTAACGCTGGTTTAGCCAATACGTTAGCGGCGCTGGAGCAAAGTCTGTCCGCTACGATCGACATCATCCCGGTCGATTTGTTTGGATTGACCACCGAGATTATTGGCGCTCCGGCGGAGTTTGGGTTTACCAACGTCACCGACCCGCTGCTCAACCAGGGACTGCTCGACGACCCCGGCTACTTTTGGTGGGATCAGCAGCACCCCACAACCACCGTGCACGCGCTGCTGGCGGATGTGTTTCAGACTAGCCTCTTGGAGGCAGGATATTTGCAGCCCGGCGATGGTGCGATGCCAGCGCTGGCAGGCGAAGCTTTGGCGATGTCTGGAGCGGTTTCCCAGGGTGGCGCAATAGGAATTTTCAGCCCCGATTCGGATAGTTGGGTCGCGGACTCCCTGAGTTCAGTTCAGACTGTGTCAGCCGTGATTTGAGAGCGGACCTGGTTGAGGCGATTGGCCTCCGGCCACCCTTTGGGATCGCAGTCAAAAGCCCGGCGGATAAAAATTTCCGCCGGGCATCAAAGGGCTAACCCCAGTTGCGCTAACCACCTGGGCTCAGTGAGGGTGTTTAAGGTCTAGTAGCTGTCTTCGCTGCTGACGGTGTGCAGGGCTAGATCGTGGTTGGCTCGGTTGAGGCGATCGGCGATCGCCCGACGCCACTTGAGACTAACGGTGTCGTCTGCGAGTACTTCTTGGGCCTCTTCGCGATAGAGGGCGCTTTGTACTGTACCGACTTTTTCGAGCTGCTTTAGGTGCTCAAGTACTTCTTGGGGATTGTTCATAACGATAGTCCTTATACATAAGAGGAACCAGACCCGCCTTGGGGCACCGGGCCTGGGTACATGACCCCATTCTCCGAGAACCCATCCCTAACGACCACTGTTCAGGCTGAACCTTTACGCCTCGATAAAGTTTGTTGTGCTTCGCAATAGGACGTTGCACTTTACGCCAGCGAAAATTCACTGGATCGCGCCCCGCAGGTACTGTGAAGCTAGCTGGGGCCGATCGGCATTTTCCCGGTGAATACTTTACTTGCCGCTAATTAATAATTGGAGGTTTCTGTCTTAACGGCCCGGTCAGGCCATAGGCTGAAAACAGCAAAGGGGCACTGTTCTAGGGGAGGGTCAAGCATGGATATTGCTGCCAACGGCGCGATCGCGGCGGCGTATTTCATCATTCCCCTAACGCTGTTGCCGCTGCTGCTGACGGCCCGACGCGACATTTGGCTCAACCTGCTGCTAATGATGATGTTCATCTTTAGCTGCGGCGTCGGTCACACCCTCAGCGCTATGCACTTCCACAACGCCTTTTGGCACTGGGTCACGGCGGGGGTGTCTTGGGCGGCGGTTTTGACTTTGCTCACCAGCCAAACCCGACTGCGCTATCTGGGGGAAACCTTTAACTTACTAGAGGCCACCTGGGAACAGGCGCTCACCGGCAAGCTGCTCTGCCAGCGTGTCGGCGACGACCTGACGATGATCAAGCTCAACCCCGCCGCCAGGGTGATCACCAAAGGCTTGCTGAAGCCGGGCGATCGCCTCTGCGAAAAAATGCCCACCCACCGCCAGCGGGTTTACCCCTATCAGGTTTCGCTCATCGAGCTTTACCTGGCGGCCCTTGAGTCCGGTGAGCCCAAGCGGCTTGAATACCAGTACAAGGGCGAAATTTCGGGCTGGTACATGACCCTGGTTACGCCGCTCTCCCCAGAGCTGCTCTACATGACCTTTACGGAGGTGAGCGGTGTTATTCACGACCCGCTCACGGGCCTTTACAACCGCCGCGTGCTGGAGATGGAGCTAGAGGCTTGGGAGGTGTGCCTCTTTATTGATCTCGATCGCTTCAAGCTGATCAATGACCAGCGGGGCCACTACCTGGGCGATGAGCTGCTCAAGGCCGTTGCTGGGGTATTGCAAGACCATGCGCAAACCCACAACGGCATTGCGGTGCGCAACGGTGGCGACGAATTTTTGCTGCTGCTGCCCGACTCCAACCCGATGCCACCGGAGCCCTGCCCGATGCCGGTTGCCATTGCCACCAGCGTGCTCGAGGCAATCTTAGCGATCGAAATCGAAGGGGCCAGCGTCGGTGCCTCCATCGGCGTAGCCAGCGGCACCATCGACGCCTTCGAGGAAGATACCTCAATTAACCGACTGCTCCAGGCCGCCGAAACCGCGCTGCGAGAGGCCAAACGCAACCGCCGCTCTAACTCACCTCAGCACCGCATTCAGGTGTGGAACTACAACTTGGCTCGGCGGCGGCTGCGCCAGATTACCCTCGAAGCCTACCTAGAACAGCGCAGCAGCGAAGCCGAGTTTTGGCTCGCCTATCAGCCCATCTGCAACATGACAACCGGTGCCATTGTTGGAGCTGAAGCTCTCATCCGGTGGGATTCGACTCATCTCGGTCGAGTCTCACCCTCAGAGTTTATTCCTGTGGCCGAAGCGACTGGGCTGGTGCACCGCATTAGCGACTGGGTGCTCTGCCACGCCCTAGAGCAACTGGCCCAGTGGCAGGAGATCGCTCCCCAATTTACGCTTTCTGTCAACATCAGCCCCCTAGAGCTTGAGGATGACGACTTTTTAGAGCGCGTCATGGAGCGGGTGATGGGGGCCGGCATTGCCAGCAACCACTTTGGCATCGAAATTACCGAGCGCGGCATCTACAACAACCTCGATCGCTACCTGCAAGGCCTGCAAGGGCTGCGGGATATGTCGCTGCGGCTTAAGGTCGACGACTTTGGTATGGGACAGTCGGGCCTGGCCCAGCTACTACAGTTTCGCTTCGATGAAGTCAAGGTCGACCGCTTTTTCATACCGACCAATGCTCAAAACTTAGAGAAAGTGGCGATTTGTCGGGCGATCGCAAATCTGTCGGAGGGCATTAACTTTAGTCTGGTGGCTGAGGGCATTGAGCAGGCCAGCCAGCGCGACCTGATGCTGTCGCTAAACTACACCTACGGCCAAGGCTATCTATTCTCTCGACCCATGACCGCCGCAAACTTGACGACCCTGCTGCGAGAAGGGACCTGTTTAGCCGCACTGTGAAGGGCGTAAGGGAGAAAACGGTAGCTTACAATACAAAATATTGCTATTTGATTGAGTCGATTCGACCTGGCGGCACCTTAATAACAGCGGCACTATTTGCTGCTCACCAATCCCTTCATCCCCTGGTGTTTGTCTATGGCCTCCATTTTGTCCGATGCTAACCGCCGTCTAGAGCGGGCGCTTAAGTACGTTTCGATTTCTGAGGATGCCTCTGAACGGCTGCGATATCCCAAGGCCAGTCTCACCGTGTCGATTCCGGTGCGGATGGACAACGGCACCCTGAAAGTCTTTCAAGGCTATCGAGTGCGCTACGACGACACGCGCGGCCCCACCAAGGGCGGCATTCGCTTTCACCCCGATGTCACCCTCGACGAGGTTCAGTCGCTGGCGTTTTGGATGACCTTTAAGTGCGCGGCGCTGAATTTGCCTCTGGGTGGGGCAAAAGGTGGCGTCACCGTAAACCCCAAGGAGCTGTCGAAATTCGAGCTAGAGCGCTTGAGTCGGGGGTATATTGACGCGATCGCCAACTTTATCGGCCCCGATGTCGACGTGCCCGCCCCCGACGTCTACACCAACCCCATGATCATGGGTTGGATGATGGATCAGTACAGCATCATCTGCCGCAAGCTGAGCCCGGCGGTGATTACTGGCAAACCCCTGAGCATGGGCGGCAGTCAGGGGCGCGACACGGCCACCGGCACCGGCGCTTTCTACGTGCTGCAGGCGATGATGGCTAAATTTGGCCAGGTGCCTCAAAACACCACTGTTGCAGTGCAGGGGTTTGGCAACGCCGGCAGCGTCATCGCCCGGCTGCTGTTCGATGCGGGCTACCGAGTTGTGGCAGTCAGCGACTCCCAGGGCGGCGTCTATTCCCCGTCAGGGCTAGATATCCCCAGCATTCAGCAGTTTAAGACCTCGACCCGCAGCCTCAAAGCGGTGTACTGCGAAGGCACCGTGTGCAACATCGTGGAGGATCACTCTGTGGTCACCAACGATGAACTGCTGGCCCTGGATGTCGATATTTTGATTCCGGCAGCGCTGGAAAATCAAATCACCGCCGAGAATGCCAACACCATTCAGGCTCGCTATATCTTTGAGGTGGCCAACGGCCCCGTAACTTCCGAGGCCGATCGCATCTTAGAAGCCAAAGACATCTACGTCTTCCCCGATATTTTGGTTAACGCAGGCGGCGTCACCGTCAGCTATTTTGAATGGGTGCAAAACCGCAGCGGTCTCTACTGGTCGGTGGAGGATGTCAACGCCCGCCTCAAAACCATGATGGTGACCGAGGGTGAACGCATCTGGCAAATTGCCCAGGAGCTGGCAATTTCTCCGCGCACTGCCGCCTACGTGCACGCCCTCGATCGCTTGGGCGATGCCCTCAATGCCAAGGGCACCCGCGACTACTACGTCAGCGGTATTTAAGACCTGGAGAATGCAGGATAAGGACGGGAGTTAGAGGGGTGAGACGTGAACCTTTTTACAAGGTTTACGCTGACTGGGGCAACATTGCCGCCATTGCCTTCTCTAGCCCCTTGGGATCACTGAGCAGTTGGGCTGCGATCGCCTGGGCCTGCTCGCCGGGATATACATCCTCAACCCCATCAATGACTGCTTGAAGGGCCGCCTGGGCTACCGCTGCGGGGGCCACCTTGGGAGGCGGAAAGTGCTGGCTACTCTCAGTATCTACCGTTGCGGGCATGACGCCGATGACGAGGGTATTTTGGGCTGCCAACTCTGCCCGTACCCCCTGGGTCAAGATATAGCCTGCCCCTTTAGACGCGCTGTAGGAGGCATTCATAGGGAAATTAACTCGGCCCAAAATGCTGAGCATGTTGACGATCGCACCCCCACCATTGGCCTTGAGCACTGGCGCAAACGCGCGACACATCGTCAAAGTGCCAAAGTAATTTACCTCAAGCTCAGCCCGCGCTGCGGAGAGATCGGGTGCAGAAATAAACCCCTGCATCAGGGCAATACCCGCATTGTTGATCAGCAAATTTACATCGCCACACTGGGCGGCTGCCGCCTTTACCGTTGCCTCATCGGTAATATCTAAAGCAACCGGAATAATGCGGTCTGGATCGAGCGCAACCAAATTATCTAAGCTTTTAAGCTGGCGCGCTCCGGCATAGATTCGAGCTGCTCCCATTGCTCGTAAGGTGTCAATATAGTATTGCCCTATACCACCGTTAGCTCCCGTTACCAGCGCTACAGCGTTTTCTACCTGCATGTCAGCGGCCTTTTTTCTAACCCGTTTTTACAACGGTATACTGAGTCCTGAGGTTTGCAAAGTACTTACTTTTTCGTAAGTACTCAGGCTTCGTTATGATTAACCAAAATGAACGATGCCAGAGATAACTACCGAAGGAACAGAATTTGTTAAAGCAACTTTAAAGGTGCTAGGCGGTAAGTGGAAAATCTTAATTCTCTGGCATTTGCGCGACGAAGCAAAGCGCTTTAGTGAGCTAAAGCGCCTAATGCTTGACGTGAGCGAAAAAGTCCTTACTCAGCAGCTTCGAGAGTTAGAAGCTGATGGCATTGTGCTGCGGATTTCGCACCCGAGCAAATCCCCCAAGGTAGAGTACTCTTTCACCGACTATGGCCGGAGCTTAGTGCCGGTGTTGCAGTCGTTGTGCCAGTGGGGCGAGGTGCATTTAGCCCTTTATAGTGACCTACCCCGGCAATAACAGGTGGTGGTCTCAGAACTCGGAAGACCACTTGTGACTAAGCATTGTCGGCCTAGGCCGGAACAGCCACTTTTTGCGAGGTCCAGCGCTCGACAGCGGCGGCAATGCGCTGGCCAAACAGCTCGGCGGTGAGGCGATCGCCCGACTCGAGGGTGGCGGGGCTACCATCCATCGTCATGGGGCTCTGGCCCATAATTCCTAAGAACGAGCCTAGGCGGTTGATGCCGTCGGTTTTGCCCTGGTACTGACTGGGCATGTCGGTGGCCCCCACCCACACCATGCCGTGCTGAGCTGCATTGATAGATAGATACAGCAGCGTGCCCTGCTTGTCGCCGCTGGGGGAGCTGGAGTGGGTAAAACCGGCGGCGATTTTGTCCTTCCACTGCTGCACGAACCAGGCAGAGCTAGCCCCGTCAATAAAAGCTTTGAACTGAGCTGCCACGCCGCCCATGTAAGTGGGCGAGCCAAACACAATGGCATCGGCTGTACTCAAACGGGCCATAAATACATCATCTTGCCAGCGACCAGCCGTAATTTGCTCACCAGTAATGCGCAGCAGATCGGCGGTGTGACCCGCTTCGCGCACTCCAGCGGCGATCGCTTCAGCCATGAGATGGGTGTGCCCACCTCCAGAAAAGTAAACAACTGCGATGGTTGACATAGAGCGGTACGGCGAAAGCTACGCCTAGATACTAAAAGTAACTACTTACCGAAGTAAAGTAGGAACCTCAAAGTAACTAGTAGTTTGCAGAAGAAGTATTCTGGTAACAGAGCAAGACAAGGTTAACGGGTTAAGGCCTGCCTGCGCCCTGCTTACAGCATTCTGAACGGTCCCCAATCTCCTATGGCACGATTGACCAACGATCGCAACTCCTGCCCCGTCAGCATTTTAATGAACCTGCTGTCAGGGCCCTGGACCATGTACATTATCTGGAAACTGTCTACCAGTGGCCCCATGCGGTTTGGGGCGTTGCGTCGCCAGGTGGAGGGGATCTCGACCAAAATGCTCACCGAGCGCCTGCGGATGCTGGAGCAAGAGGGTATTGTCCATCGTCACTACGAGCCCACCGTGCCGCCCCAGGTCACCTATAGCCTGACCGAGCGCGCGGGCGAACTGGTAGCCATTCTCGACCAGCTCAATGGTCTGGCCCAGCGCTGGTATGGTGACTTGCCCGACTGTGGAGCACCCCAGGCCCAGACAGAGGCGCTAGAAGAAACTACAGTTTTGTTTTAGTGCTACTTTGAGCAGGCTTTTGTACTCGCGATCGCCAATCACATAGGCCCCAAACCGCTCCAGGTGGGGGTTCATCATCTGGGCATCGAACAGGGCAAAGTGGTGCTGACGCAGGTGTTCGACCAGTTTTACCATCGCCACCTTAGAACCCTCAGAAATCCGAAAAAACATCGACTCGCCAATGAACGCTCCGCCAATTACCAGGCCGAGAATACCCCCCGCTAACTCATCCCCCTGCCAGGTTTCGAAACTGTAGGCCCAGCCCGCCCGATAAAGCTCGGTATAGACCTGCCTGAGTTCGCCCGAGATCCAGGTAGTATCGCGGTCGGCGCAGCCGCTGACCACCTCTTCAAAGGCTTGGTTGATGGCGACCCGAAAGCGGTTTTGGTTGAGCGATCGCCGCAGCGATTTGGGATAGCGAAAGCGATCGTCCAGCGGAATCAACGTGCGCTGACGGCTAGAGTACCAGCCCAAGTCGTCGCCCTCGCCATCGGCCATCAAAAAATACCCCTGGGAGTAACCGCGAATGATGGCGTCTAGGTCGTATTTGATGGAGGTCACAATAGTTTGAGTAGATGGTGCTCAGGGGCGGGCGAGTAATGTTTCTTGACGCTCAGCCGCCTTCACTCTAAGGCAGGAATCTGAGACGGTAGTATTGAGTGTACAGAAGGTTTTCTTCGGTTTCCTCACCCCTCAACTCGATGACTGACCCCCTTAGCCCCATTATGCTGCCGCCGCCAGAGGATGCTCAACAGGAGGGGCAGTGGCTCAAGGCAGCGTTGTTGACCTGGCTGAATGCAGAGTATCTGCCAGAACCGGCCAATCGCAAAATCGCCGAGCGCGTTTCGCAGGTGTTTGTGCGCCAGCGCATGGAGGGCGAAAACGATGTCGGCTCGCTGGTGATGGCGATCTTAACTGAGCTGCAAGCCTTTGATTTTTCTGACAGTTTCTACGGTGAGTTTACCGTCGCTAACGCCGTGGGCGACCTCCTGTTCGATAGCTTGGGAATCGATCGCTGCTGCGGCCGCTCCACCACTCTGGAGGCCAGCCGTGTCGGCAGGCTAGCCGATGGCGGCGATGCAGAAAGAGAGAGCACTTAACCTACAGCGATCAGTCGTTATCCTAGGGCTATGACTTCACTGACCCTAACCCTCGACCCAGTGGTGCGGCTCACCCGCGAACAGTTCTATGAGCTGTGTAAAGTCAACCACGACATTCGCCTCGAGCGCAGCAGTACAGGAGATTTAATTCTCATGCCACCCACTGGCTGGGAGTCTGGTCGTCAAAATTCTAAGCTCAACCTACGAGTCGGTTCCTGGGCCGAACAAGATGGCACAGGCTTGGTGTTTATTCTTCCACCGGGTTCTCGCTCCCCAATGGAGCCGATCGCTCGCCAGATGTAGCCTGGGTAGAAAAATCGCGCATTGAAGCCCTGGCCCCGGACCCCGCCAGGTTTTTACCCTTAGCTCCCGATTTTGTGATTGAGCTGCGATCGGCTACCGACAAACTGGCCACGCTACAGCACAAGATGGCCGAGTATCGCGATTGTGGCGTGCGGTTAGGGTGGCTAATCGATCCTTAGGAAAAACGGGTGGAAATTTACCGTTTGGGAAGACCTACAGAGTATTTGGGCCAGCCAGAACAGCTCTCTGGAGAAGGTGTGCTGCCCGGCTTTGTGCTTAGGCTAGCCGAAATTTGGGGTTGAGGAGGCCTGCGATCTCACGCTTATCGTCAAACATCATGGCTATAACAACAAAAGAGGCCTGAGCATCGCTCAGGCCTCTTTAAGACTTCATAACCTATACTCGTTCAAGCTCAACGCTCGAAAGGCTGCTCTACCAGCTCGACTTCACCACGCCAGGCAGCAGACCCTGGTGGGCCATCTCGCGCAGCTTGTTGCGGCAGAGGCCGAAGTCGCGATAGTAGCCACGAGGGCGACCGGTCATCCAGCAGCGATTGTGCAGGCGAGTCGGCGCGCTGTTGCGGGGAAGTTGCTGAATTTTGCGGTGGACTGCCACCTTCTCTTGCTGGTTGGCAGCTTTGTCAAACTCTTCTAGCAGGGCCTCACGCTTCTTGGCGTATTGCTCTACCATCTTTTCCCGCTTGCGCTCCCGCGCAATCATGCTTTTCTTAGCCATTTGGTTTCTCTAGCCGTAAGACCTTTTGATCACAGACACAGTCTACTACTATACGCGACTCAACCCAGGGGAGTAAACCCCGGCACCCAGGTTTTTTGCCAGTGCCTTGCTGGTAATCCCTGTGTGGAGCTATCCATGGGCAATTCCGCTGATGAGACGGGTTCGGTTTTCTGCCCTCGGAATGGTTCAAATACCCAACTAGATTAAAAAAGAGGATTTTTTATTGCCAAAAGAATTGTTTGGCCGGAGTAACGATGACAAGCTTAATCACCTGGATTTTCTTCGCCTGGGCCATTGGCATTATTGTGGTGCAGTTCATTAGTTAGCGCCCATACTTTAATGCAACCCTATGTCAGTCTTAGCCTCAGCGGTGGCGACTCCCAGCGATCGCTTCCACTACATTCCTCCCGCGGCTGCCCAATCGGCTCAACACATTCTCGTTAAGCCCAATCTTGGCTACCCCGTTGGGCCACCTGTTACCGTCAGCATAGCAGTGCTACAAGAAGTCATTCGCGGGCTTCAGGAATACAGTCCCAAAGCTGAAATTTTCATTGTTGAAGGGGTTTGCTCCAAAGTCTCCTTCGAGACCGTGATGGCCAAGCTGGGTGTTCAGCAGCTTCTATCGACAAAGATTCAGCTGCTCAATGCCGATGAGCTAGAACTGGCTGAGTACCCTAATCGCTCTCCCAGCCCGGTGCGATTCAAAACCATGTGGGCACCCAAACTGCTGCAGGAGGTCGATTGCTGTCTCTCAGTTAGCGCCTTTAAGCGCACCCAGCTGAAAGGAGCACCGTTGATTTCTGCGACCCTAAAAAATCTCTACGGCCTCTTCCCCAGAGAGAAATACAAAGCCCGTAGCGCCAGTTCACGTGGGCAACTACACCGCCCATCGGTGCCCCTGGTCTTGCAAGATGTCTACTACACCCTGGGTCACTTCTTCGCGGGTGGAGTGGTGGACTGCACCGAAAAATTTGTCAGTCGTGACTGGCAGCCCGATCGCGGCGATCGCATTCCCATCGGCCAAGTGGTCTATGGCGACGATTTGCTAGCCGTTGATAGAACCGCCTGCCAGGTGGGGCAGGAAGGCATCCCCGATTACATCACTGCCCTAGAGCATTAGCGTCAAGGTTAGTAATCTGCTGAGCTAAAGGGTACAGGGTCTCAGGTACATGGCCTGGCTTAAACCTGAAACCTTAAACCTTTAGGCCGCTAGACTAGCGAGAAAAAATGAAGGTGGGAGCGACATCCTCCGGGCGGTAGCCGGCAGCAATGCACTGGCTCATGGAGTCGGCCACGGCTAGGCTAGCTGCGGTAGCCACGCCCACGACGCAATCAGAAAACCGCACAGGCAGCACGCTGCGGCGGCAGTTGTTCAACACAGAGGTAGAGTTGGTGACCTCTAGACCCTGGTGAATGTCACTGACGCAGGTAGCGAGTTCTTGGGGGCGGCGATCGCTCTGGCAAGCTACTAGGGCTTGCTCAGCATCTACTTCGGCGACACCGATAACATCAACGGTGCAGCTAGCTAAATCGACGGGGTATAGGGCTTGGCCGCAGGCCCCGGCCGCCGCAGGCCCAGCAATGCCAGCCCCAATTAAGCGGCTGGCGCAGGATTCAAAATCGTTGGCGATCGCTTGCGGAGCAGAGAGCATCACCATGGAAGTCGTCAGCCCTGTGATCACGGCAAACGGTATTGCAAGGCACTGGCGATGGGTAATAGAAGCTAGAAAATGAACCATAACAGAACGTTAAAGGTTATATCGCTTGGTTAACGGGCGCAATTAGCGGTTACAGTCTGTTGATCAATTAATTACAGAGGATTAGTCCTCTAGATTAGCCTGGGCAGCACTGGCTTTATACCAATGCTTGCCCTCCTCAATGTTTCTGGTCGTTGAATCTTCTACAGTGAAGAGTAGCAGGAAAAACTCAATTTCGTGACGCAGAGGTTAAGGCAGTATGCACCTGAGTGACATAACTCACCCCAATCAACTCCACGGTCTATCTATTCGTCAGCTCGAAGACGTGGCCCGCCAGATTCGCGAAAAGCACCTGGAAACCGTGGCGGCTAGCGGCGGGCACTTGGGCCCTGGACTAGGGGTAGTGGAGCTGACCCTGGCCCTGTATCAAACCCTCGACCTCGATCGCGACAAAGTCACTTGGGATGTGGGCCACCAAGCCTACCCCCACAAGCTGATCACCGGCCGCTACCACGACTTTCACACCCTGCGCCAAAAGGATGGGGTGGCGGGCTACCTCAAGCGCAGCGAGAGCAAGTTTGACCACTTCGGCGCAGGGCACGCCTCCACCAGTATTTCGGCGGCTTTGGGCATGGCTCTGGCCCGCGATCTGTCCGGCGACAACTACAAGGTGGCCGCGATTATTGGCGACGGCGCGCTGACTGGCGGCATGGCCCTAGAGGCGATCAACCACGCCGGGCACCTGCCCCACACCAACCTGCTGGTGGTGCTCAACGACAACGAAATGTCGATTTCCCCCAACGTGGGGGCAATTCCGCGCTACCTCAACAAAATGCGCCTCAGCCCGCCGGTGCAGTTCCTCACCGACAACCTCGAAGAGCAGTTTAAGCACCTGCCCTTTGTCGGCGAGTCGCTCTCCCCAGAACTCGATCGGGTCAAGGAAGGCATGAAGCGCTTGGCGGTGCCCAAGGTGGGGGCCGTGTTTGAGGAGCTGGGCTTTACCTACATGGGGCCAGTGGATGGCCACAACCTGCAAGAGCTGATCGCCACCTTCAAAGAGGCCCACAAGCATACCGGCCCCGTGCTGGTGCATGTGGCGACTACCAAAGGCAAGGGCTATGCGATCGCCGAAAAAGACCAGGTCGGCTACCATGCCCAGTCGCCCTTTAACCTCTCCACCGGCAAAGGTATTCCTTCCACCAAGCCTAAGCCCCCCAGCTACTCGAAGGTGTTCGCCGAAACCCTGATCAAGCTGGCCGAAGACAACCCCAAAATTGTCGGCATCACCGCCGCCATGGCCACAGGTACCGGGTTAGATAAGCTCCAGCAGGCGCTGCCCAAGCAGTACATCGACGTGGGCATTGCCGAACAGCACGCCATCACCCTGGCAGCTGGTATGGCCTGCGAAGGCATGCGTCCCGTCGCGGCCATCTACTCCACCTTCCTACAGCGCGGCTTCGACCAGATTGTCCACGACGTCTGCATTCAAAAGCTGCCGGTGTTCTTCTGCCTCGACCGGGCGGGCATTGTCGGGGCCGATGGGCCAACCCACCAGGGGCTCTACGACATCGCCTACCTGCGCTGCATTCCCAACATTGTGCTGATGGCCCCCAAAGACGAGGCCGAGATGCAGCGGATGATGGTGACCGGGATTGACTATAAAGCGGGGGCGATCGCCATGCGCTACCCCCGGGGCAGCGGCTACGGTGCCCCCCTCATGGAAGAGGGCTGGGAGCCGTTGCCCATTGGTGAAGCGGAGGTGCTGCGCCAGGGCGACGACGTGCTGCTGCTGGGCTACGGCTCGATGGTATACCCCGCTATGCAAACCGCCGAAATCCTCAGTGAGCACGGCATTGAAGCTACTGTGGTTAACGCTCGCTTCGCCAAACCCCTCGACGAGGAGCTGATTTTGCCCCTGGCTCGAGAAATTGGTAAGGTTGTCACCCTCGAAGAGGGCTGCCTGATGGGCGGCTTTGGCTCCGCTGTGGCCGAGTCGATTTTGGATGCGCAGGTGCCTGCCTCGGTGCTGCGCATCGGCGTGCCCGATGTGCTGGTGGATCATGCCTCCCCCGACCAGTCGAAGGCGGCACTGGGGTTGACCCCGCCCCAGATGGCTGAGCGCATTCTCGCCACCTACCAGGTCGAAAAACCCGTTCTGGTTCGGTAAACTGCCCAACATCGTCCCCCAGCGAGTTACTTACTGGGGGACGATGCTTTTTGCTGATTTATTATTCAATTGCTAAGGAAACCTGGGCACCACCCACGGCTCGCATGGGTCCCAGCACTTCAACAATTTGCTGATAGCTCAACTGATAATCGGCTTTCAAAACAATAACGCCCTTCGGATCTTCAGCGAGATACTGCTGAATTTGCTGAGCCATGGTGGCTGAATCAACGGGCTGCCCTGCCAAGTAAAGCTGCTCTTGTTGGTCTAGCTCAACGATGAGCGGGTCTGGTTGGTCAACGTCACTACCACCCGATTCGGTTGAGGGCAGCTGAACATCGACCGCCTGCTGATTAAACTCAGCCGTCATCGAAATGATGATAAAAAATACCAGGATCGTCATTAAGACGTCCATCATGGGCACGAGGTTGATCTCGGGCAAATCACGCTTGTCAGATCGAGCCTTAAATCGCATGGAATGTCCTTCAGGCGTTACTGGAAGAAATGAGTTAAGCGAACTTCAATCATGACCGCTTAATCATAGCAACCCTTGAGCTGACTCAAGAACTCCTCTGGCCGCGCTCAGCCCTGGCGATTGAGCTTGCTCTACAAGGCTCTCTTGCTTCGATAGTGCCATGCTCTAGGGCCCAACCGGGTCGCAGCGAATTTCTACCATAAAGCCGTCAGGGTCGTAAAAGTAGACGCCGCGCCCGGTGGGTCGGGTGACGGGGCCGTGAGCGATCGCAACCCCATTCGCATATAGTACTGCCAATGCCTGATCGAACTGCGCGGGGTCAATGTCGAAGGCCAGATGGTAAGCGCGGGTAAAGGATTTTTCGGGATCGGGATCGGGTGGCTCCAGATCGGGAGCACCAAATAAATCGAGAATCAGGCCGTCGGGGGTGACAAAGTTAGCGACCTTGCCCGTGGCTACCAGTTCTTTAAGCGTGTCGTCTACCTCATCTCCGGTCAACTCCTTGAGGCCCAGCAATCCGCCGTAGAAGCGCCGCGAGGCAGCCATATCCTTCACGTTCAACGCCAGGTGGTGGATGCGGCGCAGTTGACCGGGTAGCAGAGCGGTTAACGTTGCAGGGCTGGTGCTCATAGAACGCGTCCGAGAAAAGAGCGAATTATGATGGATTATAGAACTCCTACCGCACTCAGTCCCTCAGCCATCGCCGATCAAACCCTCGAACTCACCGTCACTGTCCCCGCCCCCGAACGGCTCGATCGCTGGCTGACCGCCAACGTGGACGAACTTTCCCGCAACCGCGTTCAAAAGCTGATTGATTGTCAACATGTGCAGCTCAACGGCCAGCTCTGTACTAATAAAAAAGAGACAGTGCAGGTAGGCGATCGCATTCGTCTCACCATTCCTGAACCCAGCCCGCTGGAGCTAACTGCTGAGGCCATTCCCCTCGACATTCTTTACGAAGATGAGCATTTAATTGTTCTCAATAAGCCCGCTGGACTGGTGGTGCATCCTGCCCCTGGCAACTTGAGCGGCACCTTGGTCAACGCCGTACTGGCCCACTGCGGCGACCAACTGTTGGGCATTGGCGGCGTGCAGCGCCCCGGCATTGTGCACCGGCTCGACAAAAACACCACTGGGGCGATCGTGGTGGCCAAAACCGACCTGGCCCACAGCGACCTGCAAGCCCAGATGAAGGCCAAAACCGCCCGCCGCGAATACCTGGGTCTGGTTTACGGCGCGCCCAAAACTAACTCCGGCACCATTGATGCGCCCCTGGGTCGCCACCCCGCCGATCGCAAAAAGCATGCCGTCGTTCCCCTGGAGAAAGGCCGTACCGCCGTTACCCACTGGCAGGTAGAAGAACGCTTGGGCAACTTCTCGCTGCTGCGCTTTCGTTTAGAAACTGGGCGCACCCACCAGATTCGAGTCCACAGCACCCACATGGGCCATCCGATTGTTGGCGATCCCACCTACGGCACAGGGCGCGATGTGGGGGTGAATTTGCCCGGTCAGGCGCTCCACGCTGAGCGCCTAGAGCTGCGCCATCCGGCTACCGGGGAGACAGTGGTGGCGATCGCCCCCCTGCCTGACCATTTTCTCAAGTTGTTGACCGTGCTCAGGAGCCGGTCGGTTTAGCCGGCGATGGGCTGGGGCGGTGGAGGTTTAAGTGAGTCGACGTTAGCGGCAATTACAGATACAGAACATTTCATGGGCAACTGTGTTGCATCGGTCACAATGGAGTTAAGTGTTGGTCAAGTGAGCCCGGCAAGCGGCTCACAGTGGGCTGACTAAACCATAATCGAGTCGGCCTAGGGCAGCCGCACTGCGATCGCAGTCGTACTGCTACCCAGTTCTGACATTTATCCTCTCCCAATTGTCATGGCCATGCGTCCTCTCCTGTCTCAGTCGCCACGCCCCTGGGGCCATACTTCAGAACAGAACAGACTGGGCCGTTTAGACCAGTTGCTCACCTTTGCGATCGGGTTCTTAACCACCACCTGGTTGGGAATGGCTACAGCCAACTTCTCCTGGGCTGCACCAGAACCGCCCGCTATTACTCAAGACCTCAGGGGCAAACAAGACGCTGAGACTCCCAGTCCGCCGCCCTTACCAACGTCTCTTCCCGACCCCATCATCCCAGAAGCAACGGGCATCATTGGCCTGGCCCCAGCCTCCAACGACGACGTCGGGGTAGGGCATCTGCGTCCCGTCAACCTGTCAACCGATGCTGCGGGCGCCCTCTCGGGTGCTGGCTGGCTTCGAGATGTAGCCCTACCCATTTATCCCAGTCCAGACAGTACCCACTGGGGATGGTTGATCAACGGCTGGCTCGTGCCTAACGACGCAGACCCCCTGGCCATTGGCCGCGACGCTGCTTTCTCCATGGTGCAAACTGAGCAGCAGATTTACACCTTTCCGGTTTTAGAGATTCGCCCCGATGGCTGGTTTCGCTTTCAATACACTCCTGCCGGAGCCGCTTGGGCACACACCTCCCACTTAGAGCTGGGTGCCATACCTCTCACTGTTGAAACTTGGGAGTCGTCCATGCAAGATGCCTCCCGGGTTGAGTTTCGGCGACCGGGCCTAGCCCAACCCATGCGCTTAGCCCCCAGCGGTACTGCCCCGCTCCAGGCCCTGGTGGGTTCTAACAGCATTATCCAACCCCTCGATCTTGAGGGCGACTGGCTGCGGGTGCGGGTGACTCAACCTGCCCAAGGGTGCACCCCACTGCCCGGCTCCAGCATCTCAGAGGGCTGGGTCCGCTGGCGCAGCGACGCCAAGATTCCCCTAATTTGGTTCTCGTCAACCGATTGCCAACAGGGATGAGAATTGTCCTGTTGGCTAGCTGCATTAGTTACCCGGGTAAACGTTCTAGCAGTCTTTGTAAACGAATTTTGGCCATCACATAGAGCGGAAATTGGTAATGTTCAGCGATCAGCCAGCCCACCATGGCGCTGTGGGCGGCTAATGTCCCGATCGCCCAAACCATAGACCAGTTCACTCCTGTAGCCTCTAGGGGTGGGAAGACGTAGCCCCCCAAGGCGACTAGACCCGCCGGAAAAATGACTAGGGCCAACCCCACTAGCCAGAGAATTAGAGTAAGGTCTCCCCGGCCTTGGTAAAGCGGTTGCCAGCGCCAACCTTGCCAGCGCCAGCCCATGGGCTGCACGCTGTCTACCACATGCACCGTTTGCTGGTCGAGGTTCACTTCAAAAATGTGGCGGCAAAAGCTACAGGCGTAGGCATCCATCAGCGCCATCGGCTCAATTTGCCCATGGCGACATACTGGGCACTCGTAGGTGTCCCCTTCAAGCCCCAGCGATCGCGGTGCCCCTTTTCGACCAAAAGATGTCTGACTACCGCCCATGGGTTAACTCCCCCAAGCCGACTGAATAACCGCTAGGGTTAGCAAGCGCCATTAACTAAATTGGGCCGGCTCCTAGCCACCTGGCTAACCCCTTTGGTATATCAATTTTGAGCCGGGTGGGCCGCCAAACTTAAGCAAAACTTTGCTTTGCCAACATCACGGCTATGGTCGAGAGTGCCAAACAGCTAGAGGGCACTCACCATGGGAGCTCCGACAGTACGCGTGTAGTCTTTACCATCGTAGGTTAGTACTACCATGGGCTCTTGCCCAGACATATCCACAGACTTAAGTTTGATGCGGCCACCAGCCAGCATGTCACCCTGGGCAACACGACGGCTGACGGTGCTACCGGGCTCGGTGATAATCACGCTGATGCCGCTGCCTACCTGAACTACGCCGCTGACCACCACTTGGTCGACTAGGCTTTGAAAAGCCGGGCTGCCGGTGGGTGCAACGGCGAGGTCTGTGGGGATAGGTGGCACGCTACCGGGTAGGAAGGGGGCCGGTAGGTTGGGCAGGGCCACAGACTGGGTTACTTGGGGCAGAGGGGGCAAACTCTGGGTTGCCGACACGGGCACCGTTGGCAGTGCTTGACCTCGGGTCGGGGCAGGTGCTGGCGTCAACGCGGCGGCTGCCCGGTTAGGACGCGATACTTTGGGGCCTGGCAACACCACCGAGGCAAACGGGTCAGAACGACCGGCGGCGATCGCCTCTACTCGAGCTTGGGGAGAGGTGGAGCGCAGCAGGCTCGGGTCGGCCAGCCGTAGCGGTGCCGATGCCGCATAGAAAGGCTTTGACTGAAATGGAGTAGCCGCTTCTCCGGTGGCAGGGGTTAGAGCGCCATCGGCGGCTGGGTCAGAAATGACCGCGTCGTTAACGGTCGCGACCGCGTCGACCTCGTTGCTGCGGGAGTCGGCTGTGGTGAGTCTAATGGTGGCTCCGGCCGCGATCGCCAGCAGCAGGCCCCCTGCGATTGCAGAGTACAGCTTTCGGTTGGCTAGGCTTTTTAGCTTGGGCTCTCCAGATTGCCTCGGCTTGGCAGAGTAGGTCATCGCAGCATCTCCCCACAAAATCCCCCTAACCATAGCGAATTCTTCAGAAAGTGGCGCATTTTCGCTGGGCTAAAGAGGCGATCGCCGGTTACAGCGCCATCAATATCTAGACAGCCGGTGCTACAACACTGTCAGGATTGCTCTGTCGCCGCTGATGCTTAGCCTGCAACTGCAACAGTAAAGCCTCGGCCTCGGCCTGCAAGTGCAGCAGCTCCACCTGCTGACTGGGGTGGTAGGGAGCCTGGCGCACCTCGAGCCAGCAAATTTTATCGGCGGCGGGGGCTGCCGCTGGTTCTGGGGCCGATCCATTGGAGAGAACCGTTGCCTGAACGTTAGTGCGGTCTATGGAGGCGTTCATGGGCGAAGTTGGGTAGAGAATTGTACTCAGTCAGAAAGTTAAGACATTTTAACCATCCTGTCCAGCAACTAATCTTAAACCAGGCGATCGCAAACCGCAGAGCCGACCTAGGGCAGTTTGTAAACTGGAG
Source organism: Nodosilinea sp. FACHB-131 (assembly GCF_014695395.1). Taxonomy (GTDB): domain Bacteria; phylum Cyanobacteriota; class Cyanobacteriia; order Phormidesmidales; family Phormidesmidaceae; genus Nodosilinea. Next base: position 58,654 of record NZ_JACJOF010000007.1, read on the forward strand.
ATATCCCTAAAACAGAAATTTCTAGTCTCGTCGGTGCTAAAAACACAGCTCTTGATCGGTTGGCGTCAAGGCACACGGTAAACTAGAAAACAAAGGCTGAGCCTGGGCTAGGTCTCGCTGATCTACGTCTTTAGCCTGCCGTACCTATCGTCAACCTACCGTGACCCTAAGCGTAAACCCTGCCGCCACCGCCGTTTCCCGCTCTCTCGCCGCTGGGCTCCAGCCCTGGCCAGGTCTGATTGAAGCCTATCGAAGCTACCTACCCGTCTCCGATCAGACTCCAGTGGTGACCCTGTGTGAGGGCAACACCCCGCTGATTCCCATGCCAGTCTTGGCCCAACATATCGGCAAAGATGTAAAGGTGTGGGTCAAGTACGACGGCCTCAACCCCACTGGCAGCTTCAAAGATCGGGGTATGACCATGGCCATCTCCAAGGCCAAAGAGGCCGGGGCCGAAGCGGTAATTTGCGCTAGCACGGGCAATACCTCTGCCGCTGCTGCCGCTTACGCCCGTCGAGGGGGGATGCGGGCCTTTGTGCTAATTCCCGATGGTTATGTGGCGCTCGGCAAGCTGGCCCAGGCCTTGCTCTACGGGGCCGAAGTGCTCGCCATCAACGGCAACTTTGACGATGCTCTTGCCATGGTGCAGGAATTGGCAAAGGATTACCCCATTACTCTGGTTAACTCAGTCAACCCCTATCGCCTAGAGGGGCAGAAGACCGGGGCCTTTGAGATCGTTGATGCCATGGGCGATGCTCCCCACTGGCTGTGCATTCCAGTGGGCAACGCGGGTAACATTACTGCTTACTGGATGGGGTTTTGTGAGTACCATCAGCAGCGCAAATGCAGTCGCTTACCCCGCATGATGGGCTTCCAGGCCGCCGGGGCCGCCCCTCTAGTCAATGGTCACGTGGTGCGCGATCCGCAAACCCTCGCCACTGCCATTCGCATCGGTAACCCCGCCAGCTGGACCAAAGCCGAAGCCGTACGCGATGCCAGCCAGGGTGAGTTTAACGCCGTTACCGATGCAGAAATTTTAGACGCCTACCGTCTGCTGGCTCTGGAGGGGGTGTTCTGTGAACCCGCTAGTGCCGCTTCGGTAGCAGGGTTGCTGAAGGTTAAAGACCAGGTGCCTGCCGGCATCAATATTGTCTGTGTGCTGACCGGCAACGGATTGAAAGACCCTGACACTGCGATCGCCCACAGCAACAACCAGGTCAAAGGGAACCTCAATCCAGACCCTGGTACCCTCGCCAAGGCCATGGGCTTCTAAACGCCGGTTAATATTTGCTGCCGTCCGAAATCGGTAGACTTGCTGCTGTAGTCAACATCTGGAGAATGTGAACCGCGTTCAACGTCCTTCCAGAGCAACAACGACCTGTTTGCCTCGGCCCAGCGCCGAGGCATTTTTTGTGGCGGCTGAGTGTTGGGCTATCGGCTTCCAGTGGCTAGATCAGAGGCAGACTGGGTTGCCTGGGACTGGAGCCAAACCGCCTTAAGCCGCTCCAAAAAGGCAAAAACCGGCGGGGGCAAGAGCGCATCCCGCAGCACAATGACCCCAATCACGCGTTCTAGGGGTTGGGGCAACTCCGCTACCCGTAGCCCCGGAGGGATAGGCTCTGCGGCCAGGGACGCCATGATGGTGGCCCCCAACCCTCGCTCCACCATACTGAGAATAGTCGAGTCTTCGCGAACGGCATAGGCTGGCTGTAACTGCTGATCCCAGCTGTGCAGCAGGCGATCGAGGTACTGGCGATCGCCATCGTCATTGGGGGTCAAAATCAGCGGATAAGCTGCCAGGTCCTGCCAGGTAAATGGCTGGGGCAGGGGAGCATGCGGTTGGGAGCTAGGCGGCAGGAGGATGATGTAGCGATCGCGCAGCAGTTCCCACTGCTCAAACTCATCGCGGCTGGGCAAATAGGTAAACCCGACATCGGCCCGCCCCTGGCGCAGATCGCTTTCCACCATTTCATAGTGAGATTTTTCATCAATGGCAATGGCGACCCCAGGGTACTGCTGCCGAAACTGACGAATCACCTCCGGCAAAATGTGGGTCGCCACGCTGCGAAAGGCCGCAATTCGCACTTCGCCGGTTTGCAGCCCCTTCGCTTCGTCAGCTCGATTGCACAGGGCATAGAGCGATCGCAACACCTGTCGGGCTTCCTCAGTGATTTGTTCACCCACTGGCGTCAGCACCGCCCCCTGGCGGCCCCGGTTGAGCAATGACACCCCCAGCTCTTCTTCCAGAGTGGCAATGGCATGGCTCACCGCCGATTGGGAAAGCTCCATGTGCAGAGCGGCCTCGCTAAACGAACCCCGGTCGGCAATAGCCACGAGCGCTCGCAGTTGAGAGAGCTTCAGGCGATGGGGGTCAGCTTTAGCCATTGTGCTGTCCTACTCGACGTGGATAAGCTAGACACTAACCCTTGATTGCCGCTTAGCGAAAGAGACATTCCACAATTTCTGCGGTTCTATCGGCCTCTGCCTGGCTCTTGACAATGTTCTGAATGCCGTCGCAGCAATACTGAGGCCACATGGCGTAAATGCAGCCTCAGTATTGCTACGGCAATTTTTGCTACCTGATTCCGCTCGAATTACTGAAGCTTTATCTGATGCCCAGGGGATCTACTCAGGCTCTCCCTGCTGTGGCCGGATAGATTAGACCCAAGCCGTGCAAATATCACTGGCCCTAGGGCAGCCTAACTCGCCACTGCGATGCAGCCTGCTCGCCCCCAGATCCTCCCTTAGGGGCAGGTGTTCTATGTAACCCATTCACCTTTTAGCCAGGTACCAGGAGATGTTCATCAACCGTCACCTTTTAGAAGCCGGACTCGCGGCCGCCGCAGTGTGCGTCAGCGTTATGGCTACGGCTCCAGCCCAGGCCCAGCTACCCGCTGCTGGTCTCACCCCCGATCAGTTTTCCACTGACCTCGGGTTTGACAGCCTCAAGAGCCTGAATATCACCAAGCCTTCTACTAGCCTAGAGGAGCTTAAAAAGCTCATCAACAACGAGGCCAACGCCCTATCCCAAAGCTTTCTGGCCGACTATGAACTTGATACCAGCAAGCTGTTTTGGAATGGCGTTGACCCGGTTGAGGTCTACTTCATCAATGAAGGAGCTGGGTATCGCAACCAGCTCTTTTACACCGCTACCAATGCCAGCGGCGGTTTGACCAGCGGTGGCAAAATCTTCGACGATATTTCGTCTCGCGATAGCAAGCTCAGCGAGAGCAACGGCCCCCTCGCCCTCGGGCAAGGCGTTAGCCTCGGGGCGTTCGTCGGTGCCACTCAGCTCGATTTTATGATTAAGTCGAACGGCAAAAACGGCGGCAACACGATGCTAGGCACCAACGCTGCAGCCAACCCCAATGGGCTCCAGCACGTGGTTGCCTTCCAGCACCAAGACTGGATCATCCTCGGTTTTGAGGATATTGTCGGCGGTGGCGATCGCGACTACAACGACGTGATCTTCGCCGTACGCGGCATTCAGCACGGGGCACCCCCCGCTGAAGATGTTCCTGAGCCCTCTGCCCTGCTCGGCATCGCGGCCTTGGGTATCGGTGGTTTTACCACCCTGCGCCGCCGTAAGGCTGCCACCGCCTAGTTTGGCTGGCCTCGGTGGGTAGAACCGTCGAGTGATTTCTGGATATGCACCCTGATGGTAGTCGGGAGGTGAGACATCTCACCTCCCGATTTTTTAGCGCTCTAGTGCATAAATAACACCAGCCGTTAGCTCTGTTATGCCGCTTACCACCTCATTAGCCCCAGCCTTCTTCAGGGCATCGCTGTAGGCATTGCGGTAGTCGTCTGCCCCTGCCACCACGTGGGGCGGTAGAATTCCCACCCCTAGCCATTGCCGGTAGGCATAGTTGACCTGGGCCTGCACAACGGTCTGCATGTCGGCGACGGTATCGCCGGCGTAGATCACCGGCAGATCAGCGGGGAGCCCATGCTGCTCGGTCAGGCGCTCCACCACGGCTAGCAGCCCGGCGGGGTCAGGTTTACCGGGGGCATCTTCCATGGCTACGAGCACCGGATTGTTTAGCCCCAGCCGCCGCTCCAGCACATAGCGAGCCGATTCCTGAGTGGCACCGCTAAAAAAACCCCAGGGAATGCGATCGCGCGTCAGCTGATCAAAGTAAGCTGCATCCACCAGCAGCGGCTCCTGGGTGATGTAGCCTGTCCATTGGTTAGGATCTGCAATGTTAGGTCCCCGGTAGCGCTGCTGAAAGAACTCGACAATCTGGTCGTAGTTGAGAGCGATCGCATCTCGACCCTTTCCCTGACCCTCAAAATAGCGATACACCAGCTCCTGGGAGCTTTCCCAGTCGTTATTCCACTGGCCCTCGCTCTTTAATTCGTCAATCTCCTCTGACGTGGGCCGGTATTGACCACCGGTAAACTCCTCTACGGTATCGGCCAGGGCGCGGCGATAGGAGTTGCCCACATCCCTTAGTACGCCGTCAATATCAAACACCGCGATCGCTCGAGGGACAGCCAAAGAGGTCATAGAATGCAGACTTGGGGTAGAGAGCAGGGAAGCAAGGTGATAGAATTATAGACTGTAGTATTTTTGGAATTGCAGCGGAGGTTTACTTGTCCAGATTTGTCCTAAAAGTACTCTGGCTAGAAGGCGACGTTGCGCTGGCGGTTGATCAGGTGGTTGGTAAGGGCACTAGCCCGCTCACCTCTTATTTCTTCTGGCCCCGTAACGATGCCTGGGAACAAATGAAAACAGAGCTTGAGAGCAAGCCCTGGATCGAAGAAGAGGAGCGGGTTGAAATTCTCAACCAGGCTACTGAGATCATTAACTATTGGCAGGAAGAGGGTAAGGGCAAACCCCTCACCGAGGCTCAGGATCGCTTTCCCGAAATTACCTTTACCGGTAGTTCGTGATGGTTAGATCAGCGGCTAGCTAAGAATCAGACATTGGCTAAGAAGTTCGGTTCAGAACATCCCTCGCTGCTAAAACTCCACTGGAGCTATAAACCCATTCAAAAGCCCACCGGTTAAATAATCGGTGGGCTTTTGAGTGAGTGGCTATTGTCGAAGGGCTACTTGAGTCCGCCGGCCGCTTGAAGTTTTGCTCTAGCGCGCTTGAGACTCTGACGGGCCTGAATCGTAGCCGACTTATCTTCTGAGTCAACTTCGTTCAGTCGAGCCTCGGCTTCCTGGTAAGCAGTTTGAGCTTGGGCGAGGTCAATGGCATCGCCTCGCTCGGCCCCGTTAACCAGAATAATGACTTCGTTGCTGTCAACTTCTGCAAAGCCACCCATGAGCGCGATGGGCACCCACTCTTTATCATCTCTCACCCGCATCACCCCGATGTCGAGGGCGGTGAGGAGGGGCGCGTGGCCAGCTAATATGCCCAACTGACCAGTGGTACTGGGCAGAATGACCTCTTCTGCCTCAGAGTCCCAGACGGTTTTGTCTGGGGCAATTACACGAACGGTTAATGCCATAGCAAGAATGCAATAGGGATTATGACAGGATGCTGGGGGCCAGAACTATCCCAAGCCCCCAACAGCAGAAGCTATTTCTCAGCCTTGATCTTTTCGGCCGCTTCGAGCACTTCTTCAATACCGCCCTTGAGGTAAAAGCACTGCTCAGGAATATCATCTAGCTCCCCAGAAAGAATCTGGTTGAAGGCTTTGATGTTGTCTTCTAGAGAAACGTACTTACCAGGGGCACCGGTAAACACCTCAGCCACGAAGAAGGGCTGGGAGAGGAAGCGCTCGATCTTGCGGGCGCGGGCTACCACCAGACGGTCATCTTCGGAGAGTTCATCCAGACCGAGAATGGCGATGATGTCCTGTAGCTCTTTGTAGCGCTGCAGGGTCGACTGCACTGCACGAGCCGTTCTGTAGTGCTCTTCGCCCACAACGCTGGGCTGCAGCATGGTGGAAGCAGAGTCTAGGGGATCCACAGCCGGGTAGATGCCCTTAGAGGCCAAGGCCCGAGACAGTACGGTGGTGGCGTCAAGGTGGGCAAAGGTGGTCGCTGGCGCAGGGTCAGTGAGGTCATCCGCCGGCACGTACACGGCCTGGATAGAGGTGATGGAACCCTCTAGGGTTGAGGTAATCCGCTCCTGCAGGTCACCCATGTCAGTGCCTAGGGTGGGCTGATAGCCCACAGCGGAGGGCATGCGGCCCAGCAGTGCAGATACTTCGGAACCAGCCTGTACAAACCGGAAGATGTTGTCGATGAACAGCAGCACGTCCTGCTTGTTGACGTCGCGGAAGTACTCAGCCATTGTCAGGGCCGACAGCGCTACCCGCATGCGCGCCCCGGGGGGTTCGTTCATCTGGCCGTAGACCAGGGCTACCTTAGACTTGCCTAAGTCATCGGCGTTAATAACGCCGGACTCGATGAATTCGTTGTAGAGGTCGTTGCCTTCGCGAGTGCGCTCGCCGACACCGCCAAACACAGATACACCACCGTGCTCTTTAGCGATGTTGTTGATCAGTTCTTGAATCAATACGGTTTTGCCAACGCCCGCACCGCCAAACAGTCCCACTTTGCCGCCGCGACGGTAGGGAGCCAGCAGGTCAATTACCTTAATGCCGGTCTCAAACACCGTGGGCTGAGTCTCTAGCTCGGTGAACTTAGGAGCAGAGCGGTGAATAGGGGAAGTGGTGTCAACATTGACAGGCCCTTTTTCATCTACGGGCTCACCCAGCACGTTGAAAATTCGGCCCAGGGTAGCAGCGCCTACGGGCACGCTAATGGGAAGGCCAGTATCGACAACTTTCATGCCCCGCACTAGACCGTCGGTGGTGCTCATCGAAACGGCCCGCACCTGGGAATCGCCCAGGAGCTGCTGCACTTCGCAGGTGACGGCAACTTCGTTGCCAGCGGGGTTTGTGCCCTGAATTTTGAGAGCGTTGTAGATCTTTGGCATTTCACCAGCCGTAAACTTAATGTCTACAACTGGGCCAATAACTTGAGTAATGTAGCCAACGTTGGTTTGTTCTGCTGTGGTGACCATGCTTGCGCCTATTCCGTATGATCAGCTGTTTCGGTCGCTTTTAATTTACTGTTACATTTTAAAGCGCCATCATTCAGAGTATCACTAGAGCGTTACCGCCTACGACGATCGCGCCGACTTTATCTGAACCTCGGTTTGCTAGGGTGGAGGCATTCCTAGGTTTCGATAGTTGGTATAGCGCTGCGCCTTAACCAAACCATTAGGTTGCATCGCTAAAATGCCCGGACAACACAATTGGGGGGTTAAGGAAAGCCATGGCTAAAGCGAAGGTGGCCGACCAGAGCGCTGATTTGAGTGCCCCGCAGTACTACATCAACCGCGAGATCAGCTGGCTGGGGTTTAATGAGCGGGTGCTTCACGAGGCCCTTGACCCTCGCACTCCGCTGCTAGAGCGGCTGAAGCTTTTGGCGATCTACAGCGACAATCTGGACGAGTTTTTTATGGTGCGCATCTCGGGCGTGATGGATCAGGCTGAGGCGGGCGTGCATCCGGCGACGCCTGACAAGCTGACGCCGATTAAGCAGCTGGAGATCATGCGATCGCACTTAATTGAAAAGATCGCGCTACAGCAGCAAACCTTTGAGCACGAGCTGCGCCCAGCTCTGACCAAGCACGGGGTTTACCTGCAAAACTATCGCGACCTTACCAAAGAGCAGCTCTTCTTTCTAAAGGACTACTTTGAGAAGCGGATCTTTCCGGTGCTGACGCCGCTCAGCGTTGATCCGTCCCACCCGTTTCCGCGAATGTCGAACCTGAGCTTAAACCTGGCGGTCAAGGTGGCCGACCCCGAGACTGGGGTTGAGCGCTTTGCTCGCGTTAAAGTGCCCAGCAACCTGCCTCGCTTTGTGGGCATGCCCGAGCCGCTGTGCACCTACAAAGGCAAACCCTGCGTCTGGATTGGAGTGCCCCTGGAGCAGGTGATTGCCGAAAATCTGGGCTATCTGTTTCCGGGCATGACAATTGTCAGCCATCACTTGTTTAGAATTACCCGTGACGCTGACTTTCCGGTGCTGGAGGATGAAGCCGATGACCTACTGCTGGCTATTGCAAAAGAAATCAGCAAGCGGCGACTGGAGGGGTTTATCTGCCGCGTTGAGGTCGAGAGCGCTATGCCCGCTGATTTAAAGGAAGGGTTAATGCGTGAGCTGGGGGTAGGCAGCGATCGCATCTATGAGATTGATGGCCTATTGAATCTGAGAGATCTATTCTTTTTTCTATCGCTGCCCCTGCCGGAGCTTAAAGATAAACCCTGGACGCGTCTAGTTCCCCCACGGCTCAAGCCAGTGATGATGCTCGACGACGAGGGCAACCGCAACTATTCTGAGCATCCGCCCAATTTCTTCGCCGCCCTGCGAGATGGCGATATTTTGGTGCACCACCCCTACGAGTCGTTTCGAGCCTCGGTGCAGGAGTTTATTACCCAGGCGGCCGTCGACCCCAAGGTGCTGACCATCAAAATAACGCTCTACCGCACATCCGGTGACTCACCCATTATCAAAGCGCTGATCACAGCGGCAGAAAATCGCAAGCAGGTGGTGGCCTTGGTCGAACTCAAGGCCCGCTTTGATGAGGCCAACAATATTGAGTGGGCTAAAAAGCTTGAAGATGCCGGAGTGCACGTGGTCTACGGCATTGTGGGGCTTAAAACCCACACTAAAACCACCCTGGTAGTGCGCGAAGAGGGCGACAACATTCGCCGCTATGTGCATATCGGCACCGGCAACTACAACTCCAAAACGTCGAGGCTCTACACTGACCTCAGTTTGTTTAGCGGTCAGGAGGAGCTGGGTGCTGACCTCAGCGATCTGTTTAACTTTCTCACTGGCTACTCGCGCCAGAAGGCTTACCGCAAGCTGCTGGTGGCACCGCTGACGCTGCGCGATCGCATGGAAGCCCTGATTCGTCGCGAGATCGACCATGCCCAGAGCAGTGGCCAGGGCAAAATTGTTGCCAAGATGAATTCCCTAGTCGATGGTCGCATTATTCGGTTGCTCTATGAAGCGTCCCAGGCGGGGGTCGAAGTTGACTTGATTGTGCGCGGCATCTGCTGTCTGCGGCCCGGTATGCCCGGTGTTAGCGAGAACATCCGCGTGATTAGCGTCATCGGTCGATTCTTAGAGCACTCCCGCATTTTCTGCTTCCACAACAGTGGACGGCCCGAATACTACATCGGCAGCGCCGACTGGATGACTCGCAACCTCGATCGCCGAGTGGAGGCGGTTGTGCCGATTGAAGACCCGAAGTTAATCAAGGAGCTGCAAAACATTCTCGATATTTTGCAGGCTGACAACCGCCAGGCTTGGGAGATGGCGGCTGACGGTACGTATACTCAGCGCCGCCCCCTCGATGATGAGGAGGAGCGCGGCACCCACGCCATGCTCATGGCCTATGCCCTAAAGCGCGACAGCACCCTGTAGGAGTTGGGCCGCATCCTAGGGAAATCGGACCGTAGATGCGATTGGCAGTTTGTCTTGAGGCTACTGCTTGAGTTGGAGCGATTGGATTCGAACCTGATTTAGGGAAAAGATGCGATCGCCCCTCCGTCCTCCAAGCTGCTTCTCCATCAAAAATCCCCTCTACTTTCTCAATGAAAAGGCAGAGGGGATTTTTGTCAGCGCAGTTTAGCTGGCCAGGGAAAAGTTTGACTCATCCCCAGGCAAGGCCAATTAGCCTCTGGCACCAGCGCCAGCTCGGCGGGGGGCGCTAGGGCTGCTGCCGCCACTGCGGCGACGGGGCCGCTGGCGACGAGGGCTAGCCGGAGCCGCCGCCGCTCTAACCCTCGTCGTATCAGAGGAAAAGGACGGCTCGTAACCAGGCACTATGTCTTGGGTGATGGTCTGCTTGAGCATGCGCTCAATGCTGATCAGGAGGGGTAGCTCATCATCGCTGATTAGCGACACGGCGCGGCCCTCGTTGCCAGCTCGACCGGTGCGGCCGATGCGGTGCACGTAGTCTTCGGGCACGTTGGGCATCTCAAAGTTGACCACATAGGGCAGCTGATCGATATCGATACCACGGGAGGCCACGTCGGTCGCTACCAGTACGCGCACCCGACCCTGTTTGAAATCTTTCAGGGCACGGGCGCGTGCCGCCTGGGTCTTGTTGCCGTGAATAGCGGCGGTTTTCAGGCCGTCTTTAGCCAGCTGCTCAGCCAGGCGATTGGCGCCGTGCTTGGTGCGGGTAAACACCAACACCTGCTGCCAGTTGTGGAAACCAATGATGTGGGAAAGCAGTTCCCGCTTGCGGTGGCGATCGACGGGATGCACGACCTGCTCTACTCGCTCGGCAGTGGTGTTGCGGGGGGCAACTTCAATCTGCACCGGCGACTTCAGCAGGGTGTGAGCCAGCTGTTGAATGGGCTTGGAGAAGGTGGCCGAGAACATCAGAGTCTGGCGCTCTTCGGGCAGACGACCCATGATTTTGCGAATATCGTGGATGAAGCCCATATCGAGCATGCGATCGCATTCATCCAGCACCAAAATCTCCACTGCACTGAGGTCAATGGTGCCCTGGCTGACGTGGTCAAGCAGACGGCCTGGGGTGGCGATCAAAATATCAACTCCCTGGCGCAGCTGGCGAATTTGACCGCCAAAGCTAACACCACCGTAGATCATGGCTGCTCTAAAGGGCAGGTGCTTACCGTAGGTCGTGACGCTGTCGCCCACCTGGGCGGCCAGCTCACGGGTAGGAGTGAGAATTAACGCCCGGGGTAGGCGTCGCCCTGTGCTCTTGTTTTCTGCTAACCGCTGCAACATAGGCAGAGTGAAGCCTGCGGTTTTGCCCGTACCCGTCTGGGCGCTGGCTAGAATGTCTTGCCCGTCTAAAATCGCGGGGATCGCCTTTAACTGAATCGGCGTGGGTTCTGTGTAACCCTGATCGGCAACCGCGCGCAGTAGACCGGCCGCAAGACCGAGTTGCTCAAATGTCATTTAGTTCTTTGCTCCGAATGGTGCCCCTATCCCAAATCAACTACCTGGGCCCAGTCATAAGAGCAGTGAATTTAATCAAAAGAACGGCTGCTAAGCAAATTCTGTTGGCCAGCGCAGACCGGATGGCTGGACGAAGCTACATCCTAGCAGATAAGTCGAAAGATTGACGCTAGGCAGGCAAACGCCCTACACCGCCAGCTTTTGCAAAGCTCTGATGAGGTGTCAGGGACAGTGGCACCACCAGCTTTAGAGCAGATTTCATCTTTAGAAAGAATTTTTGGCCTAATCCGACCAGAAAGTTGCTTTCGCCAACTTTGAAGTCTCCGTAAATTCACTGATGGAGAGCACTGTTAGCCAGTACTGTGAATACGCTAGGGATAGGTGTACCTCCATGCCTTGGGAACGTGGCGCTAGCCATTTTCTAACTGAGTATTCAACGTTTTGATCACTGCCTGAGTCGTCACCGCAGATGTATGTTGAACTCCCTATCCCGTAAGCCACTATGCCTAAAACTTTTTTGTATGCCAGCGCCTCGTCGGAGCATGAAGCTACGTCTTCTTCGGGAGGCGATCGCCCCAAAGGGTCAGCCTCCGACCATCGCGACAAGGTTCGCATTCTCGTCGTTGGCCGCCCCACCGCCGTAAACCGAGTAATTTTGGAAATGAGCCACGTGGGGTTCTCTGACTCAATTGAGTGGAGCAAAGCCATCCCCACCGATCGCCAGCAGGAGTCGATGCGGGTACTGACTCGCTACGTGTTTGCCGACTCATAACGCTTAGAGCAGGTCGGAGTTGACTGCCGCTTGCCCCATAGTTTCTATTTTTAGAAGCTCAAGGGCAACGGTCTAAACAAACTTCACCCCGCCACAGCGGTTGTCAGGCCTGAAATTGCTGCCACAGCAAAACGGAGAACCGTCATAGACAGTTCTCCGTAGCTTATGCAAGTCGCAACTAAAAGTGACTTCCCTTCAAACGCATTGGGCTTAGCCGGTCAAGAGGCCCAGTCTGGTGTAACTATTGAGGCTGACTATCTTGAGTTACCGGTTGATTGGACTCAGCCTCAGGCTGGGCTTGGCCTTCGGGAGCAGCGCTAGGAACCTCTGGAGCAGCGTTAGGAGCCGGTGCGACAGGGTTGTTTAGCTCGACGTTAATTTCGGGGGGCTCAACGGTAGGAGCGGGAGCGCTAGGAGCAGGGGCGGTAGGAACGGGCACAGCTTCCTGGGTGCGCTCAATGGTGCGCTCGATGATGGTGGTCTCGTTGGTGGGTTCTGGGGTCTGAGTCTCCGGGGCTGGAGCCGCAGGGACGGGGATGATGCTGCCGTCGTTGGCGTCGCTGTAGACGTAGGCAACCGCACCGACTACAGCGGCAACAGCGGCTAGTACTATACCGAGAATGAGACCTGTAGAGATGCCGTTGTCGGCCCGTAGCCTGGCATTTTCTTCGTAAATTCTGGCTTCTTCGGCCCGGCGGCGCTCCTGCTCTAGCTGCTCGGTCGACTTGCCACTCACGTAGCCGTCACGGTAGGCGATTTCATCTTGGGTTACTGGTCGAGCATTAATCGAGGTGTCAAAATCTCGGTTACGAGGATTGGTATTGCGAGTAGACATAATAGTATTGGCCTCTTTAGTAGACGATTTAGATAGGTGTTCTTATCTGTAGATGTCCCTTTTAACTGTGCCAAATGTAACAATGGCCGCAGCGCATCACCCTCTACCCAAGTGATGAGCTAGGGGGAATAGATAGCTGCTCGGAGCATCTACCTTGAGAAAGACAGGCTTCAGGCAAACAAGGGGGTTGTAGCGGCTGGGTTAGCGATCGCCCTTGAGGTTGCCCTGGGAAACGTTGTAGAGCTGGTAGCGCTCTTCGATCAGGCGATCGACATCCGCTGTAGCCAATCGCTTGACGTAGTTGAGCTTAAATTCTTCGAGAAAATCTACTACTAGAGCTTCGATCTCCTCAACATTCTCGTTTTCTTTAAGCTGAGCTTTGAAGGTTTCGCCCAGCTTCTGCACGAGTGCCTGGGTGATATTGCTACCCGACTTGTCTTCTAACGATCCTTTCACAGCGTCGTAGAGGTTGGCCGAGAGCTGCGAAACCACCTGCTCGGCCATCTGGTCGGGCAGATTGCCAATGCCTGGCAATTGGCGAAACCCTTGGTAGCCGGGGGTGCGATCGAAGGCTTGGGTAACGGTGTGCTTGAGCAGGGCGTCGACCTCGGGCTTGACCTGGGGCAGCACGTTGTAGACCGTTAGGGCGGCCAGTCGTTGCGAAATTACCTCTAGCTCATTGACGCCGCCGACCTCGATGTAGCGTCGGGAACTAGGTTCTAAAAGGGCTTTAGAGATGCTGCCATCGCGCACCAGCGACTGCATCTGATCAATAATGCGCAGCACTACCATTTCGGTGATTTCGACGGCGACCTGGCTGATGATAAAGCGGCTGATGCGGCTTTGAATGGGCTCTAAATTGATGAGATTGGACTGGTTAATGCGAATGGTGACTGGAATCAGGCGCGCTAGGGCCAGCCAGGGCAATTGCAGGGCGCTGAACGGAATAATCAGCAGCATGTCGAACCAGCGCCACAGGACAGCATCGCGCCAGGTGAAGTTTTTGTAGCGGCGATCGAGGTAGATGCTGCGAGCCAACAGCTCTAGGCCAAACAGCAGATTGAACCAAATGTCGATGCGCCAAAACAGGTTTACAAAACCACCGTGGACGGCAATGCGCCGGAAAAAATTGGTTTCGACCCAAGGCTGCACGTCGCTTCTGAAAAAAGCCATCTCGGCAGAAAAACCAGCTTCGCTGAGGTGGTCAACGCTCCAAAACTCGGTCATGGATTCGGTAGCGGACTCTAACCCAATGCGATCGCGCATTTCGTTCTTAATCTGCTCCAGATTGCCGGAGCGATTGGCAGTCTGAAACGGATTCTCAGAGATCATGGCAGCGCTCTGCTGTTGCAAATCGCTCAGAATTGACTGTGCCTGAGTTGAGGTCAGCCCAGTTTGGGCCACCTGTTCTTCCAGCCTGTCAACGGTGTCGAGGTAGTTGGCGGTAAAGCGGTGAGGCTCAATGCCTTTAAAGGTTTCGCCATACCAGGTCGTCAAACCTGGTAGCAATCGCAGGTATAGATCGCGCAGGGGAATGTAGCTCAGATCGCCGATCACCAATGCCAGGTTGAGCAGTGCAATCATCGCCATAATCCGCTCAAACCAGCGTCTCCTCAGACGACGGGCATCGTATTTAGAAAACTCGCGGCGGTTAGCCGATCGGCGGGGGCGAGATAGGGCAGCCATAGCACCAGGCTTAAACGCATTCCTCTGCAACAATGCCTGGTATTCGCCCGTTTGTCACCACTCAAGGTTTGAGCGGCTCAGATTCGCTACCATCATAATTAATATATGTTTACAAGCTGATTCCCTAAGCCGCCATGACCGCCGCCACCTTTGCCCCTCAGCCCCTCAATAATCCTCCTAGCACCTACTGGACTTGGCGTGACCAAGCCATTCACTACGTGGTGGCCGGAGAAGCTCACAGCGACCGCCCTCCCCTGTTACTGGTGCATGGTTTTGGTGCGTCTACCGACCACTGGCGCAAGAATATTCAAGGGCTACAGGCCGACTTTCAGGTGTGGGCGATCGATCTGCTAGGGTTTGGGCGATCGGCGAAGCCCGACTGGCAGTACAGCGGCGACCTGTGGCAGGCGCAGCTCCACGATTTCATTACCGAGGTGATCGGCCGTCCGGTGGTGCTAGCGGGCAATTCCCTTGGCGGATATGCCTCCCTATGTGTGGCAGCAAACCATCCCGAGTCAGCCGCTGGACTGGTGCTATTGAACAGCGCTGGGCCCTTTTCTTCCCCCGCTCAAACCCCTCCCCCAGCGCCCAACCCGATCGCAAAACTGATTCAATCGCTGATGCTACAGCCGCTGCCGAGCTGGCTGCTGTTTCAGTATGTGCGCCAACCCGCTATCATCCGCCGCACCCTGCAACAGGTCTACCTCGACAAATCGGTGATTACCGACCAGCTGGTCGAGGATATTCGCCGTCCCGCCCTCGACCCCGGTGCCCCTAGGGTGTTTGCCTCGGTTTTTAAGTCTCGCCAGGGCGAAAACGTGGACGTGCTGCTGCAAAAGCTCACCTGCCCCCTGCTCATGCTCTGGGGCGAAGGCGACCCCTGGATGGATTGCCGCCAGAAGGGGATGCAGTTTCGTGAACACTACCCCACGTTGACGGAACACTACCTACAGGCGGGTCACTGCCCCCACGACGAGGTTCCTGACCAGGTGAATAGCCTGCTGCGAGAATGGGTGTTAAAGACGGTGATTGAGGGAGCGTGAAGCCATGTTTGTGCTTGCGTTTATCCCCAGGGCAGGACGGAAATTTGCCACTCGTTGAGCAGGGTCAGGATGTAGTGGCGCCACTGGGGCTGGCCTTGGGACTAGGTGCAGTCAAAAGACAGCCGGTCAACTATTACGGAATCCAAACCCGCGCTTTGGGCAGTGTCTCCCGCTTCCCCTAAACTGGGGCTTATCCTCCCCAGCCATTCACCCCATGTCTCCCCTTCCCCGCCATCGCCCCCGTCGGCTATCTCTAGGACCCTTAGAGGCCGAGATTCTGGCTATTATCTGGGCTAAAAATGGAGCCACCGTCAAAGACATCCACGACCACATTCTGGCTGACCCCGATCGCGACTTGACCCAGGCTTCGGTGACGACGGTGCTTCAACGCTTAGCTAAGAAAGGCTGGCTGCGGCGCGAGGCCGTGCAGCCAGAAAAACCCCGTCGTGCTTTCCGTTGGCAGCCCATAGTCTCGCAGCAAGAGGCTGAGCTGCTGACTGCCCATCAGCAGCTTCAAAGCTTTTTGGCGGTGGGTAGTCCCGATCTAGTAGCCGCCTTTGCCGATAGCCTAGATGTTGCTGAGCTGGACAAGATAGACGCGATCGCCGCCCGCCTACGCGCCCTGCGCCATACCCAAATCCAGGGGGAGGATGCGTAATGCACAGCAGTCTACTAGTGCTCACGATTGTGGTGGCCACGGTCTGGCGGTGGCGGTGGCGACCGTGTGATGGGGCTTGGCCGGTCCGCTGGGAGTCCGCCCTCAGTGCCTTTTGTCTGCCGCCGCTGATGATTGTGCTGGCTGCCGTGGCGGTGCTTTCCATGGGCCATCATGGCACCATGATCGGACAAGCGGTCAGTCCGGTGGGGTGCTGGGTTAGCCTCGGGATCTTGTTCTTTGCCGCTGGCGTTCTAGCTTATGCGCTGGGCCAGGCGGTGCGCACTGCCTGGGGGCTGCGCCAATACGCCGTGGTCTCGCTTCCCCAGGGAGCACAGGCTCGCTGTTTGCCCATCGACCTACCGTTGGCGGCTCAGGTGGGGCTGTGGCGATCGTCGTTGCTGGTCAGCCGGGGCTGGTTAGAGCAGCTGACAGCGAGCGAACAGCAGGCCATGCTGGCCCACGAACAGGCCCATGCTGACCACCGTGATCCGTTCTGGTTTTTCTGGCTGGGTGTTGTGCGGCGCTTCACCAGCTGGCTACCCAACACCGAAGCGCTGTGGGAAGAACTGCTGTTGCTGCGAGAGCTGCGCGCTGATCGCCAGGCTGCCAACACCAGTGACCCCCTTGTGCTGGCAGAGCTGCTAGTGAAACTTGCTCGACAGATGGCCCTGACAACCCATTCACAGTTTTCAGAGCACTGGCTTGAGACCGGAGTGGGCTTCAATCAGGCTTTGTCGCTCACACGCCTGGAGCAGCGGGTCAACGCTCTAGTTGCACCAGACACCGAGGTAAAAATTTCTGAACAACGTCAGGTCAGACTGACCTGGCTGATGGTTGCGATGCTGCCCTTGGCAGTCACTTGGCTGCACACGTAAGCTCATTCCTCGTAGGGAGCCAGCTGAGTTTGTAAAGTGGGCAGGTCTTCTTTAACAAAAACGGCCATGCGGCCTAGATAGGCAGTGCCGGCGCGATCGTAGGCAATTTCCTGCCAGTAGGCAAAGCGCTCTCCCTGCCGCACTTCACCCCGCAGTACTAGGTTGGGATTGTCTGTAGAATTGGTCCTGCTGCCTCGAGCCGGGTAGCGTAGCAGCACCGTTGCTTGGCGATAGTCGTTGAAAATCTCCTGCCCGTAGATAGCCCGCAACGACTCATCGAGCCGATCGACGGTAATAGGGTTGGCGTGGTCGGACAGACTAAAGCGCTCAGAGCGAATCTGGCGAGGGTCTTGATTGGGCGATACGCCACTGATCGGAAACACAGACGCCTGGAAGGTGAACCGCTGCCCAGGGGCAACCAGGCGATTGATCGCTAAGCGATCGCTGGGGGCAGGCTTGAGGGTAGGGTTGTTGCGAATCCACGACTCGGTTAGGTTCACCGTTTGCCCTGGCAATGCCCAGCCGGGATAGGCGGTGAGGACGAGGGCAGCGAGAGCTAGAGATCCGCTCTTTAGGGCGATCGCCGAAGACCCGATTTTCGGAGCGATCGCACCCCCAAGACTACGTTTAAACCGCATCATCTATCCTGCCTCCCAAGGAACCCGTGCCCGATGATAACAACTCTGGAATAGAACGAATCAACAGAAATGCCCCGGAGGAAAATTCCCCCGGGGCACTTGGCTATCGCTGAGAGCTTAGTATTCGGGAACTGAGGCGTCTACCTCTTTACTCCAGGCGGTGATACCGCCTTTCACATTGGTGCCCTCAATGCCGTGCTGCTTGAGAATACCTAGGGCTTTAGCCGATCGCCCACCCATTTTGCAGTGCACAATCAGGCGATGGCCGTTGACCAAGTTCTTGACCTGATCAACCCCGTCGCCATTCTCGATGTCGGGCAGCGGCACCAGCACCGAGCCAGGAATGCGGGCAATTTCGTACTCGTTGGGGTTGCGCACGTCGAGCAGCACCACGTCGTCGGCCCCGCTGTCGAGCACCTGCTTCAGCTCAGTGACGGTCATTTCCGAGATTTCAGCCAACTCTTTCTCTGCCTCCATACGCGCCTGGGGAATACCGCAGAACTCGTCGTAGTCAATTAACTTTTCGATCACGGGGCGTACGGGATTGGGCCGCAGCTTCAGCTCTCTAAAGGTCATCTCGAGGGCATTGTAGAGCAGCAGGCGACCGCTGAGGGTATTGCCCGTGCCCAAGATTACCTTGATGGTTTCGTTGGCCTGAATAACGCCAATGATGCCGGGCAGCACGCCCAGCACGCCACCCTCGGCACAGGAGGGCACCAGCCCCGGCGGTGGCGGTTCGGGATAGAGGTCCCGATAGTTGGGACCATCCTGGTAGTTAAAGACTGTGGCTTGGCCCTCAAAGCGAAAGATGGAGCCGTAGACGTTGGGCTTGCCCAGCAGCACGCAGGCGTCGTTAACTAAGTAGCGGGTCGGGAAGTTATCGGTGCCGTCAACCACCACATCGTAGGGCTCAAAAATGCCCAGGGCATTCTCGGCGCTGAGACGGGTTTCGTAGAGGTCAACCTGGCAGTGGGGATTGATTTCAAGAATGCGGCTTTTGGCTGACTCAATTTTTGGTTTGCCCACCCACGACTCGCTGTGGATCACCTGGCGGTGAAGGTTCGACTGATCGACGGTGTCAAAGTCGACAATGCCGATCCGGCCAATGCCAGCGGCGGCTAAATACAGCAGCAGGGGTGAACCCAAGCCTCCGGTGCCCACGCAGAGCACGCTGGCGGCCTTGAGCTTCTTCTGCCCATCGAGACCCACCTCCGGCAGAATGATGTGGCGGGAGTAGCGCTCGTACTCCTCTTTAGTGAGCTGAATGTCGTCCAGGTTTGGGTTGAGCATGGCCTCGGCAGAGAAACTGTGGCGGTAAAAACAAAAAACGGTCTGGGGCACGACCGTTTTTTACATCATCTAAGCTTAGGACAAGAATGAGGCTTTGTTGGCAGATGATCCAATCATTTTCACAGCCTCGGGCTCGAACTGGCTTTGGTCATTGAGCTGCCAGCTTTTGAAGTCGGCAACTTGTCCTGCCATTACCGACACAATGATGTAGGAATAGACGGGCCAGGCGAGGGTGCGATCGCACTCCGACGGCACCGCTACATGGTCGGGGTGCGAGTGAAATACGCCAATAACCTCTAGCTCTCGCTCCTGCGCCGATCGCTGTACTGCCAACATATCGGCGGGGTCGATCCAGTAGCGATCGCTCAGACTATGGGCCTCGTCGCCTGAGGGATCGGTATAGTCCAGTAGCGACGGCTCCCAGGCGTTATCCAAAGCGACAACCTCAACCACAGTGCGGGCGGCCTCGCCGGGTTGAGCTTCCCCAGAACCACGCCGGCCCACTAGCAGCCCACAGCATTCCTTGGGGTAGCCAGCAACAGCCGCCTCGACTATGGCTTGGTAGCAGTCGGTATCAAGGTAAAGATCAGCCATAGCAAAAAGATAGTCGCTAACGTTGCCCCTTCCTATTCTTCAACTGCTTCCGGAGTCTCAACTGTTCCCAACGTATCGTCGGCTGGGGTGTCCAGGTTGCTGACAGCCCGCTCTAGGCGAGCCAAGGCGCGGTTGTATTCGAGCACTGCAGTCACCAAGTTGCCCTGGGCTTCAGTCAGATCTCGAATGGCATTGATCACCTCGAGCTGCGTACCTACCCCGGCATTAAACCGCAGGTTGGCCAGCTCCAGCGCTTCCTCAGCCTGGTTGACGGCCACCGAGGCCGTGTCAATATTCGACTGGTTAGACACTAAGGTGTAGTAAGCCTCTTCCACCTGCACCCGAATGTCGTTGCGGGCGCTCTCAAACTCCGACTCATCGGTTTCAATGTCGATTTCGCTCTGGTCGGCTCTGGCTCGGGCAGCCCCACCGTCAAACAATCGCCAGTTGAACTGTGCCCCTAGCGAAAACCCATCGTCAATGCTGGATGATGCCCCTGACGATGAGCTCAACAGGCTCTGGACTCCATACTGGGCAAACACGCCCAGATTAGGGCGAACCGCTGCCAGGCTGGCCTGACGCTGAGCATCGTTGAACTCTCGCTCGACCAAAAATTGCTCTAGCTCTGACCGATTCTGGAAGGCCAGCACAATGCTTTCCTCCAGCGAGAGCGGCCAGGCCCCGGCAATGTTGACGGCCAGGGTCGTCAGATCGATCGAGGGCTGAATGTTGAGCCGTCGGGCCAGCTGTCGCTGGGAAATTTGTCGCTGGCTGGTGGCCTGGGTGAGGGTTTGGCGCGCGTTAGCCACCTGCACCTCAGCCTGCAATACGTCGAACCGGGTGCCAACGCCGACTTCTTCGCGCAGCTGAGTATCGCGCAGGTTGCGCTCGGCAGCCTCTAAAAAGGCCTGGTTGATGCGAATTTGCTCGATCGCTTCCTGCACAGCGTAATAGTCGGTGGTGGTGTTGAGCCGCAAATCTTCACGGGTTTGCTCCACCTGCAGCTCAGAGACTCGCACCTGGCGTTCTGCCGCGCGAATGCGGGCCGATCGCTCACCCGACAGGCCCAAATCATAGTCAGTTCTGAGGGTGCTGCCAGCAGTGGTGCTGGTGGAGTCGAACGTTCCCCCCGAGCCCGATGAGGACTGGTTGCTGGTTTGCAGATCGGCACCCAAATCTACTGTGGGCAGCCGCGTCGCTTGCTGAACCCTCAAACCTGCCTGGTCGCGCTCCAGCCGCAGCTGCGCAACGCGGAGTTCTTCGCTGTTGCGGTAGGCCAGCTCGATGGCCGTTTCTAAGGACAGCGGCTGGGTACCCAAAATTTCTACCTCCTCGGGCTGGGTGGGCACCAGCAGGGGATTAGGGTTAGGAGTCAGGTAGTCGGGTGGGGTCTCAAAACCCTGATCGGTGGGACGATCGGATTGGGGTATCAGGGGGCCAGTCTGCGCCGTGGAGGAGGGAGTAGTGGCCCCGTCAGCCTCCAAAGGCACAGCCTCTTCGCCGGGCTCCAACCGTGGTGCGCCTGCTGCGGGGGCAGGCACATCCTCAATAACGGTTGGGGTTGCCTCTAGGGCTTCGGTCTCGGCCTGGGTAATGCTGATTCCCGAACTATCGTCGAGTAAGGGACGAGGCTCAGGGTTGGCTAACCCCGCAGCGGACCAGCTGGATAGCGTAATGCCTAGGCTTAGCGGTATAAGGCAACGGCAATAAGAGTAAAGCATAGACACCATGGGCTATCACTACCTAAATTGAGTCACCAACGGGAAAAACGAAAATATCTGCCACAGTTTTTTAGCATATCGGCACTAACCAAAGTTAGACCCGCCAAAACCCAATCTATCCTCCCATAGAGACCAAACTATCTCGATAGGAGGAAGGATCACCCACAGAATTTTCAGTCACCAGCTTAGCAAACTAAACGGTTTAGTACAATTACGACGGTGTCCAATAGCCAGCGGCGGGCTGTAAATCAGCGAAGCTGTGGTCGGGCAGATCGCCGCAGCAGGCCTGCACTAAAGCATCGGTGTCGTCTATAGGAATGACTGGGCAGCCAAGGCGCTGGCTGATCTCAGCTACGCTGAGGTCGTCCAAAAACAGAGTGTCTTGGGCTTGGCCCGAATCGCTGGGCTTAAGCATAACCGTCGGCAGCAGGAGGGCGTCGCCTAGAGAGCCATGCCGGCGTGCAGGCTCGTCCCGCATCGGTGGTTGAATGGTAGGTAAATCGTGCAGCCCCAGCAGCAGATCGTGGCCGGTCAGCAGCCCTGTTACCGTCATCTCTCGCCCCCAGTAGTCGCTGGCTAAGGCGGCCAGACGAACCGTCAAGCCTTGGACTTTGTTGAGGCGATCGACGATGGGCTGGAAGGCATGCTCTACCGCATTGCCCACTACCCAGGTCAACGTGCGCGGTGAGCTGACGGCCTCTGGCAAGTAGTCGTCAGCCGACTGCTGAAACTCTTTGAGAAACTGACGAATCGACCCCACCCCGTTGCCCAGTTGAGGATAGTCTTCGTAGTGGCTTTCGTCGGGCACCTCTTGCTGAGCAATCAAAAACCACTCGTCGGCCAGCCAGACAAAATTGGTGCCAAACCGCCGCTGGCAGTCCTGCTGGAAGGCTTGCACCTGGGCGATCGCCTGCTGGGCCTGGGCCTGAGTCACCGGCGTTAGCTCATCGTCGGAGGGGCGAAACCGGGTGAGACCCACGGGAACCACAGCCACTGACGCTACCGCAGGCACTTCGCCCTCGTGAAACCGGGCCAAATCCCGCAGGGTGGTAGCTAAGTGATCGCCATCGTTGATGCCGGGACAGACCACCACCTGAGCGTGAATCTGCAATCGCTGGTCGCGAAACCAGGCCAGCTGATCGAGAATTTGGCCAGCCCGAGGATTTTTGAGCAGGCGCGATCGCACCTCCGCCTCTGTGGCATGCACCGACACATACAGGGGCGATAGCCTCATTTGGGCAATGCGCTCCCACTCCTGGGGCAGTAGGTTGGTGAGGGTCAGGTAGCTGCCGTAGAGAAAGCTGAGACGATAGTCGTCATCTTTGAGGTAGAGTGTGCCGCGCTTGCCGGGGGGCTGCTGATCGATAAAGCAAAAGGGGCAGGCGTTGTTGCACTGCATCAATCCGTCAAAGAGGGCCGTGTCAAACTCCAGGCCCAGATCGTCATCGATCTCTTTTTCGATATCGATGTGGTGGGTCTTGCCCCGGGTGTCTAGCACTTCTAAGGTCAGGTCTTCGTCAGCGCAGAGAAAGCGATAGTCGATCAAGTCGCGAGGTTTCTGACCATTGATGGCCACCAGGGCATCGCCGGGCTCAAAACCAATCTCGTCTGCAATGGAGTCGGGCAGCACGCGGGTAATGCGAGCGGGGCGAATAGCCGGGGCAGCCATAGCTAAAGAAAGCCTTGGAGAAGCAAAATGTGCCCTCCTATATTAGATGTTTTGCATTTTTCCGGTGGCCAGCGCCAGCAGAATGGCGGCTCCGAAGGCCAGACGGTACCACACAAACACCCAGGTGCTGTGCTGCTTTAGAAAGCGAATCAGCCAAAAAATTGCCAGATAAGACGACACCACCGCCGCCACGATGCCGCCGATCAGCGGTGCCGGTCCAGCGGCACCAAACCCAGTTTCTAAAAAACCTTCTAGCTCTACTAGCCCCGACAGGGTAATGGCGGGTACCCCAAGCAAAAAGGAGAACCGCGCCGCTGTCGATCGCTCTAACCCCATAAACAGACCGGCGGTTAGGGTAGACCCCGATCGCGACACGCCGGGAATCAGCGCTAGAGCCTGGGCAAAGCCCATGATCACGCCATCTTTTAAGGTGAGTGCCTCAAAAGTGCGTTTGTGGTGGCCAACAATCTCGGCGGCGGCCAGGGCTAGGGCCATCACAATAGAAACTATGGCGATGGTGGAGGCACTGCGCAAAGGCGAATTGTCAAAATCTGGGATGAAGGCTTTGATTAGGAGCCCACCCACCACGATGGGAATTGTGCCCAGCAAAATACCCAACCCCAGGCGAAATTCTGGAGAATCAAACTGTTGGGTCACAGTGGCCTTGACCATGCCCATCGTCACCTGGCGGAGGTCATCCCAAAAGTAGTAAAGAATGGCGGCAATGCTGCCCAGCTGAATGACTGCAGTAAACGCCACCCCTGGGTCTCCCCAGCCCAACACCACGGGCACCATCTTGACGTGGGCCGTGCTGCTGATGGGTAAAAATTCCGTTAGCCCCTGCACAATGCCAATCACAATGGCTTGGAACAGGTTCATCGTCTCCGTGGTAGGTGTGGTCGCGCCGCTGCCCGCCTGGGCTACCGTAGCCACTAGACCAAGGAACACACTATTCATAAGGGGTAACCATAGTAATGGATATAGCTTTGCAAGCCTAAGGCACCTGCTAAAGGTGACAGGGAAGCCTAGGCGGTCTCTACCATGGCGAGGTCATTGACCACAGGGATGAGCTCTGCATTGCTCTGCCCCCTCCCTAGGATACTTCCCTAAAATCTTAAAATAAGTACACTAATTCCATGGGCAGCTGCCTAATTTCGGGTGGTCTCCATCAAGTATCTTTACGTTGACTATTCTATGGAGCGGACAGAGTATCCGGTATTAAGGTATTTATTCTTCGTTCAGATTTAACCCCTGCTTGGGTTAAGTATGAATTTGGGGGCAGCCTTAATCTGAAGACAATCTTAATACTGGTCTGATCTTTGCCCTAGCTCCCCTATCCCCCCCAGGGGCATGTTATGTTAACAATGATTAATTAAACACTCAGAATTACGTTGAGTCTACATTGAGCCTTTCCTACAGTTCTGCTTCAAACAAAGAGACTTTACCGTGGCTGGCCCTAGTTCAGGGCTGGGTAGCACGGTCAGGTCTTCAAATTAAGGTCTTTGGGGCAGCGCTGGGCCTGGTAATTTTGCCGGTGTTTGTGCAGGCCCCCTTGGTGCGCTACTTCCCTTGGGTGAGCCTGGCAATTACCCCACTGTGGCTGGTGCTGGGAGCGTGGCTCATGCAGCGCCCTCGTTGGAGTCTTTGGGGTGATTTGATCGTCGGCTTTGGCTGGATTTGGCTAACGGGCTCCCTGTACTGGGGCTGGTTTCGATGGGATCCGGTTGTTCATCTACCCATTGAGGCCCTGGGTTTGCCGATCGCCCTGGTTTGTCTGTGTCAAGGCTGGGGCCGGGTAGGCAGTTATTTCTTCTTGGGGTCTCTGTTGGGCACGGCAGTTACAGACCTCTATATCAACTGGATGCATTTGTTCCCTACCTGGCGGCAGCTGATGCTGACGAGCCCTGATGCGGCTCCCCTAGTGCTGCGAGCGGCTAGCGCTGCCCTGCAAACGGATGTGGCAGCTTGCCGAGCCGTGATTTTGGTACTGTTTTTGCTGGTGGCGACGGCGATTGCCCTTAGCACCTCGCGTCAGCTTGCCTGGTGGGCCTTTGGGGGAGCCGTGTTTAGCACGCTTGTAGTTGATGGATTGTTCTTTTTGACGGCGGCGCTAGCCTAGAGCGAGTACTGGGTTTGCATCTCTGGCATAATAGGGTGAGCTCAGGGATAGTTTGAGGTTGTTTGCTGCGATCGCAGCTTAGGTTTTGGCGCAGTTGCGCTCGATCGTCTTTTTTGTGTGCCTAACTTTACCGTTGTGACTTCATCTGGTCCCTACCTTGCGCTTAAAACAGGCTCCGGCGATCGCCAGCTTTCCTTGGCAGGTGGCAGTTACTGGACAGTAGGGCGTGGCGACGACAATAACTTTGTGCTGCCCGACCGGTGGATATCGCGCAACCACGCCATGCTTCAGGGTGCCGACAGCGGCCGGTTTTATCTAATTGACCTGGGCAGTCGTAACGGCACCTTTGTCAACGGTAGCCGGGTCAGCGTGCCGGTCATTCTCCACGACGGCGATCTGCTTACCTTTGGCCAAACCGAACTGCGGTTTTTCTCCCCTCAGGATGCTGCTGTGGCGATAGAAGCGCCCCTGGGTGAAGCCCACGGCCAGAATGCTACCGCTACGGCCATGCTCCACGTGCGCCAGCTCATTTCGGTCATGGTGGTCGACATTCGCGACTTCACCGTACTGACCCGGCAGATTGACGAAAAAATTCTCTCCGAGGCCATTGGCACCTGGTTTCGCCGCGCTGGAGAAATCATTGGTCAATACGGCAGTTGGGTTGATAAATATATCGGTGATGCCGTGATGACGGTGTGGATTCACGGTCCCGAGGGGGCTGACCAGGCCAGCATGATCAAGATTTTGCAGGCCGTCAGCACCCTGGCCGAAATGACTAGTCAGCTCCACGAGCAGTTTCCGCTGCCGTTTCCCCTGCGCATTGGGGCCGGCATTAACACGGGCTATGCCATGGTCGGCAACACTGGCAGTGGCGATCGCCCCGACTACACCGCCTTGGGCGACACCGTCAACGCAGCCTTTCGCCTAGAGTCTGCGACCAAGCCCCTGGGCCTAGATATCGCCATTGGCGAAACCACCTACAAATACCTGCAAAAGTCCGAGGTAGATGACCCCTGCTTCAAGCACTTCACCGTAGAGATGAAAGGCTACGAGGAGCCCATCACTACCCATGCTGGCACTTTTGTCGATTTGAACAAGTTTTTAGCCGAGTACTCTTGACCCCCTACTCACCGGCCACGCCTCACGCGCCGCGACATGATCATTCGAGCTGAGCAGCTAGCGGATATTGAGTCGATTTACCAGGTTAATGCGATCGCCTTTGGTCGCGAGCATGAGGCCAAGCTGGTCGATCGCCTACGGGGGTTACCCCACATGCTGTCGCTAGTGGCGGTGGTGGTGGATGCGATCGTGGGCCACGTCTTTTTCAGCCCAGTCACCCTTGAGGACGCTGATACAGGGAATTCAATGGCTTTAGGCCTGGGGCCAGTGGCTGTGCTGCCAGACCACCAGCACCAGAGCATTTGGACACAGCTAATTCGTCAGGGGATAGAGCAGTGCCGTCAGCAGGGCAGCGGGGCGATGGTTGTGCTGGGCGATTCGCAGTTTTATGCCCAATTTGGCTTTATTCCTGCTGAAGAGCGGGCGCTACGGTGTGAGTACACAGTGCCCGAGGGTGCGTTTCGGGTGCTGGAGTTGAAGCCGGGGGCTTTGCAGAACTGCTGGGGGCTGGTGCGGTATCGCCCAGAGTTTGCCGACTGCGAGTGACCAAATTTGCCCACCACGCCGATTCTGCAAAGGGCAGGCTGAAAGAACCCCACTGAATGCGGTGAAGGCTCACCTGCTGCAAAGTCTCAAGCGGTCCGCTGCTAAAGCCGCCTACCAACGCTGGGCTATCAGAAGATGCTGCAATTCGTGAATTGCTACTGATGCGATCGCGTCAACTCCCCTAACGCGCTACTCTCACACCCATCCAGCCATCTACTCCCTTTCCCCGCTCCAAAAGACAACTTAGGGCTAAGATCGGTAGGCAACTTCCCCCCTGCCAGCATGACAGCCTTTTCTACCGCCCCTTTTAGCCCCGCAGAAATTGCCTCTGAAGGTATCAAGCCCGAGGAGTACGACGACATTGTGCAGCGCTTGGGCCGCCACCCCAACCGCGCTGAGCTGGGCATGTTTGGGGTGATGTGGTCAGAGCACTGTTGCTATAAAAACTCGCGCCCCCTGCTCAAGCAGTTCCCCACCGAAGGACCACGGGTGCTGGTGGGGCCAGGGGAAAACGCAGGCGTCATCGATGCCGGCGATGGGCTACGGGTGGCCTTCAAAATTGAGTCCCACAACCATCCTTCTGCCGTAGAGCCGTTTCAGGGAGCTGCCACCGGGGTCGGCGGTATTCTACGCGATATTTTTACCATGGGCGCGAGGCCAATCGCCGTGCTCAACTCTTTGCGGTTTGGGGAGCTGGCCGACAGCCGCACCCGCCGCCTGTGCCAGGGGGTGGTGTCGGGCATTGCCCACTACGGCAACTGCTTTGGGGTACCCACCGTGGGCGGTGAGGTGTATTTTGACGCTGCCTACAACGGCAACCCGCTGGTGAATGCCATGGCGATCGGCATCATGGAAACCGACGACATCGTCAAATCTGGGGCGGCGGGCCTGGGTAACCCAGTGGTGTACGTGGGCTCGACCACCGGGCGCGATGGCATGGGCGGGGCCAGTTTCGCCAGCGCAGAATTGACTGACGAGTCTGAGCAAGACCGCCCCGCCGTGCAGGTGGGCGACCCTTTTCTCGAAAAGTCCTTGGTGGAGGCCTGTTTAGAGGCATTTAAGACAGGGGCGATCGTCGCTGCTCAAGACATGGGGGCGGCGGGCCTCACCTGCTCCACTGCCGAGATGGCAGCCAAGGGGGGCGTCGGCATCGAGCTAGATCTTGACCTCATCCCTGTGCGGGAAACCGGCATGGTGCCCTATGAGTATCTGCTGTCGGAATCCCAAGAGCGGATGCTGTTTGTGGTGGCCAAGGGCCGCGAAGCTGAGGTGATCGAGATCTTCGAGCGCTGGGGGCTGCACGCCGTGGTGGCCGGAACAGTGATTGCAGATCCAATTGTGCGGATTCTGTTCCAGGGTGATGTTGCTGCCGAAATTCCTGCCCTGGCTTTGTCGGAAAATACGCCGATCTACCACCGTGAGCTGTTGGCCGAACCGCCAGACTACGCCCAAAAAGCTTGGGCCTGGAGTGAAGATAGCCTGCCAGACTCAGAGCAGGCTGGCATCGCGCTCTCCGGTTCAGAGAATACCTCCTGGACTGAGGTACTTCACAAGCTGCTGGGCCAGCCGACAATCGCCTCTAAAAACTGGGTCTACCGCCAGTATGACCACCAGGTGCAAAACAACACTGTGCAGCGCCCCGGTCAGGGCGACGCCGCCGTCATTCGCCTGCGCCCTCAGGAAGCAGTTCCTGGGTATCGACCGGGCGGCACCACCCGAGGGCTGGCGGCTACGGTAGACTGCAACGCCCGCTACGTCTACCTCAACCCCTACGAAGGCGCTAAAGCCGCCGTAGCCGAAGCCGCCCGCAACCTCAGCTGTGTCGGGGCTTTGCCCTTGGCGGTGACCGACAACCTCAACTTTGGCAGCCCCGAAAAGCCCATTGGCTACTGGCAATTGGCCAACGCCTGCCGGGGGCTGGCCGACGCCTGTCGCGAGTTTGAGACCCCAGTCACCGGGGGCAATGTCTCGCTCTACAACGAAACGGTGGATAGCCAGGGCACCCCTCAGCCTATTTACCCCACCCCTGTGGTTGGCATGGTCGGGCTGATTGACGATTTGAGCCGCACCTGCGGTCAGGGCTGGCAGCAAGAGGGGGACTTGATCTACCTACTAGGTGTGCCGGTGGAGCAGACCGGGACCGCGATCGCCGATGGCAAGCCCCTAGTCACTTTGGGCGGCTCGGAGTACCTGGCAGCAATCCACGGTCAGGCGACTGGACAACCCCCGGCGATCGATATGGCGCTTGAGAAGCGAGTGCAGGCCGTTTGTCGTCACGGTATTGGTCAGGGTTGGGTGCGATCGGCCCATGATAGCGCCGAGGGCGGGCTGGCTGTGGCTTTGGCAGAATCGTGCATCAGCGGCCAGCTTGGGGCTCTGGTGCAGCTTTCTCTGGAGGCCGGTCAACCTAACCAGCGGTGGGATCGGCTGCTGTTTGGGGAAGGGGGCGCAAGAATTGTCGTCTCGGTGAGCCGCGAGCATCAGTCCGCCTGGGAGGCTTATCTGAATCAACACCTGGCGAGCGAGTGGC
Organism: Nodosilinea sp. FACHB-131; assembly: GCF_014695395.1. Lineage (GTDB taxonomy): Bacteria > Cyanobacteriota > Cyanobacteriia > Phormidesmidales > Phormidesmidaceae > Nodosilinea. The sequence goes on from NZ_JACJOF010000007.1 coordinate 87,666, forward strand.
AATGGCTGGGCACTGTACAGGGCGACACCTTGACCCTTGCCACTCAGGATGGTCAAACCTTGATTGCTGACGCGGTTGAATCTCTAGCTTCCACCTGGCACACCGCGATCGAGCAGCGTTTAGCTGGGGAGAGCTAGGGCAGGCTTGGAACTTTCCTTATCATCTACATGACAACCCGATAATCCTTTCTACATCGGGTTTAGGGCGCCGCCTGCGGAGAATACGGCAGGTGTTATGATCGGGCGTATGTTAAGGAACTATTAAATAGGTTAGGGGAGTTCGGTAGTTTCTAATACCACTTCGAAATTCCTGACCCTATGATGAAGCTGGGCTCGCATTGAGGGCAAAATGCGGCAGCCGAATGTGTTGAGAAGTCTTGCTCCTTTGCCAATTGCGTTCTTAAGCCACCCTGCACCACCAATGACGTTCCCTTCTAAATCTTTCCTAGACGAGTCCTACGATTCCCCTCAGGATCATGTTGCGGATACTCGTTCCGAGTCGCTGCTCGAACGTCCCGATAAGCCCGAAGAGGCCTGTGGCATCTTCGGGCTTTATGCTCCCGACGAAGAGGTAGCTCGGCTAGCCTACTTTGGTCTATTTGCCCTACAACACCGAGGCCAAGAGTCGGCGGGCATTGCCACCTTCAACGCATCGGGTAGCAACTGCTACAAGCACATGGGCTTGGTGTCCCAGGTGTTTGATGACCAAATTCTCAAAGATCTCACTGGCCACATTGCCGTCGGTCACACCCGCTACTCCACCACTGGCTCCAGTCATGTGTGCAATGCCCAGCCCGCTGTAGTGCCCACCCGCCTGGGGGATCTGGCCCTGGCCCACAACGGCAATTTGGTCAACGCGGCTGATCTGCGTGAAGAACTGTTAGACCGCCACCATGACTTGGTGACTACCACCGATTCAGAAATGATCGCCTTTGCCTTAGCCGAGGCCGTCAACGACGGGGCCGACTGGGTCCACGCCGCTGAGCAGGCCTTTAACCGTTGTTATGGGGCCTTTAGCCTAGTAATCGGTACACCTAATGGAATTTTGGGTGCCCGCGACCAGCAGGGTATTCGGCCCCTGGTGCTGGGGGTATTGGGTAATGACATTCCTGAAGTGGGGCAACCGGCTCACTATGTGCTGGCTTCGGAAACCTGTGCCCTTGACATCATTGGAGCAACCTACGTCCGCGATATTGAGCCAGGTGAGCTGGTGTGGATTACCCCCGAGGGAATTATTTCTCGCCAGTGGGCAGAGGCGACCCAACGCAAGCTCTGCGTGTTTGAGATGATTTACTTTTCTCGACCTGATAGCATTGTCAACGGCGAAAGCCTCTACAGCTACCGCCGCCGCTTGGGCCATCAGCTAGCCAAGGAAGCCCCCGCCGATGTCGATTTGATTATGGCAGTACCCGACTCTGGGGTGCCAGCGGCGATCGGCTTTTCGCAGCAGTCCCAAATTCCCTACGCGGAGGGGCTGATCAAGAATCGCTACGTGGGGCGCACCTTTATTCAGCCCACCCAGTCGATGCGAGAGGTGGGCATTCGCATGAAGCTGAACCCCCTTAAGGATGTGCTGGAGGGCAAGCGAATTTTGATCGTGGATGACTCGATTGTGCGAGGTACTACCAGCCGTAAGATTGTGCAGGCATTGCGCGATGCAGGGGCGACCGAGGTGCACATGCGGATTTCGTCGCCACCGGTCACCCACCCCTGTTTTTATGGCATTGACACCGACAACCAAGATCAGCTGATCGCGGCTACGAAGTCTCTAGAAGAAATTGCCGACCAAATTAATGTCGATTCCCTGGCCTATCTGAGCTGGGAGGGCATGCTGGCCGCGACGAACCAGGAGCCAGGCAGCTTCTGCTCCGCCTGCTTTACGGGCAACTATCCAGTAGAAATTCCTGAACCCTTTAAGCGGGCCAAGCTCAAGTTTGAGGCCAAAGAGCCGGTGGCGACTTAGGGGTTGCCCTAGCTGACGCAGGCCAAGGTTATCCGCCAGTCTTGGCCCTGCTGTTGCACTTTCAAAGAACGGCATTTGGCCAAAAATTTTGGCAGACCCTTGGGCTCGCCGATGCGTTTTAGCACGGCGCTCATGGGTTCTTGATAAATGTGGGCAAAGTAGGTCGCCAGCACTGAGAGCTGAATTTGGCTATCTGTCTGACCCGAGGATAGACGCCATAGAAGGGTAATCAGTGCCTGCTCTAGGCTATGAGCATCGGTGATAGGCGGTGGTGCTAGTGCTACCGTCCCCGCTGCTCCCTCAGCCTTCTCGGGCGAGGCGGCGATCGCGACTGCGGGCTCTAGAGGTGAAGTTTTTTCTTTGGCCGGTGTTGCTAGGGTCACGACGATGTGCTGACCATCTGGCGATCGCGACAGCTCGAAGCCGTCGTGGTCTTCAAGGAAATGTCTCAGGGTTCTATAGCCAGAATTGGCTTTGAGCGCTTCACTGGCTGAGATGTGGTTCCGATCGCGAAACAGATGACCCAATCGACCAAGGGTAATTGGCTCCCCTGGCTTGGCCTGCTGCTCCTGCATGATCAAAACCTTGAGCCACCATTTCATTTGGCCAAGGGAAGGCACTTCAACTACATCGGAGGGCACCACAGCCTGGCGCTCTACTGACACAGCGTTTGGTGTTGGAGGTTGAGGTTGATCGATGGACTGGCTCTCCTGAGAAAGGTGAAACACTTGAGCCGTCTGCTGGGCAACATTGAAAATCGAAAACCGGTTGTGGCGGCGACTGACGCGGTAGGGCGTCACTCCGAGATGCAGCAGCGTATGGCCCAAATGCAGCATGTCTGAGTCGGTGGAGCAAATAAATACCTCACGAATTGACGGGTTCCAGAGGGAAATCAATGAGGCGTCTAGGGACATTTTGATGTCGGCGCTATTTTTGCCTGAAGGCACATGCACCATTTGGTATCCCCGCTGGTAGAGCACCTGGTCTCGCCGACCCAGCTTGCGCCAGTTGCCGAAGGCCAGACGGTGCCGGATGGGGTACTGACCTACGGTTTGCAGAAACGCCTCCAACGCCTCGGGCGGATTCATGTTTTCGGCATCCACCAGCAAAAGCCCGACCCAGGAAAGGTTGGGGGGCCCGTCCTGGGTTTGCTGCCTTGGGGGTGGCTCAGGGCTAGGAGCGCTGGCGGCGGCTGCGATCGCTAACTGCTGCACCCGCTGCAAAATCTGATCGTAGGGTTTAGATCCCTGGAAGGCTGGTATAAACAGCTTGGCTAAAATACGCTCGACGGTCAGTGCTGGCAGGGCAGGTTGTTGCTCAAGCATTGCCGTCAGCCTATTGATCTGCGACTCCGCAGAGGTCGCCTGCAACCAAGTGCTACCGGCCTCCGTGAGCAGATCAACCCGCTGCTGCTGCGTTTTCAGCAGTACGGTATGCAGAAAGCGAGCAATCTTCTCCCAGTGCTCTGGGGTAGGCGGCTCAGGGGAGCGAGTCATACCAAGGGCCTAGACGGTTAATGGCTTAGTCTACACGATGAAAAATTCAGCTTTTCTCGAAGCATAGCAACGGCAGTTTCTCCGGTTTAGGTTACCCCTATTGCGATCGCTACACCCCGCCGCTGGCCTAGGCAAGGTAAACTTCAGCATGTCTCAGCAGTTTGCTGTAGTAAACGATCGCTATACCGGCGCAATGGAGCGTTGACACCATGGGCAAGGGCAGAGTAGAAGCCTTCAGCGACGGCGTGCTCGCTATCATCATCACAATTATGGTGCTAGAGCTGAAGATACCCCATGAGGCTGAGCTTACGGCGCTGCAGCCGCTGATTCCGGTGTTTTTGAGCTACGTACTGAGCTTTGTCTATATCGGTATCTACTGGAACAACCACCATCACCTACTGCAGGCGGTGCGCCAGGTGAATGGCAATGTGCTGTGGGCTAACCTGCACCTGCTGTTTTGGCTGTCGCTAATTCCCTTCGTTACTGGGTGGACGGGGGAGAACCACTTTGCAGCACTGCCAGTGGCGTTTTATGGTGGGGTGCTAATGGCGGCAGCGATCGCCTACTACATCCTCTGTCGAACGCTGATTGCTTATGAAGGCCGAGATTCGGCCCTGGCGACTGCGGTAGGGCGCGACTGGAAGGGCAAGATTTCGGTCGTAATTTATGCGATCGCCATCCCTCTCGCCTTCTTGAATTCCTGGCTATCTCTAGGGCTGTACGTCTTCGTCGCCGTGATGTGGCTCATCCCTGATCGCCGCATTGAACGCGCCCTAACGTCCTAAGCAAATGTTCTCGCTTTTGCAGATGTCATTTGGAATGTTGCCATCGTGCCGGGAAAAAACTTGATCTAAAGCATGGAACCAAACCCCTTCACATCCTCATCGGTTACCGGTTCATCGTCTGCTTCGACCAAATTGCCCTACAAACTATAGCCTACGCCATACTTAGGTCGTCAGGAGCGATCGCTAGGGCTTTAAGCCCAGCCAGTGTTTGAGCACTCGCCAGCGATGGGCGGAGGTGGGCAGCCGCAGCCAGTAGGCCCAGCGGCGCGACCAGCCACCCAAACGTCCGGTGATGCATAGTCCAAACCCGCAGACCACAGCCTCCCCCTGACCCAGGGTAAGCATGTCGCCCAGATGGTTGTAGCGAAAGGGTTTAAGAGAACGATTGGCGATTAGCGCCAGTACATTAGAGGCGACCGCAGGCCCAGCCTGGTAGGCGGCCTGGGCTGTAGTGGGGGCTCGATTCCGAAATGGATACTCATGCTGAATCGGTTCCCGTTTCTGAGATGCCGTAGGCTTTACGCTCTGCGAACTGTGCCCAGGAGCAGGCATGGCAGCCATGTCCCCCAGCACAAAAACATTGTTGTAGTCGGGCAACTGTAGGGTAGGCAGCACCTGGCACTGGCCAAACGCGGTTGGCTTGAGGTCATCCCCTAGCCAAGCATGAGGCACTGTGCCGACCGTCCACAGGGTAATGTTGGCCTGGCAGTGGCGGGTTTTGCCCTCGTGGCCAAAGGTCAACCCGCTGGCGTCTACCGCCTCGATCGCAGCATTTAGATAGACCTCTACCCCCCGTTTCGCCAAAGCTCGCGCCGCCGCCCGCTGGATGCGTTGCGGATAGGATCGCAAAATTTCGCCCCGGCGATCGACCAAGGCGACCTGACCCCGGCTACCGAGGCGATCGCTTAGCTTGCAGGCCAGCTCTACGCCGCTGGGGCCAGCTCCGGCCACCACCACCCGGACATGGGGCGATTGTTCGAGGGCGTTTAACCGCCGCTCTAGCTGTTCGGCATCCTTCAGGGTGTTAAAGGGCAGGCTATGGATCTGGCTGCCGGGGGTAGCGGGGGGCCGCATTTGGCTACCTAGCGCCACCACCAGGTAATCGTAGGTGAGGGGTGCTCCGTGGCGTAGGATGACGCGTTGCTGAGCTAGGTCAATGTGCTCGGCCCAGTTCTGGCGCAGGTCGATGGCGGTGTGCTGGAGCAACTCTCGGTAGGCGGGGGCGATTTCCCAAGGGGCGAGTTCCTGGGTGAGCAGTTCGTAGAGCAGGGGGGTAAAGTTGAAGTGATCGCGCGGCTCGACTAGGGTGATGTGAATGGGGCGAGGCGATCGCCGCGATCGCTGGTGCAGAGATAGGGCGCAATACAGCCCCCCAAATCCGCCCCCCAAAATGCAAACTTTTACTGCCCCAGCTTGGCCAGGGGCAGATGATCCAGGAGCAGCGGGGTCATCTGAGGCAGCAGTAAATGGCTTTGATGGCATAGCAAGTGAACCGGGGGGCTGTGCCAAGGGTGCCCAGCTTACTGCACAATAGCGCTAGGTTGCCCTTGCTGCTCTCACCCCCTATCCCTACTCTATGTCTGAGTTTCGCCAGGGCTGTACTTCACCCGCTATCGACCTCTGGCTACTCTCTACCGACTTTGAGACGACTACCCAGCAGGTCCTCAAAGCCTGTTTGTCGCCTGCGGAACAAGCCCAGCTGCAGCGCATTCGCCGGCCCGCCGTCCAGGGTAAGTTTCTGGCCAGTCGAGGCTGCCTGCGCCACCTGCTAAGCCGCTACACCGGTCAAGCTCCCGCCGCGCTCACCTTTGTCTACGGGCCCAAGGGCAAGCCAGAACTCAGCCCCGCTACTAGTAGCGCTGGCGCGATGCCAAAATTCAACCTATCCCACAGTGGGCAGCGGCTGCTGGTGGCCATCAGCACCGCCGCTGACGTCAGGGCGATCGGTGTGGATATCGAAGCCCTGCGTCCGGTGACATGTCTGCCGGGTCTGTGTCGTCGCTATCTCACAGCCGCTGAGGCTGAAACCGTGCTGGCTCTGCCGCATCCCCAGGCCGACCATCATTTTTTGCGCTACTGGACGGGTAAAGAAGCCTGCCTGAAATCCTTAGGCATTGGCATAGCCGATTCTATGCAGGCCCTAGAGTTGCGCCTAGAGGTTCCACTGACCTCAGGGCCGACATCGGTGAAAGTGGCGACGGCACCGGGGTTAGACCATCCAGGACAGCTCTATCAGTGGTACCAGCCAGGCTATATGGGCGCGATCGCCGTGCAGGCTGCTCTGCTAGAGCCGGAGCGGCTGCGCTTTTGGCAGACGACCCCTGCCGCCCTGTTAGCCGACTGCTCACCCACTGGCCCTCAGCTCAGTCGGTGAGCCCAACTACTGCCGAGGCGTTCGCCAAAATCTCTAGCTATTGCCTAGGTCGGGAATTCCCAGAGGCGAGAGGGTATCGTCCTGGTTCCAAGAGATATCCGGCATGCTGGTTGAAGCTTCTCTCAGGGCAACCTCCCAATGCTTGCGCATTTTGATCAAATAGGGATCTCCCGCTTGAAACTGAGCTCGGTGGCGGATCTCAAAGCTGTTGGTCTGGTACATGGCCATATGAATCGGTGGCCCCACCGACAGGTTCGATCGCATTGTCGAGTCAATTGACAGCAGCGCGCACTTGGCCACTGCATCGAGGGGCACGTCAAACCCCAGGGTGCGATCGAGGATGGGCTTGCCGTACTTGGTTTCGCCAATCTGCAAAAACGGTGTCTCAGGGGTGGCCTTAATGCAGTTGCCTTGGCTGTAGATTAAAAACAGCTCTGGCGCTTCGCCCTGTACCTGACCGCCCAGCAGAAAGCTGCACTTAAAGTCAATCTTGTCTTGAGCTAGCCAGGCGCGATCGGTCTCTTGCAGGGCACGAATTTGATCCCCCAAGTAGCGGGCCACGTCGTAGAGACTGTGCAGGTTGTGCAGGTTGTGCTCGCGATCGCGCTTAATATCTTGACCCAGCTGATGCACCACCGCCTGGGTAATCGACAGGTTGCCCGAGGTGCACAGCAAAAGGACGCGATCGCCCGGCTTAGAGAAATCAAACAGCTTGCGGTACGACGAAATGTAGTCAACCCCAGCATTGGTTCTGGAGTCGGCGGCCAGCACCAACCCCTCCTTCACCAAAATGCCTAAACAGTACGTCATTGGTTCCCAACGGTACGCCATGGCCGACCCACGGTTCATGGAGCAGGCTACCGCAACCCATAGACCGCAAAAAAGCGCCGGTTAATCCAGCGCCCTAAGAATACACCTAATTCCCATAGCCCGACCTGCTGCCCCTCTAGCCGGTGCAACAGCCCCAACCCGCGATCTTACGATCCCGTTTGTTTGCTAGAGGTCTGAATGTACAGAATTAGCAGAAAAACCGTCGGTACCAGAACAAAGAGAATGCTGGCTACAAAACCAAGCTTATTGACTTCCATCAGTGCTTGCCTCTACTACTCTCAACCCAACAACGTCGCATCGAGCTTCCAGCGCTAGCCGTCTCTACCCTTGTCAAACCTGCTTTAGCTCAACTCACCAAAGACTTGCTGCGCTTAAAAACCCGACAACTTCAGAATATCACTCTACTTGTGAGAATGCAGCGAGGCGCCAAAGCCCCTGAGCCGATGCCAGACGATCAAAGCTAGGCGCTCTTGGCTTTAGCCTGAGCCAGGGCCTTGCGATCGGGCTTTGTGGCCACCGAAACCGGCCCATTCACCATGGCCTGGCAAGCCAATCGACAGCTCGCAGGCCACTTCTTTAGTTTGCGCTCTTCTACCTGAGTGCGGGGTGAAAGGTTCTCGCCACCCGCCACTACATCGACAACGCAGGTGCCGCACTGGCCGTAGCCACCGCAGTTCATCAGCTTGCCGCTAAAGGTATAGATATCAATGCGGTTTTCTAAGGCCTTAAAACGCAGGTTGGCCCCGTCGGCAACGACAATCTCAGTGCCTTCGTTAACAAACTTAACATTAGCCATCAAGGGAATCTCCTTAGCGTTCTGCGTCGTTAGCAGCGGTAAATCAAGCCTTTGGCCGCTAGACCGAGGTGTTCTTAGGCCACAACCCTGAGCGATCGCCCCCAGCCAAGGCTCAAGCTGGTTGCGAGGGAATTTGGGACTGGTTACACTTCGTTAAGTAATTTCATTGTTACATCTCATCTGTACCAAATGGTTCCGCATCCAACAATGACATCGCCCCCTCAGGCAATGGCGGGATGACGGGGCAATTGGAGCAGTACTGAGAGCCTGATTCTGATAGGCTAATCAGTACTGGCATGCTTAAGACAATTCCCAAAACAACATTGTTTTACCTAGAGGAGGAGCGTAGTCAATGGGACTACCCTGGTACCGGGTACACACGGTCGTCGTTAACGATCCCGGGCGACTGATTGCTGTACACCTAATGCATACGGCCCTGGTAGCTGGCTGGGCCGGCTCGATGGCTCTCTTTGAACTGTCCACCTTTGACCCCAGTGACCCCGTGCTCAACCCCATGTGGCGGCAGGGCATGTTTGTCCTACCCTTCATGTCTCGTCTGGGCGTAACCCAGTCGTGGGGCGGCTGGAGTGTGACCGGCGCATCTGCCGTCAACCCTGGCTTCTGGTCCTTTGAAGGTGTGGCTGCGGCTCACATCGTCCTGTCAGGCCTGCTATTTTTGGCTGCCTGCTGGCACTGGGTCTATTGGGATCTAGATCTGTTCCGCGATCCTCGCACCGGGGAACCGGCGCTGGATCTGCCCAAAATGTTTGGTATTCACCTGTTCCTGTCGGGGCTTCTCTGCTTTGGCTTTGGGGCCTTCCACCTGACCGGTCTCTGGGGACCTGGTATGTGGGTATCTGACCCCTACGGTCTCACCGGTCACGTGCAGGGAGTTGCTCCCGAATGGGGTTCCGCAGGCTTTAACCCCTTTAACCCTGGTGGTATTGTGGCTCACCACATCGCCGCCGGAATTGTGGGCATTATCGCTGGCCTGTTCCACCTCACGGTGCGCCCGCCCCAGCGCCTCTACAAGGCTCTGCGTATGGGTAACATCGAAACGGTGCTATCCAGCAGTATTGCAGCGGTGTTCTTTGCCGCCTTTGTGGTGGCAGGCACCATGTGGTACGGCAGTGCTGCTACTCCCATCGAACTGTTTGGCCCCACCCGCTACCAGTGGGATGGCGACTACTTCAAGCAGGAAATTCAGCGACGGGTTCAGGCCGACGTCAACGCCGGGTCATCCCTGGATGAGGCCTACGCCAGTATTCCTGAGAAACTGGCCTTCTACGACTACGTCGGCAACAGCCCTGCTAAGGGTGGTTTGTTCCGGGTTGGCCCCATGGTCCAGGGCGATGGTATCGCTGAGGGTTGGCTGGGTCACCCTGTCTTCAAAGACAAGGAAGGCCGTGAGCTGTTTGTCCGCCGCCTGCCTAACTTCTTTGAGACCTTCCCCGTGGTGTTGGTCGACAAAGATGGCGTCGTTCGGGCTGACATTCCCTTCCGTCGCGCTGAATCTAAGTACAGCTTCGAGCAGACTGGTGTCACCGCTACCTTCTATGGTGGTGAGCTAGGTGGTCAAACGATCACTGAGCCAGCCCTAGTGAAGCGCTACGCCCGCAAGGCGCAGCTGGGTGAACCCTTCGAGTTCGATCGCGAAACCCTCGGCTCTGACGGGGTATTCCGCACCAGCACTCGCGGTTGGTTTACCTACGGTCACGCTGTGTTTGCGCTGCTGTTCTTCTTTGGTCACATCTGGCACGGGTCTCGTACTCTGTTCCGCGATGTGTTTGCGGGTGTAGACCCCGACCTGTCTCCCGAGCAGGTGGAATGGGGCTTCTTCGCGAAGGTGGGAGATACCTCCACTCGTAAAGAAGAAACGGTTTAGTTTCCCGTGAGCTAAGGTGCCCGGCGGTTGATTTTAGAACGTCATCCGTCGGGCACGTTATATCTAATCCTTGTAAACTAAAGATAACCCGGTTGAGATAGGAGCCTTTTTCACTATGGAAGCTGTCGCTTACATCTTCATTTTTGCCTGCATCATTGGTACCCTGTTTTTTGCGATCGCCTTTCGCGAACCCCCTCGCATTTCCAAGGACTAACCCCAGCCACTTAGTCACTTAGCTCGACAATGGTTTGAGGTTTACGCAAATCTGACAGGACTTTCGACTCATTTCGATTGTTTTCTCACAATTTAATTAATATAGAGGCAAGCCTTTCCGTTCATGGGAAGGTTTGCCTTTATTTTTTCCAGGTTGCAATGACCCCAAGGCATTCTGACCTGGTCCTTTTTCTCCCATTGGGAGTGTGTCTATGCATTGCCCGTTCTGTCAGCATCTGAACAATCGAGTCTTAGAGTCGCGATCGGCGGAGGCGGGGCGCAGTATTCGCAGGCGCCGGGAATGCTTGCGATGCGAGCGTCGATTTACTACCTACGAGCGCATTGAGTATGTACCCGTTACGGTGATTAAGCGCAGCGCCGATCGAGAGCTGTTTGAACGTTCCAAGGTGCTGCGGGGTATAGTGCGGGCCTGCGAAAAAACTCCCGTGTCGTCCCTAGCAATGGAGGCGATCGTCGATGACATTGAAGCTGAACTTCAGCAGCGGGCCAGCCGAGAGGTGACCAGCGCTGAGATTGGCGAAATGGTGCTGACCAAGCTCCAGGCCATGAATGAGGTAGCCTTTGTGCGGTTTGCCTCGGTCTATCGTCAGTTTCAAGGCATTCGCGATTTTGCAGAAACCCTAAGCCAGCTTCAGGGTGATCGAGGCGATCGCTCTGGGGGCGGTACGGAAAACGGTCAGTCCTCAACCTACGTGATTTCTGCCTAATCTTTGTAAGCAGTAGTCCCAGTGAATTTGACCTTGAACTCAAACCAATCCTGTCGGTGTAGATAACAACACCGCTTATTCAGCTATAATTTTAATCCTGTGGGTTTATCGGGCTGTCTATGTCGGCACGCTGTTGCGTGGGGGCTGACTGTCACATATCTGAGTTGATTGTTTTGTACGTCTACACGGAAACCGCAGTATTACGGAGAAATAATAGGACAACACTAGCATGCTCAATCAGGACGTAAAGGACGCTGACATCGGGTTTACACACGAAGACTTTGCCGCACTTTTAGATAAGTACGACTATCACTTCAACCCAGGCGATACGGTTTCTGGTACCGTGTTTAGCCTTGAGCCCAGGGGCGCCCTGATTGATATCGGTGCTAAAACCGCCGCTTATCTCCCTATTCAGGAGATGTCGATCAACCGGGTTGATCACCCTGAAGAGGTGTTGCGCTCTAATGAAACCCGCGAGTTCTTTATTCTTACCGACGAAAACGAAGACGGTCAGCTGACCCTTTCCATTCGTCGTATTGAGTATATGCGCGCCTGGGAGCGGGTACGCCAGCTCCAGCAGGAAGACGCCACCGTCCGTTCCGGTGTGTTTGCTACCAACCGAGGTGGTGCTCTGGTGCGCATTGAGGGGTTACGCGGCTTTATCCCCGGTTCTCACATCAGCACCCGCAAGCCTAAGGAAGATCTGGTGGGTGAAGACCTACCCCTCAAGTTCTTGGAAGTCGACGAGGAGCGCAACCGGCTTGTGCTCAGTCATCGTCGTGCTCTGGTTGAGCGCAAGATGAACGGTCTTCAGGTGGGTGAAGTAGTGCTGGGTGCAGTGCGCGGCCTCAAACCCTACGGTGCCTTTATTGATATCGGTGGCGTTAGCGGTTTGCTGCACATCTCTGAGATTTCCCACGACCACATCGACACGCCGCACAGCGTGCTCAACGTCAACGACGAAATCAAGGTCATGATCATCGACCTCGATGCTGAGCGAGGCCGAATCTCTCTCTCGACTAAGCAACTAGAGCCCGAGCCGGGTGACATGGTCAAGAATCCTGACCTGGTCTACGACAAGGCTGAGGAAATGGCTGCTAAGTACCGCGAAGCCATGCGTCGTCAGGCTGCTGAGCAAGCTGGCGAGATAATTGACGAACCTGAAGAACAGTATGAAGAAGAGGAAGTGGCCGTGGCCGTAGACTAAACCCCTCGTCTAGTCTAAGCTCTCTCCAAATGCTTCCAGCGCCCGCTCGATGACACTATCAGGCGGGCGCCATCTATATTTGCCCAGATCAACGCGACCCCGGTGGTCAAACTCAATGCCTTCGTCCTCCAGCATGGCCCGCTGAATGCAGTCGCTGCCGTGGCGCAGAGGCGACTCAGAGACTTCTCCCTTAGCGTTGATTACCCGTTGCCAGGGTACGTCGTCGGTGGTCATATCAACCCGGTAAAGGGCGTAACCTACCAGACGAGGTTTGCCAACCAGCCCTGCCAGCTCAGCCACCTGCCCATAGGTGGCGACCTGGCCCCGAGGAATTTGGCGGACTACGGCGTAGATGCGTTCGTAGGTCAGCATAGCCTTAGCCCGCAGTGGGTTTGGGGCTGGTCAGTACGACTAGCGAAAAGTCGGCTACGGCGATCGCCTGTCCAGGTTTGTAGACCTGCTTGTCATTCACGAAGCCAGCAGGCTTTTCAGTGTCAATCACCATCGACCAGGGCTGGTGCCTAAGCAGGGGTGGAATACAAAAATCTTGAGAATCGGCTTGGGCATTAAAAAATAGCAAAAAGCTGTCATCCTCTAGCCGTTGACCCTGGGTCTCAAAGCCCATCAGCTCTTCGCCGTTGAGGAATACCGTAATCGCCTTGGCCGAGCCGCCATACCACTGGTCGGCTGTAATTTCGCTGCCGTCAGGGTTGTACCAACCGATGTCGTGAACCCCAGAACCATGAATGGCGCGTCCCTGAAACCAGTGGCGACGGGCAAAGGAAGGGTGGGTTTGTCGGAGCTGAATCAGCTTACTTGTAAACGACAGCAGGTCATGTCCTAAGGGGCTCAAGTTCCAATCGAACCATGACAACTCGCTATCTTGGCAGTAGGTATTGTTATTGCCCTGCTGAGTACGGCCGAGCTCATCACCACCGAGCAGCATGGGAACCCCCTGGGAGAGTAACAGCGTAGCCAACAGGTTGCGCTGCTGCTTATGCCGCAGAGCCAGAATGGTTGGGTCATCAGTTTTGCCCTCTGCTCCGCAGTTCCAAGAGCGGTTATAGCTCTCGCCGTCGCGATTGTTTTCGTGGTTAGCGAGATTATGCTTCTCGTTGTAGCTCACCAAATCCTGCAGGGTAAAGCCATCGTGGCAGGTGATGAAGTTGATACTGGCATGGGGACGTTTGCCGTTGGCTTTATACAGGTCAGAACTACCGGTAATCCGAAAGGCAAACTCGCCCAAGCGGCAGTCATGGTCACGCCAGAAGTCGCGCATCGAATCGCGGTACTTGCCGTTCCACTCTGACCACAGCAGCGGAAAGTTGCCCACCTGATAGCCCCCCTCCCCCAAATCCCAAGGTTCGGCGATCAGCTTAATAGTGGACAGCACCGGATCTTGGTGGATGATGTCAAAGAAAGCTGCCAGACTGTCTACTTCGTACAGTTCCCGAGCCAGCGCTGAGGCTAGATCAAAACGAAAGCCATCGACGTGCATCTCTAGCACCCAATAGCGCAAGCTATCCATAATCAGCTTGAGCACTTGCGGATGGCGTACGTTGAGGGAGTTGCCGCAGCCGGTGAAGTCCATGTAGTAGCGGGGAGCATCTTCGACGAGGCGATAGTAGGCCGCATTGTCGATGCCTCGTAGGCTGATGGTTGGCCCTAGGTGGCTGCCTTCTCCGGTGTGGTTGTAGACCACATCTAAAATGACTTCAATGCCGGCCCGATGCAGCGCTTTAACCATCTGCTTAAACTCGTTGACCTGGCCACCCGTCTGCCCAGCGCTGCTATAGCCGCCGTAGGGAGCCAAATAACTGAGTGAGTCGTAGCCCCAGTAGTTGCGCAGCCCTGTGTTAGCTAGATGCCCTGGATAAGCATGGAAGTGGTGAACAGGCAGCAGTTCTACAGCAGTAATGCCCAAACTGCTGAGGTGGTCAATTATGGCTGGATGAGCCAGCCCGGCGTAGGTGCCCCGTAGCGGTTCTGGGACGTCTGGATGGCGCTGGGTCAGCCCTTTAACATGAGTCTCGTAGATAATAGTGCGATGCCAGGGAATATCAAGGGGGCGATCGCCCTCCCAGTCGAAGCTGGGATCAATCACCACAGCCTTGGGCATAAACGGGGCGCTATCGACCTCAGAAAACGACAGATCGAGGTTTTCGAGATCGTTTGTCGCCTCTAGGTCATAGCAAAAAATAGCAGGGTCAAACTGCACATCGCCGTCTACTGCCTTAGCGTAGGGGTCAATGAGCAGCTTATAGGGGTTGAACCGCTGCCCAGCCTTAGGATAGTGGAGCCCCTGTACCCGGAAGCCATAGCGCTGCCCAGGCCCCACCCCGGCCAAATAGCCGTGCCATACGTAATTATCGACCTCAGTGAGAGGAATTCGAGTTTCCTGATCAGCCGCATCGAACAGACAGAGGTCGACCCCTGTAGCATTTTCTGAAAACAGGGCGAAGTTGGTGCCCGTGCCATCCCAAGTGGCACCCAGGGGATGGGGACGACCTGGCCAAACTTGCATTCCCATGGTGAGTGCTGTGTTGCTTAAAGATCCTAAGTTCAACGACGCTGAGGCTGACGACCCATTGGGGAGCCCCCATCGAAAAGGCTTCGCCGTGCCAATGCATCGTGCCTATCCCAGGGTAACAGGCTACGGGAATGGGCGTGGCAATGGCAAGAGGGGTTTGGCATTCCTGAGGCTTATCAAACTTTTATAGTCTTACGGTAATGTTGCCAGGAGAGATTGGGTTGTCGATCGCAATCCGTGTCGAACAATACTGATCGGCTTTGTAAACTTCATGGGTAGGAGTGGTAAGCAATGCCTCTCACAAAGCGTTGTGTAGCTGAATTTTTTGGGACGTTGTGGTTGGTACTGGGCGGCTGTGGTAGCGCCGTGCTGGCCGGTAAGTTTTTAGATAGCAGCGGTGCCTTTAACCTAGGCATTGGCTTTTTGGGTGTTTCGCTGGCGTTTGGTTTGACGGTGCTAACCATGGCCTACGCCATTGGCCATATCTCAGGTTGTCATCTCAATCCGGCGGTATCCTTCGGGCTGTGGGCTGGGGGACGGTTTCCCAGTAGCGAACTGCTGCCCTACATCGTGGCTCAGGTGTTGGGGGGCATTGTCGGGGCTGGCATCATCTACATTATTGCCACCGGACAACCAGGGTTTGCCATTGACCCCTCCGTGGGCAATCCTTTGGCTACTAACGGATTTGGGGCTCACTCACCCGGTGGGTTTAGCCTACTGGCTTGCTTTGTGTGCGAAGTGGTGATGACCTTCTTTTTCTTAGTGGTTATCTTGGGGGCTACTGACTTTCGCGCTCCAGTAGGTTTAGCCCCAGTGGCGATTGGCCTGGCGCTGACGCTAATTCACCTCATTAGCATTCCAGTAACCAATACGTCTGTGAACCCGGCTCGCAGCACAGGTCCAGCTCTATTTGTCGGTGGCCCGCTGTTTGCCCAGCTGTGGCTATTCTGGGTGGCGCCTATTTTAGGGGCGCTGCTGGCAGGGTGGTTCTATGCCACGTTCTTTTCCGTTGATAGAGAACCAGCGGTTCAAGTTGAAAGTGCCAAGCCAGCCGTCTAGCGCAAAACCTCAGACCCCAAGTTGCTAGCTCGCTCTGGTGGTTTAGGGTCTAGACTCCATCATTGAAATTGTGGACACAGATTGGGGGGAGGCATTCCCCCAGTTTTTTGTGGTCCAAAGGTTAAGGCAGCTGACGGCCACAGCTGCCGCAGAAACGATCGCCCTGGGCGATCGCAGCCCCGCACTGGGTACAAAATTTTGGGGTGTTAACCGCCGGCGTGCCCAAGCCGAGGGTCATCTTACCCATACGCAGGGTCATGGGGTTGCTCGACATCTGCATGTCGCCCATTTGCATAGGAGCCATAGGTGGCATGGGCGGCATTGGGGCGATCGGAGAAGGCGCAAGTTCGGTCGCCTGCATGGGAGTGGCCTGATCGGCAACCCAGGCTGTGGTAGGTGCGGCTTCAATCTGCATCCCCTGAATCTGCCAAAAAAACGTTCCCTGGGCCGCAACGCAGCGCAGGAGCACCCCGTTGCTTACCCTGGCTATTTGAGGTGTCTCCGTCCAGGGGCCCGTATGCACCTGGGTGCTTGACTGCTGCTGTTGGCCGACACCAGCGCTGACTAGGGTAATGAGAGTGATGGAACCGGGGTTATCAAGATATATCTTTTGGCCAGGGCTAAAATCGCAGTGGTAAGGCATAGTTAACGGTGCTAATTCTGCTAATAACCTAAAGCTGTTTGAATTCGTTAAACCTAGGCTATAAGTATGCTAGGGCAAGCCCCTGACCTCTAGCCGTTTTTTCAAACCTTTTGGTTTATTGACTCGGTTTAGAGCTGGTTCAAGGCTCCCCTTGGGGCGCTTTGGGAAAACCAAGGACAGGTCAAACTAAGCGTTTTTAGACCCGCCGGCTAAAATCGGATAGTCAAATGAGTCCTTTGTCTAAGGTTGTAACTGCTAATTATTTAAGGAAGACATGCCCAAGCCTGGCCAGGCGGGCTTGGGTATGGCGCGATCGCTGCCATGGCTAAAAAAAGCGCAGGGCTACTCATGTATCGAACCCAGGATCGCCACCTAGAGGTGCTGTTGGTGCACTCAGGTGGGCCTTACTGGGCCAATCGCCGCTGGCAAGCCTGGACAATTCCCAAAGGCGAAATCGACCCTGGAGAAGACACCTTTGAAGCCGCCAAGCGCGAATTTTTAGAAGAAACTGGGCAAGTTCCGACTGGCAGCTTTCGCCCCCTACAGCCGGTACGCCAGGCGGGGGGCAAGCTAGTCTTTGCCTGGGCCTTCGAGGGCAACTTTAACCCTGCAAATCTACACAGCAATACCTTCGTTCTAGAATGGCCACCCAACTCTGGCGTGCTACGGGAGTTTCCTGAGGTAGACCAAGCCGCTTGGTTTGAGCTAGAAGAGGCCAAGAGACGCATCATCAAAGCCCAAGGCCAGTTTTTAGACGAACTAGTGCGAGTGCTGGGACAGGTGCCTTTAGCGTGAGTGCTTTTGGGTGCTTGGCAGACTTCAAAGGGTAGGCTGTTGCAAAAACTGCCGCAGTCGCGCCATCACCAAGCTTTGACCCAGGTTTAAAGGCAGGGCCGACACTCCCTCCAGGCGCGACTGCACCCACTGATCACCCCAGTACCATTCATGGAAGCCATCAATTCCGCCAGATAGCACCATGTAAAGGCTGTGGTCATTTACATGTTTGACATCGTGGTGAATTTCAACCGGGCCAAGGTAACTGTTAAAGCTCAGACCACTATGGATTTTGCCAGGCAACCCCTGGCTAAACTGTTGGGGCCAAAGCCACCGCCGAAATTGGCTGGGCTGCACCAAGCTGGCCTGAATATGCTCGTGGTTGGCATTGACTTCGATGCGGAGGTGGCTGTGCTGAAATGTGCCTAGCATAGGGTAGAGTCCGCAAACAACACCTCTCAGTATGCCAAAAGAAACCCGATGGCATGCAGGCACAGAGGCGGCAAGCAAGCTCTCTCCTGAAGGTAGGCAAATCACTCCAAACCCCTACTCACCAAACCTCTTACAATAATTAATAAGCAATATTAAGTGAAGACTAGGGCAGCGCATGGTAGATCAACTGATTCGGGCTACCGCCGCCGATGGCGGTATACGGGTGGTAGGCGTCATCACCACTAAGCTTACTGAGGTGGCCCGGCAGCGCCACAACCTCTCCTACGTAGCTACCGCTGCCCTGGGTCGTACCCTTTCGGCGGGTCTGCTGTTGGCCTCCAGCATGAAACAACCCCAGGGCCGGGTGAATATTCGCGTGCGGGGAGACGGCCCCCTTGGTGGCATTTTGGTAGATGCCGGTATGGATGGTACTGCCCGTGGCTATGTGGATAACCCGGCTGTGGAGCTGCCTCCCAATGCCCAGGGCAAGCTTGATGTTGGCGGAGCCGTAGGTCGCAATGGCTATGTCTATGTCGTGCGCGACATGGGCTATGGCTACCCCTACTCCAGCACTGTTGGGCTAGTCTCAGGGGAAATTGGCGATGATCTCACTCACTACCTAGTGAACTCTGAGCAAACCCCCTCGGCCCTGATCCTGGGTGTATTTGTAGGGGCTAATGGGGTTGAGGCGGCCGGGGGCCTGCTGCTGCAAATTTTGCCCCGAGCTGCCGAAGATACCGAAATGGTGACTTTGATTGAAAGTCGTTTGGCAGGCTTGACCGGCTTTACCCCCCTGCTGCGGGCCAACAAGACGTTGCCGCAGATCTTTGATGAGCTGGTGGGCGATCTGGGCCTGGAAATTTTGCCCGAAACTCAAATGGTGCAGTTTTCTTGCCCCTGCTCGTTCGATCGCATGCTGAGAGCGCTCAAAATGCTGGGCGAAGATGAGCTGCAAGACATGATTGAGACCGATGATGGGGCCGAAGCTATCTGTCATTTTTGCAATGAGGTCTACCACACCAACAGCGATCAGCTAGCGCAGCTCATCGAAGATCTGCGTGAGGAGCGCCAGGAGGCGAGTCGTTGAGGTTTGGGGAAGATGATGAGATGAGGAAGCTAGGGAATGGATTCTGTTATTGAATCAATCCCTACAGGGCTTAGCTGCTCCTTACCGCAGCATCTTCTCGTCTTTCCTATTGACCCATCAATCGCCGATAGGCCAGGGCCAGCGCCCCCTCATCTCCCACATTGCCGGGGAAAAGCACTACTGGCAGATCGGGAAACTGGGGGTGGTCGGCGGGGGTGCGCACAGCAGAGACGCCGGGTAAAATTTGGCCGAGCAGACGGGCAGTACGCAGCGCTAACCCAGTGCTGAGGGTGTCGTTGGAGGTGATGCCGCCTTTGCTGATGAGAAATCCAATCTCGTCGGGCAATCCTTTGACCACGTCCATTAGCAAGGAAGAAACTTCGACACCAAAGTCGAGACGGGCTTGAACGGTATTGAAGGTGAGTTCCTGGCGGCTGGTGTAAACCACTGGCACCTGACCGCCGTCGTGGGCCTGGTTTACCTGGTCAAGAATATCGGCTAGCGCCGCTTTGTGATGGCCGGGTTTGCCGTCTCGGAGCTGTGCTACGTCTACTTCAATGCCAGTCACCCCAGGTTCCTGTAGTAGCTGCTCAAGCTGCTGGGTGGTTTTTTGCACGTGGGAACCGACGATGATGGCTCCAGGGCGACCACCGCGCACGTAAGTGCGCATGTGATTGGCGTCGATGGGCTGGGGAGGAAGGGCGGCCAGGGCTGTGAGAATGCTGGCAGCACTGCGAAAGAGAAATTTTTTGCTTTGGGCGGCGGCAGCGAGCAAATCCTGGGCAAACTGGTCCAGGTCAGTCTGGGTTTCACCATCCACAGCGCAGCAGACGTTGTGCTCTAGCCCCATTAGCCGCTCTAGCGAACCCGTCCGAATATCCTCAAGGGTAAAGCGTTCTACGGATGCAGCTGGGATGCGGCCTGAGGTTTTTTCGGCAACGTAGTCAGGCAGATAGCTGGTGCTGTAGCCAAACACTGAATCTTGAGCAAACTCGGTTTCGTGGACGGGGGTGGGGACGCCATCCACCATGAGGTAATGAACGCTGTCGCGGGTAATGCGTCCCCCCTCAAAAAAGGCGGGCACCAAGAAGTGGGCATCGAAGGGGCCTAGTTCTTGGGCGATCGCATCGGTCTCCACCGGATAGTGTCCCCGCAGGGTCGAGTCGGAGCGACTGACAACGAGAAAATCCTCGATGCCTTCAAGGGCGATCGCCTGCTTGAGATGCTGGCAAACCTCTCGGGTCACCTGCTCAGCGGCGACGGCGGTGAGCGCGCGGGTGTTGGTCAGCACAAAGAAAATCGGCGAGGCATCGCGCAGCCCCTGACGTAGGGTGTCTACGTCCCACTGCATGAGCAGCAGGCAGCTGTGCACCGTTTGAGAACCGGTAGGGTCGTCGTCTAAAACAATGATCTTGGGCTGAGCCATCGGTGCCGGCCTCGACGGGATGAACAAAAATCACTATCGCCCATTGAGGACGCGTTGGCCAAGGTAGCTCCAAAAAAATAGGGTTCCTAGCCATGGCTAGGAACCCTATTTTTGTTTTGGTGGCGGGGCATGGATTTGAACCATGGACCTTCGGGTTATGAGCCCGACGAGCTACCAGACTGCTCTACCCCGCGTCGGCTTATTCAATATAGCGCTAAATGTTCTTAGATAACAATCTAATTTTCTTTTTTAATCAAATTTCTTCAGCAATTGCCTGCATGTCGAATCTTCGAGGCGGCTGAAGCGGGCGAATAGCGGTACAGCGTTGTCCCCCAAGCGGAATCGTTTGTCTCCACAGGTCAGCGGCTCTAACAGGCATCGTCCTGGGGGCGCAGGAGAATCACTGCGGATAGTTAGTACATCATGGGCAGATCGCCGACGACGTCGAGCCGGGTAAAATCGCCAATTTTCATATAGGTTTCGGCTAGGGTGTCGGCCACTGTGGGAGTGATCCAGCCGAGTTGCCTCAGGGTAAAGATCGCGGTGGCGTACTTGGCTCGCTTGGCCCCGTCGATTACCTTGATCGACAGGCCTAGACCTTCACCCACCCGCCCAATGCACTGAATGCCTTCGGCCCCCGATTTGCTGACCAGAGCCCCATGGGTAAGATTCATCAGCGTGGTGTCGAAGCTGCCGGGGCCGCCCACCATGTCGGGGTGGCTAATCATGGCCCGGACAATACGCTCCATGTCGAGGTTTTTGCCCGAGGAGAGCATGGCAAACAGGGAAGCCATCTGGCTCAGCTGCATGAAGTAGGTGGGAGCACCACAGTCGTCATGGGCGCAGATAAACTCGTCAGAAGGCATGCCCAGCAGCTCTGAAATGCGGGTCAGGATCAGCTTTTGTACTGGGTGGCTGCGATCGAGATAGGTTGCTAGGGGCCAGTTGCGCTGCTGACAGACGGCCAGCATACCGGCGTGCTTGCCTGAGCAGTTGTGCTCAAGGGGGCTTTTCTTGCCTGCTGGAGTAGGACAGCGTAAGGCCGTAGGGTCGAGATCAGCTTGCCAGAGAATGTGAAAGGCCTGACGCGCCTGCTCGATGGTGCCCTGGTGAGAGCCGCACATAATGGCTAGGTCGCGATCGCCAAGGCTGTAGCGCTCTAGCGCTCCGGCTGCGGTCACCGCCAGGGCCTGAAATGGTTTGAAGGCAGAGCGAATAAAGGTACCTAGCTCGCCGTTGCCCGCCACCGATAGGGTGCGCCCCCGATCGTCGCATACCGCTACGTGGGCCAGATGGGTAGCCTCTACAATGCCCTCCCGCAGCAGCTGAATTTCTAACTCTTTGGTTTGATGGCGATTAACCCGACTGCTGGTCATAGGGAACGCTCTGCGGTGGTGTACAACGTTGATGTAGCGGCGATGACAACTATACCAGGGGCCAAGCAATCAGTCCCAGGGCGAGCAGCAGGGCCATGACCCCCAGAGTGCGGCGAATGCGCTGAAGTACAGGCTGCACCTCATAGTCGACGATCAAGCGATCGCGGTTTGAGACCTCCTCCGGTTTGACCCAGAGCTGACCGTCGTACCAGCCCGACTCTTCGTAGGGTACGGTAGTTTGCCGCAGGCGTCCGCCCACGTGAGCCCACCCCACGTAGAGCTGAAGGAGGGCCAGCACGGGCAATACCAGAGCCCCCAAGGCTCCACTGAGGCTAAAGGAAAGGGGATGCTTGGCTGGGGCAAAGCTGGCGGCGGCTATGGGCCCAGCCACAACCCAACCTACCAGCCAAAGAACAGCGACGGGTTTGAGATAGCCTGCCAGATCTCGGCTGCCCCAGCCGTAAAACCAGGACTCGCGCACGTCCTGGTATTCGTTGATAGGCTGTTGCTCAGCCGGTACTGGACATCGTTGAGTCATGGCCACCGACAATACGCAAATCTAGCTATAGCCTAAACGAATTGCCTACCAATAGGAATCGCTGAGCGGGAATTTGTGTTTCAACCGACAATGGCCGCGAGGGTGAAGCGGTAAATTCCAGTTCAACTCGATTTCAAAACTGGGCCGGGCTAAAGTGCTGGCCCGAGGGTTGGTAGAGGATTTGGTTGGCATGACCCCAAAATGCCTCTAGATCATAGTAATCTCGAGCCTCAGGCATGAAGATATGGGTGATGACTTCACCGTAGTCCATGACGATCCAGCTGCCCTCGCCTTGACCTTCGACCCGCAGAGGGCGGCGGTTGTGGTCGCTTTCGAGAGTAGCCTCAATGGAGCGGGTAATGGCGCGCACCTGCACGGCTGAAAAGCCGGTGGCAACTACAAAATAATCAGCTAAGTACGACACATCTCCCACCTGGAGAATTGTGATGTTGCCTGCTTTACGCTCATCGGCGGCGGCCGCAATGGCGTAGGCCAGTTGAAGGGCATCGTCCTCAGCTTGATTCGGCGCAGGGGTATCGGTAGCAGCAGGCGGGCGGTGGGAAGACTGGGTCATACGCAAAGACGTAATGGGACAATTACGGTGGCTATGGTTCAGACTTACTGCACCGATACACCGTAGCTTCATTCTAGAGGATGACTCCAAGGGGGCGCGGACTGGCTCTCTCCACGGTCATAATCTGTTATGGAAAGTTCCGGCCCTGCCCGAGGTGGGGCAAAGTTCGAGATCCCAAACGGGGCACAGCGTATATCATTGATCGTCAATATTTAGCGGCTGAAAAGTGGCTGCAAAGGCGGGGTGGCGGTTGGTTTCTGCCCCTCAGGCGTGGATACTCTACGGCTCGTCTTTGAACTCTACAGGGGAAGATATACCATGCCTCAACTTACGCAAGGGCTCATCGTTGCTGCTTTAATCGGCCTGCTGCTGGCGATCATCGTGGGGTATTACCTGCGCCAGAGTCAGGTAAATGAGTTGACCGAGGCCTTGCAGCAGAGCCAAAAGCGCAAAGAGGGGCTAGAAAAAGAGCACGAGCAGCGGCTGCGCACCGCCACCCAGCAGCTGCAAAAAGATTATGAAGCTCAGCTTGCTGAGAAAATGGAGCAGTATCAGGATCAGTTTGAGGAGCGGCGCGATCAACTAGAGTCTGAGTACCGCACCCGCCAGAGCGTGATGGGCGGTGCCCCCGTCGATGCCGATAGCACCACCGAACAGCGCATTCGCAAACAGTACGAAACCCGCCTCAAAGAAGCAGCTACCAAAATTCAGCAAGCCTACGAACAGCACCTGCAAGACAAGCTTGTGGAAGCGCGATCGCAGGCGCAGCAGGACTACGACCAGCGGCTGGCGGAGGCGATCGCCCATTACCAAGACCAAGAGCAAACTCGCCAGCCCCTAGCCCCTAGCGCTCTTTCCCTGGGTGCGCTGGTGCCAGATCAGACAGCCGTAGCTAGTGTAGATACCTCTAACGTCGCTGAGATCGAAGCCCGACTGCAGGCCGAGTATAATCAGCGTCTGGCCGACTACCAAGCCGACATGGACCAGCGTCTGGCCCAAATGAAACAGGACTACGAGGCCCGGCTCCGGATGACCCAGGCCAATGGTCCAGTGCCCGCTGCCCTAGACCCCGCTGCCCTAACCCCCTCCACCGCAGAGCTAGAACTCAATCTGCGACGAGAGCTAGAGGAAAGCCTCGGAGCGGAATACGAGCAAAAGCTGGCCGAGAAGATCGAGCACTACCAGGATGAGCTGACCCAGCGCACCCTGGAGCTTGAGCAGGCCTACGAAGCCCGTCTGCAACTGCAAGTTCCATCTTTCCCAGAGCCAGTTGCCCCTGTGGCCGATGCGCTAGCAGTAGATTTAGATATGGCCATGCTTGAAGAGGCTATGCCGCCAGAAGCTGCGATCGCCGACGAAGCTGCTCTGATCGCCGACAGCGAGATTAGCCTAGATATGAATGAGTTCTCCTCAGCAGTGCCTTCACCGGCAGTAGATGAGGAAGACTCAAACCTGGCTGCAATGCCGGAGAGTGAGGCAGACAGTGGTCAGGTTGATGATTGGGGCCTAGATGGTGATATTGACAGCGACGATCTCAACGTAGATGCATTCAATACATCAGAGCCAGACACTATCTCTGATCTATCTGAGCTGAATTTTGACGACGCTGCCGAATCTTTCCCAGAACCGACCTCGCCAGGGTTCGCCGCAGGCGAATTTGGCTTAGCTGGCCCCGTAGAGAGTGAACCAGAGAGCGTTCAAATTGACGACTTTGGCCTAGAGCCTGACGTTGACGCTGACAGTCTTGAACTCGGTGCCCTCCTCAACGAACCTGCCTCAGAACCCAGTTCTGAGTTTGCTGTGGATGAGTTTGCTTTTGAGGCAGCACCGGCATCGGATGAAAGCGATTTCGGCCTGGCTGGCCTGCTCGAAGATGAAACATCGAGTAGTCAAGCCAACGCCCTAGGGCCAGATACCGACTTCAACGCCGACAGTCTTGATCTCAATGCCCTGCTCAACGAACCTGCCTCAGAACCCAGTTCTGAGTTTGCTGTGGATGAGTTTGCTTTTGAGGCAGCACCGGCATCGGATGAAAGCGATTTCGGCCTGGCTGGCCTGCTCGAGGATGAAACATCCAGTAGTCAAGCCGATGATCTGGGTCTGGACACCGACTTTAACGCCGACAGTCTTGATCTCAATGCCCTGCTCAACGAACCTGCCTCAGAACCCAGTTCTGAGTTTGCTGTGGACGAGATTGCTCTTGAGGCGGCACCGGCATCGGATGAAAGCGATTTTGGCCTGGCTGGCCTGCTCGAAGATGAAACATCGAGTAGTCAAGCCGACGCTCTGGGGCCAGATACTAACTTCAACGCCGACAGTCTTGATCTCAATGCCTTGCTCAACGAACCTGTCTCAGAACCCAGTTCTGAGTTCGCTGTGGACGAGATTGCTTTTGAGGCAGCACCGGCATCAGATGAAAGCGATTTTGGCCTGGCTGGCCTGCTCGAAGATGAAACATTCAGTGGTCAAGTCGATGATCTGGGTCTAGACACCGATTTCAACGCCGACAGTCTCGATCTCAATGCCCTTCTCAACGAACCTGTCCCAGAACCCAGTTCCGAGTTTGCTGTGGACGAGTTTTCCCCGGAGACGGCTTCATCTGGGTTAGATGACCGGGACTTTGGTTTGGGTGCCTTATTGGAGGGCGAAGCAGACAGCGGTCAAGAGGATGAGTTTAGTCTGGATGCCGACTTTAACGCTGACAGCCTCGACCTCGACACCCTACTCAACACGCCTGCACCAGAACCTACCTCTGACGAACTATTAGACGATCTCGACGACCTTAGCAATCTAAGCTAATTGTCGCTCTATAACCGCCCGACATTCAGCCGTAAAAATCTTGGCTTTGGCCCAGGCGGGCTCTAAAGCACGTTCGGAGTATAGGGCTCAAATTCCTCACAGCTACCCTTTTTGACCGTAATCACTGTTTTGACCCCACCGCGGCGGGTATAATCGCCAATCACCCGCAACCCCTGGGGCTGGAGCTCGTTCCACAGGCGATCGGCAATCTGGTTGGCCACGTTTTCATGGCTGATGCGCTGATCGCGAAAGCTGTTGATGTAGAGCTTGAACGCCTTGAGTTCCACCACCCAAGGCCCTGGGCAATAGTCCACCACAATAGTGCCAAAGTCCGGGTAGCCCGATCGCGGGCACAGCGCCGTAAATTCTGGGTGCTCTAGGTGAATGGTATAGACATTTTCCGAAGGATTTGGCCATTTCTCCAGCGGGTCTACGCTGGCCTGGAGAATGGCGCGATCGCCGTATTGAGAGGTCGAAGCTGAGGCAATAGTCATGGGCAGCAGAAAATGGGGTAGACAGGATCAGTTCAGGCTGATACAGAGCGGTTGAGACCAGCTTTGCCAATGCTTAGCATTCCCAAAGAAAAATGCGGCTGCGGCGTAGATTGCCTCTTTTGGTAATGTAGCCTTTTTCAATGTTTCTTAACTAAAACGGCGATTGATCACCCCTAGATGACTGGGCTGCGGCAAAAGTTCCCGGCTAGAGCCTTGACTAAAGTTATTCCAATCGCTTAATCAAAACTTCATACTTCTTCCTTAACACCTTTGGCTGTGCCCCAAACCCTGTGATAAGTTCACCAAGCGTTGGGAGTAGTTTTTGTAGCACGTTTGTAGCACTGACTCCCCAGTCGCATTGGAAGACGCTTTTTCAGGAGAGACATTATGACGATTTACCGTAAGCTTGCCCTCGCTGCCGGTAGCCTCACCCTCGCTGGCTTTGCCCTAGGCCTGCCTGCCCATGCCGAAGATCCCAAGGCCGAAGCTGTAACCGAAGGCACCGAAGCCATTGCCCCTGAGACCGAAGCCGTCGCCCCCACGGTTGATGTCGAAGCAATTGAAGCTGAACTCGATGCCGAGCGGGAAGCTGGGATCGAAGCCGCCACCCCTGATGCAGCTCCCACGGTTGATGTCGAAGCGATCGAGGCTGAACTCGATGCTGAGCGGGAAGCTGGGATCGAAGCCGCCACCCCTGACATTCGGACTGAAGAAACTGACCCCGAAACGGTGACTGAAGAGACCACCGTTGAAGAAGCCGATTCTGAATCAGTGACCGAAGAAACCACTGGTGAAGAGGCCGATTCTGAATCAGTGACCGAAGAAACCACCGACACCGTTGGCGCTGAAGCAGAAGACCCTGCTGACGTCGAAGCCACCACCGATGAGGTTGACCCTGAGGCCGCCGTTGAAGAGGTTGCTCCCGAAGTAACCGTCGACGAGACCCCCGACGCAGTTGACGCCTCTGAAGCCGAAACCACCGGCGAAGAAGCAGCTAAGCCTGCCGCTGAAGCTACCTCGGGTAGCTAAACGTCTGGGGCTAGAGCTGCCGCTTGACCCACTCCAGGGCTTCTTCGCGGCAGCTCACTAGCCCCTCGGCTTGGGCCAGATGAACGGCCTCTAGCAGCTCACCAATTTGAGGACCTGGTTTGAGAGCAAGCCCTTGCACCAGGTCTTTGCCTGTAACGAGAGGCTGGGGATGGGCAACGGGGTCATTGGGGGTGAGGTATCGCTCCACCAGCGGCAGAATCAAGGCCTCGGGCGTACCGTAGGCCAAACTCAGCAGGGCAACGCCCCCAAAGCCCGCTCCGGCAGTTCTGAACAACTGGTACTGCTGGCCGGGGGGGAGCAATGTAGCGCTTTGGTGTTGATGTAGGTACTGCCAACCCTTAAGAATGCTCAGCACCGCCTGCTGCTCGGCACGGCTGTATTTGAGTTTTGCCAGGGTTGTCTCGGCGCTGGACAGGTCGGGGGGCAGCAGCTGACTGAGCTTGACCGCCTTAAGCCAGCTGCGGTGCAGGCCGGGGGTAGTCTGTTCTTTGACCCAGCTGTGCAGCAGGTAGGAAAAATTGGGCCAGCGCTTATGGTACTGGGCCGCCAGTTGGTCGATGGTGGCCAAACGGTCCAGATGGGGGCGATCGACCTCGGGTAGCCAGGTTTGCAGCAGGCCGTCCTGCCAGGCCAAGCTCAGCAGGGTAGACCCCTCGGGCTGGCTGAGGAGGCAGTCTAGCTCACCGCGCACCCGCTCAGCCGCCATGCGCCCCAGGGCTGGGGCCAGGCCGCGAATGGTTTGTTGAGTGGTGGGGTCGAGGCTAAAGCCCAGCTGGGCGGCCTGGCGGTAGGCCCGCAGCAGCCGCAAGGGGTCGTCTTTGAGGTTTTCAGCGGCGACCATGCAGAGGGTTTTGCGGGCCAGATCGGCGCAGCCATCGAGGGGGTCGAGCAGGGTTTCGCTGTGGGGGCTGTAGGCGATCGCGTTGATCGTAAAGTCGCGCCGGTGAAGGTCGGAGTAAATTGTTGGCCCCACCTGCTGGGCAAAGTCAACGGTGGCGCTAGGAAACACCACCCGCGCGATCTGGTGCTCGGTGTCGAGCACTACAAAGCCTGCGCTGTAGTGCTGGGCAATGGATTGTGCCGTGGCGATCGCCCGCTCAGGTAGCACAAAATCGAGGTCTAGATAGTCGGCCTGGCGATGCAGCAGGGCATCTCTGACACTTCCCCCCACCAAGTAGGCTTGCTGCGGCAGTAGCGACACGCTGAAGGGCCAGGTTTTTGGCGAAAGCGCCGATTTCTCAGTAGCCACTGCGAGGGAGAAGGGTGATAGCGTTGGATTCAATGAACCCTCATTTCTTTCATTACAACAGGGTTTTTTAGTCTTGACACCCTGGCCCCGCAGAGAACAGCCGAAAACCCAAGCTGGGTTTCCATTTTGCAACATCTGGGCTGGGCCGCCCGGGACATTCAAAAAACTTGAGCTAGACTACCAGAAAACGCATCCCCTTTACGGCAAAAGCCCTTTACTGCCTTAAGAATGACGGTCATTTAGCTGAGGGCTGGCTAGACTGGAGATGTCAGCTTTGACCTTGCTGTGTTCCTGCCGAGGGCGTGCTATGTGCATTTGTGTAAACTGCCACTACGTCGATCGCTGCACCACTTACCACGCGGTGGAAGAGCTGCACAGACAACCTCATCTGACCGATTCCCCCAGCTTTGAAGCCGTGAATCCTACGGTCAACGCCAACATTCGTATGCTCGATGACGGGGTTGAACAGGAGTTTGACGTAGTCGGCTGCGACAGCTTTGTTGCAGAACAGGGTAAGTGGGCCAAGCTGCGCCCCGGCGAATTGGTGCCGACTTAAGGAGTGGATGAGTAGTTGGGTAGATGGGTAGGTGGGTTGGTCTCTCCGTATCATTCCTAAGCAGGGTGGGGTTAGTGCTCACCAGCACAAAAATCTCTAACATCGCAGATTGCTGGATAGTGAATCGAGCCATCCTTTGACCACTCTTTGCGTCAACCCTGCTTGTCCACAGCCTGAGAATGAGGAAAGGGCTAGGGTCTGCACAGCCTGCGGTCAGTCGTTGCGGATGGCTGAGCGCTATTGCTGTCAGCAGTTCCTTGGCCAGGGCGGGTTTGGGCGCACGTACCTGGCAGTAGATGAGAGCAAAAACCCATCAGCCGTTTGTGTGGTCAAGCAGATGACCTTGGCAGTAGGAAGCGATCGCGGAGAAAGGCGCGATCGCTTTCACCGCGAGGCCGATCGCCTGGCTACCCTGGGCCAGCACCCTCAAATTCCTGCCCTACTGGATGTGATTGACAACGCTCAAGGGCAGTTTTTGGTGCAGGAATACATCCCTGGTCCCAACCTCGACCAGCTGATTCAACGATCCTCTAACCTGAGTGGTGAAGCCCTAGTGCAGCGAGTGCTCTACGAGCTGCTGCCCGTGTTGGCCTACATTCACGACCACAGCGTTATTCACCGCGACATTAAGCCCGCCAACATTATTGTGCCTCCATCACCGCAACCTCTGGCCCTGGTGGATTTTGGGGCGGCAAAGGCGATCGCAGACCCCGAACAACTCAAGCGTACCGCTACGGTAATCGGCAGTGCGGGGTACGCTGCCCCAGAGCAGGCCCTGGGCAAGGCGGTCTACGCCAGCGACATTTTCAGTCTGGGGGTGACCTGCCTGCACGTGCTTACCGGGCTGCACCCCTTCGACCTGTATTCTGTCAGCGATGATGCCTGGGTGTGGCGGCCCTACGTGACGGCACCCATTAGCCCGGCCCTGGGGCGTGTATTGGATCGCATGGTCAACCGCCGCCTGCAAGAGCGCTACAGCGATGCCCAAAAGGTGCTGGCCGACCTGCGCTGGAGCGGTCTGGCCTTGGATGCCAAAGACTCAAAATTACCTCTGGTCTCAACCAAGTCGCTGAATGCCGCCCCGACCTGGGAGCAGCGGTTTGCCCTCAGTCTGCCGGGGATTGTGGCCAACGGCCTGGCGATGAGTCCCCATGGAAGGGCGATCGCCGCTGCCTGTGCCGACGGCGCTGTGCGCCTGTGGGACTGCACCAACGGAGAGTTGATTCACACCTTTCGCCGATCGCTGGGCCTGCTAGGCGTGGGCCATCGTGGTGCCGTCAACGCGGTGGCGTTTACCCATGCTGGAGATGCGATCGTCAGCGGCGGCGAAGACAGTCAGCTGATCCGGTGGCAGCTGGATGATTACACTGGCCATAAATTGCCAGTGTCGAGCTGGCAGATTTCCTCACTGCTGATTGCTCCACCTGACGACACCCTGGCGGTGGGCAGCGGTGATGGGCGCATTCACCTGTGGGCGCTTGAGCGGGGAGATGGGCCAAAGATGCTGGTGCACCACCAAGACCAGGTGACGGCACTGGCGGTGGATATAGTGGGGAATCTGTTGGTGAGCGGGGGGCGCGATCGCACCCTGCGCCTCTGGTCACTGCCCTCGGGACGGCTAACTCGTACCCTTACGGCCCCCAAAGCCCCAATTATGGCCCTCGCCTGCCACCCCCAGGATGGCCGCATCACCAGCGGCGATGGCGAAGGCCACGTGCAGGTCTGGAGCGCCGAAAATCCTGACCAGGGGCTGGTAATCCACAAAGCTCCTAACCCGATTACGGCGTTAGCGATCAGCCCTAATGGGCATTGGCTGGCGATCGGGGCAGACGATGGTCACCTGACCCTAAAGAACCTGCAAGGGCTGGGCCAAACCATTCAGCTGCGCCACGCCTGGGGCGTACGGGCGATCGCCTTTACCCCCGACAGCCGTATGTTGGTCAGCACCAGCGCCGATCAAACCATTCGCTTTTGGTGCCTTGAGGCCGCCTAGCTGGGGCGATCGGAGTCGTCTTAGGAATTGGGGCAGCCAAACTCAGTTGAGAGACTGGGCGGAGACTACTGTCGTGCCGATGGGGTCTCAGAAAACTGGCGCACGGTGGCGCCGAACCCCGATGCTTTAAACTGCTTGAGTTTGAGGGGCTCGGGCTGGCTGGCGGCCACAGAAATCCGCAGTTCGAAGGGACTCTCGCCGGGGGGAACTTCTGGAATGCCGCCCAATCGCCCTCGGTTTTGCATGACGGGATTGTCGTCGGCGTCAAAAATGCGGCCAAAAATGTCGGCGTCAATTACAGACTTGCCGGTGCGGTTAATTGCTTTGCCGGTGATCAAAAAGCACTTCGCCTCCTGAATTGAGCCGGCGGCCACCATGCCCTCGGCGTAGTCGGGGGGGCAGGGGGCGTAGCTGAGGTCGCTAATTTCAATGGGAGTTAAGGCTTGGGCCGTTAGCCCCGCCCCACTAATCAGCCAAAGGCCTGCGATTAAAAGAGCGGTGAAGATCCCACGTAGTGCCATAGGTCGCCTGCTGGTAAGCAAAATCAAACCTTTATCAGCTTATCGCGATTTGCCCTGGCAGGAGGGCAAGGGTGTTTCGTCCCAGCGCTGGGTAAGGGTCAGCCCCAGCCTAGGGCAGCCGCTCCGCAACATAGGCTTTGGCGTCGCTCAGACTACAGCCGTTGACCTCTCTAACGCGTTTAACGGCATCGATCAGCCTGCCCTGGCCCAGCAGGTCGCGCACCTGGCGATCGAGGTCGGTGGCGGGCGGGTTTTGTAAGGCGGGAGAACTAGCCCCATTTTGCGGCGATCGCCCCTGTAAGCCAGCAGGAGCGTTTTGATCCCCGGCTGGGCGAGGGCGCTGAAGCCGTCGAGTCAGCCAGAACGACAGGCCAAAGGCCAGCAGACCCGCCCCAATAAAGACAACAACGACCATGGCAACGCCCAACGAAGTGCCTCTACTCTAGCCGCTGCATGGGCCAACCTCCCTCCCCTGCCCAGTAAAAAATCCTTCCAACCCCCGCCCCAGCGTGTATCCTTTAGCAGATCGTTTACTGACCTCTGGGTACCGCCATGAATCAGTTTCCTAAGCCGTCTCTGGCCATGCTAGCGCTGCTCAGCGCCCTGGCTGCGCTGCCGATCAATGCGCTCAGGTCTGAGCCTCGGCTGCTGGCTCAGGTGACTGAGAAACCCACACCCACCTTTACCCTGCAACCGAGCGTCCCCGCCGGCACTACCCTCTCGATTGAGGGGTCACCGTCGATGGTGGAGATCAACGAGAGCCTGGGTGAAGGCTTTGAGGCCCGCTACCCTGATACCGATGTGGTGGCGTCGATTAGTGGTGACGATCAGGCGCTCCAGGCACTGCGGGACGGTGACGTAGAGCTGGCGGCTCTGGGGCGATCGCTCAGTGACGCCGAGGAAGATCCGAGCCTGACGTCAATTCCAGTGGCGCGGGAAAAAATTGCCATCATTGTGGGGCGCGACAACCCGTTCCGAGGTGATTTGACCTTTGATGAGTTTGTTGCCATTTTTCGTGGTGAAATCACCAACTGGTCGCAGCTGGGTGGACCCAACGTGCCGCTGCGGTTTGTCGATCGCCCCGCCACCAGCTCTATCCGGTTGGCCCTAGCCGACTACGAAATCTTTCAAGCCCAGCCCTTTGAGACTGGCGACAACGCCGTGCAGGTAGAGGAGGATGACACCGCTGCGGTGGTGCGTGAGCTGGGCAGCGACGGCATTAGCTATGCGATCGCCTCTGAAGTGCTAGGGCAAGACGCCGTGCGCCCGGTGAGCCTAGACGGCACCCTGCCCGACGACCCCCGCTATCCCTACTCTCAACCCCGCAATTACATCTATCAGGGTGAGCCGAGCCTGCCCGTAGAGGCATTTTTGGGTTTTGCCACCAGTGACGAAGGCCAGGCCGCTGTGGCCGAGGCGCAGCAAACCGCCCGCGCCAACGTCACCGTGGGGGCCAGCAAGCTACCCGGCGGTGTGGCTTTGGCCCCGGATGGTCAGTTTATGGTGCGCGGCACTGAAGACGGTCAGCTGCAATGGCTGGATGCTGACGGCAATCTGACGAAAACGGTGGTAGCCGATGCCCATCAAGGGGCCGTATCGACTGTAGTGATTAGCCCCGATGGCCAAACCATCGTTTCTAGCGGAGCCGATGGCACCCTGCGCCGGTGGGATCGCAGCGGTAACCCGATTGGCGAGCCGATCGAAGGGCAGGGTGGCCCAATTTTGGCCCTGGCCGTCAGCCCTGACGGTCAAACCCTGGCCAGTGGCAGCGCTGACGGCACCGTAGAGCGCTGGTCGCTGGCCGATGGCACCCGCGTGGGTGAACCCATTGCCGCCCCCGGTGGGCCAGTGCAGGCGCTCCACTACCCGGTGGGTGGGCAAACGCTGATTACGGGCAGCCGCGACGGCAACTTGGGCGTTTGGAATGCGGATGGCACTGCTGCAGGCCAAAGCGCCAACGCCCACCCCGAGGGCGTGACCACCATTACCAGCAGCCCCGATGGCCAGGTCTTAACTACCACGGGCGGTGACGGCAGCCTGCGCAACTGGGATCGCTCCACTCTCCAACCCAGGGGAAATACCATTCAAGCCCATGGCGACAGGGTTAGCGCTGTGGCCTACAGCCCCGACGGCCGCACTCTGGCTACTGCCGGGGCCGACAGCACCCTCCAGCTGTGGTCGGCGGATGGCAGTAAGCAACTGGCAGAACCGGTGCAGCTCGATGAGCCTGCAGCCTCCCTGGGGTATACCCCCGAGGGACTGCTGGTGGTGGGAGGGAGCGATCGCCAGGTTGAACTGCGCAATGACCGGGGCGAGCTGGTGTCCAACAGTGAATCTGGGGCTGGCTCGGGAGACGCCAACGACCCGATCACGGGTTTGGGTGATTTCTGGCAGCGCCTGCGGGACTTGCCTCCCAGCGCTTGGTGGATGCTGGCCGTGATTCCGGCCCTGCTGCTGCTGTTTGGTATTGCGGGGTCGCTGTTTAGCAAAGACGACGACGATGAGGATGAGCTAGAGGCCGACGGCGATCGCGGCACGGCGGTGGGTCTCATCCCTGGTCCAGATATCGATTTTTCTAAGGTAAGTAGCCAGCCCCCGGCAGATAGGCCAGTGCTTCCCCCAACTCCTCTGCCCGAGGTAGAGGGGTTGCCCCCCGAGGCCGAACTCGTGCCCAGCGGTGAGTATCTAGGAGCAGTGCCGCCAGACAAACTAGAGCAGGCCCGCATTGACCTGGCTGAGGGTCGTCGCCTGATGCGCGAGGGCCGTTACGACAACGCTCTGATCTACTTTAACCAGGCTGTGGAAGCTACCGAAGTGGAGCGCCGCAAGACTGACGCTACCGCGACAGCGGCCGGAGGCATCAACGCCATTGCCGCCCAGGCCCAGGCCGAGCGAGGGAATGCCCTAGCGCTTTTGGGGCAGGCCAACGACGCTATGGATAGCTTTAATGCCGCGCTGCGCCTCGACGCCAGCGTTGTTGACGCCTGGATTGGCAAAGGCCGTTTGCTCAGCACCATGGCCCGCTACGAAGAATCTCTCTTCTGCTTTGACACCGCCCTAGAACTCGACCCCACGTCCGCCGCGGCTCTTTCGGGCAAGGGACAAGCGCTCATAGCGATGGGCCGCCAGAGCGAGGGACAAGCCTGCCTGGATCGGGCCGCTGCCATGGCTAACGGCGATTCTACCTGGGAGCTACCTGCGATCGATGCTCCCCCTGAAGCCGGAGCATCGATCGCAGGGGCTGCAGCGATTGGCAGCGCCTCTGGGTCAGGGGTGGTGCCTGAGTATGCCCCTCCATCGGACTATGGCTACGACCCCGATGTGCCCATGGAGCTACAGCAGATGGTGCAGGGGCTGCCATCCGCCGATGTGGAAATGGTGGGCACCTCCACCCTCAGTTTTGATGTGCCCCCAGACCTGGCGGCAGAGGCGGCTGAGTTGCCCGATCGCGCCGAAGATGCCAGCGCGATTCGCGAAGCGATCCCTACGGGAATCGCCCCTGGCTTACCGCCCGCTGCCCCTGAAGGCGTCCCCAATGGCGATGTTCCAGCGGCGATTCCCCCTGAGATCCCGGTGTCAGAGCCGGTGCCCAGCACTCTGGAAGAAGAACTGCTCAGCCAAGTGCGTCTTGGGAATACCCCTCCCGTTGAGGCCGAGCCTACGGCGCTGCCGATGGAAAGCAACGGTGCTGCTACCTCGGCAACAATGCCGCCCCTACGACCGGCCCCGATGCCTGTACCGCCGCCGGTGCTCCTAGAACCGGGTGACTATGTGCCGCCCCCGGCAGAGGTGTCGGGAAGCGAGGATTTGTCGGGATTGGAGGGACTGCCGCCCGAGGTCATGGCGGCTCTAGCCAGCATTCCGCCCAGTTCGCCCGACAGCTTTGGGGTTGTGCCCACCAGCTCTGAGCCAGTACCAGAAGATACTGACGATGCCGCTGCTGCTAGCTGGATTCGCCTATCCATTGACCAGGATGGGGGGCGATTCTATGCGGTGTGGCAGATCGACGAGGGCGATCGCGCCCAGGCCAAAGCCGACGGCGGTGAAACCATGACCCTGCGCCTCTACGATGTCACCGGTCGGGCCACTCAAGCCGCGCTGCCCCCAGCGGTAGTGGAGCAGCGCTGCCGCGACGACTTTGCCCAAGACTGGTACCTGCCCATTCCCCAGTGGGATCGCATCTATGTCGTAGAAGTGGGTTATCTAAGTGCGGCTGGCGATTGGCTAGCGATCGCGCAATCGATCGAGGTAGCGGCGATTTCTGCTGCTTAAGCAAAAACAGCTAGCGGGTTGGCAAGTTCGAACTTGCTAACCTGCCAACTAAAACTTTGCGCTGCACCAGCTTTGATCAAAAAAGCCCGAGGCGGAGCCCCGGGCACAAGTCAGGAGTGACTTGAAGATCCAGATAGTGACGACTTCAGGAAGTCTGTTGGACAGCACCATCAGGTAATTCACACCTTGAGCACCCACTGCTCGCGGGTAGCGGTGCTGACAAAGGGGGCGGGCACAAAGGGGATCTCGACCCCCAGTGAAATGAAGGCGGCCCGAATGGTGGTAGCGTGAGCTGCCTCAGCGGCGGCGATAGTAGCCCCGGCAGTGATTAGCTCGGGGGTTCTGAGGCGGGCGACCTCGCTAGCGTAGGCAATGGCGGCATCGGTTTCGAGGGCCAGGGCCAGCTTGGCGATGTTGACATCAGAGTCGAGGCCACCGTCGCCCCGCTCCAGGTAGGCCGACAGGTCGTAGCTATCTTCGGCCGTGACGGGAGTGCCGCCCAGGTCGCTCACGACTTGTGTGAGCAGGTCGCGGTGGGCCATGTGGTCGGCCTGGTTAGCCAGGGCGATCGCCAGCACGGCTTTGCCCACATCGGTGTCGCTAAGACCCCCAGCAGCGGCTCCATAGGCCCAGATAGCTTGATGCTCGTAGAAGAGCGCCCCATTGAGAACGGCAGCATCGTTAGCGGCCGCTCTGCCGCGGATTCCACCCATGACGCGGTTCTGCGCGCTACGGCTCTCGGCTTGGGCTGCACTCTTGGTTAGGGCAGAGAAGCCGAGGGTGCCAACTAGACCTGCGATCGTGCCGCCCACCATAACCCGACGACGAGAAACCCCTGCTTTGGGGGAAGCTAGATCGTCAGACATGAAATCATGATTCATTGCAGTATCCTTTGCGCTAATGTCGTGGGCAAGCGTAATTGCTATCAGACCCGCCACAATACGACTAGCCCTGGTCTATGGATGGCAAGTTCTCCCAATTGATGTTTGAGTTCAGCACATCCACTGCGTTCTATATCTGTTTCTCCCCCAGCCATCCACAACGGTGGTCTGAGTCGTATTCCTGATGTGTAGTTAATGCCTCCATTGCCGCCCCCCGACCCTCGGATGTCTTCCCCAGTTAGCGATCGCGATCTGGTTACCCGTCTGTGGGCCGGTGATACCGCTGCCCTCGCTACCCTCTACGATCGCTATTCGTCGATGGTTTATACCCTGGCCCTCAAAATGCTGTCTAACCCCGCCGAAGCCGAAGACCTTACCCAGGAGGTGTTCGTCAATTTTTGGCAGCGGCGACAGTACGACGCCGAGCGGGGCAGCGTGGGCAGCTACCTGGCGACCTTCACCCGCTCCCGTGCCCTCGATCGCCTGCGGATCACCAGCGGGCGGGCGGTGATTTTGCAGCGGTTCCAGCGCATTAGTGAAGCCTCGGCGCGATCGCCCAACCCGGTTGACTATGCCACCCAGCACGAGCAGAACCAGCACCTGCGCGCCGCCCTCGATCAGCTCCCCACCACCGAGCGCGAAGTGTTAGAAATCGCCTACTTTCAAGGGCTCACCCAAGCCGAAATCTCAGCCCAACTCGGCATTCCCCTAGGTACCGTCAAATCCCGCTGCCGCCAAGGCCTCCTACGCCTGCGCACCCTCCTCCAACCTCACAAAGACTAAACCCTCCCCACCCACTCTCCCACCCATCCACCCTCCCACCCTCCCACCCCTCACCCGCCCACCGATGACCTCACCTCCCCTTCCTGACAATTGGCGCTCGCTGCTGGCGGGGTATGTGCTCGACGACCTCACCCCTGAAGAAGCCGCCCAGGTCGAGCAGTGGCTTGATCAATATCCTGAAGTGGCGACTGAACTGGCAGCTCTGCAAGCCACCTGGGGCAGCCTTGCCCTCGGGCCAACCCCAGTAGCGCCGCCGCCCGATCTGCGCGATCGCACCCTGGCTGCTGCCTTAGCCGCTGCTGTACCCGTCGCCGTGCCCGCTGCCGCTGGGCCTGAGTCGGCAATTGCCGGAGAGGTACTCGTGCCGAGTCAGCTCCCCAATGCTGCGCCCACCCCCCGCCGATTTCTCTGGGCGCAGCTGGGGCTGGCCCTGGGCTGGGCCGCTACCGCGCTGGCCCTGGCCTTTGCCCTGCAAGAAAACCAGCGCCTGCGCCTGGCCCTGCGCCAAACCGAGGCTGTGGTGGCCAGCTTTAGCCAGCCCGCCAACCGCCTTTATACCCTGGCGGGCACCGAGGCTGAACCCCAGGCCAACGCCCGCCTGGTGGTCAACCCCGCCGACCAAACCGCGCTGATTGTCACCACCGATCTGCCGCCCCTGGCCGACGATCAGGTCTATCGTCTCTGGGCGCTGACTGACAGCGACCCCGTATATTGCGGAGAATTTAACCCGGCCGCCGCTGAAGACACGAACGAGTGGGTGCTGCCCGACGCCGTCTGTGGCACTGCCCCCGTGCAGATGTTGATCACGGCCGAGCGGGCGGACGATCCACCGGTGCCGGCAGGGGATTTGGTGATGCAGAGTGAGTCGTAGGGGAGTAGATGGGTAGGGGGTGGATGGGTGAGGGGTGAGGACGATCGCTCCACCCTCTAGGGCGTCCTGGGTCACAATAGAGTAAGCAACGTTTATCTCTGCACCTATGGCTTCTTTGGCACCGTCGCGATCGCAACCTGCCGCCGCACCGACTGCGGCTCTGTG
The DNA here is from genome assembly GCF_014695395.1 of Nodosilinea sp. FACHB-131. Classification (GTDB taxonomy): domain Bacteria; phylum Cyanobacteriota; class Cyanobacteriia; order Phormidesmidales; family Phormidesmidaceae; genus Nodosilinea. Next base: position 126,016 of record NZ_JACJOF010000007.1, read on the forward strand.
GGCGGGGGCGATCGCCCAGCCCGCTACAGAATTCGCCGCCACGACGCTATCCGTATTGGAGGGGCAATTACCTGCGGGACTGCGGGGCACTCTCTACCGCAACGGCCCCGCTCGGTTCGAGCGCGGCGGCACCCGAGCCGGCCACTGGTTTGATGGCGATGGGGCGGTGCTGCGGGTGAAGTTTGATGGCGACAGCGCCTTGGCCACCTACCGCTACGTGCGCTCGGCTGGGTATGTGGAGGAAGAAGAGGCCGAGCAGTGTCTCTATCGAGGCTATGGCACTCTGCCGCCCGTGTCTATCTGGCAGCGGTGGCAGACTCAAATGAAAAATGCCGCCAATACCTCGGTGCTGGCCCTGCCCGATCGCCTGCTGGCCCTATGGGAAGGGGGTCTGCCTCACCGCCTCGATCTAGAGACCCTAGAGACGGTTGGCCTAGACAACCTGACAGAACTCCAGTCTGGCGATACCTTTACCGCTCACCCCAAGCGCCATCCCCGCACCGGGGAAATCTTTAGCTTTGGCACGATTCCGGGGGGCAACGCCACCCTCAAGCTCTACCGCTGTAGTCCTGCCGGGGCCGTCGAGAAGACCGGCACAATTCCCCTAGCGGGGATTCCGCTGCTGCATGACTTTGTGCTGGCCGATCGCTACCTAGTGTTTTGCGTGTCGCCGGTGCGCCTTAGCCCCTTGCCGGCGCTGTTTGCTCTGTCTAGCTTCAGCGATGCGTTGCAGTGGCAGCCTCAGCAGGGCACCCAGATTATCGTGGTGGATGCCGACAGTCTGGAGGCGATCGCCCTCAATGACGCAGACCCCTGGTACCAGTGGCACTTTGGCCACAGCTACCTCGATTTTGACGGCTCCGTTGTGTTCGACGTGGTGCGCTACAACGACTTTGCAACCAACCAGTACCTTAAAGAAGTGGCCTCGGGCCAGACCTCTACGCCCGCCGATGCCCAGCTCTGGCAGTACCGTATCGACCCTAAAACTGGGAAGATTCTCGACCAGCATTGCTTGCTCGATCGCCACTGCGAGTTTCCGATCGCGTTTGGCCACGACGAGACGGCGGTCACTTATTTGAATGTGCATCGCACGGTGCCCACTCCGGCGGATGAGCTGTTTGGGGCGATCGCCCGCCTTGAGCCTAAAGCTGGCCTCACCGTTGCCGATGCCGGAGAGGGCCGCTATCCCTCAGAACCGATCGTCGTTGCGAACCCGGCGAATCCCCAGCAGCCCTGGGTGCTGACTGTGGTCTACGATGGTACCCAGCACCGCAGCGAACTGTGGGTTTATGAGGGGAATGAGCTTGAAAAGGGGCCGATCTGTCGGCTAGGGCTGCCGGAAGTGGTGCCTCACAGTTTTCACGGCACCTGGGTGAGTAAGTAAATATGGTGCTGACCAGTTCGTTTAGGAAGTTGGTAATAAATAACCCATAGCCAAGTTTGGGACAGCGAACGGTGAAGTTGTGGGGCGGCGGATAGCTTTGAAAACCTACCGATACCCTCTACTTCGTCCGCACCAACAGCTGCCAATTTTGGTAACGGCTACACCATGGAAGCCTATGACGCGCACATTCAGACCATGCAAGAAGGGCTGATGGCTTACAACCGCATGCTGTCGATGGTGGATGGTGCCTACAACGACATGCTGATGGCCGAGCGCAAGCTCATGGATTTCTCTGACCACATGCTCTCCGGCTTCGGCGTCCGCTACGGCAAAGACAGCTCCGAATACGAAATGGCCGGAGGCCGCCGCAAATCTGACCGCCAAAAGCGCACTCGCCGCACCGCTAATACTGTGAATGTTGCTTAAGAGTTAAGCGAGTATTCCAAAAGCAATTTGCCGTAGCTTCTAGTCCCCTGCTGATCCCCCTGCCCCTTAAAAAGAGGGGTTAAAAGCTCTCCTCAAAAGGGGGGCTTTTACTTTGGTTACAAGAAACAAGGCCTATCAAAATCCTGACATAACGCTCAAGACCGCCTGTGCGATCGAGGCTGACGCCGCAGCATTACGCCTGAGGCGACTCCTGCAATGCCGCCAAACAGCATTGCACTGAATGCAGCAGCAGTCAGGCCAAACATGACACCAAAGAGCCAGCCAACAGCAGGAACCCCATGGGCCGCTCCCATGCCAGCGATGAAGTTGCCATATATATACCCACCAACGGCTCCCCCGATCGCAGCACTAGCTATGACCCCAAGCGCGCCAAGCAGCAAGCTCAATACCAGCCCCTGCTTGACGCGGGGTGAAGCTTGGGCAGCGTCGAGATTACGCCTCATCCATTTAGTCAGGACTAATGATAGGTCTGAACCCCGCGTGTAGGTCATTTCAGGCCCATGGATACTCCCCAAAATCAGGCCATTCATAATCCCGGCATAAAAGAGCACCGCAACTGCAACACTCCACATAGCCCAGTGCTGTGACGAGCCACAACCCGCAATACCCATACCACAGGCTTCGGTCACGTGAGAGGCTCCGTTTCTTAAAGCGGCGATCGTGCCACCAAACATGACACCCTCTACTCCAGAGGTCACCGATAGAAAGATGTGAAACAAAGCAAGCTGCCAAACTTGTGGGGGCTCGTGTTGCATCATGATCAAGGTCCCTAAATCGGTTGCCTTTGCGCCATCGATGGACCGTGATGGCCTCACGTGCAAAAGCCTCCCCCTTATCGTTCCTCAAACCAGGCCTTTTCAAACGCTGCCGTTAATACTCCAACCTACGCAACATAGACTGGTGCATCCAATATCAGGTTGAGTAAATAAGTAATCTGAGTTCGGGATGAGCCCGGCATTGCAGCGGGAAGCAAGCTACACCCTCAACCCCTCTCCCTCAGGGAGAGGGACTTTGAGCGCTTCCGGCTCCCCTCTCCTACGAGGAGAGGGGCTGGGGGAGAGGGCTGCCGGGGAACATCGCTAACTATGCCTAACCCGAACTAAGGTTGAGTAGGTAGTAGGCGGCTAACGCGGCGGCACCCAAGTCCGCAGGACGCGACCGGGGATCTCTTTCCCCAACCAGGGAGTATTGGCAGATAAAGAGCACAGGGTTGAGGGCGCAACCGTCCAGGTCGTGCTGGGATCAAACAAAATCATTTCGGCAGACTGCTGGGGTTGAATAGTCGGCGGCATCTGGCCCCAGCACGCTGCCGGATTGGTGCTCAGCGCCTGCACCAGCGTCAGCGGCGACCAGTCGCCCTGGGCAACAAAGGTATCCCACAAAATCCCCAGCGCCAGCTCCAGGCCGATCGCACCAGGAGGCGCAGAGGGAAAGCCCACGGTTTTGTCTTCGTAGGTGTGGGGGGTATGGTCGATCGCGATCGCATCCACAACCCCCGCCTTCACTCCCTCAATCAGCGCTGCCTGGTCTTCGGGGTTTCCCAACGGCGGCGACAGGCGCAGGTTGGGGTCGTAGCCGCCCAGATCCTTTGCGCTAAACAGCAGGTGCATCCAGGTGGTGCTGGCGGTGACGGGCAATCCCCGCTCTTTGGCCTGGCGCACCAGTTCCATTCCGCGCCCGGTAGAAATTCGCATCAGGTGAACGGGAGTACCGACCTCGGCCACACATTCCAACAGCGCGGCTAGGGCAGCGGTCTCAGAGCTAGCCGGGTCGCCCACCAGGCCGTAGATCAGCGAAAAAGGCCCCTCGCGGGCCACACCAGTGTCTCGCAGGGTGCGATCGCAGCTCCACAGCGCCACCGGCTTGCCCAAGGGCCGCAGGTACTGCAACAGTCGCTGCACCAGCAGTGGGTTTTGAATCGCTCGACCATCGGCAAAGCCTGCGATCGGAGCCTCAGACAACTCCACCAGCTCCACCATCTGCTGGCCCTGGGCACCCTGGGTTAGCGCACCCCAGAGATGGAGCTGAGGCAAAGAGGGATTGGTTTGGGCGATCGCCTGTCGCCGAGCCAGCAGCTTTTCCACCATCGCCGGATGGTCGATCGCCGGTTCCGTATTCGGCAAAATGCCTAGCCGGGTAAAGCCGCCCGCCTGCCCAGCCGCCAGCAGCGATGCCAGGGTTTCCCTCGGTTCGTGGCCCGGCTCCCCCGAGTGGCTGTAGAGATCGACCAGGCCCGGCAGCAAGACCTTCCCCTGGCCCTGAATCATCTCAGCACTGGCGGGAATGACGGTAAGGGATGGGGCGATTTCTGTCACCACACCGTCCTGCACCAGCACATCGGCGACCTGATCCGTCTGGGTCACCGCATCCAGCACCCGCACCTGCTGAATTAGCTGAATCTCCGTCACAGGGCCCCCGCTGCGGTTTTGTCGAGCACGCTGCCCGAGAGGTGAATGGTGACGTTGGCCGTGGTCAGCACCGGGGCACTGTCGATGCCGTCGGGGTAGTCGATCACGCTCACCGCGCCATTGCCCTGCTTAAACCGCCAAAAAAACTCCGGCCCCATGCCCAGCACGTGGCAGAGCAGCGCCTTGTTCACCGCATCGTGGGCGACGACGAGAATGGTCTGTACGGTGTCACCGCCGCTGTGGGCCGCGACGATTTGCTTCCAGGCGGCGATCGATCGCAGCCACACCTGCTCCAGGTTTTCGCCCCCCGGCATTTGAACGGTTTCAGGGGCGCTCTGCCACTGATCCAGCATCCCTGGATAGTTGGTCTCGATCTCAGCTTCGTAGAGCCCTTCCCATTCCCCGTGGCTAATCTCGCGCAGCTCGTTCACCGAGTGCAGCGTCAGCCCTGGATGGTGCTGGAGAATGATTTCCGCCGTTTCCTTCGGTCGCGCCATAAAGCTGGTGTAGGCGGCATCGATCGCCACGGGTTTGAGAAAGTCTGCCGCCTTAGCGCCCTGGGCGCGGCCGTTGTCGTTGAGGGGCACATCGATCTGGCCTTGAAAGCGGCCCTGGCGGTTCCACTCGGTTTCGCCGTGGCGCACCAGCAGCATGCGGGGGCCTTTGTGGCCGCGACGCATCTCGGGCAGCGGTGCCCCCATGTGGCTGGTCAGGTTCATGGCCTCGACCTGCACTGGGCTGCCCCAGCCAGCGGCAAAGTTCAGCACGCTAATGCTGCAATTGGCCTGGTGCAGGTTGTTGAAATACTCTGGCCCCAGCCCAATGGCGGTGCTAATCAGCGCCCGGTTGATGGCGCTGTGGGCCACCACCAGCAGGGTTTTGCCCTGGTGCTCAGCTAACACCCCCTGCCAAAACCGCGCCGCCTGCTGATACAGCTCGCGAATAGGGTAAAAATCGACCGTTGTGCCGTCGGCCTGGGGCACCGCCATCACCAGGTTGGCTGGGTCGGTGCGCCACTGGTGAAAGGTTTCGGGGTGCTGAGCCTCAGCTTCGCTGAAGGCCACGCCTTCCCACAAGGGCAGGCAAATTTCTTTGAGGTCGTCGGTAAAGGCGGGAGTTAAGCCCGCAATTTCCGTGCGCAGCTCGGCGGCAATAATCTCAGCGGTTTTGCGCGCGCGCTTGAGAGGGCTGGCCCACACCCCATCAAAGGGAATGCCCAACAACGCCTGCCCCACCTGGAGCGCCTGGGCCTCGCCCTCGGGAGTCAGCTCCGACTCGTCGCAGTGACCTTGAATGAGTTTGAGCTGGTTGTAGGTGCTCTGCCCGTGACGAACGATAATAACGCGGGTTTTCAGGGGTCTGTCCTCTCAAGTTGCGCGACCAACGTCAGATTTTACCCTGTTGGGGAACCGCGTCGCAGCTTTGCAAAGTACTTGGGCGGGAGTGCGTTTGAGCTTTGCTGTGCCTACAGAGACAGAAATCCACCGTAGAAGCGGCGGCATAGTGGTAGGCAGTTTTGTGTAGGTGCGATCGCACCCCTGTCCACCGCTAGATACAGGTATGAATCAAAGCTGCAAAGTCTCTTGTAAGGGCAAACGACCATTTGCGCCCACCCAAATTCATGCTTCAACTCAGCAACACCAAGCTTTGTCCGCTGTTCAAGGGCTGTTTGCTCAGCAATTCCCTCATTCGCAGCCAGCGAAGCCTCTTGAGCGCTTAACTACCGCGTTTGGTAGATGTTGAATAGCCGCGCTCTTGCAAAACTGTTGGGCATAGATCCCAGGTTATACCGGCCCGACAAAACCCAGCGCAGAGCTATAAATCCATGGTGAAATTTGCTTATCACTCCTCCCATGAGCAGTTTGCCCCCAGCGCGCTGCTGGGCTGGGCACAGCAGGCCGAACAGGCTGGCTTTACCGCCGTCACCTCCTCCGACCACTTTCATCCCTGGAGCGAGCGCCAGGGAGAATGCGGCTTTGCTTGGTCTTGGCTAGGGGCCGCCATGCAAGCAACCTCACTGCCCTTTGGCGTCGTCTGTGCCCCCGGTCAGCGCTACCACCCCGCTATCATTGCCCAGGCCGCAGCCACCCTAGGGGAGATGTTTCACGATCGCTTTTGGGTTGCCCTGGGCAGCGGCCAGGCGATGAACGAAGCTATCACCGGCCAGCCTTGGCCCATCAAAGCCGAGCGCAATGCGCGGCTCAAAGAATGCGTAGACGTGATCCGCGCTCTTTGGGCTGGCGAAACCGTTACCCACCACGGTCTAGTGCAGGTAGAAGAGGCCAAGCTCTACTCTCGCCCCGCCAATCCACCCCGCATTATGGGGGCGGCCATTACCCCTAAAACTGCCGAGTGGGTAGGGAGTTGGGCCGACGGCTTGATTACCATTTCCCACCCCCACGACAAACTGCGGGAGGTGGTCGAGGCCTTTCGGCGCGGCGGCGGTGAGCACAAACCTATGTACTTAAAGGTGCAGCTCTCCTACGCCCCAGATCAAGAAACCGCTTTGCTAGGAGCCCACGACCAGTGGCGCACCAATATTTTTGAGAGCCAAGTATTATCTGATTTTAGGGTGCCTAGCCAGTTTGATGCTGCTGCCACCTTTGTCAAACCAGACGACATGTACCAGTATGTGCGCGTCTCGGCTGACCCCCAGCAGCATATCGAGTGGTTGCAAAAGGATATGGAGCTGGGCTTTGAGACCATTTCTTTGCACAACGTCAATCGAGAGCAGCAGCAGTTTATTGAGGTCTTTGGCGAAAAGGTATTGCCGTTTCTGAAATAGTTAAAATGGTGGGCGGTGCCCACCCTACAGCAGTTGCAGTCGCCAAATTCAAGCTGGCACCCCTTTCCCCAGAAATCCTCTAGGCCTGTCAGGAATTTTTATTTTCTCTTCTATTTTCGCTCTTTCCTTATACGCTGATTCGCTGGGTTTTTCATGTTAGATCTTTGGTACAAAAATGCGGTTCTCTACTGTCTTGATGTAGAAACCTACATGGATAGCAACGGCGATGGGATAGGCGATTTTGTGGGGCTAACCCAGCGTCTAGACTATATCGCTGGCCTCGGAATTACCTGCGTTTGGCTGATGCCCTTTTACCCATCGCCCAACAAAGACAACGGCTACGACGTGATGGACTATTACACCGTCGATGCTCGACTAGGTACGTTGGGCGATTTTGTTGAATTCACCCGCCAAGCCCGCGAGCGAGGCATTCGCATCCTGATCGATTTGGTGGTCAACCATACCTCTGATCAGCATCCCTGGTTTCAATCGGCGATTAAAGACAAAAACTCGAAATATTTAGACTACTACTTTTGGTCCAAGAAAAAGCCCGAAGATATTGATGAAGGCATTGTTTTTCCGGGTTTGCAGAAGTCAACCTGGACCTACCAGCCTGAGGTGGGCGCCTACTACGCCCATAGATTTTATAGTCACCAGGCAGACCTGAACATAACCAACCCTGAAGTCAGGGACGAAATCAAAAAGACAATGGGCTTTTGGCTGGAATTAGGGGTGTCTGGGTTCCGCATTGATGCTGCCCCTTTCTTGATTGAGCTAACGCAGGCCGACAACGTATTTGAACAGGTCGAAGATCCCTTTATCTATATCAACGAACTGCGCGAGTTCCTATCGTGGCGCCGGGGAGATGCCATTTTGCTGGCCGAGGCCAACGAGTCTCTAGAAGAATTGCCTAAATACTTTGGCAATGGCGATCGCATGCAGATGTTGTTTAACTTCTGGGGCAACCAATATCTGATATTAGCTCTCGCTCGCCAATCAGCCGCGCCCCTGGCCCAGGCGTTTAAGGAGTTGCCCCCGTCACCGCCGGTTGGGCAGTGGGCCAACTTTGTGCGCAACCACGACGAACTGAGTTTAGATAAACTCTCCCCCGACGAGCAGGACGAAATTGCGGCGGCCTTTGCCCCCGATCGCGAGACCATGTGGATCTTCGATCGCGGCATTCGCCGCCGGTTTGCGCCGCTGCTCGACGGCAATCTGCAACGGCTCAAGCTCACCTACAGTCTGCTCTTCACCCTGCCCGGCACGCCCGTGGTCAACTACGGCGAAGAACTGGGCATGGGCGACGACCTATCGCTAGACGAACGCAATCCTGCCCGCACCCCCATGCAGTGGTCAAAGGCTTCGAATGGCGGGTTTTCTACAGCGCCCGCTGACCAGGTGGTGTTGCCGGTGGTTTCTACTGGCGACTACAGTTACAAGCAGCTAAACGTCAATACCCAGCAGCGCACCCCTAACTCGCTGCTGAACTGGATGGAGCGGGCGATTCGCCTACGCAAAGAATGCCCGGAGTTTGGCTGGGGCCAATCGCAACTGTTAGACACTGGCCACGACAGCGTTTTTGCCCACCGCTGCGAGTGGCAGGGCAAGGCGGTGATCGCGGTGCACAATTTCAGCCAATCTGACTGCAAGGCGACACTCATGCTGAAGGATGACGTGGGCAAATGCCTGATCGATCTATTTGAAGACCAGCCAGAGGATGTGATCTCAGATGCTGCTTACGACATTCACCTGCCTGGGTATGGCTACCGCTGGTTTCATGTGGGGCACCCGACTGATTAAACAGCGCGTTTGAAGGCTGGGCTAGGGATCGTTCAGCCTGTAGCGCCCTACCCGATCGCCCCTACCCGATCGCACGAATCCGAGAAACTACAACTGCACCAGCTGGGCGACGGCCCGCGCGATCGCATCGGGCTCGATGGGCTTAGACAAGTGCTGTTGGAAGCCGCTATCTAGCGCTTTTTGGGAGTCTTCTTCGCGCACGTAGGCGGTGAGGGCGATCGCCGGTACCTGCCCCCCTTGTTCGGGCGGCAGGGCGCGAATTTTCCGCAGCAGCTCATAGCCATCCATGCCGGGCATGCCAATGTCGCTGACCAAGACATGGGGTTGAAAACTGGCCAGGGTGTCGAGCACCTCGGCGGCAGACTCGAGACCTATCACCTCTGCCCCATACTCGCCTAGCAGTAAGGTCAGCAAGGCTAGGCCATCGGGGTTGTCATCTACAGCGAGCACGCGTATGCCGGTCAGATCGATCTGACTCGGCAAAACGGGCATGGCTCGTTGGCTGGGGCGGTGACTGAGCAGCGGCAAGCTCACGGTAAACGTGGCCCCTTTGCCCTCGCCGGGGCTGTCGGCGCTGATGGTGCCGCCGTGGGCCTCTGCTAGGTAGCGCACGATCGCCAGACCCAAGCCCAGGCCACCAAATTGACGGGTAATCGAGGCGTCTGCCTGGCGAAAGGATTCAAAAATATGGGGCAAAAATTCCGGCCGAATCCCCTGGCCGGTGTCGGTAACCTTGAGCTGGGCCCAGCGGTCTACCCGGGCTAGCTGAATCGTAATCTGGCCCTGTTCGGGGGTAAATTTAATGGCGTTAGTTAGCAGGTTCCAGACAATCTGCTGAATGCGCGCTCCATCGCCCTGAATTGGCCCAATGTCGGGCAGATCGGTCTGAATGCGAATGGCTTTAGCATCCGCTGCGGCCTGAACGGTTTCGATCGCCGCCTCAATCACAAACACCGGATCAACTGAGGCGGGTTCGATCTTGAGCTTGCCGCGCAAAATCTTGGCGATGTCTAAGAGGTCGTCGATCAGCTGGGTCTGCAACTTGGCATTGCGCTCGATCGTTTCGAGGGCGCGGGCGGTTTTCTCGACATTGAGTTTTTTGGTTTGCAGCAGTTTGGCCCAGCCCAAAATCGGGTTGAGGGGCGACCTCAGCTCGTGGGACAAAATCGCCAAAAACTCATCTTTAATGCGGTTGGCCCGCTCGGCGGCCTCACGGGCGGCCTGCTCTTGGCTCAGCAGCTGTTCGCGGGCGGCTTCGGCCTGTTTTTTCTGGGTAATTTCGAGAATAGTGCCGGTAAAGCGCAGGGGGTTGCCGTCGCCATCAAAATAGGTCTGCCCCTTAGCCCGCACCCAGCGTTCGACTCGATCTTCTAGGCCGATCACCCGGTATTCCACGTCGTAGTTGCCGCCACTCTTCTGGGTGAGTGATTCGGCTATAACCTGTTTCAGTCGATCGCGATCGTCGGGATGCAGCCCTTCGTAGAACCGCTCAGGGCTGCTGTCGGCCTCAGGGGGCAGGCCAAATATGGCTTTGCAACCTGCGTCCCAGACCAGTTGGTTGGTGATTAAGTTCCAGTCCCAAATGCCCATGTTGGCCGACTCGATCGCCATGCGCAGACAGTCTTCGCTTTCTTGCAGGGCAATTGTGGCCTGCTGACGTTCGATGGCAATCTGGATTCTTTCACTGATGTCAACGGCGGCGCAGGTGACGCCAACAATAGTGTTTTGGTCATCGTAAATCGGGTCGATGGTCAGGTCGTAGTAGGAGGTTTGCCCGTTGGCAGTCACCTCAACCTCCTCGCGCAGGCCGACCCCAGTAACGATTACCTGGCGCTTGAGGTAAGTGAGCCGAGCTGCGGTCTCGGGTGAGGCCAAATCTTCGTCGCGCTGGCCAATCACCTGGTCTTTAGCCAGGTCGTGGGTGGGGTTATAAATCCAGGTGTAGCGCAGGTCAAGGTCGTGGTTAAACAGGCTAATCGGCGCACTCTTGAGGGCAACATTCAGCCGTTCGGTGGTCTGTTGCAGGGTCAGTTGGGCCTGTTTGCGATCGGTGATGTCAATATCGATGCCCGTCATGGTGAGTGGAATGCCCGTATCGCTATAGAAAACCCGTCCCAAACTCAAGATCCAGCACACCGTACCATCGGGCCTGATCACCCGCAGCTCGATGTTGTACTCGGCTTGCTTGTAGACCGCATCGTGCAGCGCGCGCTCAACCCGAGGTAGATCGTCGGGATGAACCATGGCCATGACAGTTTCGTAGGAGTCGTCGCGATCGGGATCGAGGCCAAACAGGCGTTTTACGTTGTCAGAAAACTGCACCACATCAAGCTGAATATCCCAGTCCCAGCTGCCCATGCGGGCTGCCGCCAACGCTAGATTCAGGTGTTCCTGGTGGCGTTGGAGAGCAATTTCTGTCTGTTTCAACTCAGTGATGTCTCGCCAGGCGATAATGCCGCCAGTGATCGTGCCCTCCTGGTTGTAAATTGGGCCAGCGTTGCACAACAGCACCAGTCTTTGCCCAGCTGCGGTTTGCAGCAGCCATTCCTCATTGGTGACGACCTCACCCTGTTGAACCGCGCGGGTGAGGGGCAAAGCTTCGGGGGTGGCGAGGCTGCCATCGGCAGCAAAAATCTTCCAGGCTTGCGGATGATCGGTGGCAGGCAGGTCCTCAAGTTCCTCGGGGGGGCGCCCGGTTAGCTCTTGCCCGTAGCGGCTGACCTGGCGAATACGCACGTCGGGCGCATCGGCAATGGTGATGCCTTCGGGAATATAGGCCATCAAGGCATCGAGGGTGCGCTGACTGGCTTCGGCCTCCTGAATTTTTTGCTCCAGGGCAATTTCGATGCGTTTGCGATCGCTGATGTCGGCCAGCGCACCGGGAAAGATCACGGCATTGCCCTCGCTGTCGTATTCGGCCTGCCCGCGCGCAATGACCCAGCGCTCCTCACCCTGGGGATTGCAGATGCGAAACTCGGCGGTGCAGCTGTCTCTAGTGGCGATCGCCTGGTCAATAGCTGCCGCCACCCGCGCCCGGTCGTCGGGGTGAATGATGTTGATAAATTTCTCCAGGCGGACCCCGGCGGCGACTTTTTCGGGGTCAAGGCCAAACAGCTGGGCAAAACTGCGGTTGGCCACCACCCGATTTTTGCGAATACTCCAGCACCAGGTGTAGACCGATCCGGCAGAGAGAGCCGCTTCAAGCTGAATTAGGGCCTTTCGCAGCTTCAGTTCGGCCCGGTTGCGATCGCGCAGAGCCGCCTGCTGCTGGCTGATGTCGACCGTGGAACCCACCACGCGAGTCACCTGCCCCTGTTCGTCGCGCACCAGGCAGCCCCGTTCCCAAACATCGACCCAGCGACCATCCTCGTGGCGAATCCGATAGTCTGACTCGTAGCGCTGGCTAGAGCTGGCGAAGAGCTCCTCCATGCGGTGGCGCAGTCGCGCCCGATCGTCGGGATGAATGCGATCCTCCCACCACCGCGATGTGGGTGGGGCCTCGGTAGCGGACACCCCAATTAAATCAAACAGTTGCTCAGAGCGGTAAACGCGATCGTCCCCGTCCAGGCTCACCTTACTGACGTCAAACACCAGCCCGTTCACCGCCTGCACAATCAGCTGAAAGCGCTCTTCTAAGTGCTTTTGGGCATCAATGTCGACCAGGGTACCCACCCAGCCGGTGACCTGTCCGTCAGGGTCACGCATCGGCACGCCCCGATTCATAAACCAGCGGTAAACGCCATCGTAGCGGCGCAGGCGGTGCTCGAGGGCAAAGGGCTTACCGGCGGCGATTGCTTCGCTCCATGTGTCCAGGGTGAGGTCATGCTCGTGGGGGTGCATGCAGCTGGCCCCAGCCCACCCCATCGACTCGGCTGCGCTGAGGCCGGTGTACTCATACCAGCGCTGATTCCAATGGGTGATCGCTCCGGTGCGATCGGCTGTCCACACAATTTGCGGCAGGGCTGCGGCCAGCTCTGGGTAGGGCAGTTGGGGGGTAGCAACTGCGGCTTCGAGCGCGGTGGTGATGGGCCGATCGGTTAAGCCTGCCGGGACGATTTGCGCAGCATTCGGGAGCTGACTTGGAACGAACGCTCCTTCGGGAATCGCCGCTCGCAGTGCTAAACCTAGCGCCTCTGGGGTGAGCTGATCTCTCACCAAATAGTCAGCGACTCCAGCTTTGAGGGTTGCCACCGCCGTCTTAATGTCGTTCTCGCCTACAACGACTATGGGGGCAGCTTTTCCCCACGATTGTTGCAGCTGCTTGAGCTGGTCGACGCCGTCCCCATCCAAAGGGTAAAGATCGAGCAAAATGCCATCAACCTGTAGGGGCTGGTCTTGGCTTACCTGTCCACCGGGGGCCTCAACCACCCGGTAGGAGATAGCCGCTTGGTGCTGCAACATCTGCCGCAAGCGATCGGCCTGCCCAGGCGAGCTACTGACCAATAAAACTGTCCGCTCTGGGGGTGTCATGGCAAGACTGATGGTGCAAACCTTGAATTGGCCCCGCTGCAACGGGCGATCGTCTATACAACCGCTGACTATTGGGCGAAGCACAGCTCTAATAAAGCTGTAAACCTCGAAAGCAGGGCGAATGAGTGCCAATTGTTGAAAAAATTTTATATTGTCTACTCTGACAACAGGAATATGTCTAAGGGAAGAACTACTTAGGGCAGTGCTACGACAGCTCTACTGGACCCAGCTATAGGCCACGCCCAGCGGCGGTAGGCCGCAGGCTAGCTCGTTTGCCGCCTCAATTGCCTGTAGGGGCGATTTCGTTAGTGGCAATCTCCCCACCCGAAATCGCGATCACGAGTACGTCGTCATACTGCACCCCCGACCACACTAGGCTGTTGGGTAGCAATGAGCTCAACTCGATTGCTTTACACTCGCTGACGCTAGAGTGCACCTGGTAGCCTAGGCTCTCAAGCCAATCCCTTAAGGTCTGTATCAACGATGGATCGTTTAAGGTTGATTGGCTTTGCCAAATTGTTGCGTATTTTGCCTTTCCAGTTTGGTCTTTGGCAAAGGAAGGGTTGGTCTCTAGGCCGCAATAATGGCGCATCACGGCGCCACGAATACGTTTCTTGCTGACTTTTTCGCCTAGGGCGATCGACAGCTTTTTCCAAAGCTTATAGCCTACGGATTTCTCAACATACTCAGGGTTGAGGGGATGAATCTCCTCATAGGTTTTTCCTTCCCAAGAGCCGAGAAATATGCGGCTTTCTAAATCGTTGAGGCGTCGTCCTTCAGCGTTGTAAAGAGCATCGTCGACGAATAGGAGTGCAGCTTGAGGTGTAATTTCTTCTAGATCGAGTGCTTTTGATTTACTTGGCATTACGAATACCCCTTGGACTGCATGAAAAGGAATTTGCTCCTTTTTGGCTGGTAGAAAAGCGGTCAGAGCTAGATTTACGCATTATCTTAGGTCTGACAAGCAGGGCCAAAGCTGATCTAGATCACAACCAAGGGTGATAATACGGGTTTATAACATCATAAAAATCACACTCAGGCTCTATGTATTTGGCTAAGCTTTATCCAGCTTTGAAAAAGCCCTCAGCCTGCTGCTGGGAAATTAGGGGAAACTCTGAGTTTTTAAGAGGTCTGTGGCAAATATTCGTTTTTTGTGGAAGCCTTTGAGGCGAATCTATTGCTGAAAATCCCCGCTTTGCTAATGAGCTTTTATGGTTGATAAAATTGCTCAAATCAGGAACATTATGGTTATGTTCTCTCCCCCTTAGGGTGCTAATTTGACTCGGTTAACTATGCATTGAACGAATGGAGGGAAACCATGTCACAAAATCTCTTTAAGTCTATAGAAGGCCGGCTTTGGGAGAGCTATAACACCATGTTTGGCTATACCGCGCTGAGCTATTGGCAGTCGTTCGCAACCCTAGCCCACGAGATTATCCCCTACCTGCAAGGCACTGATGCTCCCTACCACAACGCCGATCACACCCTGCAAGTGATGCTGGTGGGGCAAACGATTTTAGAAGGGCGCTATTTACAACACCATGACCTAACTCCCCAAGACTGGCTCAATGCTATGGTGGCCCTGCTGTGCCATGACATTGGCTATGTAAAAGGTATTTGCCCTGGCGACGATGGTGCTATCAACCAGTTTGTTACCGGGCAGGGAGACGACTGGGTAGCGCTGTCATCCCGCTCAACGGATGCCAGTTTGACCCCCTACCACGTGAGCCGAGGGCAGAGATTTGTCCGCCATCGTCTGGCAGTACAGCCCCTAGTCGATGTTGACGTTGTTGTAGATTGCATTGAGCACACCCGGTTTCCTGTACCACCTGAGTCTAAATATCAAACCACCAACGATTTGCCAGGGCTGTGCCGAGCCGCCGATCTGCTAGGACAACTGAGCGACTCAGACTACTTAAAGAAGCTCTCTTCTCTATTCTGCGAGTTTGCAGAAACGGGAACTAATGCTGCGCTGGGATATGAGTCTGTGGCCGATTTGCGGGCTAACTATCCCCACTTTTATTGGTACGTGGTGTATCCGTTTATTCAGGCGGCGCTGAGGTATTTAGCTGTGACGGTTCAGGGGCGCGAGGTCATTGCTCGCCTCTTTACCAACGTGTATCTGGTGGAGCTAGAGCAGTCGTTGTCTGAGACGGCCTCAGCGGGTTTCAAACAGCAGGCCGCCGCCCAAAAGGTTTTGCCCTTTTGCCTCACCGACAATCTCGGCTATAGCTTGTAGTCCTAAGATTATTTTCCGTTCGCCTCCGCAATTGCCTAAGGCGAACCTGCGCTAGTGACATTAGCCCGGCAAGAAAACACGCATTTGTGCCGAATTTGAATGTAGCGCTTTGCTACCTGTTATCTACCTCAAACACATTACAACTATGCCTTGAGCAGAGCAAAATCTATCCATAGAACCATACCGCTCGGACGGTTGTTTTGAGACAGTATTAGCGACTTGATCGGGGCGATCGCAACTACATGGCTCAAATATGGCTTTGGATTGGAGTAGGTTCCATGGCGCTGGGCGCTGCTTTTTTTGGCTTTGGTGCCCACAGCGCTAAAACCGAAGGCTGGAGAAAGCTATATACCCTCAGCTTTTTCATCTGTTTGATTGCCAGTGCTTTATATCTAGCCATGGCGTTGGGCCAGGGGCAGAGCGTGGTCAACGATCGTCCCACGGTTTGGGTCCGCTACATTACCTGGTCACTGTCTACACCGCTGCTGCTGCTGATCTTTGCCTTTTTGGGCCACACCAGCCTAACGCTGACCGGCAGTTTGCTGGGGGTCAACGCCTTTATGATTGCGACAGGGCTGGCGGGAGCTCTCTCCCCAGATCCCATCAACTACATTTGGTATGTTGTCAGCTGTGCGGCGTATTTAGCGGCCGTCTACCTCCTGCTGGTACCCTTTAGACACGAAGCCGAGCGCAACCGCCCCCGCACCAAGAAGGCCTTTGGCCAGCTAGTTGCTATTCATCTAATTCTTTGGACGGCCTACCCAATTGTTTGGATTCTAGCCCCTACTGGTATTGATGCCATTAGCCAAGATTTTGAAACCATGTTCTACACGATCTTAGACATATCATCTAAGGTTGGCTTTGGCCTGCTCTCGCTTAGCACCTACAGCAAGATTGAGCATATTGGTGCGGCTACGAGCGATTTAGAGCCCACGCCTTCGCTGCGGTAACGGACGAAATTTCAATCAACGGCGCAGGCGAATCCTTGGGATAGGCCTTGCCTAAAACCAAGCTGACGGGTTTTAGAAAATACTGCTTCAAAGTAATAGCTACCTATTTAGGCCCACTGTGCTTTTTGCGGGGTGTAATTTTTAGCGATGAGCGCGATCGCAGATCACAATCTTGCTAAAGGATGACGTTGGCCAGATTGTGATCTGCTCCTAATGACAGTCCTGGGCTTTATGACAGCCACGTTAACATCTCTTTAGAAATGTCGCAGTTGTTTAGATCGAGCGATCGCAGCTAATCATGACAGGTCTTTGCCCTGCGACGGCTGTAATCATCACTTAAATATTATGACTGACAAAAATACCCGTCCCGACCAAGTCGGCAATCCCAAAGAAGCCGAACCAGGCCGTGGGGCTCCTGGCAATCAGTGGGCTGTGCAAACGGCTCAGTCAACCAACGTTAACCCCGCTGATGAAAAAATTCCGTCTAATGTCGATGTGGAAAAAAATCGGCAGCAAATAGCAGATTACGCTGCCCAAGAAGAAGGGACTCTACCCACTTCCCATGGCTTTGTAATTGATGAGTCTGGCAGGATTGATAACTTCCCTGTTGAGCCCCCCATGTACGTCGAAGAATAGCACTCAGTCTGTATAGGTAGCCGTGCTACCCAATAGACTTTTACGTTCACTAAAGGCACTAAGGAGGCATTATGCCAATTTCTATTCGAGACGATGTGGTGTTTATCATCCTCGACAAAATCAACCAGTTCAATCAAGAAAATCAGCAGGGAGACATTGATTTTTCTTCCACTGATTTCACCGGTCTAGGATTGACCGAGTCTGATCTATTAGGTCATCTGGACTATCTAAACCAGAGGCAATACATCCAAGCCGAATTTAGCGGCAATGCCTATGGCAATCAGGAAGACGTGCCTAGCGTCGTAGACTCAGACGAGGTAGGCTTTCGCGTAGCCAACACCTATGGCGCTGCAGACGGTCCTCTACCTCACCTGATTGAGTTTAAGCGAGCTACGCTGACTGAGAAGGGCCAGCGCATGCTCGAAGATATGGAGCAAAACCCACCCAAAGACATGGATAAAGGGCCAGCGGTGCCGTTGCTCAATGAGCACACGCCCTTCTTAGAGAAGGTCAAAGTTAAGGGTGGTCTGCCTGATATCTACGACGCTCGCGACATTACCGAGACGGTCTTTCGGGTAATGCGGGACGTAATGACTACCGCCGAGGCCGATCGCATTGCGGATGAGCTGCACAACGATGCGCTGCCCACTGACGAAAAAGCCTTGCAAATGGAAGTGGCTGAGCTTTGGAAGGACAGAAACCCCATCGTCGGTTTTTTGAGCCGCATTCGTCCGCCGCTCAAGGGGCCAGCACCTATCGGCATCGACTCCAAGCTGTTTTTGACGCGGGTGGATAACGAAGCGGGCGTACCGAAGACGGTGAATGCGGAAATCGTTGTCTCCGCCGTCTTTTCAGCCACCAAAGATGAGCTATCCCAGGAGCGCATTGAGGCAGTTGCCGAGTGGTTACCAGAAGGTAAAGTGCGCGAAATCTGGCAAGCCGCCTAGCACCGTGGTTGTAAGTGGTGCGCGATCGCTCAACGTGACGCACTGCTTACGATCAAAAGCCCTCCTCAGTAGGGCAGTGCGCTGAGGCTAAGAATGACTGGCCATAGTCAACTGTCTAAAAGCTGTCAGCGCCCACGCCCCTCTCCTAAGGGGCATTTTTTTTGCCTATAGCAGGTGAAGCCTAGGACGGCCCAAAACGCCAACAACTCAAGCCCATTGAGTATTTTTCACTTTTCACTCTTCTCTTTTTATTTTTTGCTATAAGCTGCTGCTCAAGCACCACCCCTGCCGTGGCCTTCCGTCCCCCAACTCGTTTTCGCTCATCCTGTAACCGATTTTGTAACCACGCTTCGCAGCTCTAAATGGCTGGCTATGGTAATGGAGCAAAGCAAAACAGTGTTGAGACTATGGCTCCCTTACCTCTTCAAACTAAAACCCTATTTGCGCTGCTGGCCATGGGTACGATCGCAATCCAAGGCATGGCAGTGGCCTGTATTGACCCTAGCTCAGGGGTCAGTGGGCTTCCAGGGCAGAGTGAACCCCGCCCCGCCCGACCAGAGCCCCGCCCCGCCCTAGAGCCAGAGCCTCGCCCAGGAAACTGGGAAGTAGCGACGGTTGAGGACCTGGTTACCCGAGCGGTAAGCCGCCGCATCCTGCGAACCGTCGCCGCCGAGGTCGATCGCCCCGCTTCTGAGCTGCGCATCGCCGCCGCCGAAGCCGCTACCTGGGACGGCTGCATGGGCATTTATGAACCCGACCAGTTCTGCACCATGATTGCTATTTCGGGTCTGCGCCTCGTCGTTACCGATGGCGATCAAAGCTGGGTCTACCACGCCCGCCAAGATGGCCGAGAAATGGTGCAAAACCCCACGGCCATCAGCCGCAACGGTCTCATTCCCGACTTTATTCCCCCGGTGATGGCAGAGCCGACAGAACCCGAAGCGCACATCTTTCGCTCAGTCGAATCGGGGAGCTTGGTCGGCACCCAATTTGAGACCGTGTTGCTAACCGACGGCCGACTTTTGCGGAAAGAGAACGGCAAGGTTGTGTCAGAACGGCAACTCCCGGCAGAGCAAGTAGCCGCCTTTGAACAGGTTTTAGAAGACCAGCGCTTCCCTAACCTCAATCGCCTGCGGTACATCACCGATGCTGCTTTTGCCGATTACCCTACGGTGCAGCTGTCGGCCATGCAGTACGAAACCACCTATATTGACCTAGCCATCGACGATGCCCCACCCGCACTCCAAGCTGTAGTGCAGGCTTGGAGCGAGCTGACGGCCGAGGCCCAATAACCTGCTGAGTCGAGAACGGCGGCAGATCGTCTGGTTGCGAAGACTCTTGAGGGCGTAGCGTGCTGCGTCCTCAAGAGTTTCCTATTTGACCCCGCAGTCGGGAGCCGGCATTGATGCGATCGCTCTACTCCCCAACGCGGTGGTATTCGAGTGGAAGCAACTACCCCAAGCATTCGTTTTATGATCGGGTGAGTTGGTCATGTAATGGCTGCCTAGAGGGTGAAATGGGAACGTGGTCAGTGGACGCCTTTGGCAACGATGACGCCGCCGATTGGGCTTTTGAGCTAGCAGAATCCAACGATCTGTCGCTGGTTGAAGCGGCCATCGACGGGGCGTTAGCGGAGAGCGATTATCTAGAGGCGCCGGATGCGGCGATCGCATTAGCAGCCATTGAGGTGATTGCACGGCTCAACGGTAACTGGGGCGATCGCAACGCCTACAGCGAACCAGCTGACGCTTGGATCGCGCAGGTTAATGTGCAGCTAAATCCTGAACTACTGGTGCGGGCACGGGCAGCCATTAATCGCATTTTGAGCGAAGACTCGGAGATGTTAGAACTGTGGCAAGATAGCGGCGATCACGAGGCCTGGTTAGGGTCGGTAGAAAATCTGCGATCGCGCCTCGGTGCATAAGTAATTGATTCGGCTGTCGGAATTGTCCAACAATATAGGCACTAGCACTGATTATGGAGATATGGGTCGATGCCGACGCCTGCCCCAATGTGATTAAAGAAATCCTGTTTCGGGCTGCCAAACGGGTCGAGATTAAGACTACCCTAGTCGCCAATCAAGAACTACAAATTCCAGGTTCTCCCTACATTGATGCCGTACTGGTGCGATCGGGTTTAGATGTGGCCGATAGCTACATTGTGCAGCACTTACAATCTGGCGATTTGGTGATCACAGCCGATATTCCCCTAGCGGCTGAAGCTATCGAGAAAGGCGCCTATGCCCTCAACCCCCGAGGCGAATTTTACGATCGCGGCAATATTCGAGAGCGCCTGTCCATGCGAAATTTCTTGAACGAGCTTCGCAGCGGTGGGGTAGAAACCGGCGGACCTCCTCCATTTAGCCAACGAGATACGGCAGCTTTTGCCAACCAGCTCGATCGCTTTTTAACCAAGCACAGAAAGTAAACATTAACTGCCCGATCGCTGTCGGCCTTTGTGAACTTCATCTTCTCTAAAGAAGGAAAGACTATGGGGTGAACCATGGGTGAGCCCAACTCGCGCGGGGTACGTAATTCCTATCCTAGGATTGAACAGGTGTTTGACTTCAGCACCGCTCAGCAGCAAGCTGGCCATGTCTTAATCGGCGAAATTGCAAGCCAGGCAGTGCAGGTGATCTTGCTGTACCCAACCGTAATAGCAGCTGCCCATTGGTCAGCAACCAAAACTGTTCTTAATAGCTTGACCTTTAGCCTAGCCTGCTGCCTATAGAAGCCTCGCTAGAGGGCAACGCCCAATCAGAGGGTGCGTTTCACGACGAAGACTCCGCCACTATGTGCAATTCCCAAAAACAATCATGCTAGTAAATAACCGTAAATTCAATGCGATGATCGCCTGAGTAAAACTGGCTAAAGAGCCATTAAATCTCGCTCCAACCCGCCATATAGCGGTTCCTTTAGGTATAAAAATGTGCTAAATCACCCATATATCACATTAAAGGTCCATTCACCAACACTAGGATCTTGACAAACTCGCAATTGTCCTATGACTACTTTGGGAGGGCCTGTGATGTTCCAGTTTCCTATCGTTCTAGCCAACAAAACGGCTGGATTTGAGCGTTCTGAGCTGACTATTTTCCCTACAATCATTAACTTGTCTACAAGACTTAACCACAGGACACAGAACTTTACTTGGTCAATAGAGATGCTATAAGAGTCTGAGGGGCAGAATTACGTATGAGGAGTAATGTAAGGTGCAATACGTTACCTCTTATAGAGCTGCTCCCAATAGTGCAAGCAGTCTCTCGGGCTACTAACAACACAAGCCATCATCTAGCTATAACTCTGGTAAGTCCTGATCTTTGACACTATGTTCCACAGCAAGTTTTGGGCTCTCTTAAATCGGTTGGCAAAATTAATTGCTAATTTGGCTTGCCGAGTTGGTCATATCCCAACTATTGATCAGCTAGAGGCTCAGCTACAGGATAAGTGCTATCAACTCGAAACTATTGATGCTCAGGAAAAAGCGCTTTACCGAGTAATCAGCAAAATCCGAGCATCCTTGGATGTGGACATGATTTTCCGCACTACTACCCAAGAAACCTGTAAGTTACTGCGAATTGAACGCATGGCCGTTTATCGTTTTTTCGACGACTGGGGGGGAGAATTTGTTGAAGACTTTGAATTTGCTGAACCAGGCTGGAATTTTGGCAAACTAGGGCAGAATACTGTTTGGAATGATTCGTATCTGCAAGAGCATCAGGGAGGTCGATATCGCTCCAATGAGTGCTTAGTAGTTGCTGATATTTACACCGAAGATCTGTCGCAATGTCACATAGACGTTTTAGAACAGTTTCACATTCGGGCCTATGCCACAGCGCCTATTTTTATCGGGCAAAAATTGTGGGGGGTACTAGCTGCTTATCAACATTCGCAACCCTATCAATGGCAACATCAAGAAATTCAGTTTTTGTCGCAAGTTGCGAATCAACTCGGATTCGCGGTGAAACAAGCTGAATTAATGGCGAAAACCGAGCGCGAGGCTGAGGATCTGCGACTGCTCAATCAGCAACAAGAGATTTTATTTAAACTGATTGCTGATATTCGTGAGTCGCTTGACCTAAACACGTTGTTTAAAACGACAGCCCGCGAGGTTCGCAAAGCTTTACTCACCGATCGAGTTGCTATTTTTCAGTTCGATGTCGATTCTCAGTACAATTCTGGAGAGTTTGTTGCTGAGAATGTATTGCCAGAATATGACTCGGCGATCGCGATTAAAGTGAGCGATCACTGTTTTGGCAGTCAATATGCGGCCCGATATCGACAGGGGCAGATGCAGGTCATTTCAGATCTCTCCGAGGCTGGACTAAATCAATGTCATGTAGAACTGCTGGAAAGCTTTCAGGTCAAGGCACAAGTTGTTGTGCCCGTCATGAAAGGCGGTGACCTGTGGGGATTGCTTTGCGTTCATCAGTGCGATCGCCCCCGCGTTTGGAACTCCGCTGAGATTACCTTTATTAAACAATTGGCGGCTCAATTTAGCGTTGCCTTACGCCATGCCGATCTGCTCGCCCAAGCTGACTCTAAAGCTGAACAACTAGACCAGGCACTTCAAGCCCTGAAGCAGGCCAACGAAAAGCTAGAAGAGTTAAGTAATCTCGATTCATTAACGCAAATTTCGAACCGCCGCTTTTTTGATAAGTCTCTAAGAAGCGAATGGAAGCGATTGCTGCGAACTGAGAAGTACTTATCTCTAATTTTATTTGATATTGACTATTTCAAAATCTATAACGATTGCTATGGGCATCTAGCAGGTGACCAATGCCTGATCGACATTACGCGAGCGGCTCAGCTTGTCCTCAAGCGTTCCTCAGACGTTCTAGCTCGCTATGGTGGAGAAGAGTTTGCTGTAGTTTTGCCAGACACAGATCGAGTGGGGGCTGTCAAAATTGCCGAAGAAATTCGAGAAACCGTCAAAAGTTTGCAGATTCCTAATAAGTGTATGCAAACCGATCATCCCTACGTCACGATTAGCCTGGGCATTGCTAGTCAGGTCCCAAAGGCTGGTCAATCAGTTCGAGATATTATTCGTCAAGCTGATCAAGCGTTGTACCAAGCAAAGGCAAAAGGGCGCGATACGGTGGTCTGTGCAACTCTCGCTCAATGATCGCGATCGCTATTGTCCGGATACCAATTATTGTTATCAAAAACCTCAAGAAGCGGGTGATCGGACTCGAACCGACGACATTCAGCTTGGGAAGCTGACGTTCTACCACTGAACTACACCCGCAAGGATGCCGCTGAGCAAGCAATCTGGCTAGCAGAATCTCATTATACGATTATTTGCTCAAGGTACATTCCTTTGTCGAAGTTTCTGGTCCATTGACCGACCGCCAATAGAAGGGTTAACCGCTGAAACGGCTCAAGAATTTCGCGATCGCCCTATCCCTCCAAGCAATGTATGTTAGACAGCCCTAGCACCACCAGGGTCAATAGGGTTAGGCTAGGTAAAGCCACCTAGCACTGCGATCGCCGTGTAGATGCGAGTGTCTCTCATGGCTCCTAGGTCCTGGGCAATTGCCACCATCCCGGCGGTAGAAGCAATCGAGGTTACTTAGAATGAGGCGCGATCGCTTCACCTCGCTCGACCAATGAACCAGCCGTAGTCTCCAGAGAGGCAGAGGAATGGAGATTTTGCACAATCACGCTCTTGGATAGTGGCTGTATAGGTTACGAAATATTGATTTTCCCATTGTGGCTTTAAGCCTCATGGCCTTGGGATCGCTTGATTTATCAAGGAAATTGTCTCCTCAACCAGTTTCAAGGGGCCAAGCTCATGATTTTTACTGATTCGAATCACACACCCGAATGGGGAAGGTTTGGTCTAATAGCATAGATATGTACTGCGTGAGCTTTGTTCACCCCCGTCGTCACTGCTCTCTCACGCCAACGGCTCGACTCTTAAAAAGGCAGGTCTTGGGAATGTTTAACGCCACCGAAATCCTCATCAGTGACTTTGTCGACAAGCTGCGGGTGGGTTACCACCGCACCTACGGCGGCCAAAATCCCGATTACGAAGATATTATTGCCTGGGCGGGCAGCATGGCGCTTGAAAACATCGCCAACAGTGACGCGCTCTACCACAACGTTGAGCACACCGTTTTAGTCGCCCTAGTCGGTCAAGAGATTCTGCGGGGCAAGCACATTCGCGAAGGCGGTGTCACCTGCAAGGACTGGATGCATTTCATCATTTCCCTTGTCTGCCATGACATTGGCTATGTGAAAGGAGTTTGCCGCAGCGACCAAGACCGCAATCACCTCTACGCCACAGGCCAGGGCGACGAAATGGTCATGCTCCAGCCCGGGGCCTCCGATGCCTCCCTCACCCCTTACCATGTCGATCGGGGCAAGCGGTTCATTGAAGAACGCTTTGGCGGCAACCCGGTGATTGAAGCCGACGCTATCAAGCGCAACATCGAGCTGACCCGTTTTCCGGTACCCAAAGAAGAAGACCACCAAGATACCCAACACTTTCCTGGCCTGGTGCGGGCGGCCGACCTAATTGGCCAGCTCAGCGACCCCCGCTATCTGAAGAAGATTGGGGCGCTGTACTACGAGTTTGAGGAAACGGGTCAGAACAAGTACCTGAGCTACGATCATCCCGGCGACCTGCGGGCCAACTACCCCAAGTTTTACTGGAATGTGGTGCATCCCTACATCCAAGATGGGCTGCGTTATCTGTCGCTCACCCAAGAAGGTAAGCAAATAATTGCTAACCTCTATTCAAATGTGTTTATGGTGGAGAACGAGCAAACCGTAATCCACACCTAGTACCGTCTATGACCTGGTGGCGCAAGCTTAGAACGAATCGTCTGGCCCAGCTCGGGGCGATCTTGCTGATCGCCCTGTATGCCGTGGCCTTGGGGGCCGACTTTTTTGCTCCCTACAGCCCTTATGAGTCTCAGCTCAATGGGTCGCTGCTGCCACCCACTCACGTGTACTGGCGCGATGCCGCAACGGGGCGGTTCTTTCCCCACGTTTATCCCACCACCCAGGGGCCGGTAGACATCAACACTGGGGAACGCAAAATCGTTGTCGATCGCACCCAGCCCTCTGCCCTGCGCATCTTCCACCGCGATGATAAAGGGCGGCTGACCCTGTTTGATACCGCTGGTCCCGCCCGCATCAACCTGCTGGGTACTGATGAGCAGGCCCGTGACCAGTTCAGTCGGCTGATCCACGGCAGCCGAGTTAGCCTCAGCGTGGGGCTAATTGGTATCGCTATTTCTTTCCCGCTGGGCATGCTGGTGGGCGGTATGGCCGGGTACTTTGGCGGCGCGGTCGATGCCGTGCTGATGCGCCTGGTGGAAGTGTTAATGACCATCCCCAGCATTTATTTGCTGGTGGCCCTGGCGGCGGTGTTGCCGGCGGGCATCTCCAGCACTCAGCGGTTTTTGCTGATCGTGCTGATCACGTCGCTGGTGGGCTGGGCTGGGTTGGCGCGGGTGATTCGCGGCCAGGTGCTGTCGATAAAAGAGCAGGAGTTTGTGCAGGCCAGCCGGGTCATGGGGGGGCGATCGCTCTACATCATCACCCGACACATTCTGCCCCAAACCGCTACCTACGGTATTATTGCCGCCACCCTGGCGATTCCTGGCTTCATTTTGGCAGAGGCGGTATTGAGCTTCATTGGGTTGGGTATTCAGCAGCCCGACGCCTCTTGGGGTAACATGCTCACCCTGGCTACCAACGCGTCCATCCTCGTTCTCCAGCCCTGGTTGGTGTGGCCCCCAGCCATCCTAATTGTAGTGACGTCTTTAGCATTCAACCTGCTCGGTGATGGCCTCCGCGATGCTCTAGATCCGCGAACGTTGAAGCAGTAGTTAGGCTAAGGCGCAAGGTCGCTAGCGTCTTTGCCACAAGATTTTATAGCAGCTATGTCTTGTGCTAGGTGCCGCTTGGCTAGCTCACAACTATGCTGCTGATTGTTGAGGCTGGAGGTGGCTTGTGGGACTAATTGAGCTGCTGGTCTTATTAATTGTTGCGGCTATCTGTGGTGGCATTGGCCAATCGTTGGCAGGCTATACGGCGGGAGGATGCCTAACCTCGATTGTGGTGGGTTTTATTGGGTCGTACTTGGGCGTGTTGATCGCTCGCAATCTAGGCTTGCCGGAGCTATTTGCTCTGCAGATTGGTGGGCAGTCTTTTCCAATCATCTGGTCGATCATCGGGGCCACCATTTTCACCCTCATTCTGGCGCTGCTGAATCGGCTTTTGGTGGGACGTCCTAGAATCTAGGGGCAAAGACAACACAGTGAACGGTTAGCCTCTGCATGGTAGTTCTGTGGCAACTGGTCGATTGGACGATCGCAGCGCTGGCGGCGATCGCCCTGTTTCTAAGTCTCTGGATTGTCATTCCCGCACCAACCTTTTTTCTCTTGCCCTTGGGCGTGGGGGCTCCAGAAGTCAGCTCATTTTTGCTGCTGGGCCAGGGGATGGTGCTGGCGTTCGCGGTGGTGCGACGAGGGGCGAAGGTAGAAAAACGGGGGCGATCGCGCAGTTTTGTGTGGTTCCTAACTCTAGGATTCAGCGCTACCGGTCTGGTGCTGAGCAGCCTGCCCCTGCTGCAACTTCCTGCCACAGTGCGGCGGGCCGAAGCCCAGATGCAAAGGGCCTTGGGCGCAAACTACAGCAGCCAAATTCCGGCTCAGGTGCGGCCTTTGCTGCGATCGCGCCCCTTTATCCTAGGGGACTTGATTTGGGGTCTACCAGAGCCTGCGACCGCGCCACAGCGCCAGACTGTCTTAACCCCAGACGGTGCCACGCTGGCTTTGGATATCTACCAGCCACCCAAATCTCCCACCCAGCAGACCCCGCACCCTGCCATCGTCACCATCTACGGCGGTGCTTGGCAACGTGGAGAACCTGCCGCAACGACCCGGTTTAGCGCTTATATGGCGGCCCAGGGCTATACGGTCGTGGCCATCGACTATCGCCATGCGCCTGCGTACCGCTTCCCGACCCAGCTTGAGGACGTGCAGACGGCTCTGAAATGGGTGGGCGATCGTGCCCCAGACTACAGCATTGACCTCAACCGCATAGCCCTAGTGGGATGGTCTGCCGGAGCCCATCTGGCCATGCTGGCCGCCTATGAACCTAGGGGATTGCCTGTACAAGCGGTGGTCAACTACTACGGCCCGATCAATCTGTCGGCCGGCTACTACGACCCACCCGTACCCGACCCCATTGATACCCGTGCTGTATTAGAAACCTTGTTGGGCGGTAGCCCCGAGCAGTTGCCCGAGCTTTATCAGCAGGCCTCACCGATTTTCTCGGTGAGGTCGGGGTTGCCGCCAACGCTATTGATCTACGGGCAACGCGACCATGTCGTGAAACCCAGCTACGGACAGCAGCTGTACGAACAACTCCAGGCTAGCGGTAATGTGGCAGCGTGGATTGCCCTGCCCTGGGCTGAACATGCCTTCGATGCTGTGTTTCGTGGCCCCAGCAATCAAATTGCCCTGTATTATACCGAGCGGTTTTTGGCTTGGGCGCTGCGTCCCAACCCCTAGCCTTTCATCCCCAACCCATTTCTTCCGGGCACGTAAGGCAGTAGCCTGAAGATAACGGCTTTAAAGGAGGGATGCTCGATGGGGATAACGGCATCGATGCGGTCAATCCGGTGGGTTTTAATGGGTATGCTTTGCCTATCGCTGCTAGGGTGCGGGCTAATCAATCCCAGGCCGCCTAGGGCAGTAGTTGAGGGGGCGATCGCCCAAAAACTTGCTCAGACCCAAACCGTTCTCTATCGGCAGTTTTCCTCTGCTCCCACCGACCGAGCTGCGGTGGGTCGTATCCGGATTACCGATCACCACTGGTCTGAGATTGCTAGGCAGCCCACCGTAGAAGTAGCTGGTACCTATCATCTCAAAGGGGGCAACTTAACCAACGCCCAGCGCAGCCAGACCCGAGATTTTGATATCTATCTGCAGCGGGGCGCGACCAAAGATCAGTGGCTGCTGCTAGAGCCGATTAGCGCCCAAAGCGAAGATGCCCTACAGTGGCAAGCAACTCCGCTCTTGATAGCAGGCGAGGATAAGCCAGAAAACCCAGGCTAGCCTTTAGACAACGGCATTAGTGTCGGCATTAACCGACGCGTCTGCCCGCCTATAGGCTTCTCCAGTAAAGAGTTGGTAGAGTTTCTCAACCTCTGTCAGAGCGTTAAACTCTTGCTCGACCTTGGTTGTAGCCGCAGCGCCCAAACGATTGCGGGTGTCAGCATCCTTCATCAGAAAACTAATGCAATCTGACAGGGCTTGGCGATCGCCCGGCGGCACCACGTAGCCGTTCACCCCTGAATGCACCAGTTCACTCACTCCCGCAACCTGGGTGGCAACAACCGCAACGCCCGCCGCCATCGCTTCCATTAGCACGACGGGGATGCCCTCAGCAAAGCTGGGCAGGACAAATATGTCAGTATTTTTGAGATGTTCTCTCACCGCCGACTGAGATTGGTAGCCCAAAAAGCGCACGTGGTTTTGTAACCCCAAGTCGCTCACCTGCTGCTCCAATAGCGCCCGGTCGGCGCCGTCACCAACGACAGTTAAAATTACGTCAGGTTCGATGCTGATCAGCTCTGTCAACCCTTCTAACAAAACCGGCAACCCTTTCTCAGCCGCTAATCTACCCACATAGAGCAGACGCTTGCCCACCCCCTGATGGGTCACCGTCTCAAACAAACTGGGGTCAACCCCGCAATGCACAATTTGTAGTTTGTTCCACTGGTCAGGCCGCGAAAAAATCATGCCTTGACTACGGCAGAAGTGACTAATACAGGCTACAAACTTAGCGTGCTTAATCTTTTCATCTACCCGCCATCGGTAGGGCTCAAAAAAGATGTGAGGACCATGCATCGTAAAGCTAAAGGTAAACCCACCCAATTCGGCCGCTAACATCGCTACCGTACAGCTGGAGCTGGCGATATGGTTGTGCAGATGGGTAATATTCTGGCTGGTAATGAGGTGGGCTAGAATGCCCGCCTCTAAAAAGTAAATTAGCTGGTATAGGAAGCCTTTTAGCCCAGGCTGGCTCGTGGTCCAAGCCAGCTTAGCGCTGTTAAAGTATCGGCTCGGATGACCCAACAGCAATGTCAGATGGGCCTTAACGAGCAGCCCCAGATTGAAAGGCAGCAGGTAGTTGGTTTGCGATCGCTCCGCAGCCTGCTCAGGGCCTACAATATTTTCATCCCCAGGGCGGCGTACTGCAAACGTGAAGACCTCTAACCCCAGGTCTCTAAGACCCACAACCTCGCGCTGAATAAACGTGTCTGTGGCTCTAGGATAGGTGCCGGTAAAGTAGGCAATGCGCATAGGGCTTCTCGCCATTACTAATGATAAAACTGAAAGAAAACCGAAGAAATAACGGCTTTAAGGCTCTTTCTAGGATCCTGACCCTGTCATGGGAACAGGCTTATACTCAATCAGCGTAGCTGGCTTGTTGCGCCAGCGATTAATCCAGTATCGACCTTGCCCAAGCACTTGAGGAAGTTTTGAGACTGTACAGAAAAACGCATACAACTGAGCGTTTCTAGCCTCGTCGCCCTGACTGTGGCGATATTTGTAAATCTTCCATCCTAAAACTGGGTAGCCTAGCAGCAGCAAGAGACTTAGCCCGTGGGTAGGCCAGGCCAGGCCAACGGCTAGAGCCGGAACTGTTGCCCCCCACAGCCAGCCGCTTTTGTCTTCCTTAACCATGTATGACTCAGGTGGTTGGCCATACATTGCTTTTCCTTCTGCAACGGCCCAACCCCCTCGAATCGAGCGCTTCCACCACTGACCAAAGCGAGTCATAGCTGCATCGTGCAGGGTCATATCGGCGTCAATCCGCTCTATTCTCCAGCCTTTCTGCCTGAGGCGAATACACATCTCCGGCTCTTCCCCGCAGATCATCTTAGGGTTGTAGCCGTCCACCGCTTTGATTGCCTCTGCGCGAGCCAGCATGTCGCCGCCACAGGCTCGGGTTTCACCCACGGGTGTGTTCCACTCCATGTCAGCCAAGCGGTTGTAGGGAGAGGCGTCAGGAAATCGCTCGCGTCGTCGCCCACAGACAATGGCGAGGGTAGTGTTGCTCTCTAGAGCCCTCACAGCCGCGTCTATCCATCCCGGCAGGATCTCGCAGTCTCCATCGATAAACTGCACGTAGGTAAGCTGGGGGAAATTCTCGATTAAGTACTGAAAGCCCGTGTTGCGGCCCCGCGCCATAGTAAACGGCACAGACATATCAAGCTCAACAACGTGAATACCCATGTCGCGGGCTTTAGCAACGCTGCCGTCAGTAGAGCCTGAGTCTACATAGACAATGGGACTGCCCAAGGGCACGTTGTCCTGCAGAGACCTGAGACAGCGAACTAGACGCTCACCTTCATTGCGGCCAATGGTCACGACGCCAATCTGATGCATGTCTAACGAGAGAATTAACGACTAAAGCTCAAATTAAAAAATACAGGTTTATATATAAAATGCCGAGATCAATACTGGAAAATTTACTAAGACTTCATTAAGACTGCTAATTAAAGCTAAAGCTTCAACTTGCTTTAGAAGCAGATTATTTGACGCTTTGAAATAGAAATTTACGACGAAAGAAGAGAAATAAAAAATCGTGCGTTTTAGTTGGAGCGCACTGCCGGAATTAAATACTGCTTGGAAAAGCAAAATATTGCTTTTGTATAGTATCTTTTAGGGCTCCTTTACCTTGCGCCTATCTTCTCAATTCCAAATGGTAAAACTGAAGGCCTATTATTATCTAGCAGTAAAAAATTTAAATGACTAATTAAAGAGTTCACAAGGAACTCATTCATAGCAAAACTTCAGTAAACTCTCGGCAGAATTTAGGCTCTCCTAAAATGTTCAAACCAATAGTCACTAAACTCTATTATTAAAACTAGGGCTTTCCTAGGTGTAGTTTTCCCAAAAAGCCCTAACCATGTATGCACCGACGTGTTTTCCCAGCCATACATGATTAGGGGTGAGTTAACTCAAGGATGAGCCGCTTGGTATAGTTCTAGTTTTCTACTGCTACGCCTACTGGGCAAGCCACACTGGTGCCCCCCAAACCGCAATAGCCACCCGGGTTTTTAGCCAGATACTGCTGGTGGTAGTCCTCGGCGTAGTAATACTCTGGAGCCTCCAAAATCTCGGTAGTAATGGGTCCATAGCCAGCGGCCTTAAGCGCGACTTGATACGCTTGTTTAGAGGTTTCTGCTAGCTGGCGCTGGGCCTCAGAGTACACATAGATGCCTGAGCGATACTGAGTGCCTGCATCGTTACCCTGGCGCATGCCCTGGGTGGGGTTGTGACTTTCCCAAAAGGTCTTAAGAAGTTGCTCGTAGCTGACTACCTTTGGGTCAAATACGACCTGCACCACCTCGTTGTGGCCAGTTAGCCCAGAGCACACCTCTTGGTAGGTGGGGTTAGGGGTGTAGCCAGCGGCATAACCCACTGATGTAGAGTAAACACCTTCGAGCTGCCAAAACTTGCGCTCAGCTCCCCAAAAGCAGCCCATGCCAAAAAGAGCCAGCTCCATACCTGCCGGAAAAGGAGGGGCTAGGCGGTTGCCGTTGACGTAGTGCTTTTCCGGCACGGGCATGACTGTGGCCCGACCCGGCAGCGCCTCGTTAGGAGCGGGCATTTCTGACTTTTTGCCTTTGCCTAAACCAAAGAAAACCATAG
This sequence comes from Nodosilinea sp. FACHB-131, assembly GCF_014695395.1. Classification (GTDB taxonomy): domain Bacteria; phylum Cyanobacteriota; class Cyanobacteriia; order Phormidesmidales; family Phormidesmidaceae; genus Nodosilinea. The sequence goes on from NZ_JACJOF010000007.1 coordinate 157,766, forward strand.
GAATTATTGCAGTTTGTGTAGAAGAACTAACTCAACTATAGCGTCAACACCTTGGTGTTTCCTGAGAGAGGCTGTGCCTCTGGCCCAGAGGAAGCGGGGTTAGATGAGCGATCGCAATCCAATCCAAAAAGCCTAGAACCGAAAGGGCCAGGCACTAATAATTTTTGCTGATTAGACAAACCGCTAGTCTTAAAAATTTGGCTTCACCAAACGTCTCTTGGGACTTAGCGATAGTGGCGATCCAGCCGCAGCACCGTTTCTAACAGCACATTAGCTCCGTTGATGCACTCTTCGGGGGTGGTGTACTCCACCTCGGAGTGGCTGAAACCACCTGCGCTGGGCACAAAAATCATCCCCATGTCGGTAAAGCGACCCATTTCGAGGGCATCGTGTCCGGCACGGCTGGGCATCGGCATATGGCTCAAGCCTAGGTTGTTGCTTACCTCAGCAATAACAGCTTGAATATGCTCGGCCGCTGGGCTGGGGGCCACATTGAGCTGGGGCACAATCTCGATTTGAGTGCCGGTATTTTGGGCAATCAGCCGCAATTCTTCTTTCAGATCGTCAATCAGATCATTGATGACGTACTGATTTAGGTCGCGCACGTCGATACTGCACTGTACCTGTCCTGGCACGATGTTGTCAGCGTTGGGCCACACTTGCAGCGCCCCAACCGTCGCTACCTGCTGCTTCGGGGGGCGATTGCCCAAACGATTTACCACTAGCACGATCTGTGCAGCGGCTACCAAAGCATCCTGGCGCTGATCCATTGGGGTGGTGCCAGCGTGGTTGGGCCGCCCAGTGACGTGGATTTGGTAGCGCTGCATACCTACTATGCCCTGCACCACGCCAATCTGTTTTTGAGCTGTTTCTAATACCCCGCCCTGTTCAACATGGAGTTCGACAAAGGCACAGATATCATTACGAGTGCGCTTAGAGAGAGAGAGTTGGTCCCAATTGCCTCCGGCTGCGTTGACGCACTCGTCAATGGGGCGACCATCCTTGCGGTGGTAGTCGGCAGCATCGAGCGAGGCGGTGCCGGCCATGGCACGCCCTCCAACCATGGTGTCTTCTTCGTCAGCAAATACAATCACCTCGAAGGGGTGGTTGAGGGTGATGTTGTTTTCCTGAAGGGTGCGGGCCACTTCAATTCCTGCTAGCACACCCAGGTTGCCGTCAAATCTGCCGCCACAAGGCACTGTGTCGATGTGAGACCCGGTGGCGATCGCCGGAGCATTAGCGTAACCACTGCGGCGACCAATCAGGTTGCCAGCGGTATCAATACAGGTACTCAAACCCGCTTCTACCATCCATCGTCGCACCAGTTCACGTCCCTGAAAATCTTCTTGGCTGAAGGCCAGCCGACAAATGCCACCGTTGGTGAGCTGCCCAATTTGAGCCAGGTCGTCGATACTTTGATTCAGTCGTTTGCCGTTAATGCTAAGGGTTTGTAGACGAGTCATAGGTATTCAGTTAAGAGGAGTTTAGTGAAGAGATGAAACGTTTAACTCCAGAAAACGTTACAGACCATCATAAACCGTGACGTTTCTGTATACAGTCCATTGTATACAGAGTTTTAGCAGGGTTCTGTTTGGAGAGAACTTTCTGCAAAGCGATCGCAAAAGGGTGCGGAGCCGCGACAGCGGTGCGGAGTTTTAGCTCACCGCTCTATCGCGTCAGAACGCGTGAGCCGCTATTAAGGCAGTCAAATCTCTAAGCCGAAGGCACTTCAGCTGTTTAAGAATTTGACTTAGCTAACCTTAGACTGCCCTTAAACAACGCTAGGGTTAGCAGCCATCTAGAACTGCCGTAAAAACCGCAGGTCGCTGGTGTAAAGCCGGCGAATGTCATCAATTTGATGCTGAACCATGGCTAGGCGCTCTACCCCTAGGCCTGCTGCGAAGCCACTGTAAACTTCAGGATCGTAACCGACAGATTTCAGCACGTTAGGGTCGATTATGCCGCAGCCTAGCACCTCTAGCCACTTGCCTTGCCACTCTACATCTACCTCGGCGGAGGGCTCAGTGAACGGGAAGAAGCTGGGCCGAAACCGTACAGGAATCTCGCCGTAGAGTGCTTCTAGAAACACCTTGATGGTGCCTCGCAGGTCGGTGAAGGTAATGTCAGTATCCACCGCGAAGAACTCAATCTGGTGAAACACGGCGGCGTGAGTGGCATCTACCGTGTCGCGGCGATAGCAGCGACCAATAGCAACGGCCCGCAGAGGCGGCTCATTGGCCTGCATATAGCGAATTTGGGTGTTGGAGGTGTGGGTGCGCATGAGATGACCGTTGGGCAGGTACAGCGTGTCCTGCATATCGCGGGCCGGGTGGTCGGGCAGAAAATTGAGGGCTTCGAAGTTATAGTAGTCAGTCTCAATTTCGGGGCCGTCGGCGACGGTATAGCCCAAGCCCACAAAAATATCGACGATGCGATCGATGATGCTGTTGATAGGGTGAATGCGGCCTTGGGGTTGAAAGATGCCTGGCATGGTGACATCCAGGGTTTCGGTGGCTAGCTGGGCTTCAATGCGAGCGGCTTCTAGAGCACTCTTCCCCTGATCGAGCCGGGTTTGAATGAGTTCTTTGACTTCGTTAGCCAACGCACCAATGCGGGGACGCTCTTCAGCGGAGAGCTTGCCCATGCCTCCCAGCACCTTGGAGAGCTGGCCCTTTTTCCCCAGATAGCCAATGCGCAGCTGCTCTAGTTCGTCTAGGGTGGCGGCGGCGGCGATCGCGCTCTGGGCGGCCTCCTTCATGGCCATTAGGTCGGTTTCGAGCGAGGTGGGTGGGGCGGTCATTCTGCGTGTATGGTGCAACAACAATATTAGGGAGGCTAGCCCGGCCAGCTTTGGGCGATACCTTGGCGCTCTAGGCTAGCTTGGGCTTTGATTATTTTAGTGTGGCAGGGGAACAGTCATGAATATTCTCATTAGCAACGACGACGGCATTTTTGCCCTAGGTATGCGCACCCTAGCCTCTACCCTGGCGGCGGCGGGTCACCGGGTTACCGTGGTGTGCCCCGATCGCGAGCGTTCTGCTACGGGCCATGGGCTCACGATGCACAAGCCAATTCGTGCTGAGATGATCGAGTCGGTGTTTAAGGATGACGTCGAGGCCTGGAGCTGCTCTGGCACCCCCGCCGACTGCGTCAAGCTGGCCCTGGGGGCGCTGATGGCAACGCCCCCAGAGGTTGTAGTCTCGGGCATCAACCACGGCGCCAACCTAGGCACTGACGTGGTCTATTCGGGCACGGTGTCGGCGGCGATGGAGGGGGTCATGGAGGGCATTCCGGCGATCGCCGTTAGTCTGACCAGCTTCACCCAAGGTAGCTTTGTCCCCGCTGCCGATTTCATCTGTAGCCTGCTGGCCGATCGCGATCGCTTCCCCCTAGGGCGCCCCATGCTGCTCAACGTCAACGTGCCAGCGGTACCAGCAACGGAGATCAAAGGTGCCCAGATTACTCGCCAAGGCATTCGCCGCTATTTTGACCAGTTTGAAAAACGCCTCGACCCTCGGGGTAAAACCTACTACTGGCTAGCGGGGGAAGCCGTCGAAGATATCGAGGATCCCTTACCTAATCAAGGCTGGCCTCCTGACTTGACTCAGGCTATGGTAGCTATTCCGACCGATGTGCAAGCTATTCGCGATCGATACATCTCGGTTACACCGCTGCAATATAACCTGACTGCCGTAGGCGATCTGTTAGATTTAGCCCAGGGTCAGCGGCCGCTGTTGCCGGAGCAAGTAGAGTAAAATTATGATCTACGGCGCAATTTCATGGCGCTTCCGGGCAAACTAAGGCAAGGCATCTAACAGCACTCTGAGGTCTTCTCGGTAAGGGGCCCTCTACCCTAATCATTTTGATTAGATTTCATTACTATTAAAGAAATCTCAGGTTGTGCTCTACCTTAAGGCGCATTTGTATTTTTAGCCTGATATTCCATGCTTTCCCATCTCCGAGAGATTCATGGCTGAGCTTACTGAGCAGTTTTTAGTGCGGTTTTGGGGTGTGCGTGGAAGCATTGCTTGCCCAGGGCCGTCTACGGTGCGCTACGGCGGTAACACGTCCTGCGTCGAGATGTTGGTAGGGGGACATCGCCTAATTTTTGACGGGGGTACTGGTTTACGCGAGCTGGGTCTGTCATTGCTGGCCGAAATGCCCGTCGAGGCCAACATGTTTTTTACCCACTCCCACTGGGATCACATCCAGGGCTTTCCTTTCTTTGTGCCGGCCTTTGTGCGGGGCAATCGGTTTAATATCTACGGTGCGATCGCTCCCAACGGCTCCACCATTGAGCAGCGCCTCAACGACCAGATGTTGCACCCTAACTTTCCGGTGCCTCTCCAGGTGATGGGGGCTGACTTGAAATTTTGCGATATCGAAGTGGGGGAAACCCTCCACATGGGCGACATCACCATCGAAAATGCCCTGCTCAACCACCCTGGCGAAGCGGTAGGTTACCGGGTGACCTGGCAAAATCAGGTGGCTGCCTACATTACCGATACCGAGCACTACCCCGACCGTCTGGATGACAATGCTGTGTGGCTGGCCCGCGATGCCGACGTCATGATCTACGACGCCACCTATACCGACGACGAGTACCACGACCCCAAATCGAGCAAGGTCAGCTGGGGCCACTCCACTTGGCAGGAGGCGGTGAAGGTCGCCAAAGCAGCTGGGGTCAAGACCCTAGTCATCTTCCACCATGACCCTGCCCACGACGACGACTTTATGGATCAGATAGCGGTTCAAACCAAAGCAGTGTTCCCTGGCGCAGTGGTGGCCAAAGAAGGCATGGTGATTGATCTGACTGCCGCCCGCGCTACTCTGACGTCGAAAGCCATTGGCACCAAGGCCTTAGGGAATTACCCCTGATCCTTGAACCTGACATATTTCAAACCTTGCATCCGCTGAATTACTTCTCAGCCAGGTTGAGCCCAACAGACTGTGTAAAAATGTAAAGCGTGTGGATCACGTCTTCGCTTACAACGGCTATTACTCCAACGGCGATCGCCTTGGGGAACTTTGATGGTGTCCATTTAGGGCATCAGGCCGTCATTCGCTCAGTGGTGCCCCCAGGGACTCAGGGGCAAGGCGTGCCCCATGCCAATCTACCGCAGCTGCCTGAAGTGTCACTGCGAGGGTTGAGCCATCGCCAGAGAACTCACATCGGTTTGCCAACCTCAAGCTCTCAGCCGGCAGCGACCCCTATTCCTACCGTGATGACGTTTTTTCCGCATCCGCAGGAGTTCTTCTCGGGGCAAGCTCGTTCGCTGCTGACGCCTCTACCTGAAAAAGCTGCTCAGATTAGCCGTTTGGGCATTGGTCAACTGGTGCTATTGCCCTTTGATCAATCCTTGGCTAACCTGTCGCCTGAAGACTTTGTGGAAACGTTGCTAGTCAAGTATTTGCGGGTACAGCATATCAGTGTGGGCAAAGACTTTTGCTTTGGCAAGAAACGTCAGGGCACTGTAGACGACCTGAAAGCGTTAGCTGCCCGCTACGGTGTTCAGGTGCACATTGCTCCCGTTGTTGATTTAGGTGCCGATCGCATTAGCAGCTCTCGCATTCGCCAGGCCTTGGAAAAAACCGACCTCGATACGGTCAAGGCACTGCTGGGTCGGCCCTACAGTTTGGTTGGTCGAGTGGTAAAAGGGCAGCAGCTGGGGCGAACCATTGGGTTTCCTACCGCGAATCTACACCTGCCCGCCGAGAAATTTTTGCCTCAAACGGGGGTTTATAGCGTTTGGGTGCATGGGGCAACCCAAACTCCTTATCCCCTCGTACCGGGGGTAATGAACCTGGGCACCCGCCCCACGGTGAAGGGAGCTGCGCTCACCATCGAAGTACACCTGCTCAACTGGGAGGGCAACCTCTACGACAAAACTTTGGAGGTTTCTCTACATAGTTTTCTACGGCCCGAGCAAAAATTTGCCAGTCTTGATGATCTCAAGACCCAAATTCAGCGCGACTGCCAACAGGCGCTGAGAGAACTAGCGCGATAGCTGGTAGGCAGTTGAGGGGCGATCGGGGCATCATAGGCCTAAACACATTTAAGTCACGTCCAGGGGTAAAGGTTTTCCTTCGGGTAAACCGCAGTTGCCAAGCTGGACTTGGTATAGCAGGGGTCACCAGCATGCGTGAGCGGATCGAAACGCTAGTTCAAAATTTAGACAAAACCATCGTCGGTAAATCAGACTCCATTCGACTGGTGCTAGTGGCGTTGTTCTCAGGAGGGCATGCTCTGCTTGAGGATGTGCCAGGGGTCGGCAAGACTCTGCTGGCCAAATCGCTGGCCCGTTGTATCGATGGTCGATTTCAGCGCATTCAGTGCACTCCCGACCTCTTACCTACCGACGTGACTGGCACCAACATCTGGAATCCTAACAGCGGTGAGTTTCAGTTCATGCCGGGGCCGGTGTTTGCCAACATTTTGCTGGCTGACGAAATCAACCGAGCGACCCCCCGCACCCAGTCAGCACTACTGGAGGTGATGGAAGAGCACCAGGTGACTCTAGACGGCCTGTCGCGTCCAGTGCCGGCCCCATTCTTTGTGATCGCAACCCAAAACCCAGTGGAATATCAGGGCACTTTTCCTCTCCCCGAAGCCCAGATGGATCGGTTTGCTCTCTCCTTTAGCCTTGGCTATCCCACCGAGAGTGAAGAGCTGAGCATGCTCCAGCGCCTCGGGGGTGGGGTCTCTCCCCACGATATTCAACCCTGCATCTCGCTAGATGAGGTCATGGCTCTGCGGGCAGAATGTGCCCGGGTGACGGTGGAAGAGTCGCTGCAGCACTACATCCTCGACCTTGTACGGGCCACCCGCACCCACAGCGACATTACCCTTGGGGTCAGTCCTCGGGGCTCGGTGGCGTTCTATAAGGCGGTTCAGGCCTTGGCTTACTTAGAAGGACGCAGCTATGCTATCCCTGATGATGCTAAGCAGTTAGCTCCTCACGTTTTGGCCCATCGCCTGATCCCTGCCGGTCACCATCGGTCTCAGCGGCTAGTAGCTGACCTGCTCGAAACTACGCCAATTCCTTAAAACGGTGCTCACTTAGAGCGACGTGCAGCTTTTGCATTGACAGGGCAAACAAAATTCCCCTGGAGAGAATGGTAGTTTTTATGGCCAAACAGCCCATAATAGGGGCGGTGAACTGAAGGATCGCAATTTCCTATGCCAAGAACGCCCAGTGAGTACATCATTCACATGCTGTTGGATGGCGGCCACCACGAAGAGGTACGCTTCTCTTCCATTCAAGATTTTCAAAAGTGGTATAGCGGCGAATTGATGCCCAAGGCCACCTCCGATGAGTTCATCACAGTGCCCCTACCTAAAGTCAATCCTGGCGAATATATGGTCATTCGCCCATCCCGCGTCAGTGCGATTCGGGTGGAGCCGGTGTTTAGCTCTAGCGTTGAGCGGTATTAATGGTTGGTTGGGTGAGAGCAAGCACAAAGACTCAGTTGCTGACAGTAGGTGTGGCAACGGTAGCCTGTCTAGCTGGGCAAAGCGGCGGACTGTTCGCGCTGGCTGCTGAGAGGAGTGAAGCTCAGGGTCTTGTCGTTTCAGATCTTCCCGCTGACGCTCAGCCCTCAGCCGCCCTGCCCCTGACGCCATTGATGAGGGATAGGGAAAGCTCTCTATGGGCCGAACTTGTGCTGCCCGATGACCGCCAAGCGTTGATTCAGGCAATTAATCATAGTCTTACCTACCTGGCTACACCTAAGGCGGCAGCAGATTATCAAGCTTATGTGGTACCGGGCATTACGCGCGATCGCGTCTGGCGGAGTCTGCAACGACTGCGGCAGCTAGTTGCTACTAGCCCCAGCAATCAGGCTTTTCAAGCTGCTTTAAGGCAAGAATTTGTCGTTTATGAATCGGTTGGAGCTGACGGTAGGGGCACCGTCGCCTACACGGGCTACTTTGAGCCGCAGTATCGAGCCAGCGCGGTTCCCAATGCCGAGTATCGCTATCCTCTTTATCGTCGCCCCCCTACCCTAGATGCTTGGCCTCAGCCCCACCCCACCCGCCTAGAGCTGGAGGGTGCGGATGGCTTAGCGGGTGGGCAAGGTGCCCTCGCGGGTTTAGAACTGGTGTGGTTAGCCAATCGCCTGGAGGCGTTTTTAGTACAGGTGCAGGGGTCGGCCAAACTGCAACTCACTGGTGGTCAAGTTATGTCAGTGGGCTATGCGGGTCGTACTGAATATCCCTACACCAGCATTGGCCGTGCCCTGGTCGACGATGGCAAAATCGACCCAAACGAGCTGTCACTGCCAAATCTGCTGGCCTATTTTGAAGAGCATCCCGAAGATCTGAATCACTATTTGCCTCAAAATGAGCGGTTTATCTTCTTTCGTGAAGGCAGCGATGGGCCACCTTCGGGTAGCCTGAGTGTGCCGGTGACAGCTGGCTACTCGATCGCTACCGATAAGTCATTAATGCCACCGGGGGCGATCGCGGCTATTCAGCTGTCATTACCTCGGCAAACACCTCAGGGCGACTGGGTTAGCCAACCCACTACCCGCCTAGTACTCGATCAAGATACAGGCGGTGCCATTCAAGGTCCTGGGCGAGTCGATTTGTATGTCGGCTCGGGCAGCCAAGCCGGCGAGCTAGCTGGACGCATCAACACGTCAGGGCACTTATATTACCTGCTGCTCCGTCCCTGAGAGGGCAGTGCTTCTAGCGCTGTTTCCTCGAGTTAGCCACAGTCGGGGTGTTACCCTATAGGCCTATGGATACTTCCTTTGCCCTCACCCTACAGATTGTACTCACGGTGCTGGCCGGAGTGACTGCGCAGGTCATTGGAGAGATCGCTAGGGTTCCTAGCATTATTTTTTTGCTGCTGTTTGGTATTGGCTTGGGTCCGGATGGCATTGGGCTCCTCCATCCTCAAGACTTAGGAATTGGGCTAGAGGTAATCGTGGCCCTCAGCGTGGCGCTGATTCTCTTCGAGGGAGGCTTAAGCCTAGAGCTCAGTGAACTAGGTCAGGTGTCGAATAGTCTGCGCAACTTGGTTACTATCGGTATCTTCGTCACTCTAATTGGCGGCGGTATGGCAGCTCACTGGCTGGGGGAGTTTCCCTGGTCGCTGGCATTTCTTTACGCTTCGCTAATAGTGGTGACTGGCCCTACCGTAATCGGTCCTCTGCTGCGCCAGGTGGCGGTCGATCGTAAGGTGGCAACCCTGTTGGAGGGTGAAGGAGTACTCATTGACCCCATTGGGGCCATCCTAGCGGTGGTAGTGCTCGATATTATTCTCAATGGGGATGCCGACCCTACTACGGTTGTTGGCGGCTTGATTTTACGGCTGAGCATTGGCACGCTGATTGGCGTAGTAGGCGGTGGCCTGATGGGTCTTTTGCTGAAGCAGGCCAGCTTTTTGGGGGAAGATCTGCGCAACTTGATTGTGCTGGCAGGGCTGTGGGGGCTGTTTGGGCTGGCCCAGAGCATTCGTAGCGAAGCGGGCCTGATGACCACCGTCGTAGCGGGCATGATGGTGCGCTGGCTGTCGGTGCCTGATGAACGGCTGCTACGTCGATTTAAGGGACAGCTAACCGTGCTGGCGGTGTCGGTACTGTTTATTTTACTGGCGGCAGACCTGTCAATTGCTAGTGTGTTTGCCCTGGGCCCAGGAGCGGTTTTGACGGTGCTAGTGCTGATGGTGGTGGTGCGTCCAGTAAACATCTGGCTATGTACCCAATCCAGCGATTTGAACTGGCGCCAAAAACTGTTTCTAGGCTGGGTTGCTCCCCGCGGCATCGTGTCGGCCTCGGTAGCCTCTCTGTTTGCTATTTTGCTGACCGAGCGGGGTATTAGCGGGGGAGAGGCGATCAAGGCCCTTGTGTTTCTCACCATTATCATGACGGTCATGGTGCAGGGGCTTACCGCTCGGTTTGTAGCCGGCTGGCTAGGTATTACCAAAGCTGCGGCGGTGGGAGCCGTAATTGTTGGATGCAGCCCTCTCAGTTTGTTAGTGGCCCGCTTAATCAAGGAATACGGCGACCCAGTGGTCATCATTGACACTAACGATTCCGCCTGCGAGGCTGCTGAAAAGGAAGGCATTGAGCTTTTGATTAGCAGCGCTCTTGATCGCGATGTCTTAGAACGGGCGGGTTTAGATAAAGCGGGTACCTTTTTGGCCATGACAAAAAATGGCGAAGTTAATGCTGTCGTAGCGCAGCGGGCGCTGGAAGAGTTTCAGCCAGCACGGGTAGTAGCGGTAGTGCCTCAGGAGAAAAGCTTAGGCGAGTTGCCCAATCAAGGACAGCTGAAGGGGGCACAGACGCCTCGCCTCGCCCTTAGACAGTGGAATACTTACCTCAGCGACGGGGAGGTGCGCTTGGGTGAGACTTTGCTGCGGCAGGAGAACAGCGAGCTTCAACAGGCTCACCTGGCTACGCTGGTGCGCAGCGGCGCCATAGTGCCCCTGTTGGTGGAGCGCGATGATGCGCTCAAAGTTAGCCTAGGGCAAGACCGATGGGAAGTGGGCGATCGCATGATTTATCTCTGGCATGACTCCAAACCCAAACTACTCAAACAGCTTGCCGGCGGTATCCAGCCCACTCGGCTCACCCTAGAAACATTGCCTGTGGTCGAGGCAGTACCCCTAGCGCCAAAGGATCCTATAGCAGAAACCGCCATAGCAACACTTGTTTCTGAGGGGCCAAGCTCTTAGGCCAAGCGAAGGTTACTGTCACCGTTGGGAGATGTCCGTTTCTAGATAAGCTGAATTTTCCTGACGAGATGGCGCTTCAGCTTTCACCTGCATCAACTTTATGGCTTCTAACCTACTTCACGTTTCAGCACTGGGTACGCTCACTGGCATAGGTGTTGGCCCCGGAGACCCCGACTTAATTACGCTCAAAGCGCTCAAGTATCTTCAGTCAGCTGATGTTGTAGCCTTCCCCCAGGGGCGAAACGGTCGACCCGGTTTGGCCCAAACAATCATTGCACCACACCTAAGTCAGCAACAGCTACTGCCGCTGGATTTTCCCTACATTTTCGACCCGGACCAACTCACCAGCGCTTGGCAGCAGGCAGGCGATCGCGTTTGGCAGTGCCTCAGCCAAGGACAGAACGTAGTGTTTGCCTGTGAAGGCGATCTCAGCTTTTACGGCACCTTCAACTACCTGGCTTTGAGTCTTGAGCGTCGGTACCCAACCGCACAAATCAATCGCATTCCTGGCATTTGCTCACCGATGGCAGCGGTCAGCGTCCTTGGATTACCGCTGACGGTGCAGTCAGACAAGTTGGTGGTACTGCCTGCTCTTTATACTGTGGATGAGCTTGACGCTATTTTGGCCTGGGCTGATGTCGTAGTGCTGCTCAAGGTAGGGTCGGTGTACAACCAGATTTGGCAGTTGCTACATCAGCGGCTTCTCCTGGAGCACAGTTGGGTCATAGTGAACGCCACTCAGCCGACTCAGGTGATCTATCGTCCTCTGACGAATTACCCTTCTCTAGAGCTGCCGTACTTTTCACTTATGGTCATAAGGTCGGGGGCAAATCCGCTACCCTAGAGATGACTAGGAACCCAGGTTTATAGGGTGAAGTCAATACATCGTAGCGATCGCAAACAGCATAGTACGGCATGAATTCACCTAACTCGCCCAGGTTCAACCAGCTGCTCGAAACCGCCCGTCAACCCCAGTCGATAGCAGCGCTGTTGTCCTTGGGGTTTCACGTAGTGTTGTTTGCTGCTGGTCCCTCCTTTTCTAGCTTAAGTGCCACCGCTATGGGAGAAGGGGATTCAAGTTCAGAAGAGCGGCGGGTCCCGTTGATTGAGCTCACCCCCGAGGAGCAAAATCGTCTACCCGACTTTTCGACCCCCGCCTATTCTCTGGACGGTGGAGACGATTTACTGAGTTTGTTTCCTCCCTCAAGCAACAGCCTACCCCTTGAGCCTGGTTCAGACTTTGGTGCGTCCTTGGCGATCCCTGCCCCTAGGTTGCCCTCTAATCCTTTTCCTTCAGGTATCTCACCCTATACCTCCCCTGGTCGTTCCTCTATAACGCTGTCTCCCCGCCGTACCCCTTTCCCTGCTTCACCCAACAGGAGCGTGATCCGTCGCCCTGTTAGGCCTCCTGCTGGAGATGCACCCCAAGGCGCTTCGACGCCAACCACTACTTCTCCAGAAAATACCAGCGAAAATGGGGCTGCTGATTTAGAACCAAATCAGGCTAATGGACAAGGCACCGATGCCACCAGTGCTCCGCTAGACCCCACGAATCCTGCCGTTCCATCAGCAGGACAAGAGACCGAGCAAGCTAGTGAACTACTAGCCAGGGTGGAGTTTGACGATGCTCAAACCAGCGCCAATGAGGTTGAAATTGCTAAGGCAGCCTGGCTGCAATCCGTGCAAGAAAAATTAGGAGATGCGGTCACTGAGGCCTCTGAGCCTATTGTTCTTAAAGTTCCCTACAGTGGCCGGCTCTGCCTATCTCCTGAACCTGCCGATGGGCTACTGGGAGTAGTTGGCTTACCCGGTGAAACTAGCGACAGCCTTGAATTGCAGACTACAGTGCTCAAAAGCACCGGTTACCCGTTCTTAAACCAAGCTGCTGAACAGGCCCTTCAAGACCTTCAGCAACAAAACACGGATGACAGCACCTTGGCAGCGAATACTTTGTATCAGGTCAATGTAGAAATAGAGTATGACGACCAAAACTGTATCAGTCGTGAGGCTCTTCTACAATCGCGCACCGCTGCATCAGAAGAACCCAGTAACTCAACAGCTGAGTGAAAGCCTCTCAGAGGACTTCGACTGATTTTACAAAGCGATAAATGGTTAACTAGCTATTGATGGCCTTTCACCCCAGCGACTGAGCGCTGGGGTGAAAGGCCATCAATAAGCATCTGTTCAATCTCACCGATGGCCGACAGGCATGCACCTATTTTTGAGGTGCGAGTACAACATCAGCATAGGTTCCGGATCGGGCTACTGTACCTTTGTCGAGAACGTAGATGCGATCGCAGTGCTCAATCGTTGATAACCGGTGGGCAATGATAATTAGAGTTTTAGAGCCAGCTAAAGCCCTAATCGATTCACTAATTAGCCGTTCCGTTTCGTTATCTAAAGCAGAAGTTGCTTCGTCTAACACGAGAATTTCTCTTTGGTGGTAAAGTGCGCGGGCAATACCAATGCGCTGGCGTTGCCCGCCTGAGAGACGCACTCCACGCTCACCTACTGCAGTGTCAATACCGTTTGGCAAGTCTTGAACCAATTCCTCAAGCTGTGCTGCTTTGATTGCGTACCATAAACGCTCGTTGTCAATCTCAGCTTTTGGAACCCCGAAAGCAATATTCTTCTCAATAGTGTCGTCGGTCAAGAAGATAGACTGAGGTATATAGCCAACTAGCTTTCTCCAGTTCGGCAAATCACCATAAATTGATTTTCCGTCGAGAAAAATATCGCCACTCTGAGGAATCAGGAGGCTTAACATCACATCCACTAGAGTTGTTTTCCCTGCCCCAGATTGACCTATGAGCCCAATAGACTCTCCCCGCTTGATCTCCATTGAAACACCCACCAGAGAAGGTTTTGGAGAGCTAGGGTACTGATAAAAGATATCGGAAATCTTCAGGCTCTCAGAAAAGTTGGAAGGATGTTTATAGTCAGGAGTATAGGAAGAGCTTGCTAGCAATGAGGGATTTTCGTACTTGCTGAACTCATTGTTATCAATTTCCTTCAAATCTAGGTACATCATGTCTAGACTATGGGCTGAGTTCCGCAGCTTACCAATGCACTCTGCCAAGTTGCTAGCAGCTGGAATTAACCTCAAAGAAGCAACAGCAAATACACCCATACTAGCAATTGCGGCCTGAAAATCCTGCCCTATAAGGAGCTGGGAGACACAGACAAAACCAACAATAGCTGTTATTAAAAGAGTCTCAATCATTGTTCGCGGTACAAATTGAGCACTCTGAAAGAGAATTTCTACTCGAGCTTCCTCGTGTACATGCTCTTCTAATTCCTTACGGAAATAATTTTCGCAACCAAAGACTCGAGTTTCCTTGATACCTCCCAATCCATGATTGACAGCCTTGATGGTTTCTTCCCGGGCAATGGTCGATAGTTTGCCCCACTGTTTTAATCGCTTCACCAAGAAAGAGAAGACTACAAAAGCGGGAAAAAGCGCAGCTAGTGAAACAATTAACAATAAACTGTTAGTCTTCGCCATCAACACCAAAAGCGTAGCAATTACAATAGCATGGGAGACCGATTCCACCATAGGCAAAGAAACCATGAAGCAGAATCGATGCGTTTCGTTAGTTATTTTATTAATATAGTCCGCAGTATTTCTTGTTAAATGAAAATCGTAAGGAGCAAGCAAATAGGTATTAAAAAGACGTTCTTGAACAGCGGCCCTCTGATCAAAGAGAACTTTGTATGAGTAGCGCTTGCTCAAGAAGTAAATAGCTCCTTTTAGCAAAAAGATAACGATAATAAAAATTCCGAACCAAAGAACGAGCCTTTCAAAGCTGGTGAATCCAAAAACTTGATAGATCCAACTAAAGGTATCGCTTTGCTGAACAACTTTTTCTGCGTCACCTGCCAAATTCAGAAATGGGCCAATTAAGCCTATCCCAAAAGCCTCTAAAAGGGATGTGAGCAGAAAAATGCCAATTAGCCAAATTAATTGCCGCTGGTGCCCAGAAAAAACATAAAGGAATTTTTGAAAATAACTCACTACTTCTCCCTCAAAATAACTGCTAAATGCCCTAACTGAATTAGCCGAGCAAAAGTACTTGACAAACCCTCTGTACTAAGGACGTAGCAGAACAAACGATCTATCGTTTAGATGCCTATGATGTTTGACCCAACAATTATGCAATTGATTGTGACCTAAGCTATGGGCGGAAAAAACCTGCTAGATATCCCACTATCATAGTACCCAAATCTCGGTAAAGATAGATTGAGTAAGGCAAATTATTCATGCTGCTAGGAAAACACTTTAAAGAAGCTTCACAGCATCTTCCTGTTTATCCAGATCTATCCTCAGAAAGTTTCTCTTGCACTGATCTTCTGCCGGGAAGGGAAAGTTCATTATGCTAGCTTCTCATCGTACTTACAAAATGAGCTTTATGAATGAAAGCAATTGGTAAAGGAAGAACCTTGCCATAAAATCGTGTAATCTAGGCTCTTGTCAAGCCTTTCAACTATAAAATTTCATCAGATATTTATACTACACCTCGCCGTATAGGATATACCCAATAAAAGGCTAATGCTCATCCATATCTAATATAATTGTTTCTAAATAGATTTCAGAAAACGTTGTAGTGGAATAGCTACGTAAAACACCAAAATTTGTTCCCATATTGTTTGTTAAAGCACTTGACGCCATGCAAGCTCAAAAACTTACCCTTAACGGTAATACCGTAGTATCCGGAAAACAAATTGATTTTGCGGAGACATGCTTTGCAATTTTCTATCTTCTATTTTTTGCAGGCGCTTTTGGCTTTGGAGCAGATCTTGCCGCAGCTCCGGTTATTCCAACACCGATTATTACTTTAATTCGATACGCTGCCTATGCAGTTGTTTTGCTGCTATTGTCACTGCGCCCTATTGAAACACTGAAGACGGCTCTTAGTAACAAATGGGCATTGGGGCTGATTTTCATCACTTCCATCTCCTTTCTATGGTCCTATAATCCCTCAGTCACGATAGATTCTATCTGGAAAGAATTTGTTCCAATGTTTTTGTTGAGTCTTTATATTGCCTCTAGATTTACGCTAGAGCAGCAATTTAAGATAATTCTATGGGTTTTGGTCATAGTATTTCTGGAGAGCGTGGCTCTAGCGGTTGCTATGCCAGGAGTAGGCCGTCATATTGAAGGTCCTTTTATCGGCAGCTGGAAAGGAGTGTTTGCGCAGAAGAATCAGTTTGGTGCGCACTCAGCAATGACTTTAATAGCTCTCTTTATGCTAGCCAACTATGCCAAAGAGAAGCAGAGATGGGCGCTAATACTCCTTGGAGGATGTTTTGCGGCGTTACTTGTTAGTAGTTCTGTCACAGCATTAACTCTTTCTTTTGTAGGGCTGATGCTAACAGTTTTTTATCGTCGCTTTGCTTGGCTAGGCAAACGCTCAGTTCTACTAGGTGTTTTGTTTGTGCTAGTTTCAGTGAGTTTCTTTTATGTTTTGTTCTCTAATTGGGTAGATATTCTTGATTACTTTGATCGAGATCCTACACTATCCACACGAACGCTCATTTGGCATCTTGTTATTAGTGCAAAGATCCCAGGTAGCCCATACCTCGGATATGGAAGAGGCGTATTTTGGGATTCAGTCGGTTTAACAACTGGCTTCGAATCTTTCGCTTATCACGTTCCACCTCATGCGCACAACGGCTTTTTAGATCTTATTCTAGATGTTGGTTTTATTGGATTCTCGTTCTTTTGTGTTACATGGTTTATGACCTATGTTAGGGCAGCAAAGCTTGCCTATGACCGAAAAGAAGCAGCTTATCTATGGCCTCTTTTATTTCTGTCAATGCTTGTTTTGTTCAATACCTTTGAAAGCTATCTGGCTCGTCTAACCACCTTGTATTGGATCCTTTTTATTATCCTGGCTTTCTCTCTAACCCCAAAGGTTTTCGCATCAAAGGATTAGAGCATTTTTATATCGCTTTAAATTGATACTCTTTTGAGAGTATCAATGCTTAATTTGTCTCCTTTCCTTTGGATAGCCGATGGAAGAAATGCTCCAAAGGTTCTATGCGAACATCGAAACTGATGAAGTGTTATAGCGCTGACCGCTGTGCTTAGAACACAGATCATTGTTGCTGGCAAAAAGACGGCGCACTAGTGTAAAGCTATCGCGACCCAGAGCAACACAGAATGTCTTGGCTGGGCTGGCGGCTATATCAGATATACTCCAATATCGGACGTCAAAAAAGAACTCCTTGGTTAACCAAGGAGTTTAGTGTAGTAGAGTGATTTCTATTAGCTCACCAGTATTGATCCAGTAAAATCCTTGAATTTTAGGTAGGCCAATTACATAGAGTTAGCTCTCTTCAAGGTAACCTTGCTTTAACGCAGTTATTAGTCATCATTAAAGATGTTAAAGACATCTAGAATGTTAAAGATGCCACCTAAAGGAGCCAAAATTGGAGTTAGGGCTCGGTTTATGGTGTCAATACCGACTAGGTAACCTTTCTTAGGTACTAAAATCACATCTCCGTCCTGAACTTGATAGTTGTCTACCAAGCTGGAAAGGTCTACTCTTTGTTCTTCGACTTGTCCCGTTTCTGAAAGTCGAACAAGGCGGACTTCTCCTAAGGCTGCATCAGAATTAGGGCCACCAGCAGCAGCGATCGCGCCAGCTACCGAACTGTTTGGTTGTATCTGAACTTCCCCTGGTTGGACTACGCCATCGCCAATGACGCGCACTCGAACATTGTCTGGTGCAATGCTTGAACTCGCTACTAAAGATGGATCAATCTCAGCTCCGGGCTGTGCCTTAGGTACAAAGATAGAATCTCCGTCTCTGAGCACCAGGTTGTTGCCTTGACCACCACTGGAGATTGCATCCCATAGGTTCACAGAAAGATCCTGCGACTGACCATTTGATAGCTGTCGTCGGACAATAACTGATCGGATATCTGCTGTG
This sequence comes from Nodosilinea sp. FACHB-131, assembly GCF_014695395.1. Classification (GTDB taxonomy): domain Bacteria; phylum Cyanobacteriota; class Cyanobacteriia; order Phormidesmidales; family Phormidesmidaceae; genus Nodosilinea. Next base: position 175,386 of record NZ_JACJOF010000007.1, read on the forward strand.
CGACGTATTCCACCAGCAGCTACTAGGGCCGAAGATAGGGTTGGTGTTGTTGTCGCTGCTGTAATCCGGGCGTTTACGTCTAGCTGTGTTTCAGCTGAGGTTAAGCTACTCAGTTGTACAGGTCCAGGGCGATAAACCTCACCGGCTACATCTACAACTACTGGGCGCAGAGCCGTCAAGCTGACATTGACGACTGGGTTTACCAGATAGGCATTGAGCCCTTGAGTAATTTCTTGGGATAAGTTGTCGACAGTTTTTCCTGCTGCTTGAATAGATCCCAAAAATGGAAAAGGCATCGTGCCATCAGGTAAAACTACCCGCGAACCCGTGAACTCCTCGTACCCAAAGACTTCAATAGCAATCTGGTCACCTGCTCCTAAAATATAGTTTCCAGGAGCAGGTGAAGCTGGCAGCTCAATAGTTGGAGAATTAAACTCTGTTGATTGTTGAGCATTTACTGCCTCAATTGGAGAATCAAACTCTACCGATTGTTGAGCATTTGCTGCCTCTAAGCCCCACATGCAACTGTGAGCTAATGCTGCTGAGAGCGAAATTAGCGCAATAGAAAGTTTATCTAGTTTCATAATCTTAAGCAATAAATCTAACGAACCGTTGTTTGCATTTCTGATAGCGTTGTCTTTCCATACTCGCCAGCTTTAATGCGAGAGACATAATCGCCGTGCTCGTTATTGATATCTACTCCATTGGCAACTACGCCTAGGACGTTTGCCTGTGACCGTTCTAGGAAAGACTTGGCTGCTAAGGCATTTGCGGAGTCTACTTTGCGAGGTCTCAGCACTAGCAGAACGCCGTCAGACATACGCCCTAGCACAGCTGCATCTGCCGCCCCTAGGAGCGGTGGTGTATCAATTAGAATGTAGTCGTACTGCCGCTTCATCTGCTGGAGCAAATCTGCCATTCGCTCAGAATCCAGGATGGCTATAGGGTTAGGTGGAAGAGCACCAGCCGTCATGAGAGTTAAGTTCTCAGAAATTTGGTGGATAACGTCTTGCTGGGTTTCTTCTCTAATTAGTACTTGACTTAAACCAGCTCGGTTAATAACATCCCAAATGTGGTGCTGAGATGGAGAACGAAGGTCAGCATCAATCAGTAATACCTGTTTACCTGACTGAGCCAAAGTGGCAGCTAGATTGGCTGAAACTTCAGATTTACCCTCTTCAGCAACTGAACTGGTAATTGCGATGACGCGATGAGGGGTATCAGAGCTAGTAAATTTCAGATTTGCCTGAAGCATCTGAAAAGCTGCCGAGACCATGGGTTGATTCCTATCGAGGGCAGGAACGTAGGCGGCTCGGTCAAGTCTGCCAGCAAGGTAAGCTGTAGAGCCTTCGCTTTCAGATTTTGTACGAAACTTAGGAATTAACCCAAGTAGAGTGTAACCCAGCAACATCTCGCCATCCTTGGCAGTTTTAACTGATTTGTCGACCAAATCTAGGAAAAAGGCGCAAGCAATGCCGAGCAAACTACCCAGAAAGGTTCCGACGACAAGGGCTGGAACAAGTAGGCTACCAGCGTCTTCTGCAGGTTCGGCCCTTTCCAAAATTTCGGCGCTGCCGACAGTCTGGTTTTCAGCTAGCTGAGTTTGTTGAAAGGCTGCTAAAAGATTTTCATAGTTTAGCTGAGCTGACTGAAGGCGCTGAGTCAATTCCAACTGGCGCTTCTCAAGGGCTGGAAATGCCTGAATTCTCTCGGCATAACGATTTCGAGATTCAACTAAACTTTGCAGCTGACTAGCCAAGCTAGAACGGTTTACAACTGCTGTAGCTAACTCTGTTGTGAGCTGTTGATCTAGAGGGCTCATCTGTAGATTGCCGAGACCCGCAAGCTCAGTTGTTCCTACGATGTCTTCAACTCGTTCACTGAGCAGGCTTTGCAGTGATTCTACTCGGCGCTCTAAGTTGATAACCGTGGGGTGAGTCTCTCGATAGAGACTACGCTGACTTGCCAACTCTGCTTGGGCTAGCTGTAAATCTGCTAGTGCTTGCTGAACAGCCGTAGACTGGCTTAAGGTTTCGATCTGTTTAGCTTGCTCTAATGGGATTGCTAATTGTTCTTGTAACTTGCTTGCCTGAGTGTTAGCACTGGCAAGAGTAGAAGATACATCGCGAATTTGGGTGTCTAACTCAGCGATCGCAGTAACGGCTACAACGGCTTCGTCTTCAAGAACAACAATGCCGTTAGCATCCTTAAACTGCTGCAGTGCTGCGGCTGAACGGTCTAGGTCTGCTTCAGCAATAGGCAGTTGCCGCTCAATGAACTCTCTGGCTGTAGCCGCCTTTAAGCGGTTGCTGAGAATGTCTCGTTCCAGGTAGGCATCCATTACTGCGTTGACAACGGTAGCAGCCTCATTAGGATCGTCGGAGCTGTAGGAAATTTGTAAGATGTCTGCCTGTTCTGTAGACTCTACTTTGAGTTTGGCACTTAGATCCGCTGGCTTTAGAGGCAAGCCGTCATCGTCTGTAAGACCCAGATTGTCAATAACGGATTCCATAACTGCAGTTGAAAGCACAACAGAACTTTGGTTCTGCAGGTTGTTTACTGAGAGAGGGAGTTCTCTAATATCTGTCCCTACTCCAGTCAATGTTGGCGTAAGGTCCGGCCTAACCAGTATGCTGCCATCCGCGCTGTAAGACGGATCCCGTGTCAGGGCAAAGAGCACTGAACCTGCCATACAGGTGCCTAGCACAAGAGTCGCTGGCAACCAGCGCCGTTTCAACACTAGCCAGTAGCGTTGTAGGTCAATTTCTTCAACGTAATCTTGGTAGGTCTTGTTAGTCATAGACGAATAGAAGTGAGATACGCCTGAAAACAATCTGGTTACTTACGCAAGGCGGTAAGCTACTGCCCCATTCCACCTAGACAACTCGATTGCTTAGACTACAGGTTTTGACTTGCAGTCGACCACATTAAGTGGATATGTCTAAGTCGCCTTAGAGGTGAACGCTGGTAGGTTTGAATAATGAGTCAAAGACTCGTATAACTACCTATCTAATTTAAATAGATGCTTAAACCCTTTACGCAAGCATATCCTATGGAAGCAGTTGCGGGGGAAGGGGCATTGAGCTGTCTAGCACTGTCTTAACAATGATGACGATTCTATGATGCCCAAGGCTCATCAGGAACTTGATTCAGGAATTCTGCTCACTCAAGTACTGAGTTAGGCTGCTTATTTACTTAACACTCTCGTAGTCCTGCAAGGCCCAAGCAAATTCGGTGAACAAGACCCATCTACAGAAAATAGCCTGATGACTAAGACATCAGGCTATTTCTTAAGACCTAAGAGCTGCGCCTATAGGAGACTAGTAACTTGCTCAATAACACCGCCTACAGAGATGTTGCTTAGCCTGGCTCCCAGGCATAGCTGAAAGTTGTGCAAGAGGTTTACGGATTGGTAGTGACAGCTTTCTTGTAATCGCTTCACAGAAGCAAACCTTATGCTAGACCCTCAATAGGCATCCTGAAGCTCATAGAAGTCAGGAGAAATATAGTCTTTACGAAGTGGCCAGCCAACCCAGTCCTCAGGCATGAGTAGCCGTTTTAGGTTGGGATGACCTTCGTAAAGGATGCCATACATATCATAGCTTTCTCGCTCTTGCCAATCGGCTGCCTTCCAAATCCAATACACCGAAGGTACTCGAGGATTGCCACGAGGCAAAAATACCTTAACTCTGACTTCTTCGGGATTGTCGATGTTGTCGTCCAGTTTTACCAAATGGTAAAAACTCACCAATTCCTTGCCCGGACCATCATCGTAGGCTCCTTGGCACTGGAGATAATTAAAACCATAGGCATATAGAGCAGTACAAATTGGAATGAGAAACTGCGGTTCTACCGTAATTATCTCTATTCCTAGATGATCGCGGGGCATTAACCTATGGTCAAACCCGTTTTCGGTTAGCCAACTGGATACAGCACCCGCCTCTACTAGAGGTGCTGCCGATGCTTCACCAGTGGGCTCCGGCTGCGGAGATGATGCTTGGGAGTCTTCTTCAGCCATTTAAATCTCCTTATCCTCGGGAGTCAGCTCCGCCACAGTCTCAGCCATGGGCATCCCCATAGCTTCCATGAGCTCCTTGGGCGGCACGGTATGGGCACCTGTCTGTAAGTACTGACCGGTTAAGATTGCAGGCACTGCTTTAAGCTGATGGCTGCGCTCGTAAAAACGATGGGTTTGCAGGGTATAAGCACGGTCCTGCATAGATTCCGTAGCTACTTTCTTCCTGAGTTTAATGATGGCATCGATAATTGCCTCAGGTCTGGGAGGGCAGCCAGGGATATAAACATCGACAGGAATTAGCTTGTCAACCCCACGCACCGCCGAGGTAGAGTCGCTGCTGAACATGCCGCCAGTGATAGTACAGGCTCCCATAGCAATAACGTACTTGGGATCGGGCATTTGCTCGTAGAGCCGTACAAGGGCAGGGGCCATCTTCATGTTGATGGTGCCAGCGGTAATAATCAGGTCGGCTTGACGGGGACTAGCTCTAGGCAACAACCCAAAGCGATCAAAGTCAAAGCGAGAGCCAATCAGCGCTGCAAACTCAATGAAGCAGCAGGCTGTGCCATAGAGCAAGGGAAACAGGCTGGATAGCCGACACCAGTTGTAAAGATCATCAACTGTAGTCAAAATGACGTTTTCAGACAGCCCATGGGTTACCGCAGGCGGTGCTGAAGGATTGGCAAGCCTTTCCCCTGGGGCCAGAGAAAGTGGATCGGCGGCTGAGGGGGGGGTCATGACCATTCCAAGGCTCCTTTACGCCAAGCGTACACAAGACCAACGACCAAAATAGCAATAAAGATCAGTGCTTCTACGAATGCTAACAAGCCCAGCTGGTTAAACGCTACCGCCCATGGATACAAAAAGACGGTTTCTACGTCGAAGATAACAAAGACCAGCGCAAACATATAGTAGCGAATGTTGAACTGAATCCACGCGCCACCAATAGGCTCCATACCCGACTCGTAGGTGGTTCTGCGGGCAGGACCTCGGCTGACAGGGCGCAACAGCTTGGAGGCTGTCAAGGCTGCCACTGGCACCAGACAAGATATGAGTAAGAAGACTAGGAAATATTCGTAACCAGATAAGACGAACACAGGTTCACCACCCTAGAAGGCTATTACACACAGTGCGGTCTGAGGACTTAGCAGTCCATGCGCTTCAGGTGTATTCTAAGGCATTTAGCTGAAAAACTAGGGTCAGAGTTGATTTGGCGATGGGAGATTGGCTGTGCGATCGCAAACTTAGCCTAGTGGTTAGCCAAAAATTTGGATGGCCCAATTGTGTCATAATTGTTTACAACGAGCATTTTTGCCCTGCACGTTGTCTGGCGAGCTTTTTCTGGTCACAAGGGACGGACCATGGAGGATTCTCGACCGCCTTGGTAACTCTTGATTGAATTTTAAGGTGCCTTAGTCCTATGAGTGTTGAGTCTGATCCTTCGGCTAATTCATCTGAATCTGTAGATCTGGCTGCTACTTCTGAAGGGGCTGACGGCCTTGAAGACAGCCCGGCTGAGGTGGTCGTCCTTTCTCCTGAGGAAATGGATTGCTATGAATGTCGGTCCTGCGGCTACTCCTATGAGCCAGTGAAGGGTGACAGTCGGGCTAAAATCCCTCAAGGCACTGCCTTTGAGGATTTACCCGTGAACTGGCGCTGTCCGGTGTGTAGTGCCCCGAAGAAGCGATTTGCCAACATTGGCCCAGTTAACTCTCCCTCTGGCTTTAAGGAAAATCTGAGCTACGGCTTGGGCGTGAATCGGTTGACTCCTGGCCAGAAAAATATTTTAATTTTTGGCGCTTTGGCCGTAGGGTTTCTATTTTTTATCAGTCTCTACGGTTTGAGGTAGTGCCGTAAGCGCTTCTTTGGAAGTGTCTCAAGGGTAAAGAGCTTGCTCTACGCTGATTTGACTTGAGTGTTGTTTAGGAAGTACGGGTTCAATTATCTATGCACGCTGCGTTCGACTGGTTAAAGCGAGGCCTAGTGATGCTGGTGGCGGTGTTGGTAGCAACCGGCTGCTCTAGTTATTTTTTGGCGGACGCAGATGTGCATCCTTGGGAAGTGATCCAGGTGCCGGTGAAGTCTACTCTGTCTGACATTGCGTTCACTCAAGATGCCGACCACGGCTGGATTGTGGGCAGCCGGAATACCTTGCTAGAAACCCAGGATGGCGGTAGCACCTGGCAAGTCCGTGAGTTGGCCTTGGAAGATCAGGCCTATACGTTTACCTCCATTGATTTTGCCGGTAATGAGGGATGGGTAGCGGGCCTCCCGTCGGTCCTCTTGCACACCGGTGACGGGGGGAAGACCTGGGAAAGCGTGCCTTTGAGCAAAGAACTGCCGGGTTCACCCTTTCTAGTCACGGCTATTGGCAACAAGTCGGCTGAGATGGCTACCGACATTGGTGCGATCTACCGCACAGAGGACGGCGGCCGTACCTGGAAGGCTTTGGTGCAGGGGGCTGTTGGGGTGGTGCGGAACATGGTCCGTTCTGACGACGGTCGGTATGTGGCGGTGTCGTCCCGAGGAAATTTTTACTCTACTTGGGCGCCGGGACAGGAGCAGTGGATTCCCCACAATCGCCAGAACTCAAGGCGTTTGCAAAACATGGGGTTTGACAGTGATGGCAAACTCTGGATTATTGCCCGCGGTGGCCAGGTGAGGTTTTCGAACTCTCGCTCCTCAGACGACTTCACCGAGGCGCTAAGCCCTGAGGCTGGAACGAGTTGGGGTCTGCTAGACATGGCTTTTCGCAACGCCAATGAGGTTTGGGTGACTGGTGGTGGTGGTAATCTGCTCTGTAGCTTTGACGGTGGCGAGACTTGGCTGAAAGACAAATCTGTTGGGGATGTGCCATCTAACTTTTATAGAGTGAAGTTCTTGGGACCGGAGAAGGGCTTCATCTTGGGTCAGGATGGGACCATTCTCAAATATCGGCCTGAGGTTGTCTAAGGAAAGTTGGGAGAACTTCGCTGAAATAGCTTGTTAGGGTTTCCGGGGTTCTCTATGATTAGGTTAGATTCTTCGTGTTCAGAGAGGAGACGTTGATATGGCAGGTTCTACAGGCGAGCGCCCCTTTGGCGACATCGTAACGAGTATTCGCTACTGGATTATCCATAGCATCACCATTCCCATGTTGTTTATTGCGGGCTGGCTCTTTGTGAGCACGGGTTTGGCGTACGATGCCTTTGGCACGCCTCGCCCCAACTCCTACTATCCCGACAACCAAATGCAGCTGCCGATTGTGAGCGATCGCTTTGATGCGAAAGATCAGATCGACATGTTCTCAAATCGATAACGTTTTAGTATTCCAACGTTTGATTGAACCTATGCAAAGCAATACTCCGAACGAGCCCATTTCTTACCCGATCTTCACCGTGCGCTGGCTAGCTGTGCATACCTTAGGGGTACCCAGCGTGTTTTTCCTAGGGGCGATCGCGGCAATGCAGTTTATTCAACGATAAGAGAAAACCATGGATCGTAGTCCAAACCCGAATAAGCAACCGGTAGAACTTAACCGCACATCCCTATATTTGGGGCTGCTGCTGGTTTTTGTGCTGGGTCTGTTGTTCTCTAGCTACTTCTTCAACTAGACCCGCAAACTTGCCTCAGATAGGCATGGCTGTGGTGCTCAGACTGTGTTGAGTTTCTGACCCGATTAGTAGGAGGTGGATATTATGCTTCAGAGTGGACGAATTCCGTTGTGGATCGTGGCGACTGTTGCCGGTACTGGTGTGCTGGTGGTGGTGGGTCTGTTTTTCTATGGTGCCTACGCTGGCGTAGGGTCTGCCATGTAGCTGCTTTGAGCAGGTTGAGATTAAAGGCTGGGACAAGTTGAGCTAGACTCGCTTGTCCCAGCCTTTTAAGTAGGTCTAGGGGAGATCTAAGGGCGATCGAGGGCGCTGACGTAGCGCTGCACGAGGTAATCAATGCCCGTAATCGCCGTGCCTACGACAACGGCATAGGCACCCAAATCAAGGGCTTGCTTGGCCTGGGCTGGGGAGGCAATGCCGCCTTCACAGATGACCGGCACAGGGCATTGCTTTACCAAGGCTTTGAGTAGGTCAAACCCAGGCGGGGTATCGGTTTGGGTCTCTGCGGTATAGCCAAACAGGGTAGTGCCGACGCAATCGGCTCCGGCATCGATAGCCTTTAGCGCGTTGTCGAGGGTATCAACATCGGCCATGACCGCGTAACCCAAACGCTGGTGAATTTGCTGAATCAGCTGATCTAAGGTCTCGCCGCCGGGGCGGCGGCGTTGAGTGGCATCAACGGCAATGATATCGCTGCCAGCCTGGGCTACGGCCTCGGCGTGGTGAAACTGAGGGGTGATGTAGACCTCTGAGGGCGGCATCACCTGCTTCCACAGGCCAATGATGGGGGAATTGCAGCGGGCCCGTACGGTTTGGATGTGGTTGGGGGTGTCGATGCGGACCCCGACGGCTCCACGGTTGAGGGCGGCTTCGGCCATAGCTGCGATCGCCGTCGCATTGTGTAGGGGCGAGTCAACAGGTGCCTGGCACGATACGATTAGCCCGCCCCGCAACGATTCCAAAATGTTCAAGGTAGGACGTACTCCACAACAGCGCTATCTAGTTTGATCTATGGCAACTCGGATTTCAAAAACCCTGCTGGTAGCCTCCATTGGTCTGCTGGTCTTGGTGATCGTGCTCAATAACCTGACGGACTACAACGCCAACTTTAGGTACATTCAGCACGTGCTGAGCATGGATACTGTGTTTGAAGATAGTCAGTTAACCTGGCGAGCTGTGACCTCATCCAGCCTGCAGAAAGTTGCCTATGGGGTGATTATAGGGATTGAGTCGGCGATCGCCGCTCTCTGTCTAGGCGGAGCCGTGCGCCTGTTGAAAGTTGTGAATTGCGATGGCATCACCTTTAACCGGGCTAAGGCTACGGCCACCTGCGGGCTGACCTTGGCGTTTCTATTTTGGTTTGTGGGCTTCATGGTAGTGGCTGGGGAGTGGTTCACCATGTGGCAGTCACTGGAGTGGAATGGACAACAGCCCGCCTTTCGCTTTATCGGCTGTGTGGGTTTTGTGCTGATCTATCTCAGCCTGACTGACGGTGATCTGCCTGAGTAGGTTGGGCTGGAATGGAGGACGGGCGATCGCATCTCCAACCGCACTTTGTACGCCTAGGCGAAGCCCCATTACACCTTAGCCAGCGTCACCTGTTCCGCTTGGTCTTGATACTTGCCGCGACGGGTTTCGTAACTGACCTGGCAGGGCTCACCTTCAAAGAAAATCAGCTGCACCACTCCCTCGCTGGCGTAGATGCGACAGTCGGCACTAGAAGAATTGGAAAACTCTAGGGTCAGGTGACCACGCCACCCGGCTTCAGCTGGGGTTAAGTTAGCAATGATGCCACAGCGAGCGTAGGTCGACTTGCCAATACAGATCACGCTGATGTTATTCGGGACAGAAATTTTCTCCAGGGCTACTCCCAACCCGTAGGAGTGGGCCGGCAAAATGAAGTAGCTACCGCTCTCATCAGTTTTAAGGGCAGTGGGTTCTAAATTGGCAGGGCTAAAATTCTTGGGATCAACTACCGTACCCGGAACATGGCGAAAGATCCTAAATTCGGCAGGAGATAGCCGAATGTCGTATCCGTAGGACGACAGCCCATAGCTAATAACCGGCTGCCCTAAGGGATTGTCAGCGTTCTCCAGCTGCCGCACCAGGGAAGGCTGAAACGGCTGAATCATGCCATCCTTGGCCATTTTGTCGATCCAGGCGTCGTTTTTAATCATGGGAAAAAGTTACGGCTAGGGCAAGAAGTTACGGCGAAATTCGGTCACCTGGTCGGCTACCGTGAGTAGCGGATCTGGCATGTCGGGGCCGGTGAGGATGACATCGACTTGAGGAGGGCGCTGCTTGAGAAAGTCTACAACGTCCTGGGTAGGAATCAGACCGTAGTTCACGGCTAGGCTAAGTTCATCAAGCACGATAAGCCCATAGCGACCTCGGGCGACCACCGCTTTGGTGTGAGACCACAGGTCTTGAATAGCCTGCTGCTCGCTGGAGCTCACCACTGGGTCGTGAATACAGCGCGGCATATCGGCGCGAATCCAGTCTAGATTTTGGCCAAACTGCATGGATTGATCAGGCCCCTGATGAATGCCTCCCTTAAGAAACTGCACGATCAGCACAGCCTTGCCCTGGTCAGCGATGCGCAGAGCCTGCACCATAACATTGGTAAAAAAGTTGCGGTGTACGGCGGTGAAGACCTGTACGGTGCCCTCTACCGTCTGTAAAAGCGGATGGCGAACGAGCGAGGTAGGGGACGGCGCTAGGGAAAGAGGTTTGATCTGAGAGACCATGGGCTAGTCCAGCGGGGGCAAGAAATGGCAGTTGTCCATTAACCACACCAGCAGCAACGTAGGTTACGTTCCTGAGCTGGGTTAGTTGGATAGTAGGGCTAAATATAGCGTGATTCCCCCAATGTGAATAGACAAATTACTCTATATGCATCCATAAAGTGCGTATGTACTGTGGTTTGGCCGTGATGGCTCAGCCCGATGATTATCCTCTGGAACCTGCGCTTGAGGAGGTGAAAAACCCGCTTACTCTAGGGGAGTCTGCTGTATTCTAGGGAGGGCATTGGGGGCACCTTGTATGGCTTGGCAACGTCCAGATGGTCGGCAACCTCACGAGCTGAGGCCAGTGAGTTTTGAACGCCAATTTACGAAATTTTCAGCGGGCTCTGTACTCACCCGCTGTGGCCACACCCAGGTGCTCTGCACCGTGTCTGTGGAAGAAGGGGTGCCGCGGTTTTTGCAGGGATCAGGTCGGGGCTGGCTGTCGGCTGAGTACCGCATGTTGCCAGGGGCTACCCCCCAGCGGCAGGCTCGCGAGCTCATGAAGCTGTCGGGCCGCACCCAGGAGATTCAGCGTCTGATTGGGCGTAGCCTGCGATCGGCTCTTGATTTTGAGCTGCTGGGGGAACGCACTCTTCTGGTAGACGCCGACGTGCTTCAGGCCGATGCAGGAACCCGTACGGCGTCGATTACCGGAGGGTATGTGGCCCTAGCCGATGCAGTGCAGGGCCTAGTCGCGCAGGGATTGCTGGCGCGATCGCCCCTAGTGCACGGCGTTGCAGCTGTCTCTGTTGGCTTGATTGAAGACAACGTCTTGCTCGATTTGCAGTACGACGAAGACGTGGCGGCAGCCGTAGACTTCAATCTGGTGCTCAACGAGGATCTCAACATCGTTGAGGTTCAGGGTACGGCCGAAGAGGGTAGTTTTAGCCGTCAGCAGATGAACCAGATTCTAGAGGTGGGTGAGCTGGGTATTAAGCAGCTCTTGGCGGCTCAGCAGGCAGCATTGCTGTAGGTACCCCACTTGAGTCAATAGCGGTTTTATCTAGTGCTGCCCTGCTGAAACTGGGCGGTGCTCAGAGTTGCGATCGCCAAGGGGCATTTCCTTCCTAGAGCGAGAGAGTAAAACGAGTTCCTATCGTTAAGAAACGCATCAAGACTATCGGCTGAATTTTGCCCTTGGGCAGTCTGTAGTTAGGCCACAGTCTGGAATCGTTTTTTCTCGTGCAGGAAGGTTTGCCATGACATCTATAGATGCGTTTTCGATTAAAGAAATCACGGTGAGTCGGCAATCTCCGGGAGAAGAGCGCCAGGCAGCCCTACACCAAATCTATGCACAGGTGCTCGAACGCCAGCCCTACGGATTTGAGCGCAAACAGCTCGCCAAAATTGAGGCAGAGTTCTTGCGAAATAAGATTGGCGTCAAGCGATTTCTGCGTGAGCTAGGCCATTCTGAGGTGTATCTCAATGAGTTTTACTACAATTCTTCTAACCTAAAATTTATTGAGCTGTGCTTCAAGCACTTTATTGGTCGTGCCCCTAGTGGACAGGTAGAAATGCATCGCTACTGCGACACTTTGATGCGTCAGGGTGTCAAGGCGATGATCACTGCTCTGCTCGACTCGGAAGATTACAGTAAGCATTTCGGCTGCTTTACCGTGCCCCATGCCTGGGCTGAGGACAGCTATCCGTCTCCTAGAACGTTTTGGGAAACCGAAGTGCTGCTGCATGAGCTGCACGGTCGGCGCGGCTGGATTGTGCCTACCATGACCTGGCACAACCTTCAGCTCAACTGCGACGGCGGCAGCTGTAGTTTGCCGGGGACATCAACCCATTCAGGCCAGACTCTGCGGTCAACCGCGGGGGCTACAAGGGCCGTGTCAGGAGCAGAGGCGCTGCACCAGGTGCTAAGCACGATGGGTCCTCAAGATTTGGAAGCCTTTGCCGCCACCCTCTCTGCCACTGAGCGCGACAAGCTGCGCCACCTGCTGATGCAGACTACTCGCTAGGTAGACGCGGTGCCCCGATCGCTGGGCTGCATGTCGCCATACTGGTGGTTCGAAGCTCCAGTATGGCACTAGTGCTCTAGCCTGCGAATCCTTTCTAAATTCGCGCGGGTGTTTTACTTAAACTGGCGTTGGGTGCTGCCAGACGACGCAGGATGCGGCAGCCTGATAAGGTCCAAGGGAACATCCTCCAGCTTGCCACCGCCGCCTAGCAGCGCTGTCTTTCATTAGTTGCTAACCAGCGTGGCGGTAGCTCTCAGCTGTCTAAACAAAAGGGCGGGTTCGCCCCGGGTCATTTAGGGTGTTAGTCGAGCAAACTTTTTCTTGCCCACCTGCACCACTTTGCCGATCAGTTCAGCGGGGCTAACAAACTCCTGGTTAGGGTCGGTCATCTTCTCGCCGTCGAGCTTCACGGCACCTCCCTGAATCTGGCGGCGGGCCTCGCTACTGCTGGCGCACAGCGGTGTAGACCCTACCAAATAGAACAGTTTGGCCGGAAAATTGATTTCGGCCAGGGAAAACTCGGGCACCCCAGCCGCAGGTTCACCGGTGCCTTGAACGAGGCTGATAGCGGCCTGCTGCGCCTGCTGCGCCGCTGTTTCGCCGTGGAATTGGCGGGTGATCTCTAGGGCCAGCAGCTTTTGGCGATCGCGCGGATTCTCGGGCAGGGTATCAAGTGCGAAGGGCGTCAGCAGCTCAAAGTAGTCTCGAATCAGCGCATCGGGCACCTTTTCGAGCTTGGAGTACATGCTCAGGGGATCCTCCTGTAGCCCCACATAGTTGCCCAGGGATTTCGACATTTTTTGGATGCCGTCGGTGCCCAACAGCAGCGGCACGAGCAGGCCAAATTGGGGCAGCAGGCCAAAGTGGCGCTGCAAATCGCGCCCGACGGCAATATTGAATTTTTGGTCGGTACCGCCTAGTTCCACATCGGACTGCACCGCTACTGAGTCATAACCCTGCATCAGCGGGTAGAGAAACTCATGGAGAAACACCGGATCGCCCTTGCCGTAGCGCTCGGAGAACCCTTCCTTGGCCAACATCTGCCCTACGGTCATGGTGCTGAGCAACTCAAGAATTTTGCCTAGGTCAAGGGAAGACAGCCATTCAGAGTTGTAGCGCACCTCCAGCCGACCGGGTGTGTCGAAATCGAGAATGGGGCGCACCTGCTCCAGGTAGGTCTCGGCATTGGTCTTCACATCTGCTTCTGTGAGCTGGCGACGCACCTCCGACTTGCCAGTGGGGTCGCCGATGCGGGCGGTGAAGTCACCAATAATCAACACGGCGGTGTGGCCAGCATCCTGAAAGGCGCGCAGCTTGCGGACCGGAATGCTATGGCCTAGGTGAATTTCGGCGCCGGTGGGGTCAATGCCCAGCTTGACCCGCAGGGGGCGATCGCACTTCAGCAACCGCTGCGTCAGGTTTTGCTCTGGGTCGCTAGAGTCGGGCTGGTGGGGAAAGACCTCGCTGATACCCCGATAAATGCTCTCAAATTCAACCGGGGAGGAGCTGGGGTTAGCCTGGGTCATAGTGAAAACTGAGTTTATGGAATAGGGACGGCGGGCTGGTATTGCCCAGGGGCCAGAGAAAACAGGTTTAGGGACCAAGGCCACTGACTTATAAATTGTGGCAAAAGTGGCCCTTAGCTTCTCCTTATAACCATCTGTAAGGCTAGGATAGGCGTGCCTGCGATCGCCCTCAAGCAGTCTTTAGGGCCACTGCTGACGCTCACTTACCTAGAGGGTCATTATAATGGCCTAACCGTCACCTACCGACGGCCATCTACACCCTACAAAATAGCCCTCCATCGCTACGCCGCACCGTCGTTCTGTAAGCAGCCTTTAAGAGCCAACGTGTCAACCAACACCATCCGCCGCAAAAGCCGATCCCAGCCTCAGCCCCTGCGCCGAGCACCCAACGCGCTGAAGTATGTTCAAGACGTAGGGCAGGTAGCGGCGGCAGCCCTGCTCGGCACCACCATGATTGCCAGTTCGGTACTGGCGGGCGGACTGGTGGGCCTGGCTATCAGCTTTCGCAATTTGCCTGACGTGCGGGTACTGCGCAACTACGTGCCCAGCGAGACCAGCTATATCTACGACATCAACGGCACCCTATTACACAGCCTCCACGACGAAGCGAATCGCGAAGTCATCGACCTCGACGAGATGTCGCCGCACCTCAAACGGGCTGTGCTAGCGGTAGAAGACAGCTATTTTTACTCCCACAACGGCATCAACCCCAGCAGCGTGGGCCGGGCCTTATTAGCCAACGTAGAAGCCGGAGGGACGGTAGAAGGCGGCTCGACCATCACCATGCAGCTGGTGAAAAACCTGTTTCTCACCCCCGAGCGGGCCGTCAGCCGCAAAGTGGCGGAGGCCGTGCTGGCCCTGCGCCTAGAGCAAATCTTCAGCAAAGACGAAATTCTGGAGATGTATCTCAACCAGGTCTACTGGGGCCACAACAACTATGGGGTTGAAACCGCTGCCCAGAGCTACTTTAACAAGTCAGCGAGAGACCTCACCCTGTCCGAAGCAGCTGTGATGGCGGGCCTGATTCAGGCTCCAGAAAGCTACAGCCCCTTCCAAAACTACGAAGCCACCAAGGAGCGCCAGGCCGTCGTGCTTAACCGCATGCGCCAGCTGGGCTGGATCTCCCCAGACGAAGAGGTAGCTGCCAGGGATACGCCCCTGCTGGTGGGCGAAGTGAAATCATTCCGCACCAGTATTTCTCCCTACGTTACCGAAGCAGCGGTTCAGGAGTTGAAGCAGCGCTTTGGCAACGAAGCGGTGGTGAAGGGCGGCATGCGAGTGCAAACCACCGTCGATCTCAACATGCAGCGCATGGCCGAGGCCACGGTGCAGCGACACAATGCCCGCATTAGCCACATCGCTGATCAGATGGCTCTAGTGTCTATCGACCCTCGTACCCATTTTGTGAAGGCTATGGTGGGCGGGGTCGACTATCAAACCAGCCAGTTCAACCGGGCGATTCAGGCGTACCGCCAGCCGGGCTCAGCGTTTAAGCCGTTTGTGTACTATGTGGCCTTTGCCACGGGGCGCTATACCCCGGCTAGCAGCATTGCCGATACGCCGGTCAGCTATCCCGATGGCTATCGCTACTACAGCCCCAAGAACTATGACAGCAGTTTTATGGGGAATATTCCCATTCGCACGGCGCTAGAAACCTCGCGCAACGTGCCAGCGGTGAAGCTGGGCCAGGCGGTGGGAGTGAACCAAATTATTGAGCTGTGCCGCACCCTTGGGATTGACAGTCCGATGCAGCCGGTCACCTCGCTGCCCCTAGGTGCCGTAGATCTCACCCCCATGGAAATGGCCGGAGCCTATGCCACCTTTGCCAGTAATGGCTGGCACTCTGAGCCGACCTTTATCGTGCAGGTGAGCGACAGCAGCGGCAATGTGCTACTGGACAACACCCCCCAGCCTCAGCTGGTGCTTGACCCCTGGGCAGCTGCGTCGCTAACCGATGTCTTGCAGGGAGTAATTGCTCGGGGAACCGGTAAAGCGGCTCAGATTGGGCGACCAGCAGCGGGCAAAACCGGCACCACCGACTCCCAACGAGATGTGTGGTTTGTGGGCTATGTTCCCCAACTCTCGACCGCCGTGTGGATTGGCAACGATAACTACTCGCCGATGCGCTCTGGTACTACGGGTGGCACCTATGCTGCGCCAGTGTGGCGGGACTTTATGCAGCAGGCTCTAGCCAACACGCCGGCCGAAAACTTCAAGCGACCTTCGGAATTTGTGCAACCCTAAGAACAGTTAGAGATTGGCTTCGTCGATTTGGGCGAGAACGCGATCGCGAAATTCCGGGTCGCTGTTGGCGAGCCCCAGCAGTTCCCAGTAGGCAGAGAGGGTGAGCCCATTGGCCTGAATCAGATCGAGGGCTGCGGCCTGAATCTCCTGCTGCATCTGGCGCGATTCGGTGTCGGTCTCGGCTCGCTGCAAGCCAAGTTCGCGTGATTCAATCAGCTTGACAACGGCCATGTAGGCATTAACAAAGCGGCTAACAGTTTCTGAGGGAATATCGTTGGCGTCGGGCTGGGTAGGGGAGACTGCTGGCGCTGGTACGTCTGCCATTGGTAATGAGGAGACAGCCAGAGCGGGGGTACCCATACCCAGCAGCAGCAGGATGACTGCGCCCACATACACCACCCGCTGCATCAGGCATTGGCTTTGCCTCCCTGTTTTGCCCCGCTGTTTTAGACAACGAACGCAGGGCTCAACAGCAGCAGTCATCCACTCAAAACCCATAGACCGACGGCTCAGAACGCGTTTCACCAGCCTACCCGAAACCAGATGGCCTATAGTGGTACTAAGCCTAAGCATAAATACATAATGACGAAGGAAACGGACTGCCATGGCAAGCGATGATACGGCTCCAGTGCCTGGTCAAGGGAGTCTCTCTGACCGAGAGCTACAGATCGTTGAGCTAGTGGCATCGGGGCTAACTAACCAAGAAATCTCAGAGAAACTGGAGATCAGCAAACGCACGGTCGACAACCACATCAGCAATATTTTGACCAAGACCGCCACGGGCAACCGGGTGGCTCTGTTTCGCTGGGCGCTCCAGTCGGGCAAGGTCTGCATCGACGAAGTTAACTGTTGCCTACTGCCTGAAGTCAAGGCCGAGAGTCAGGAGGCTTAGGCACCGCCACCGGCCAACCTCAGGCTATGATGGGTGTTCTGTATTGCCCATTGAGAGCGCCTGCCCCGTTATGGAGTCGATTCAATCGCTGCCCGGAACCGAAGACATTTTGCCCAAGGCGCAGTTTGTCGGCCAAGACCTAAAGGTGGCCGACATTCATACCTGGCAGCGGGTAGAGGCGACGGCGAGAGAAATTTTGGGCCGAGCTGCCTACCGCGAAATTCGCACCCCGACATTTGAAGCCACTGCTTTGTTTGAGCGGGGCATTGGCGAAGCTACCGATGTGGTGGGCAAGGAGATGTACAGCTTTAAGGACAAGGGCGATCGCGGTTGCACCCTGCGCCCTGAAGGTACCGCTGGGGTCGTGCGAGCCTACGTGCAGCACAGTCTCTATGCTCAGGGCGGGGTACAGCGCCTCTGGTATACCGGCCCCATGTTTCGCTACGAGCGTCCGCAAAAAGGTCGCCAGCGTCAGTTTCACCAGGTGGGAGTCGAGGTGCTGGGCAGCGCCGACCCCCGCGCTGATGTAGAAGTGATTGCCCTGGCTACAGATATCTTGCAGGCTTTGGGCCTTAAGAATCTGACGTTTTACTTAAACTCGGTGGGCGACAGGAGCGATCGCACCCGCTACCGCGAGGCTCTGGTTACCTATCTCACCCCCTATGCGGCAGATTTGGATGAGGATTCGCGCGATCGCCTCACCCGCAACCCCCTGCGCATTCTCGACAGCAAAGACGAAAAAACCCAGGCCATTACCCAGGCGGCCCCCAGCATTTTGGACTACCTGGGCCCTGACTCTAAGCGCCACTTTGATCAGGTGCTGGCCCAGCTCAATGCCCTGGGCATTGTCTACGAACTCAACCCACGTCTAGTCCGAGGACTCGACTACTACACCCACACCGCCTTTGAAATTCAGTCAAGCGATCTAGGGTCTCAGGCCACGGTGTGCGGCGGTGGCCGCTACGACGGGTTGGTGGAAGAACTGGGTGGGCCGTCTACCCCGGCGGTGGGTTGGGCAATTGGGCTAGAGCGTCTTACTCTGCTGCTCGAAGCCCTGGAGCAGGGTAAGGCCACGGCTCCAGATATCTATTTAGTCTCTCGCGGTGAGCATGCCGAAGCCAACGCCCTACAGCTGGCCCAAAAACTACGCCATCGAGGAATAGCGGTAGAGCTAGATCTCAGCGGTGCGGCCTTTGGCAAACAGTTTAAGCGGGCCGATCGCAGCGGGGCCGCTGCCTGCCTAATCATCGGTGACGACGAGGCGGCCCAGGGCACTGTACAGATTAAGTGGCTGACATCAGGCGATCAAACCAGTCTTTCTCAGGCAGCGTTACTTAGCGATACCGACGGTTTTTTGCGGCAGCTTCAAAGTCGAACATAGGAACATTGGAGGCCAGATCAGTCTGGCTCCTCTCGGAAAGGTGGGGTTTTCCGTCGCTTGGAAGACCCCACCTTTCTGAGAAATTCGTTACGATTATTCACATTGGTATTTTCTGCCCAACACCTAATTTATTTGCTGGTTGTATGCCTGACACCATCACAAAATTGGCCTACCAAGCCTTTCAACAGGGTAAGAGCTACTTTGGGCTAGCCCACAAAGCCGTTAGCACTCAGGTTATGCAGACGGTCAGTCCGCCCAAAGATCTGCAAACTACGCCCTTAGACCTGAAATCTCTGCAACTCCTGCAGCAGCGCATGGGTGAACTGCTAGAGCGCGACTGGCAAGATGCAGAGGCCGGAGTTTATCCCAAAGAGCTGCTGTTTGATAATCCCTGGGATGCCTTCTTTCGGTTTTATCCTTTAGTTTGCCTCGACCTACCCCAGATCTGGGAGCGGCTGAACAAGCGCGACCATCACAGTTTTTCTGACGACATCGACACAGCCGGGTATCCCAAGTACTACCTGCAAAACTTTCACCACCAGACCGACGGCTACCTGAGCGATATGTCGGCTAACCTGTACGACCTCCAGGTAGAGATTCTCTTCAACGGCACCGCTGATCCCATGCGCCGTCGCATTCTCGCTCCTCTGAAGCAGGGCCTAGCGGCGGCTGGCGTTGAGAACGGGGCTAAGGTTTTGGATGTGGCCTGTGGCACGGGTCGCACCCTCGGCATGATTCGCGATGCTCTGCCCAAAACGTCGCTCTATGGGGTTGACCTGTCGCCCGCCTACCTGCGTAAGGCCAACGAAAATCTGTTGACTAAGCCAGGAGTATTGCCGCAGCTTGTGCAGGCCAATGGTGAAAACCTGCCGTTTGTGGATAACTACTTTGATGGCGTCGTGAGCGTCTTCTTGTTCCATGAATTGCCGGCAGTGGCGCGGCAGAATGTAATCAACGAGATTTATCGGGTGGTGAAACCCGGCGGCACTGTGGTGCTGTGTGACTCGATTCAGCGGCTTGACTCCCCTGAGTTTGAGGCGGCAATGGAGAATTTCCCGGCCATGTTCCATGAGCCTTACTATCGGCACTACACCACCGATGACCTCAATCTGCGCCTGACTGACGCAGGGTTTGAATCGGTCAGCAACCAGGTGCACTTTATGAGCAAGTACTGGGTATGCCGCAAGCCAGTGACGGCCTAGGCACGGAGCCAACTGAATAAGGCTCGCCAAGGCTTCGGAGCCCTCGATTATTCGGGGGCTTTTTTATCGGGAATGCGCCACAGATAAAGCACCGAATCTTCTTCGGAGGGTTGTAAGTGCAGGGTGCGGTGGGGTGCCCAGTCGCCCATATCAAACATGTGGGTGACGATGCGGCTGCCAGGTCGCAGCTGGGCCTGGAGCCGAGGCCGCAGGCGCAGGTTGAGGTGAGGCAGTAGATAGATGAAGACCACCGTGGCGTTGCGGAGATCGGTTGCAAACAGGTTTTCCTGCTGGAAGGTGAGGCGATCGCCTACTCCCTCTTGCTCAGCCCTGGCCTGAGCCTGTTGCAGCAACGCCGCATCCACATCGATGCCAACCCCCCGAACGCCGTAGTCTGCAGCCGCCCGAATTAGCAGCCGCCCATCGCCACAGCCCAAGTCGTAGACCACATCGCTGGGGCTCAAGTCGGCTAGCTTGAGCATGGCCACCGTGGCATCGACGGGGGTGGGTATAAAACCAATGTCGGGACGGGACGCTGTCATCAGGCAGGGTTAAGGGTGGCCCAGTGGGTCTGGATATCCTGGATGGTGAACAGAGCCTTGAAGGGTAGACCGTGACTTTGATAAAGTTCAGCCCCGCCCTGCTGGCGATCGACTAGGGCAAGAATTTGATTAACTCGATACCCAGCTGCCTGGAGGCGATCGACGGCTTTAAGGGCTGATTGGCCGGTGGTAACGACGTCTTCAAGCACGGTGACAGGGCTGCCCAAAGGTAGCTCAAGCCCCTCAATGTAGGCGCGGGTGCCGTGTCCCTTGGCCTCTTTGCGAATGATCAGCGGGAAGAGGGTGGGTTGGCCCGAGGGGGCTGGGTGGCCATTGCCATAGACACTCACCAGACTCACCGCCGTGACCAAGGGATCAGCGCCTAGGGTGAGCCCGGCCACCGCTACGGTTTCTGGCGGTACGAGGTCGAGCAGGAGGCGGCCGACCATCAGTGCCCCTTGGGGGTGCAGCGTCACCAGCTTGCCGTTGATGTAATAGGTGCTGCGCTGGCCTGAGCTGAGCACGAAGTCACCCTCTTGGTAGGCACCGCGGCAAAATAGGTCGAGCAGGGGCGATCGCAGCTCATCGGTCTTGAGGCTGAGGAGGGTGGCGATGGGCACATCAATCAAAAGCTGATCCATGGGTGAGTAATTCCTTTAAAAATGCTCCGGTTTTTTGCGATCGCGCTATAAAGGACATGCACTGGGTGATCGGTGCGGCTGAGTTTCGCGTGATCGGAGGGCCTTGGGGCTCTAGATAGTGCGAGGCTTGGGGTTTGAGCACCACCAGAATCGCACCAATCCAACGAGTTGAGGAGGCTTGGCCATGGGCATTCAATTAAATCATATTTCTGGGCTGACGCTGGCGCTGCTAGCCGCTGCCGTTGTTGTGGCTCCGGCAGGGCAGAGCCAGGAGACCCCCCAAACCATTCCCGAGGCGATGGACGAGCTGACCACAACCTACTCAGGCGATTTCTTTAGAAATCGAGGCATCACCCGTCAGGCCAAACGGCTATTTGGCCTTGACTTTCCCGATCGATCCCTCGACTGGGATGGGAATGCCACGGCGGCGGCGGTAAGAGACATTTTGCTGTTGCAAAACACCTCCGATCCCACCATTCGAGTGCCCGACTTGGCGAGCCCTTACACGACAACTCTGCTCACCCAGCCCAGCAGCACCGTGCCCTACGTTGGGTCTGAGTTTATTTTTGAGGATTTTTAATCGCTGAGCGGGCGTTTCCCGCTAGGCAGGTTCAGCGTCTAACTGCCTCCGAAAGGTACTTCGATAACGAGTGCTAATCCAGGGTGCAGGAGTTGAACCTGCCTAACGCGAATTATGAGTTCGCTGCCTAATCCGCTCGGCCAACCCTGGGATTTATGACCTTACCCGATGGTAAAACATGTCCTATTGTAGGGCTTGAGCCCAAAATCAGATCTTAAAATTTTGTTTGAGGCTCAAACCCTATAATTAAGGTGCGTCTAAGTCTGGTTCAGACTAGCTTTGTAAAGTATTTTTGTTTTAAGGTTTTACCCTGCCCCTGCCATGAACCCTGCCGTAGCGTTTACGTTGATCTTGCTCTCGCTGATGCTTGGCTCTGGGGTGGTGAGCGCGTCTTGGGGGTTTACCTTAGGGCGACAGGCGCTAACCGGTGTGCGTCAGCCAGAAACTCGACCGACTAGTGGTTCTCCTGTAGCCCGCGAGGCGGGTGCAGCAAGCCACGGAAATGTGGTTTTAATCAACGAGGCTGAGGTTTTGGAGCAGGTAAAGGCTCGCGTTAATGGCGGTGGCCAGTAGCGTTTAGGCGCTGGAGCATGGGCGTTTTACCTCATTTATCAACCGTCTTTATCCCTGAGCAGCTGCCTGCTGCTGCGATCGCGTCTCGACTGCTGGCGGTGTTGCTGCTAATTAGCATCAACGCCTTTTTTGTGGCGGCAGAGTTCTCGATGGTGTCGGTACGGCGATCGCGCATCAGCCAGCTGGTCTCCCAGGGGGATGTGCAAGCGAAGACGGTGCAGCAACTCCAGCGCAGCCTCGATCGCCTGCTGTCGACGACTCAGCTGGGTATTACCCTATCAAGTCTGGCCCTAGGGTGGGTGGGCGAAAGCACGATGGCTGTCACCCTGGCCTTTTGGATTACTCAAACTCCCCTGAGCGCTGACCAGAGTGAGGCTCTGGCCCACGCGCTGGCGATCCCGGTGGCCTTTTTCCTGGTTGCCTATCTGCAAATCGTGCTGGGAGAGCTCTGCCCCAAGTCGGTAGCGATGCTCTATCCCGAGCAAGTAGCCCGGTTTTTAGGCCCTCCCAGCCTGACCATTGCGCGGTTGTTCAACCCCTTCATCTGGATCTTGAACCAGTCGACCCGGCTGCTGCTGCGGCTGGTCAATATTCAGTACAGCGACCAGGTAACCTACAGCCGCCTCACTCCCGAAGAGCTTCAGCTAATTATTCGCACCACGGCCGAAACCCCAGGTTTAGAAGCCGAAGAGCGCGTGATCCTTAACAACGTGTTTGAGTTCCGCGACGTCACGGCTGGGGAAATCATGGTGCCCCGCACCCAGATCAATGCCATTCCTCTAGCGGCGACCTTTGGTGAGCTGATCGAGGTGGTAGCTGACACCGAGCATTCTCGCTACCCAGTGATGGGTGACTCCCTAGACGACATCCAGGGCATGGTCGAGCTGAAGCAGTTTTTGCAGCCTCTGGCTCACCAGCAAATCAACGCTGACACCCTCATCCGGCCCTGGGTCAAGCCCGCCCGCTTTGTGCCCGAGTACACGTCCCTGCATGAGTTGCTGGCCACGATGCAGCGCACCGGCGAGGAGCTGGTCGTGGTGGTCGATGAATTTGGTGGCACCGCTGGCCTGCTCACCCTGCGTGATTTGACCACTGAAATTATTGGCGAAATCCACGAGCCCGACAGTGATACTGAGCAGCCCGTGCAGCTGCTCGAAGACCAGTCGTACCGTGTTAAAGCCCATACCGATCTTGAGGAGGTCAATACGCTGCTTAACCTCACGCTACCCTACTCAGACGACTACCAAACCCTGGGAGGGTTCTTGATCTATCAGATGCAAAAAATTCCCCATGCGGGCGATCGCCTGGTGTTTGCCGATCGCGAATGGGTGGTTTTGTCGACCGATGGCCCCCGCCTCGGCGATATTTTGGTGCGATCGCTCGATCTGCCCCCTCCGTCTGGACGCGGGCCTAATGCTTCAGCAACGGCTGCCACCGACTCCGATGGCTTTCTCCTCAGCTAACCTCACCTAGACAGCTTAAGAACTGCCACAGCTTACTGAGCACCCTGGCTCAGTCTCGGTATGGTGAATGGAACGGCGAGAAAATCAAGAAACGGTCTGCTAGACCGCGATCGCGCTATAAATCCGTGGTTCTCCATCAAAGAATGTCGCTATTCTTTACAGTGTGAAGCATTGTGATAGTATCTGAGTAATTTTACCTGGCCGTCTCAGTTCTCCACTCGCTCTGACGTTCGCACTAGATCAACTGTCGGCGTATCTTTGTCTCCTAGAGGAAGGACAGGCGTGCAAAACCCCATATTGTCATCTGCCTTGAACATGCACCTATCGCGAAATTTGCCCGATCCCATCCGCGTTGGCGTTATTGGTGTAGGTAATATGGGCCAGCACCACACCCGCGTGCTGAGCCGCTTCAAAGATGTCGAATTGGTGGGTGTGTCTGATGTCAACGTAGAGCGAGGCCTTGACACCGCTGGCAAGTATAGAGTGCGGTTTTTTGAAGACTACCAAGAGCTGCTCAAGCACGTCGATGCCGTATGCGTGGCCGTACCCACCCGACTGCATCACACCGTGGGTATGGCCTGTTTGCAGGCCGGGGTCCATGTCTTGATCGAAAAACCCATTGCCGCCAGCATTGCTGAGGCAGAATCGCTGGTGAACGCGGCCGCCGCCGCTAACTGCATTTTGCAAGTGGGGCACATCGAGCGATTTAATCCCGCCTTCCAAGAGCTCCATAAGGTACTCAAAACCGAAGAACTGCTGGCCCTAGAGGCCCGCCGGATGAGCCCTTATTCCCAGCGGGCCAACGATGTGTCGGTCGTGCTTGATCTCATGATCCACGACATCGACCTGCTGCTGGAGTTGGCAGGCTCTACGGTTTCTACCCTAACCGCCAGCGGCAGTCGCGCCTCTAATTCGGGTTACCTCGACTACGTCACCGCCACCCTGGGCTTTAGCAACGGCATTGTGGCCACGCTGACCTCCAGCAAAGTGACCCACCGCAAGATTCGCAGCATTACAGCCCACTGCAAAAACTCCCTTACCGACGCCGACTTTCTCAACAACGAGATTTTGATTCACCGGCAAACTACCGCCGACTGCTCCACCGACTACGGGCAGGTGCTCTACCGCCAGGATGGCCTGATTGAAAAGGTCTACACCAGCAATATTGAACCTCTCCACGCCGAGCTGGAGCACTTTGTGAACTGCGTGCGCGGCGGCGAAAAGCCCTCGGTCGGTGGCGAGCAGGCCCTCAAGGCGCTGCGCTTAGCCAGCCTGATTGAGCAGATGGCCCTAGACGGCAAGCCCTGGCATCATTTTGACCCCACTGCCCTCGGCAAAGAACTGACGGTAGCTGTATAGGTTCTAGCGTGACTCAACTAAGGCACTACTTTAATGGGAGTGCCCACTTTGACATGGCTATACAAGGTGTTGATGTCGGCTTCGAGCATGCGCACGCAGCCGTGGGAAACGGCCTCGCCGATTAGGGTTTCCTGGTTCGTGCCGTGGATGCCGATGTGATACTGCCCCTCCACCAAGAAGCCAATCCATCGGGAACCGAGGGGATTGCTAGGCCCAGGACCAATGGCTTCTTTGGTAATCGGGTGTTGCCACACCGGGTTGGTGCGCATGTCGCGGATCGCAAATTCACCCGCTGGGGTTTCCCAGTCGTCTTGGCCAATGGCTACCAAAAACTCGCCCCGCACTTCGTCGTTTTGATAAAGGGTGAGCCGTCGCCGACTGAGGCTGATGACCACGCGAGTGTTAGCGGTCATGAGGGTGTCTGGGGCCTGGGTAATGACCGTGGTGAGTCGCACTAAGCGGGTGCTGGCGAAGGGTTCTTCAAACTGCCAGCGAGAGCTAACCTGGTCTTGCCAGGCCCCAGCAGCCAGCAACCCTGCTGCGCCGTAGCACAGCACCATGAGACAGTGATTTAGGGGAGAGGGCGCATCCATCGGGTTGGTGTAGTCTCCCGGTACTCTTTTCCAGCATAACGCCATCACCTAGGGGCAGAGTGCAGTCCCGACAAGTGATGCTGAGGGTTGATATGATGAAAGCGCAAACACAAGGTCGGGGTTGGAGACGGTGGCGGTAAAACCAGAGTGGCTACGGGTTAAAGCGCCTCAGTGGGAACGGGTGGGCGAGGTCAAGGCAATTTTGCAAGACCTCGGTCTCAACACCGTCTGTGAAGAGGCTTCGTGCCCCAACATCGGCGAGTGTTTTAAGGCCGGTACGGCCACATTTCTGATTATGGGACCGGCCTGCACTCGCGCCTGTCCCTACTGCGACATAGATTTTGAGAAAAAGCCCCAGGCGCTTGACCCCACCGAGCCCCTGCGCCTGGCTGAATCAGTGCGGCGCATGAAACTCAACCATGTGGTCATCACCTCGGTCAACCGCGACGATCTGGCCGATGGTGGAGCCAGCCAGTTTGTGGCCTGCATTGAGGCGGTC
Source organism: Nodosilinea sp. FACHB-131 (assembly GCF_014695395.1). Classification (GTDB taxonomy): domain Bacteria; phylum Cyanobacteriota; class Cyanobacteriia; order Phormidesmidales; family Phormidesmidaceae; genus Nodosilinea. The sequence goes on from NZ_JACJOF010000007.1 coordinate 201,245, forward strand.
AAGCACACGACCCCAGACACCACTATTGAGGTGCTGATCCCTGACCTGTGCGGCAACTGGCAAGCGCTGGAGACGATCCTGGCGTCTCGGCCCCATGTGCTAAACCACAACACTGAGACGGTGCCTCGACTCTATCGGCGAGTGCGGCCCCAGGGGGACTATGGGCGATCGCTCGAACTGCTGCGCCGCAGCCGCGAACTAGCCCCCTGGGTCTACACCAAATCGGGGTTAATGGCGGGTCTGGGTGAAACCGACGCCGAGGTGCAGCAGGTGATGGATGACCTGCGGGCTGTAGACTGCGACATTTTGACCCTGGGGCAGTATCTCTCACCGGGGCCAAAGCACCTGCCCGTGGCAGAGTTTGTCACCCCGGCCCAGTTTGACGCTTGGCGACAGGTGGGTGAGGCTAAGGGGTTTTTGCAAGTGGTATCGTCGCCGTTGACGCGCAGCTCATACCACGCCGAAGACGTACAGCGGCTGATGGCTCAGAATCCCCGTTAGATCTGCGATCGCTGCTGAGATTCTAATTGGCCTGTGGCATTAGACCTGGGCATCTTAGGTGAATCGAATGGAACCGCGAATTCTGCGCTGCCGTCAAAGGGATGGCAGGGTCGTCTATCGCCGTTAAGCATTCACCTCAGGAGATACCCATGCACCGATGGAAACAGGTTTTAGGCACTAGCTCGACGAGCATTGCCCTACTGGCGGCGGTAGGGGCAGGATTGCTGCCGGTGGCAATAGGGCCAGCGGCGATCGCCCAACGCCCGCCGGTCACAGTAGCCCAGGCCGATGTGACGATCGCCCAGGAGATTTTGCGCCTGGTCAACGTCGAACGCCAGCGGGTCAATGCGCCGCCCCTGGTGCTCAACGACAAGCTCACCACCGCCGCCCAGCGCCACGCTCAAGATATGGCCACCAGCCGCCGCATGAGCCACACCGGATCTGACGGCTCAACCATGCGATCGCGCATTGACGCCACTCAGTACAACTGGTCAACCATCGGCGAGAACGTCGCTATGGGGCAACCTACCGCCGCCGCCGTCATGGCTGCGTGGATGAGTAGCCCGGGCCACCGCCAGAACATTCTCAATCCTGCCTTTACTGAGCTAGGGGTAGGCTATGCCACGGGGGCAAATCGCCCCTACTGGGCTCAAGTGTTTGCCAGACCGCGCTAGGCCTCACCTAAGGAATGTCTTTGAGGGTAGGCTAATGCCAACCTAGACCAGTGGCCAGGATGAGTGTTCTACATGCAATAGCATCGTTATCGCTTGAGTACTCATCCAGCCAGAGCCGCTTTTGAACAGGCTTCAACGGTATACCAGGCTACAATGTTGCGCCATATGAACAAAGGTTAAGGATGCTTATTAACTGCTTCGCTCCCTTTTGTTGGGGTTGCACTATGTAGTTGGGATGGTAAGTAGATATCCTTATTGCCATCCAACCATTGGAGGGCTATTCCATGACCACTACAGCATCTAATTCGACCCTGACTCGGCATTACACCTTAGACGACATTCGCGATGAGGCTAAGCAGCTCGTAGAGTGCGGCACACTAGATCGTTGTCAGCCCATTTGTGCACTGTGTGGCTACATTGCCGCCCGAGAGTGGCCGTTTATTGAGGCTGAACTGGAAAATCACGACTACGGTCTGCGCGATCGCATCGGCGATCTGATCCCCCACGAAACCTGGAGCAATGACTAACGACCTCTGGAACCATAGAGGGTAGTTGGGCGCTTTCCAGGGCGATCGCTGCGCGAATCGCTGGGGCTATGCACTAGCCAGTGCTCACCCACCTGGTTAAGGGCTGCCATAATGGGCTGCACTTCCCGCCCTTTGGGGGTCAATGAGTACTCGACCCGTGGGGGAACCTCAGGAAACACCGTTCGCTTGACCAAGCCGTAGCTTTCTAGCTCCCGCAGCCGAGCCGTAAGGGTTTTGGTACTAATGCCAGGCAGGGCCGACAAAAACTCGTTAGTGCGGCGGCTGCCTTGAAACAGCTCTTGCAGGATGAGAATGGCCCACTTGCCGCCAATATATGACAACACCAGATGAACCGGACAATCGAGCTTCGTACCGTTAAATGTGTGAGGCATAGGCATCACTCCGGTATGGGTGTCATTTTCCATTGTGAAGGATTATTCCGGGGATGTTGGTTACTCTGGCACTGAATGCCAAGAATTTAAGCTTCTTTTTAGATCGATCCCCAAGCCGCTTAGACAAAGCTGCAATCAACCCCTGGGGACTTGGCTAAAGCAATTCTGGCTGCACCTAGGCTAGTAAGAAAGTAGCTAAGCTCTTGGTCAATAACGGTCTGAGGGCCTAGGGCTTTTGTCCCTCCTGAGCTTGCCCGTTCAGATCAGTACCTAGGCAGTCAGCCTGCAAAAATTAGGGATGATAAGGTAGTCGTACGCCGTGCTAGCCTAGGCTTTCTGCTTAATTTTTTGGTTTCTAACTCCTACCAGGTGTGGCCATGTCGTCCCAAAAGCCTTTCCGCAACCCCAATCGTTCTTCTGGGTCGGAGCCTCGCCAAAATGCTGAGGGTTACCGAGGTGGCAGACCCCGCCAAGGTGGCGAGGGTAAGCCCCGTTATGACAGCGATAAACCTCGCTATGACAGCGGCAAGCCCCGTTCTAAGGATGACAAACCTCGCTACGGTGAGGGCAAACCCCGCTACGGCGACGAAAAGCCCCGCTATGACAGCGATAAACCCCGCTTCAAAGACGACAAGCCTCGCTACGAAGGTGGGAAGCCCCGGCAAGGGGGCGACAAGCCCCGTTATGGGGATGAGAAACCCCGCTATGCTGGCGACAAGCCCCGCTTCAAAGACGACAAACCTCGTTATGACAGCGGTAAACCCCGCTTTAAGGACGACAAGCCTCGCTACGAAGGTGGGAAGCCCCGGCAAGGGGATGACAAGCCCCGCTATGACAGTGGCAAGCCTCGCTTCAAAGACGATAAACCTCGCTATAGGGGCGACAAGCCTCGTTACGAGGGCGACAAACCTCGCTATGGCAGCGATAAGCCTCGTTATGAAGGCGGCAAGCCCCGCTATGACGAAGGTAAGTCTCGCTATAAGGGCGTTGACCGTGCTGCCGCTGCTCCACGCTCGTTTGGAGTTGGCAGCCAGGGGGCGGGGGATGGCGACGATGTGCAGGACGAAACCGATTTGATCTACGGTCGTCACGCTGTGGAAGCCGCTCTCCAAACTCAACGGCCCCTAAATCGCGTGTGGGTTAACGATCGCATCCGCTACGATCCCCGGTTTTTACCGCTGATCGATGAGGCCAAGGCCAACGGCGCAGTGATTGATGAAGTAGACACGATACGGCTCAACCAGATCACCGGCGGCGCTAACCATCAGGGGATCGCTGCCCAGGCCGCTGCTCACACCTACCACGATCTCGACGAGATGATCGAAACCGCCCTAGGAGCGGCTAAGGTGCCGGTGATTATTGCCGCCGACAGCATTACCGATCCCCACAATTTAGGAGCGATTATTCGCACTGCCGAAGCTCTGGGGGCTCAAGGGATCGTGATCCCCCAGCGGCGAGCGGTAGGGGTAACATCAACCGTGGCTAAAGTGGCTGCTGGCGCTCTCGAAAGTCTGCCCGTGGCGCGGGTCATTAACCTAAAGCGCGCCCTCGATGCCCTCAAGGAAAAGGGATTTTGGATCTATGGGCTGTCCTCAGAAGCGAGTCAGCCGGCGCACCGCACCACTTTTGACCGCCCAACGGTAATTGTGGTCGGGTCTGAGGGCAGCGGTCTCAGCCTCACTGTGCAGCAGAGCTGTGACACGCTGGTATCAATTCCATTACGAGGAATGGTTCCTAGCTTAAATGCATCGGTGGCTACAGGCATGGCTCTCTATGAGATCTATCGTCATCAATGGGTGGCCCAGGAGCAAATATCCTCTTTGCAAAATCAAAAGCAAGGCAGTATAACCAAAAATGGTGCGGCGTTGCCTAAGAATGGTCTAGAGCCGTAGCTATCCCTTGAGAGACATTTGAAACTAGGCAGATAGGCAGAAGCTATGAACAACCTTTTAGGTCGCATTTTTAGTAGCATTTTAGGCCCGAGCAAAGCCTGGTGGGTCGAAATTAAGACCAGTCAGCCCGCTTGCACCTACTACTTTGGCCCCTTTGATAGCGAGTCTGAGGCCCACAGTGCCAAGGGCGGCTACGTCGAAGACTTGGAGCAGGAAGGGGCGCAAAACATTCAACTGGTAGTTTTGCTGTGCAGCCGCCCCAAGCAGCTCACGATCACCGAGGAGTGGGATACTCCCGTAGAAGAATTTTCGACCCCTGCCCTTAGCGGTCAGCCCTAGGAAACTGTAGTCATCGCCAAATCGGTGAGGACATTCTGCCTAACCCCTTGAGTCATTGCTATAGGTCAATACGCCGCCCCAGTTCTTGCCAGTGGTAATGACTCGTGTGCAAAACGCAGTGGCTAACGCTATGAATCAGTCGCTTAGAGTTTTCCTCCAAAAACGTTATAGGGCAGAACGCATACTCATTTTCTAAGCCTGTTGTGCTTAAGCTCTAGACAGCTATGGCATTTGAGCGGGCTTATCTCGATTGGCTGTCAGTGTTTCGCAGCGTTAGCTCAGCTTCGTGCCGTTCTAACCAGATGTCAATATCGGCTAGCAATTGATCTGGAATTTCCCAGGGCAGCAGGTGGGCCGTGTTGGGGTAGCAGTGGCTTTCTGCCCTAGGCAGATGGTCAGCGGTTTCGAGGCTGGCCTGGGCAGTGATGTGGCAGTCGTCTGCTCCACAGAGCACTAGGCAGGGCACGGCGATCGCCCCTAGATCGGGTAGACGGTTATAGCGGCGGCCTAGGGCGCGGTTGAGGGCACGGTTCGCCAGGGGCGAAGTGCTTAAGTAAGCCCAAAAGCCTTCCTTTGCCAGACGGTGGTAAGCGTGGGGGGTATGCTGCCGCAGCAGGTATCGGTAGAGCGATCGCGGCCCCAGCCCATAGCGCACCAGCCCATTGCCAGGAGCGATCACATTCAGGATTGATCCCAGACCGGTGTTGACCAGCTCCAGCCAGGTGGTGGGTGGGTGGGCACCCACGGGGCGGGCGGCCGTGGCAATGAGAATCAGCCCCGCCACCCGTTGAGGGTAGCGCAGTGCCAACTCCATCGCCAAAATGCCTCCCAGCGACCAGCCCAGCACCAGGCAGCGATCAATGCCCTGGGCATCGAGCAGCTCTACTAGATCTGTGAGGCTGTCGTCGAGGTCGAAGGGCGATCGCGTTTGGCTAGCGCCGTAGCCCCGCAGGTCAGGGGCTATGGTCTGGTAGCGATCGCTCAACCGTTCTATAAACACTCCCATGGTTTTGGCCGATCCCGGGTGCCCATGCAGGCAAAGAATAGGAAAGCCCTTGCCCTGGATGGCGCAATGAAGTTTCATGATGTCTGGCGATCCCCGCTGTAGCGCACCCAATTCACCATAGCCCGGCTAGGCGGGATGCTGCTAAATAACCTTGAGTTGGCGCTTAGCAAGCCGGCTTTAGTCTAGGGCTTTAGTCTTGGGCGGCAGGAGCGGTGGTAGCTAGCTCCGGGGTGGAAGCGGGCCGGCCCATGCAGAGTTCAGCGGCATCGTCTTTGCTTAGAGTGCCTAGATCAAGGCTGGGGTCATTCGGGCTAGAGGGGCTGAACTTTGGCAGTGATGCTAGCGAGCCCTGAGCTTCAGCCGCAGTGGGCAAGAACTGACCACTAGGCGATAGGCAGTAGGCGATCGGCAATCCCTTGGCGGGAGTATTGGCTGTCGGAATCAGGTGAACTGTTTCGGGATCAACCTGGCTTTGGTGATGTAGGACTGGCGCTGCACCGTCCCTCAAGGCAGTGGCTTCAAGCTGAGCGGTTGGGTTGGGGAGAATGTCTGCCGGGTCAGCCTGTGAGGGCGCGATCGCCGCTTCTTCCGCCAGCGTGACCCTTGGGGTAGAGCTGACCTCAGCTGCCGATGGGGTCGGTTGAGGAGAAACGAGCTGAGGCTGAGGGGGGGCCGCGTTGAGGGGTAGGCTCTCGGGAAGGGCTCCGGAGGGAACCGCTGTGCCAGTTGCCGCCCCTGAGCGGACCGACTCCCACAGCACGGGCGACTGACCGGCTGGGCCAGGGTTGACCGCCGCTGACGCCACCTGGCTCTGGTGGTCGGCGGTGCCTGTCTGGCTAACTGGGCCTGGGGTAGGGGTCAGGGCTACGTTGCCGCTGGATTGATGGGCAACAGACTGGGCGGTCTGGGCTGGGGATGCTGTTCGCAGAGCATTGACGGGTGCCGGGTTGCTGATAGCAGCGGCATTAGGCGGGCTGCTAGGCTCAGAAGGTACGGCATTCTGACGGACAGCAACCTGAGGAGTTGTGGTTGCTCCAGGGATAGGGTCTGCTGGCCGGGATGCCACAGTTCCTCCGTGAAGCCTAGTGGTAGCGCTAGAGGTCTCTGCTTCGGCCTGGGCTACGGTCAACACGGGAGCCTGCTGTTGGGGTCGGGCGCTATAGCCCTGGTGCCCGAGTGGGGCAATGGGATAGGTGCGGGCTACGCTGGCCGACTGTGCTGGGGCCAAAGCGGCGCTGCTGAAACTAGGAGTATTGACGGGGGAAGGGTTTGCCTCGGGGGCAATGGGTGTAGGCCGAGAGGGTGCGGGCAGAGGGGTGATCCCCTGTGTGTTAAAGGTGTTGCCCTGGGTAACGTTAAAGGCTGGATTTTCCGCAGCTGCTGTTGGCTGAGAGAGATTGGGACGGGCTAAGGCTGCCGGTTGGGGAGCGGTCGCCAGCGGGGTTGACGACGATAGGCGAGCACCCTGCTGGCCCCGCAGGCGCTGTAGCCGATCGCGCAGGGCTGCCGCCTGAGGGATGTCGCCATTGTTCCTAGCTGTGGTAGAAGCCGCGCCCACAGCCGGGTTAAGACGATAGCTGCCTTGAATGACCTGACGAGGGCGCACTTCGGGGCGGGCCATGGGGCTAGAAGCTGTGGCTGTGAGCCCTGGTTGAGCCTTGATTTCGGCGGCGTCCCCATCGGGGGGAGCCGTGCTCGGGTTAGGAGAGCTGGATTGTTCGGCACTACAGGCCGCCAAAGCCAGTAGCCCGCTGCATGATGCTAGAGCCCAGACACGCATAACTCAGATTTTCCTAGGATTGGTCAGACTGTCTTGGTTCTCTCTACGGCGATCGCCCCCTCGATCAGCACATTCCTGGGGCAGAAGTGTAAAGATTCTGTTGCATTCCGCTATGGTGACATTACGCAAAATTTAAACGTTGTAAAGCAGGTCTTACCTAGTTATGCGAGGTGAACTAGCGGCCCTAACGGCGGCCTTTCTGTGGGCGGTTGCCACGGTGGTGTTTGGGCAGCTAGGCAAGGCGCTGTCGCCGCTGGTGCTCAACTTGGCCAAGGGGGCGATCGCCCTGGTGCTGCTCTCCCTCACCCTGGTGCTGATTGGCCAGAGTGCGGCAGGCCTGGATCGTCAAGCTGTAAGCATTCTGGCCCTCAGTGGCGTGATTGGCATTGGCTTGGGCGATACGGCTTACTTTGCCGCCATCAACCACCTCGGTCCTCGGCGGGCGCTGCTGCTCGAAACCTTGGCTCCGCCCCTGGCCGCCCTGCTGGCCCTGGTGTTTTTGCAGGAAACCCTTAGCGGTCGCGCCTGGCTGGGCATGGGCCTCACCCTGACCGGAGTGGTTTGGGTCATTGCTGAGCGCGTGCCGGGGGCAGCCTCTGTCCGAGCCGATTACCAAGGCGTGCTGTATGGGGTGCTGGCGGCTCTGGGGCAAGCCACCGGGGCGGTGATGTCGCGGGCCGTGCTGGCCGGTACTGAGGTTGCCCCCATGTGGAGCTCACTACTGCGGCTGGGGGGTGGCTTCGTTATCATTGTGGGAATTTTGCGATCGCAGGGGCCAGTAGTGGGGCAGCTCAGGCCCCTGCGATCGCCCAAATTGCTAGCCGGGGTAGCGCTGGCGGCGGGCTTCGGCACCTACCTGGCGATTTACCTGCAGCAGATGGCGCTGAAATATGCCGCTACTGGTGTCGCCCAGGCGCTAACCTCTACCAGCCCGCTGTTTGTGCTGCCCCTGGCGGCGGCCCTGGGCGATCGCGTCAGCCTACGGGCAGTGGTGGGGGCAGTGGTGGCCCTACTGGGCATCGGCATTCTAGTGAATGGCTAGGCAAAACGCTTAAGCCAGGGCGTTATCGGGGCCGGTTTGGGGTGGGCCGATTAGCTGGCTCAAATTCTCAGGGTCAACGGCGTAGGCAGCCCCAAACCCCATCACAAACCGCCCCGCCTGGGGGCTGAGGCAAAAAATTTGAAAGTCATCGAGCGACCGCAGCATGGGGATAATGTCTCCAAAGCGCTGCTCAAAGCGATCGGCCACCGCGTCCCACGTGGCGGTACCTCGGGGCAGCAAGCTGGCCTGGCAGTCGTAGGCAATGCGCTGCCGGGCAAACGCCTGAGGGGCAACTGCCTCATCTTCGATCAGCAGAATGCTCGCTAAACCACTGGTTTGCAGGTTCGCTGTGTGGGCCGACAGGCCACTGGTGAAGATATAGATTTGGTAGTCTGCGTCCATCACATAGGGCGCGTAGCTGGCGTGGGGCAGCCCAGCGCTGTTGACGGTGCTCAGCATCAAGCTGTGTACCCGGGCGGGCAAGTCTTGGTAGGCCGCTAAAACCGCTGCAAAACTAGGCATTGGCGAATGGCAGTAAGCTATAGAAACAACGGATTGGGGCTGTGCCGCAGCGGCGGCTTAGCGCTACAGTAATTGAGTTTTGGCACTCTGGATATTATGTCGCGTTTATCTCGTCAAGTTCAGCCCGCTGAAGCCTACCTAGGCAAACTGACCCCGGCTGATTGGGCGACGCTAGCCAAACGCGATGTGTTGGTGAAGGGCGGCAAGGGCCAGTACGGAATCATGGCGGCGACCCCCGTGTCCCACGCCATGGCTTGGAACGTGCTGACCGACTACGATAACTTCTACCAATTTTTGCCAACGGTGGTGAAAAGCCGCGTAGTTGAAACTGACGGCGATCGCACCGTGGTCGAGCAGCTCGATCGCCGCCGCATTTTGCTCTCCACTATGGAATCAACGGTGCTGACCGAAAATTTGGAGCTAGACGGTCAGCAGATCAGCTTCCGACTGCTCAAGGGCAACTTGGAGTACATGTACGGGCACTGGCGCATCGATACCGCCACCCTAGCGCCGGGCACTGAGCCGGTGCGGTTACTCTCGCAACAGGTGCGAGCCGAAGCGGATGTCGGTCCTTTTAAGTCAATGTTCTATAACCTGTTTGAGGCTGGCTTAGTTGACACCATCAAGGCTCTGCGTGGCGAGATGGAGCGCAGAGCCGCTTCGCCTAATCTTTAGGAAACATAAAGTCTTAGGCATTTTTACGCAGATCAGAGCAAAAAGGTCGACGGCCGCCGCAACTTGTTCGATACTTAAAAGCAATGATCCCCAACGCTTTGCGATATAAGCGTTAGGGTAGTCTTATCAGAGCCTAAGCCAAACTCAAGGCTGACTCCTTACAGTTTGTAATGTTTATCCGGATGCAATTGTTCCGGGAATCCTACGAAGTGATTGTAAGGAATTCATAAAGACCCCTTAGATTGTGACCCTAGCTATGGGTACTCTCAAGGAAGGTGAAGGTGCTGCTGCCGGCTAATCGTTCTTCTGGTCGTTTGATTCTGGTCTTTGGGACATGCAAACTCCGCTTTCCACTAACCTCAGCCGCTACGCCCCAGCCGTCGATCATTTGCTGTTCTACAAGATCGTCCCCGATGCCGACGGCATCCGGTTGCGCATTTGGGAAAGTGCCACTGACCTAGATCAAAGCCCATCTCCCTACCTCTACATCCTCAATCTGCGGGTAGAGTCCATGGCAGAGGCTAAGAAGCGCTTAAAGGCTCACTTGGCGCTCAACGGGGGAACTCTATCCGTTGGTCAAGAGCTGCCTCAAAAAGGCAAAGTCAAACTTCTGCCCTATCCCACTTGGGATGGCACTGAAGGCATGGAAGACAGCTACTAACGTACTCCGGCGGACCAAGAGACGAATCTATCTTTGGTTATAGATCGCTAGGTCTATAGACCTAGGCCGGTTAGCTGTTCCAGTTAACTGGCTATTCCTGGCGCACCTTGAAGGAGCGACCGCTCCACACCTGCTGCGCTGGATAGTAGCTGGCTACTAGGGCGATCGCCATCCACCACAGCGTACTGATTTGAGGCCGATACATTACTGTGTCGGCGATGCCCTGGCCGAGGATGCCGGTGATCGAGGCGATCGCCCCCATCAGCCAGTAGCCCTGCTGATCCTGCGTGGCCCTCAGTCGCTGAAGCTGCACCCAGCCCTGATGGAAAATCAGCAGCAGCAGCCATAGAAACGCCGTCAACCCAATGATGCCCCCCTCGACCAGCACCTCTAAAAAGACTGAGTAGGCACTCAAAGCGGTGTAGCGAGGCCGCTGAAAGAGGGGATAGATTGCATTAAAGGCGTCATTGCCGGGGCCGATGCCCAAAATAGGGCGGGCGTAAATCATGTCGATGACGGCAGCCCATACATTCATCCGGAAGTTATTGCTGCTGTCGGCTCGACCGACAAAGATACTCAACACCCGCGCCCGCAGCGAATCAACCGAAATTACCCCTGCTATGACTACCGCCGCTGCTCCACCCAGCAATAGCGGCAGCGCCCAACGCTTCCAGAAAGGCGAAAACCAAATACTCCAGTACTGCACCACCAGCGTCATCAGCACAAAGCCCGCGATCAAAAAGCCAATCCAGCCGCCGCGGCTGAGGGTCAAAATCAGGCATAGCGTGTTCACTAGGGTGGCCAAAATGGCTAGCCCCTTTGGCACCCAACGAGGCCAGGCAAACACGGCCGCAGCACTCAACATCACCCCTGGAATGAGGTAGCCTGCCAACAGGTTAGGGTTGCCCAGAAAGCTGTACACCCGCGTCACATCGGCCACTGCCGAGTTGCTGTCTACCCAGGTAGCCAGGGCGGTCGCCCCAAAAAAATATTGCCGCAGGCCGTATATCGCTACGGGTAAGGTGGTCAGAATATAGGCCAAAATCAGTAGGCCCCGGGCCTGAGGCCGCCGCGCCACCCGCGCAATTAGCAAAAACAGCAAGATATTGAGCGTCAGCTTGATCAGCCCGCTGACGGCTGCCCCCCGCACCGGCGAAAAAGCCGTGGCCAGCACCATCACTCCCCAGTAGACCGCCACCGTCAGGTGAACCGGCGACAAGCCCGCCCCGGCTTCATCGGTGAGGGTGAGCAAGGTCCACAGGGCTGCCGCCTCCAGCAGCAGCACCCCAATTAGCGTGGTCGAGACGTAGGGAGCCAGGGCAAACAGCAGCACCACAATAGCCAGGCCAATCCAGTCGCCCCAGCGCAGCAGCCAGCTGCCCTGCCGCCACCGCCGCAGCGGGGCCAGCAGCCGGTGGATCAGGCTGGCATCGCGCCACTGTTCTAGGGCAAAACCAGAGAGGGTGAGCTGTTGCCAAAAGTCAGTCAGCATCGGATATAGGAGGGGCGATCGCCGATAAAATCCCTCCCATCATGCCAAGCTTTGACCGAGTTGACGCACTTGATTAATTTCTATCGGCAGCGAAAATTTGGGTGTAGGGTGCAAGGTATAGGGTTCAAGGCGGCGCCCTAGACCCTATACCTCGCGCTCTGAACCATTAAGAAACCGTTAGGAATAGGGGATCGTTTAGGGGACACACAATGTTTTGTAACTGCCCTGTAGCTTTAACTAAGGGTTAATGCCCGGCTCAGAATCCCCTGCTTACAATGGGGATAACACCAGAAATCCCCTTTTGCCCCCAAATTTCAGGAGAAACCCATGGCCAGCCTCTTAGAGCAGCTTCGGCAGATGACCGTTGTTGTCGCCGACACCGGCGACATTCAAGCCATTGAGAAATTTACCCCTCGCGACGCCACCACCAACCCTTCACTGATTACGGCGGCGGCGCAGATGCCCCAGTACCAGGCCATTGTTGATGACACTCTGCTCAAGGCTAAGGCCGATGCCGGGGAGGGAGCGTCGGATAAAGACGTGGCTAACCTGGCCTTTAATCGCTTGGCGGTCGCCTTTGGTCACAAAATTTTGGGCATTATCCCCGGCCGGGTTTCTACCGAGGTCGATGCTCGGCTCTCCTACGACACCGAAGCCACGGTGTCCACCGCCCGCGATATCATCGCCCAATACGACAAGCTGGGTATTACCCCTGAGCGAGTGCTGATCAAGATTGCCTCCACATGGGAGGGCATCAAAGCCGCTGAGATTTTGGAGAAAGAGGGCATCCACTGTAACCTGACCCTGCTGTTTGGTATTCACCAGGCGATCGCCTGTGCCGAAGCGGGCACTACCCTGATTTCTCCGTTTGTGGGTCGCATCCTTGACTGGTACAAAAAAGACACCGGTCGCGAAGAGTACCCTGCCCCCGAAGATCCCGGCGTGCTCTCGGTAACCGAGATCTACAACTATTACAAGAAATTTGGCTACAAGACTGAGGTGATGGGAGCCAGCTTTCGCAATGTGGGCGAAATCACCGAGCTGGCGGGCTGTGACCTGCTGACCATCTCACCCCAGCTGCTAGCCAAGCTCGACGAGACCCAGGCCGACCTGCCCCGCAAGCTTGACCCTGCCAAGGCCGCGTCGCTAGATATTGAGCAAATCTCCATCGATGAAGCAACTTTCCGGTCGATGCATGAGAGCGATCGCATGGCCACCGAAAAGCTCGACGAAGGCATTAAAGGGTTTAGTAAGGCCCTCGAAACCCTAGAGGGCTTGCTCGCTAACCGTTTGACCCAGCTCACCGAGAGCAATAGCACGACCGCTACCGCTCGGGATGACCAGTTTGACCTATTTAGAGCCTATGACTTAGACGGTGACGGCTTTATTACTCGGGAAGAATGGCTCGGCACCGATGCCGCCTTTGATGCCCTTGACCTTGACCACGACGGCAAGCTTTCTTCCTCAGAGATTGTGGCCGGACTGGGGCCTGCCTTTGAGGTTGCTTCGGTCTAACTTTTGGGGATTGAAATAATCCAGACCTCTGAGAATCCGAGGTTTTCTCGTCGTCGATACGGGCATGAGAAAATCTGAGCTGGTTAGCGATCGCCAGCTGAACCCTAATGCAGGGTTCGGCTGGCGATTACTTTTACTTTGACCAGTTGCCTAGCCCAATATTGCCAGGCTGGGAGTGGCTCTGCCAGGGTGTTTCCGCAAAACCGTATTGAACGCTACAGCTTGCCGCGCCCCTACCCCAGTATTGGTTAGAGCTACTGGGCTGCTTTCTATCCCTGAGAGAAGGCCCTGCCCCATTCCTATTGCTGTGCTGACTGGCCACCCAGGCACCCTGTAGAGATGACCCCCAACCCTGGATTTTTAGGAGGCCCCTGGTGCTATTTGACGCCTACGACCCCGGCGACTTTTTTGACGAACTGTTTTTAAGCCAGGGCCAGCCTCGCCCCGAAGCCGAGCTGCTGGTGCGGCGAGTCAACGTCATGTCGTTGGTAGAGCTACAGCAGCGGCAAAAAGCGGTGCAAAATGCTTTATTTAAGCTAGGTGTCACCTTTAATGTCTACAGCGACAACCAGGGCACCGAGCGCATCTTTCCCTTCGATGTAATTCCGCGCATCGTGCCGGGACACGAATGGGAATGGATCGAAAAGGGTCTCAAGCAGCGGATCTACGCGATCAACTGCTTTATCCACGACGTTTACAACGATCAGAAAATTTTGAACGATGGCGTGATTCCGCGCCATGTAGTGGAGTCGGCTCCCGGGTTTCTCAAACCCTGCATGGGCCTCAACCCGCCCAACAACATCTGGTGCCACATCACCGGCACTGACCTGGTGCGCGACAAAGAGGGCACCTGGTACGTGCTCGAAGACAATATGCGCTGCCCGTCGGGGGTCTCCTACGTGCTCGAGAACCGGCGGGTGATGAAAAATACTTTTCCCCACCTGTTTGCGGCCATGGATATTGCAGCGGTGGATGACTACGCTAGCCAGCTGCTGGAAACCCTGCTGAACCTGGTGCCCGAGACGCTGATTAACCCTCGGGTAGCGGTGCTCACCCCCGGCATGTATAACTCGGCCTACTTTGAGCATTCCTTTTTGGCCCAGCAGATTGGCGCTGAACTGGTGGAAGGGCGCGATCTGGTGGTCTCAGACGGCTACCTCAAAATGCGCACCACCAAGGGTCTGGAGCGGGTCGACGTGGTGTATCGCCGCATCGATGATGACTTTATAGATCCCCTGGCCTTTCGGTCCGACTCGCTGCTGGGAGTGCCGGGGCTGATGGAGGTGTATCGGGCTGGGCGGGTGGCGATCGCCAACGCCTTGGGCACCGGCGTCGCCGACGACAAGCTGATCTATGCCTACGTGCCACAGATGATTCGCTACTACCTCGACGAAGATCAGCTGATCCCCAACGTGCCGACCTACCTGTGCGAAGACGCCACCCAGCAGGCCCACGTGCTCGACCACTTAGACCAGCTGGTGGTCAAGGCCACCAATGCCTCCGGCGGCTACGGCATGCTGGTCGGTCCCCACGCCACCGCAGAGGAGCGGGCAGAATTTGGCGATCGCATCCGCGCCAACCCCCGCGGCTATATCGCCCAGCCCACCCTCTGCCTCTCGCGGGTGCCCACTCTGATCGACGGCAGCTTCGAGGGCTGCCATGTCGATCTCCGGCCCTACATTCTCTACGGCCAGGATGTCTACGTGAACCCCGGCGGCCTCACCCGAGTTGCCCTCCAGCGCGGCTCTCTGGTAGTAAATTCCTCCCAAGGCGGCGGCAGCAAAGACACCTGGGTCGTGAAATCCATCGATCCCAACGCCAAATTGCCCATTCAGTTTGGCGGAGTGTCTGTATAGGCGAGTGAAGGCCCAAAAGAACCTTGTCACTCCTAACCCCACCTACCCCCTACCCTCCGACTCCCTACCCTCCAACTCTCTACCCCCTCACCCCCATGCTGAGCCGCGTCGCCGATTCGATCTACTGGCTAAACCGCTACGTGGAGCGGGCCGAAAACGTGGCCCGCTTTGTGGACGTAAATCTGAACTTGCTGCTGGATGCCCCTCCCGGCATGGAGCAACAGTGGGAGCCTCTGGTCAGAACTACCGGCGATCAGGCGCTGTTTAAGGCCCGCTATGAAGATGCCTCGGCGGAGAATATTCTAAGATTTCTCACTTTCGATCGCGAGTACCCCAACTCGATCATCTCCTGCCTCAGGTCGGCTAGAGAGAATGCGCGATCGGTGCGGGAGATCATTTCTTCAGAAATGTGGGAGCAGGTAAATTCGTTTTACCTAATGGTGAATGAGGCCGCCGATGGCGGGCTGCTGTCAGAGCTGCACAACTTTTTCCCGGAAGTCAAGATGGCCAGTCACCTGTTTGCTGGGGTGATGGATGCCACCATGGCCCACACCGAGGGCTGGCACTTTGGCCAGCTGGGGCGACTGCTGGAGCGGGCCGACAAAACCGCCCGCATTCTCGATGTGAAGTACTACATTTTGCTGCCTTCGGTAACCGACGTGGGCTCGCCCCTAGACGACTTGCAGTGGATTGCCCTGCTCAAGTCGGCCAGCGCCTACGAGATGTATCGCAAGTGCCAGTACCGCATTACCCCGCGCGGGGTGACGGAATTTTTGATTCTCAACCGGGAGTTTCCCCGCTCCATTCAGTTTTGTCTGATCGAGGCGGAGCGATCGCTCCATCAGATCTCTGGCACCTCAATGGGCACCTGGCGAACGGGTAGCGATCGCGCCCTTGGTCGCCTGCGCTCTGAACTCGACTACCTCACCATCGACGAAATCACCCAGCGGGGCCTGCATGAATTTCTCGACGATCTGCAAACCCGGCTCAACACCGTCGGCAAGCAAGTATTCTCTGACTTTTTTGCCCTAGAGCCAGCTTCACTGCCCTAGCGCACCAGCACCAGCAGCAGGCTCAGCAACAGTAGCCCACCCAGTGCCATTAGCCCCGGATGATTGCGCAGCCAAAACCTTATTTGCTGACCAAACGCAGGGGTGGGCAGCGCCAGATCTTCAGCCGGCTTGACCGAGCGATAGAGGGTGCAGGTTGTGGCCTTAGGGCGCTGGGGGAAGTTGCAGGTGTCGTCGGCGTCGTAGAGGCAGGTAGTGCAGAGAGCCTCATCCCCCTGGGTGCGGTGCAGCGTCATGCCGGGGTGGCCGTGGGCCTTGAGGGTCAGCTGGCAACGGGGGCACTGAATTGTGGTGGGTTCGATCGGGGCTTGGCAGCGGGGGCACGAAAGCATAGCAACGGGGGCAGCGTCATACCGTCAACAACTATGGCCGTATGCTAGCGCAGGCCAACCCCTACTAGACGGCGAAACAGCCGGTACCCAACCCGCACCCAGTCCAACATAAAGTAGGGCATCCGCAAGCCCAGGGGGCGAAAAAAAGGCCGATAAAGCCACCAATAGGCACGTTTTACGTCCTGCCAAGCCCGGTCGGGCGCTGAATTTAGGAAATCGGACACATCAACTACCACCCCACGCCCTTCGTGCTGCATGACGTTGCGCCCGTGGACATCGTGGGGAAACAGCCCCCGCTGGCGGGCGTAGGCCAGGGCGGCATCAATGTCTCGAATTACCTGGGGCGGAATGTCAAGGCCCCGGTGCAGCGAGTCGTATAGGTTCACTCCGGCCAGGCGCCTCAAGATTAAAAAGGGAGTTTCACTGAAGTAGCACTGCGAAAAAGCGGGATGCTCGCCCAGGCGGCGATAGACCTCCACCTCGGCCTCAATGCCCGGTCGGCCCGGAGCGTAGACTTTGACGACCTGCTCGGGATAGTCGGGGTGCGCAAAAACGGCAGCATAGTTGCCAGTCCCTAGGCAGCTCCAGGGCGTTGGCAGCCGATACACTACGACTGGATCGCAGGGGTCGATACTCTCGAGGTGTAGGTTTGGCAGTAGCTCTTCGCGAACGCGTTTTACTAGCGCCTGAATCGGATCCAGCATGGGGTGAAATGAATTTGCCGGTTAGGGAGAAGGGTAGCGCCGCACCTGGTATTCGCGGGCATCGATCATGCGGTAGGAAAAATTCACGACGGCGTCAAACTGCTTTTCGATCGCCTCTAAATCGGCTTGAGGAATGGCCTTCCACTGCTCGCGAGTTTGCCAGCGCACGACATACACCACCTGGTCGAGCAAATCGGGCGAAATCCACACTTCCTTGGAGATAAAGCCGGGATACTGGCTCAGAGCGGCTGTCCAGATCTCGTTATCGACGCGAACAAAGGTTTCACGGTTTTCAGGATCGACCGCAAAGGTGAGCCATTCAATCACCACTAGGATGCTTCCTCCATCAGACGCGCAATCCGTTCTTCAAAGTAAGCCTGCTGGGCACCGAGCACCCGCGCCAGCACCAGTCCTTCTCGATAGGCAGCCAGGGCCGATGGGGTGGCCCCTAGCTGCTCGTGCACCTGGCCTAGCTGGTCGTAGGCGGCCATCATGCCGTAGGCGCTGTGGGCCTGCTGCTCTACCAGCAGGAGCTGTTCATAGAGGTAGCCCACATCGGCCCAGCGGCCAAGGGTTTTGTAGATCTCGGCCAGGTCGTTAATGGCGATCGCGGCAACTTCGAGCTGCTGCTGCTCGATCGCATTGGTGTAAGCAATTTGGTACTGGCGGGAGGCGGTGTCGAGATCGCCTAGGGTGCGGTAGTTGTTGGCCACCCGGTGCTGAAGGGGCGCAATTTGCGGCCAGAGGGTTTCGTTGCTTTGGTATAGGGTGAGCAGGCGCTGCTGTAGGGCGATCGCTCCAGCAAAATCCTGGGCCTGCTCCAGATTCTCGGCCTGGAGTCCCAGGTAGCGAATCTCGTCTTCCAGATCACTGTTAGCCTGGGCCAGCGCTACCAGCTCGCCGTAGACCTGGGCCGCTTCAGGAAAGTAAAACCAGTCAGCCCGCAGCACCGCCAGAGCATCGAGCTGGCGGCGCTGCTCAGCGCCATTGCCTCCAACCAGAGCAGCATCGACCAGGTCGCGGCGAATTTCGGCGGCGGCATCGACATC
Organism: Nodosilinea sp. FACHB-131; assembly: GCF_014695395.1. GTDB lineage: Bacteria > Cyanobacteriota > Cyanobacteriia > Phormidesmidales > Phormidesmidaceae > Nodosilinea. The sequence goes on from NZ_JACJOF010000007.1 coordinate 219,274, forward strand.
CCCTAGTACTTCGTAGGTGGCGGCCATACCCTCTAGCCGCTCGCCATCGTCCGGCAGCGTGAGGTCGGCGCGAATTTCGTCGAGGCGCAGGGCGTAGAGCTGTAGATCGGGGGTGGCGTTGCGATCGCGCAGTACCTGTCCGACCCGCTCAATAGCGGCGAGCTCGGCGTCAATACCCAGCAGGCGGCGCAGACGAATCTCCCGCCGCCAGAGCAGGCGAGCCGCCTCTAACTCTCCCGCTGCGTCTAGGGCGACGGCCTCTAGGGCCAGCTGGTCAAGCTCTTGCTCTAGGGCGTAAAGCTCTAGCGGGCTGAGGGGGCGAGGCACCGTCTGTCTCGGCGGCAGCAGCGGGTCGAGGGGGTTGTCTTGCAGGGGGTCGGACAAAAAGGGAAAGCGAATTTCCGGGCGCAGGGCCTGGGCTAGCGCCAGCGGGGTAGTGCTGAGGGTGAGGGCGATCGCCACAGAAAGACTGCCCAATAGGCGAGTGAGCGGCCTATTTGTCGGTAAAAAACGAGGTGCAAAAAACTGGCGAGGCAACGGTTTTTCCCAAGCTGCTCACCCATCATAAACGCCGTCAACCCCCTAATGTGACAACCCCGTAACATCTCTGGAAGGCTCACCCTAGAGGGAGCCGCATCCTGTAATCTGAAGATTCGGTAGCGATTTAACCGCCCTACCCGTAGCGCTGCCCAAACGGCTGAAAACCGGTTGCCTCGTCCGTTGATCGGGATGGCCGTTTGGCTCACAACTGCCTAGGCCGATCTCCCCAGGATCCTGACGTAAATGGCGGTTGTCGTAGCGCCGTTACTAACCCTTTGCAAGCTTGTTTCAGACTATGCAATCCACCGCATCCCCCACTGTTTCGACTTCCCGGCGCACCGTTCGCATCGTGTCTCGCAAGAGCCAGCTGGCGCTGATTCAAACCCACTGGGTGCGGGATGAGTTGCAGCGGCACTTCCCCGATCTCGCTTTTGAAATTGTCACCATGGAGACCCAGGGTGACAAGGTGCTCGACGTGTCGCTCTCCAAAATTGGCGATAAGGGCCTGTTTACCCAAGAGCTGGAAGACACCATGCTGCGGGGCGACAGCGACTTTGCCGTGCACTCCCTCAAAGACTTGCCTACCCGTCTGCCCGAGGGGCTAATGCTGGGCTGCGTCACCCACCGCGAAGACCCCGCCGATGCCCTAGTCGTCCACGAGAAGAATAAGGACAAAACCCTGGCCACCCTGCCCGAGGGCGCGGTGATTGGCACCTCGTCTCTGCGGCGGCTGGCTCAGCTGCGCCACCACTATCCCCACCTCACCTTCAAAGACATTCGCGGCAACCTCAACACTCGCCTGCGCAAGCTCGATGAGGGCGGCTACGACGGCATTATTCTAGCGGTGGCCGGTCTACAGCGCATGGATATGGGCGATCGCATCCACGAAATTCTTCCCGCCGAGATCTCTCTCCACGCTGTGGGGCAGGGTGCCCTGGGCATCGAGTGCCGCACTGGTGATGAGGAAATCCTCAAACTGCTGAGTGTGCTCTCCCACGCACCTACCACCGCCCGCTGCCTGGCCGAACGCGCCTTTTTGCGCGAGCTAGAGGGGGGCTGTCAGGTGCCCATTGGCGTCAACACAGACCTGGTGGGCGATACTCTGACCCTTACCGGGCTCGTAGCCAGCCTCGATGGCCAGCGGGTGATTAAGAACGTTGTGCAGGGGCCTGCGACTGAGGCTGAAGCTCTCGGTGAACAGCTGGCTCAGCATCTGCGGGCTGAGGGGGCTCAGGCCATTTTGGACGAAATCAACGCCACCAACCGCTCTTAGTAAGCTGCGATCGCACCCCAGGACTAAAGTCTGACCATCGTGGTTTGCCAACTTGCTCAGGGACTAAATGCTTAGTCGGCTGGCATCAGCTTGGGGTACCTAGGGGGCCAATTTGAAAAGCGGCCCCATTTACCCAGCAGAACTAAAGAAAAGCCTAAAATCTCCACAAAGCGGCCTCTGCATCTGGCCAAAGAGATAAATCATCGGTCACAATAAGCTCAAGATTGGCCGGATGCGTGCCCCCGACTCGTCTTCCCTCCGTGTCCAGGCTGGTATTAACACGATGTCAATTCCCTCCTTCCCTCGGCTCCTGTCTCTGGTGCAGCCCTCTACCCTAGCCTTTGTTCCCCTTGCGTTTGCCGCTGTGGCCGCTGAGGCAACCTTGGCCGCTACACCGCTAACTGAGTTTGAAGACAGCCCTAAGGTTGTTATTGATGAAGCCTGGCAAATCATCAATCGCGAGTACGTAGACGACAGCTTTAACCAGGTTGATTGGCAAGCCCTGCGCCAAGACCTGCTCGGGCGGGAATACACCTCTAAAGAGGCGGCCTATGGCGCATTGCGGGCTGCTTTGCAGCAGCTCGATGACCCCTACACCCGGTTCCTCTCGCCAACAGAATACGCTGACCTCACCGAGCAGACCTCTGGCGAAGCCTCGGGAATTGGCGTGCGGCTAGAGCGCAACAGCCAGACCGGGGCAGTGGCAGTGACGAGTGTGGCCCCAGGTTCGCCAGCCGAGCTGTCTGGGATTGTTGCGGGCGATCGCATTTTGCTAGTCGATGGTCAAAGCACCGAGCGGCTCACCGCCGAGGGCGTGCTGCAACAGCTGCGGGGCAACGAGGGCTCCCAGGTAACCCTCACCGTCTCTAGCGCCGGCGGCGCTCCCCGCACCGTAATCATGACCCGCGCTCGGATGGATCTGCCCACCGTTGAATACTCCCAAAAAACGGTCGGCGGGCGCCCCATTGGCTACATTCGGCTGATTGAGTTCAACGCCAACGCCGCTACGCAGATGGCCGACGCAATTGGCAGCCTGACCGAGGCTGGGGTCGAAGGGTTTGTGCTTGACCTGCGCGGTAACCCTGGCGGACTGCTAATGGCTAGCGTTGACATCAGCCGCATGTGGCTGCAGCACGGTCAAATTGTGCGCACCCTCGATCGCCAGGGCAATGACGAAGCAATTTCGGCCAATCGCACCGCCCTCACCGATCTACCGTTGACCGTACTGGTCGATAGCCGTTCGGCCAGCTCCAGCGAAATCCTGACCGGAGCCCTGCGCGACAACGACCGGGCCACGGTGGTGGGCAACACCACCTACGGCAAAGCCCTGGTGCAGTCGCTCCACGGGCTCACCGATGGCTCTGGCCTGACCGTGACCGTAGCTCACTACTACACTCCCGATGGCACCGACATCAGCAGCCGGGGCATTACCCCCGATGTCGAGGTGGGCTTGAGCGATCGCCAGCGCCGCGAGCTGTTTAGCAACCCCGCCCTGCTCGGTACCGATGCCGATGCTCAGTACCTCCGTGCTGCCGAGGTGCTAGAGCAAACCATTCTCGCCAGCCAGACGCGACCGACCACTGGCGCTAGCCGTCTGGGCCTCATTAACCCGACTGAGTAACGGCCAAGTTAACTGTTCAGGACGGGAGGGTGCAGAATATGCTCCCTCCCGTCCTCATTTAGAGTCGGCTTAGAGACGCTCGGCGTAGGTGGTCACCGGCTCTTTGATAAAGCGAACGTAGAGGTGCTTGAAGGTGGACTTCACCACCCGAGGCAGGCCAAAGTCGATGGGCATGACTTCGGTGGGCAGCTGCCAGTCGGTCACCCGCAGATCATCCGGGGTGAGTAGCGGGAAAGCCAATTCCTCCCAATCGGGACAGACTCCTAGGCGCATCGACTGGGCCACCGTGGGCACCGCCAGCGGATCGGCCCCTAGCACGGTGACCATGGCGCGATCGAGGGCAAACACGTTAGCAGATGCCCCTAGCACGCCTAAATTTCTGGGCTCCCCGCCGCTGGGGCCATTGCCCTCGTGGCCCACAATGCCATCCACAATGGTCAGCTCAGGATCGATCAGCCGCGCCGTCTCTACCAGCATGGTGCCAAAGCGCTGCACGTCTTTGCCCGCCTCCATGTGCCACCAGGCCTTCATTTTGCCGGGCACGCAGCCAAATAGGTTTTTGACCCCCAATGTGAGGGTGAGCTGCACGTGGGACTTAACCTTGGGCAGGTTGATCACCACGTCGGCCTCCATCACTTCTTTGGAGAGACGCAGATGGTCAAATTCAGGGTTGTCAGTGGGGTAGCGATCGCCGTGCAGCTCTACGATCGGCAGCCCGAGTTCCTGAGCCAGGGGCAGCAGACCGTTGGCCTTGGCCACCCCCCGAGCGCTGCCAAAGGCGGGGCTGTCACCCAAAAAGGGCTGACCGCCAGCGGCTATGACCTGCTGAGCTACGGCGTAGATCAGCTCAGGCCGGGTAGTGCATTCTTTAGTGGGGCGAGCGCTAGTCAGCAGGTTGGGCTTGAGCAGCACACGATCGCCCGATTTGACAAAGGCCCCCATGCCACCGAGGGGCGCGAGTAGCTGAGTGAGCGACCGCTCCAGTTCATCTCTCCGGTAAGACTGAGCGCGCATCAAACTGACTGGCACCACCATGGCACTCTCCCGGAATAAATGGTCTGATTGGAGAATAACGCGGAACCGAAGCACCGCGCATCTACTGTCTGCCCCACCATCCCCTGTGAGGACTTTACTATGCTCAGCCTGTGGGCCAAAACCAGCGGCACCTGGATTAACGTCGCCACCATTCTGCTGGGCACAACGGTGGGACTCATGCTGCGCAGCCGCTTGCCCAAATCGATGCAGCAGATCATCACCCAGGCCGTGGGGCTGATGACCCTGGTCATGGGGGTCTCCATGGCCAGTAATCTGTCTGATATCGACGCTGGCCCCATCGACGGCATCATTCTGGCGCTGCTGGTGATGGCGATGGGGGGGATGCTGGGCGAATGGTGGCAGATTGAGAAACGCCTCTCGGTATTGGGCGACTGGCTCAAGGCCAGGGTGCGAGGCGGAGGCCGCTTCACTGAAGGGTTTGTGGCGGCCAGCCTGTTGTTTTGCATTGGCCCTATGGCCATTGTCGGCAGCCTCAACAACGGCCTGTCAGGCGACAATGCTCTGCTCACGTTGAAGTCTACGATGGATGGGCTGGCGGCGATCGCCCTCACCGGCACCTACGGCGTTGGCGTGGGCTTTTCAGCCCTCAGCGTGCTGGGGGTGCAGGGGGCTCTGTCGCTGCTGTCCAGCCTGTTAGGGTCTGTTCTGGCCGACCCAACCACGAGTCCTCAAGTTTTGCTAATCACTGGGACTGGTGGGCTGATGATTTTAGGTATTGGTCTGAATCTGCTCGAAATTGGCCAAGTCAGGGTGGCCTCGTTTTTGCCAGCGCTGCTGCTGTGCCCGGTGGCGATCGCCCTGGCTCAGCATCTATAGCAGCCGTTGAATAAATCGGCTCCAACAACAATGCCGGGCTGTATCGCTACAACCCGGCATTGTTGAATCAATCCATGGGAATTTGATGCGGATGGCGAGACTCGAACTCGCACAGCATAAGCCACACGCCCCTCAAGCGTGCGTGTCTACCAATTCCACCACATCCGCTGGTGATGTTCTGAACCGTACCAATTGGGCTCTGAGGGAATGTCACCCAAGCACCGGCTCAGATATATAAGAGTAAACCATAATGGCCCCCTTGTTAGAGCACATTTACAGCAATATTTGTCGCACTGGCTGCGTGATAGAATCAGCGACCGTCGTCATCGTATGATGCTGAGGATGGTCGGTTGCGGCAGTGGGCTGGGGTTGCTTAGCTGGGCTGCTACCCCACAACTCAATGGTCTGTTGCTATTTGCCCTACGTACATGCGCTTTTCCAAGATTTTGATTGCTAACCGGGGAGAAATCGCGCTGCGCATCCTCCGCACCTGCGAAGAAATGGGCATAGCCACCGTTGCGGTTCACTCCACCGTCGATCGCCACGCTCTCCACGTGCAGCTAGCCGATGAAGCGGTGTGCATTGGCGAGGCCCCTAGCCAAAAAAGCTACCTCAACATTCCCAACATTATTGCCGCCGCCCTGACTCGCAACGCCAGCGCCATTCACCCTGGCTATGGCTTTCTAGCCGAAAATGCCCGCTTTGCCGAAATTTGCGCCGACCACCAGATTGTCTTTGTTGGCCCCTCCCCTGACTCAATCCGGCGGATGGGCGACAAATCGACCGCGAAAGACACCATGCAAAAGGTGGGTGTGCCTACGGTGCCCGGCAGCGGTGGCTTGCTGACCGACGAAGCCGAAGCCTATGCTGTCGCCAGCGAAATTGGGTACCCGGTGATGATCAAAGCCACCGCCGGGGGCGGCGGGCGCGGTATGCGCCTGGTGAACAACGAGTCCGAGCTGGTCAAGGCCTTTATGGCCGCCCAGGGTGAGGCCCAAGCTGCCTTTGGCAACTCCGGCGTGTACATGGAAAAGTTTATCGATCGCCCTCGGCACATCGAGTTTCAGATTTTGGCCGATAGCTACGGCAACGTGGTGCACCTGGGCGAACGCGACTGCTCCATTCAGCGGCGGCACCAAAAGCTGCTTGAAGAGGCCCCTAGCCCTCGCCTCACAGCAGATCAGCGCGAAAAAATGGGGGCAGCGGCGGTGCTGGCAGCCCAGTCGATCAACTACGTCGGGGCAGGCACGGTCGAGTTTCTGGTCGATAGCCAGGGCAATTTCTACTTCATGGAAATGAATACCCGCATTCAGGTTGAGCATCCCGTCACCGAGATGATTACCGGCATTGACCTGATTGCCGCTCAGCTCACCATTGCCCAGGGCGAGAAGCTACCCTTTACCCAGTCAGAGATTCAAATTCGCGGCCATGCGATCGAGTGCCGCATCAATGCCGAAGACCCCGACCACAACTTTCGCCCGAACCCCGGGCGCATCAGCGGCTATCTCGCTCCCGGCGGCATGGGTGTGCGGATGGATTCCCACGTGTATACCGACTACGAAATTCCGCCCTACTACGATTCGCTAGTGGGCAAGCTAATTGTCTGGGGGCCAGACCGCCCCACCGCCATTCGCCGCATGCGCCGCGCCCTGCGGGAGTGCGCTATCACTGGCCTGCCCACTACCATCGGATTCCACCAAAAGGTGCTAGAGAACGCCAACTTTCTCAGCGGTGATGTGTACACCAACTTTGTCGCCGAAATGATGGCAATCAAGTAGCTCAAGCTGAGGAACTTTGGCCCAGACCATTCATGACGGGCCAGAGGCCCATCTCACAAGAGAGTAGTCATTTTTCTTGGGGCTCTGGAGAAAGCCTTGTGGGATAGCCGTCCTGGCTGTCCACTCTCGGCGCACCGCCTATCACATTAAGCGACAGAACCTCTAACCGAGCATTCTTAACAAGCCCTGTTGCCCAACTAAAATTTCCCGCAGCAGGGTGACGATACCCACCCAAATGACTGGGGCAATATCGACGCCACCAATGGGCTGAACCAGCTTGCGCATGGGCACCAGCAAGGGCTCCGTGGGCCAAGCGATGAGCGAAAAGGGCAGCTTAGACAGGTCGGCCTGGGGATACCAGGTCAGCACAATGCGAAAGATAAACAGCAGGGTCATGAGGCCCAATAGCAGGCTCACGCCTATATTCAGCACCTGTGTGGTGGCCATGGGTTCCTCCAAAATACGCTGTTGTTGTAGATGTCATTCTAAAGCCTTCCTCGGCTGATTCTCTAGGCCCTGACGGCTTTGCTAGGGTGCTGGAGTCGTGGCTGCTGGCGAGGCGATCGCGTTTGTCGGCCAGAGCGTTGGTGAGGTGAGTGTGGTTGAGCAATAATGATCAATAATGGTCAATAACAATTCGGTTTCAATCGTTAATCGGGATCAAGAGATATGACATCATCTTTAGCCAACTTCTTGCTGAGCCTGCTTGCTGGGGCTGTGATTATTGTTATACCGGCTAGCGCTTTCCTGTTTTTTGTTAGCCAGCGCGACAAGATTCAGCGCCAGTAGTCTTAAAGGGCTGTGCCCGCTGGCCTAGGTCGGAGGGCACAACCTGGTAGTCTTGCGGTCGGGGACCCTGTGGGCGTTCCCGATTTTTTCGTTAAGTCGGCTAGAATTAACGTGTCCGGTTGGCAGAGGCGATCGCCTAAGAGGAATTTGACGTGAATTTTGGTACCCCCGTCCCCCTGCTGCTGGGCATCTTTCTGGTGATCAGTGGTGTAGCGCTATTCTTCTTAGACCGGCTCAAGCCCGGTTACGAGCGCGACTCTGATAAGGTCTATGCCATTCTGTTTTTGCTGTCAGGGGTATTTCTGCTCGGCAACCTAGGCATGGACGTCATCTCCTCCTTTCAGCAAATGCTGATGGCGGGCATGCTGGTGTCGCTGATGATTCAGAATATCAACTCCAGAACGCCGCTGGTCAAAACCGGCTTTCCGGGTGACGGCGGCGATTTTGGTGGCGGTGGCGGCTACCGTCCACCCCGAGGCAATCGCCCTCCGGCTTACGCTCCTGACAACCGAGCAAACCTTCGTGCCGAGCTAGATCGCCGCGACTATGGCCCCGCCGATCCCTACAATCGTCCTCGGCCTATGCTTGAGGGGCGCGGTGAGCCAACTGGTCGCCCTCCCTACACCCCTGACGTGTATGGCGATGGTCGCCCCATGCGCCGCGAAGATATTCCCATGAATGGGCCTGGCGATCGCCCCGTAGATGGTCGTATGGATCGGCCTAACGATCGCCCCGTAGACGGTCGCTTAATGGGCGATCGCCCCATGGATGGCCCCGATGGCCAGCCCTACTACGACAATAATTCTCGCCCTGGCGACGATCGCGTGCGTCGTCGTCGCCCTCCCAAAAACCGCAGCGAATACAACGATCGCTACCGCATTGACCCCGGCCCGCAGCCCCCTCGGCCCGACTACCGCCCCGACCGCGACTCGCTCTAGACGCGGTGAAAGCCTTCGACTTCGGCTAATGCTTTGGCCCCGCTCCGGTGACTGCTTTGTCGTCTTTGCCCGTTGATTTCGATACCGCTACCATTGCTGGCACTGCTCTGTGGGCGATCGCGTTGTATTGGGGCTTTTCGCCCTTAGCTGACCGGGTGATTTCAACGTTTGAGGGCTGGCTAGGTGCGGACGCGCCCGTGGCATCGCTATTGAGCGTCTTGCCATTTTTGGCAGTGGGTGGTTTAGTGCACTACGGTCTTACGCTGTCGCTGGGCAGCAGCTGGGCAGTCAGTTTGGGGGTACTTTCTGCGATCGGCTGCGGTGTGTACGAGCTAGGCCGACGAGACGGTAAGGCGTCCGAATAGAGCTCACTGTTGACCCACAGCGCATGATTTCTGTGGATCTAGCTACTTGGTTATAGGCCAAGGTTTTTCCTGTCTATTCTTCAAAAATTTACGTTGGTAAAGTCTTGCGCGATGCGTCTTTATAGAGCTGAGCAGACGGAACTAAAATTGACCACAGAGGGTCAACCCAGTAAGCGATGCAGGGTATTCTACCGACAAGACACATCGCCCTAAAGAGTTTCTAAAACGAACGATTCCTAAATTTATGAGTAACTCTGACTCTGCCCCCGAAACGAACAGCTTGAAGTCACTGCTGCTTAAAGGGTTGGTCGGTACCGTCGCTTTGGTTGGTACTACTGCTATTCCAATCGTGGTACAGCGTTCTTTGCAAGCCCCACCTGCGTCTCCAGCTGACTCGGCCGCAACAGTTCCGGTTGCTCCAGCCCAGATCTCTCCACTGCCCGACTCGTCTCAGGTAAACTCGGCTACAACCCTGCCAGTCGTTGATGAAGATGCAAAAGGGGATTCGTCTAATGAGAAAGGCAAAAAGAAGCGCGGTGACGACTAGAAACCCAACGCTCGCCGGTTAGGGGAAGACTTTTAGGAGAAAACATTGTGAGCCATCTATCGCCTGGTTTGGGCAGTTTGAGGCTGACCTGTTTTCTCTGTTACCATCGCTGAGCCCAATCAGGAGCCTCCATCGGCTCCGGCTGCAGTGCAGACAAATCGGCCTCAAAAATGACCTTAAAGGAACGCTTCTGCAACTCGCGAACTTGCAGTTTGCCACTGCGAGTAGCGACCAGCAGTTGCCCTTGGGCAGCCCAGTCAGCCCACTGCACATCATTTAGAATAGCGATGTCTTGCTCAGATTCAAGGGCATAGACTACTCGCAGGCCGTCTACTGCCTGGTCAACACCAAACTCTCCGCCGGCCCGGCCTAGGCTCTCTAGCCGCAGCAAGTAGCGGCCTCCTGGCTGCGGCTTTTGCAAGCGAGCATTGCGGTTTTCATCCCAGGGACCACCAGCGCTACGGGGTGGTGAATCGGGAGCTTCTAGCCAGCCCCGCCGCCGTTCGTTAGCGAACTGCTCAACCGGAATGAACGTGAGATCGTAGGGAATGGGTAGGGTGGTAGCTTTTGAGTTTTCATGGCTGCCACCCGTCGTGAAGTAGTAACCCCGAGTCCAGGTGCCGCAGGTAGCAAAGGCATGGAGGGCTGTCAGCCAGGGCAGCTTAGATACGGCGACATAGGCTTCTCCGTATTCCCAGCGAGCTTTGGGATTGTGGGCAAAGTAGCACAGCCAGCGCCCATCAGGAGAAATGTCTGAGCGCCGGGGGAAAATGCGCCCCCGTAGCCAGCCCCCCGGCTCATAGCAGTTCTGAGCTAAATCCCAGCGACCGACGTGGGCCCACTGACTAGGCCCACGCCGAAATACCGCTACCACTGGAGCGTCAGTAGCTGGGAGGCAGTAAATGCGGGGTGGAGACGACGGCATAGGGATAGGGCGAACGAAATCAAGGATGGACTTATCACCGTTACTCGAAGCCTAACTTAGCCCAATGGACATTCTTGGTCGGCCGTTAAGTGAGTTTAAAGAACTCAGGTTTTAGCCCTTTGACCTCGATGATGAAGGTAGGGATGAACAGCGGGTACAAGATATTGCCATTCTATGAAAACTAAGCAATTTATCCTACTAGGGGCTCCTGGCGTGGGGCTAAAGGCCCAGGCGGCGGCGCTAGCCGAACGCTGGCAGGTTCCCCATGTGGCTATGGGGGAACTGGTTCGTGGGGCGATCGCTGCCGAGACCGCGATCGGCGTAGAGGCTCGCCCCTACGTAGATGCAGGCCAGCTGATTCCCGATGCGTTGGCAATGAAGCTGATCCGCAAGCGGTTCGAGCAGCCCGATACGATGCTCAAAGGCTGGGTTTTAGAAGGGTTTCCGCGCACGCTAGCGCAAGCCCAAGCGTTTGATGAGTGGTGGACCGCGGTGGGCCAGCCACCGGCAACGGTGGCCTATCTCAAAGCGCCACCCGAGTTTTTGATCATTCGGCTCTTAAACGAAAGCAGCGAAAAGCCGCCAATTTCAGCTATTCGAGAGCATTTAGAGAGTTTTCAGCAGTCGTTAGAGCCGTTGCTTGAGCACTATCAGCAGCGATCGCAGCTCGCCACTATCAATGCCAGCCTATCGTCTGCGGAGGTGGCCAGTGCCCTGGCCCAGCTCGGTCAAGAAGACACGGGTGCCGCTAAACTGATTCGCGATGAAGCCGAACTCGATACGCTGCTGGCCAGTGAACCCTTGCTAGTGGTCGATTGTATGGCGTCTTGGTGTGGCTCTTGCAAACAAGTAATGCCGTCGATCGATAAGCTGGCCGAGGCCTATGGCGATTCTGTCAGGGTGATGAAGATCGACTTTGATGCTAATCGGCAGATCACCAAGCGATTTGAACTGAAGGGAATCCCTGCGGTGATGTTCTTTAAAGACGGTGAGCGGTTAGAAACCCTAACTGGCGTCAAGTCGTACCAGGAATACAGTGCAGCGATAACTCGTCTATTAGCCTGAAGCTAAACCGAGAGAAACTGAGCTTTGCTGCTGCATGGGCATGAGTCAAGAATTCCTGCATAGCACCGTTCAGGGTTGCTTTCGCCTGCTCTGAAAATGGGCGTTGGTCTCCGTTAGCAGTTCGACTCATGCTTTAGGTTCTAGAAGCCTGGTATGAATCTAGGCGATCGCACCCTTCACAACACGTTACTAAATGGTGTGGTCATTTTACTAAACGGTTTAGTAAATTAGTGGCAGAGCAACGTAACCTCTTCCGAAGGTAATCGCTATGACATCAGACTCATCAAACGTTCTCCACACAGACTGCTGCATTGTAGGCGCTGGCCCTGCGGGTGCCGTTTTGGCGCTGTTACTAGCCAGGCAAGGTATTTCGGTCACACTGCTAGAAGCGCACAAGGACTTCGATCGCGATTTTCGGGGAGATACGCTTCAGCCCTCAGTGCTGACCCTAATGGAAGAACTGGGCTTAAGTGAACAACTGCTGCAAATCCCTCACAGCAGGGCTCATCAACCGCACATGCACACGGAACAGGGTGATTTCACGTTCATCGATTACAGTCACCTCAATACCCACTTTCCATTTCTGACTGTCATGCCACAGGTGCGTTTTCTGGAATTCATTGTTGAGCAAGCTAAGCAGTACCCAAATTTTCAGCTAATCATGGGTGCAAATGCTCAAGAATTGGTTGAATCAGCAGGAACGATTCAAGGGGTGCGCTACCGAGGACAGGGCGGATGGCATGAAATTCGCGCAATGCTGACGATTGGCGCAGATGGGCGACACTCCCGCGTTCGACAAATGGCGGGGCTGACGTTCCCTAAATCCAATGCCTCCCCTCTAAATGTTTTGTGGTTCCGCTTGCCCCGCTATCCCAATGAACCCGACGAACTCACGGCTTTGGTTGGGCACGGTCAGTTTATTGCACTGATGAACCGCGATACCCAGTGGCAAGTGGGCTGTGTGATTGCCAAAGGAGCTTACCAAACGTTGCGGAGTCAGGGATTGGAGGCTTTTCGGCAATCCGTTGTCAAGGCAGTGCCTCAGTTTAGCGATCGCATTGAGCAGCTACAAAACTGGTCTCAAATTGCTTACCTTTCGGTAGAAACGGGCTGCCTCAAACGCTGGTATCGGCCTGGGCTGCTGCTGATTGGCGATGCGGCCCACGTTATGGCTCCCTTTGGCGGGGTTGGCATTAACTATGCGATCGCTGATGCCGTGGTTGCGGCCAACATCCTGACTGAACCTCTGAGGGCCAAACAAGTTAACTGCCAAGATTTGCTGAAAGTACAGCGTCGTCGAGCCCTGCCCACCTGGCTAATCCAAACGTTTCAATCGATCATTCAACGGCAACTGTTTTTGCCAGGTTTAGATCCCACACAGCCTTTTCAGGCTCCTGCACTGATGCGTCTGCCATTTGTTCCAAGGCTACTGGCAAGATTTCTTGGCTTTGAACTCATCCCTGTTCACGTCGCGCCAGCCGCCCAACAACCCGCTTTCACATCGGTTGTATAGAGTTGACTGATGAAGTTTGCGGAACCTTAAGCCAATTCTCGATGGCGGAAACAGTCTGTGGTGTGGTCGTTGACCATGCCTGCCGCCTGCATGTAGGCGTAGCAAATAGTGGTGCCCACAAACTTAAAGCCGCGCTGCTTGAGGTCTTTGCTCATGGCATCGGAGGCGGCGGTGCGAGTCGGGGCATCAGCTAGGGTCGGCCAGGCATTTTGTACGGTTTCGCCATCGACAAACTGCCAGATGTAGCGATCGAAGCTGCCGAAGGTTTCTTGCACTTTTAGAAACGCCTGGGCGTTGAGGGTGGCGGCGGCAATTTTGAGTCGGTTGCGCACAATTCCGGCATTGCCTAGAAGTTCCTGATGCTTGGCCTCGTCGTAGCCAGCGACGACCTGAGGGTCAAAGCCAGCAAAAGCGGCTCGGAAGTTTTCGCGCTTGCGCAGAATGGTGATCCAGCTCAGCCCGGCCTGGAAGCCGTCGAGAATAATGAACTCGAAGTGTTTGGTGTCGTCGTGCAGCGGCACCCCCCACTCGGTATCGTGGTAGGCAACCTCAAGCGGGTCGTTATGATGCACCCAGCTGCAGCGGGGTAGGGCGTCGGAGGTGAGGGTCATGGCCGTTGCCGAGAGCGAAATCAATGCAATTGTACTGTTTTGGGCAGCGCGATAGTCAAAGACTGGTCGGGGCCATACTTCCTTACCTAAACAATCCCAACCCTGACTGCCACGACTCCAGATTCATCGCTAGTATGGAAAATGTCCTTGCGTTCAGAGAGCACCCATGTCTACCGCTGCGCCTCCCATCCAGCCCCAGGCCATGGATGACATCAAACACGGTCTGCCCGTCACTATCATTACCGGCTTTTTGGGCAGCGGCAAAACCACACTGCTCAACCACATTTTGGCCAACCAGGAAGGGCTCAAAACCGCCGTGCTGGTAAATGAGTTTGGCGAAATCGGCATCGACAACGACCTGCTGATTGCCACCGAAAACAACGACGACACCATGGTCGAACTCAGCAACGGCTGCATCTGCTGCACCATCAACAACGACCTGATGGAAGCGGTGTATAAAGTGCTGGAGCGCCAGGACAAAATTGACTACTTAGTAGTAGAAACCACGGGGCTGGCCGATCCCCTGCCCATTGCCCTGACCTTTTTGGGCACTGAGCTGCGCGATATGACCCGGCTCGACTCCATCGTCACCGTGGTCGACGCCGAAAACTACAGCCTGGACCTCTTCAACAGCCAGGCGGCCCACAACCAGATTGCCTATGGCGACATTATTCTGCTCAATAAGGCTGACCTGGTCGATGACGCCGATCTCGACCTACTGGAAGTCAAAATTCGCGACGTCAAAGAGGGCGCCAGGATTCTCCGTACCACTAAATCGCAGGTGCCCCTGCCGCTGATTCTCAGTGTGGGACTATTTGAGTCGGACAAATACTTTGGCAGCGACAGCGCTGAGTCCGACCACGACCATCACGGCCATGATCACCATGACCATGAGGCCCACGATCACGCCAATTGCGACCACGACCACGGCCACTGTGAGCACGACCACGACGATCACGGTCATGCCCACGACCATACCCACGGGCGTCACTCTGACCACTTAGCCATTGATGGGTTTACGTCGCTGTCCTTTGCCAGCGATCGCCCCTTTGCCATTCGCAAGTTTCAGCACTTTCTCGACAATCTGCTGCCTGAGTCGGTGTTTCGGGCCAAGGGCATTCTCTGGTTTGACGAAAGCCCCAAGCGCCACATCTTTCACCTCAGCGGCAAGCGCTTTTCGCTAGATGATGACCAGTGGAAGGGCGAACCCAAAAATCAGCTGGTGCTGATTGGCCAGGGGCTAGACCACGATACTCTGCGCGAACAGCTCAACGCCTGCTTAGGAATTCCTTCGCCAAAGCGCGGTCAGGGTTTTGGCAAATAGAGGAAAACAGAGCCTATGAAGCGTCGAGAGTTTAACAATCTGCTGGCGTTGGGGCTGCTGGCGACCTCGCTGCCGGTGGCGATCGCAGCCTGTCAGTCTGACTCCACCTCTGAGGCAGGTTCAGGAGCCGAGGGTGAGTTTATTCCCCTCGGCTCCGTAGCTGACCTAGATGCTCAGGGCAGCCTTGCCAATGAGAATTTGCAGGGCAAAAATCTGGCAGTCATCCGCGATCCCAACGCTCCAGATGCTCTGATTGCCGTGAGTGCGGTCTGCACCCACGCTGGCTGTACCGTGACTTGGAATGGCGATCAAAACCTGTTTGCATGCCCCTGTCACGCCAGCAACTTTAAGCCAGACGGCACCGTTGACTCTGGCCCGGCGCGGCAGCCTCTAGCAACCTTTGAGGCCAAGGTTGAGGGCGACCAGGTGTTGGTCAAGGTTTAGGGTGTCTGGTTTAGGGTTTAAGGGCTAGCCCAAGTTTTGTACCTTTACCGTCTTTTTTCCGTTGCCTCGTCGTCCCCCCGTCAGCAGGAGGCTTAGGCTATGACCGACAAAGGAACGCAACTGCATATCGATTGTCTCGCCTGCCAGATGTTGGCGGGCGCTCAATCGGCCCCCGGTGGCATCATCGTCGAAAACCCCTGGTGGGTCGCTGACCACTGCGTTGGCCCCTACGGTCTGGGCTCGGTGGTGCTCAAAACCCGAACCCACCGCGAAAACCTGTGGGATCTGTCGATGGCTGAGTCGGCATCGCTGGGGCCGTTTTTGCAGCAGATGTCAGAGGCGATCGCCTTGGCTATGGCCGCCGAGCGGGTCTACGTCAGCCTCTGGGTTGACCAGCCGCCCTACCACGTTCACTTTGTGCTGCAACCCCGCTACCCTGACCACCACAATCCTCAGGAGCTGGGCCTAAAGGGGCTAGAGCTTCAGGTGTTTCGCACCCTGGGCCAGCCACCCAAAGCCGCTGAGATGGCTGAGGCGGCCGATCGCATTCGGAGGGTGTGGCAGCAAAAATTTACTTCCCAAGCACCGTGCGAGTCGTAGTGCAGCGGGTGACGGCCTCCAGCGTCACCGTAGACAGCGAAATTGTTGGCAAAATCGGACCAGGGCTGAACCTGCTGGTGGGCATTGCGCCGACCGACACCGCTGCTGAACTGACTTGGATGGCGCGCAAATGCTTGGATTTGCGGCTGTTTCCATCACCGGGTAGCAGTCGCTGGGATCTCTCGGTTCAAGATATTCGAGGCGAGATTTTGGTGGTGAGCCAGTTCACCCTCTACGGCGATTGCCGCAAGGGACGCCGGCCCTCCTTCGATGGAGCCGCCCCACCGGCCCAGGCAGAAGCGCTGTACAACGACTTTGTCACCCTGCTGCGCACCAGTGACCTGCGGGTAGAAACGGGTAAATTTGGCGCAATGATGCAGGTTGAAATCTACAACGACGGCCCTGTAACCCTGATCTTGGAACGGGATGCCTCTGGGTAACAAACCCAAGGATACAGCGTTGGCCACTGCGCCTAGGGCACAATTCACTTCACCAATGTTGAACCAGTGCAATTCGGTTCAAGGTTCTGACCCGTCGGGTTAGGCTTTAATCTCGCCGAGACGGCCATCAGCTCGCTGGCAGCTGAAAGGCGCGGTGGGCGCCCTGCTCTACCAGGTCTCGATGCATGAGTCCCCGTGCTGGGCCTGCCCGTCAATCAGAGGGGGTGAGGTCTAGGCAAGGGTGTCGGTTAGCCTAAGCCCGCCCCAGGGCGCTGTATCTCCAGAGGAAATAGCATTCGTAGATTAAATCAAAGGGGCTGGTGCGCTCCAGCCTGGCGTGCAGAACGGGGTGGCGGGTAGCCACCTACTTGCGCTGGCCAGGCTGCCCTTGGGCACAGGCGGCAGCTGGTGCAGGGGAACCCCGGCCAGGTCGATGGGGCGGAACACCAACCCGCATCGCAAATAGCTCCACCGTTGTCTCTTGTGACGCAGAGCGCGAATCCCTTCCTGCACATGGATAGAGCAGATCTTTTGACCCAATACTGGAATGCGCCAACCGGCGCAGACACAGGCAACCGTGAGACCCTTCTCATGAACAAAAAGACCAACTTCCTCAAGTTAGAGCAGTGGTCATTTTGAGCTGGGGTTTGCTAAAGTAAACATGCTTTGATTTTTGTAAAGAAACTATTAATAAAACCAATGTCGGATTGTACTTAACGCGCATTCGCCAACAGCGGTGAGGAGTTTCTGGAGTCTATGTCTGCGATCACCATCTTTTGCGATTTTGACGGCCCTATCGCCGATGTCTCTGAGCGCTACTACGCTACCTACCGCCAGGGTTTGGAGTGGGCCCAGGCCAATGCTCAGGCCCAGGGCAACCCAGTCACCGTGCGTTATTTATCAAAATCACAGTTTTGGACTTTCAAGCAAAACCGAGTGCCCGATCGGCAGATAGCCCACTGGTCTGGGCTAGACGGGGCGAACATCGACGCCTTTTTGGCGCAGGTGAGCCGAATCGTCAACCAAACTGCTCTGCTCGATCGCGACCAGGTGCAACCCCAGGCGCGGGCAGGCTTAGATCTTCTGCGTCAGTTCCAGGTACGGGTGGTGCTCGTGACTCTGCGACCTCCCGATCAGGTTATGGACTTTCTAGACCAGCACGATCTCCGCTGGGCCATTAGCGATCTCTACGGCATGCCCCAGGTTGACGCCGCCTACATCAACCAGGCGAGCCACAAGGTAGAGCGGCTGCGGGCGGCGATCGCTACCCAGCAACGCCAGGGCTACGACCTCCGTCAAAGCTGGATGGTTGGTGATACCGAAGCCGATATCATGGCCGGCCAGACCCTTGGACTAGAGACAGTTGCGGTTACCTGTGGCATTCGCAGCAGCAGCTACCTCCAAGGGTTTCGTCCTACCCATCTGCTGCCCAATCTATGGACGGCTTGCCAAAAACTCCAGCAGCGAGTCACCCTAGGCGAGTGCGCTTAAGCAAGTTCATCTAGGAACCTGTCCGCGCTAGGTTTTAAGGCAGTTATTTGAACAGGATGGGGCTCAGGAATGCGATCGCCCACTGCCCACCCAGCCAAACCTTAAGGCTCAGCAGCGTAGCGTTCCCACCAGTGGTTGAGGGGATAGTACAGCGCTGGAGCCCACAGACTGCTCAAAATAGCCGAGCTTAGTGCTACCCGCTGGTGATATATCCAGATTCTGCCCAGGGGCGGGTAAAGCGAATTGGCCGATACAAGCTGGTCAAAACTAATTTGCAGCGCCAGCACTGTTTCTGCAATCACTGCCATTGCAAACACAATTAGCGCCACCGAGACAATGTCTTCCTGGAGGTAGCGCTGCTTTTGCAGCCTTGCCGTTAGTACCCCAACCACAATCAAGCTGAGGGTATGGGTTGGGTTAGGGGATGTCATTGCATCCTGCAGCAGGCCCAGCACCAGCCCGGCTACAGCGGCCTCCCACTGGGTGCGTTTAATGCTCCATGCCACGACCCAAATTAGCAACCAGTGAGGGGCTACCCCCAGCAGTTCCATCCCCGGTATGCGGCTGGGCAGCAGGAGCAGGCAGACCAGCACTGACGCCGCTGTGGCTAGGCTGTTAATCACCCAGGGCTGACGCCATAAAGGCAATGATGATGCTCTTACCCCTAAGCTCATGGCCGGGCTCCGTCGCCGCTTTCGGGGACAAGACCATTTTCAGGCGTTGCCCCTGGCAGCACGGGCAAATCCACCGTTTCCTGCGGTTCAAAGGGATGAATGATAGCCCACTCTAGGATCGATAGAGGCGATGATACCTGAATGACTGCTTCTGGAGCCGGACTCTTGGTTAAATCGATGGATTCGATGCGTCCAATGGGAATGTCCTGGGGAAACAGGCGGCTGTAGGAAGAGGTAACAATCACATCACCGGCTTTAACGTCGGGGAGTTTTTCGAAAAACTCCATGACCACTCGGTTGTTAGATTGCCCTCTCACCACTCCCATGGCCCGGCTGCGGCTGACCTTAGCCCCTACCCGGCTTGTGGGGTCACTGATTAATAACACCCGTGAAGTGCTAGGAGAAACCGCTACTACCCGGCCAATCAACCCGCCTGGGCCGGTCACTACATGCCCGGTTGCCACATCGTTGCGGCTGCCCCGGTTAAGAACAATGTGCTGCCACCAGTGGTCGGCTCCGCGCCCGATCACTGTCGCCCGCACCCCATCTAAGGGATTGGCGGCTTCGTAATCGTTCAGGGTTTGCAGAGACCGGTTTTGGTTCTCTAACTCTACAATGCGCTGCTGGAGCTCAAGAATATAGCTGTTTTCGAACTGCTGCTCGCGGCTCATGCCCGGCTGTAGAGGCCGAGTTAACCAGTGATAGGTTTCGTAAATAACGGCACCATCATTGGCCCGCATAAGCCAAGCGGAGGAAATGGCCAGGGTAACCATTCCCGCTTTGAGGGCATGACGTGTCCACCAGCGGCGTAGGGCAAACATAGGTTCTAGGTAGATGATGACTCTGGGGTTGCCCTACAGGCTCGATCGCCCGCTGAAAACTCGGCCCATCTGGCTAAAGTTCTCTAGTACTCGCCCAGTGCCCAGCACCACACAACTCAGCGGATCGGCCGCCACATGCACCAATATGCCGGTTTCGTGGCTGATCAGGGTGTCTAAGCCCTTGAGCAATGCTCCACCGCCGGCCAGCATGATGCCGCGATCGATGATGTCAGCCGCAAGTTCAGGCGGAGTGCGCTCCAGAGTGCGCTTAACCGCCTCAACGATGACCGAAAGCGGCTCGGCCATGCTCTCGCGAATTTCGGCACTCTTGACCGTCACGGTGCGAGGCAGACCAGACAGCAGGTGCAGACCCCGCACATCCATAGCAATTTCGTGGTCATCGGGGTTGGGGTAGGCCGACCCGATGGTGATTTTAATTTCCTCGGCGGTGCGTTCCCCGACTACGAGGTTGTGCACCTTTTTCATATAGCTGGAGATGGCTTCGCTAAGTTCGTCTCCAGCTACGCGCACCGACTCGCTCAGCACAGTGCCCTGCAAGCTCAGCACGGCTACTTCCGTGGTGCCGCCGCCAATATCCACAATCATGTTGCCAGTGGGTTCGGCGACGGGCAGGCCTGCCCCTATGGCGGCGGCCACCGGCTCATCGATCAGGTATACAGTGCGGGCTCCGGCCTGCTGGGCGGCATCCATAACCGCGCGCCGTTCAACACCTGTCACCCCGCTGGGAATGCCGATGACAATGCGCGGCGATACCAGGGTGCGGCCCTCGTGCACCTGACGAATGAAGTGCTTAAGCATGAGCTCGGCGGTGTCGAAGTCGGCGATGACGCCGTCTCTCAGCGGGCGCAAAGCCACGACGTTGCCAGGGGTACGACCCAGCATGCGCTTAGCCTCTTCTCCGACTGCCAGGGGTTTCTTTTCGACCTGGTCAATGGCCACTACGGAAGGCTCTTGCAGTACGACCCCTTTGCCGGAGACGTACACCAGAGTATTGGCCGTACCGAGGTCAATACCCATATCGCGAGAAAATCTGTCGAAGAAAGCCACAGGCAATAACGCCCCTACATCAAGAAAAAACAGTGAACCAATGCTAAGGCACGCCCCTAGGGACTCACGTTTACATCGAAGTGGATTCTATTACGTTTCGTATCAGTGCGTCTAGTAATCAAATATTTATCGGTAAGGGGAAAAGCCAGAGGAGATTTCTGAAAGCTGCAAACTAACTGGAGCAGCAGGCTTTGGGCTTTAAGGGCGGCTTTCCTACTATACAAAGGTGCATAGCCTTCTCCAGGACGGGTTTGACCGTCACAGTGTTCCTGACGGATGTTTGAGGTTTCGCCTACAATGCTGGAACAAGTGTTGGGCAATCAGCGATGACGATCAATGTGGTAACTCTGGTAGGCCGCGTGGGCACTGACCCAGAGGTGAAATATTTTGAGTCGGGTACGGTGGTGTGCAACCTGACCCTAGCGGTGCGGCGACGGTCGAGCCGAGACGATAAGCCTGACTGGTTTAACCTCGAACTATGGGGTAAAAATGCCGAGGTGGCAGCTAACTATGTGCGCAAGGGCAGTTTGATTGGTATAAGCGGTGCCCTGAAGCTAGACCATTGGCAGGATCGCTCTAGCGGTACGGCGCGTTCGAAGCCGGTAGTGCGAGTAGATCGATTAGACTTGCTGGGCTCTCGCCGGGATAACGAGTCATCAATGAACTACAGCGACGATGAATTTTAGGGGGTTAACTCCTGTTTCAGATAAATACCCAGAGCCTATGGAGTAGCGGGGCCGACTTCCTCGAGCCAGTCAAAGATTTGGCTGAGCTGATCGGTGCTGACTAAGCCGTATTGCCACAGCGCCATAGGCAAGAGGTTTGTGGCTTGCCCTGCCTTGCGCAATCCCATGGCGATCGCCTCAGAGGACACCGCTAGTTCGGTCTGAAGAAACTCAATGAGCTGATTTTGGCGTTGGGATGGCATGACAATCGGGGCAGATGCTGGTAGTTAGCCCTTACTATAGCGGCTCTGACTGAATACTGCCTCTGCCCTGAGAAATCCCGCTCTCGGGGGCGTGCTCTACCGCCCGGGGCGGCTTTCGAGATAGTTGGTGAGCCGAGTCAAGGTGTCGTTGAGCTTTTCTTCGATGGTGGGCTCTGCTGCTGCCTCAGCGTCATCTTTCCGCTTTAATTTCTCGAAGGCGCGGATCATCAAGAAGATCACAAACGAAATCACCACAAAGTTGATGACAGCGGCGAGAAATAGGCCGTACTTGATGCCGTTGGCAGAAAGATTGGCAATATCCTCTACCCCTGCTGCCTGTAACGCCGGATTTAGCAGAACAGGAGTGATGATATCTTCGATAAACGAGGTGACCACAGCATTGAAAGCTGCGCCGATGATTACCGCGACAGCTAGGTCAATGACATTGCCGCGCATGAGAAACTCCTTGAAGTCTCTCGCAAAGCCACCTGCGGAATTCACCGCCCGATCTCGAGTTTGTCTGTTAGCCATGTCTCCTCAATCCTTATTTTTAATTACGACCATATGGTATGCGACTAAAACAATATCAGCGTTTCAAAGGCTCTATTTATGTTTGGAATGCTGAGACGGCAAAAACAGAGATTTAAAGTGTGGTTAACCTCCCAAGATGACTGAGCTATAGAATGGCGGCAGCCATGGGGGAACTGCTGCACCCTGGTAGAATCCAACCAGAGCGAGAGCAGGGCACTGATTTGAGGACGACCCCTGGGAGCGAAGCGAACCCATGCTGAAACCGATTCAAGTTGTTGAGCTGTTGATGACGACCCCTAGCCATCAAGACTTTGAGGCCGGAGACACAATCTTTGAGGCGGGTGCCTTAGGAAATTGCATGTACGGCATCATTCAGGGAGAGGTCGATCTGTGGGTTAGTGGCCGCGTGTTTGAAACCATTTCTGCTGGCGACGTGTTTGGTGAAGGGGCGCTGGTGCAAATTCCCCATGTGCGGGCCTCTACGGCAGTGGCTAAAACCGACTGTCGGCTAGCTCTAGTGGATGAGGCTCACTTTAAGTTTTTAGTACAAGAGACGCCGCTGTTTGCCCTAGAGGTAATTCGTAGCCTCTCAAGCCGTCTACGGGCGGCCAAGGCGGTGGTTAGGAGTGATGGATAGGGCGATCGCCTTCATGGTGCCTTGCCGAGACCAAGCTGTATGTTTAGCCACCCTTTTTGTAGCGGTGGCCGTCCTATCCTAAACTGCACCTCAGGACGTTAGTGAATACGGTTTAGACCGAGGAGTGACAGGATGGATGCAGCCGCCCTTTGGCAACGCTATAAAGACTGGCTCTACTACCACGAAGGTCTGGGCTTTTACCTAGATGTCAGCCGCATGGGTTTTGACGATGCCTTTGTCGCTGATATGCAACCCCGCTTTGCTAAAGCCTTTGCCGATATGGCCGCGCTGGAAGCTGGGGCGATCGCCAACCCCGACGAAAACCGCATGGTGGGTCATTACTGGTTGCGCGATGCCAGCCTAGCCCCCACCTCCGAGCTCAAACAAGACATTCTCGACACCCTGACCAGCATTGAGCAGTTCGCCAGCCAGGTGCGCACAGGCGGTATCTACCCCCCTGGTCAAGAACGTTTCACCGAGGTCCTCTCCATTGGCATTGGTGGCTCAGCTTTGGGGCCGCAGTTTGTGGCCCAGGCCCTCGGGCCTGACTTTCCACCCCTGGCGATTCACTTCATCGATAACACTGACCCCGAGGGCATCGATCGCATTCTTGCCCGCCTGGAAGACAAACTGCCTACCACTCTAGTAATCGTTACCTCTAAATCGGGAGGCACCGCCGAAACCCGCAACGGCATGGTCGAAGTGCGCACCCGGTTTGAGCAACGGGGGCTGAACTTTCCCAAACAGGCCGTTGCCATCACCGGCCGGGGCAGCAAGCTCGAAAACCAGGCCCTCAGCGAAGGCTGGCTGGCTACTTTCCCCATGCGCGACTGGGTAGGTGGCCGCACCTCTGAGCTATCGGCGGTAGGGCTGCTGCCCGCTGCCCTGCAAAACATCAGCATTCGCTCCATTCTCGGCGGTGCGAGAGAGATGGACGCAGCTACCCGCGTGCCCGATCTGCGCCGCAACCCCGCCGCCCTAATCGCTCTGGCCTGGTATTACGCGGGCAACGGCAAGGGCGAAAAAGACATGGTGGTGCTGCCTTACAAAGACAGCCTGCTGCTGTTTAGCCGCTACCTGCAACAGCTGGTGATGGAGTCGCTGGGCAAGGAGAAAGACCTAGACGGCAACCTGGTTTACCAGGGCATTGCTGTCTATGGCAACAAAGGCTCTACCGACCAGCATGCCTACGTGCAGCAGCTGCGCGAGGGCGTGGCCAGCTTCTTCGTCACCTTCATTGAAGTACTGAAAGACCGAGCCGGCGACTCGGTGGAGATGGAGCCCGGTGCCACCAGCGGCGATTTTCTCTTTGGCTTTTTGCAGGGCACCCGCAAAGCCCTTTACGAAAATCAGCGGCAGTCCATCACCTTGACCATTCCTGAAGTCAATGCTCACACCGTGGGGGCATTGATTGCGCTGTATGAGCGGGCGGTGGGCTTCTACGCGTCGCTGGTGAATATCAACGCCTACCACCAACCGGGTGTTGAGGCGGGTAAACTGGCCGCCTCAGGGGTGCTCGACCTGCAACAGGCCGTGGTCAATGCCCTGGCTCAAAGCTCAGGGCCGTTAACCCTAAGTGAACTGGCTGCCGCAGCGGGAGCGCCTGACCAAGTGGAGACGATCTATGCGATCGCTCGCCACCTCCACGCCAACCAACGCAGTCTGGTCATCCACGGCAACCCCGGACATCCCGATGCGATCAAGATTGTGGCCCTGCGGTGAGAGGGGGTGGATGGGTGGATGGGAGTTTTGAACGGTGAAGGTTGAGTTTTGAGTTTCTGATATACAAACAGGACTCAAAACTCAAAACTAAGCGCTCAAAACTTCCTCTCTCCCCACCCATCCCGAACCCACCGCTGCTTTAGTCCGGAATCCACACGTAGGGGCTGCCCGACACCGTAATGCCCTCAGTCTTAGAGAAGCGGATCACCACCAGCCGCGAGCTGTCGCGACCTAGGTCGAGGTAGCCGCTGGCCCAAACCTCAGACCGCACCACGCCAGTGATCTCAAGGCGATAGCCGCCAGGGGGCAGGTAGAGGGTTTCTTGGCGATCAAAATTGTGGGGGCGATAGACCAGGCGGTTGTTTAAGTAAACTGCGCCCCAATCGTCACCGCGGGCATCAAACTCGATCCTGACCTGCTCGCTCTCTGGCTCAGGGCGGGGGTAGGGCAGAATAATGATCGATGGGCGAAAAATGTTTGGCGACTGCCGAATGATCACTCGTCGGTTCGAGCGAATAATGCGGTCTGACTCAGCGGTGGTGCCCTCTTGGGCCTGGGCGATCGGCGCGCAGGGTAGGGCGATCGCCGCCGCTACCCCCCAAAGAAGCCGCCACCAGTGCTGGGTTGATTTCCTCGGAGCGGTCTTTGACCCCAGCGCTTTAAGAGACTTACTTTCATCTGCCTCCACCACCATCCCACCACTCCTTGACTCGCAGCCTCCAGTCCGATGGTAGTCGCCCCTGTTCTTAATCTAGAGAAGTCTGTGACTCTTAGCCAACCGGCGGTCGATTGACGGGTAGATATCCACACCCCAGGGCTGCTCACCCAATTCAGTAAAGTTGACTAAGATTTAGATAAGGAAAACCGGTTTGCCCAAACTTAGCGGCTAAGCTAGCTCTGAAGTCTGATTCAGCTTGTGCGATGGTCAAAGACCGGCTCAGGAGGGCGATCGCCCTAACCGGGCACCTAAATCTATTTTGCCAAATCTATTTCGTCGTAGAGGATAGGGCTTTGAGTAACACCAGCAATTTTCGTGAAGCGATTAGTAAGGCCAAGGGACAAACCCTGATCGGCCCCAATGTGATTAAGAATGCCCTGCCCTATGTGGGCGGCGGCCTGATTCTAACCGCCCTAGGTTCCTTTGGCGGCCTGAGCGTGATGGCCAGCAACCCGGCCATCTTTATGCCCACCTTTTGGGTGGCGTTCGTTGCCCAAATCGTGCTTTTCTTTGTGGCAATGAACGTAGCCTCTAAGGGCAACAACAGCACTGCTCTCCCCCTACTCGCCACCTACAGTCTGCTAACGGGCTACACCCTCAGCGGCCTACTTTATGTAGCTCTGGGTACTACGGGGGTCGGCGTGACCGGCATTGGTGCCTCGGCTTTAGCCTGTGGGGTGGTCTTTATCGCCGCCCGCCAGATTGGCTCTAATCTGTCTGAAGAAGATGGCTTCGCTCTCACTAAAACCATCGGTATCGGCGTAATCGCTATCCTAATTGCGGTAGTGGGTCAATTTATTTTCGCCATGTTTGGCGGCCCCATTCCCCAGTTTCTCGACATTGCCATCTCTGCCTTTGGCGTGTTGGTGTTCTGCGGTGCTTCGGTAGTCGATTTCTTCATTCTGCCCCGCACCTACAAAGATGAGCAGTATCTATCGGCCGCGCTGTCGATGTACCTCACCTACATCAACCTGTTTGTCTTCATTCTGCGTCTGCTGATCGCTATTAACCGCGACTAGCACGCTGCTAGGGTTTACCTCCCCTATTAAATTGAAGTCCCGGAGTCCATGCGGTTCCGGGACTTTTGTATTGATGGCATTTGCTCAAACATGCACCCCGCTGAACTGTGCGCTAGCAAAGGCTAGGTTGCCCACCCGCACGGTCTGGGTAGATGGCAGTTGCTAGGCGCGATCGCCCTTACCGTTAGCCAACTTCCCGCTGCAAATCTACCCCCGGCAATCGCTACCCCATCGAATACGGGGGGGTAGCGATTGAAATCTTCTGCTAAGACAGTCCCGTCTCGTTCAATTGGTTAAGCCATAGGCTTTAGAGCCTTCACCAACCTTGCTCAACTAAAAACTGCGTTTCGCGCCCCATCCTTCCTATACTGATACCTTGGTGTCCGTTACCCTTAGTCGCCCCGGATCAGTTTTAAGGAGTCCCATGTCTGTCATCCGCGCTCTGCATCAACAGTTGGTCAGCAAAGAACGCTCTGCGGTGGAGATTACCCAGAGCTACCTCGACCAAATTGCAGCCCTGGAACCCACAATTCGCAGCTACCTGACCGTGACTGGCGATCAAGCCCTGGCCCAGGCGGCCCAGGTGGATGACCGCATTGCTGCCGGGGAAGACATTGGCCTGCTAACCGGCATTCCTATTGCCTTGAAGGACAACCTCTGCACCCAGGGAGTACGTACCACCTGCGGCTCGAAGATTCTCGAAAACTTTGTGCCACCCTACGAGTCAACAGTGACTGGAAAATTGCGGGATGCGGGGGCGATCGCCCTGGGCAAAACTAACCTCGATGAGTTTGCTATGGGCAGCTCCACCGAAAACTCCGCCTACCAGATCACTGGCAACCCCTGGGATGTGACTCGGGTACCGGGCGGTTCCTCAGGTGGCTCTGCCGCCGCCGTAGCCGCTGGGGAATGCGCTGTGGCGCTGGGCTCAGATACTGGGGGTTCTATCCGCCAGCCCGCTTCGTTTTGCGGCGTGGTTGGGCTGAAACCCACCTATGGGCTGGTCTCGCGGTTTGGCTTAGTAGCCTATGCCTCGTCGCTCGATCAGATCGGCCCGCTGTCCCGCACGGTGGAAGATGCGGCGCTGCTGCTCCAGGGCATTGCCGGTCACGATCCCAAAGACTCCACCAGTCTGGATGTGAAGGTGCCCGACTACACCCAGTCCCTCAAGACCGACCTCAAGGGTCGCAAGGTCGGCATCATCACCGAAACCTTTGCCGCCGAGGGCATTGACCCCGCTGTTAGAACGGCTACCGAGAAGGCCATTCAGCAGCTCAAGGAGCTTGGGGCTGAGATTCAAGAGATCTCCTGCCCTCGCTTTCCCTACGGTCTGCCCACCTACTACATCATCGCTCCGTCGGAAGCATCCTCGAACCTAGCCCGCTATGACGGGGTTAAGTATGGTGTTCGCAACAACAACGACAGCCTAATGTCGATGTATACCAAAACCCGCGCTGAGGGCTTTGGCACCGAGGTGAAGCGGCGCATCATGATCGGCACCTACGCCCTGTCGGCGGGCTACTACGACGCCTACTATCTTAAGGCCCAAAAGGTGCGCACCCTGATCAAGCAAGACTTTGAGGCCGCCTTTGGCCAGGTCGACGTGCTGGTGTGTCCCACGGCCCCCACCACCGCTTTCAAAGCGGGTGAAAAGGTAGACGACCCCCTCAGCATGTATTTGTCTGACCTAATGACGATTCCGGTGAACTTGGCAGGGCTGCCGGGGCTCAGCTTGCCCTGCGGCTTTGACGACCAAGGGTTGCCCATTGGTCTACAGCTGATTGGCAATGCCCTGCGAGAAGATCTGCTGTTTGAGGTGGGCTATGCCTACGAGCAGGCTACGGAGTGGCACCAGCGGGTGCCGTAGCCTACTGTGTGAAATTGGGCGCAACCTGCGTTGATTTGAGTGAGTAGCTCCCCTGGTCTGGTGCTTTTGACAACCGCGTTTTGAGAAAGCCTGGGCTAATCCGGTTAGCTACTAAAAAATCGTCACAGAGGAGTATGGGGAAGCGGGACAAATACCCCATAATAGGCAGCAAGCAAGGGCTAAAGTTCCGTTAACCGTCACTGGTTCTTAACGCCTATCCGCTTACTCACCTACTTCCTTCCTTCATTCCATGCCCATTGTCAAATTTCTTTTCGGCGTTCTGGGCATTGCAGGAGTCATCTATGTTTCGCTGTGCGGCTGGCTGTGGTTTGCCCAGCGGCGGCTGATGTATTTGCCCTGTCCGGCTATGGGCGTGACTCCGGATGCGTTTGGCGTAGTCTACGAAGATGTTTGGATACCAACTGATGGGAGCGGGCAGCTGCACGGCTGGTGGCTGCCAGCGAACTCGGGTAATGACCTGACCATTTTGTATCTCCACGGCAATGCCGGCAACGTCTCTAGCAATTTGGGCAAAGCGTTGCAGCTGCGATCGCTAGGCGCCTCTGTACTGACCATCGACTACCGTGGCTATGGCCAGAGTTCTGGTCCCTTCCCCACTGAGCAGCGGCTCTACGAAGACGCTCTGGCGGCCTGGCGATTTTTGCAGGTTGAGCAAGGCGTCATGCCTCAACAATTAGTGATCTATGGCCATTCCCTCGGCGGGGCGATCGGCATTGAGCTAGCTAGCCATGTGCCCCAGCTGGCAGGACTAGTGGTTGAAGCGTCGTTCACCTCCATGGCCGATATGGCGACCCTCTCGCAGTACAATCGCTGGTTTCCGGTACGTCAGCTGCTCACCCAGCGGTTTGAGTCGATCGCCAAGGTCAATCGCCTTAAGATGCCCACCCTTTACCTGCATGGCCTAGCGGATGCCTCAGTTCCGGCAGTGATGAGTGAGGCGCTCTACCAGGCTACGGGTGGGCCAAAATCTCTATGGTTGGTGCCCAATGCCGACCACAACGATCTGCCTGACTGGGCGGGCGACGAGTTTGATCAACGTTTACGCCAGTTTTTGCAAGATTATGTGTTGGTCAAGCACTGACGGCTGCTCTGCAAAGCTCGCGTGAATCCCGTTGTGAGGGCTGCAAGCGCCCGCACTGAGTTTGCTATCGTTAGCGCTAACTGAGCGATCGCCTAGGGTCAAGGCGATCGCTTTTAAATTATCCAGGGCTGCTTGCCAAGCTGGCGCAGGCCCACAGCTCCGCTAGCTCATACCTAAATTCTGCTCCTATTCATTACGCTATAAAACGCTTTATGGCTCGCCTTTCTACAGAACTTACCCGCTATTTTTTTAAAGAGGTCAGCACTCCCCAGGTCACCCTTAAAGAAATCTTGACCCTGGCCGGAGAACGCACCTTTGGGTTCTTGTTTGTGGTGTTGGCTTTGCCCTCGGCT
This sequence comes from Nodosilinea sp. FACHB-131, assembly GCF_014695395.1. GTDB lineage: Bacteria > Cyanobacteriota > Cyanobacteriia > Phormidesmidales > Phormidesmidaceae > Nodosilinea. Next base: position 248,850 of record NZ_JACJOF010000007.1, read on the forward strand.
CTGCCGCTGCCAGCCCCTGGCTACTCAACCCCCTTCGGCATCGTGATGTTTTTGCTAGCGGTGCAGCTCATTGCCGGGCGCACTCAACCCTGGATGCCCGCAAACTGGAACCACAAGCAATTTGATTTGGGGTCAGTGCAAAAAATTGTCAAGGCGGGCACCCCCTGGCTACGGCGGCTAGAGGCGGTTTCGCGACCTCGCTTGACGCCTGTTTGCGCCAGCCTGCCAGGACGCACGGTTTTGGGCATTGCGATCGCGCTCATGTCTATTTCCATGATGATCCCAATTCCGGGCACCAATACCCTGCCTGCCATGGGCATTTTTGTGACTGGCTTTGGCCTGCTCGACGACGACGGTGCCATTAGTCTCGGTGGGCTGGTGCTGTGCTTAATGGGCGGTATTCTCACCACGTTGATCTTGACCTTTGGCTATGAAGCCGTCAAAGCTGGTATAGATTTCATCCGCAGCGGCTTCTAACTCCGAGCCTAGCCCACTCTCATCGACCCATCTAGGGCCTTACCCATTCACTGCCAGGGTTAGCGTCCAGCTCAGCAGCCTGCCGGTAGCCCCTGGGGCATGATCAACCGCGCGCAGCCGCCAGGTTCCTTGAGCTGGCTGGCTTAGGAGCCGCATGAGCACCGGCGTTGTTTGCAGCGTGTAGGTGGTGTGCAGTTTTGTTTGGCGCCCCAGAGTACGGCCTTGAATTAGAACCGTAGTGCCGTTGGGGGCGATCAGGGACAGGCTGATATCTCCCAAAAAGGGATGGTCAAGGCGGACCTCGACCTGCACATCGGCTACGATTCCAGTGACAGCTACGGTCACGCTGCTCTCCACTCCACTGGGCTGGTTGTCGGGTATGCCCTGGGCGGTTTGGTTTTGCTGCTGCACGACCCGGCCCACCTGCCGCCCCGCCAAAGCCCGCCGCTGGGCCTCGCGCACTGCTGCCGCCGCATTGACCTTGCCGTAGCCAAACCACTGGGAGTGACCGTTGGCGTTATAGATGCCGTATTGAAGGCCGAGCTGGGGATCGGGGGTGCGATCGACAATCTTGTCGGCGGTGGCCTGCAAAATTTCGCGCACTTGCCGAGCTGTCAGACTGGGGTTAACCGAGAGCATCAGCCCCGCTACCCCCGCCACCACCGGGCAGGAGCTAGAGGTGCCGCCAAAGGTATTGGTGTAATCTTCGCCAGAGTAGCCGGCAGCTTGGGTGCGATCGCTCGTCACCATGCCCCGTCCCGGCTGGTGGCCGAGGGGCGGCCCGGTCTGCACATTCCCCACCTGGGGCAGGGCCATACTGGGCGGCGCGTTGTTGCTGGGAGCCGCTACGGCAATGTGTTCACCCCAGTTGCTGTAGGCGGCCTTGGTACCCAGGCTGGTCGAGGCCGACACCGCAATTACATCAGGGTGAATGGCAAACCCACTCAGCCACCGTGTGGGGCCACTGAGAGCGTTTTTAGGCCACTGGGTTTCGTTGATGGTGCCGCTGACGGGGCGGTTGGCATTGCCCGCGGAAAATACAATGACGCAGCCCTTGCCATTGCGCCCGGTGGTAGCGGCTCGAGTTAGCGCATGGGTCTGCCGCAGGGTGAGGGGAAAGTAGTTTGATGCCGGCGACCAGCTACAGACGATCACGGCAGCCCCCCGGCGCGCCGCCTCGTTAAACAGCTGCTCGATCGCCCCGTCGTCGATGAAGCCAGTGGTGCGAATGGGCAAAAAGGCGCAGCCAGGAGCTACCCCAACGATGCCAGTGGTATTTTCTTCGCCAATGGCCAACCCAGCGACGGCGGTGCCGTGGTTTTCGTTCTGCTTGGCGGGTAGGGGCAGAGCGTCTTTGTCTTGCAGATCTAGCGGTGCTACCAGCTTGCCAACCCCCTGAAGATCAGGATGGTTGAGATCAAATCCGTCATCGCTGACGGCAATCACCACCGATCGCGACCCCCGGGTAATATCCCAAGCCGCCTCCGCTGAGATGTGCGACCCCGCCGCTAAGCTCGGGCCACCGTTGTGAAACAGGTGCCACTGCTGGGGGTAGCGATCGTCCGTGGGGCGATAGAGGCTGCCGGTTTCTATAGATAAATTAGGCTCCGCCGCCAGCACTATCTCCAAAGCCATCAGTCGGTTGGCAATTTTGATCGGATTTTCGGTCGCTGCTGGAGTAACCCGCACCACAAAGGTGTTGGGCATGCCCTCCAGAGGGTTGTCGATGGTGATGCCTAAGCTCCCCAAGATAGCGTCAGTGGTGTCAGTGGTCGTATCGGGGGCAAACTGCACCGTGAGCTGGTCGGTCAGATAGACCCAGGTTCGAGGACTATCGACCAAGCGATACACATGGCTAGCAAAGCGAACGGTCGGGTCTTGGCGGGCAATGGTTAGGGCTGCTTCGAGACTATTTTCAGCCATCTGCCACTCCACCAGTTGCCCTCCAGCCACCGCTCGCACCGCCAAGGGGTGCAGGCGCTGTTGCAGCGGTTCCAATGCCGTGGCTGCTGTGAGACGAGTGGTGAAACGGGTAGGCACTTTTTCCAGCAGCAGCTCTTCGCCGCCGCGCTGCAAAATCTCTCCTCGAAAATCGCTGCGGGGGCCACTGTGGGGCAAACGAGCATCAGAGGAAAATCCGGTCATTGATTTAATGGGCTCCGACGGGAACTTTTGGTCTCTAGAGAAGTCTGTGACCTGGCTGTGGCGACTAATTTCTAGCCCTAGGTAGGTGTCTGGCTGAACCAAAAGTCGGTACTGCGCCATACCGAGATGATAAGATACCCCAGTGTTTTTCTGTTTAGTTGTCTCGCCCTGCTCGTTGTCCCTCACTACGTTTTACTCTATGGTCGTTTTCACCCGTTTGCTGCGTCAGTCTTGGGGCGGTTGTGCCGCCGCTGCCCTATCTATTGCCCTGGTTGCAGGGGGATCTGGGGTGGCCCTGGCCCAGGAGGCTGGTGGCTCTGACCCAGCGCGGCCTCTGAACCAGGCCAGCAGCGCTCTCAGCATTGCTTCGGGGCAACAACTAATGACTGAAGCCAGCGCCGCGATCGCCGACCAAAACTTCCCTCTGGCCGAAGAAAAGCTCAAGGCGGCGAGAGATAGCTTCAACCAAATTTCGACCTACTACCAAGAGCTGGCGCAAATGTTTGTCGGCGTCGATACCCAGATCAACCGCAGCAACCGAGAAAAAGCGCTTGAAACTGCTCAGCTGCGCGACCAGGCTACCTACCAGCTGGCGCTGGTCTACCGATCGCAAAACAAGACCAACGACGCAGTGCCCCTGCTGATGGAGATTCTACGCAGCCAGCAGCCCACTCGCGATTTGGGCCAGCGAGCCTATCAGCAGCTGTTTGAACTGGGCTTTGTCGATGAACCCTACAACGGTCGGGCCGCTACTACCCCTGTTGAGCCGGCTGAGTCAGCCGAGCCAGCTGAGTCAGCCGAGCCGACCGAACCGGCCGAGTAGGCGATCGCAGCGGCGGTTTTATCAGTTGCCCATCGCTAGATTAAATGCCCCTGGGTTAGCGATCGAGGGTTACCCCTGGCACTATGGTTCTAGGGGATTTGAGTACCCCAGCTACCCATCCCACAAGGAAACTGTTCATGATTACTCCCGATCAGGTTAGCGCCATGATCAAGACTGGCCTTCCCGACGCCGATGTGCAGGTGCAAGATTTGACCGGCGGCGGCGATCATTATCAAGTGGTTGTGATTTCGTCACAGTTTGCGGGGCGCAGCCTAGTGCAGCAGCATCAGCTGGTTTATGGAGCGGTGCGCGAGGCCATGTCCTCCGAGGCTATTCATGCGCTAGCCTTAAAGACATATACCCCAGAAGATTGGGCCGCTCAAAGCGCCTGAGCCTGGGCATCGATTTGCCTTAATTGTTTACTCCGTTCTGCAAGGGTATTGACGCTATGGATTCGGCAACTAAAGAAAGGCTCGATCAGCTGGTTCAAAACAACACCATCGTGGTGTTCATGAAGGGCAACAAGCTCATGCCCCAGTGCGGCTTCTCCAACAACGTTGTGCAAATTCTCAACGTGCTGGGTGCCCCTTTCGAAACGGTCGATGTGCTGGCTGACCCAGACATTCGTCAGGGTATCAAGGAATATTCCAACTGGCCCACCATTCCCCAGGTGTACATTAACGGTGAGTTTGTTGGTGGCTCTGACATTCTCATTGAGCTGTACCAAAACGGCAAGCTCCAGGAGATGGTTGAGATTGCCCTGGCTTCTTAAGGATTGGGGGCAGGGTTAGGGGCTCAGTTTACCTGGCTCATGCTAAGCGAAATGCTCTGATGGAGGCAAATATTATTGTCTCTTGAAGTACCAGCATGACTACGCTAAAGCACCAGCCGTTGCTCTAGCAGGGTGGCGGCAATGGGGCGATTGGTTACGTCATAGCCAAAAGCAACGAGCTACAAAAACGAATGCAGTGCATCCCAGGCTGATTCCGCAAACGGTTGTCCCTTGGGATAGATTTGCCGGTCGCCACAGGGTGGACTGAGAATCTTTCAGCCAGCGATCGCAAACTCAAGAGTGTGCCGACTGAAGCTAGTAATACAGCCCTATACGCTGTTGTTCTTCAAGGACGGTGCTACGGCAGGGCACGTTTGCTAGTCAAGTTGCTGAGCTGACCTTGAAACGTTGGTCCACTTGAGCGCATGAACTCTACCGATCGCGTTTGTTACCGACCCGTGCAAACTTAGGTCATTTAGGATGGCTAGGGTAAACTCAGACCCTCGATCGCGCTATGCCCCCAGCCACTCTACCGACTGCCTTTCAGCAGCGCCTCGATCAATCTGCTATCACGCGCCCGATGGTGCGGCTGTGGCTACTGGCTGCCAGCCTCATTGCCCTAGACGGGTTCGACTTTTTTATCATTGGCGTCGCTCTACCGTTTTTGCAGCGTGACTTAGACTTGGGGCCAGCGGCGGTTGGGGCCGTGGCGGCGGCAGCGGTGGCTGGGTCGCTGCTGGGCTCACTGTTTCTCGGGCCGCTTACCGATAAGCTGGGCCGTCAGCCTATGCTGATTGCCGACGTCATTCTATTTGTAGTGGCTACTGCTGGCACCGCCCTGGCCTGGAACCTGACTTCGCTACTGGTCTTTCGGGTCTTGGTTGGGGTGGCCATCGGGGCCGACTACCCCATCAGCGTGGCCTACATTGTCGAAAACGTGCCCACGCGCCACCGCGATCAGCTAGTGATTGGAGCGTTCTCGTTTCAGGCGGTGGGGGCGCTGCTGGGGGCGCTAGTGGGCATCGCCATCCTATACGGCTTTACTGCGGTCTATCCAGGTGACGAGCAGATGGCTGTTCACTATGCCTGGCGCTGGATGCTGGGCGTGGGAGTGATTTTAGCGCTGGGGGTGGCTCTGGCACGCCTAGCCGTCTCCTTAGAAAGCCCGGCTTACCTGTTGGCCAAAGGGAATTATGAAGGAGCTGCCACCATGGCCTCTGAGCTGTTGGGAGAGACCATCACCCTAAAGCCTGATAGCCCTTCGCCAGTCTTTGACCACGGCATGTCACCAGACGGCCAGCCCCAACTCCGTTATCGAGACCTGTTTGGGCTGACCTACCGCCGCCAAACACTGCTGGCTTCGGTGCCCTGGTTCTTGCAGGATATTGCTACCTACGGGGTGGGCATTTTTACCCCAGTTATTTTGGGCGTTTTGGTCTTTGGCGGCGCTTCTGATCTGATGACGCAGACCCTGGCAGCTGCCAAGGGCTCGGCACTGGTCGACATCTTCTTAATCCTAGGCTTTCTGCTGGCGGTGCTGCTGGTAAAGCGGCTGGGGCCGATTATGCTGCAAATCGTTGGGTTTTTAGGCATGGCTTTGGGGTTAGGGCTGCTGGCGGCCTCGACGGGGCTGCCACCTGAAAGTCACACGGCTCTCGGGCTGATTTTTGGCGGCTTTCTGCTGTTTAACCTGTTGATGAATGCCGGCCCCAATGCCACGACCTTTCTACTTTCGGGGGCGGTGTTTCCGGCTGCGATTCGAGCCAGTGGGGCCGGGTTGGCGGCGGCCTTCGCTAAAGCCGGGGCGGTGTTGGGCACCTTTGGGCTACCGGTTTTACAGCAGGCTCTAGGCTTAGCCTCAACGCTGGAGTTGTTGGCCGCGCTGTGCGGGGTAGCCGCATTGGTGACCTTTGCCTATCGTCAGGAAGCCTCACCAATGCGGCTGTTGAACGATGGGGCGATCGCTAGCTCCCCGCCTGAGTGATTTACTCTCTGATGGCGGTGGGGTGGCCCTGAGCAGTGCCGATGCTTCGGCAGCAGGCATGGGCTTGGCCCAGTAGTAGCCCTGGCCAAACTCACAGCCCAGCGATCGCAGCGCCAACCCCTGCTCCTGGGTTTCGATGCCCTCGGCAATCAGGTCCATTCCCAGCGTATGGCCCAGACCAATGATGGTGCGCACGATCTCGTGGTCTTCGCGACTGTCCCCCATATTGCGGATGAATGACTGATCGACCTTCAGCGTATCTATAGGGAATCGTCGCAGATAGCTCAGCGACGAGTAGCCGGTGCCGAAGTCATCCATCCCCAGTTTGCAACCCAGGGCCTTGAGCCCCAGCATCAGATCAATGGCGGTGTCAACATCGCCCATCACCATACTCTCAGTAATTTCAAGCTTGAGGCTGCGCCCGTCCAGGTTTGTCTCCTGCAAGATCTGTCCCAGCTGGTCGGCTAGATGGGGCTGCTCAAACTGCCGCCCCGATAGGTTGATGCTGACGATTAAGGGGTGATCAGGAAAATCTTGCTGCCACTGACGGGCTTGGCGGCAGGCGGTGCGGCAGATCCACTCGCCTAGGGACAAAATCAGCCCCGTCTCTTCTGCTAGCGGAATAAACCGCACTGGCGATACGAACCCATGGCGGGGGTGGTGCCAGCGGATCAAAGCTTCAAACCCGGCTATGTGCTCCGTTTCTAACTCAACAATTGGCTGGTAGTAGAGCACAAACTCCTGGTGGGCGATACCGTGGCGCATCTCGGTTTCAAGGGTGAACTGATCGGCGGCGCTGACCATGCTGGCGGCAAACACCTGGTAGCGGGCCTGGCCGTTGCGCTGGGCGCGATACATAGCGGTTTGAGCATCGCGCAGCAAATTTTCGGAGGTGTGAACCTGTTGAGGTTGCGGTATGACGATCCCGATGCTGGCAGTCATGGCAATGTCTTGGCCGTTGAGGCTAAAAGGCTCGCCTAGCGCCTGCTGAATGCCGTTGGCGAGGCTGGTCAAAAATTCCTGGTCGCTCTGTTGGAGAGCCAGGGCAAAGTCATCGCCATTCACCCGGCCCAGCTGAGCCGTGCGGGGAATGACCTGTCTCAGACGACTAACTATCATTAGCAGCAGGCGATCGCCTGTGGTCTGTCCCAGACTCGCGTTGACCTGCTTAAAGCGATCAAACCCCACCACCATAATGCCCGGTGTGCTGAGGTGTTGCCGCCCAGACAGAGGCGATAGGCGTTGGTTCAAAGAGTTGAGCCAGGCTCGACGGTTGAGCAGCCCTGTGAGCAGATCGCGGCTGTGGGTATAAAACAGCCGATGGGCCATGGTTCCTCCCAGGGCAAGGGAGAACCCAATCGAGGGTTCCACCACTGGAATCCAGAGCGTGTGAAGAAAGAGCCCCCAGCCGGAGGCGTAGAGTAAACCGAGGGCGGCCAAACTGCTTAAACCCAGCCCCAAAGGATGGCTAAACTGCCAGGCCAATATTCCCCCAACGACCGTCCAGCCCCACAGCCATAGCATTTCTCCCCAGAGGGGCCAGAAGCTAAAGGCTGAGCGCTGTTGTAGGGCGATGTCTAGTAAGTGGCTAATAATTTGGGCATGGACAACTACTCCGGGGGCGTTGAAGGTTGCAATGTTGTTGCTGTAGGTGCTGTAGGGGGTGTACAGCATGTCTTTGAGGCTAGGCGCGACGGTGCCGATGAGCACAATGCGATCGCGAATCTGGGCTGGGTCTACCGCCCCCTCCATTAGCTGGCTCCAGGTAGCTACGGGAGCCGGGCTAAGGCGGCTGCGGTAGTTGAGCAGCGTTTGATAGCCGTCAGTATCAGCCTGCTGGTAGCCCCCATGGCTAGCCTCTAAGGGCACAATTGGCACCTGTTCCAGCCACAGTGACTCCGTATCGTAGCGAAATGCCTTACCCATAGGCGCTAGATAGCGCAGGCTGGCCCGTAGCGCAAAGGAGTAGTAAGGCTGGTTGTCTCCGGCCACAAACAGCAAACTGCGCCGCAACACCCCATCCTCGTCGAGGATAAAGTCATTGAAGCCGATGCGTTCGGGGGGCACCTCCGGCGGCGCGGCAATGCCGTCAATGACATTGGTTATGGCTACCAAGTTTTCGGCTTGAAGCGCCGACTTTAGGGCTGCGTCTCCCGGTGGGTGAGATAAATCGCGGTAGAGATCTAGGCCAATGACCCGAGGGCTGTGCCGTTGAAGCTGGGACAGCCCCTCGGCCAAGACCTGATCGCTGAGCGGCCAGCCGTAGCGATGGAGATCGGCCTCATCAATACTGACAATCAGCAGGCGGCTATCGGCAGCAAGGTCAGCCCGCCGCTGCATAAATTGATCAAAGACCTTGAGTTCCAGTGGCTCTACCCAGCCAAGAAACTGCAGGCCCAGCAGCAGTGTTGTGGTTAAAATGCTGGTCAATAGAATTGATCGCCCCGCCGCGCGCAGGCGATTGGGCATTGGGTAGAGCAGCGGCCAGCGGCAAATCCCCATGGCCAGTGGCTACTGCACAACGTTGGCGAGATCGAGGGCCTCTAAAAGGCGGCTCCACTGGGTCTGGACAGCTTGGTTGTCGGGATGAGCCTGGCGCAGCTCTACCATCAGGGCGATCGCATCGCTCCACAGCCCCTGGGCCTGATAGCTTTCAACCAAACTAAGCTGATTGTTTACCAGGGTCGTATTGGTAGGCGCGGGGGTGAGGGGCACCCGGCGCAGCCAGCCCTCTAGCACTACGTTCTGCGAAAGATCGCGGGGGTTGCAGGCGACCACAAAGTACCAGTGATAATCCTGGTCGGCGGTAACTAAATCGGCGGGGAGGTGTACCCCAACTAGCGGTTCATCACCAGCTACCACAGTGGTCTCGTACAGCCGATTCTCTTCGGCATCGTGAAGAATAAATTGACCGTGGTAGGGAGCTGCTGCTGTTGGTATAGAAAAATAGAGCGAGGGGCGATCGCTGGCCGTTACTCCTAAGTTGCTGGCGGGGTTTAGCGCGGCTAGCGAACGGCTGTCAATGGCGCAGTCGCCGCGGGTGCCGCCACCCACCCGACGGCCTGGAAAGGCACCGCGATCGCTGCCGTTAGACTGCGCTAGCCCCGGCGACTCCACAAACACAGCCAGCCCTAGCGCAATAGCCAATGCCAGTAAGAATCTTGATCGCGTGACGATGCCCATGGTGAGAAACTCTGATTTAGTCGTAACTGTCTTCAAAGTAGTGATGTTTGATCGGGGAAAGAACCGTGATACTACCGGGGGCAAAACCAGGGGCTTTAAGTTTTGGTGAATGCTGGTCAAGCGCTCATTAAATCCCTCGCCCCTACCACGGGCTGCTGATTAAGCTGAACCCAGCCCAGTAGTAAGGGGAAGATAGATCGGCTCCGGTGCTGGTTTGTAAATCAGTGGGTACTGATACAGCCCCTCGCGATAGCAGCAGGCGATCGCCCTCAAACCGGGCCTCACCCCGCAGCATAGCCAGCTGGGCCTGACGCAGGGCTTCGGCCTTGGTGGTGGTTCGACCTAAGTTGGCGTAAAACTCATTCATGAGTGCCAGGGTGCCGGCGTCATCCACATTCCACAGGCTGGCCAGGGCCGACTTCACTCCCGACTGTAGGGCCAGTCCTGCAAAGCCCAGCTCGGCCTCATCGTCGCCAATAGCAGTCCGGCAAGCGCTGAGTACGAGTAGCTCTAGCGCGGGCGAGTTCCAGTTGATCTGGCGCATATCCTCCAGGCTCAGCTGGCGATCCCAAAGCTGAATATAGGAGTTGCTGGGAGCGCCGGGCTCAAACACCGCATGGGTGGCTAAGTGCACCACTGTGGGGGCTTGGGCTCGTAGCCACAGGCGCAGGTTAGGCAGGGTAAAGCCCTGATTGAGAAACGATCGCCCCTGCCAACTTTCCCCTTCCGGCCTCGCCTGGCGCAGTTCCAGCAAAATACTGGAGAGTTCGGTGGGTACCGCTGGGAGCGGTGCTTGAGTATCAAACTCAGAGGCTCCCATGGCCAAAATGTTGCCGGGACGCAGCGCGGTGTAGTCGGTCTCAATCAGATTAAACGCGGGAATGCGGGTCAGGCTATATTTCTCAATCAGAAACTGCTCACCGTCGTGAAGCGCTGCTAGGGGCAGTCCCCGCACCCCATCACCTAGGCAAAAGAGCAGCGTATCAATGCCCTCTGCAGTCAAGAACTCGGCTTCGTAGGGTTCGATGATCCACTGGTGGAGTTTTTGAGCCGCAGGCCGATTGCGGCGGGGCACTACACTGCTAGTTTCGAGCGCAAAGTCGTTGACCGCCGCGCGCAGGATGTCGTCAGGCACATCGTGGAGATCGCGCACAATGGGCTGCCCCTTGGCCGTGAGCAGCACCAGATGGAGATGATCGCCCCGAGGTATGACCCATAGCACAGCGGGATTGGTGCCGGTTTCTGCCCCTAAGCGGGCCAGGGTTGCGGCGATCTGGTCAGGCCCTTGGGTGACTATCATCGGGTCGTCACCAAAATGATCGGCAAAGTCTTGCTCTAGACCCTGCTCCATAGCTAGCACCTTTTCGTTTAAGGTCTGGGCATGGGCGGGTAGGGTGCTAAGGGTCGCGATCGCCAGCGCTATTCCCCAGGCGGCTGTCTGAGGCCATCTTTTCTGCTTACATAAAGTGGCTTGAGGCGATCGCTGACAAAAACTCACAAACACAGGAGTACCCTCAATGCACGATTGGTTAGCGCAGATCGCTATGGCCAAGAGTGCCCACGGTTAGAGAGGTAATTCCATCCTAATTAAGTGAGTTAGCAAACAATTTATACCAAGCTGCTTTGGAAGAGGCCTCAGCTCGCTGTCATGGCTGAAGCGGGTGCTTCTTCACTCTCAGGGGCGACTTCTTCAAAACGAATCACATCCTGACGAGGGCTAGCATGGCTAACCCGCACCTGAAACTGCTCCCCTAGAGCAACGGCCCGGTTGAAGCGCATGGCCAGCTCTAGGCCCAGATCTTCTACCATAATTAGCCCTAATCCCTCGTCTTCCCGCAGCCAGCGCAGCAGCATCACGTCCCACACCCGGTCTTGATGCCGGCGTAGGTATTCCAAGGACCAGTAGCGCTTGGTTTGGCGCTCGACCAGGGTAGCTTCGTAGGCCGCAGAACTGGCCCCGATGGCCAACTCTGTCACTTCTGTGGAGGAAAAGGGCAGCGGCTCGCCCCGCAGGTGAGCTTTGAGCTGAAAGTGGGTCACTAAATCGAGGTAGCGGCGAATGGGGGAGGTGACCTGACTATAGCTGTCTAGTCCTAGGGTGGCATGGCGGCTAGGGGTAATACCTACTTCGCTGCGGGTCATACAGCGGCGAATAGCCGAGTCGCGCACCCAACCCGTAGGCAGCTGGATGAGTTCTTCATCCGAGGGCAGCTCAGGCTGGGGCTGGCTGCGAAAGGGAATCGCCAGGGCATGGATTTGCCCATAGCGAGCGGCTACCTCTCCCGCTAAAATCATCATTTCAGCTACCATTTGCCGGGCGGTGGAGTCGTTGAAAACCTCGATAACAATGTCATCTTCGGCCTCAGACACCTTGATGCTCGACTCGGGCATGTTGATGCTGATCGCCCCTTGGGTAAGCCGCCACTGGCCTCGCACCTTTGCCCAGTCGGCTAGCCCCTGGAGCTCGGGTTCGGCAGTGATGCCCAACTCCAGCATTTCGTCAACGTCGTCGTAGGTCAGCCGGTAGGTAGGACGAATCAGAGTGGGGTGAATTTGATAATTCTGAATATCGCCGCTGGCGGTGAGGGTGATGCCAAAGCTGAGGGCACAGCAAGTCTGGCCCTGAATCAGACTCATCGCCCCAGTTGCCAGCTCGATCGGGAACATGGGAATCATGCCGGTGGGCAGATAAACTGTGGTGCAGCGACGGCGGGCCTCTAAATCTAAATCGTCCCCCGGCATGAGCCAGCGGGTAGGATCAGCGATGTGAATCCAGATGCATTGGGTGCCATCGCTTAGAGTCTCTAAGCTCAGGCCATCGTCGATCTCTTGGGTGCTAGCGTCATCTATGGTGTAGGCCTTGAGGTGGGTGAGGTCTACCCGGTGAGTATCGGGGTCAGGCGGCGGAGACTGAAGACGCTGCTGCGCCATAGTAAGGGTTTCCTCAGAAAAGTGACCGGGAATTTGGCTGCGTCTGAGAGCCAGGTTTTCATGGACGCTCCACAGTCCCAGTGCCACTAGGGTATCAAATGCACCCGCCGCTGTTGGGTTAGTACCCAGAGCATTAAGAATTTCTACGGCCTGAGTGCGCTGGCTCGACTCATCGCCAAACAGCGCCAGGCGCTCGAGGATTTCGAGGCGAGGCCGATCGCTCTTCTCCCACCCAACAGTCTCTCCCGCTATGCCCTGGCGGGCCTTAGTGATAAACGATTCCCACTCGTGCTGGCGCTGGGCCTCGCGCTCGAGTTGCAGCCGCAGCTCGTCAACTTGGGCAGCAGGGCGAGGTTCGTAGCGATCGCCCTTTTGCTTGAAGAAAATTTTGTCCTCTACTAGCAGCCGGTGGGCTGCGTAGCAGAAGGTCGGACTCTGGTCAGAAAACAGTAGCTCTGCCAAAGTGGCTGGGTCGGCGGATTCCCCAGATTCAGTTAGAAACTCCCAGGCAATCTCTAGGCTGGAAGGATCGATATATGACTCGGCCTCCGCCGCGAAGGGGCCAATATCGGTGGATTTATAAGTATTGCCGCTGACCTCATAGGTGAGATCGCGGGGATGGAGGGTGTAGGCCTGACCCCGCTCGTCGATCACTACCCAGTTTTTTTTGCCCTCGGGACGATCAACAACCCCTAAACGGGGCTGCCCCTGGTGCTTAAATTCGACTAGCGTTCCTTTGTCAACCAAGCCAACACCCTAGCGATCGCCATCCCTAGCCTAGCCTAGCCTTCCCCATTCACATAGGGCAGCAGGGCGATAATCCGCGCCCGCTTGATAGCTGTGGTGAGTGCCCGCTGTTGTTTAGCGGTCAAGCCAGTGATGCGGCGGGGCAAAATTTTGCCGCGCTCGGTGATGAACTTACGAAGCAGATCGACATCTTTGTAGTCGATCGGGTCTTCGGGCTTGATTGGAGATACTCGACGACGAAAATAGGCCATGGGTGCTAGTTACTTGATTTCTTTGTGGATAGAGTGCTTGTTGCAGTGAGTGCAGAACTTTTTGAGTTCGATGCGGTTGGTCGTGTTACGACGGTTTTTTTGGGTGGTGTAACGAGATACACCGTTGGAGCGCTTATCCGGGTTGGTTCGGCACTCGGTGCACTCTAGGGTGATGACGAGGCGGACGCCTTTAGCCATGACGGTTTACCTGAAAATAGGGCTGGCAGAAATAATACACAGTCTTTCATTATTTCACAGGCTGCTCAGATATGACAAATTTGATTTTGTAAAACCGTTAGTTAAATAGAGTTGAACACCGTAGGGTGCATTCGCGAAGCAATGCACCCTCTAGAGTCTGACTGCTAGGGGCTTGGGTGTTGCGGCGCACACTCTGAGCTGAAGCCAGATCCGCTGCCGGGGCCATTTCGCTGGCCCCAGACCCCCGGCTCCGCGCGTCCTTGGCCTACGAGAAAGGCGTTCCGCCGCCCTTCACCCCACGGAAAGGACTAACCGATCATCGGTTTAAACCCCTCTTCTGCCAATCAACCTGTGAGCAACATTCACCCTCTCTCACCCATCCACCCATCCACCCATCTACTCTCCTACCCATCCACCTTCTGCTCCACACCAAACCCGACCAGTGCCAGGCTATCCAGCGCCTCTCCCTGAGCAGGGCGATGGTAATTGAGGATGCGGCGAATGCGCATGTTGGGGTTGACTAGCAGAATGGAGTCGACTGAGACCACGCGGGTATAGGGGGTGGTCATGAGCAGTTCGCGGTTGCTCTGGTCGTAGGTGAAGGTGGAGATGATCGGGCGGTCTTCTTCGTAGGCGCGATCGCGCAGATAGTCTCCCGCTAGCACGGTCCCCGACTGCTGCTTGGGCACAAACAGGGCTCGCAGCTCCTGGGAGACCTCTTCACCTTTGTCGGAGATGGTGTGAAAGGCCAGTTGAAAGCCGGGCAGCTGATCGATGTTGTCGACTGAGTCGTAGCCGTTATCGGTCAGCACCTTGCGCCGCAGCTCAGGGGTGATGGCATCGACGCGAAAGTCGGTGTGCGATCGCTCTATTTCTTGCTGGGCGAGGTAGTGGTAGGTGCGCTCGATCGACCATTGGCCAATGCAGCAGTCGAAAAAGTAGGTGATGTCGGCTAAATCCATTGCGTTAGCCCTAAAGGAGGTGCGTTACCTCCTACGGTAACAGGGTTTGCGAGGCTCTCATCAACCGCCTCTAGCCCCACTCTTAGGATTCCCTAGCGTTAAGTATTAATGCTTACAGAATCTCCCACGAGACTGCGTAGGATGGGCGGCAAGCTGGGTAAAATCACCCACTAGGGTCATTGTCGGATGCCTGCCCGCTCATTATGATAAAAACTAAGGTTAAGAAGTTTAACAATCCTACTTCTATGGATTGACTTTTGCTACTCCGTGTCCTTTCTTTGGATGGCTAACTATGCCCCTCTCCACTGATGTTGCCCGTCTTTTAGCCGAACCGTTGGTGCAAGCCTTTTTTCAAGAAACTGCCGGAGACTGGCGATCGGAGCGTCGCTACTACACCCTCAAAAGCGGCGAAACTCAGGAAGTAGTGAGCCAAATCACGATCGAGTTTCTAGAAGCTGGTGCAGACCAGCTCTTGGAGCTCGCCGATTTGCACCAGCTCGACCCTCAAAAGCCATTGATCTGCGGCACCACCGTTACCTGGGAGAGTGAGTATCTGGGTACCGGCAAAAAGCCTGTGGCGGGCAGCACCATCTTTGGGGTGCGAGGAACGACCTTGTATCGCGATCGCGGCTTTGCCACCTCTAACCCTGTCACCGCTCAGTACCACTTCACCGATAGCCGCACCCTGGTACTCAAAACCCAGTACAACGACTCCTCTTTTGAGGAGGAGCTGCGGTTGATCGGCCAGCGCTACCGCACCCGCCAAACGGTTATTTCCCGCGCTGGAGAACAGATTATGATTGGGCAATACCTAGAAACTCGCCTTTGAGGCCAACTTTGGGGCCTAGAGGCTGTTAGGTAAGGGCTCTCCCGGTTTAGCATTCTGGTATAGCCGTTGCTAAAGAAAAGAGAATGCTGATCGATCTGAGCCATACCGTAGAGCACGGCATGATTACCTACGAAGGTATTCCTGGCCCCATCATTTGCGATTTTCTCAGCCGGGAAGCCTCGCAGGCCCACTATGCCAAAGGCACCACTTTCCACATTGGCAAAATCGAAATGGCGGCCAACACTGGCACGTACATCGATTCGCCCTTTCATCGCTATGCTGACGGCAAAGATTTATCAGAACTGCCTCTAGAATCTATCGCCGACATTGACGGGCTATTGTTCCGAGCTGACCCAGCGCAACGGGCGATCGGCCCAGAGTTGTTCGCAGGGGTAGCGGTTCAAGGCAAAGCCATACTCGTACATACCGGGTGGTCTCAGCACTGGCGGACAGCTCAGTATTTCAAGGGGCATCCCTTTCTAACCGCAGCAGCGGCAGAGTGGCTCCAAGGCGCTGGCGCTCGATTGGTGGGCATTGACTCGCTCAATATTGACGACACCAGCGATGGCCACCGCCCTGTGCATTCGACCTTGCTGGGTGCAGATATTCCCATCGTTGAGCATATGTGCAACCTCGAAAGTCTTCCCGAGTCGGGTTTTAAGCTCCATGCCGTGCCTGTTAAGGTGCAGAGCTTTGGCACGTTTCCCGTGCGCGTTTACGCGGTTACTCAACCCTAGATTGGCTAGTCGCCACTAGAGTTTCGTCAGGCTCAGTCAAATTTAATCAGCTTTCCCTAGCTTGAGCTTGAACCGTGAGCCATGAAGCTTGACCTACCTATAGCGCTATTCCTTAGACACAGTGCCCTGTCAGAATGGCTTTGGGTAGGTGAGCGGTTCGTCAGAGTGCAACGGGGCACAGAGATTGATAAAGGTTAAGCACTGCCTGACGCTACCCTGCGAATATTGCGACTTCTACTTCACTAGCGGGTTTGGACGACGGTAGGGCTCACTAAGCCCCAGTGAGGGTTGCCGTCTCCTGTAGTGAGGCTGACCCAGCCCAGTCCTTCGCTGGTGCCCACCCAGATCTTGTTGCCTGTGTTGGGCGACAGCGAAAGAATTCGCCCAGAGGGCAGGGAGGGCACTTGGCCTAGCAATTCGCCACTGTCGGGCTTGATCTTAAATAGACCTGTGGTGGTGCCTACCCAAACATTGCCGGCCTGGTCAAATTCGACCGTTTGCACATTTTTATCGCGCATTGTTCCCACCGATCGCACCAGTTCAGACCGCACCGGGTCTACGACCAAAAGGCTGCTGGCTGTACCAACCCAAAGATTTCCCTCGGGGCCAAGGGTGAGCGACTGCACTGCGCCGCCGGGCAGGTCGCCGACTTCGCGAACTGGAAACGCATTGGCCGTATTGATCTGTACCAGGCCGCTGAGGGTGCCAACCCAGAGGTTGTTGTTGCCGTCGAGGGCGAGGGCGTTGGCGCTGACCCCCGGCAGGCGCTGCACGGTGGTCATGAGCAGGCCGCGATCGGGGCTGATCATCACTAGGCCGCGATCGGTACCGGCCCAGAGAAAGCCGCGGCTGTCTATCAACATTGACAGCACCCGGTTAGAAGGCAGGGTGAAATTTTGAGCGGTAATGACGTTAGTGCGCGGGTCAACCCGTACTAGGCCGTCATAGGTGCCCACCCAGATCCGCCCGACCCGATCTTGGGCTAGAGATTCTAGGGTGCGGCTGGGCATTCTGACGCGTTGCAGTACTTGCCCGGTCTCGGGGTTGATGCGAGATAGTCCTGCCCAGGAGCCGACCCAGAGGTCGCCAGTAAAGTCGGGCTGTAGGGCGGTGACGCGATAGTTGCTGGTGAGGGGAGCCTGGGCGATCGCAGGGGCAGGAGCGCGCTGAGCGTCAAGGGCGAGGGGTGATAGACGCGGAGCGGCTTCCCCAAGGGTAAGGGATGGCTGATGAAAACTTCCCGGTGACAGCGTTAGCGACGATAGAACCAGCAGGCTTAACATGATCTCTCCCCACGGTTTGCGGTGGCGTGCAATAGCCCCTAATGAATGACTATCAAGGGTTTGGGCACCTCAAGCGTTACAGTATATCGACAATTTCAGAGAGCGGAGTCTTTGGGGAAATTTTACCTGCCAGCACTGTCGGGGACTAGAACACGGCTTGCTTCAAAGAACTTGAGAAACCCACACCTTGGTTCATCTGGATTCATAGTTTTTAGTTATGAATGTATACAGATCTTCCAAAATTAAACTTATCCAATCGCTGATAGTATGCTAACCATACGGTAATTAAAAATACTAAAAGCATTTGCAGGGTTAGCCGTTTTGAGGGCCGGCTTTGAGGGTGCTTTGGTATTTCTACTCGTCTCAAATTAGCGTGGACTGACCGGGGCTTGGGCTGAGCAGAGGCTTCCTTAACTGAGGAAGCTTGTTTGTGTGTGGCTGGGCTGCAGGGGTTCGCTTGAGGGATTTCTTAGATTCACAGGAAGGGAGACATGTCTTACTCTCAGACGACGACTCAATCAAAAGCTGGATACAGCGCCGGGGTTAAGGACTACAAACTGACCTACTACACCCCGGATTACACGCCTAAGGATACCGACATCCTGGCGGCGTTCCGGATGACTCCCCAGCCCGGCGTGCCGCCCGAAGAGTGCGCTGCTGCTGTGGCTGCTGAATCTTCCACCGGTACCTGGACTACGGTGTGGACCGACCTACTGACCGACATGGATCGGTACAAAGGTCGCTGCTACGACATCGAGCCCGTGCCCGGTGAAGACAACCAGTACATCTGCTACGTGGCTTACCCCCTCGACCTGTTTGAGGAAGGCTCGGTCACCAACCTGCTGACCTCCCTGGTGGGCAACGTGTTTGGTTTCAAAGCCCTGCGTGCCCTGCGTCTCGAAGACCTGCGCATTCCCGTGGCCTATCTGAAGACCTTCCAAGGTCCTCCCCACGGTATTCAGGTAGAGCGCGATCGCCTCAACAAGTATGGTCGTCCCCTGCTGGGCTGCACCATTAAGCCCAAGCTGGGTCTGTCGGCGAAGAACTACGGCCGCGCCGTGTATGAGTGCCTGCGCGGTGGTCTCGACTTCACCAAAGATGACGAGAACATCAACTCCCAGCCCTTCCAGCGCTGGCGCGATCGCTTCTTGTTTGTGGCTGACGCCATTCACAAGTCCCAAGCTGAAACCGGCGAGATCAAGGGTCACTACCTGAACGTCACCGCCGCCACCTGCGAAGAGATGATCAAGCGGGCCGAGTACGCCAAAGAACTCGACATGCCTATCATCATGCACGACTTCTTGACGGGTGGTTTTACCGCCAACACTAGCCTGGCTCACTGGTGCCGCGACAACGGCGTGCTGCTGCACATTCACCGCGCCATGCACGCTGTGATCGACCGTCAAAAGAACCACGGTATCCACTTCCGCGTGCTGGCCAAGTGTCTGCGCATGTCTGGTGGTGACCACATCCACACCGGTACCGTTGTGGGCAAACTGGAGGGCGATCGTGCCGGTACTCTGGGCTTCGTTGACCTGCTGCGCGAAAACTACATCGAGCAAGACAAGTCTCGCGGTATCTACTTCACCCAAGACTGGGCTTCCATGGGCGGCGTCATGGCTGTGGCCTCCGGTGGTATCCACGTATGGCACATGCCTGCGCTAGTGGAAATCTTCGGTGACGACTCCGTGCTGCAGTTTGGTGGTGGTACTCTGGGCCACCCCTGGGGTAATGCGCCGGGTGCTACCGCTAACCGCGTAGCTCTAGAAGCCTGCGTTCAGGCCCGTAACGAAGGCCGTGACCTAGCCCGCGAAGGTGGCGACATCATCCGCGAAGCCTGCAAGTGGTCGCCCGAACTGGCTGCCGCCTGCGAACTGTGGAAGGAAATCAAGTTCGAGTTCGACACCGTTGACACCATCTAAATGACAGGTGGGTACTGCGGTACCTACTGTGGGGCGGCGTAGGGCGCGTTGGCAGGCCACCGATTCGCAGAGTCTCAAAATTCTTTGGGAATGCTGCACAAGTTACCGAATCTGAAAACTATTCGGGCTTAGATTCAGGGCTACCAACCGCCCCGATGGTGGGGTCTACGTCAATCGTTTGAGAGACACCGATGGACCTTAAGCAAACGGCTAAAGACACCGCTAAGGTGCTCACTAGCTACTTGACGTTTCAGGCTGTGAAAACAGTGCTGAACCAGCTCAAGGAAACCAACCCCGCCCGCGCCTATTGGCTCAATGCGTTTTCGACCAAAGAAGCGCTTCAGGATGGCGAAGCCTACCTAAGTACCTTGCTGGAAGAGAGCGCAGACCTGGCGATTCGAGTGATGACCGTGCGGCAGCACATTGCAGAGGGTATCTGCGAGTTTTTGCCGGAAATGGTCGTTACCAGTATCCAGCAGGCCAATATGGAACACCGCCGTCAGCATTTAGAGCGCATTACTCAGCTCGGAGATGCTGAACACACCGTCGATTCAGAATTTGTTGAGGACGCCGATGTCCCGCAAGAATCTGCGGCTGACGCTGACCCCTCCCCTGAGTAGGCGATTAGTCTCAACTCTGTTGCTCATTTGTTTAATTTACGGCGTCAGCCGATCGCACCCTAGTTAACCTAACGAGGACCTATGAAAACTCTGCCCAAAGAGCGTCGTTTTGAAACGATGTCCTACCTACCCCCGCTCACCGATGCCCAGATCGAGCGGCAAATTGCCTACATCCTCAAGCAGGGCTATTTCCCCGCTGTGGAATTCAACGAAGCCTCGAACCCCGAGGAGTATTACTGGACCATGTGGAAGCTGCCCCTGTTCAACGCCAATTCTACCCAAGAAGTGCTGAGCGAAGTGCAGGCCTGCCGTTCTGAGTACTCCAACTGCTACATTCGCGTGGTGGGCTTTGACAACGTCAAGCAGTGCCAGATCGCTAGCTTCATCGTGCACAAGCCCGGTGCTACCAACAGCGGCTACCGCTACTAAAGTCTGACCTGTAAGGGGTTTAGACAACGAGACAAAGGGCAGCGAGGAAATCCTCGCCGCCCTTTGTGTTTTAGAGTTTTGCTGAGTTGAGTTAGGCCTTTAAACCGGCTAACACCATAGCGATCGCCGATTCAGTAAAGCGTTCAATCGCCTCTGGCGTAAACCATTCGAATTCGGGCTGTACGTTGCGCATATTGGCCTGAGCGTTGAAATAAAATGTGCAAATTCCCATCGTGTGGTTGACCGCTAACCAAGGGTCTACCGGGCGAAAGATGCCCGCTTGAATGCCTCGCTCTATCACTGCGATCACGCGATTGATTGGGTTAACCCAGCCGGTTAGCTTAAAGTATTGGCCCTGATTCTGCATCGCTTCGTGCAGCAGCACTCGACCGTAATGGGGATGGCTGATCTCGTGGGCGATCGCCACTTTGATCACCGTTTTTACCGCTTCCTCAGGCGGCATGGTCTCTAACTCCAGATCGCCAAAGGCATTGACGAAATCTTCGGCGGGGCGCTGGATGACGGCTTTGTAGAGTTCTTCCTTGCTGCCAAAGTGGTAGTAAATCATAGCTTTGGTCACGCCGGTCTTGGCCGCAATCGCCTCGGTTTTAGCCCCGTTAAAGCCAAATTTGGCAAATTCTTCCTCCGCAGCATCTAAGATTTTAGCCTTCGTGGCTTCGGCATCGCGGGTTTGCCGGGGCGGAGTTCGATTAACTTTCGTGGCCAAGAGTATCCAGGGGTTACACCAATCTACCCACCCAGCATACAGCGCCAAACTGGGGTGCAACCACGGGCCTTAGTAGCAAGCTTACCAGAGAATTTTGTTAACTAACAAGTTAGTTAATTGTTGACACAAGCCAATGCGGACGCTAAGCTAACTAACAAGTTAGTCAGTAAAAGATTTCCGACTAACTCGTCTCAAATAGTGTTATTTCAGGCTAGATGCAGGTGCTTCTGTTTCAGAAGGCGCCGTAATCTGTAGCACGCTTGATTGGGGCCATTCTTGCTGTTTTTTGCGTTTTGAATACTATGACGACTACCTTGCAGCGGCGCGAACGCGCCAGTCTGTGGGAGCAGTTTTGCAACTGGGTCGTCAGCACCGAGAACCGACTGTATGTGGGTTGGTTTGGCGTGCTGATGCTGCCTACTCTGCTGGCTGCAACCACCTGTTTTGTGATTGCCTTTATTGCCGCTCCCCCTGTGGATATTGACGGCATTCGGGAGCCCGTAGCGGGTTCTTTGCTCTATGGCAACAACATCATTTCTGGTGCTGTAGTGCCGTCCTCTAACGCCATCGGCCTACATTTTTACCCCATCTGGGAAGCCGCTTCCCTAGACGAGTGGCTGTATAACGGCGGCCCCTACCAGCTAGTAATTTTTCACTTTTTGATTGGGGTGTTTTGCTACATGGGCCGTGAGTGGGAGTTGAGCTACCGCCTGGGCATGCGCCCTTGGATCTGCGTCGCTTATTCTGCCCCCGTAGCTGCCGCAACCGCCGTATTTTTGATCTACCCCATCGGTCAAGGGTCATTCTCGGATGGGATGCCTCTGGGCATTTCGGGCACCTTCAACTTCATGCTGGTGTTTCAGGCAGAGCACAATATTTTGATGCATCCGTTCCACATGCTGGGGGTCGCTGGGGTATTTGGCGGGGCGCTAATCTCTGCCATGCACGGCTCGCTGGTGACCTCTACCCTAGTGCGAGAAACCACCGAAAACGAATCTCAAAACTATGGCTACCGCTTTGGCCAGGAAGAGGAGACCTACAACATTGTGGCTGCCCACGGCTACTTTGGCCGCCTAGTAGGGCGTACCAATGAAATTCTGCTTGGGGTAAATGCCAACAGCCGCAGCCTGCACTTCTTCATGGCCGCCTGGCCGGTAGTAGGTATCTGGTTTACGGCTCTGGGCGTTAGCACCATGGCGTTTAACCTCAACGGGTTTAACTTTAACCAGTCAATTCTCGACGCCCAGGGTCGAGTGATTGGCACCTGGGCCGATGTGATCAACCGGGCCAACTTAGGGATGGAAGTGATGCACGAGCGCAATGCCCACAACTTTCCACTCGATTTGGCGGCAGAGGGTGAGGCGACTCCAGTGGCTCTAGTCTCCTCTGATTTGGTCAGTTAGAGCGTTTGTCCTTGGTATTTAACAGTGAAGCCGCTGCGGTCACTCGCAGCGGCTTTTTTCAGCTATGTTTGCCGACTACTGGTTGACGCAGGTAGCCAGCAGCTGCCGGTCCAGCTCAGAGAGAGTGGCGATCGCATGCAGGCCCTCTAGCTCAGTTACCCCGGCCCCACCGCTGCTGCTGGCGATATTGGCATTGGCCACCATCGCTACCGAATAGTTAAATTCGCTTTGGTCGTAGGCATCTGTGATTACCAGGTCGAGGGCACCGTTGCCCACCGTGCCACGCACACAGTCAAAGGACGACGAGGGCTGATAGAGAGCCCCATTCAGGCGACCTTCCTGAGCTTCAAACACAAAGTAGACGGCTCCTACCGTATCGGCAACCGGCGACTCGCCGTAGAGATAGGTGCCGTTGGGAATACCGGGGGTGCTGCCCGATGCGCCACCGGCCATGGCTGAGAGCGCGACCACGGCAGCGGCAGCGGTAGCTAAACGACGCAGGTTGGTCTGGACGCGATCGCCCCCATTGAGGAGTTCGGTTTGGGTAGAAAGAGTGGGGGCAGCCATAACGGGGGAATTTCAAGCGACATAAGTAATATCCCTCGAAAGGCCGATGCCTATGGTGATAGCCCCCCTTCCCCCAGGTGACGTTAGTAAGGTGAGGCTGTGATCTAGATCAGTCTTAGTTGCTATCGTCAAACGCCTGACGCATCAACCGCCGCAAATCGCCTAATCCTGGGCCTATTTTGACCTGCTAGCACTCGTGATAGAGAGGGTGCGCCTTGGTCAAACTGCGGTTCTCGACCCAACAAAACTAGCTCTTAAGGTACCCGCCTCAATGGCACCGAGCTTGATCTAGGACTAGAAACGCTTTATCAGTCCACTACTGTTTGGCCGCACCTTCAGCAATCCAGTGGGTAACTTCTATGGGGTGCTGTACCCCGCCCTGAATGTGCATTGAGGAGGTATGAGGACAAACAAGGCAATAAAAAAGGAAGGAGCATAACTCCTTCCTCAGCTTTTGAATTGTTGGGGTTTAGCTTAAGACAAGCTTAGACTTCCTCAAGGCGAGCGTAGAAAACGCCCTGCACCTTGATGTCTACCGGCTCAGCAGTGCCCATGTCGGTATCAGAGGGCTGCTCTGCTTCAAAAGTGCCGCCAATCTCGCCAGTGGCGCTGTCAATCTTAGACACCCGCAGGGACATGTGGCCCTGACCGACGTCAAAGGATTTCACATTTTCCTTCTCATACTCTTCGCTGTCGCCGCTGCCGGGTAGCGCTACGGCGCTGTCATAGCCAGTAGCCAGACCGCGGCCCTTGGGGTCGAGAAAGTTAGAGGTGCGGTAGGAGGGCACTGAATAGTCACCCTCAAAGTCGATGGAGCTGTTTAGAGCGCTTTGCCCCGGTTGGGACTTGGCAGTCAAACCCTTGACGGTAAACAGGAAAGGCTCTTGCTGACCACCGGGAAGCTGAACAGTAATGGCTTGGAAGTCCATGCCGCCGGTCTCAGAGAACAGCAGACTACCGTCAGAATCTACGGTCAGATCGCCGCGTACCTGGTCTAGGCTCGAGGTGTAGCGGGTTAGCACCTTACCGGGCACATAGGTCGCCTCTTGGCGCTTGGAGGCTTCTTCCTTCACAAAATAGGCGGTGGGCTCAATGCACATGCCTACGAGTTCATAGGTTTTGCCACTATCGAGGGCAATGCTGCCCCGGGTCATTTCTGAAAGCTGGGGGCACTTGTTGGCCAGGCCAGTGTTACGAATTTGGTCATAGGTTAGCGGCACACTACTGGTGGCACTGGGCGCTTCGCTACAGGCTGTCAGTACACTCAGGCAGATGGCCAAGAACGCAACTAAGAGGGCGCGATACCTCATGGTCTACCTCAAAATTTAGTATGTAAAAGGCGCTGTCAAACTACTCAAATAATGCGACAGCCGTCAGCTCTGGGCTGCTATGGCGCTGGCCAGTTAGCCCTGGCACGAAACCATAGCGAACAACTTAAATTTTGCTCGCTAGCCCGGCAACAACGCTGGGCCTGCCCTCAGCCAGTAAAGCCTCAAGTAAGCATTCTACATGGCTCTGGGACTCTTTCCTAGAATATCGAGCCGGTACTGTCGAGGTGCTGGTATCTTGGGGTAAACCCAGTTGGGCTAAGGGTTTCAGAGTTAAGGCTAAATCAGAGCTTTACCCGTGCTGATGTTGGTTTTGACGACCCGACCGCTAACGTTAAGCTATCTAACAAAATCCCTAGCTAGACCCATGACTGACTACCCGCCCAGCGATCGCAGCGACAGTCTACCCAAAGATTTGAGCCAGCTGTCTGACCTCATCGATCAGGCTGCCCTAGTTCGCAAGGGCAACAGTACCGATTTGCTGGCCCTGCTGCGGCTTCTAGAGCGGTGCCACCGCGACATCTGCGAAACGCTCTTTTATGAGGCGCTACCCGACAACCGCCAGCATCTCTACGCGCTGCTAAGGAATATTGAGATCAACGGCGGCTGGCCCTACATTCAGCGGATGAAGCTTCAGGCGCTGTTAGCCAACTTGCCCGACTTCGATTTTGATACTTTCTCCCCCTCAATGGTGCTTCCCTTGGAGGAAGATCGGTTTCCGGGGGAAGAAAAGTAAACGGCCGCTGCCTCGGCATTCAGGTGTTGTGGGCGAGGAGAGGACGTGCAGTCCGACAAGAAGCCTTCTGCTGAGTTAGCTAATCTAGTGTCTCTGCCTGGGCCGTCTACCACAACTAGTGGTAAGCTGAGCCAATTTCGGTATTATGGCCGGCGTTGGGGTGCCCAGAGGGCACGGGCCTAAACTGACTACTCCCCACGGTCATTTTGTGGTTTAAACGCTACCTTAGCTCTCGGCACAATTCCCTCTTCGTCGCACCTATGGCCAGTCATTCTTTTACAGCTAGGCTCCGTAGTTCGCTGCAGCGGTTAACTAAACCACTGCTGGTGCCGAGCCTGGCCCTAGCCGCTGGATTGGCCAGTTTGGGATTGCTGCCGGGTAGCGGTGTGGAGCGAGCGCTGGCGCTCAACGCCTATTGCCAAGTGACTCAAGAGGCTGCCCTAGCCAAAGAAAATTTGCGCAAAGCTGCCCTGGAGGGCGACGGTGCAGCCCAGCAGCAGTACGAGGCCATGGTGCGCCAGCACACTGAGGATCTGCGCCAATGCCGCAGCCGCACCTGGCCCCAGCGCCAGGCGGTGTGGGTGCGCCTTTACCCCTGCGACCTGCAGCCCGGCATTCTCGATGCCCTATTCGATCGCATCGTCAATCTTGGCTATAACGAGGTCTACGTAGAAGCCTTCTATGGGGGGCAGGTGCTGCTACCTCAGGGCGACAATCCTACCGTGTGGCCCTCGGTGGTGCAGTCCCCCGGCTACGAGCGCCGCGACCTGCTGGCTGAATCGATTGAAACAGGCCGCCAGCGTGGACTGCGAGTCGATGCCTGGGTATTTGCCCTTAATTTTGGCTATTCCTACGGGTTGCGTAGCGATCGCGAGCAGGTGCTGGCCCTCAACGGTCGCGGCCAAACCACCTATACCTATGCCAAGGCGGGAGACTCTAGCAACCCCGACGAAGTCTTTGTCGATCCCTACAATTCTCAGGCCCAGGCTGATTACAGCCGGCTGCTGGGGGCTATCCTGCGGCGAGAGCCCGACGGCGTGTTATTTGACTATGTGCGCTACCCTCGGGGTGTTGGTGCCAACTCCGTAGCCGACAGCGTTGACGACCTCTGGATCTACGGTCAGGCCTCGCGAGATGCGCTGTTTCGTCGAGCGGTGAACCAGCAGGGGCAAGAACTGATTCGCCGCTACATCAGCCGAGGAAGCTTGGTCGATCGCGACATTCAAGAAGTGCGCGACCTCTATCCCAACGAGGCCGAACCGCTGTGGCAGAGCCGCACCCCATCCCCACCGCTGCAAGCGGGCCAGGCGCCGCCTACCCCGGCCAGTCTGCGACCCCAGCTAAATGCGGAGCTGTGGCAGTTGAGTGTGGCCCACGCGGTGCAAGGGGTGGTGGATTTTGTGAAAGTTGCTGGAGAGCAGGTGCAGCGCAGCGGCATTGAAGCCGGAGCGGTGTTTTTCCCAGAGGGCAACCAAACGGTGGGTACCGGCGGCTATGATTCGCGCCTGCAATATTGGGAGCGCTTTCCCACCTGGATGACCTGGCACCCAATGGCCTATGCGGTATGCGGCCACACGGGCTGCATTTTAGATGGGGTACGCCGAGTGCAGACGATGATTCCTAGCGGCACGGCCCCTACCGTTACCCCAGCATTAGCCGGTATTTGGGGGCAGGCTACCTATAATCGCCCAGCTTTAGAAACTCAGATGGAAGCTCTGCGGCGATCGAATCCTGAAATTACCTCGGTGAGCCACTTTGCCTACTCCTGGCAAGACCCTGAGTTCGATCGCGTGAGAAAGTTCTGTTCGCTCCAGTGAACTGAGCCTTGAACTGATGTAGCGTAATTGCGCGGCAGACCGGTGTTGAAAGCTTGGTGGACGGTTGTTTGTCCGAAGCGACGACAGGTTTGACGGGGAATAGCGGAAACCCTGGGCTTTCTGTATTCTTGAGGTTTCTTTGACTGATCGACCTCGCCCCATGGAAGAGCCTCAGCCGCAATCGGGCCCAGTTACTCTGGTGATCTCAGAGTTGGTTGAACCCAGCAAAGTAGATGACTACGAGGCTTGGACAAGGGGGATTAACCGCGATGCTAGACAGTTCGAGGGCTTTTTAGGGGTTGAGGTTATTCGCCCCCGCGACCATGCCCACCCCGAGTACGTAGTAATTATCAAGTTTGAGAGTTACGATCGCCTGCGCCGCTGGTTGATATCGCCCACCTACCGCGCCTGGATGGATCAGTCCTATGGGCTGATTGCGGCGCGATCGCAACAGCAGCTCCCCAGCGGTCTAGAGCTATGGTTTACGCTGCCCAATGCGCGCCTAGGCACGACAGCAACCTTGCCCTCGCCGCCTTACTACAAGCAGGTAGTGCTCGGTGTCTTAGCGGTTTACCCGCTAATTTTGCTGGCCAATCGACTGCTGGGGCCGCTGCTAAGCGGACTGCCATCACTGCTGGGCCTGTTTATTTCGGTGATTTTTGTCTCTGCTTTGTTGACCTATCCCGTGATGCCGTTGCTGAGTAAGGGTCTAGAATTTTGGCTGTACCCCACGGGTCGAAGGTAGGTGAGAGATTCTTTGACTCAGTTTACTCCCGCTGCAACACGAAGAAGAACGGGCATTCCATACCCTTCAAATCCATTAGGCCTAGCACTGTCCGGTCATCCACTTTGCGAAAGATATCGTTGATCGGAAGGCTGTCATAAATCATCGTTGCAGTCTCTTTACCTCGGTAGATGACCGAGCGAAGCCGCGCACAGGATTGATTGGTAGAAAACAAAAAAAGACTAGCTTGAAAGATGTTTCCCATCGCCTCTGACTTTGGAATTGGCAGCCGATCAATCCAGCTAACTAGTGGCAACGTCCAAAGTGGATTGACGCTAGCTGTGCTGCCATCCATGGTTTTAAAGATCAGCGGATGAACGTGCTCTGGGGTGTCAAACCGCTTGCCGTGCCAGTGATAGGCTTCGAGGGCCCCGTCAAGGGGATGATCGGTCGGAAAACTTGACCCTCGCCATGGGCCAATCATGTCACTGACAGCGACGGTTTCAAGACTGTCGAAAATATCTAGGGCCTCAGCAGTAGTTGCTTTGCCAATGGCAACAGCTTCAGAAAATGTCTTCACGGCGTCGATTCTTATTAGGGGCGCGGACGGTTGGGCAACGAATACTTTATTTAAACGTGGATACGTACCCAATGCCATTGCAATCAGGGTACATATCTGTCCATTAGCGGAGTGCCCCCACAGAATGATGCGCTTAAAGCTGACGTCGCTATTAGTGAGGGAACCTGCCAGCATTTAGAACAGGATAGTACTGTCCTTGAACTAAGATTACGTGAAAAGTTCAGCTAGGCCTTACGGCTTGGTCGTTACCCATTGCTTTAATTCTGCCGCTGATTGGATAGATGGGGAGGCAGTGTCGCGTCTTGCAAAAGCGGCTGCAATCCTTCAGCAATGCGATTTGCTAAGATCCGTTGTCCAGCCTGGTTGGGATGAATCTGATCGTATAGATAACGCGGATCGTTTAGGCCTTCTAAAACCCCAGGAATGAGATGGGCCTGGGTATCGTTTGCTACTCGCTGATATAACCCTTCGTAGTTGCTACTAAAGGGGCTGATATCCATACCTAATATGACTACAATCGCCCCCGCCCGTTGGAGGCGGGTCACAATTTGTCGCAGGTTTGCTTCGGTTTGGGCGGGTGGAACTTGCCTGAGATAGTCATTGCCGCCTAACCCAACAATGACTAACCAAGGATCAGCTTCTATAACATCTTGCTGTAAACGATTTAGCGCTGCTTCCGTAGTGTCGCCACTTCTGCCCTGGTTGACAATGGGCAAGCCTAGGGTCTGACTGAGCAGGTTTGGGAAGGCGGCCTCAGGACCAATACCGAACCCTGCTGTGATGCTATCGCCCAGTGCGATGATTTGCTCTCCGCTGCCTCGGCGTAGGTTGTTGACATCTTTGCTCAAAGTTTCACTGGTTTCGCTGAGGGTATTGGTGTCGGGCTGGTCAATAGCCGATGATTGAGGGTCATTGCACGCTGTCAAAAGCAGCAACCCGCTAAAGGTTAGACTCATCAACCTAGCTTTGAACGTCTTGCTCATCGAGAAAGTTGAGGTTGTTTGAGTACACCATAAATGCTCTTTGAGAGTTTGTGGGGGCAGCAGCGATCGCGCCAAACAGCTCTTTTTCTGACGTCATTATCGCTGCTAGCCGTGATGCTGCTCTATACCAAAGGGTCAATTTTGCTTAGTGGGCTAGGGCTTACGCTTCCCCAGCCTGTATAGGAGTGCGACAGATAGAAACAGGGCCGCGATCGCTGTGCCCGTAATCTTGCCAAGATTTGCTAGGCCTAAGATGGGGCTGCTACATCGTCTCTAAAGCATCAGCTTGCTCCTGATTCGTGACAATACTACCCGGTGGAACTATAGTGCCGTCTGCTAAGGTCACATCGACTACAATCGCCTTATTGCCGATGGTGACGTCATTTCCAACCGTTGAGCGAAAGAGGATAGCGTCATCGCCAATGGTTAGCCTATTGCCGACTTCTAAGGGACCGTGAAAAACAACGTTGATAGTATTTCCCATCGAATTAGGGCTGAATAACCCTAGGCAAAGCCCTATTATTTGAGCTTGGGGAACCACTTTAGCCACTACTGGTTTGTAGCGATTGGGTGCGCTTTGAACCCAAATCTAATTTGTGATAGAAGCAAATTTCTCTTTAGTAACCTTGTGCAGTTAGATAAGAGACAGCTCATCTAATTTCTTCGAGAGAGAAAATACTGGCAAAAGGCTTGATTACCACGATTTCTGTCCGAGCTTTCAAAAGCTCAGGCTGCGATTTTTAGATAGCTTCATGCCTGAACTCGGCGAAGGCAAAAGAGTCTCAGCCCGTCTTTGCCATCGCTTGCCCAGCGAGCCAGCCCGTAGTCCAGGCATTTTGAAAGTTGAAGCCACCGGTGATGCCGTCAACATTGAGAATTTCTCCCGCCAGGTACAGCCCTGGGCAGCGGCGGCTCTCCAGAGTTTTGAAGTTGACCTCGGGCAGGGAAATGCCGCCACAGGTGACAAATTCGTCTTTGAAAACGCCTTTGCCAGCGATCGCATATTCTCCCCACGTCAGCTCCGTCACCAGCACTTGCACCTGCCCCTTGGATAGGTCAGCCCAGTTTAGCTGCGTCAACTTCGCCCGGTGCTGCACCAAATACTGCCACAGCCGCCGTGACAGTTCTGGAAACGGCGAAAACGCTGCGACCTGCCGTTTCCCCTGCTCTTGCTTGAGGCTGGTTAGCTTTTGCCGCACCTGGTCTTGCTTAAGGGCTGGCAACCAGTTTACGGTCAGCGTCGCTCGGTAGCGCTGGCTGTGTAGCCCCACCGCCCCGTAGGCCGAGAGCTTGAGCACTGCCGGGCCACTGATGCCCCAGTGGGTGATCAGCAGCGGACCGCTCTGAGTTAGGGTGAGGGACTCGGGGAGGGCTAGTTGAAGCTGCACGGTCTCTACCGAAACCCCAGCTAGGTCGTGCAGGGCCGGGTCAGGAACATTGAAGGTGAATAGCGAGGGCACGGGCGGCACCAGGTCGTGGCCGAGTTTGAGGGCTAGGCGATAGCCGCCAGGGCTGCTGCCCGTAGCCAGCAGCAGGCGATCGCAGTGCCAGTCGGCTCCAGCACGGGTGGTGAGCCAGAACCCAGCCTCGTCGTGGTGAATTTGGGCAATCGCCTGACTGGTATGAATCTGAATGCCCAGCCGCCGAGCTTCTCCCAGCAGGCAATCGACGATGGTGCCCGAGTCGTCGGT
This sequence comes from Nodosilinea sp. FACHB-131, assembly GCF_014695395.1. Lineage (GTDB taxonomy): Bacteria > Cyanobacteriota > Cyanobacteriia > Phormidesmidales > Phormidesmidaceae > Nodosilinea. Next base: position 279,699 of record NZ_JACJOF010000007.1, read on the forward strand.
GGTCGGAAACATGCGGCCATCGGTCTCGGTTTTGAGCCGCACTCCCCGCTGCTCAAACCAGGCCACCGTGTCCTGGGGCTGAAAGCGGCTAAAGGGACCGCGCAGGGCATTGCTGCCGCGTGGATAGTGGTTGACTAGCACCGCCGGCTCAAAGCAGGCGTGGGTAACGTTGCAGCGCCCGCCGCCAGAGATTCTGACCTTGGCCAGGGGTTCGCGCCCCGCCTCAAAGATGTGAATCGACTGGTCAGGGTTGGCTTCGGCGCAGGCGATCGCCCCAAACAACCCCGCTGCCCCCGCTCCCACCACAATCACTGAAGCCCGCTGGGGCGAGCCTGTCATTCCAGAGCCACCACCCCTCACGGCAGGCTCCCCGGTAGGTAGACATTGGAGCTAATCAACCCCTGGCGTTGGGCACGGCGATAGAGAATCTCCAGCTTGCCTCCGGCCTCTAAAATGAACGATCGCTGACGACGATACAAACCTTGAAACAGGTTTGCTAGTAGTAGCGCTACTAGGGCAACTACTAGACCCGAGGCGGTAGAAACCAGAGCTTCGCTGACCCCAGCGGTGACGCCTGTGGCAGCAGGGCCACTGGTTTCACCCAAGCGGAGGTTCGAAAACGTTTGCATTAGTCCCAGCACGGTACCTAGCAGTCCCAATAGCGGAGCAACCCCCGCCACCGTTTCAAACAGAGTCTGAAACCGCTTGAGCACTGGCAACTCAGCCTGGGCAGCGCTCTCTAGGGCGAGGCGAAATTCTTCGGGGGTGGCGTCGCCCAGGGTGAGGGCGGATAAAAAGATGCGGGCAATGGGTAGCTGCTGGTGCTGCTTGAGCTTGGCGATCGCCCGCTGGGGGTTTTGGCTAAAGGTGCTGAGGGCCTGAGGCACCAGACCTCGCTGCTGACGGCCAATTTGTAGCCAAAACCAGCCTCGCTCCACGGCAAGGGTGAGGGTCAGCAACGAACACAGCAGCAGCGGCCACATGACCACGCCCCCCGCCGTAAACCAGTTACCCATAGCGCCGATGTCCTAACCCAAGAACCCAACTATGATACTGGCCAACCGGGGTTTCAGGTTCAAGGTGCAGGGTATAGGGTCACCCCTCGAACCGTAAACCTAAAACCCTGAACCTTTACATCGTGCCGGGGAAATGCTCAATCTGGGCGTAGCCGCTAAATACTAGCTGTTTGCCCTGAGTTTCCAAGCGGTTGACCCGCAGCAGCACTCCGTCGAGGTTAAAACGCTCTAGATCGACCATGCGGTTAAGCACTTCCGCAAAGCCTTTGGTTAGGGTCTCTGAGATGGATGTCAGCGCTTCGGGAACGCCCTCGGGCAAAAATTCTGCGTTAGCGAAAATAATTCGCCGCCGCTTTTCGACCGTGACCTGGGCCGACATTTGAATGGGCACATCCTTGTGGTTAGGCAAGTCGGTCTTGGCCGTAATTTTGACGGCCTGGTCAGGCAGCAGCGTGATGTTGATATCTCGAAAGGTGACGGGGTCGCCTCCCGAGAGGGAGGTAACCGCTTCATCGGTGACCCCTTCGAGGTGCTGACGCACCAACTCGGCCTCAAAGGAGCGGTTGATGGCGTCTTCGTTTAAAGTCACTTGGGCTACCGCCTGGGTGGGCTGGCGCAGGCGAATTTTGCCGCTGATGGCTGAACCGACGTCGATAGACACCGTGTCGGTCTCAAACATCATCTCGGCCGCCTCAAATTCTTTGCGAATGACAAGGCCGCGCCCTTCCATCCGAAAGCTGTCGATGGTGCCCTGGAGAAGCTTGCTAGAGGGAGAGCAGCGCACCGACACTTCCACAGCATCGCTGCGGCTAAACAGGTGACGCAGCGACTGGGTAGCCACAGAGTTAATCATCCTTTCGCCAAAGTCATTGGATCCTTTGGACTGAAACCCGGTAAAGCCACCAAACATAGAGGTTATTACCAACCTAATTCCCCTTATGTTGTAACAAAATATGAAGCCCATTGACAGAGGACTTTGCTAATGGCACCCATTGTGAATGCTGATGAGCCCGCTTTAAGCGGCTAGCACTGGGCTTTCTAGAGTCCAGTCGGGCTCCTTCAAGGTGGTGCCAATGACCCCTGGTTTAGCCAAGCGTCTCCCCAGAGCTGCCGCAATGGGGTCAAGGCTGCGGGCCAGTGAAACCATCTCCTCTAGGGTAAGGGCTTGGCGTGCGTCTGACACCGACTCGTCGGGTAAAGGGTGACACTCGACGATCAGCCCGTCAGCTCCAGCGGCGATCGCCGCCCGCGCCAGAGCGGGTACTAGCTCCCGCTTGCCGGCAGCATGGCTGGGATCCACCATCACCGGCAGGTGGGTGAGTTGCTTTAATGCTACCACCGCCCCCAGGTCCAGCACGTTGCGGGTGTAGGTATCAAAGCTGCGAATGCCCCGTTCGCAGAGAATCACGTTGGGGTTGCCGTGGCTGAGAATGTATTCTGCCGCCATCACAAATTCTTCGATCGTGGCGGCTAGCCCCCGCTTGAGCAGCACCGGCTTGTCGATGCGGCCGAGAGCCTTGAGCAGGTCAAAGTTTTGCATGTTGCGGCTGCCCACCTGCAACACATCCACCTGGGCCACCATGGATGGAATTTGCTCCATCGCCATCACCTCGGAGATCACCGGCATCTGAAACCGCTGCCGGATGTCGTCCAGAATGCGCAGACCGGCTTCTCCCATGCCCTGGAAGGCGTAGGGCGACGTGCGCGGCTTGAAGACCCCGCCCCGCAGCGCTTGAACGGAGGTTGGGGCCAGATGACGGGCCACCTGCTCCATCTGCTCGGCGCTTTCGACGGCGCAGGGGCCGCCCACAATCAGCAGGGTGTCGCCGCCGATGGCGACGGTATCGGTGAGAGCCACCACCGAGCGGTGCTCAAGGCTCGATTTGCGGGTCAAAGTAGCGTCTTTCATGGTGAAAAAAGGGGATAAAGAACGGGGCGATCGCAACAGAAAACAAAAAACCCGAAGCTGGGGGCTCCGGGTCAGGTAAGGGGCATAGGAGGACCTATCACCACAAGCTTGACCCGGTGGTGTAAAAAAATCCGTAGTGCCAATTGGTGGTGAAAGTTTGCATAGCTGCTAAAGCGACAAGGGCTAACGAATCAAACAAAAAACAAAACCGCAGAGGGTAAGCTCCGCGGTTCACAAGGTTAGCAACACAAACGGTGCTCACGACCTGTGAACCGACGGCTGCCACCAAAAATAAAATGCTCTTACGGATGCGGTCATGGTTGCGGGCGAACTGAAACGTATCTGCAATCTAACAGGGCTGTCAGGGAGCGTCAACCGGGGGCGAGGAAATTCAGATGTACCAAGCCCAAAATGCACCGAGGGTTTAAGTTCGTGGATTTCCCGGAGTACATCCTGAAGCGATAAATCTAGGATAAAGTCACTTGGCCTGTACAAAGTCATCGTAAAGCCAGGCCCGCTATCGCCACCACCGCTGCCTTAGACTGCCATTGGGGAAATCACCATGATTTGGGAACTTTGCGTTCGCTACGCTAACGGCCGAGAAACTGTTTTGGACGTGTTTCAAAGCCTAGAAATTGCCCAAAACCGAGTTGATAAGCTCTACGCCGAGGGCTACCCAATGCACTTTGCCTACTTTGTTAGACCGAAATGCGCGACGTAGAAATGCTTCGTAGAGACGCGATCGGTCACGTCTCTACTCTTGAAATCTCACACGGTCATAATGTCTTTCTCTTTGGCGGCTAGGGCTTCGTCGAGCTGAGCGATATATTTATCGGTAAGCTTTTGAATCTCGTCCTGGGCATCGCGCGACTCGTCTTCGGAGATGTCGCTGGCCTTTTCTAGCTTTTTGACCGCGTCGATGCCGTTGCGGCGCTGGTTGCGAATGGAGACGCGCCCTTCTTCAGCCACTTTGCCCGCTGTCTTGACAAACTCCTTGCGGCGCTCGCTGGTCAACGGCGGAATGTTGAGGCGAATCACCCGGCCGTCGTTGTTGGGGGTGAGGCCCACGTCAGACATCGAAATCGCTTTTTCGATGGTGGTCAGGCTGCTGGCGTCGTAGGGCTGAATCATCAGCGTGGTGGAGTCGGGGATGGAGATGTTGGCCATCTGCTTGAGGGGAGTCTGGGCACCGTAGTAGTCGATCTCGATGCGATCGAGCAGCGAGGCGTTGGCGCGCCCCGTGCGAATAGTGTTGAAATTGTTCTGGGTCGCCCTGATAGACTTCTGCATCTGGTCTTCGGTCTCGAGCAAAATATCGTCAACTGACATCACAAGACTCTCCTACAATCGTGCCGATAGATTCGCCCATTAGCGCCCGCTTGATGTTTCCAGGCACCGACAGGTCAAATACCATGATAGGGATGTTGTTGTCCTTACAGAGGGCGATCGCGGTGCTGTCCATCACTTTTAGATCGTTCTGCAGCACATACCCGTAGGTGAGGGTGCGAAAGCGCTTGGCGTTAGGATTAATTTTAGGATCAGAATCGTAGACGCCGTCAACCTTGGTTGCTTTGAACACCACTTCGGCGTTGATCTCCGCCGCCCGCAGTGCGGCAGTAGTGTCGGTAGTAAAGAAGGGATTGCCGGAGCCTGCCCCAAAAATAACCACCCGGTTTTTCTCCAGGTGGCGAATGGCGCGACGGCGAATGTAGGGCTCGGCGACCTCCTGCATGGCGATCGCCGTCTGGACTCGGGTTGGCACCCCCATGCGCTCTAGCGAGTCTTGCAGGGTCATGGCGTTCATCACCGTGGCGATCATGCCGATATAGTCGGCGGTTGCCCGATCCATCCCGGCGGCCGAGCCTTTAATACCGCGAAAGATGTTGCCAGCACCCACTACCACAGCGATCTCAATTTCTTCTTTAATCACCTCGGCGATCTCAGCCGCGATGGTTTCTACTACGTTAGGATCGATGCCGTAGTCCATGTCGCCCATAAGGGCTTCGCCGCTAAGTTTTAGCAGCACTCGCTTATAAGGTTTATCCATAGGAAGTTGGTGTAGTAAGGTCTAGAAGTCCCACACCACTATACTTGCTTCCCCTGCCATGATGGCTACTGCGCTTGTGCAAATTGGACTGGTAGCCGCCTGGCTAGCAGTAGTTGGGGGAGTGGCCGAAGGGGTGCGTCGCACCGGTCACTTTGCCACCGAAATTACTCGAAAAATCGTCCATATTGGGGCAGGTCACGTGATTTTGCTGGCCTGGTGGCTGCATACTCCTGCTTGGATGGGTATAGCGGCCTCAGTTGTGTTTAGCGGCGTAGCACTGCTGTCGTACCGGCTGCCGATTTTGCCGGGAGTTGACGGTGTAGGACGCAACAGTTTGGGTACTTTTTTTTACGCTGTCAGCATTGGCGTACTGACAGCGGTTTTCTGGCCTTTGGGTCTACCCCAGTACGCTGCCCTCGGCATTCTGGTGATGACCTGGGGCGATGGCTTGGCCGCTCTAGTGGGGCAAAACTTTGGCCGTCATCCCTACAGGGTTTTGGGTAGCCAGAAGAGCTGGGAGGGCAGTTTGACTATGGCCCTGGCTAGCTTTTTGGTGGTTTTGCTGGTGCTGGGGCTGACGGTGGGGTTTACCGGAGCCGTCTGGGGAACAGCTGGGGTGGTGGCGATCGCTGCCACCCTGCTAGAAACGCTCTCGCTCTATGGCCTCGATAACCTCACGGTGCCGCTGGGAAGTGCGGCCCTGGCCTATGGATTGATGGGTTGGATGGGGTAGGAGAAGTGGGCGGATAAGCTGGTGGTGAAAAGGCCGGCAAGCAGGCAAAGGATAAACTTCGTCAGCAGTATGCCTCTACAACAGGTGTGCTAATCGCGGGTTTTTTGTACTATCAAATAGTACAAGTTGGGCTATCGCCCCGGCCCGCCCAGGAGTGGATAAACCTTGTGAATGCCGCCTCTTCCTCTCCCCTAGACCTCACCGATCGCGTGTTGGCCATGGCCAAAACTGGGGTCTACCGCCAGTCGGTGTTTGAGGCTCTAGGGCCAATCGCCACCCGGCGGCAAATTCGCGATGCGATCGCTCAGGCCAAGCAGTTTGGTCTCTACACCGTCTCCGCCCTGCGGGATGACGAGCTAGGTACCTACTACCAGGTCGAAGCGGCCAACTACGAATCATTCCAGGCCGCCTCGAAGACCCTAGCGGCCCGAGCGCCCTCAGACGATTTAGCCAGCCAAGTCGTAGCTACCCACGATGCCCTACGGGCCATGCTGACCACCGTAGCGAGCAGCACTCTGGGTTTAGCGGTTCTGGGTGGATGGTGCTTGCTCGACGGACAAACCCAACTGGGACGGGGGCTGTGGCTAGGGGCCATAGTCGCCGGCGGGCTGTGGAGCGTGCAGCGGTGGATTGCTCGGCGGGTGTTGGGGTAGTGGGGTAGAGGGTAGGCGGGTGGATGGGTAGGCGGTTGGATGGGTAAAGTTCAAAATTCAAAGTGCAAAATTTTGAATTCTCAATTTTGAATTTTGCATTTATCTACTCAGCATCTACATTTTCTTATCTCCCCATCACCCCCATCTCCCCTCACCGTCTTGCAAACTCATCCGTCGCTTCAATCAGCGCATTGGCAATGCCTGGCTCCATGGCTGAGTGGCCAGCCTCTTGCACCATGACAAACCGAGCTTCGGGCCAGGCCCGGTGCAGTTCCCAGGCGGTGGTGGCGGGGCACACCACATCGTAGCGACCCTGCACAATGACGCCGGGAATGTGGCGAATGCGGTGTACCTGGCTGAGGATGTGGTCGTCGGTTTCGAAAAAGCCGCGATTGATGAAGTAGTGACACTCGATGCGGGCGAAGGCGACGGCAAATTCGTCTTCGCTGAAGTGGTGCAGCAGGCCGGGGTCTTGCACGAGTTTGCTGGTGCTGGCTTCCCACACGGCCCAGGCGCGGGCGGCGGTCAGTTGTGCTTCAAGGTTGTCGCTAGTGAGGCGGCGGTAGTAGGCCTTAACTAGATCATCGCGCTCGGCCTCGGGGATGGGGGCGAGATACTGCTCCCAGGCATCGGGATAGAGGAAGCTGGCTCCTTCCTGGTAAAACCAGCTGATCTCGCGCTGGCGCAGGGTAAAAATGCCGCGCAAAATGAGCCCCTGGCAGCGATCGGGGTGGGTCTGGGCGTAGGCCAGGGCTAGGGTGCTGCCCCAGCTGCCGCCGAACACGGTCCACTGGTCAATACCAAGATGAACGCGAATTTTCTCGATGTCGCTAACCAAAGCCCAGGTGGTGTTGTCTTCTAGATCAGCGTGGGGCAAACTTTTGCCACAGCCCCGCTGGTCAAACAGCACAACGCGCCAGCGATCGGGATCAAAAAACTGCCGGTAGGTAGGGTTGCTGCCACCCCCAGGCCCGCCGTGCAAAAATATCACCGGTTTGCCCTTAGGGTTGCCGACTTGCTCTACGTAAAGCCGATGCCGTTCTGATACCGCTAGGTATTCGGCATGGTAGGGCTCAATGGGGGAATAGAGTTGGCGCATGGCAATGGTGTGAATGCGTTCCGCAGACGGAATGAGCCCACACTATAGCCCAGCGATCCTAGCTCTGGTTAAAGCGGTTTGAAGACTTACTTCCTTCTCGATCGCAGATACACGGCTAAGGACAGAGGCCTGAGTCTGACCGGGGACAGTGGTCAGATCAGAATTTTTGCTATGGCCATCCCCAGGAATTATCGACGACTCCTGGGGTGGGTCTTTACCACGTGCCATTCCCCCGTGTGTGGATCGCGCTGGGTTGTAAACGGATTGCTTTTGAGGGGTTTGCCGCAGGGCTTAGCCATAGCGCTTACTGTTGCAGGTTGCATCTATGGTAAGAAATATCACAACTTCCACGGGTGACTCACAGGCCTCTGCTCCGGTGACGTTGCAGCCTGTAACCGGTGACCTGCATCACAGAAGTGGTGGACAGTCTGCGCTAGCTAAAAGATTGGGATAGAACGATGCGGTTTTTAAAATCTGCGCTAACATCCTCAAGGCATATAGAGGACGGGCAAAAAGTCGTTGATGCTTGACCGTCTACCGGTTCACCATACGAGTAATGGGCAGGAGTCGTGATGGCAATGCAGAACAGTTGGTTGGGTTTATGGAGTAGCTGCGGGCGCGGGCTGCCTCTAAAAGTGGCAGCGGCGATCGCGATCGCTGCCGCTGCGGTAATCAGTACAGCGTCCCAGGGCATGGCCCAGGGCTATGAAGTCGTGCCGCCGCTACCCGCTGGGGCAGTGCCCGTGCCTGGGGCGGCTATGCCCCAGCAGGTGCCCCCTAGCAGTGGCCAGCAGTATTTAATCTACGTTGGCGACACCAGCGACGCCACGCTAAGCCAGGTGCGTCTGGTGGAGCCAACGGCCTTTCGCACCTCGTTTCAGGGGCGATCGGTGATTCAGGCGGGGCGGTTTAACATGACCGGCAATGCCCAGCAGCGCATTACCGACTTGGGAGCTTTAGGGGTCAGGGCTGAGATGGCTCAGGTGGCGGCGGCTGTACCCTACTATTCTCAAACGGCTTCGCTACCCAACAACGTTTATGCGTCCAACGGTGATTTGCCGCCCCTGCCCGACGCGGCATTTTCCCAGGCTGCGGTGACGGCTGTGCCTGTGCCAGCCCTACCGCCGGGTGTTGCTGCGGTGCCCCCGACTGCGGGGAATGTGGAGTTTGGCCAAGAGCTCAACTATGGTGTGCCGGCCGCACCTCCCGCTGGGGAAATCATGGCGCCACCGACATCGGCTCCGCCGATGACTGAATCGGCTAGCGCTCCTTACTACGTGGTGATTCCCACCGACGCTTCAAGCTTAGGCGCTGTGAGCAGTCAGGTGATTCAGCTTGGCACTCCGCCCGATCGCGTACAGCAGCGCACAGAACCTCGGGGTCCCCACGTCGCTGTTGGCCCCTTTGCCGATCGCGGGTTGGCGAACCGGTGGAATAATTTCTATCGCGAATCTGGCCTTGGCAACAGCCGGGTTTTCTTTGAGCGATAGATACCGCTGGGCACTAAAACAATAGGATCAATGGGCGATGGATTGTATTGAGAGTCCATCGCCTATTGTTTGTTTGTAAGCCCATGAGCTGTGAATTTCGCGATCGCATCGTCACCGCTGAGCAAATGCGGGCCATTGAAGGCCGCCTGTTTGACGCCGGCATGCCGGTGGCCGCGCTGATGGAAAAGGTGGCGGGCCGCATTGTTGCTTGGGTGGTGGCTCAGTTTCCGCTCCAGCGCTATGCCCAAATTGCTGTGGTGGCGGGGCCAGGGCACAACGGCGGCGACGCGCTGGTGGTGGCGCGCGAACTGGCTGCTCAGGGCTATCGGGTGCAGGTGTGCAGTCCGGCCGAGCGCCTAAAGCCGCTGACTGCTGACCACCTGCGGTTTATAGAGTATTTGGGCATTCCAGTTGTGAAGGCGATCGCAGAGCTGGCCCCCTGCGATCTGCTGATCGATGGACTGTTTGGTTTTGGCTTAGAGCGCCCGGTCGACGGGGCCATGGCTGACGCGGTGGCGGCAATCAACGCGGCCAATTGCCCAGTGGTCAGTATTGACCTGCCCTCGGGATTGAACACCGATACGGGTAAGGCGCTGGGGATAGCCGTGCAGGCTACTTACACCCTCTGCCTGGGCCTGTGGAAGCGGGCGTTTTGCCAGGAGGGAGCGCTCGCCTACCTGGGGCAACCCCATCTCATTGACTTTGATATTCCCCCAGCGGCGATCGCAGCCGTACTCGCAGCGCTGCCTGACGTGCGACGGGTAACTCTGCCCGCAATTCGACAGCGATTACCGCTACCGCGCCAGCCCAACACCCACAAGTACCGGGTAGGGCATTTGCTGCTGGTAGCGGGGTCGCGGTCCTACGCCGGGGCGGCGTTGCTGACGGCTTTGGGAGCCAGAGCTAGTGGGGTAGGCATGCTCACCCTAGCAGTGCCGGAGTCGCTGCGATTGATGGTGGTGGCTCAAATTCCTGAAGCGCTGGTGGTGGGCTGTCCAGAAACGGCGACGGGGGCGATCGCCCGACTGCCGGATACTCTAGACCTGAGCCGCTACAGCGCGATCGCTTGCGGACCAGGGCTGAGCCGCCAGGCTACCGAGCCAGTGCAGGCGGTTTTGCAGAGTTCGACGCCCCTATTGCTCGATGCCGACGGCCTCAATCTCCTGGCGGATCTAAGCGCTATAGACGCTCTGGTAAAACGGCAGTCACCCACAGTGCTGACGCCCCACTGGGGCGAGTTTAAGCGGCTGTTCCCTGAACTGCTGAAGAATTCTGAGGACGGCGGCGCGGCGGCGCAGCAGGCCGCTGCCCAGAGTGGAGCGGTGGTGCTGCTAAAGGGTGCCTGTACGGCGATCGCCCACCCCGACGGCACCCTTTGGTACGTGCCCGAAAGCACCCCAGCCCTGGCGCGTGGGGGCAGCGGCGATGTGTTGACCGGCTTAATTGGTGGTCTGCTGGCCCAGGCTATGGCCGCAGATGCCGATAGTTCCTTAAATGCCGCCTTGGATGCAGCGCTGGTAGGAGCCTGGTGGCACGGCCAGGGGGCTCGCGCTGCCGCCCGCGAGCGCACCGAGCTGGGGGTCGATGGCACCCAGTTAGTCCAATACTTGAACCCGGTGCTGGCCCAGGTGCTAGCCTGAAGGGCGTGAGTTTAGTTGCGGCTGCGATCGCCTTGTTTTCCTTCGACTCAATCGTCTTGCCCGATGGCTTTCGCCAGGGAATCTCTTTGCTGGCCTACCTGTTGGTGCTGATGTGGGCACTGGCCGTAGTGGATTTTGTCACCGGGCGGCGGGTATTGAACAAACTCAGCATTGCACCCCGCAGTCTAGACGGGCTGCCGGGTATTGCGGTCGCTCCGCTACTCCACGGCGACTTTGGCCACCTGGCCGCTAACTCTGGCCCGCTGGTCATTTTAGGCACTGTGATCTTGCTCCAGGGGCTAGAGGTGCTGGGGCTAGTCACAGTGTTTTGCTGGGTGTTTAGCGGCGTGGGCATTTGGCTGTTGGGTCGCCCCGGCACCCGACACTTGGGGGCCAGCGGCGTGGTGTTTGGCTACCTTGGCTATCTGCTGCTGCGGGGCTATTTTGAGCGCAGCCCAGGGGCGATCGCCGCGGCTGTGGTCGTCGGCTTGCTCTATGGCAGCGCCCTGTGGGGCCTGCTGCCGCTTCAGCGCGGCAAGTCGTGGGTGGGCCACGGCATGGGCTTTTTAGCGGGTGCGATCGTCGCCCGCAAACTCGACATCATGTTGGAATGGGTACGGTACAACTCGGGCTTTTAGCTTCTGCCCTAAAAGCTGGCTCCGCCCTCTTCGTTCTTCCCTTTTCTCTCTTTCGCCCCATGGCCGACTCCCCCTCCCACTTCACCCCCGACGAGCTAGAGCGCTGGCGCTTTGGCCTGGCCCAGGCGAATTTGAACAACATTCTCTGCCACTGCCGTGACTGCGACGAGACCTGGATGGCCTCCGACGACGAAAACATTGCCTGCGCTTGCGGCAGCCGCCGGGTCGAGCACATCCCCTGCTGGCAATTTCCTGACGGCTAATGTTTCTGTTGAGTGAGAGGAGTCGAAGCCAACAGAAATCTGGAGCACAGCAGCCTTAAGCCAAGAACGTTACCAGGGCTTGCAGCTTATCCCAGGCGGTCCCGCTGGCAAGAATGTCTTTCGCCAGAGCAATGCCCTCGGTAACAGAAACTTCTAAAGATTCGCCTTTCACCTTTTCGCCCACTTTGAGCGCCAGGGCCGCATTCAGAGCCACCACATCCTGCTGAGCCTGGGTGCCTTTACCTTGAAGCACGGCGGTCAGAATGGCGGTATTCTCTTCAACCTCGCCGCCGCGCAGGGCGCTAAGGGGGGCAGCAGCTAAGCCCAGAGCCTGGGGATCGATCACGGCGCTTGTGACCTGGCCGTTCTCAACCACCGAAATATCGGTTTTGTCGCCTAGCCCGGCTTCATCCAGTCGTTCGCGGCCGTGGAGCACGATCGCTTGAGGAATGCCCAGTTGGTTGAGGGCCTCGGCCATGGCGGGCACTACAGCCACGTCGTAAACGCCAATTACCTGACCAGTGGGCTGCAACGGGTTTACCAACGGCCCCAGTAGGTTAAACACCGTGCGCACTTTGAGGGCGCTGCGCAGAGGAGCCACCGCTTTCATCGCCGGGTGCCAGCCTCGGGCGAATAGAAAGGTGACGCCCACCTCATCCAATGCCGCTTTGACCCGCTCGGGGTCGGCCCCCAGATTGACGCCGAGGGCTTCGAGCACATCGGCAGACCCCACCTTGCTGGAGGCGGAGCGGTTGCCGTGCTTGGCCACCCGAATGCCCGCCGCCGCCGCAACGAACGCTACGCAGGTGGAAATATTAAAGGTGTGAGCCCCGTCGCCCCCGGTGCCGCAGGTATCAATGCAGGGAGTGAGATGGTGAATTTTGCCTTCGCCGCCAAGGGATTGCCCCTGGAGCACCCGCGCCATGCCCGCCAGCTCATCGGCGGAGACGCCCTTGGCCTGGAGCACCGCCAGCAGCCCGCCCGACACCACCTCAGGAATGTCTTCGCTGAGCCAGCCGCGCATCAGGGTTTCGGCCTGCTCCTGGCTGAGCGATTCCCCTAGAATGAGGCGCTGCAAGAAAGCTGACCAGTCTTGAACAGTGGCAGCGGTCATGGCTTGGGTCACGGCTTGGCTCTAGGGGTAAAGGACAGATCGGCGAATTAGCTCCCCTATTTTCTCCTAGAACGTCCGTTTACGAGCGATCGCTCCTGCTGAAACGCCGTGGCAAAAGAACGAAAACAGAAGCGCGAAAAGTGAAAAAGTGCCCGATAGGTCTAGATCCTGGCATTCTGGGCTGTCCTAACTCAGACTTTATATGCCATAGCCAATTCCTTTGCCCAGAACAGCGATCGAGCGATCGCAGAGCATCCTTAATGAACTCAATTTTTATTTGCTCTGTCAACGGATAGACGCTCTAACCCGGTTCAGCCCTCTATCGTAAAACCATCTATCGCTGGAGGACGACCATGGCCACTCGCACTGCTGAAGCACCCCTAAACTTGGTGACGGTTTCCTCTGCCGTCGACGGTTACTTTGCGGGCTTCAACGCAGAAGACTACCGCGCGGTAGCAGCTCTGTTTGCAGCCGATGGCGTTCTGCGAGCTCCCTTTGAGGAACCGATTGTAGGGGCCGAAGCAATTTACACCTATCTGGAAGCTGAGGCTGTATCTATGCGCGCCACACCGGTCGAGGTTGAGACCGAGGTGGACGCCGATGGCACCCAGCGCGTAGTGGTCAGGGGTCGAGTTAAGACGCTGCTGTTCACTGTGGGCGTGCGCTGGACCTTTGTGCTGACGGCGGTAGATACCATTCAGTCAGCTGAAATTAAGCTGATGGCGTCGCTGCAAGAGCTAATGCAGCTCGATCGCGGCTAGGACAATATCCTAGGCGGCTCTAGGCACCGATGGCTGCCCCCAGGCGGCAGTGAGCAGCGATCGCCCCAGGTTCAAATGCTGGGGCGCACATTGCCAGTCGGGGTGGGCCGTCAACAGCAGCGATTCTAACGATTCGGTGTCGAATAGGTGCCACACCTCGGCCCCGGTTGAGCAGTCGGAGATCGCGTAGCAATTTTGGGCGACGCAGTGAATTGTGAGGCGATCGCTCATGCCAGCCGGCAGGTTCAACTCTTGGCCAATAGCCAGGCTTCTAAAGCTGTGAATTGCCTGTTGAAAGGCCTCTTCGCTCTGGGCAGCTAATCCCGACATTACCCGCAGCGATCGCGAGTCGCCGTTAACGCAGATCCAGTAGCGGCGCAGTGGGTCAATGCCTCTAAGCCAGGGCGATTCGTCATCAAGGCAATAGCGAGGTGCTCGGGATAGCTCAGAGAACATACTTTACCAAAAGGTGGCAAGCGATACACTTAGCATCGTGTAACTACCCAAGTTTGCTCAACGTGGAGCAACAAAAGTATAAAAATCTGATATAAGCCTTTACGTTTGCTTATGCTTAGCGGCTGTTGAAACTAGCTACTCCGGAGCTGCCGCTGCGACAAAAACTTGGAGTTCCCCAGGTGGAAGCCACCAACTCAATTGACCTAATCGGTGAACTCTTGGTTGACAGGAGTTGCCGATAGCTCTGGCAACAGAGCCGGCAGAATCAGGCTCTGGGCCAAGGGCATTTGCCCATAGGTAAACCCATGGGGCACTTGCTCGAAGTAGGGTCGCAGCTGTTCCAATGCGTAGGGGCTGCCATAGATCACCACCCCGCGCAGCAGTTGGGCCGATCGCAGGGTCTCCAGCCAGGTGGTCGCCAACTGTAGGAGTTGTGCGGAGCCGCGAAAGGGGTTACCCCGCACAAAAATCTGCACCAGGCTGGGCCGCAGCTCATGCTCAGCTAAGATTTCCTCGCGCTGCTGCCAATGCTGGCAACCCTGGGTATCGACCAGCTTGAGGTGGTAGTGGTGGCGCTGGGGCCAAGTGAGGGCCGCCGCCGTGCGCTCTAGAAAGCGACAGCCAACCACATCATCGACAATCACGATGTTGTGGCCGGGGGTGGCAGCGGTGGCGGGAGCGATTTGGCCTCGCACCGTCATCGATGCGGTAAATATGTCGGCGGCGAGCTGACGGGTTGCGGGTTGGGCCACTGCGGCCAAATTCACCGGGGGTGGCGGCAGGTGCTCCCAGGCGTGACCGGCCCCGTCGGGCAGCAGAGCCGGGGCCGCCTTTTGCTTGGCCCGCCAGAGGCGCTCCACGCTGGCCGTGATCCGCGCTGGGTCGATGCGCCCACAGTTCACGGCTTCTACTACCGCAGCGATCGTTCCTTCCGGATCGCCGGGCATGAGCAGCACGTCGGCACCGGCTTCCACCGCCAGCACCGCCGCTTCGTAGGGGCCGTAGGTGTTAGCGATCGCTCCCATAATCAAGGCATCGGTCACAATCAGCCCGTCGAAACCCATCTCCTGACGCAGCAGCCCGGTGAGGGTGGCGGGCGAGAGAGTGGCGGGCAGGCGGGCATCTAAGGCAGGAATCTGGAGGTGCGCCGTCATAACGCTGTCTACCCCGGCGGCGATCGCAGCTCGAAACGGGGTCAGCTCTAGCTCGTGGAGGCGATCGAGGCCGTGGGGCAGCACCGGCAGATCGAGGTGAGAATCGGTGGCGGTGTCACCATGACCTGGGAAATGCTTGGCGGCGGTGAGCACCGGCTGGGTCTGTGCCCCGCGAATAAAGGCCTGCGTCAGGGCGCTGACTCGCTCTAGCCCGTCGCTAAAGGCCCGCACGTTAATCACCGGGTTGGCGGGATTGTTGTTGACATCCACTACCGGGGCCAGCACCCAGTTGAGGCCAATCGCTAGCGCTTCGGCGGCGGTGGCGGCCCCAAAGGCCTCGGCGTAGGCCAGGGCGGCGGTGGGGTCGCGATCAGCCACGGCCGACAGCGCCATCGGCGGCGGAAACCAGGTGGCACCGCTAAATCGCTGACCGACCCCCTCTTCCACATCAGCGGCAATCAGCAGCGGAATCCGGGCCTGGGTCTGAATCGCCTGGGTCTTGAGCCCCACTTCGGCGGCGCTACCCCCCAGCAAAATGACTCCGCCCACGCCCAGTTCTTCGACGTAGTGGGTGAGGGTGGCGCTGTCGGCTTCCCAATCGGGATAGCGAATTTCGTGGTCAAACAGGTGACCCGAGGCGCGCACCACCACCATTTGGGACACTTGTTTTGCCAGGGATAAACTTTCAGGGGCGGGCAGCCGGGCCGAGGTGTTTACCCCAGAGGGCCAGTCGTTGACTGTCGCCCGGTTCACTCTTCCTCATCTCCGGAGATGGGTTCGTCGGGGGTGTCCGCGTCGTTCTCAAAAAACTCGTCGGTCAGGCCCTTTGCGGCGCGCTCTTGGCTGAGCTGGTTGATCAAGTTCAACACATTGGTGCCGCGTTCCATACCCACATCTTCTTTGAAAATGATTTCGGGGGTGCGTCGCAGTCGCAACCGCTGGCCCAGCTCGCTGCGCACAAAGCCGGTGGCGGCGTGGAGGCCCTCCATGGTTTCGGCTTTGGCCTCGGGGGTGCCATAGATGCTGACAAACACCTTGGCGTGTTGCAGGTCGCCCGACACATCGACATCGGTAACGCTGACCATGCCAGCCCCCACACGGTCATCTTTGATGTCGAGCATCATCATTTGGCTAATCTCTCGTTTGATGAGAGAAGCCACCCGCTCAACGCGACGATTATTAGGCATTGGTCTGTACTCCTGGTAATGGCATTAACCTAGGCCCAGCATTGCCCGCAGGGTAAAGGTGAGAAACAAAAAGCCAGCCACCATGGCGCCAATTAGCGCGATCGCCGTGGTGGGTTGCCTTAACAGCGGCACTAGGGGCTGGGCGGCGTTGAAAAATACGCCCAGGGTGAAGGAAATAAAGTAGCGCGGATAGCGAGAGATGTTGTCAAAAAAATCTTTCATGGCGGCAGACCGGGGGTTCTAGGGGCCAATGCGCGCAAAGCCCAGCGCACTGACTCTGAATTTAACTCGTTCTACATCCTAACCCACGACAAAAGGCCTTAACCCACGACAAAAGGGTGCTGCTCCGGCTGAGCTTTGCTATAGTTGGGGCATTCTTTAAACAAGTACATTTGATCTCAGGCAGTTCTGTGACAGTTGCCCTCTCTGCACCCCCGACGCTACAAGCGCGCCCTTTTCTCAAATGGGCGGGCGGCAAAAGTCGTTTGCTCAGTCAGTACGAGCCGTTTTTGCCCACAGCGATCGACACCTACTACGAGCCGTTTTTGGGCGGTGGGGCAATGTTCTTTCACCTGGTGGGACGGGCACGGCGGTCGGTGCTGGGAGATATCAATCCCGAGTTGGTCAACGTTTACTGCTGCGTGCGCGACCGGGTCGAACTGCTGATTCGTCATCTGTGGGATCATCAGCGCCGCCACAACCCGGACTACTACTATCAGGTGCGCCAGCGGCAAAATTTGCGATCGCCCGTGGAGCGCGCTGCCCGCCTGATCTACCTTAACAAAACCTGCTACAACGGCCTCTACCGCGAAAATTCCCAGGGCCATTTCAACGTGCCGGTGGGAAATTACAAAAACCCCACCATCTGCGATCCATCGCTGCTGCGGGCGGCCTCGGCGGCGCTGCAAACCGCTGAGATTCATACTTTTTCGTTTGAAATGCTGCTAGAGCGATCGCTCTCTCCCGGCGACTTTGTCTATTTCGACCCGCCTTACCATCCCCTTAGCTCCACAAGCAGCTTTACGGGCTATAGCCGCTACGGCTTCACCGGGGCCGATCAAGAGCGCTTGGCGGCGGTGTTTCGCACTTTAGTTAGCCAGGGGCAGCGGGTCATGCTCTCAAACTCTGACTGTGAGTTTATCCGTGAGCTCTACCAGGGGTTTACGATGCACCCGATTTTAGCGGCACGAGCAATTAACTCCCGCGCTGGGCGCCGGGGCAAAATCGGCGAGCTTTTGATCACCCGCTGACCTTACCTGGGGATGGATGCCAGGTCGCTGAGAATTGGTTATGAGTGGGATAGAACCCCATGCGATGCAGAGGCTAACCCATGACCACAACCCCGCCCCCCAGTCCTGAGCCTAGCGATCAAGCCCGCGACACCTTCCAGGCGGTTACCCAGGTCATGCAGGCGGTTGTGACGGTGCTTGACAATGTCACCGCTAATACCGGCAATGCAGTGGTGGAAAGGTTTCAGCCCTTTTTTGAGCCGGTAACCGCTACGGTTGGCAGCGTGGTTGGCCCTATTGCCGATTGGCCGTTTATTCACTTTGCCACTGCTCTACCGGGCATGCGGTGGCTGTTGGCGGCCCTAGGTCAGGTGAATGTAGAAGCAGTGCGATCGCAGGTGGCCGAGCTCCGTCAGCAATATCCCCAAGAGAGCAAGCGCGCCCTGGCCCAGCGGGTCATGGCCGAAACCGCTCTTAAGGCAGCGGGCATTGGTCTGGCTACCAACTTTGCCCCCCCGGTGGCCCTGGCGCTGACCCTGGTAGATATTGGTGCGATCGCCGCCCTCCAAGCCAACATGATCTACCGCATCGCCACCATCTATGGCTACTCGCCCACTGACCACGATCGTCGCGGCGAGGTGCTGGCTATTTGGCTACTGTCCTCCACCACCGCTGGCATGGTCAAATCGGGGTTGAGTATAGCCGAGCTCATCCCTGGCCTCGGTGCGGTATTGGGCATTGCCTCCGATGCGTCGCTGATCTACAGCGTCGGCTACTTTGCCTGCCGTTACTACGAAACTAAGCGATCGGCTCCTACAGAGATCTTGGTGTAAGTGAAGGTTTAAGGTGCAGGCAGGGTTCAAGGTACAGGGTGCAAGGTGTAGGGCTGTACCTTGTGCCTTGCACCTTGCACCCAAAACCTTTCCCCTTTTCCCTCAAACCAGCAGCTCAAACAACCCGTCATCAATTTCATAGCCCAGCATTTGGGTCATAAACTTCAGCCGGGTGTATTGGGTAATGCCCTGCCCCTTGAGCCAGGCAGCGATGACAAAAATCTTCGCCATCATAAAAATTTCTAGCCCCTCTGGGTTGTAGCGAATGCCCTCGGTAGGGCTGAATTGGTGGGGCACCAGCATCGCGGCGTAACGTCCTAGCTCGCCTGCCTCCCAGTCTAAAACCAGGGGCAACCAGGGGTAATAGGTATCTAAGCGAATAAACCACAGCCTAACCTCCGGCAGCTCTGACAGCTCGCGGGGGTCAGTGGGGTCACGGCTGATATCAACAACGAACCGCAGCCCAAGCTCGCCGTTGAGCACCTTACCTTCCGCCAGCAGCGGCTCGATTACCTCTTGGGCCGGGGTTAGGTCGAGAGTTTGCAGGTGAGATTCGTGCAGGGTAATGGTGTGGGCCATGGGGCAGCCAAATCGCAATAACAGAAGTACTGCCCATTGTCGCAGAGGGTGGCTCGCTCTGCCCTGAGTTGGCCCCATCGTACAGGACTACATCTAAGCGGACACTTTGGAGGAACGGCTGCGGGATTAACCCCTTTGGCGATGTCCCGTTGCCGATCGCATCTTAGCTATTGTCAAGACCTGTTGTTTTAGCCGCCAGACAGCGCCGTTGTGAGTTGTCTGGCATCTGTGTCATCAGAACCTGACAATGGGCAGTAGCCCGGTAAATTTACTATTCGCAGTCAAGACTTGTTTTCGGTTTTACACCACTAGAAAAACGGGCTTGGAGGGCTTGGACAGACAGATTTGAACGGCCGATTGGATAGGTTGGCGGTCGGTTTTGTAACTAGAGTCACACAGTTGTCTCCAGAGAACTCCGACTTTCTGTCCGGAAACTTCACGCTTCATGAAAACTTGATGCCGCTACATTAGAACTTAATCGCTGGTCATCTACCCAGAGTCATGCCGTCTCACCCCCCGTCAGAAACGCAGCAGTTTAACCATGATGTGCAGCTTCTGCTCAAACCCAATAACCCCCACGCTCGATCGCTCTTAGCCTTTATCAAGCGCACCATTCAGCAGTTTGGGCTGCAAGCTCACATTACCGAAATCGACATTTTTGTCGAAGCGTATCTGCGCGGCGTTCGCTACACTCAGCAAAACCAGGAGCACATTCGCCAGCCCAAGGCGTGGATGCGTCGCACGGCCTACAACATCATTCGCGAGTGCAAGCGCGATCGTCAGCGCTATCTAGCGGTGGCGTTTGACGAACTGATGGAGCAAGAGGCCGCTGACGGCAGCGCAGCGGCTGTTGATGACGAGGCGATTGCTAACGCCATTGCCTCGGTGCTGCAAGCCCTAGCCGCTTTGTCGCCGGGCGATCGCAACCTGATTCAGTGGAAAGTGGTTGAAGGCCTAACCTGGCCCCAGGTGCAGACAAAGCTGGTGGCAGCTGGCGAAGAGTGGGTATCCCTAGCGTCGTTGCGTAAGCGCGGGCAGCGCGCCCTAGAACGGCTGCGCACCGCATACCACATTTGTGACGGTGACCCTGGTGCCTCTGATTTACCCGCTCCCCCCGATTTGATGCCGTAGTGCCCAACGGACGGGTAGGGCCTCGCTAACCGGGATGAGGATCGGTAAAATGGCTGAAACTTCACCTCAGGGTAGGCCGTCAAAGAAATTTTTGGGGAAATACTAGATTCGGTCTGGAGAGTAGACTAATTGAAGCTCTCACAATGGATCCTTTACAGGCGTGACAATAAACCACCCTCCAAGTTTGGTTGTTGGGGTGCACAGCAATGAATCGCCGTCTAAACTTGGTGAAACGTTGAATTTGCATGGCCAACATCGCTAGCCCTTCCGATGCCCTATTTACTGCTCAGCCTGGGGACCTGGCCCAGTCTGGAACCGCTTTCCCAGCGCAAGCCTTTAGGCTGACCTTTTGGGGAGTGCGCGGCAATATTCCTGCACCGGGGGCGGACACGGTGCGCTACGGCGGCAACACGGCTTGCGTTGAAGTGCAGGTGGGTGGTCAGCAGCTGATTTTTGACGGTGGCACCGGCCTGCGGGTGCTGGGTCGCCACCTCATGGCTCAAGAGCAGCCCGTGGCCGCCCACCTCTTCTTTACCCATACCCAATGGGATCGCATTCAGGGCTTTCCTTTCTTTGCTCCGGCTTTTGCCCCGGCGACTCGGCTTGATATCTACGGCGCTCAGGCCCTTAACGGGGCCTCCATCAAGCAGCGCCTCACGGAACAAATGCTGCGGCCCAACTTCTTCAAACCGTTGCAAACCATGGCCGCCGCAATGACCTTTCACAACATTGCAGCGGGAGACGCGATCGCCCTGGGCGATGTCTTGGTAGAACCCTGGAGCCTGAACCGCCACACCAGCGCTTTGGGCTACCGAGTCAGCTGGGGCGATCGCGTGCTGGTCTATGCCACCGACACCGACCCAACCCAAACCGGCGTTGATCCCAATCTCCTGATGTTGGCCAGCGGGGCCGACGTCTTAATTTTTGATGGCACCTATGCCGATGCGGCCTACTCAGACCCCAACGGTGCTGGCTTAGTTCCCTGGCACCTGGGGATTGAGGTGGCTCAGGCGAGCCAGGTTAAGCGCCTGGTGCTGTTTCACCACAACCCGTGCCACAGCGACGATCAGCTCGACCAGATAGAGCGTCAGGTGCAGGCCAGTTTTGCCCAAGCCAGTTTAGCCCGCGAGGGCATGACCCTAGAGCTCGTTTCTGAATCGGTGGAGTCACCGTCTTAGGTCGGCTGAAGCAGGTCGCCTCGCACCCAGCCAGTGGTGCCTTCGTAGTTGACTTGATACCAGATAAAGCCGTCTTCTGGGTTTCCCCCCCGATCGAGGACATCGACTACGGCGCGACGGGGAGCTGTGCTCAGGATAGTGCTGCCCAGACGCGGGGCCGATCGCAGCCGAGCGGCTTCAGCAGATAGGACGAGCGCTGAGGTGCCGGGGGCAAAGTTGTTGCCGCGAAAGTTAGTGGCACCGGGGGGTACCCCGACCACCGGGTTAAAGCCTGGCTCTTTGAGCACAACGCTACCGTTGGCGGCCAGAATCTCTAGCTCGGTTTCGCCCACCACATTGATGCGGGCAAACCGCTGGGCCTCGCCTCCGGCTCTGTAGACCGTCTGGTCACGAGTGCTGGCCACGAGCTGAGTGGGGGCAGCCCGCAGTTCTACCGCATCGGTAGCCTTGTTATAGAGATTCATCAATAGGCTCGTGCCGCTACGATAGACGCGCACCACCTTGGATTCAGTCTCAAACAGCAGCACCGTTTCGATGGTGCCTGCCTGGGCCAGCCGGGTTTCCGGTAGGGGTGATAGGGCTGCGGGCTGGGCTGAAGCAGCGGCCAGGGCAGGGGTAGCGGTCAGCAGCGCCAGCGGGGCTAGCGATAGGCAAGCGCGTTGAAAAACCCAATTCATGGAATCACCTGAAACGATAAAACAGGGGGCTAGAGCAGCACAAAACCGCTCGCAGAATCTAAGCGTAACCATACTGCAAAACGCTGATGCTAGGCGGTATAGGGGCGATCGCTACCGAGGAGAGGCAGTCGAAAGCGAGCTGTGTGATCGGGTAGGCGACCCACCAGCTTGGGGAGTATATAGGCGCAACCGCTGGGACGGCACCGTGATTTGAACTCGGCTGCCCACATTGATCGCGCTCGTCATGGGCAGCCGAGCGTAGAGTAGCTGCCCCGAGGGGGTTTGCAGACAATACTTATACTCTCGGCCTAAAAACTGGCGATCGCGCACCACCACCACACCTTGGGCATCCTCCACCAAAGCCATATCTTCCTGGCGCACCATCAGGTCAGCCTGGGTGGCCTCAACGCCGGTGACTCCAAAGCAGCCCACCTCGGTCTGCCAGCCCTGGGGGCTGGGTTGGGCGGGCAAAAAGTTGGCCTGGGTGACAAATTCGGCGACAAAACGCGAGGCGGGCTGGCCATAAACGGCCTCTGGCGTATCGATTTGCTCTAGCTGACCCTGGTGCATGACGGCAACGCGATCGGCCAGGGCGAGGGCTTCTTCCTGGTCGTGGGTGACGAAGACGCAGGACGCCCCCACCTGGCGCAAAATGTCGCGCACCTCCTGGCGCAGGTATAGACGCACCTGCACATCCAGGTTGCTGAAGGGTTCATCCAGCAAAATGATCGCGGGGCGCGGGGCCAGGGCACGGGCTAGGGCCACCCGCTGCTGCTGGCCGCCCGACAGCTCGTGGGGAAAGCGGTGGGTTAGGGTTTCTAACCCGACTAGGGCGATCGCCTCGGCGGTGCGCTGTTGAAGATCGGTGCTGGGCCGGCCTTTGCGATCGCGCCGCTGGAGACCAAAGGCGACATTCTGCTCCACCGTTAGGTGGGGAAACAGGGCGTAGTCCTGAAACACGATGCCGACATCGCGGCGCTCGGGCGGTAGCCAGGTTGTGCCGCCCACGGGCTGACTGCCCAGGTAGAGGGTGCCCCCGTCTGGTTTTTCAAATCCTGCAACCAGCCGCAGCAAAGTAGTTTTGCCGCAGCCCGATGGCCCCAACAGCCCCAGGATCTCTCCCTGCCCTAGGCTGAGGCTGACCTGGTCTACTGCCGGGGCTAACTGGGGGCTGTAGCGTTTCGTAATGGCATCAAGGCGAAGAATAGGCGGTGGGGTCATAGCCTGGGTTGATAGCGCAGCGATCGCAGGGCTGCTTGCAGCGCGGGAATTGAAAATACTCTGGGTTTAATATACCGCCCGATGGGCGATCGCCCGGTCTACTGCAGCTCGGTACACAGGCTGCTGCACTTAGTAGCGCTATCTCACACCAGCTCAGCACTAGCGATCGCTTAACCCATTTGCAGCGCAGTGGCAATGGTCCAACCATCGACCAGCAGCAGCAGGAGGGTAAACCCCAGCAGAATGAAGTACATCCAGGGCTGGGCCAGGGGCTTAATATCCTGGGTATCGAGATCGGTGTAGGTCTCAACCAGGCCCAATAACCGGGCAAAACCCGCCACCCGCATAGGCAGTAGGTAAGCCTGCTGGTCAGCCCCAATAAAATAGTACACAATGCCCCCCTGCCCAGTTGAGCGAGGCTTTAAAGCTTGGGCCTCACGCCAGGGCAGTTGCCACCCGCCGCGAAACAGCCAGCGAATCCACATCGGGTAGGCCACGCGAATGCTGTCACTATCCACCTCGACCCGCTGACCCAGCGCGCCGTAAATTCCCAAACCGCCCAGCCCAATACCAACTGCTAATACCATAGGTGACACCGCCGCGTCGGTAGCCTCAGCCAAAAACGGCAGCGGTCCCATCAGCGCCAGGTAGAGCAGCAGTAGCGTGAGGCGAATTAGCGGCGAAATGTGAAAGACCTGGGGGGCTGTGGAGGCTACGGTAGCTGAAGGTGAAGACTGAACCATACCAATCCAAAACCTGCTCTAGGGATCCAAATCCTTGCGGCCAGCGCTGAACTGGCTAGACACTCGGGTTTCCCCCTTTAAGGTAGATACTTTTGCACCACCTGCCAACCGGATAGCCCAGCCGCCGCCAACGCTACCCCGAGGGCACTATTGAGGGTGACATGGAGCGATCGCGCCCAGGGCCGCTCTACGGAAATACGACTAGCGCTCCAGGCCGAAGCTAGCACCAGCCCTACCACCGTCAACCCAAACAGCAGGTGGACCGAGTGGCCTAACCGGCCATATTCTCCTAGGGTGCCAATCACCCCGATGGCGAGCAGCACCAAGACTAAGCTGACTGCCCCTGTACCCAAAACAATGTGTAGCGGTCGCAGCCAGGACGAGCGCTCTTGTTCGTTAGATCGGGTGTAAAACAACACCCCACCCGTAACGGCCAGCAAGAAATAAGCCGTCAGCGTCAGCCCCATTGACCAGGCGGCAATCCGCCACAGCCATAAAAACGAAGGTAAATTCATGGCTTTTCCCCAAATGTCACCATCAGCTGTGCCCTGGTGGCATAAGGAAGATCGAACCTCTACCCTCAGCCCGCTATGAAGCTACTGCTAAAACGCGATCGCTATAGTCAGGGCTCAGCGCACCACGCCTTTAGTCTACCGAACTAGCTGGCGGGTGAAATGGCTACTGCGGTTGCAGGTTCATCTAGAGGGGCTGCTAATCGACTCGCCTCAAGCTCATCACCTGAGGCGGTCTCAAAACCCGCGGGTTCTGGAGCATCGATCTGCAACCGCTCGCAAGGGATGCTGTCGGACAAAATGGCGCTGGCCATCATGCCCGTATGAATCTCTAGGAGAGCCTTGGGAACAGTTTCAAAAAGCAGCCGTTGCCCCGGAAACACAACCCGCTCGAAGTACCAATCGGGCACGTTGGTTATGCGAGCAACCTGAATTTTACTGGTGGCATTGACATAGCAGCAGAGCACCTGGCTCTGGCTATCGGAGGGGAGGGGATCAAGGATTTGTGCCATTGATGCTTTACGGCAATATTGCAAGAATCACCCGCAAAGCCTAACACCTTGCGATCCCCGGCTGTTGTAAAGGCGACTACCAACGCCCTCAGCACCTTAACTATTCAAAATAATTGAACACAGTGCTTTATATTTCGCAACTGCTGAGCTTCAGCCTAGGGCTACTGTTCGCCGCTAGTCCTTAACCCACACGCCAAAGCATTTTGGAGATCTGCCCCATAAAGCGTTGCGGAGAATCTTAACAGTGTTTTTATACCACGATTCTGTGACCTCAGATCGGCCTGATTTCGCCTGCTGGAGCCGCTGCCGCCGCTACCGGTCGAATCGCCCCGGCAAGTTCTCGGTTGGCTGAGGAGGAGATTTGTCAGCTTTCCCTATCCTGAGAAGAAGACGGTGTTATCGTGAAGATATATGTCAAGCCTGAGAAGCATGCCCTTTACTACCGCCAGCCAGGCCCGTGTGCTCTACGTGCGGCTGCCCTGTAACCCCATCTTCCCCATTGGGGTGGTTTACCTGGCCGACCATGTGCACAAACTATTTCCCCATTTAGAACAGCGCATCTTTGATCTAGGTGCTGTGCCGCCCCTCGACTACGGCGCTGCCCTCGATCGCTGCATTGACGACTTTAAGCCCACCCTGCTGGTGTTCTCCTGGCGAGATATTCAGATCTTTGCCCCAGTTGGCGGTCGCGGCGGCAATCCGCTGCAAAACGCCTTTGAATTTTTCTACGCCCGTAACCTCTTTTTAAAGGCGCGAGGGGCTTTGGGTGGCCTGCGCATGGCCACCACCTACTTAGCAGAGCTGTGGCGTAACCAGGGCTTGATCAAGCGCGGCTTCAAACGCGCCCAGCGCTATTCTCAGCAGGTCACCACGGTTGTGGGTGGCGGTGCGGTGAGCGTGTTCTACGAGCAGCTCCACAACCGACTGCCCAAGGGTACGATCATCTCCGTGGGCGAGGGAGAAATGCTGCTCGAGCGGATTCTGCGGGGCGAAGATTTTACCGATCAGCGCTGCTACATTGCCGGGGAGACGACGCCGCGCGATCGCCTGATTCACGAAGAGCCCGCCCCGCTCGAAAAAACCGCCTGCAACTACGACTATATCGAGGCGATCTGGCCCGAGTTCGACTACTACCTGCAAGACCAGGATTTCTACATTGGCGTGCAGACCAAGCGAGGCTGTCCCCACAACTGCTGCTACTGCGTCTACACCGTGGTTGAGGGCAAACAGGTGCGCATCAACCCTGCCGAAGAGGTGGTAGCCGAAATGCAGCAGCTCTACCAGCGGGGGGTGCGCAATTTCTGGTTTACCGATGCCCAGTTCATCCCCGCTCGCCGGTTTATGAAGGATGCCGAAGAGCTGCTGGAGAAGATTCTCGAGGCGGGCATGACCGACATTCACTGGGCCGCCTACATTCGCGCCGACAACCTGACGCCTAAGCTCTGCCAGCTGATGGCCGACACCGGCATGAACTACTTTGAAATTGGCATCACCAGCGGCTCGCAAGAACTGGTGCGTAAGATGCGCATGGGCTATAACCTGCGCACGGTGCTGCAGAACTGCAAAGACCTCAAGGCGGCGGGGTTTAACGACCTGGTGTCGGTTAACTACTCCTTTAACGTCATTGACGAACGGCCTGAGACCATTCGCCAAACCCTGGCTTACCACCGCGCCCTAGAAGCAGTGTTTGGCCGCGACAAGGTGGAGCCGGCAATTTTCTTCATTGGCCTTCAGCCCCACACTCACTTGGAGGAGTACGCCTTTGAAAAAGATATTCTCCAGCGCGGCTACAACCCCCTCGATATTCACTTGCCCTGGGTGTCAAAGAAGCTGTTGTGGAATCCGGAACCGCTGGGGTCGTTTTTTGGGGAAGTGTGTTTGACGGCCTGGCAGCGTAACCCTGACGACTTTGGTCGCGAGGTGATGGACATCCTGGAAGAGCGCTTGGGGCTGGCTCCTTTAGAGGAAGCGTTGAGCGCGCCGATTGAGGCTGACCGCCGCCCCTTGGCTGCGTTATCATCCTGAATACAAGGGTTATAGGCAACAGAACTATAGGGGATTGCGATGCTGGAGGGGTCATTATTAAAGCAGTTGGTGGATGGTCGCACTGAGCCAGAGACGACACCACTCAACTACGGCGTGTACTACAAAAATACCCTGGTTGCTCTCTGCCACGCCCTTGAAGACTGCATTTTGACCTCTGGCTCGGCCCCCCTAGTGGTTACAGCTTTTCAGCGGGGCAAGTGGTATTTAGAAGAGGCCGATCGCTACAGCGCGATCGCAGACGCTGCTCAGCAAATTGTGATCCTGGCCTCGCCGGAGGCTGGCTTTCACGACCACCCCACCAGTCAGCGCGAGAATGTGGCCCTCGTCGACCTCGCTGACGACGACCCGGTGGCCGAAGAGTGGCACCTGATGATCCTTTCTCCCGACTACACCGCCATGGTGCTGTGCCAGGAGCTTTCCGAGGCTGACTACGGTAAGACTGGCATACCTGAGCACGATCTGGAGCGCAAGTTTTACGGGTTTTGGACTTTTGACTCAGCCTTGGTAAGTGAAACGGTGGAGCTGGCGATCGCTCACATTGGTCGCTATAACCCAGCTCTTCAGGCACAGCTAGCCGACTACCTAGCCACGCTCAAGCAGCAAAACCCCGCCCTCCGCCACGACGAGCCTGCGGTTGTCAGCCATACCGTGACCCAGGTAGTGCACTACCTGCAAAATAGCCGCAACGACCTCCAGGGCAACCTCGTTTTTAACGTAGTTGACGACCTTGACCAAAACCTGCTCTCCAATGAGCTCCAGGCGTTTTTGCGCATGGCTCAGCTGGTAGATCTCAGCGACCCCGTCAACCCTATGGCCGCCAGCGAAGTGGTGGCGCTTCTAGAAATGATGGGGCAGCTGCTCGACCTGCCCGCTTGGCAGCTTCAGCGGCTGCGCCTGGCAGGCATGCTGCACCGCATTGCCCCAGCCCCCGATCTTGCCGCTCTTGCCGACGACGGGCCCAGCTGCCCGCTGATTCCTGAGGTGCAGGCTTTGCGACTGATGCCCCGCATGCGAGCTGTGGCTGCCATCATTGCCCACCAGGGCGAATTCTGGGACGGCAGCGGCTACCCGGCTGGCCTGGTTGGCGATGCGGTGCCCCTAGAGTCGCGCATGCTGGCGCTGGTGGCAGAATTTCAGCGGCGAGCGGCCCAGGCCCGCCACGGCCAGGACCCCGCTGAGACCGACATGTCTCTGCTGAGTGACGTGCTCATCACCTGCCAGGCCGAAGCTGGTCAGCGATGGGATCCCAAACTTGTAGAGATTTTGGGGCTAATGGTGATGGGGCTCCAGCAGGGTATGAGCCTGCCCACAATACCGACTAAAATTACTTTGGGGTCGGGGTTGTTGAACCCTGACGTGGCTGACCAAGCCTCGGTCTTTCCCTCCTCCTCTGAACTGCTCCCTCGATAGTGACTTCTGTGCCCAGCGACTCTATAGATATTGCCGCCCTGCGATCGGGCAAGCTCCGTCACCTGGCTGGGGCTAACCTGGAAGATGAAGACCTCTCTGGCACTGACCTGGGGGGGCTCTACCTGGCTGGGGCTATCCTGGTGGGTGCCAACTTAAGCCGCACCTCCCTGGTCAAAGCTCACTTAGAAGGGGCTAACCTGATGGGGGCTAGCCTGGTAGGGGCCGACCTGCGAGCAAATTTGTGGGGCGCGAACCTGATGCAGTGCGATATGACTGGCGCTGATCTGCGGGGAGCCAACCTGCGGGGCGCAAACCTGATGGGAGCGCGCTTGGGTGGTGTCAGCCTAGCCGGAGCATTCTTAAGTGGCTGCAACCTGATGGGGGTAAACCTGCAAGGGGTCGACCTCCGGGGAGCTGACCTGCGGGGCGCAAACCTCAGCGATACCAACTTGAAGGGGGCCGACCTCTCCCAGACCGACTTGCAGGGGGCGCGGCTTGACAATGCAAATCTAGAAGAGGCTGACCTGCGTCAGGCCAATTTGTCGGGAGCTTCCCTTGGCGGCGCCAATCTGCTCTGCGCTGACCTCTCTAGTACCCAGCTCAATGGTGTCAGCTTGACCGGGGCCTGCCTGATTGGCACTCATTTAGACAAGTAGGCGCTTGCTCTTCTAAATATTCCAGCTGGCGAGTCGGCGATCGCAGCAGTCCGTATCAGCTGGTGCTGCTGAACTAAGAAATGCAGGCTAACTCAACAGCGGTTGGCTGTGCTGGGTTCTATGGATGTTTACCCAGCCTGCTAATCTAAACTGCGTGAACTGTCAGGGCGGCAAGAAACCAAGCTGAAACTCTCAATGGAGAGGCATCCCATGAGCTTTAACCACAAACCGAGGATTCTATTTCTCTACGGTTCGCTGCGCGATCGCTCCTACAGTCGGCTGCTAGCCGAAGAAGCCGCCAGAATTATTGAAGGCTTTGGGGCCGAGGTGCGCTTCTTTCATCCCCACGATCTGCCGATTCATGGCAGCGTACCTGAGGATCACTCCAAGGTGCAGGAGCTGCGCGATTTGGTGCTGTGGTCGGAGGGGCAGGTATGGTCAAGCCCTGAGCTGCACGGCAATATCAGCGGTCTGATGAAGCACCAGATCGACTGGGTACCCTTGAGCCTGGGAGCGGTGCGACCCACTCAGGGCAAAACCCTGGCGGTCATGCAGGTGAGCGGCGGTTCGCAATCTTTCAACGCGGTCAACACGCTGCGGGTGCTAGGCCGGTGGATGCGGATGTTTACGATTCCGAACCAGTCATCGGTGCCTAAGGCCTATCAAGAATTTAACGACGATGGCACGATGAAAGACTCGGTCTACCGCGATCGCGTTATCGACGTGATGGAAGAACTCTACAAATTCACCCTGCTGCTGCGCGATCAAGTGGACTATCTCACCGATCGCCATAGCGAGCGCAAGGCCGAGACTGAAAAGCAGGCTCAAGCCATCGTCAGCCAATCCATCGGCACCGCCCCTAGCAAAGCCTGAGCACCCTCAACCGGAGTTGGCTCCATGTCCCTATTTCTCCGCCTGCGCTCCAACGTTGCCCTATCCCTAGGGGCAGCGGTTCTTGCTCTGGTCTTCGCCTGTCAACCTGTGCCCTCCGCAGACCACAGCAGCGCAATCCATAAAATTGCCTTTGATCTGAGCAGTTTGGATGAAAACGGGCTTCACGGGCCAACCGACGGCAAGCGATCGCTCGACTACGAATTTTGCATTCCTGCGGGCGGTGCCTACGCCCAGGCGGTGAGCGCCATCGACCCTTCGGCGCAGTTTTTCCCGCAAAGTCGAGGGCGCATTGGCTGCGGCGAGGATGAAGTGCTAACCATTGGCAACACCTACCAGACCAACCATCAAGACGTTTTGATAGAGCTAGCCAACCTCGACTACATCGATCGCATTCAGCAAGTGGACTGGGAGTAGCGGATGTTAGCCGAGGCTAGGGGCATGATGGCGGCGCTGGTCTAGTCGCCCAAGTAGAATGAGCGCCAGGCAGAGCAGGGCAAAGATCGCCAACAGAACCACAGAATTGATCAGCACGCGCGGGTAGCCCAGGGCAGTGACATCGATAAACGGATAGGGGTAGCGGCCCCGAATGGCCCCTAGCACCAGAGCGTAGAGCGCATAGCCTAGGGGGTAAGCCATCCAGCGTGAGATAGCGGTAGGCCGCAGCACCTGTTTGGGCACGGCCCACCACCAGTAGACAAAGAATAGCGGCGGCATAGCGTAGTGCAGCAGCACGTCGGCCACCAGCTGCAGCCCCTGGGGCTCCCAGATGTGGCGCAGAATGAGAAAGTAAACGCTGCCCACCACCGCAATGCTAGCGGTGATGGCGGTGACGACACTGGGGCGGCGAAAAACCGCTAGCCACGATGGAGCAGCCCGATTGGGTAAGGCTCCGGCGGTAAGGGCGATCGCCGCCAGCAAATTTGTCAAAATGGTGAAATAGCTAAAGTAGGCCACCACGCCGCTCAACACCCCATTGCCGTTGGCTATGCCCACCTGCACCGACAGATAGAACTGTGCCGTTAAGGCAAACCAGCCCACTAGGGCCGACAGAGCAGCAAACCGTCGCAGGCTAGAAGAACGCAGCATAGCTCAGCCAGAAAACTATACGTCAAGGGCCACAGCGCCATTAGTGCCTCAATACCACTGAGTTTGGCCAATTTTAAGGCTATTGGACTAGGATCGTTTTGGTTGTAGAGCGGCGGCGATCGCCCTGCTGAGTCAATGGTGAACTGTTGCTGTAAATGGCCAAGATCAACCAAATTGGCGCGAATTTCTCCCTGACTCTCAAAAACCTGAAAATTTACATTGTTTAATTTCTAAACAGCCCGGTGGCATCAGGGGCATTACGGGGCTCGAAGGGCCATACACTAAGGAGAATTAGTTGGCGTGAGTAGTCGCGCTGCGGGTGTTTTTGGGTTTCAGGCGTGAGGTCAATGAAGTTTCGCTCGTTTATTCGACCCCTTGCCATTGCCGCTGGGCTGTTGCTGGTGCTGGGTTTGGGCCTGCTGGGGCGTTTGACACTCAATACTCCCCTATACCTGATTGAGCGCGGCGGGCAAGCTCAGCCGTTGGCGCTTCAGTTTGTGCCCAAGCAGTCGCCTGTCGTTGCCTCGGTGCTAGTGCGCCCTGATCGCCTCGCTAGCCTGTGGGAATACCTGACTGCTCCCCGCCTGCGCCAGGAGACCCGCCACGATCAGGAACTGATTGAGCAAGCGCTACTGGCCAACACTGGTCTTAACTACAGCCGCGATATCCAGCCGTGGCTAGGGGAAGAGGTGACCGCTGCCATGGTGACCCCCGATCTCGATCAAGACTCTACCAATGGCACCAATCCTGGCTATCTGGTTGCCCTGGCCTGCAACGACAGTTTGGCGGCCCAGGCGGCGCTAGAACTCTATTGGCAGAACCGCGCGATCGCCGGTGACGCCCTTACCTTTGAAGATTTTTCGGGCAATCGGTTGATCTACGCCCAGCGCAGCGCCCCGCGATCGGCCCAGGCAGAAACGGCCTCGCTGGCCACAGCCCTGGTTGCCAACCGCTACGTGCTGGCCGCCAACCACCCCGATGTGCTGCGCCAAGCCCTCACCGCTGCCCAGTCTACCGACCTAAATCTTCAGAGCGATCGCCGCTACAAGGCCGCCCTGGGGGAGCTGCCCAGTCAGCGGGTGGGGTTGCTGGCGCTAAACCTGCCCATGGTCAGCCAGTGGCTCAACCCCGATCGGAATTTTGCTGAGGCACTAGTCGAGCTGGGTGATTTTGGGACCGCTGATGACCAAGTGAGTTGGGCGCTGATGTCGTGGCAGCTCTCCCGCGAGGGGCTAGTGGGCCACACAGCGCTGCTGGCTGCCCAGGGGCATCGTCTCCATCCCCAGCGGGCCAGGGCAACCGATTGGGACAACATTGTGCCCTACCTGCCGGGGGATCTAGCGGTGACCGCGATCGGCTCTGATCTGATAACCCTGGGGCAGCGTATCAATCCTCTGCTGGCCCTAGCCTCTTCCACCGGCGAGGGAAGATTTCCGTTGGCGAAGCTGATTGACGGTGCGCTGGGCCAGGGCGCGACGGCTCTTCTAGAAACGGGAGTAGACCAGGTCTACGGTGTGGGACTGGGGACGGCTGAAACCGGAGTGCCTGACTGGCTAGTGGTGGCGCCCCGGAACGAGACACTGGTCGCAGCGCTTGATGCCATGACGGCTTTGGCCCAGGGACAGGGCTTAGGGGTGGGGTCGCTAGATCTGCGCGGCACTCCGGCGATCGCCTGGACTCGCCTGGCCTTGCCCAAGCGAGGGTCACAGCCCTTGCAGGTGGTGGCCGAGGTGGCAGGTTTGCATGCCCAGGTCGATCAGTACGAGGCACTGGCCGCCTCCCCCACCACGCTGGATGCCGTCATTCACCCCGCTGCTGTACCTCGGCAACGCCCGGCCTGGTGGTCGCAGGTGGCCCAGGTGCCTGGGCCTAGCACCGGCTATGTTCACGTCGACTGGCCGCAGATTCAGGCTGACTTAGCCGCCCGACTGCCCCGGTGGCGGCTGTGGAGCACTGCGACCCAGCCTGCCCTCAAGCATCTACGGCAGATTACGCTAGTCAGTGGCGATCGCAGCGATGCGATACAACTCGGCAGTATTCTGGTGCAGCTCAGCAACCAATCGTGACGATGCAGTGATGGCAGACCCGATAAGCTCAACGGATTTCGCGATCGCGCCCCTGCTGTCCGCCTACCTGGCGGGCAGTGCCCTCGACGACGCCCAGCGTCAACAGCTGCTGGCGTGGGAACTAGCTGACCCCAGCCAGGCCGCGGCCTGGGGCATTACCCCCGAAAATGGCGCGGCTCAGCTAGAGGAGCGCCTGAGCTGGCTGCAAACCCTGCAGGCCCATCACGATACACTGCCCCTGCCCCCTGCGCCGATGGAGCGCTACCTAGGACTGTACTGGCGGCTGTGGTTACCCCTGGCCCTCACCCTCAAACGGGCCCGCGATGCCCAGGCTGGCCCGCTGATTCAGGGAGTGCTCGGCGGCCAGGGAACGGGAAAAACTACCCTGACCCTGATTCTGCAGCACATTCTACAGGTGATGGGCTACCGGGCAGTGGGTCTCTCCATTGACGATATTTACAAGACCTACCGCGATCGCCAGGCACTAATTCAGGTTGACCCGAGATTGCGGTGGCGCGGGCCGCCGGGCACCCACGACATCGACCTGGGCCTAGCCACCCTGACCCAGATTCGCGCAGCGGGGGCGGGGGAGGCCGTGGCCCTGCCCCGGTTCGATAAATCACTGCACGGTGGCGAGGGCGATCGCACCGACCCGGAGTGGGTGCAGGATATAGACATTTTGCTGTTTGAGGGCTGGTTTTTGGGGGCGCGCCCCATCGACCCGGCGCAGTTTGACCAAGCCCCAGAGCCGATTGTCACTGAAGCCGATCGCCAGTTTGCCCGCGACATGAACGCTAAATTGGCTACCTACCTGCCCCTATGGGGCTGTCTCGATCGCCTGATGGTGCTGTGCCCAGCCGACTACCGCCTGAGCAAACAGTGGCGCAAAGACGCCGAACACCAGATGAAGGCCCAGGGCAAAACCGGCATGAGCGATGCCACTATTGATGCGTTTGTGGAGTATTTTTGGTGTGCCCTGCACCCGGAGCTATTTATTGCGGCCCTCAAGCGCGATGGTGAACACGTTAACCTAGTGGTAGAAATCGACCGCGATCGCACCCCCAGGGCCATATACTCTCCAGCATTGGCTATTATTTAGCTAATGGGCTAAGTTGCTGTCTACCAAACAGTTGTTAATTTTGGATAATGATTTTTTATTATGAATTCTAACGTTCAAGTTATTGAGCCTACCGGTATTTTAGATAGCACCAAGGCCGAAGAATTTCGCGAGTCTGTGGAGGCACTACTCGATGGAGGGATTGAAGTTATTTTAGTTGACTTAAAAGAGATCACCTTTATTGATAGCTCGGGGCTGGGCACGCTGGTTGTACTGCTTAAGAAGGCGCGAGCGCTAAACCGCAGCTTTTGCATTTGCTCTATGAACGACCAGGTCCGTATGCTGTTTGAACTTACTAGCATGGACCGAGTATTTGAAATTTATGAAAACCGCCAGGCATTTGAAGACGCCAAGCTCAAAGTGTCCTAGGTTTAGATACTAATAAGGGGTGCAAGGTGTCAGGTTTCAGGTATAAGAGTTAGCCCCAAACTTATACCTAAAACCTGACACCCTTGGGAAAGTCACTTTATTATTTATGCGGCTGAAGACTAATCTAAGTTGACCATCATCAAAGACATATCGTCGCTGGCGACCTCCCCTGCTTGGCACTTAATTACGGTATCGAGGATGTGGTCGATGCTGCGCTCGCGCTTGGCCACGGCCAGCAAATCCACAAAATTATCTAAACCGAGGTACTGCTGATTGTCTTGCAGCACCTCGTAAAGACCATCGCTGAATAAATAAAGGCTGCTGTTGGGGGGTAGCTGGCAGCGCTGCCACTGGTACTTGGCCTCAGGCAACATGCCCACGGGCATGCCGGGGGTGCGCAGACGGGTGGTTGTCACCTTTTGGTCGGCGTCGATCGACACCAGCACCGCCGGGGGGTGGCCAGCGCTGGCGTAGAGCAGCTGGCGGTTGGCGCAGTTGAGCACGCCATACCAGATGGTGAAATATTTTTGGTTCTGATCGCTCATCTGGAAGGTTTCGTTGAGCGCCCGCAGCACCTTTTCGGGGCGGTAGAAGCTGACGTCGGGCAGCGACTGAGCGCGCAGCACGTTTAGCACCGAGGTGGAGAGCAGCGCTGACCCTAGCCCATGGCCCGAGACATCGAGCAAATACATCACCAGATAGTCGGGGTCAAGCCAGTAGTAGTCATAGCAGTCGCCGCCGAGCTGCTGAGAGGGCAAAAACCGCGATTGGATGGGCACTCTGCCGACTTGGTCGCTGGGCAGGAGCGATCGCACATAGCCCTCCGCTTCCGCCATCTCAGCTTCCATCCGCTGCTTTTGCTGGCGCAGATCCTGGGTGAGCTGGTAGATGCGCAGCCCTGCCCGCACCCGGGCGTTGAGCTCGTTGATATCTACTGGTTTTGAGAGCAGGTCGTCAGCTCCCATCTCCAGCCCCTTGACTCGGTCAGCAGTGCTGTAGCGGGCCGTCAGCAGCAGCAGTGACGTAATCGAGAGCACCGGGTGATGCTTAAGCGCCTGACAGATGGCCAACCCGTCAATGGTGCCTGGAATATTCCAGTCGCAGATGATCACCCCCGGCAGCAGCTTCTCGGCTAGGGTGAGACCTTCTGCCCCGCTGCGGGCCGTGGTTACACTGTAACCCTGCTGCTTGAGAGCGCTGACCAAAAATTGCTCTGTGGCGGCATCGTGCTCAATGATGAGGATGTCGATCATGCTGCGTTTGAGACCAAGGGAGTAACCGTAGACCTGGGGAACGAGTAGCGTTGATAGCGGTAGTAGAGCAACCCAGGCGTTTCTAGATTTCCCCGCTGGTCTGGCACCACAGCCAGATGGGGATACTGAGGTTTAGCGTAACCCTAAACTGCCTCAGCCAGGAACTTCATAAAGATCCTACGCAATCTCTTTAGAGTCCAAAGGCTACAGAGCTGATTCGCCAACCGTTGGAGCTCTTTGTGGCCGCTTAAATTTGTAGTTTTAGCTTCGGCGGGAACCTCTGGGTAGGCAACTTTTTATGAACGGTACGGTGAGCTACTGTGATCTGCGCGGGAGTCTGTTTAGCATAGTCATGCCGTTCCGTTAGGCCAACCGGTTATGGATACTATGGTTATGGATCCCTTGACCTGCTCGTTGCCTACCAGCTGCGTCGTTCCGGTGTATAAGTCGCCGAAGGATTACCAGGCTTTTCGCATTAGCCCCGGCGACAGCAACCGCCTTGCCCTGGTGTTTGATCCCACCATTGCCAACATGTCGCTGACCTACTGCGTCGAGATTTTTGACGTTGGCGGCAAAACGCCTCCCAACCGCCACCAGGTTGCCGTTGAAATGTTCTTTGTGCTCAAGGGCGAAGGCCGCGCCACCTGCGACGGCAAAACCGTTGCCATTCAAGCGGGAGACAGCATTTTGGTGCCACCTAGCGGGGTGCATGTGGTCGAAAATACTGGCCCTACCCGGCTCTACACTCTATGCATCATGGTGCCCAATGAAGACTTTGCTGAGCTGATTCGCAGTGGCACTCCCGTTGAGCTAGACAATGAAGATTTGGCTGTCTTAGGCCGTCACGATTCCCCCAACCCCTAAAGGTCGCTACAGGTTCCTCCTTTATATCCCTCTGGTAGGCTAGGCCCACCCCTACCGCTCCGTAACCCCTTGCTCACTCCTGGCCTCTACGCTGTTGCTCCCCCGCAAACCCTAACGCTGGTGCTGCCCCCGCCGGCCTCCCCCTCGGCCGGAGAGGCGATTCACCTCGATGCCGATGTGTACTACCCCACTGGTGAGGGGTCATTTCCGGTGCTGCTGATGCGACAGCCCTACGGTCGAGCGATCGCATCCACCGTAGTCTATGCCCACCCCAGCTGGTACGCTAGCCACGGCTACATTGTGGTGATTCAAGATGTGCGAGGGCGGGGTACCTCCGGTGGGGAGTTTGACCTATTTCGCCACGAGGCCGACGACGGCTACGCCACGGTGCAGTGGGCGGCGAACCTTCCCCAGAGCAATGGGAAGGTCGGCATGTACGGGTTTTCCTATCAGGGAATGACCCAGCTGTATGCGGCGGCGAAGCAGCCGTCTGCGTTGCGAGCGATCGCCCCAGCCATGGTCGGCTACGACCTCTACGCCGACTGGGCTTATGAAAATGGAGCTTTACCCCTACAGATTGGCCTGGGCTGGGCGCTCCAGCTCGCCGCCGAAACCGCTCGTCTAAACCAGGATGCCGTAGCGTATCAGGCGCTTCGCCAGGCTGCCCATGCCCTGCCCCTGGGCGATGCTGATCCTGCCCGACCCCGGGTGCTACAGACCTATGCTCCCGGTTCTTTCTTTCACCAGTGGCTCGATCGCCCCCAGCCCGATCGCTACTGGCAGGCGCTCAGGCCAGACCTAGCAGAGGTAAATCTGCCCATGCTGCACATTGGCGGCTGGTATGACCCTTACCTACGGGGCAACCTGCGCCTATATCAGCAAATGGTGTCCCAGGGCAGCACCCCCCAAGAACTGTGGATCGGCCCCTGGGGACACCTGCCCTGGAGCCGCCGGGTAGGGGCAGTGGATTTTGGCCCTGAGGCCGACAGCCCAATCGATCGCCTGCAAATTCGCTGGTTCGACCAGTTTTTGAAGGATTCTTTCTCTGAAACAGGTGCTAAATCTCCTATCCAGCTGTTTGTGATGGGGGTGAACCAGTGGCAGGGGCGCGATCGCTGGCCGACGCATCCCTGCCAATCCTTCTACCTCAGCAGTAGCGGCCTAGCGGGGATGCGCAGCGACGACGGTGTGCTCAGCCCGCCCTTGTTTCAGCTTCAGAAACAACCGGCATCCCCAACTGAAGACGTAATCGTACATGACCCTTGGCGACCAGTGCCCTCCCTAGGTGGCCACTGCGGCCTGCCGTCTGGCCCCTTTGATCGGGGGGCGATCGACAGCCGCTCCGACGTACTGACCTACACGACTGCTCCCTTGACTGAAGGGCTGACGTTAGTGGGAACGGCGATCGCCGTCCTCTACTGCCAGGCCGATGCTCCCAGCTTTGACCTCAGCGTGGTGCTCTCGGAGGTACATAGCGATGGTCGGGTGATCAACCTCACCCAGGGGCAGTGCCGAGTTGACAATGCAGAAGCAGCTAATCCTGGCCCCCAAAAGGTGACGCTGCCCCTACAGCCTACGGCCTGTACCCTGGCCCCCGGTCACCGCCTGCGGCTGAGCGTGGCGGCGTCTTGTTTTCCGGCCTACGCAGTGAATAGCGGTACCGGGGCAAGGCCTGGAAACTGCGCTCAGATAGACCATCAGATCGTCACCGTTACCCTTGCCCATGGGCCGGTTTACCCTTCCTGCGTGAAGTTACCTCTAGAGGCAGAGTGAAGGGCGCTCGCGATCGTAAAGAATAAAAAAAATCGGCTCCCTAGGGAAGCCGACGTGGGTGATACTAAATATCTACGTTGTTCTCTCAATCTGGAAGAAACCACCAAAACCCAGCACTTTTTGCAGTGCCTAAGGTTAGATAATTTTTCCACTGGAGGGCTCTCATCTCCTCCGTCTCTCATTGTAACAACAATTACAGATTTTCATTAACACAATCTCTGCTGATTGTGTTTTGATTTGATAACCTGAGCTAATGAGCAAATGTACTCAGTATTTCCTCGGAGAG
Organism: Nodosilinea sp. FACHB-131; assembly: GCF_014695395.1. Taxonomy (GTDB): domain Bacteria; phylum Cyanobacteriota; class Cyanobacteriia; order Phormidesmidales; family Phormidesmidaceae; genus Nodosilinea. The sequence continues at coordinate 318,294 of NZ_JACJOF010000007.1, forward strand.
CTCGTTTAGCGGCTTAGGGTCTAATACTGAATCCGGTGCCTTTAACTTGGTAAAAGGTTGCTTAGCAGAGGCTGTGGTGTAGCTTGGCTAGAATCCTTGCGCTGCTTGTTCTAAAAGCATTAGAGGAAATAAACAGATTGGGTCGCGGGTGGTTCTCCCGGTCAGGTTTATCGCCGATAGAACCACTCGCTGCCCCGGGCTTACCGCGAAATCTGTTCAACCCGAACTTCTACGTTAGTGGGGTTGCCCTGGGTGATCACCGCAAAGCGGCTGGTGGTGGTAAACCGCAGATCCCCATCGACGACAATGCGGGCCTGTACTGCGTAGCTCAAGCGTGGGTCAATCTGGTCGGGGTTGTAGACCAGCTCAAAGGAAATTGGTACCTGGCGTTGGCCTGTGGCCGCTCCTTGAGCATCGCCAAACACCGTTCTCTGAGAAGCCAACACCACCGCAGGCGCGTCGGCCCGACTGACATCCACTAGGCTGACTTCCAAAATAGCGTTGGGGGGCATGGCAATGCGGGGCAGATAGCTGACGGTGCCGGTGACGCTGGCGGAGTTGGTTTGCACGGCGTTGTTGACCTCAATTGTTTGGGTGCCGTCAGCGGCAATGTTCACCGCCACCGAGGGAGTGCCGCCGTGGGTAAAGGTGAGGCCCCCAGCCGAAGCGTTGGCGGTGGCCGGGGCGGCATTCAGCTCTTGCCGCCCGGTGGATTTGTTAAATAGGTTGATGCGGGGCTGGCCCTGCTGGGTAAACACCCTCACCGCATAGATTGGCGTCTGCGAAAACATGATGGTGCCGTCTGGCACGATGGAATCCACCGGACCCGGTAGCTGAGCCAGCTCGCTGAGGCTGTCGCTGTCGACCACGAAGCTGCGTTTTTTGACCTCGGTTTGGGTGAGCTGGGCCACGTTGATCCGCTGGTTGTCGATGGTGGTGGGGCCGTTGAGCATGATTCGCTCACCCAGGGCGACGGGGCGCAATGCCTGGGCTGCGCCATCAATATCCATTACTGCCGCTACGTAGGTGATCAGGTTGGTGCCACCCCCCTGGTTGACGCCAAAGAAGATAGCAGCATCGGTTTTGCCGTCGCCGTCGATGTCGCCAAAGGCCAGCCAATTTGGTTCCTTGGCCATGCTGACTATGAGTTCGCCGGGTCGGTTATACTCGCCATTCTCAAGGGTGACGGTTTCAAAGGTGGGTTCCGGGCCAAAACCTAGAGGCACAATGTAGGTGCCGTTGATCAGGGTGCCCCAGCGATCGCACCAAACCTGTTTCTCGGGGGTAAACACCTCACGGGTCATGCAGTTGTGCCACTCGGGCTGGGTTTGCGCCACGGCTTGGCCTCCTATCATCGCCCCACTGCCCAGGGTGGCGGCTGCTAAGCCAGCGCTTAGAAGAGCAGAAAATACTCGCTTGTTCATGATTAATCTCACACCTAACGTTCAGCAGGGAGAACCACAGTCTTCTGCTTAGGCATGGCTCAAAACGCTGACTGTATCTCTTCTGAGTCCTTAGGCAATCTATCAATGAACTATAAGGAAGCGATGTGGAGTTACGGTTTTGGCAACGTAACCTGCCTAGGCTTCCGCGGACTAATGACGATGCTTACTCAAGCGGTGGATGCGCTAATGGCCGGATTTGCATCAGTGCTGCCTACCCCTTCACTTCATCTCAGGTGCGATCATGCTGCTTGTGCCTTCAACGGTGCTGCTGCCGACGAGTTTAGGATTATTAACCCCCAAGCTATGGAGTTTCTTGGATACTCAAGGAGAGGTTCCAAGCGATCTACAAACTCTACATCGATGAACTATTGGAGAACCCGTGATGCAGGTGAGCTCTAGCTTTAAGCGGCTTTGGTGGATGATTGCTGCCACCACCGTCATGATTGCGATGGTGGTCTATTTGGGGGTAGTGCCGGTGGTTAAAAACCATCACCTTTCCCTAGGGGCGATCGAAGAGCGGCTTAGCCAGGGCTTTGTGCCGTCGGGAACGATTAGAGAACAGGCTGTCAGCGGCGGCATGAGCCGGGGTGGCTCCTTTAGCCGCCCCTCTGCGCCCGCACCCTCAGCTCCACGCAGTTTGCCTAGCTATGGCGGCGGTGGCTATGGCGGCGGTTACGGTGGTGGGTATGGTGGAGGCTATGGCGGTGGGTATGGTGGAGGCTATGGCGGTGGCTATGGTGGTGGCTACGGCTATCGCTCGGCTCCGGGGCCCGTGATTGTGCCTTACCCCACCTACGCTCCGGCTCCGGTGTATGTGGGCACGGGTGGTGGCGGTGGCGGCGGTGGATTTTTGATTGTGATTGTAGTGGTGGGGTTTATTGTGCTGCCCATCGCGTTTAACTATTTGCAGGGCGGCAGTCGTAGGTTTGACGGTTCAGCGGCGGCGGGTAGCCAGAGCGAGCTGCTCAACGACATTGTCACCGTGACGCGCCTACAGATAGTGCTGCTAGCGGGGGCAAGAGATCTTCAGCGCGACCTCGATCGCATTGCTGTCAACGCTGACCTCACCACCCCGGCGGGGCTCGCATCTCAACTGCGCGAAACAGTGCTGGCGCTGCTGCGCCACCCCGACTATTGGACCCATGTGCGGGCCGACTCGCAGACGGTGTCCGGGCGAGAGCGGGCATCAGAACTGTTTGAGCGGCTGTCGATTCAAGAGCGTAGCAAGTTCACTGTCGAAACTTTGGTAAATGTGGGCGGCGAGGTGCAGCGGCGATCCATGCCCAGTGGACCCAGCGAAGATGTGGCCTCTCACATTGTGGTGACGCTGCTGCTGGGCACGGCGGACGATCGCCCCTTGTTTAGCACCGTTAATTCTGTTGCTGATTTAAGAGCAGTATTGCAGCGCTTAGGCTCTATTTCTCCCGCTTATCTACTGGTCTACGAGCTGCTGTGGACGCCTCAGGACCCCAGCGATAGCCTCAGTGCTGATGAACTGATCGCCTACTATCCCGACCTAGTGACGCTGTAAAAATGATTTGAAAGGTTGCTCAGTGAGTTTAGGGTTCTTGAGACAGAGCTAGAACACGGTGATATAGCTGAGGGCTAATGCGAAAGCCAGCTTGGTTGATCAATGCGTCCATGATGGGTTGAACCTTGGGGATGAGGGTTCTTTGCTTAGCGATGACCAAAATGCCTAGAATGCCAATGATGGAAAGCCCCAGCCGCAGTGCCTCTTGTCGTCCTAGTCGTTCATCAATAAGGAGATCGTTGGCCTGTAGCTCAAGTGCTAAGGCGATCGCATTGGCTTCTCCAGCATCTAAACCCCGATCCCGTTGAAGCTGGTTCGCGAGTTGAGTGTTGACCAAAAGTTGAGGGTGAATCCAATCTAGCTGAAGTGTTGCTGATATTTTGAGGTTGCTGGCTGCGGCTAGCTCATCAGCCACAACGGTTGGAATGATAACGGTTTGGTAAATGGCTTTTAGCAGCCAGAGATGATCGATAATAGCCAGGTTAGAAAGGGCAGATGTGTCGCTAACGACAATCATAGCCAGCCCCGATCGCGCAGGTGCTGCATGTCTTGCTCAAAATCTTCGACATCGTAGTGGACGCAGATATTGCGATCGGCTAGGAGTTTTTGAAAACTGATTAGCTCCATGCCTGCAATTTTGCTGGCACGACTGAGAGAAATGCGCTCTTGCTGGAAGAGGGCAACGGCAATTTCTCGAAACCAGTCGCTTTGGTTAAACGTTTCGGTTTGGTTGAGATTGTCAGGTAAGTTAAGGGTGATCTGCATGGTTTTGAGCCCGTTTAGTTAAATGATGGTTACTCCACATCTTCGCTGACGCCTTCAAGAAATGCGATCGCGCCTTTGCCCCAGGGGTTAGATTCGACAAAGTGTTCACCGACTTTGATGGCTGCTTTTTTGCCGCCATTCCACAGACGTTGAAGGTTGAGGAAGTTTTGCCAGCGGGTATCGATGCGGCGGGCTTCGATGTTGATGGTTTGGATGATGGCAGTTTCGTCGGTAACGTGAGTATTTTGTTGCTGGAGTTCGTCGATGAATTGTTTGTAGCCCGTTAGAAGGATCTCAAAGTTTTGCTCTGAAGCGTGGATGTGCTGAGTGACGTCTTGTTGACTGCCTTCGGCTGCGTAATTAACCCCGATCGTTGCATTTTGCTGATTGAAAATGGGTGCTTTTTCGCTCATGATTGTTAGTTTCTCTACCGTTTTGATTGTTATTGTGTTTGAGATTGTTTTGTCGCTTTGGCTGGAGGTGCCGTCGCCCTGCTGGCCTGCTAAACGAGCTTGCCAGATTTCGTAATTGTAGAATTTACACCGATCTTGAATATAAAGAATTGCCGTAAGTAATTCCTTCAAGAAATCCTTATCAGCTACCGTTTGCAAAGCTTTTTTCAGTGAAGAAAGCAAATCTCCATCAGCAGTTTTACCTAAAGCATTGACTCTCTTCAACTCTAGCCAGGATGAAGATAATTGATGAGAATCAAACTTCACTTCTAGTAAAAATGATGCAGCGAGAGAGTCTTTCGTATCACCTAATGCTTCCAATATATCTCCAGTAAATTTTCCGTCGCCTTGGAGCAGGATTCTTCCAAGCGCTTCAATCGCCAGGGATCCACCAATGCTGCCAAGGGCTTTGATTGCATGCTTGATGAAAGTATCATCATCCTGATGACATGTCATTGCTTGAACAATCTTTTGCGAAGAATCAGGATGACCTATTTCTCCCAGCACTTTTGCTGCTTTACGGCGTATTTCTTTCTCGTCATTCAATGCTTCGTATAACACTGTCAGGAAAACAGCTTCTGCCCGCTTTTCGATTTTTCTAATGGAAGTGAGTCGAATAAGAAAATCCGAGCTATTTGCAGTATCAATCAGAACTGCATCAATCTCTTTTTCATCTATTAAATTATAATATTTTTCAATTCTTTCAAGAGCATGGAGTTGCAAGCCTGAAGAAGGATCTTTCACTTGCTCTAAAAATATGTTGATCGCTTGGCTTTTACAGGGGGTTTCAAGATAGTATTGCAATTCCCTGAATGCGGCTTGCTGCACAAGACGATCTGAATCGTTTATCAGGTTAACAAGCAGCTCAAAAACTATCTCTTGACAGTTAGGCTCACGGTAATTTCTCAGTTCTACTACCGCAAATTGACGAAGATATGGACTCTCGTGTTTTGCAGCATAGACTAGATGCGTGAGATCAATATCGGTGCTTGAGTGGCTTAAACTGCTTGATTCATAGAGATCTTCAGCGTCATTGTCACTGTCATCATCATCAAAAACGCTGCGAAATAGAGAAGGTTTTTCTTCATCGCCGTAGATATCCCAAAGAGCAGTTTGCTGCCTGATATCAAAATATGGCTCCTCGTTTGGCGATTTTTCTCTCCACTCTTTAAGTTTGAGTCCAGCAAGTTCAGTGCCAATTTTTCCAAGGGTCATAGCTAACTCACCACGAACCATTGGGTTTTCATCGTCTATCATATGAGAAATCGCATTTATTGCTGAGCTATCTTTTATCTCTGCAAAAGCAGACATAGCTTTTTGACGTATTTCAGGGTTCTCATGAAGTAGGGAGGACTTTAGAGCGCTAACAACATGCTTAGATCTCGTACTGCCTAGGAGTAAGACTTTCAGTAATTCAGATGCATCTACAGCTTCCACTAATTGTGTGGCGTATTGTTGAGATATCTCGACTGTTTCTCCAGACAGTCTTGCGCCTAACATTAAATCTACCGAAAGAGCTAGCCTTACTACTCGTAGTGCTTGGGTCTCGTTATCTACTAGCGACAGCATCAGGGCGATCGCTTCTGTCCACTTCAACAGGTTGAGGTAGTCACGCTTGATTTGCTCATCGCTTAGCTTTGGCAGCAATCGCCGTAAATATTCTGCCGCGTAATATTCTTGAATCAGTTGGTGGCGAAACTCAATGTGCTCTTCAAAGTTGGGTTGAATAACGGGCTGGATTAGATGATATTTCAGCAAGTCTTTGAGCCAGCACTCGGCAAACTCTCTGGGATTTGACCTGCCCGCTTGTTGTAAATATGCCGTTAAACAGTCTTCTGCTTCCTCTCTAGGAATAGACAGCTCAAGATCGATTAAGGTTTTTCCTTGCATCATGACAAACGCCAGATGGCGCAATAGCTTATGCCACTGATCTCTAGAATCTGCTGGGGCATCTGCCTGGAGTTCCTGATCATGCAGTTGGACAAACTCCCTAAATGCCAGTCCTAGATTGTCAGGAACCTTGCCATTTTGAGCGAATACCTGACAGAGCATCCACAATAACAGCGGCGTTTCGGCAAACTTACGGAGTCTGTTACCTTGAATCTGCTGAAATAGGTGATCGCCTTCATATCCCAAATAGCCCTGCACAAACTCCTGCATTTGCGGCTCTGTCAGGGGCAACATTTTCAGAGTTTTTGCAATGCCCAGGGTGCCGCCCGCGCTCAGCTCCCGCGTAGAGATAATCATCGGGGTGGTGGAGTGATACCTATCCCGAAAATTGGCAATTTCTGTCCTGAATCGTTCAGGCAACTCGTTCAGGCCATCCAACAGTAACAGGAACCTTCCTTGGCCCAATAGTTTCTGAATTTGGGCAATCTCTACTGCTACCTTATGACCAACTAGGAAATCTCGAATCAGTCCCTCTATTGTTCCGGTACATCGGCGTAATTTCACCAGCACTGGTATTCGAGCGGTTGAATCGTGTAACGCTTTCTCTGCCTCTTCCCAGAGCAATCGTTCCAACGAGGTTGATTTCCCCGATCCGGGTTTGCCGATTAGCACTACATGCTCAGCCGCATAGTTTCGCAGCCCTGCCAACACATCCCATTGCTCCATCCGCTCCTGGGGTTTCGGTGTCCTATCGTGTTGGTTGCCCTGCTCCTTCTGGTCGGGCTTCCCCGTCTCTGCCCGCAACTTCAACCGTAATGAAAACCGATGTTGTGAAACGGTCATGGCATCCTGCACTGGCACTCGCTGCCGATCTTCCACCGTTGTTGGAGTGTAAACCTCTTGCCACTCGATATAATCCTCATTCTCCAGGAGAGATTGCAGATAAGGCTGAAAATTAGGGAGATCCTGGTCTTGGGTAGGTAGCATCTGCTGTGAGAGCTGATTTAGGTAGGCCAAAATTCCCTCTACTCCCCGACCGCTGGAGCCTTCAGCCCAGTCCAGCAACGCCTTCACCCGGTTCATCTGCGGCGCAGTGTCGCCAGGAATGAGGCCGCCAGGTGGTTTAAGCGCAAACAACAGCCGCTCGAAGATGGCGGGCGGCAAGTTGCTGAGGTCATCGAAAAGCTGAGCGCGATCCATACCGGGGTGGGCTGAGGGAGACATCCTTACCGCTATGGTACTCCCAGAGAATTTTGGGCGTCAGATCTCGCTGCGATCGCATATCACCGCCCTGCAATCGTATGTCATCGAGTTGTAATGGCATATCACCAGGCTGCAATGGCATGTCCAGGGGCTGCAATCGCGATCGCGTCCGTCGCTTTAACAATCGCAGTCGCGGCAATGGCGATCGCATACCTACACAAGGCATCATGCAACCCTCCTATCCTCTAGCTGGTTGGTGAACCATTAATAGTCTGCTTGCTGCCCCAAAAACTGGGTTTCTTGACCTATAGCTTGAGAGTGCGATCGCTCTACGGTTAACCCCACAACTGGTTCGGTGGGGAAGTTCGCCATCTCAGTAGGGTTCCTACGACTGGAGGTAGAAGCGGCTCTGTCGCACCATAGTAGCTGTAGAGAGTGAAAGCGCAAATGCTTGACCTGACTCACCTTAGACGTTTGCAAAGGCAAGTACCAGGAGGTTTAGAACCCATGATTATTCGTCGCTACTTAGACCCCATTACCGAAATCAACGCCATTCGTCGCCAGATCAACGACGCCTTTGGCGATCTCACCAATGAAGCGCTGACTAAGACCGATTGGGCTCCCGCCATTCGCCTGGTTGACCACGGCAATGAGTTTGTGTTGACTGCTCACCTAGTGGGCGTCAGCGCTGCTGACCTCGACGTGCAGGTAACCGCTGACAGCGTATCCGTCGCCGGCGTTCGCAAGGCTCCCGAAGCCCCTGCTGAAGAAGGCACCCAGGTGCTCTACGACGACACCCGCTACGGCAGCTTCCAGCGCATGGTCAACCTGCCCGACGCGGTGCAAAACGACCAGGTTGCGGCCGACTTCACCCACGGCGTGCTGACCCTGACCCTGCCCAAGGTGGTTGAAGCCCGCAATAAGGTAGTCAAGATCAGCCTGGGTGGTACTGAAGCCCCTGCCATTGAAGCGGGTGAAGCCTAACTCAGAGCAAGAGATGTCTCTGCGCTAGCGGTTGACGATTGAGAGTAAGTCATGAGGACTGGGGAGGCATTGCCTCCCCTTTTTTTTGCTTCGCCGGCTCCAGCGCCCCGCCACTGAATTCGCCGCGATTCTTGAGTTCAATCACATCGCGTTAGCCTAGGGCACTCTGCTGCCCTGCTAGGGCTGCGGCTTTTCGAGGTCGGCGTCGCCTATGGTAAACGTGACCGAGAGCGGGCTGTCAACCCGGCGGGAGGCCTCGCGCAGCTCGAGCCCTACAATCATGCCGTCGTCGTCGTAATCGAGAATGAGGTTAGGCGAAATGCGGGCGGTTTCGCCAACTTCGCGCTGGTTAAAGGCGATTTGCAGGATGTCGCGATCGGGGTCGTAGGTGATCTGCATAGGCTAGGGCGCGAGGCGACAAAGGCGCAGTGGGTAGTGTGATAGCCGCCATCATAGAGTGTTTCTAGGCGGATGGTTTACCCTTTGACGACTGGCAGCGCTTTGGAACTGCGGTCATTTGCCCATCGTGGCCAAAACAGCACCCGCAGCAGCAGCCCGATCGATTGCAACTCACCGGGGCTGTTCCACCGCTTCCACTGGCCAGGGCGACAAAACAGGGTAGTGACCAGGGTGCGGTAGGTGGCAGGAGCCATAGGGCCAAACTGCACTCGTAGGTGAGGAAATTCGTCTTGGTAATCAATGGCGGTGACAATGCCCTCCAGGGCGATCGCCTCCTCAGCGATTTCTAAATCTACCGCCATTCCCACACTGAGAGGATGCTCCAAAGAGGTTTGCTGGGTGAGGGCCACCTCGACCCCGGTCTCTGACATCAGCGTCGTAATGCCCCACCAGGTTCGAGGGGCAGGGCTACTGATAGGCATGGAGGCAGAGCGATCGTCCGCTGCCTGAAACAGCCGGGGCGTCAGCTTCACCACTCGGCGCAGCTTCAGCCACACATGGGGGTCGGGGCGGGGAACATCTAGCAAGATCAGCAGGGCGATCGCGATCATCGCCAGGTTGTAGGCGCTCCACAGCCAGCCCAGAGCCAGTCCCTTGGCTTGTAAATCGTAGGTGTCGCTGCCCCATCCGGCCGTCAGACACAGACCCAGGTTGCGCCACAGGCTGACGGCAGTAAGCCCAAACAAAATCACCAGGGGCAGACTCAGCCGCCAATTAAACTGAAACTTCTGATTAGACGTGCCTTTTGGCGTGACGTCAAAGCCCTTTGAAAAGGGTTTGACCAGGGCTTGCACCACCGTCGCGGCCAGGGGAAACACCAGCACTATTGAATAAACATCAGACATGAGGGCTGAGCGGGAGTGGTGGTTGAGCCAGGCAAACACCGTGAGCTGCACCAGGTAGTAGGGCAAAAAGAAATACAGCACCTCTGAGGTATTGGCCTGAATCGGCACCACATTGAGAAACGAGTAGGCCAGGGGCATCAGCAACAACACCAGGCGAGGAATGCTGCCCATCTGGTTCATCAGCCCTTCTAAATGGCCCAGGCGCTGGAGCGGGGTGAGCCCTCGAATCGTCAGGGGGTTAGACTCGATAAAAAATGCCTGGAGGGTGCCCCTGGCCCACCGCAGCCGCTGGGTAATATGGGCTGAAATGTTCTCCGCCGCCAGGCCGGCGCTGAGCTGTTCGTCTAAATAGATGACCTCGTTGCCTTGGGCCGCTATGCGGATGGCGGTAAAGTAGTCTTCGCTGAGCGATTCGGTGACAAATCCACCGCTGTCTTCCAAGGCGCTGCGGCGCACCACAAATGAGGTGCCAGCACAGACCACGCTGCCCGACCCATCTCGCATCGGCTGAATCTGGCGATAAAAGACCTCTTCGTCTGGGGTCAATACCCCTTCTAGACCGAGGTTGCGGGCAATGGGGTCGGGGTTGTAGAAACTTTGGGGCGTCTGCACCAGCCCCACCTTGAGATTTTGAAAGAAGCCCACGGTGCGGCAGAGAAAATTGCGAGTGGGGACGAAATCGGCATCAAAGGAGGCAATCAGTTCTCCCTGGGTGAGTTCGAGGGCGTGGTTGAGGTTGCCAGCTTTGGCGTGGTAGTTGTTGGGGCGAGTTAGGTACTGGCAGCCCAGCTCTGCCGCCAGAGCTTTAATCTCAGAACGGCGAGTGTCATCGAGCAGGTACACGGTCTTGCGCGGGTAATCCATCGCCTGGCACCCGATGACGGTGCGGCGCAGGATGAAAGCTGGTTCATCGTAGGTGGGGATAAACACATCCACCCACGGCTGGTAGTGCCCGTGGCGCACATCGTGCTCCAGTACATCGGCTTGGGAGCGGCGATCGCGCACCCGCAGCAGCAGCAGCAGTTGAATAATGCTGATCGTGAGGCCAAACAGCTCCATCCCCAGCAGCAGCAGGCTGAAGGTGCCCTCTAGGGGTGAGGCCAAATTTAGGGTTGAGAGGCAGCGCCAGACGAGATAGCGGGTCACTAAAACCAGCAAAATGCTGATCACAATGCACCGCGACCAGGGCCGGGGCCGGGGTGAGATGCGGGTAATGGCAAAGGCCAGCAGCAGCAACACCACCGTGGGGGCCACCAGATACTGGGCCGCCACCATCGGTACTTCAAGCCACATGGGGGGCTGACTCTGCAATACCTGGAGTTGGGCAAAAATCTTGGTAATTCTTGCCTCACCCGCAAACCAAGCCACCACAATGGCTGCCGATAGCCCCACGATGGCCGCCATTACAAAGGTTGCCCAGCGTATCGACGGGCGCGATGTAGCCTTGTCGAGCGGTTTAGAAACAGATCTCGATAGAGACGGCATGGGTGAATAACGGTAAAGAGCAGATGCGGCGGGCCCAGCCTCAGGTCAGCCAACTGGGCACTATCCAGTGGATTTTGGCCGATGTATCTGAGAGTGGCCTGAGTAGAGCAAGCACTCAGTAACAGCCAGCCAGAAACCGGGTCTAATCCACTGCTGTCGAAGACAAAGCCCTAGTAGCCGAGCCACAACCCTGCCTACTGTACGCGTTAGCACGCTATTGGGATGATGCCTAGCCGACAGAGTTAGCGATCGCTTTCAGTTTTTTCCGATGCGACCGCCTGACGCAGCTCCTCGTGGCCAAAGCTGTAGCCGCCTCCGACGCGCCGCAGCAGCCCAGCGGTCACCATGGTCTCAAGCCAGGGGCGCGCTGCCTGGGGCAGACCTTGCTTGCCGCCCAACAGCAGCCGCACCAGGCCATGCTGCAAGCTAAAAGACAACCACAGAGCGAGAATCACCAGGCACCCCACGATCAGCCTCAGGCGGCTGAGGGGTAGCAGCATGAGGGGCGGCTGGCCGCTCACCACCGCCGGTAGTACCAGCAGCAGCCCCAAAATCGCGCCCAGCACCGCTACCAGCACCACCGTATTCCGCAGGGCCAGGGTCAGGTCTTGATTGGGAGTCTGTCGAATTTGAGCCGCTCCGGGCACCCCGCTTTGGAGCAGCCCCACGAGTCCTAAGCTCCAGCCCAGCACGGCACCTACGGCCCCGGCTCCGCCAAACTCGACGACCCCACGGCCGAAGGGGCTCAGCACCAGGGCGACCCCGCCGCCTAACACGAGACCCAGCACCAGGGCTAGTCCGCCGCAGGTAAGCGCTAGGGAAATCAGTCGGCCTAGGGGAGCGATCGCCACCCCCAGCCGAATATAAGGAAAACTCTCCAAGTCAATTTGCGAGGCCATCAACCCCAGGGCTACTCCCAGCAGCAGATTACCCCCTACCAGCCCCATGATCAAGGCGATCGCCAGCCCCAGCAGTAGCCGATAGAGCAACTGGAGCGGCTCGGGCAGCCAGCTCCGATCTAGGTCATCTAAATAAAAAGTGCGAGGACGCTGGTCGAGCTGCTCGGCCAGCCAGCCCAAAGCGGCTCGGTGCTGAGCTGAATTGCCCTTTGCCTTGGCCAACCCCTCATCTAGGTACCGCTGTACCAGGTCGGCCCGACTGCGCAGGGGGGGCACCGCTAGGTTGGGCATCGCCACCAGCAGGTTTAGCACCAGGGGCAGTCTGGCCAACTGCTGAAGCAGCTTGCTGCCCTTGATTGTCGGCCATAGCTCAGGTCGGTTCTGCGCCAGCACGTAGTCTTTGACCTGCTGGGCGGCCAGGGGAATGATATTGATGCCGCCGTTGAACTGGTCAAAGGTTAATCCCGACGACTCCAGCACCTGGCGGCGGCAGCAGAGCAGGGCGGTTTGGTTGGGGTTGCTGCGCAGCAGGGTTTCGATCGCAGCGGCGCACTTGCGCTTTTGGGCAGTGGGCAGATGGTCAAACCCGTCGATTAATAACGTCAGCTGAGCATTGTCGATCCAGTAGCTGGCGTCAGATTTTGCCACCCGGTACTCGCGCCACAGAGTGGCTATCAGCCACTCGCGCATCGTTTCGCCAGTCCAGGCTGAGACATCGACCAGCACCGGCACCGGGCCGCCGCGCTTCACCAGTAGTTCACCCACCGCCAGCAGCGTGTGGGTTTTGCCGACGCCGGCTTCCCCCAAAATCAGCAGGCGACCGTCAACGCCGTCGCGCTGAAATCGGTCGGCGATCGCCTCTACCGAAGTCAGCACCTCGTTGTCTTGGCTGCCAAACTTCAACCCCCACACCCGGTAGTTCATGGGAATGTCGCGGCGCGGCGAGACCAGCGGCAGCCCCGACCGCCGGGCTGCAATCTGGCGATCGGCCCCTTGGGCCAGGGTCTTGAGGCTGACCACCGTTGGGGGGCCAGGGAGCAGCGATCGCAGAAAAGTCGTCACCATGGGGGCAAGGGGAAGAACCCAAATAGCAGGCTAGTAGCGGGGCACGGTGCGATCGACTAGTAGGGCATAGGCATCGATGCCGCCGGTCACATTCTTCAGCTCGGTGAAGCCCTGCTGGGCCAGCCAGCCGCACATCTGCGCCGAGCGCATGCCGTGGTGGCAGAGCACAATGGTTTCGCGATCGCGCTCAAAGCGGCTGTGAATGGTTTCCGACCACTCGGCAAACTCGCTCAGGGGCAGGTTGGCAAAGCCGGGCAGGCTGGCCAACTCCAGTTCGCTGGGCTCGCGGACGTCGATCAGCTGCACCGCACCGTCGGCCTCGGCCAGACGCTGGGCTAGATCCTCAACGCTGAGAGATGCGTAGGGAGCAGCATCAGAAGAAACGGTCATAGGTCAACTCTAAAGGGGCAATGGTCAGAACGGCGGGCTGAGGCAATCCGTTTAACTCTGCCAGGCTTTTGCAGGTTTACGCAACCTTAACCCATCACTCCGGAAAGGTGCCTAGAAAGGTGCCCGAAAGATGATATAAACCCTGGGCACGACCTCTCCCCGGTGACTCTATGCCAACTCCTCCGATGAAAACCATTGGCCTGATCGGCGGCATGAGTTGGGAGTCATCTCTAGAGTACTACCGCATTCTCAACCAGGCTACGCGGGCGCGATGCGGGGGGCTACACTCCGCCAAAATAATCATGTTCTCGGTTGATTTTGCCGATCTAGCCGCCCTTCAGCACCAGGGTGACTGGGCAGAAATCTCCAACATCTTGGTGGAAGCCGCCCAAAAGCTGCAAATGGCCGGAGCCAGTATGGTGCTGATCGGTGCCAACACCATGCACCGGGTGTGCGACGCGATCGAGGCCCGCATTTCCATTCCCCTGCTGCACATCGCCGATGTTACCGCCGCCTGTGTTAAAGCCCAGGGCCTGAAACGCATTGGCCTGCTCGGCACCCAGTTTACGATGGAGCAAGACTTTTATCGCGATCGCCTCTCCAGCCACCATTTAGACGTGCTGGTGCCCGATGCCGCCGGGCGCGAGGCCGTTCACCAGATTATCTACAATGAGCTGTGCCAAGGACAGTTCACTCCCACATCCCGCGAGACCGTTTTGACGCTCTGCGAGCAACTGGTTCACGCCGGGGCCGAAGGGGTGATCCTGGGCTGTACGGAGCTAGAGCTGTTGATAGGCCATGCTACGGCGACGGTGCCCCTCTTTCCCACCACCCGCATCCACGCCGAGGCTGCTGTAGCGCTTGCTTTAGGAGCCGTGGAAATCTAACCGCAATTTACAGCGCTGCCTTTGTGCTTGGGACCCTAGTCAGTTTGGCAACACCTACACCAGGCGCAAACCACAAACCTAGAAAACTTAAGCTCATGGCTCTAGGGATCCTGATAGCCCAACATCTATGGGCCGCAGCCCGTAACGATATTACGATCCGTTAAGGTTTGCAGGGGGTGGCGATAAGAGCTGAAATCTCTCGCTATAGACTGGTCAAAGATTAGGAAACCCTTACTGCATAGACCGTTTTGACCAACCTTTGAGGGCCTCCTTAAAGCTGTCAAACCCAGTCGTGACCCACATTGGAGTTTTGTTTCAATGTCCCATTCTGTCAAAATTTACGATACCTGTATTGGCTGCACCCAGTGTGTGCGCGCCTGCCCCACTGACGTTCTAGAAATGGTGCCCTGGGATGGCTGTAAGGCCGGGCAAATTGCCTCCTCTCCCCGCACCGAAGACTGTGTGGGCTGCAAGCGTTGTGAAACCGCCTGCCCCACCGACTTTCTGAGCATTCGAGTCTATCTGGGTGCTGAAACCACCCGCAGCATGGGTCTGGCCTACTAGGCACCCTGCTATCTAGCCATAGTTATCGTCATTAAGCTCCAGCCCCTGGGATTAACTCCCCCAGGGGTTTTCTATGGTGGTTGGCAGTGATGCTGGCTCAGCCCGTACCTATCTGCATCTCTCCTGAAGCAACCTACAAGCCCCAGAACTTCTACCCTACCTCTCCCCATTCCTTGAACTGTTGAACTCTGCCCAGTACCCCTGCCGAGATGCCTAGCCCCTCAACCGATTCAGACTTTCTTGAGCAGTGGCGCTTTGTTTTGGCCCCCTACAACCTGGGCTACAAAATCAAACTGGTCTCCCAGTTGATGTATCGCAACTTTCTAGAGCAGCTAGAACCCCATGGACTCACTCCATTTCACTACCTAGTGCTGTGCTGTTTGTGGGAAGAGGATGGACTTTCTACCTCGGGCATTGCCGACAAACTTAAGCAGCTGGGGGCCACCCTGACCGGCGTCGTCGATCGCATGGAAGATCGGAAACTGGTCTTCCGAGAGCGCGATGCTAGCGATCGCCGCATCATTCGCATTTGGCTTACGGATGAGGGTAGAGCGCTGCAAACGGTTCTCCTGCCCTTGGGCGCAAAAACCCTTCAGCAATCCACGGCCAATATCTCTGAAGCCGACCAGGCCACCGCTATGAAGGTCCTCGATCAAATTATCCATAATCTGCTTTAGGAAAAATAAGGCGGTCAGTATTGACTCTAGACGAATTTGCTTAATATATTGACTATTAATTCATTAAGTAAATCGGCTGAT
Source organism: Nodosilinea sp. FACHB-131 (assembly GCF_014695395.1). Taxonomy (GTDB): domain Bacteria; phylum Cyanobacteriota; class Cyanobacteriia; order Phormidesmidales; family Phormidesmidaceae; genus Nodosilinea. The sequence continues at coordinate 333,916 of NZ_JACJOF010000007.1, forward strand.
GAGAAGTCAAGTCAGTCAGCATTCTTGTCGTCAAAATTGGAGAAATGAGGGGAAATCGATGCCAAAACTCAGTATTCGGCAGAAAAATTGGCTGTTGTCTGCACACATCGGGTTTGCTGCCCTTTGGACCGGAACGGTGTTGAGCATGTTTCTGATCTCGGTAAAAAATAGGGCCTCAGCTAGCAGCGATGTGCTTTACGCGTTAAACTCCACCATCAATGCGCTAGACGACTATGTCGTGATTCCCTCGGCGATTGGCTCGGTGCTGACGGCGACAGCACTGTGCTGGGGCACCAACTATGGCTTTGCCAAGTTCTACTGGGTGATTACCAAATGGGTATTGACCACAGCACTAATCGCTTTTGGCACCTTTTGGCTGTTTCCCTGGGCCAATACAGCGGAGCAGCTCTCCGCCCAAACGGGGTTGCAAGCATTAGCCAATCCGGTCTACGCCTTTGATGCCAGAGGCGTGCTGATTGGCGGGCTAGTGCAAGTTCTTTTCCTAGGAGTAATTATTGGCATCTCGGTGCTAAAGCCTTGGGGGCGACGGCCTGTCGTCAAGCAACCTCAGTAGCGTCGGGCAGTGGTGTATTCCTCTCTAAGAATTCTTAACGGTGGCGGGGTGACCAAACCGTTTATGGTGCAAACCATAGCGATCGGAAACGGCCATGGATAAGGGAATAAACTGGCTTAAGGTGAGCCTGATAGCTCTGGTGAGTGCCATGGCTCTGGCTGGGCTGACGTATCTCTATCCTGCTGCCCAGGCTCAGCCTGCGCTAGCGCCGCCCCGGCGGACTCCAGTGGTGGTGTCTGCCCTGACGCCTGCAACGGAGCTGGTGCTCGGGGTTGATGGCCTCTACCACGGGGTGTACGAGCTGATGGTGTCGAACACTAGCTCAGCGGCGATCGCGCTCAACCAGCTTGATGTGGTGGATGCAGAAAGGCCTGACGGTGCGCTGGCAACGTTTACCGGTGATGATCTGTTGCTGCGGCTGCGATCGCTAAACAACGTTGCCGCTGCCACTGCCGACCTGGGGCCTAGTGAAACCCGCCTGTTTTTGGTTGACCACAGCTTTGCCCAAGGCAGCCCCTTACCCGATCGCCTGCTGCACCGCTTGGCTATTTCCGGTGCTGACTCGTCTCTGAGCTACACTGCTGCCCCCATTACTGTCTCGCCCGCCCATTGGGTTCTGGGGCCGCCCCTGCGGGGAGCAGGCTGGGTCGCGGCCAACGGCTGCTGCTTCCCCACCGTAGGCCACCGCAGTACTGGTTTGCCCATTGATGGCGAAATTCACTTTGCCCAACGCTTTGCCATCGACTGGATGCAGCTCGATCGCCAGGGCCGGATCGCCAACGGCGATCTGACAGACGTGAGCAACTACCCTGGTTACGGTGCTGAGCTGCTAGCTGTGGCCGATGGCACCGTGATTCAAACCCGCAACGACCTACCTGAGCAGGTGCCCCCCACCCTGCCCGCTCCCGCTACCATTGACCTGGAAAACGTGCTGGGCAACAACGTCATTCTTGACCTGGGAAATGGAGCCTACGCCCTCTACGCTCACCTCCAGCCAGGCTCGCTGCGAGTCACGCCGGGGGAATCGGTCAAGCAGGGACAGGTTTTGGGATTGTTGGGTAACACGGGCAATACCTCGGCCCCTCACCTGCATTTTCACCTGATGGACGGCCCTACCCTGGCCTCCAACGGGCTACCCTACACCATCGACCCCATGGCGGTGGCGGGTCAAATTCCGCTAGAGTCGGTGGAGCAGTTCTACAGGCTAGAGGGCGACTGGCGATCGACACTACTGCCCCAGCCAGAGCCCCGTAATCGAGAGTTTCCCCTCTTCTTGACCGTAGTTAACTTTCCTGAATAGTCACTGAGCGGAGCGGCCAAATAACTCAAGACCCAAAACAATAGTGGATGGGACTCACCTACCCATCCACCCGCCTACCCATCCACTCCTCTACCCCACCTGCTGGGAAGCCTTTACCTGCGGCTGCGGTTGGGGTTGGAACTGGAAGAGGGTATAGACCACGTTGCGACGAATGCCCGTCATCATGTCGAGGAAGACCTCGTAGCCCTCGCTCTTATACTCGATCAGCGGGTCTTTTTGGCCATAACCGCGCAGGCCCACGGTTTCCCTTAGGGCATCCATCTGCTGCAGGTGATCGCGCCAGAGGCTATCGATCTGCTGCAGGATGAAGAAGCGCTCGGCCTCGCGCATCAGCCCCGGCTTGACCTGGTCAACCTGGGCCTCTTTGATGTCGTAGGCAATGCGGGCCTGCTCATGGAGGAAGGTGCGGATTTCGCCCACAGAGAGATCTTCAAGCTGCTCGGGAGTGAGGTCAGAGAGCAGGTAGACAAACTCCTTCACTTTGCCCACCATTTCTGGCAGCTTCCACTCCTCGGGGGGTAGTTCGGGGTTGATGTAGGCGTTGACAATGTCGTCCATGGTTTGCTCGGCGTAGCCGATCACCATTTCTTTGAGCTCGTTGCCTTCGAGCACGCGACGGCGCTCGGCGTAGATGGCGCGGCGCTGGTTGTTCATCACCTCGTCGTACTCGAACACCTGCTTACGGATGTCGTAGTAGTAGGTTTCGACTTTCTTTTGGGCCCCTTCGAGCGATCGCGTCAACATGCCCGACTCAATTGGCATGTCCTCTTCGACCCGGAAGGCGTTCATCAGGCCGGCAACGCGATCGCCGCCAAAGATGCGCAGCAGGTTGTCTTGCAGGCTCAAGAAAAACTTGGTGGAGCCGGGGTCACCCTGGCGGCCCGCTCGGCCCCGCAGCTGGTTGTCGATGCGGCGCGACTCGTGGCGCTCGGTGCCAATCACGTGCAGGCCGCCTCTCTGAATCACCAGCTCGTGCTCGGCGCTGGTTAGGGCCTCGTACTCGTGGCGAATGCGGTTGTACACATCGCGCAGCTTTTGAATAACGGGGTCATCGGTGGGGGCTTTCTCGGCGGCAACGGCCAGCTTGTCTTCGGCCTGTAGCTCGGTCAGGCTGCGATCGCCATAGGTGGTCACAGCAAAGTCAACGGTGGCTTTGAGTTCATTGATGGTGTCCGCCGATAGCTCAATGGGGAAGATGTCGGGCGAGGCCTTCCAGGTTTTGACCTTTTTGCCGGGGGCAAAGCCCTGGGCGGGGGCACGGCCCTTAGTGCCCGGCACCGTCGTCACCGAAAACTCATCTTCGTCCTCGGGCTTGACGATGCGGGGCATCAGGTACTCGCGCACCTTGAGGCGAGCCATATAGTCGGCGTTACCACCGAGGATGATGTCGGTGCCGCGCCCGGCCATGTTGGTGGCAATGGTGACTGCGCCGCTGCGCCCAGCCTGGGCGACAATCTCCGACTCGCGCTCTACGTTCTCGGGCTTAGCGTTGAGCAGGTTGTGGGGCACGCCGCGCTCGTTCAGCAGCGCCGACAGCACCTCCGATTTTTCGACGCTGGTGGTGCCTACGAGTACGGGGCGACCGGCCTCGTGCATTTCGGCACACTCTTCGGCCACGGCCTTCCACTTGGCCTCTTCGTTTTTGTAGACCACGTCAGAGAGGTCACGACGGGCGGCGACGCGGTTGGTGGGGATGATGGTGACTTCGAGCTTGTAGATGCGCTCAAACTCGGCTTCTTCGGTCTTGGCGGTGCCGGTCATGCCCGACAGCTTGGGATAGAGCAAGAAGAAGTTCTGGTAGGTAATGCTAGCCAGAGTCTGGGTTTCAGGCTGAATTTCCACATGCTCTTTGGCCTCGATCGCCTGGTGCAGGCCATCGCTCCAGCGGCGACCGGGCATTACTCGCCCGGTAAACTCGTCCACGATGATCACTTCGTCGTTGCGGACGATGTACTTGACGTCCTTGGCGAACAGTTCCTTGGCCTTGATGGCGTTGAAGATGTAGTGGGCCCAGGGGTCTTTGGGGTCGAACAGATCCTGCACGCCTAGCAGCTCTTCAGCCTTGATGAAGCCTTCGTCGGTAAGCAGCACGTTGTGGGCTTTTTCGTCGACTTCGTAGTGCTCTTCGGCGTGGAGCTCGCGGCTAATTTCGGCGGCGCGGTTGTACTTTTCGCCGGGGCGATCGACCTGGCCCGAGATAATCAGCGGCGTACGGGCCTCATCCACCAGAATGGAGTCGACTTCGTCGATGACGCAGTAGTTAAAGGGGCGCTGCACCACGTCTTCCATGGCGGTGGCCATGTTGTCGCGCAGGTAGTCAAAGCCAAACTCACTGTTGGTGCCGTAGGTGATGTCGCAGCCGTAGTTGAGCTTGCGCTCGGCGGGCGACATGCCCTGCTGAATCAGCCCTACGCTGAGGCCTAAAAAGCGGTGAATCTGCCCCATCCACTCGGCGTCGCGGCGGGCTAGGTAGTCGTTGACCGTGACAACGTGAGCCCCTTTACCCGAGAGGGCATTGAGGTAAGACGGCAGGGTCGCCACCAGGGTTTTGCCTTCCCCAGTTTTCATCTCGGCAATCTGGCCATCGTGGAGCACCATGCCACCGATGAGCTGCACGTCAAAGTGACGCATGCCCAGCACCCGCTTCGAGGCTTCGCGCACGACAGCAAAGGCTTCGGGCAGCAGATCGTCGAGGGATTCACCCTTGGCAATGCGCTGCTTAAACTCCCCCGTTTTCGCCGTTAGGGCCTCGTCGGAGAGCTGCTGAATCTCTTCCTCCAGCAGGTTGATCTCGACCACGTCGGGACGATATTTCTTAAGCTTGCGCGCGTTGGGGTCACCGAGGAGGTTCTTTAGCATGAATTAGCCAGATCAGCGTAGGGTGTTGCACTTAGTCAATCGCATATGGAGACTACTCTGCAAGGAGAAATGTCCACACCTGGGCCAGGAGCAAAGGCGGCAGGGTCGAGAGACGGGGCGAAAGTGCTTTTCTATCCTATCACTTGGCTTGAGGAGGCGCCCGTTTGACCGGCTGTAAAGCAATGGCTCACGCAACTATCCTCTCAAAGAGGATAGGGAAACGGAGAACTCTGGACGCAGCACAGTTTGGTGGGCCTGGGGCTATGGCGGCAGCTGTAATTCTGGATAGTCGAGGCGAGCATCCGCGTCTGTATGCAAAATCAGCTTTGGGCGATCGCAAACCGCCTATCTCCTCCCTCCGACGCCCCGTCTTTAGGTGTAGCTCTTTGTTACAATTTGGGTCGCGCCTCAGCGGCGATCGACTCTTCAGCCGCTGTCCCCGTCTACCCTTGCGGAGCACCTTGCCCCTATGAATATGGCCCAGCAACCGCCCCTGCCGTCGTCATCTCTGTCGCCGTCGCCGTCTCGTCGCCTGCATCGGGCCACCCTAGAAAACATGCTGCAATCCTCAGAGGCCGTTACCCTTCCTTGGACCATCGAGGACAGCGAAGAACTCTACCGCATCCACAGCTGGGGAGAACCGTACTTCTCGATCAATGCCGATGGCCATCTGACGGTGTCGCCTAGGGGCGATCGCGGCGGCTCCCTCGATCTGCTGGAGCTGGTGGAAGCGATCAAGCAGCGCAACCTCAATCTGCCCCTGCTGATTCGCTTCTCGGACATTCTCGAAGACCGCATTGAGCGCATCAACGCCTGCTTCGCCAAGGCGATCGCCCGCTACAAATACAGCGGCGTGTATCGGGGCGTGTTTCCAGTCAAATGCAACCAGCAGCGCCAGCTCTTAGAGGATGTGGTGCGCTACGGTCGGCCCTACCAGTTTGGGCTAGAAGCCGGTTCCAAGCCTGAGCTGCTGATTGCCCTGGCCACCCTCGACACACCAGGGGCGCTGCTGATCTGCAACGGCTATAAGGACAAGGACTACATCGAGACCGCCATGCTGGGTCAACGGCTGGGCCAACAGCCGATCATCGTCATCGAGCAGATGAATGAGCTGGAGATTGCCATTGAGGCCAGCCAGCGGCTCAACATTCGCCCGGTGCTGGGGCTGCGGGCTAAGCTCAGCACCAAGGGCAGCGGCCGCTGGGGGATTTCGGCGGGCGATCGCGCCAAGTTTGGCCTCACTGTCCCCGAGATTCTTGCGGTGGTCGATCGCCTGCGCGACGCCAACATGCTCGACTGCCTCCAGCTCTTGCATTTCCACATTGGCTCCCAAATCTCGGCCATTAGCGTGGTTAAAGAGGCCCTGCGGGAGGCCAGCCGCATCTATGTCGAGCTGGCAGAGCTGGGGGCGGGCATGGGCTACTTAGACGTGGGCGGTGGCCTAGCCGTTGACTACGACGGCTCTAAGACCACCTTCTACGCCTCCAAAAACTACAGCACCCAAAACTACGCCAACGACGTGGTCGCCGAGGTGCAGGAGGCCTGCCGCATCAAGGGCATACCCGTCCCCACCTTGATCAGCGAGAGCGGTCGGGCGCTGGTGTCTCATCAATCCGTGCTGGTCTTTGACGTGCTGGGCAGCAGCGATGCCCCCTCCCACGAAGAGGTGGAAATGCCCGGCGACGACGACCACGTGATTTTGCGCGAACTGTACGAGATCTACCAAAACCTCACCCCCAACACCGTGCAGGAGCTCTACAACGACGCGGTGCAGTTTAAAGAAGAGGCGATTAGCCTGTTCAACTTTGGCTATCTGAGTCTGTCGGCGCGGGCGCGGGCCGAGCGGCTGTTTTGGGCCTGCTGCCGCAAGGCGTTGTCGGTGGTCAGCGATGCCGACTACATCCCCGAAGATATCGAGGAGCTGCACCAGAGCATGGCCTCGATCTACTACATCAATCTATCGGTGTTTCAGTCGATGCCGGATACCTGGGCGATCGAGCAGCTGTTCCCGATCTTGCCCATTCATCGGCTCGACGAAGAGCCGGGCTGTCGGGGCACCCTGGCCGACCTCACCTGCGATAGCGACGGCAAAATCACCACGTTTATCGACCTGCGCGATGTGAAGCACGTGCTGGAGTTGCACTCGCTAAAGCCCGACCAGCCCTACTACTTGGGCATGTTTTTGGGCGGGGCCTACCAGGAGATCATGGGCAACCTGCACAACCTGTTTGGCGACACCAATGCGGTGCACATCCACATGACCCCCAAGGGCTATCAGGTGGAGCAGGTAGTGAAGGGCGACACCATGACCGAGGTGCTGGGCTACGTGCAGTACGACGCCGAAGACATGATTGAGAATATTCGCAAGCGATCGGAGCGGGCGCTGCAGGATAGCCAGATCACCCTGGAGGAGTCGCAGCTGTTGATTCAACACTACGAGCGCAGCCTCAGTCAGTACACCTACCTGACCTAAGCCACAACTAAAAAGTCCGGGTGCGTCATTGCTCGCGACGCACCCAAACTTCAAGCCTCAATCCAGCAGGCGCTTGGGAACCCCTCAAGTAGCCTCAATCAGCCAAATCGACCCGACACGTAGTCTTGGGTCGCCTGTTCACTGGGGTCGTTGAAAATTTTCTCAGTGTCCCCATATTCCACCAAATAGCCGACTTTGTTGCCGGACTCAGTTGCCTCAGCGTTAAAGAACGCTGTTCTATCAGAAATCCGCGACGCCTGCTGCATGTTGTGGGTGACGATGACGATCGTATAGCGGCTCTCTAGCTCCTTCATTAGCTCTTCAATCTGGAGGGTCGAGATCGGGTCGAGGGCGGAGCAGGGCTCGTCCATCAAAATCACTTCGGGCTCAATGGCGATCGTGCGAGCAATGCAGAGGCGCTGCTGCTGCCCACCTGAGAGGGAAAGGCCACTTTGCCTGAGCTTGTCTTTAACCTCGTCCCACAGAGCGGCCCGCCGCAGGGAGTTTTCCACCAGCTCATCCATGTCACCCTTGTAACCGTTGATGCGAGCGGCAAAGGCAATATTTTCGTAAATGGATTTGGTGAACGGGTTGGGTTTTTGAAACACCATGCCAATGCGGCGACGCACGTAAACCGGGTCAATATCTTTGGCGTACAGATCGGTGCCGTGGAACATCGCCTTACCCTCAACCCGCGCTCCGGGAATGAGGTCATTGGTGCGGTTGAAGCAGCGCAGAAGGGTGCTCTTTCCACAGCCCGATGGACCAATAAAAGCGGTGATCTCATTCTTGAAGATATCAAGGTTGACATCTCGTACCGCTAGGGTTGATCCGTAGTACACACTGACGTTCTTAGCCCGTAAGGCAGCCTCAGTGGCGACTGGGCTGACAGATTGTGAAGTCATGACGTTACTCTACGCTGCAACTAAAAAACTTGCGCTAACCCTACTTCTGAAAGCGATTCCGCAAATAGATGGCGGTGGCATTCATCAGTAACAAAATTACCATCAGTACGATGATGGCACCCGCCGCTAAGGCATGGAAATCGGCTTGAGGTCGAGATACCCAGTTAAAAATTTGAATGGGCAACACGGTGAACGGACTCTGTAACCCCCTCAACGACAACTCTGGCAAGAAGGGAATATACGTGAGGGCCCCGATGGTAATTAGAGGGGCGGTTTCGCCGATCGCCCGAGACAAGGCCAAAATCACCCCAGTTAAGATACCGGGCAGCGCTAGGGGGAAAATGTGCGATCGAATCACTTGCCAGCGAGTAGCACCTAGGGCAAAGCCCGCCTGCCGCAAACTTCCTGGAATGGCCCTCAGGGCTTCGCGAGTGGCAATAATCACGATGGGTAGCACCAGCAGGGCCAGGGTGAGCGCCCCTGCTAAAACCGTGCGGCCCTGGGTGATTGGAAACAGAATGCGCACAAAAACCTGGAGACCCAGCAACCCGTAGATGATTGAGGGCACCCCAGCCAGGTTGGAAATGTTGATTTCAATGGCCCGAGCCAGCCAGCTGTCGGGCACAAACTCTTCGAGAAAAATGCCCGCTCCTACGCCAATCGGGAAGGTAACCAGCGCCACCAGCACCATCACCCAGATGGTCCCTACCAAGGCCGATACAATACCGGCTGTCTCGGCTTTGCGAGAAGGAAAGCTGGTGAGAAAATTCCAGCTGAGAACGGGTACACCGTCAATCAGCACGTCAGCGAGCAGTACCACCAGCACAAACAGGGAAAAAATGACGGCTGAGAGGGCCAGCAACGAAAACCCTGTATCAACGCCCTGGCGGCGGCCTAGGGCATTGAGAACCTCTTTCTGCTCAATATCCCAACCGGCATCGAGGGGTTTTGCTTGAGACGATAGGGGCGTCATTCGTAGGTCTCCCGAAACTTGCGAACAAACCAGAAGCTAATAATGTTGAAGACCAGGGTGAGCAAAAATAGCGTCATCCCTACCGCAAAGATTGACTTGAAGGCGATCGAGCCCGCTGGAGTGTCGCCTAGGCTAACCTGCACAATATAGGCTGTCATAGTCATGACCGGCACAAAGGGATTGAGCCCGAGTCTTGGGTTTTGCCCCGCCGCCAGGGCCACAATCATGGTTTCGCCTACGGCCCGCGAAACCGCCAAAATTACCGAGGCTACAATGCCGGAAAGAGCGGCGGGCAGCACGACGCCAAAAATAGTTTCTCGCTTGGTAAGGCCCAGGGCGTAGGAGCCGTCTCTGAGGGCGCTGGGCACAGCATAGATGGCGTCTTCGCTCAGGGAGGCAATCAGCGGCGTAATGGCAATGCCCATGACAATGCCTGCGCTCAGGGCGTTGAAGCCGCCTAGCTGAGGAATAAATATCTGGAGAAAAGGTGTGACTAGCAGCAACGCAAAGTAGCCATAGACTACTGTGGGCACCCCGGCCAAAATCTCTAGGGCGGGCTTGAGCCACTTGCGCAGCTTAGGAGAGGCGTACTCGCTGAGGTAGATAGCCGATAGCAGACCCAAGGGAACCGCCACAAGCAAGGCGATCAGCGAGGTTAAAAAGGTGGCGCTCAGCAGCACTAGAATGCCGAACTGAGGGTTCGAAAACAGGGGAGTCCACTGTCTGTCGGTCAAGAAGTTCCACAGGGGAACGTCTTTGAAGAACTCCACGGTCTCAAACAGCAGCGAGAGAACAATGCCGAAGGTGGTGGCGACAGAAATTAGAGCAAACAGGCCGAATAGTCCAATAACGACCTGTTCGACCCGTTTGTTGAGCCCTCGGTTGGGCTTCCAAAGGTTGTTTGGGTCAGGCGGCAAAGAGTTTGTCGTCATGATACAGAACTCTAAAAAATAAGGGGCCAGTCAATGCTGGCCCCCAGGAACTCGATGGGCTCAACCTCAAGAAAGGCTAAGCCAGAGGGCGTTTAAGCGGTAGGCCTAGAGCACTTCTTCCAGCTTGACGCCGATGGGGGAGCCGCCTTCAAACACACTGCCTACGGTTTTGTTCTCAAAGCGAGTAATCACCTTTTCATTGATCTCTTCGGGCAGTTTGACGTAGCCAACTTCATCTACCAGGCCCGCGTTGTCGGGGGAGATATAGAAATTGACAAAGGCTGCGATCGCAGGGTCTTCAGCCACTGATTGCTTAACGTAGATAAACTCAGGCCGGGCGAGGGGCACGTAGGTGCCGTCGGCAACGGTCTCAGCGCTAGGCTCTACGCAGGTGCCGTTGCCGCTGTCGATGGCCACAGCTTTCAATCTGTCTTGGTTCTCGGTGAAGTAGGCAAGACCAAAGAAGCCGAGGCCGTTGGTGTCGCCGCTCACACCCTGCACAATGACGTTGTCATCTTCGCTGGCAGTGTAGTCACCACGGCTTTCGCCATCGGCACCGATCGCATCCATAAAGAAGTCATAGGTACCCGAATCGGTGCCTGGGCCATAGAGGCCAAGGGGTGCATCGGGGAAGTCAGCGCGAACCTGATTCCAGTTTTTGATCTTATCTTGGGCATCAGGCTCCCAGATAGTTAGCAATTCATCAACGGTTAGGCACTCGGCAAAGTCATTCTCGGGGTTGACCACCACGGTGAGACCATCAAGAGCAATAGGCAGCTCAATATATTCAATGCCGGCTTCCGCACAGAGGTCAATTTCCTCCTGACTGATGGGGCGAGAGGCACCAGTGATGTCAGTTTCGCCAGCGCAAAACTTCTTGAAACCGCCGCCAGTTCCCGATACGCCAACGGTAACCGCTACACCAGGATTGGCTGTGCCAAACTCTTCAGCCATGGCTTCAGAGATAGGGAAGACAGTACTCGAACCATCTACTAAAACTGTTCCAGAGAGTTCAGAGCCAGCAGCGGTTTCGGTAGTGCCGGCGTCGGGAGTTGCGGTTTGAGAGCCACCGCCACAGGCGGCCAGACTAGCCATCATTGCTACTAATGCTGAGGAGTAGCCTACACGCAACATTTTCTTATTCAAGACCATGATTCTTCTCACTCCAAATCCAACGCTTTAACGAACTCATTCAGCAAACTTTCAGCTACATTGATCCAGATAGTTAGATCCTCTGTCAATCACTTCGAGATCCAAGCTATCAAGCAGGCAATGGGCTTTGTGGTAGATGAAAACGTGTATTCACACGGTTTTCTGGGAATACTTTATCACTTCAGGGATGCCGTGAAGCTAGCCTTTTTCCAGGTGTAAATTTAGCTAAGCAATAGAGCTTAGGCCGTCATAAATAACCTTCAGCAGTTTAGATAGGCTTAAAGACAGTATTCACCAACCTGTATTCATGCCTGGCATAATGATCAGATACTTCCTTCAAGGGAAGGTCAAGCGAACATTAATAAAAGATTTTTTATAGATTAATTTGAGGTTAAGGCAGGCCTTGAGCCTTCCTTTGGCAATCCTTAGAGAATTGTTGGGCTTGACCATGGAAATAGATGTTAAAAAGCCGTTATCTTTCCTAAAGAGAATAAATAAGTAGATTTAAGCTGTGCGAGTTGTGAAATAACTCCGCAACTCACCCATACCGTTTCCCTAGGCAGTACTTGCGGAGTTATTCCCAAGGGGTAATACAGCGTTGTGAAACAGGCGTGCTCCAGCGGGCTGAGCACGAGCCTAGCGCGGGTTTGTTCGTTGGTTGACGGCCCAAAATTAGCCCGGCTCGGTTGTCGTCTGAGGGAGCCGGCTGGCCCAGATGGTGGTAGCCAGCACCACTGCTCCACCCGCCAGAGTGCGCAGGGCGGGCACTTCTCCCAGCAGTAGGGTGGCCAGGGTAATGCCATAGACCGGCTCTAGGGTGCTGATGACGCTGGCGGTCTGGGCGCGCAACTCCCTTAGACTTTCTATAAATAATGTGTGGGCTAGGGCGGTACATAACACTCCCAGAACCAGCAGCAGCCCGATCTCCCCAGTGGTTAGAGTTAGCCCCGCGATCGGCGTGACCGTCAATAGGCTGAGGCAGGCAAACAAGTTTTGGTAGAAGGCGATCGCCACTGCCGAGTAACGCTGCCGGTAGCTCTTGTTGAGCAGTTGCAGTAGCGCAAACGATAACCCCGACAGCAGGCCCCAAATAGCACCGAGGGTGGTCGCCGACCCCAGCCGGTATTCGGGAATCACGAGGGCAACGCCGAACAAGACTAAAGCTGCGATCGCACCGTCTTGCCAGCGCCAAAGGGTCTTAAACAGCAGTGGCTCGAGCACAGTGACAAAGACCGGAAAGCTCGAAAACGTTAGCAACCCCACCGCCACCGTCGCCAGCTGAACGCTGAGAAAAAAGCTCACCCAGTGAAATGCTAGCAGTGCTCCTAACAGCCCCATGCCCAGCCAATCTTGACCCGTGCTCAATTGTGCAGGCCGCCTCCTTCGGGCCAGCACCAGCCCCAGAGCTAGGGCGGCAAACCCGGTGCGACCCAGCACAATTATGGTGGCGGGCAGGGCTAAAAACTTGCCAAACAGCCCCGACAACCCAAACAAAAACACTGAGGCATGCACCTGGAGCAAGGCGGATGTAGCACGGGCCATGGGTGAACCTCAGTAAGGATGCGGGGGTGGGGAGCCGTTAGATTTTTCATATATTTTGCCGATATGGTTAGGCATAGTTTGAGGCAATGACATAGGGCGCGCTTATGCGAGAAACCTTTACCGCGGAGGAATGGTCGGCACTGCTTCAGGCTCCAATGCATACAGTCATGGGCATTTGCCTAGCCGATCGGGTAGACCCAGTGCTGTTCTTGCAGGAGGTGAAGTCTGGGGTTGCTATTGTCGCCGAAGCGATTCGGCAGAGCGGTGCTGTAGGCGGCTTGGCCCCAGCCCTGATCAGCGGTATCGCTGAGCTCGATGCTGCTGACCCTCTGTCTGGTGAGCAGCTGCTCCTTAAGAAGCAGTTTGAACTGCTGGGGCTGATGCAAACCTTCAAAAGCTCTAAGGAAGGGCGCGACTATGCGATCGCCCATCTGCAAAGGGTCGCGGCCATTCTAGACACCAAAGTTACCGGAGTGCAAGCCAGCGAACTCAAGCAGTGGCTGGTGAGCGTGGCTACTAAGGTTGCCGAAGCCCACCGAGAAGGCGGCCTTTTGGGCATTGGTTCAAGCCGCATTAGCGACAAAGAGAGCGATGTGCTCAATAAAATGAGCGCAGCCCTGGGTCTGGTAGTTTAGCCAGCTCCAGGCTACGGCAGGCCGACAGCTCTCTGAAGGTTCATGGTATAGATTGCCTTAGCTCGAGTGTAAAGCGTTAAAAGCCGCCCAAAGGGGCAATCAAGCCCATCCTTCCCTGGAAAAGGCGAAAAACTGTAGCAAATGCTACTTTGTGACCGATAATTTCAGGTGCATGGGCCAGCGCCCCTCTGTAACTGGTTTCCTTGTCTGACAAACCCCATCGTTTACCTGTGTGAGGAGAAACGCCAATGCTGATTGGATTTTTGATTAGCGTCGTCATTCTGGCCATCAGCCTGCTGATTATTTCTAAAATCCCCCCCATTGGGGTTGAGATTGATAGCCCTGTCAAGGCTCTGCTTGGCGGCGCTATTATTGGTGCCTTCAACGGCGTCTGGGGCTTTTTCCCCAATGCCCTACGCGGCTTCTTTGCCATTATTAGCCTGGGTTTAGTGCCGTTGATTGGAGCCATTATTGTGTTTGGTTTGGCCGCTTGGCTGATTGAGGGCTTCCGCCTTCGCTATGGTATTTGGAGTGCGGTCCTCGGCGCGATCGCCCTAGCTATCATCAGCTCCATTCTCAACGCCATTCTCAGATCCGTTGGGTTGGTTGCTGTTTAGGCTGCTTAGCGCCAACAAAAAGCCCTGGACTACGCTAGTCCAAGGCTTTTTGTTGAATCTCGCTAGGTGGCGATCGTCTACCCTACTAGGGTGCTCTCACGAACGCCCCACCGAGAAGCCCACCAGGCAAACAGGCCTCCAGTAGCAAACATCAATAGGCTGTAGATGGCCGCCGGAATCGCTAGGTCAGGTTGGTTGAGCAGCGTTGGGGCGCTGGCAATGGCGATCGCCAGAGTGCCGTTTTGGATGCCCACTTCCACCGTAATTGCTGTGGCGCTGGGGCGATCGAGCTTGGCTGCTAGCGCCACCAAATAGCCTAAAGCCATCGCCGCTAGGTTCAAAGCCAGGGTTACTAGGCCCACCTGAACAAAAAAGCCAACCACGTTCTCCCGCTGCTGCACCAGCAGACCCGCAATAATCAGCCCTAGCAACCCTAGGGAAAGCCACTTGACGCCTCGCTCAACCTGGGCGGCAAACCGCGGCAGGTAGTGGTGCAGGGCCATGCCAATCGTCACTGGAATTAGCGTAATCACGGCGATCTGAATTACCGTTGCGCCGACCGGTAGACTCAGGGTAGTGGCTTTGCCTAAAAACGACTTCATTGCCAGGTTCACCACTAGGGGAATGGTAAACACTGTCACCAAGCTGCTAATCGCCGTCAGAGTAATGGACAGGGCCACATTTCCCCGTGCCAGATAGGTGATCAAGTTTGAGGTTGGCCCCCCAGGGCAGGCCGCTAAAATCATCACCCCCACGGCTAGCTCTGGGGTCAGCGGAAAAATCGACGCCAGAGCGAACCCCAAAACGGGAAGCATCACCAGCTGGGCCAGCAGCCCAATTACCACGGCCTTTGGGTACACCAGCACCCGAGTAAAATCGTCAATCCTTAGCCCCAACCCCATGCCCAGCATGACTGCAAACAAGGCTAATGGCAGAAATACCGCCGTTAAAAAGCTCGATTCCATGGCTTCACCCGCTTTTTTCTGCGAGTAGTGTAACCATTTGTGGAACTCGCTTTAAAGTAATTACCCAATTCAGTTGTTTGTAGTTTCGTTGCCTAGATTAGATAAGTGAACATGCTGGCCATAAAACCGAGGGCAGCAAACACCAGTCCAGCGCCAATTAGGTCAGTTCGCAACGCCATCAGCCGATAGGCCAGGCGCAGCCAAAAGCCCAAGATTCGGCCCGCTCATGGCATCACCGCCTAGGTCAAAATCGATGAGGTAATCAAATTGTTGATTACTAAGAGGTCTCCACAGGCCGAGACTGCATAATTCCCTGAGCGCTAAACACTATGCCTCGAATTATTAGCGTGGGGTAAAGTCCGAGCACCACCGCCAGCACTTGCTTCTAGGGCAGTGGCCCCAGGCTGTGCTGCTCGGCCCCGCCGATGTGGTTTGAAAGCCATCCCTCTAACCCAGTAGTGCACGACTTATAGCGGTAGGCCAAAAAGGTGTCATGCCCCTGCTCAAATAGCTCGGCGCGATCGCTCGACCCCAGCTAAAAGTTGAGCTTTTACAGCGTCCTGAAATGAACAATGGAGTACCACTCACTATCCCATCGTCACAGTTTAGAGGAGAGCACAGATCGGCGCGAGTATAGCCCTCAAACTGACTCGCTGCCCCTACTAGCCAGTCGTACCACCGCCGAAACACGTTTCTGCCTGGGCTCTTCTGGCACAACATATTCCAAGATGAAAATGGTTAGCTGAGGAACTCTGAGAAGCTTGAAAGTTTTGAGTACTTTCGGAAGAAGAGGCCATGACAGTTTAGTTGTAAAAGAAGCAAGCCCAGCAGCGCAAAAGCGCCCCACCGCAAAACCGAGAGCAGACTCCGCTGAATGACTAAAGGCCCACAAAACTCTTTTTGCCCCTGACGCGGCCCGAGCAGAGAGCCTGCTGTTTTAGGCTAGGGGCGCTGTCGCAGATGCGATAATCGCTCTAAATTCGCTGGACTGTTCCCCGAAACTATTGCACCCGTAGATTGACCGCTGATTCCACGCTGGCCACGGTCCGTGCAATAAATGTGCGATAAATGGGCCTGATTGGCACGTGGTCTTGACTACGGAGGTATCTACTACCGTCACTATCCCGGGCCAAGACGCTCAACAGTGGGTGTCGGTTGGCTACGACCCGGTGCGAAAATGGGTATCCTCTGGACGGAATCCTTAAGATTCTGAGGCAAACCGGTCTTAGGTTCTTAAAAGTACGTAACATTTAGTTAAAGACATATTTCCTCCCTTGGCACAAGAAACGCTAGACGAGCAAACCGAAGACCTCAACAGCCTGCTGAAAAAGGCTGCCTTAACTGCTGTAGCCTTGGTAACAGCAGTTATGCTGAGCGTTGTAGCCGTGCGCTATTCTCAGGCCGCTGATCCCTACGTTCATCAGGTGCTTTCCCTCGAGGGCAACGGCAGCCGGGGTGAGGCAATCTTTAAAATGAACTGCGCCGTGTGCCACGGCCTCGAAGCTACCGGAGAGGTCGGACCCAAGCTACTGGGTGTGTCTGACCACAAAACCAAGGTTGGTCTCATAAAACAGGTCATCAGCGGTCAAACCCCGCCTATGCCTCAATTTCAGCCCGAGCCTCAGGATATGGCTGATCTACTTGTTTACTTGAAGCAGCTGTAGCAGCCATAACGGCTCTTCACAGCGAGCAATTGTTACA
Organism: Nodosilinea sp. FACHB-131; assembly: GCF_014695395.1. GTDB lineage: Bacteria > Cyanobacteriota > Cyanobacteriia > Phormidesmidales > Phormidesmidaceae > Nodosilinea. The sequence continues at coordinate 350,565 of NZ_JACJOF010000007.1, forward strand.
GACTTTTATGAGAATCATGGGCAAGCTTTGGCTGAGGCGCGATCGCGCCTCAGCATCCCTTTGGCTTGATTGATCTGCTCAAGCCCCTGCAAACAAGAGTTTTGGGGCTGTGTAAGACTGTCCAACTTCTCTATAGAACCTTTTGCAGATTAAAATTTGACGGAATATTTGTTTACAAAACTCCATGACTGCGGTATGGTTTACTCACATGGGTTACAAATCTAAACGGTTTCCCCATGTACCTTGAAACGATAAATACCAAGGACTAATACATCATGACCACGACTCTACAGCGGCGCGAGAGCGCCTCCCTGTGGGAGCAGTTTTGCCAGTGGGTGACCAGCACCGAGAACCGCCTGTATGTGGGCTGGTTCGGCGTGTTGATGATCCCCACGCTGCTTGCTGCCACCGCCTGCTTCGTCGTCGCCTTCATTGCGGCGCCTCCCGTTGACATCGACGGCATCCGTGAGCCGGTTGCCGGTTCTCTGATGTACGGCAACAACATCATCTCCGGTGCGGTTGTGCCGTCCTCTAACGCCATCGGCCTGCACTTCTACCCCATCTGGGAAGCCGCTTCCCTCGATGAGTGGCTGTACAACGGTGGTCCTTACCAGTTGGTGATTTTCCACTTCCTCATCGGCGTCTTCTGCTACATGGGTCGTGAGTGGGAACTCTCCTACCGTCTGGGCATGCGCCCCTGGATCTGCGTGGCTTACAGCGCCCCGGTTGCCGCTGCCACCGCTGTGTTCTTGATCTACCCCTTGGGTCAAGGCTCCTTCTCTGACGGGATGCCTCTGGGTATCTCTGGCACCTTCAACTTCATGCTGGTGTTCCAGGCTGAGCACAACATTCTGATGCACCCCTTCCACATGCTGGGTGTCGCGGGTGTGTTTGGTGGCTCTCTGTTCTCCGCCATGCACGG
>NZ_JACJOF010000008.1 GCF_014695395.1 Nodosilinea sp. FACHB-131
AAGTTGCTGGGGTAGTCTTTACTCATAGCCTCACTCCGGCGTTGCTGACTTCTATCTGCAACCTATACGGAGTGAGCTTTTTTACTCAAGCCTTAACTTTTCAAACATCCTCTTAGACAGAGGCCTAACATTTTTTATGCCAAGCTCACTAAAATTGCCTAGAACCAAGACTTTGTGGCTGCAACTGCTTTAAATCACCTGACTTGTTCCGTGAGGGTGCTGAAATAGCTGTTTGAGATCACGGGCTAGCCTTTACTTAGCCCCTAGGATAGGCCTATAAGCCAAGCCCTAACCTTCTGTAAACATGTGGCACAGCAAGTGTTTCAGGGCCGGTCTGGGCGCTTTATTCTAGAAAAGTAGGTAGGGTGTTTTGCTTCACTTAATATTGCCGCTCAATCCAGTGCCAAAACTCCCGTTCTACCGACCATTGAGCCGTTTGCTTAAGCCCTTTTCGCTCAGCACGGTGTTGGTAGCAATTTTTGTGCTTCAGCTGGTTAGTGCGGTCGGGCTGCTGGGGTTTTTGAGCTTTTATCTCGGCAACTGGGCCGTGGCGATGGTGAGCCTGGGTGCCATCGGCAGCTCGGTGGTGGTGGGGCTGGCAGTGGTCAATCGAGTGCTACAGCCCATTGCCCAACTGCGCCGAGCCATTCAAGCTACGGCCCAGGGCAATTGGCAAACCCCAGTCCCTATTGAGAGCACTGACGAACTCGGGCAGCTGGCGCGGGCGTTTAACACCATGGCGGCCAAGCTACACGATTCATTTGCCGAGCTAGAGCACCTCAACCGCGAGATCCAGCGCAGCGAGCGGCGCTGGCGGCAGTTTCTGGACGGTATTCCCCTGGGCATTGCCGTCTACGATCGCTACGGCCAGATGGTGTTTGCGAGTCAGCAGGCCCGTATTTTGCTCTGCCTTGAAGACATGCCCTCAATACCATCCCTCGGTCTGGACGAAACCTGCATTGCCTACCGAGCGAGTACTGGCCAGCGCTACCCTACCGCGGCACTGCCCATAACTATGGCGCTGCGGGGACAGCCCGGCTGGGCCGACGATATTGAGCTGCGGCCGGGCAATCAGGCTATCCCTATTGAGATGGTGACGACGCCCATTTTTGACCAGGGGGGGCAGGTGGAATATGCGATCGCTGCCTTTCAAGACATTACCACCCGCAAGCAGGCCCAAACGCTACTGGCCGACTATAACCAGACCCTGGAGCGCCAGGTGGCCGATCGCACCGCTGCCCTGCGCCAGGCTGAGGCCACTCAGCGAATTATTCTAGAGGCAATTCCCGACCTGCTGGTGCGGTTTTCGGGCGACGGCATTTGCCTCGACGTGATGAATGCTGGAGCGGTCAACCTGATTGCTGAACCTAGCACCCAGATCGGCAGACCCATGCATGAGGTGCTCCCCGCCGACATGGTTGCCGAGCGCATGCACTATATTCAGCTAGCGCTACAAACCGGTGCACCTCAGGTCTACGAATATCGCTTTTCTACAACCGACGGCTGGCGCTATGAAGAAGCGCGTATTGTCACCAGTGGCCCTGACCAGGTGCTTGCGATCGTGCGCGACATTACCGAGCGCAAGCAGGCCGAGGCCGAAATCGCTCGCCAGCGTCAGTTTCTGCAAAATGTGATCGACAGCATTCCCAGCATCATTGTGGTCAAAGACCGGCAGGGTCGGGTGCAGATGGCCAACCGCGCCAGCGCCAGCTTGCACGGTATTACTCCTGCCGATATGGTGGGCAAGCTAGACACCGATGTTAACCCCAACATTTCGGCATTAAAGGCCATCCAGCAGCACCTCATTCACCAACGGGTGATTGAGACCCAACTGCCCTACCAGGGCGAGCAGGAAGTGATCGACCGAGTTGGCATTCGCCGCTGGTACCAGGTTGTGGTTAGCCCCTTTCAGGATGCCGACGGCACTATCAACGGCGTGATCACTAACTGCATCGACATCACCGATCGCAAGGGTATGGAGACTGCCCTAACTGAGGCCAACGAAACCTTAGAGCGCCTGGCCACCCTAGATGGGTTGACCCACATTCCCAACCGCCGCCGCTTTGACGAGTACTTGGAGCAAGAGTGGCAGCGCATGGTGCGCGAGCAGCAGCCCCTATCGCTGATTATGTTTGATGTTGATTTCTTCAAACCCTACAACGATTGCTTGGGCCATCAGCAGGGAGATGAGGCGTTGATCGCGCTTGCCGCCGCCGCTACCCGCGCCGTCAAGCGCGCTGCCGACCTGCTGGCCCGCTACGGCGGCGAGGAGTTTGCGGTGGTGCTGCCGAATACCCGCCGTGCCGGGGCCGAGATTGTCGCTAAGGCCATTCAAGAGGAAATTGCTGCCCTCAAAATTGCCCATCCCCAATCGTCTGTGAGCGACTACCTCACCATCAGCATTGGTATCGCCAGCGTAGTACCCACCGCCGACCAGTCGCCCGAAGACCTGATTGCCGCTGCGGATGCGGCACTGTATCAGGCGAAGCGGAGAGGACGCGATCGCTACTGGATTCGTCTCATCTAACTATCGTTGCCGGATGAGATTTCCTGGGCATTCTAGGCTCAGTCGCTGAGAGGGTTGGGCTAGCCATAGCTCAACCCTTATTCATATGAGAATTGCCTACGCTACTACTTATGATGTGCGCGATCGCGCCTCCTGGCCCCGTCGCCACCTGGGCCTCTATGGAGCTGGGCAAAAAATTGCTGAACTCCTGCAAAGTGCTGGGGCTGAGCTGGAATTTCTCGGCCCGCTGGAGCGGCGCAGGGTGCCGATTACTCGGCTCAAGTGGCTACTTTACCAACGCCTGGGGCAGAGCTACTACAGCCCTGTAGAACCTTGGGTTGCGCCCTACTACGCTCGCCAGCTTGAAGCTCAGCTCGCTCGGTCTAAGGCTGACCTGCTGCTTTGTCCTGAGAATGCGATTCCTCTAGCGCGGGTGCGCACTGCGCTGCCCACGGTGCTGTGGACCGATGCGCTGTTGGGCAGCTTGGTGAATTTTTATCCTTATCTGACTAATCTGTGTCCCGAGACTCGGCGGCGGCTGCACGCCGTAGAGAAGGCAGCCCTGGAGCGGTGCGATCGCGTCATTCTTACCTCCCAGTGGGCGGCCCAGTCTGCGATCGCTCTCTACGGTCTGCCCGCTGACAAAATTCGCATTATTCCCCGTGGGGCCAGCCGAGCTCAGGATCTGGCTCAGTCTGAGGTAGAAGCCCTGATTGCGCAGCGGCCCTCAAACCCTTGCCGACTGCTGTTTCTTGGCGTGGACTGGGAGCGCAAGGGTGGTCCGCTAGCCCTAGAGGTGGCTCAAACCCTCAACCAGCAGGGCGTAAAGACCGAACTCTGGGTCGTCGGCTGTGAACCTAAATGGGTGGGCGATCGCCCCAGTTTTGTGCGCTCCTTCGGGTTTATCGATCGCGCTACTCCCGAAGGCGAGGCTCAGTTTGCCCATCTACTCAGCACCGCCCACTTTTTAATCTTTCCCACCAAGGCCGATACCTTTGGGGTCGCCATTAGTGAAGCTAACGCCGCTGGTCTTCCCTGCGTGGCCGCCGCCGTAGGGGGTATTCCCACCGTGTTGCAGACCGACATTAATGGCAGAGCCTTTCCGGTAGAGGCCACCGCTATTGACTACGCCCAATATATTGCTGCCGTCATGGCCGACTACCCACGCTACCAAGCCCTAGCCCTCTCAGCTTGGCAGCACTACCGCCAACACCTGAGCTGGAATGCCGCCCAACAACAGGCCTGGGGGTACTTGCAGGAGTTGGTGACTGGGGGCGATCGCAGTGCAACCTCAACCCCTATCCCACCGCGCCCGCGTCGCCTCTTGCCGACGCTGAGCAAAGGCTTCAGAACCTAGCTGAGCGATGCCAGGCAGAATCCCTACCAGGTGGGGTCGACGTAAAGGTTGACGACGAGCCTATCCTGGCCCGGCGGCACTGCCGAAATACAGGCGCAGATCGGGTCTGCTTGACCCTCCAAATCTACTTCGCAGGCGTGGCACGACCCCATGAGGCAGCCGGTGGGAATGCTCACCCCGGCGCGATCGGCCACCGCCAGCAAGGGTTCGCCCACTTCGGCTTCAACGGTGACGCCATCGGGCAAAAATTGAATAGAGACGCTCATAGTAAAGGTCCCAGCTTAAGCCCTAGCTTTTGCCTGTTTGAGCATGGCGACTAGGGTATGGTGAGCATCTTCGGCCCCCTCTAGGGTGTGGTCAAAGGGCACTCGCACGGTGGTTGGGGCCCCGTCTACGGTCACCGCCAAGGTCATACCCTCGGGGTCCACAGATTCCATCACGGCGGCGGTAGCGGTGGGTTGGTTGCCGTAGGCAGTGGCGTAGAGAAGAACCGCTTCGGTGTGGTCGTCGTTCATGTGCTTACAGATGCGATCGCTCACCGCTGGAGTAATTGGCTCAGCCATAGAAAATCCCGTAGACTACTTCAACATTGGCCATTTGTTACATGCTGTTATGATACCGCCCCTGTCGCCCTCCTCAGAGCATCCCTGGTCTACGGGCCACGTTTTTCAGAGCCCAGGGGCCCACCTGACCTACCGCGTCGTCGGTCCCTGCTGCCGCCTGTTCGATCGCGATCAGCTACCCTGGCCCTGCTGTCGCATTCAGTGGCGGGGCAAAGAACCCAGCTGGCGGCGCATTGGCAAGCGGTTTGTGCCCGATATGGCCACCCGCAAGTCGCCCTCCTACTGCGTCGAGATTGTCGGCCAGGGCTATGGAGCCCAGTCCTTTGTCACCACCCTCTACACTGCCAAGCTCGATCGCGAAACCCAGGCCTGGTGGCACAGCCGCTTGCTCCTGGAGGAGACAAACCTATCGAGTGAGAAAGTTTGTAACAAGATAGACATATAGAGTGCCGATTCGCAGTAGTCTTATGCTCAACGCTGTGATGTTGCTATTGAGGTAGAAACCCTATGCCAGCTGCATTCTTACCCACTATTTTGGTTCCTTTGGTGGGGCTTGTCTTTCCCGCCGTTGCCATGGCCTTTTTATTCCTTTACATTGAGCGGGATGACGCCGCTGAGCCCCTCAAGAAGTCCTAAACGTCTGTGATTCAAGCCCATTCAACTGATTTGCTTGAGGCCCCCAAGCAAGACTTCAAGCAAGACATCCGGGCCTACTTTGACTACACTGCCCCCGAGCTAGATCGCTGGAGTCGTCGCAACCGCTACTACTACGGCGACCTAGCTCGGCTTCATAAATTTATTATTCCGCCCGGCAGCCGCGTGCTAGAAGTCGGCTGTGGTACCGGTGACCTCCTCCACGCCACCGCTCCAGCGATTGGGGTAGGCATTGACTTTGCTCCAGCGGTGACGGCGATCGCCAGCCAGAAGTACCCTGAGCTCGCCTTCTACACGCTAGATGCTGAGGCGATCGAGCCCGCTCAGCTGGCCTCGGAACACCGCCAGTTTGACTACATCCTGCTGTCAGGAGTGCTGGGCTACCTAGGCGATATTCAAGCTGTGCTCCAGCGGTTGCAGCCCTTCTGCCAGCCCCACACTCGCCTCATTCTCACCTTCCACAGCCACCTTTGGGAACCTCTGCTGGGCCTAGCCGAACGGATAGGGCAGCGCCGCCCCCAACCCCCCCAAAACTGGCTGAGCATGGATGACGTGGCCAACCTGCTCACCATCACCGGCTATCGCCCCCTTCAGCGAGGCAATCGGTTTCTCTGGCCCAAATTTGTGCCGGGGATAGCCGGCCTGGTGAATCGCTATCTGGCGCCTCTGCCCGTGGTCAAGCACCTGTGCCTAACCACCTTTATTGTGGCTCGGCCTCAACCCGTGCCCAGTTCAGAGCAGCCGACCTGCTCAGTCATCATTCCAGCTCGAAACGAGGCCGGGAATATTGCCGCTGCCGTGGCTCGGCTGCCCCAATTGGGTGCCCATACCGAGGTGATCTTTGTTGAAGGTCATTCCCGCGACCAGACCTGGCAAGCCATTCAGGATTTGGTGCAAACCTACCGAGGGCCTTTCACCCTAAAGGCATTCCAGCAGACGGGGCGGGGCAAGGCAGATGCAGTACGGCTCGGGTTTGACCAGGCCAGCGGTGACATTCTGCTGATTCTCGATGCCGACTTGACCGTTCCCCCAGAAGATTTACCCCACTTTGTGGAGGTGTTAGCCTCAGGGCGGGGAGAATTTGCCAACGGTTCCCGACTGGTTTACCCTCGCTCCAAGACCGCCATGCCCTGGCTCAATATGGTGGCCAACAAAATCTTTGCCCTACTCTTTTCGTTTTTGCTAGAGCAGCCGCTCAAAGACACCCTCTGCGGCACCAAAGTGCTTTGGCGACGCGACTACCAGCGCATTGCTGCCGGGCGTAGCTACTTTGGCGACTTCGACCCCTTTGGCGATTTTGACCTACTGTTTGGGGCTGCCAAGCTCAACCTCCACATTGTGGAGGTGCCAATTCGCTACCAACCCCGCACCTACGGCAGCTCAAATATTGCCCACGTCAGAGAAGGGCTAATTTTGCTAAAAATGTGCCTCTACGCCTCTCGCAAGCTCAAGTTTCGGTAGTGCGTCGGTGGTGAAATAGTGGCGTGAATTGCTGAACTGTCCCCTCTAAACTCGCTAGCTCTCGGGCAACTGCCCGAGGTGGCTTTGGGCTTTAGCTGCCCAGGTCGGGTTACCCATGGTGATATAAAGGTTTTTGGCATATTCCAGCACGGTGCGGGCTTCGGCAAAACGGCCGAGCTGGATGAACGCTAATCCAGCACTGTAGTAGGCATCAGCATAGCCACCGTTGATTTGAGTCGCCGTGCGAAACGAGTTAAGAGCAGTTTCGGTTTGACCCTGGTTAAATCGAGCAATTCCCAAGTTGTAGTGGGCCTGGGCGTAGCGGGGCTGAAGAGTCAGAGCCTGCTGCAGCACAGCCTCAGCTTCGCTGTTGCGCTCAGTTTGTAGGTAGATAATGCCTCGCTGTAAAAATGACTCGGGGGCGTTAGGGCTATATTGACCCGCCCGCTCGAACGCCGCCAGCGCCTCAGGAAATTTCCCCTGAGATTGGTAAACCAGGCCAAGATTGTAGTGGGCATTGCCCAGGTCGGGCTGAATGGCGATCGCCCGCTGCAAATACTGTTCGGCCTGATCAAGATTATTGCCTTCGATCAGAGCCCCGCCTAGGTTGGCGTAGGCCAGCGCAAACTGCGGATCGGCTCGAATCGCTGCCCAGAACGCGGAGGCGGCCTCTTGGAGCTCACCCTTTTGGCGTAGCGCTAGGCCAACGTTGTAATGGGCTGCGGCTAGGGTGGGGTCTAAGGCTGCCGCCTGCTGAAACTGGGCCAGAGCACCGTCGATTTGCCCCTGCTGAATGAGGCTCAACCCCTGGTTGAGGGCAGCCTCTGCCGCCGCTGGCGGTGCTTCCTGGGCATAGCTTGCCGCGTGCAGCGTTGGATAGAGGAAGGGAAGTGCGATCGCAGCAGCCATAATGCCCCTCTGCAAACGCTTTAGCAGTTGTTGATTGGCCGATATCATACTCGTTGCTATGGCCCTTAGCCCAATGGAATGCCCATAACAATATAGACAAGCATCCACTTTTTCAACCGTCTCACCGGATTGCTGCAGAACTTAGTGGCTAGTGCAGCAGATTGGGCAGGGCGCTCTGGTAGCTACTGAGCTTTGCTCAATCTGCTCAGAACGAACAGCATCTATGCAAGCCCTGTAAACCCGAGAGCGGTTTCTATGCGCCAATAAATGACTTAAAAAGTCAGTAAATTGCCATAGAAACTTGCCAAACTTTCCAGAACGACGCTTCATCTTGGTGAAGAATCTGTCAGTTTTATCCGTTTTTTTACGGGCGGTTCACCTTCACCACCGTTGCAACCCTGTAGAAACCACTTAGAAAACTGTCCCTAGTGTGCGGAGATCCCACCCTCCAGGTTGAGGTTCTCTTTACTGAAAACTCCAGCGCAAAACATCCCAGCGCAACTTAACCGGCTGTGTTCCCGGATGACTCCCTTAACTCTGTCGTGTCTTAAACCAGATAGCCCCATGGTCACTATGAGTTCATCCACCACCCTATCTAATTCCCGTTTTATTGCCCCCCAAGCAACCCAGGCCAATCTACCTCTGCTCAGCGCCGTGCTCGAAGGCTTTGTTGATGGGATTTTGGTCTTGACCGAAGACGGCACCTGCATTCACAGCAATCAGAAAGGTAGAGCCCTCTGCCGCGATCTCAGCGGCAGTGATAGCAGCAACTTTTTGCCCCCCAGCCTCAAGGCTATGTGCGTTCACCTCCTAGAAAGCCGTGAGTTTTACCCCGAAACCCTGCTGGTGCTCACTCAGGAGTTTACGTCTTGCTCTGGCCAGCAAATTCGAGCCCGTATTCAGTGGCTCGAACTGCCCGCCACGACCAGTGCTTATCTGCTGATGTCTTTGGAGAATCAAACCCGCGCAGCGCACACCTCTGCCATGCTTGAGGCGGTGCAGTATAACCTCACCCCCCGTGAGCGAGCCGTGTGGGTGCTGCGCCGGGCCAATCGTACCTACGACGAAATCGCCCAGGAGCTTTACATCACCGTCAATACAGTGAAGCGCCACCTAAAGAGCATTTATGCCAAGCGCAAGGAGGTGACCGAAGCGATCGCCAACTAACTACCGCTGCAGAAACCAGGTGGTCAGGTTGAAACCCATAACCACCTAGTTTCCCTCCTCTGCCCCAGGTCTGCCTGACAGTAAGCTAGGATCAGTGCCCGAAGGTTGGGTTTGCCTAAGTCCACCACCATCACTGATCTGTCGCTAAACGCTCTCTGCCCATGCTGCCCAAGGATGACCTGCTGAAATCGCTCGACAACCGCGACTGTTTGGCCCGTGTTTTAGATCAGGCCGACCAAGCCATCAAAACATGGGACATCGTTGTTACCGACTTTTTGTCGCCCCCCGAGCAAGTCGAGGCCGAAGCGATGCTCCAGCGATTGACCGATGTTCATAGCCTCGCCTGGGGTGGCTATACCCAGGCTGAGCGCCAGCGGCTGGCGATCGCGCGGGCCGATATTCCCCTCGATCAGAGCCAGATTCCCTTATCGCTACTGACGGTAGGGGGAAACTTCATGTTCGATCCCGCCAGTCATGGGGACTTTTTAGGAGCCCTGCTCGGCACCGGCCTGCACCGTAGCAAAGTTGGCGACATCATTGTGCTTGGGGAGCGGGGGGCGCAGGCGATCGTTGTGCCTGAACTGGCAGAATTCCTTACTCAGTCGCTTACTCAAGTACGCTCTGTACCCGTAAAGACCCAGCCATTAGAGTGGGATCAACTGCGGGTGCGTGCGCCTCAGAAAAAAGACCTTACTACCGTCGAAGCTTCCCTAAGACTTGATGCGGTCGCCTCCGCTGGGTTTGGCATGTCGCGCAGCAAAATGGCCGACCTAATCAACAGCGGCGACGTGCGTGTGAATTGGAAGCCGATCACCCAAGCCAGCCACACCTTGTCCACTGGGGACTTAATTGCAATCCGCGGCAAGGGAAGGCTCGAAATTGGTGAAGTTGCTGTTACCAAAAAAGAGCGCTACCGCGTCAACTTGACCCGCTATAGCTAGCGACAAGGGGTGGGTTAGCAGTGTAGATTGGCAAGCTCATTAATGTTCATTTGCCTAGACATGCCAGCGTCATTCCTCTAGGTCCGGCAGCCGTGGTGTATCCCACTCTGTTTGTTAGGCATGTACCCCCCTAGCAAGACCATAAAAAAGGGAGAGCCCATCGTGGGCTCCCCCTCTTGCTTTAAGTCTGTTAACCGTAGGGAGCTGCCCTAACTACGCTACCCCGGCAAGGGACTTTTGCGGAGCAAACATAGCGTTTTGTTCAGCCCGCAGCTTGTCGCACAGACGCCCGGGGGGCAGCTCGACATCGTCGTAGGTTAACGCCTGATCCTTAGCGACATCCCGCTTTAGCTTACAGCCCTCAGCTAGACCCACCGGAAGCAAGTTTTCCGCCGCGGTAATTTCAGCGGTTTCGCACTCGCCGTAGGTCATAAAGCCGCCAATGCAGTCAATGGTCTCACCAGCTTTCAGGTCGATTTTGGCGATGGTCACCACATCAACCTTCTGGCCAGCAATGGGGGTCATAACGGCGTCGCCAAACAACACAACGCGGGCGACCGACAGTGGCACTTCAAAGTGGCACAGGTGATAGGGGGTGTAGAAGCTGTATAGAGGCCCCTCACCCAGCTTGTATAGGTTCAGATAATGGCGCTGCTTGGGATCGTCGTGGGTGCCAAATACATAGACTCCAGGGCCGGGCTTTACCGCTACGACGTAGTCGACGATGCCGCCCAGTTCCTTGAGCTGGTCGACATCGTACAGCTTAGTTAAGTCGTCAATATGACCGGTGTAGTTGAGATCGTACTGCTTGACCAACTCATCCTGGTGCAGCCTGAAATCGTGGCCCAACATGCCGCGTTTGGCGACGGTCATACCGGTGGCGTTAGCAACGATAGCTTGCTCAAAAGAGACTTTGGTGCCATCGGCAAAGCTAGTTACCATGTTTACATTCTGCCCCCACTGTTCAGCAAACCCCTTTTGAGTAGTGGGGTTGCGGTAGGGGTCTTGTAGGCCCTTGATATTGCCGCACACCAGCGGAGTAAGGCCGATGCTCTTAACAAAGCGGTAGAGGTTCATCTCAACGCCGGGCTGGTCGCCGTCACAAGCTGACAAAATTACCCCGGCCTTATCGGCGTAGGTCTTAAGAATAGGGCCGATAGTGCCATCTAGCTCGGCGTTCATGAGCACAACGTGCTTCTTGTGGGCGATCGCCTCCATCACCACATGGGCACCAAACTCTACGGCACCAGTGACTTCAATCAGAGCATCGATGCCCTCCGCTCGACACAGCAGCATTGGGTCATCGGTAACGGCATAACCGCCCGCTGCAATGCTGTTTTCCAAGTTAGCCACAGTGGAGACGACGTTAATGTCCTCGACACCTGCTTCTTGGTAAGCCCGCTTAGCGGTATCTACGTTGCGATTTGAGATCGCTACCAACTCCATACCCGGCACAGAGTTGAGCATTTGGTTAGCGACCCCGCGCCCCATAAACCCCGCGCCGATCATCCCCACTCGAACCGGATTGCCGGCTTCCTGTCTGGCTTTTAGCGCCGTATCAACAATAAACATGGTGTTTAAACCTAAGCGATAGATTAGATTGAAATAGCTCAATAAAGGCCAGTTCTTTGGCGGAGGACTTTGTCTCAGCAAAGAACTGGCAGAAGATTACCTAGCCTTTAAAGGGAGGCCACTGACCATCTTTTTCAGAAATAACCGTCACCGGAATTGGCCACTCAATGCCAAAGGTGGGGTCATCATAACGAATACCTTGCTCGTAGCCAGGGGAGTAAAATTCACCCACCTGGTAGATCACCTCGGCATCATCGGTCAGTGCTTGGTAGCCGTGGGCAAACAGCTCAGGTACATATAGCGCCTTGCGGTTGTCAGCGGTTAGCTCAATGCCAAAGTGCTGCATGTACGTCGGAGAATCGGGGCGAATATCAATGATGACATCGTAGATAGCGCCGCGGGTGCAGCGCACCAGCTTAGTCTCGGCTGCCGGAGCAAGCTGATAATGCATGCCGCGCAAAGTACCCTTCTTGTAGTTGAAGGACATGTTGCACTGAGCAACCATGGGTTTTAACCCATGCTCTTCAAATTCTTTGGCACAAAAGGTACGAGCAAAGCCGCCTCGGTCGTCGCTGCGAATTTCGAGATCGATGACAAAAGCATCTTTCAGATTAGTTGCTTCAAAAATCATTGGCTAGCTCCAGAAGAAATCTTTATCAATTTGCTGGGTGCGAATGAGATACTCCAGCTGCTTGAGACGGGTAAAGCCGCGAGAGGTAAACATCTCTTCGGTCATATCGATTTGCTGGAACACCTTCAAAAGTTGCTCTGCACCGCGTCTGGCATCCCAGTCGCACTTAAATCCAGGCAGCACGCTATTGATCTTGTCGAAGGATACGCGATAGCTGCGATTGTCCGTGTCGGGCTTGCCAAAGCTCAGCTGACATTCGGGGAAAGTCTCTGCAACAATCGTCGCAATTTCGCGCACCTGGTAGTTGTGGTTGGTGTCGCCGACGTTGAAGACCTGGTTGTGAACAATATCACGAGGGGCTTCGAGGGCACAGATAATTGACTTAGCAATATCTAGACCGTGCACTAAAGGGCGCCAGGGAGTACCATCGCTGGTCATGCGAATCTCTTTGGTTGTCCAAGCCAACCCTGAGAGGTTGTTGAGCACAATGTCAAAGCGCATGCGGGGAGATGCCCCGTAAGCAGTGGCGTTGCGCATGAAGGTGGGAGAGAAGTCGTCGTCCGCCATCGGCTTCAGATCTTGCTCTACGAGGGTTTTGCATTTAGCGTAAGCGGTTTGAGGGTTGACCTCAGACTCCTCGGTAACGTAATCATCGCCTTCAGCAACCCCATAAACGCTACAGGATGACATATAAACAAACCGACGTACCCCAGCGGCCTTGGCCAATTCTGCTAGGCGCACAGATCCTTTATGGTTAATGTCGTAGGTGATGTTAGGGGCGAGCTTACCTAGGGGATCGTTGGATAGCTCAGCCATATGAACAATGGCTTCTACACCTTCAAGATCGGCAGCTTCAATGTTGCGAATATCTTTATTTAGGGTTTTAGCCGACGAGTTAATGCCGTTGTAGAGCCACCCTGCCTTATAAAAGCCGGTGTCAACGCCGATAACGTCGTGGCCTTTTTGCAGGAGCAACGGCGCCAGCAAACAGCCGAGATAGCCTTCTGTACCAGTAACTAATACTTTCATGGGTGAATTACCTGTTTGAGTGTGACTAGAGTGCGACGGAGGTCGGAGCAGTGGCCTTAACCACTTGGGAGGCAACCTCTTTACCGATTTCCAGAGATGATGTGGCTGCCGGAGACGGCGCGTTCAAGACGTGAATTGACCGCTCTCCGTTGACGATGAGGAAATCATCAACCAAGCTGCCGTTGTTCATCAGTGCTTGAGCTCGTACCCCGGCATGGGTGGGAACAACGTCTTCACTACGGACCTCTGGAATGAGGCGTTGTAGGCTCTTGACAAAGGCTGCTTTGCTGAAGGAGCGAACGATCTCGCGGACACCTTCATCTGCATGCTTGGAAGCCAGCTTCCAGAAGCCTGGATAAGCCATCACTTCAGCAAAGTCTTTCAGGTCAAAATCGGTCTTTTTGTAGCCTTCCCGCTTCAGGCTTAGGACTGCGTTAGGGCCAGCATGAACACTACCATCAATCATTTTGGTAAAGTGCACCCCAAGGAAGGGAAAGCTGGGGTTAGGTACCGGATAGATCAGGGTGTTAACCATATGCCGCTTCTCGGGCACTAGCTCATAATACTCACCGCGGAAAGGCACGATTTTGGCTGAGGGCTTGAGTTTAGCCATTTGAGCTACTCGGTCCGAGAATAGCCCAGCGCAGTTGATTAAAAACTTCGCTTTAATAGTACCTTTGTTGGTTTCTAGAACCACGTTTTGTGGATCTATGGAGATACCTAGTACTTTGGTATTCAAGCGGAGATCGTTGTTGGACTCTTGAATAATCTCGATGTACTTTTGGCAGACGGCTTTGTAATTAACGATGCCGGTTGAGTCTACCTTAACAGCGGCAATACAGTTGACGTAGGGTTCGATCTCCTTAACTTGCTCTGGCGTGATTTTGGAAACGGGAATCTCGTTTTGAAGACCACGCTGAAAGAGATTTTCTAGGAGTGGTAGTTCTTTTTCTTGGGTCGCAACGATGACCTTGCCGCAAACGTCATAAGGAATGTCATGCTGGCGGCAAAAATCTACCATTGACTGACAGCCGGCGCGGCTAAATTTTGCTTTGAAGCTGCCAGGTTTGTAGTAGATGCCGGAGTGAATAACCCCGCTGTTGTTACCTGTTTGGTGATAGGCCCAGGAGGACTCTTTTTCGATGACGGTGATTTTGGCGCTGGGAAGCATTTGGCTCAGCTTCATAGCTGTAGCCAGGCCCACAATGCCACCGCCAACAATGGCGTAGTCGTAGGTATTGGACATTATGTTTGCTCTAGTGTGCAGTTATGCAGGCTGTTTTGGAACGCAGGGCTTGAACTACCAAACCTTCCAGGGAGCTTCCCCAGATTTCCATAATCCTTCAAGATTATTTTTATCTCGAAGAGTATCCATAGGTTGCCAAAATCCGTCGTGACGGTAAGCCGACAACTGTCCCATCTCAGCCAGTTTAGTCAGGGGCTCATGCTCCCACATGACGTCCTCATCGGGGATAAAGTCGATTACCTGGGGATCTAAGACAAAATAGCCACCGTTAACGTAGGCTTCATCGCCATCGGCTTTTTCAGCAAAGGATGCGATCGTGGTCTGTCCTTCATGTAGGGAGATGGCCCCAAATCGACCAGGGGGCTTGACTGCGGTAAGCGTAGCCAGGGTGCCCTGAGCTTCGTGGAATTTGATGAGTTCGGTGACGTTTACATCGCTAACCCCATCACCATAGGTGAAGCAAAAGGGCTCAGACCCAATGTATTCTCTTACCCGCTTGAGGCGTCCACCTGTTAGCGTCGATGCGCCAGTATCAATTAGCGTGACTTTCCACGGTTCGGCGTTACCGTTATGGATATTCATTTGGTTGTAACGCAAGTCGAAGGTTACATCTGACATGTGCAAAAAGTAGTTGGCAAAGTACTCTTTGATGACATAGCCTTTGTAGCCGCAGCAAACGATGAATTCGTTAATGCCGTGGGCCGCATAAATTTTCATGATGTGCCAAAGGATGGGATAGCCCCCGACCTCAACCATAGGTTTAGGCTTGATACTGGTCTCTTCACTTAGACGGGTACCTAAACCACCAGCTAATATAACTGCTTTCATAAACCCTCTAGAAAATAATAAACTAGGAAGTTCTGGTCTTCGAACTGATGCGCTCAACTCGCGGAAGCTGAGCTGGATTTCAACTCATTTACCCAGTAAAGCACTGCCTATGTCAACTTAAAATCCTCATTTCTCTGAAATTTTATTTAGTCGTTAGGGCTAGGGGAACTAAGTAGATTTAGCAAATCTTTAACTTAAGTATTCTTACCGTAGCTTACGCCAGACTCCTATACTCTAACTGCTGTCTTTAGTCGCATTAACAAGCTTTTAACTTGATCATGAAGTTGTGTACTTTAAGACTAATAAAGCCGCTGCTAAAGCGTAGTCGGCGTGCCTAAGCATGACGTAAATCCCTTTGTATAGCGACAATATTCATGTTTAGGCTCCCCTAGGATACGCCTGTTGGCTAGCTTAGCCCTGACCCGGACTATCATTGTGAGCAGTCGGTGAAGTCAGACGGTCAGCATGTAAAAACCAGATAAATATAGCGACAGCTGTTTAAATTAGCCTTGGCAGACAAAATCACCCTTAAATTACCCTGATGGGAGATTGGTCTAACGCTAGAAAAGAATGAGAATCAACTTAAACTTGTGATGAACGAATATATTAGTTGAGAATCTTCTTAACTAAGGCAAGGGCTGTACCCGTTCGGGTGGCCAATAGATTTTGTAGGCATTGCCCAATACGTGAGCTTGGGGCAGAAACCCCCACACGTGGGAATCGCGACTGTTGTTGCGATTGTCGCCGAGTACGAACAGGTGGTTAGTGGGTACTGTTTGTGGCCCCCACTGGTATAGGATAGGCGCGGTCAGGTGGGACTCGACGAGAGGGATACCATCGAGCCACACCTGGCCGTCACGGATCTCCACCTGCTGACCGGGTAGAGCAATGACCCGCTTCACCATCAAATTCTTGAGTTCTCCGGCTTGTTCAATCGGAGTGCGCTCGGGGTTAGAAAAGACAACGATGTCGCCTACAGCTAGAGAATACTCGAAAGTGCGAGGGCGGACGAATATGCGATCGCGCACCTCTAGCGTGGGCAGCATTGACTCGCTGGGCACAATGCATTGCACTACCTTTTGCGGCACGACAAAGGGGATAGAGCTGATCGCCAGACGGGTGATCAGCACTGTGACGAGCAGCCCTCCTAACCAACTCCACTGACGCTGACGGGCGGGAGCAGCTCGGTAGACCAATCCGCAACTCACCGCCCAAACGATAGGCGGTATGGGTAGCAGAGCTGAGTTGAAGTTGGCCAGGTAGGCGGTAAAAATGCCTAAGATTAGCAGCGTTCCCCCTACGGTGGTCTGTTGCAAAAACAGGTGCCCTAGCCCAGGCAATATCTGGGAGAGGAACACGGGGTACCAGGGATCGCTAGATTGGTAGCGCAGTGGGCTGAACTCGTTGAGGGTAATGCCCCGCTTAGCCGCATGGTGGCTATCCCACAAATTGAATATATAGAGACTGAGCAGTGGAATGAGGGTGATTAGCCCTCGTAGGGTGTTGCCCCTAGGCGCAAAGATTGACCAGAAGATAAAGACGACGAGCCCTAGGTGAGCAGCAATGATGACCAGACCACGGGCGATCGCACCCTCATAAATCTGCCCCATGCCGGGCAGGGCTGCGGACAGATTAACCGCCAACCAAGGACTTTTTTGTCGACCCACCAGTACCTTGGAGGTTGCCTTCATAGCTCAGGGTTACCTGTAGCGCTGAACAACGAACTCGTGGGCGGCAAATTCTTCGGTGTCGGTCAGGGTGGGCAGGGTAAGGTTGACGTCGGCGTACTTGCGGCGTAGGGCTAGCCCAATCAGGTAATCGGCAAAATGCGGGTTTTTGGGCAGTAGCGACCCGTGCATATAGCTGCCAAAGACGTTTTTGTAACGCGCGCCCTCGTATTCGGCGGTGGCATTATTACCGAAGCCAGCGATAGTTTTGGCTAGGGGCTCTACGCCCTCACCGAGGTATGTTTGCCCTGAGTGGTTTTCAAACCCCACCAGGGTACGGGGAATTTTTCGAGGGGTAGCGTACATGGTCTGCATCTCGGCGTAGACAGCAGAGTTAATTTCCACAACCAGGTTGCCGATGCACCGCTGCTTGACGTCGGTGCTGGGGGCACGGGTATTGACGTTGACGATGCCCAGACCCTGGGTTTCTTCACCATTGCCCATCAGAAAGGTGTTGCCCATGAGCTGGTAACCCCCGCATACACCCAGGAACACTACTCCCGCCTCCGTATCGGCCCTGATGGCCTCGTGCTTGAGCTGGTGGAAGTCATTGACTACCGCCACCTGATCCATGTCTTGGCCACCGCCCATAAAGTAAAGATCGGTCTGACCGCTCTGGGCTACCTCTTCCATGGTCAAGGGTTTCACCGTGCAGTCAATGCCCATCCATTGGCAGCGGCGGCGCAGCACGATGAGGTTGCCGGTATCGCCGTAGAGGTTGAGGTAGTCGGGGTAGAGATGGGTAATGGTGAGGGCGTAGGGCATGGATGGGTAGTGGGTAGATGGGTAGGGGGTGGATGGGTAGGGTCAGACCACATCCAGGGTTTTGCCCATGAGCTTGCGAAATTCGAGCATGGCCGTGTAAGTGGGCAGCACAAACACCGTGTCGCCGGAACTAGCCTTTTGAAAGGATAAATCAATTATTTGGCGGATCGATTCTTCGGCTGGGATGGGGCCGGGGGGAACATCCAGCGCATATTTTAGCCGTACTGCCATATCCTTGGCGCGAACACCAGTGCAAAATATCCAGTCAATATTGGCTTGGTTGAGCCTTTCGAGTTCACTGTCCCATAGCCAGGAGACGTCTTTGCCGTCGGCGGTGTTGTCGTTGATGGCGAGGATGAGTTTAAGTCCAGGGATATTGCGCAGCAGCTCGAGACTGAGGCTAAAGCTGGCGGGATTTTTTACCAGCAGTAGGCGGTAGTTGACCTGTTTATCGCCCTGCCGGCGGGTAAGGATTTCGCCTCGGCCAAAGGCTGGTTTAAAGGTTTTGAGCCCGGCGATCGCAGTGGCTCCGTCTATACCTAGGAGGTTAGCGATCGCGATCGCCGTCAGCGCGTTGTACACATGGAAGAACCCCGGCGAAACGGTCTTGGCTTGGGGTAGGTGCACCGTCTCATGATTGATTTGCCCCTGAACCGAAAAATCGGTGGTCAGGTCTTCGTTGATGTGAATGTTCGTCGCCTCTAGCCCTTCACTGCCGGGGACTCGGCGGTTGAGCTTGCCTTCATAGGGCAGAAATCGGGCGTACTCTGGGGCAAGCGACATAAAATAGGTGGCGTTCTCCAGCCCCTGAGTGAGGCGAGAGGTGCGGGGATCGTCGCCATTGACGACCACGGCGGCGGTAGGGCACTGGGCTATACCATCGCGAATTAGCTTTTCGGTGCGATCGATTTCACCGTAGGCATCGAGCTGGTCGCGGTAGAGGTTGGTGACGGCGATAATATTGGGCTTGATCAGCCTAGCGATGCGAGGCAGGGTGGCTTCTTCTACTTCTAGCACCGCATGGGTAAAGTCGAGGCGGCCAACGGCGTTGCTCTGCTTAAGTAGCTCTGACAAAATACCCTGGCTGAGGTTGGCCCCGGCCTTGTTGCGCAGCACCTTGGCCTTCGGCGCCTGGTCAAGCACGGCACTGAGCATGGTCTGGCTGGTGGTTTTGCCGTTGGTGCCGGTAATGGCCACCACGACCGGGATTTGACTAACTAGTGCCTTTAGAACAAAGGGAAAATAGCGGCCCACCAAGTAGCCTGGCAGTGCGGTACCTGACCCCCGCCCCGATACCCGCAGGGCCAGGGTCAGCAGCTTAGCAAAGGCGACAATAGGAATCAGCAGCAGTTGGTTCATGGCCGGGCCAGGCAGATCATGAGGGAAAGGGTAGCAGAGTGTAGGGACAGACCCACGGGTCTGCTCTAATTTTTTGAGGCGAGGGGATGGAGAGACGCATTTTCGCGGCTTGGAGGAACACACGATATTGAAGGGAATTTGTGAACAATCGCGGTTCAGTTCTATGGGTGATTGGGGGTACAGGGGAGGCGGTGGAGTTGGCCGCTGCCTTGGCAATGGAACAGATTCCCTGTTTGGTCACGGTGACCACGGCGATCGCACGGCACGCCTATAAAAAGAGTACCTACTTGAAGGTTCTAGTCGGGGGATTGGACGTGGCGTCGCTGGGGGAGTTTATTCAGGCCCAGCGGATCGAGGCAGTGCTGGACGTGTCCCATCCGTTCGCGGTAGAAATTTCACAAGGGGCGATCGCCGCCGCCCGTACCCTCAACCTCCCCTACTGGCGATACGAACGTCCTGCTATAGAACCCTCTTCTAACGAGCGCATTCACTATATAGAAGACCTGCAGACTGTGCTCACCCCAGAAGTTCTGCTGGGACAGCGCACATTGCTGACCCTGGGCTATCGCTGGCTGCACCGCTTTGCCCCCTGGCAGACCCAGGCCACCCTATTTGCCCGTATCCTACCGTCGCCGGTAGCATTGGAAGCCGCCCTAGCAGCGGGCTTTACCCCCGATCGCCTGATCGCCCTCCGACCTCCCATTAGCGCCGCGTTAGAATGTGCCCTTTGGCAGCAGTGGCGCATCACTCAAGTTATTACTAAAGCCTCTGGCGCGCCTGGGGGAGAAGATATCAAGGGCACAGCTGCTGAACGGCTAGAAATTTCTCTATATATTTTGAATCGTCCTCAGCTCGATTACCCAGCGGTGTGTCGCAGCCAGGAGGAGGCTTTGGCGGTTTGCCTGGGGTGGTGGCGATCGCACCAAGGTTATGGGTAAAAAACTGCCTAGGCATCCCTTCCAGCTTCACTGGCTGATCTCCTTCCCCAGAGGTAGTTAAGTCCTCTCAAGAATGCTATTCTTGGCCTTCAATTTGTGCGCTACTATGGGCTATCCCCAGTTTCAGCCGGCCGGGATTACCTTTGCAAAAGTTGCTGTATGTCGCCAAAAATAGGGATTTTCTACGTCTAAGGGCAAAGACGTGCGCCAATTTTTCGGTTAGCCCCTATATTTAGTTGGTCATTTGGTTTGTTGAGTCTCACGAGAGCATTTTGCACAGGTCGTCCATGACAGCTTTTCCCATGCCATCCGGGCCGTCACCTTCTTTTGAGAGCGTTAGCAGTAGCGCTCTGCCAGATACTCCACCCGTGTTTGCCCTTAAGGAACTGGTGGCTCGGCTGCAGCGTGAGCAGTACAAAATTCAAGATTTGCTCAGTTCGCTGGGGTTTGCCCTCCGCAGCCTCAACAACCTGAATCAGTTCCTAGAGCTGATTCCCATGATTGCCAGTCGGGTAACTGATGCTAGCGGCGGTGCCCTGGTGCTGTTTCGAGCCGATGGGCAGGTCCGTTTAGAGCGACTGCACTGCCAGAGCGAAGACCAGTGCCAGGATGTGCGATCGGCCCTAGAGGCCGCTACCCGCCAAGTGACAGCTAGCTTTAAAGCCGCCCCTGAGAGCAGCATGATGTCGATGGCGCGCAATGCTATGCTGGCCCTCGATCGCCAGGTCAACCGCTACCTGGGCGACGAGTTTCAGCTGTTTGGCACCGCTATCATCGTGCAAAACGTGGAGCGGGGTCGGCTCTACGTGTTCAGCCGCGACCCGGACTATGCCTGGACGGAGACCCGCCAGAAGCTGGTGCGCCTGGTAGCTGATCAGACCTCGGTGGCGATCGAAAACAATGAGCTGACAGCGGCGGTGCGCAAAAAAGAGCGCCTCGATCGCGAGCTTGAAATTGGCGCTGAAATTCAGCTGCAATTGCTGCCCCGCGAGTGCCCCGCTATCCAGGGGATGGATTTGGCCGCTAAATGCCGCACCGCTCACAAGGTAGGCGGCGACTACTACGACTTTATCCCCACCACCTTTGATCAGCTGCGCCAGGCCGGCTCCCAGCAGACGGCAGCGGCTCCCTGGAGCTTTGCCATTGGGGATGTGATGGGTAAAGGGGTGCCCGCCGGGTTAATCATGACCATGATGCGGGGCATGCTGCGCACTGAAGTGCTCAACGGCCATTCGCCCGCCCGCATTTTGCAAGACTTAAACTTCGTCATGCACAGCGATTTAGAAAGCTCGAACCGCTTTGTGACGCTGTTCTACGCCGAGTACAATCCTAAAACTCGCCGCCTGGCCTACGGCAACGCCGCACACAATCCACCGCTGCTGTGGCAAGCTGCCACCAACACCATCACCCGGCTCGATACCCCTGGCATGCTGCTGGGGTTGGATATGAACACCGAGTATTGCGAAGCCGAGGTAGAGCTTCAGCCGGGCGACACGGTGGTGTTTTACACCGACGGTTTTACCGAGGCCGCCAACCCTCGGGGTGAGCGCTTTGAGGAAGAAAACCTGGAGCGGGCTCTCCAGTGGGCCTGCCGCAACTGCACATCAGCCGAGGCAATTTTAGACTACACCTTTAACTTGATCGATCGCTTCATTGGGGGCGATCGCAGCAACGACGACGACATGACTCTGGTGGTGATGCGGGTGAAGCCAGAACTTCAGCTCAATCTATTTGACAACTAGCGCGATCTCAAATTCTCGGCCTAAATTCTCGGGTTGGCAGCGCTAGACTTGAGGTATCTAGCCTCAATTTGGCGATGTTGCCGTTTCCGAAGGTGAGGCGACCCTTGGCCGCGATCGCGTTATGTTCACATCCCTAACCCAGTCATCGTTGAGACGAGGCGTTGCTCTGGCTGGTGCCGGTCTACTAACCCTGGGCTCTACCTGGGGATTTTTGGCGCCAACCTCCGCCCCGGCGATTCAGTACTCTGACGGCACCGTAGGTTTTTCGTACCCGCCGCGCTTGACCGAAAGCTACGCCACCCGCAATCTGGTCAGCGACAGCAATGTCACCTACTACCTCACCTTTGATTTCCCTGAGGCGGCAGTTGAGCCTTTGGAGCGGGTGGTGATTCGCCTGAATGAAGGCTATGACCCAATTTTTCGCTACCGGCTAGATGCCACTGAAGCCTTTGCCAACACCCCCAATGGCCGGGTGTCGTTACCCTTGGGCGAACTCACCCAAGACCAGGACGCCCGCGAATTGTCGATTTCCTTCGATCCGCCTGCTGAACCTGGGGTACCGATCACCCTGGCTCTACGCCCCGTGCGGAATCCTCGTTTCGGCGGGGTCTATCTGTTTGGCGCAACGGCCTACCCGGTGGGCGAAACGGTGGAATCTACCTTTATGGGTTATGCCCGGCTGTCGTTTTATGAGCGGGATCGCGATCGCTGGCCCTAGCCCCAACTCTCATTGTTAAGGTTTGCCCCCATGGCTAGCCCATCGCCAGAGTCGGCGCGATTTTTTGTGGCCCTACTGCCGCCCCAGCCGGTGCAGGACGCCATCACCGCCATCAAGCAGGACGTTGAGCGGCGCTTTGGCAGCAAGGCCGCCCTCAGATCCCCACCCCACATCACCCTACAGCCGCCCTTTGAGTGGCCTCTAGAGCGGCTGGACGAGCTACAGCACCATCTGCATAGATTTGCCGGTCAGCAGCGGCCTATTCCCATTGTTCTAGAAGGGTTTAGCGCTTTTCCGCCGCGAGTGATCTATGTAGACGTGCACCAGACGGCAGCGTTGATGGCCATTCAACCAGCCTTAATAAGCCATCTAGACACCCACTGTGGGCTGCGGCAGGGCTACCGAGCCGGTGCTCATCGCCGCACCCCTTGGCCCTTTACCCCCCATGTCACCGTGGGCTTCCGTGACCTTGCGCCCGCTGCCTTTCACCAGGCCTGGGCTGAGTTTGAGCACCGCCCTTTCTCAGCCGATTTTGAGGTGCCTACCCTCACCCTGCTCCGTCACGATGGGCAGGTATGGCAAATTTTTTCTGAGCAGCCGCTGGGTGCGCCAAAGCCTTGAGTTACCAGGCATACGGGATTATGTAGAAGCTTATACAGAATAGAAATTCCCTTGACATCACCCAAAACCGTAGCTTACTATACAGAAGTAATCAGAAATTCGTTCATCTCGCTTTTTCGTTACTGGCTAAAGCGAGACGGAAGTAGGGGTTAATAGCCCCCGAAGGAACGCGCCCCAATGTTCTGATCAAACCCTTGATCTTTTGGAGGCGACCCCATGCAACTTACCTATCGCGGCGTAAGCCACGACTACAATCCCCCCGTTGTGGAATCCAACTTAACCGATGAAGTTGGCAAGTTCCGCGGTGTAGATATTCGATTTCGCACTGTTAAGAAAGCTGCTGTGCAACAGCCCACCCTGGACTTGGTCTATCGTGGTGTGGCCTATCAGACCGGCACCTCTGAGGTAGCCCCTGTCGTTGAGACAGCGCCTGTCGTTGCCACAGCGCCCGTGGCTGCGATCGCCGCTCCCGCAGTGGCAACCACCCTTAGCACCGAAGACAGAGCCCGCATGAGCATGATGAACCGTCATCGCTCCGTGAAGCAGCGTCAGCAATCGATGCTGGCCCGTCTGGCTACCGAAGCTGGTCTGCCCGCCGAAGCTGCCCAATACTGGAACCACATTCAGGGCAAGGTGCACCCTAGCTTTTGGGCTACCTACAGCCGCAGCGGTGCAGCTGTTAGCTAAGCACTCGACCTGTTGAATAAACAGCCCCTGCCAGCAACGTCTGGCAGGGGCTGTTTTGTTGGCAGCTGATGCCGGAACCTGTCCTTTAGAGCAATCCGGCTGTAAATACCGCTAGCACCTCAGCGGGTTTGTTGCCGAAAGAAGTAGATTGGGCGAGATAAATTGCCGAGCAGTTGGGAAATATAGGTCCATTGATATGGGGCAGTAGTGATACAGAAGGAAAGCTGCCCCCGCCCAAATTAGTGGTCAAGCAGATTAGATTCACGCTTAGAACTTCCCTTTTTGCCCCGTGTTTTCTAAACCCCTGATGTGGTGAGACCTAACCGCCTAGGGTGTCTCCATTTACCTGTTGTTCCTCGCTCCACACTCGATTGTGTCTCTAACTTCTAACGGGTTGCCTGTAAACCTTGGCCCTTTGCCCCAAGCTGGCTTAGGGCAAGAGGGGGTAGCTTTAGAATCTCAAGGTCGCAACCTCTTCAACATGGCTTTGGATGCCATGCTCATTGCTAACGATCAGGGGCAGTATGTTGAGGCGAATCCTGCTGCCTGTAAGCTGCTGAACTGTGTACGAGACCAGATCATTGGCCGCACCATTGCCGATTTTTGTGTTTTGCCTCCTGGGGTTGATTTGCATCAACAGTGGCAGATCTTTTTGGCCCAGGGCCACATGCAGGGAGAAGTTGCTTTCAGGGTAGGCAACGGGGAAGAACGAATTGTGGAGTATGCGGCTACGGCTAATGTTTCTCCCCACTTTCACCTGTCTATTCTGCGAGATATCACTGGGCGCAAGCAGGCCGAGGCGCTCAAGGAGCATCTCAACCAAATGCTTACCCAGCAGGTTAAAGAACGCACCGAGGAATTGCGAGTTGTGCAAACTCAGCTCGCCCACAAGCACTCGTTGCTTGACAACATTCTCAGCAATATTGACGGCGTGGTTTGGTCAATCGATCTACAAACGATGACAACCCGGTATGTCAATTCTGCTGTAGAGACCCTCTATGGCTATTCTAAAGAGGCTTTTTTAGATACCGCTGACCTGTGGCGCAGTCTGATTTACCCGGCTGACCAACCCAAAATCGAGCAGTTTTTGGGGCAGCTCGGCGGGCAAGAACGCTTTGATCTGGAGTACCGCATTACCCGAGCCGATGGAGAGCTGCGCTGGGTGCGCGATCGCTCTCGGGTGGTTTATGACCCAGAGGGCAATCCGGTCCGCCTAGACAGCGTCGCCACTGACATTACTGAACAAAAGCAGCTAGAGGAAGCCCTGCGCCTGAGTGAAAGTCGGCTGCGGGCCATTTTTCAGCAGGCGGCCTTGGGCATCAACCAGGCGTCCCTAGACGGTTATTTTTTGCAGGCTAACCAGGCCTACTGCGACATGCTAGGTTACAGCGAGGCAGAACTTCTTCAGCTGCGCTATCAAGATATTGCTCACCCTGACGAACGGCAAGAAACGGAAGCTGCCCTGGCCAGGCTCTACGCCGGGCAAACCTCGTCAGTTACGTTAGAGAAACGCTACTTTCACAAAGATGGCAGCATCCGGTGGACAAATCTAGTGCTGTCTATTCTCCGCGATGCCGATGGACAGGCGATTTCGGACATTGCGATTGTGCAGGACATCAGCGATCGCAAACAGATAGAGCAAGCCCTTGAAGAAGAGCGTAGCCTGTTCATTGATGGCCCCACCGTCGTCATTCGCTGGGGGCCGACCGATGAATGGCCTGTGGAGTATGTCTCCCCAAACGTGCGGGCCCAGCTTGGCTATGAACCGAGCGATCTCGTGGAGGGCCGTGTAGCCTTCGCCTCACTCATTCACCCAGACGATATCGACAAGGTACAAGCTGAGGTAAGCGCGGCTGTGGTGGCCCAAATACCTTTCCTTGCCACAGAATATCGGCTGCGCCATGCCAACGGCGACTATCGGTGGATCGATGAATTTACTCGGATCATCTATGGAACCGACGGTGCAGTAGTCAGGTTTTTGGGCTACGTGCAGGACATCACCGAGCGCAAGCAAACGGCGCTGGCTCTGCAAGAGAGCGAGGCTACAAAGCAGGCCATGTTGTCAGCGATTCCCGATCTGCTCATGCGCATCGATCGCTATGGTCTACGCTATGACTTTATCTCTGGCGGCGAGATTACCCTCTACGGCGACGTTGACACTCAGCGCCCTCAGTCAGTCTACGAAATGCTGCCTCAAGCGCTAGCCGATCAGCGGCTGCACTTCATTCGGCAGGCGCTCGACACCGGCGAGCGGCAGATCTACGAATACACCATTACTGTAGACGGCCATCCCTACTACGAAGAGGCGCGGATCGTGCCCTTGGAGGGGGACAAGGCGCTGGTGATGGTGCGGGATGTCTCTGACCGAGTAACGGCAGAGAAGGCTTTACGGGAGAGTCAGCAGCGCTTTCAGGCAATTTTTGACCAGATGTATCAGTTCATTGGTCTGCTGACGCCAGAAGGTATTTTGCTAGAGGCTAATCAAACCGCCCTAGCCTTTGGCGGCTTCAGTCGAGAAGATGTGGTGAATCGCCCCGCATGGGAAACGGGCTGGTGGGATGTTTCCCCTGAAACCCAGGCGCAGCTCAAGCAGGCGATCGCGGCCGCTGGCCGAGGTGAGTTTGTGCGCTATGAGGTGACAATACAGGGGGCCAATCAGCAGATGATGACCATCGATTTTTCCCTGCGGCCGGTTTTAGATGACCAAGGTCAGGTGGTGCTGCTGATTCCAGAGGGGCGCGATATCACCCAGCGCAAGCATATGGAAGAAGAGCTTGAGCGCACCAAAGTCTTTTTGGAGCAAACCAACAGCGTAGCCCGCGTTGGCGGCTGGGAAGTCGATCTGCAACAGAACCTGGTGCACTGGACCCCCACTACCCGAGAAATCCATGAGGTAGATGCCGACTTTGAGCCCACCTTGGCGACAGCGCTCAGTTTTTACCCTTCGGGCGCTAACCGTCAGCGCATGGCCGCTGCCATCGAAAACGCGCGCCTCACCGGGCAACCCTGGGATGAGAAGCTACAGGTAGTGACCGCTAGGGGAAATCTGCGCTGGGTGCGATCGCTGGGGCAGGCGGAGTTTGTCGATGGCACTTGCATCCGCCTTTTTGGAGCGTTTCAAGACATCGATGCCCAGATGCGGGCAGACATGCAGCTGCAAGAGTTGACTCAACAATTACAGCAGGCGAACGGAGAGCTAAGTCGGGTTGCCACTACAGATGCCCTCACCCAAGTGGCCAACCGACGCTGTTTCGATCAGGTATTCATGCAGGAGTGGACGCGGGCCCAGCGGGCCACCACCTCTCTGGCACTGATTATGTGTGATGTGGATTATTTCAAGCCCTACAACGACCACTACGGGCACCCGGCCGGGGACCGGTGTTTGCAGCAGGTGGCCCAACTGTTGAAGGATCATATTCAGCGCCCTGGAGATGTGCTAGCTCGCTATGGTGGAGAAGAGTTTGTGATCCTATTGCCCAAAACCACGCTGGTGGGAGCGATGGCAGTGGCGACTAGAATTCAGCACCAGTTTACCCAAGCCCGGTTGCCCCATGGGTTTTCGTCAGTAGCTGACCACATCACCTTGAGCTTTGGCATTGCCTGCTGCGTACCCCTCCAAGAGAAGTTGCCCAGCGAGCTACTGGCCGCTGCCGATGCCGCTCTATATCAAGCCAAGCTGGCAGGCCGGAATCGCTACTGTATTAGCACCGGCAATTGGCCTGGTGTCCCAAATTTGCCCATAGGCTGAAGCCGCTATCTTTAGCGCACTAGCATAAATCGTTTAGGTTAGATGGGCCAAGGCAGGGGCAAAAAACGGCTCATTCTCAATAGTTGAATGGGCAGAATGCTTGCGAAAATGCGATCGCATATGCCTTCCAATATCTTATCGACTACGCAGATGGTTAACTTGGATTTTTCCTAAGCTTAAACCAAGCTTTGTTGACCAATGTCTTCCTTTAAATAACCCGCCACTAAAGGTAAGCCGACCGATCCGTAAACTTGGCTACGTTGGCCTCTGCTAGCGCAGTGAGATTTGCAGTAAAAAAAGAGTTTTGAGCCTAGATAACTCTCCTTTTTAAGGAAACAGACAGGATCCGCGGGTCATTAGGTCTACAAGAAATTCCCTTTTTAATTAATCTCTTAATCTGCGAGGCAAGCAAAATTAACCCTAAGGTAGCCCACCCTTAATCTTGCTTCAGAGCTTTTGTGAGAGCATCTTTCCTGACAATTGGGGTTGAAAATAATTTGCTGAGTCAACAGCTCCGGCAAGGGATTTTGATGCCTATTGGAACAGATTGAAACGAGTCACTTGGGAGAGCCTGACAGCTATGGATTTAGATACAACCCAGAGTGCAAAGCTGACGGGCTTTGCCTCGCTGCCCGCTGACACCTTTGCCGAAGGCCCTGAAGCTGGCGGCAACGATGGCACTGGCGCACCTGTTACCGGTAATGGTCGCACTGGCCCGTTTGATGGTCAGCCGATCCAGGGTTTTAGCGGCGTTCAGTTTGCCCCCGGTGGCGATGGCTCAACCTTCTGGTTTCTCTCAGACAATGGCTTTGGAGCCAAAACCAACAGCGCCGACTACCTGCTGCGTATCTATCAGGTTGACCCTAGCCTGGCGGGTGCAGAAGAGGGCGATCGCAGTGTTGAGATCCAGTCTTTTGTGCAGCTCAGCGACCCCAACTGCCTGATTCCCTTTGACATTGTGAACAAAGAGTCTTCTGAGCGGCAGTTAACCGGGGCCGACTTTGATGTGGAATCCTTTGTGATTGACGGCAATGGTGAGATCTGGGTTGGCGATGAGTTTGGCCCCTACTTGCTGCACTTTGATGCCACCGGCAAACTGTTAGAGGCTCCGATCGCGACGCCCAACCTTAAGACCCTCGACACCTTAAATGGTCAAGATCCCCTGGTGATTGGTCACCGGGGCGCGAGTGGCGAACTGCCCGAGCACACGCTAGAGGCTTACAGCCTGGCAATTACCAGAGGCGCAGACTTTATCGAGCCCGACCTGGTGGCGACCAAAGACGGCGTGCTGATTGCTCGCCACGAGCCGATTTTGGGCGGCACTACCGATGTCGCTAACCGCCCCGAATTTGCCGATCGCAAACGCAGTGGCGTGATTGATGGCGTCACTTACGAAAACGAATTCTTTGCCTCCGACTTTACCCTAGAAGAAATCAAGACCCTGCGCGCCATCATGCCCCAGGGCTACCGCACCGATGCGTTTAACGGCGTATTCCAGATCCCAACCTTCGAAGAGGTGATTGACCTGGTCAAGCAGGTTGAGGCTGACACCGGCAAGAAGATCGGTATCTATCCTGAAACCAAACACCCCACCTACCACGATGACCTGGGCCTGTCGCTGGAGGAGCCGCTGTTGGCGACCTTAGAGGCAACAGGTTTCACCGACCCCAGCCGCGTTTTTATCCAGTCCTTTGAGGTCTCTAACCTAAAAGATCTGAACACCAAGACTGACATCCCTCTGGTGCAGCTTTTGGATGCCTACGATGTGGCGCTGGATGGTTCCCTCATCTATCAGGATGTCAACGCGCGTCCCTACGACTTTGCCGTCAACGGTGACACCCGTACCTACGGCGACCTGCAAACACCGGAAGGGCTGGCCGAAATTGCCACCTATGCTGACGGCATTGGCCCCTGGAAACGGATGATCGTCTCTGTCAAAGGCGTGAATGCCAATGGCGACGGGGCAGCGGATGATGTGAATGGCGATGGTGCCGTCAATGATGCCGACAAAACCACCACGGACCCATCCACGCTAATTCCCGATGCCCATGATGCAGGGCTGTTTGTCCATGCCTACACCTTCCGCAACGAGGGGCGATTTCTAGCTGCCGATTATCAGGGCAACCCCAATAAAGAATATGAGCAGTTCATCAACCTAGGTGTGGATGGCTACTTTACCGACTTTCCTGGCACGGGTGACCTGGTGCGCGACCAGATTACTAGCGACTTCGTCCGCTCTCCCCAAAACCCAGAGGTGCTGGCCACCACAGAGTTCGACACATTAACAGGTGATGCTCCCATCGTGATTGGTCACCGGGGTGCGTCGGGTGAGCGGCCCGAGCACACGCTGGAAGCTTATAAGCTAGCGATCGCCCAGGGGGCAGACTTCATCGAGCCTGACCTGGTCGTCACCAAAGACGGCGTGCTGATCGCTCGCCACGAGCCCATGCTAGGGGTGGTGGCGCTGAATCCTGACGGCACTATCCAGCTAGACGCTAGCGGCAGCCCTGTGCTCAACACCAGCGACACCAGCACAGATGTTTACCTACGCGCTGAATTTGCCGATCGCCTAACAGTGAAAAACCTGGACGGCGTTCTGCGGGGCGGCTGGTTTGCCGAAGACTTTACCCTAGCAGAGGTCAAGCAGCTCAACGCCATTGAACGGATTCCGGCTATCCGGGGTACCGAATTCAACAACGATGGCTTGAAGGTGCCCACCCTGGCCGAGGTGATTGACCTGGTGCAAGAGGTCGAGGCTGAAACCGGGCGCAAAATCGGCATCTACCCCGAAACCAAGCACCCCACCTTCTTTGATCAGCAGGGCTTCAACACTAGCGAAATCTTGGTGAAAACCCTGGTGGCAGAGGGCTTCACTGACCCTAGCCGAGTTTATATTCAGTCCTTTGAGGTGAGCAACCTGAAGGCACTGAACGACACCATCATGCCCGCCGCCGAGATCGACATTCCGCTGGTGCAGCTGTTTGGTGGTTCGGGTCAGCCCTACGACTTTGTGGTCGCTGGCGATGCTCGCACCTACACCGACTTGTCTACCCCCGCCGGACTGGCCGAAATTGCTGAGTACGCGGCTGGCATTGGCCCCAACAAACAGCGCATTGTGCCGCTGAGCACGGTGGATGCCGATGGCAACGGGCAGCCCGATGATCTGAATGGCGATGGGTCGATCAGTGATGGCGATCGCGTCACCGGCACCCCCACCACCCTGATTGCCGACGCTCATGACGCTGGGCTGCTGGTGCACCTCTATACGCTGCGAAATGAGAGCTTCTTCCTCCCCGACAGTTATGAAGGGAATCCCATCAATGAATATAAGCAGTTCATTGAGCTAGGGGTAGACGGCTTCTTCACCGACTTCCCTGGCACCGGTTTCACCGCTCGCAGCACCTTTATTGACGAGCCTGCGGTGGCCAATCTGGGCGGTTCACGTGGGTTTGAGGGTATGGCCTTTAGCCCCGATCGCACTACCCTATACCCAATGCTAGAGGGCACCGTCGTCGGTGACCCCGCTGGCTCCCTGCGCATCTATGAATTTGATGTGGCCAGCAGTTCTTTCGAAGGGTTGGCAGGGCTGTATCAGTTGGAATCGGCTAGCAATGCGATCGGTGACTTCACCCCCATCAATGCCAACGAGTTCCTCGTGATTGAGCGGGACAACAACCAGGGGGAAGCAGCAGCATTCAAGAAGATCTTCAAAATTGACCTGTCTCAGCTCAACAGCGAAGGCTTTGTCAAAAAAGAAGAGCTGGTCGATCTGTTGAACATCGATGACCCCAACGATCTCAACGGTGACGGCAGCACCACCTTTGACTTCCCCTTCCAAACCATTGAAGATGTCTTGGTGCTCGATGAAGACACCATCCTGGTAGCCAACGACAACAACTACCCCTTCTCGGTGGGCCGTCCTCCGGGGATTGACAACAACGAAATCATCGAGCTTCAGCTTGATAAGCCTCTAAATCTCGATCCTCGTTTGGGTGTCGCTGGATTGTCTGGAGACGCTGTCACGGAGCTAGTTGACCTCACCGGCTTTGATGGCAATGTTGCCGTGAATGTTACTCTGACCCGCGAAGCAACCTACGACAACATCCTGAAATTCTATGAGACCGATGCTCGGGGTGCTGTGGACGGGCTTCTACCGGGTGAAGCCGGTTATGAGGCAGCGGTTGCGACTAACCTGCTCGATGCAGACGGATTAACCCTTGATAACCTCAGCGTTGTTAATCAATCCATCCTGCTGACGGGTGGCACCTACTACGCACCAGCGTTGTTGATTCAAGGCCGCCCTGAAAATCTGGTGACGCTCGACGATGCGGCCCTAGGGCAGTCTCGCATTGAGCGCAGCGGGAATGTTTGGAGCTTCGAGGATCTAAACGACTTCGACTTCAACGACCTAGTCGTCACCATCAACTCGACTGAGGTTGTTGCCTAAGTGGCTTGAGGCTAAGCCAGTTCTACCTCACTCCATTGACCTAACAGAGCTACTTGAACAGGTCGGTGGAGTGAGATGGAACGCGCGGTTAAGAATTCTCCGAAATGGTTAAACCAATTACGGGGGCTCCGTTAACCCGATGTCAGCCTGTCTTTAAAGTTCCTGTGAGAGATTATCAAGCGGCGGTCAAGCAGTAACCAGATTTCGACGCTTAATCCTAAGTTCCACTAACGCGATCAGGGGAGTTGCCCCGCTCTAACCCTGTCTCAATCCTGACGTATCAGCTCAATCAATGAGACGTCGCACGGTTACAACCCGTGTGGCCTGCTTTAGTTCGCTTTGCCAGGGTTGGCAGCGATCGGACTGGGCTAGGCGAGATGAAAGGTTGCTGCGTAGAGCTTGCCCGGTTTTAGAGACACAATCTGTAAGGAAGCATACCAATGGCTAATAACCACGTTATCTTCATCCATCCTGACGGAGCTAGCCCATCTCACTACGCCGCCGCGCGATTTGCCGACCTAGGCCCCGATGGCCGCCTGAATTGGGACAACCTGGACCATGCCGGGGTTTACCTGGGGCATATGGAAGACCAGCTCGGCGGCACCTCTAATGCGGGTGCTGTCACCCACGCCACTGGGGCTAAGGTGTATGCCGAATCCTTTGGTCTAGAGCAAGATGGCTCGCAGATTACGCCGCTATCGGGCAACACGGGTAAAACCATTGTTGAAGAGGCGATCGACGCTGGCAAGGTTACCGCGCTAGTGCAGTCTGGGGCGATCTTCGAACCGGGCACGGCGGCCTTTGTGGCTAAGACCGGCAATGTTGAGGTCGATGGCAGAACGGTTGTGCCTCGGGGCCAAACCGCTGAGATCGCTCGTCAGGTGATTGAATCAGGAGTCGATTTTATTCTAGCTGGGGGCGAAGTTACGCTCCTGCCGGTGGGCACTGATGGCTTTCACGGCACCGCTGAAGAATACAATGCGATCGCCAGCGACTCCGTTCGTCGTCCCTCTGAAAACCTGATTGAGCTAGCTGAATCCCTGGGCTACACCGTGGTCTATACCCGCGATGAGCTCTATGCCCTGCTGGAGCAGTCGGCAACGCCCCAAAAGGTGCTGGGGGTTTTCGCGCCCGTTCACACCTTCAACGATCGCCCCGAGGAAGTGCTGGCTGAGGCTGGCCTGCCTCTCTACCTGGAGACTGCACCTACTCTCGCCGAAATGCTGGAGGTCACCCAGCAGCTGATGGAGGCCCATCCCAATTTTGAAAATGGCTCGATCGCGATCGTCGAAGAAGAAGGCTCTGATAACTTTGGCAACAACAACAACGCTGCTGGCACCATTGAGGGAGTGCGGCGGGCCGATGCGGCGATCGGCGTGGCCCAAGACTTTCTCAGCCGCTATGAAAACACCCTGATCATCACCGCTGCCGACAGCGATGCCGGTGGGTTACAGGTCACTGACGTGGACCCCGCTGAGCCCGTAGGCACCATCAACAACAACCCCACCCTCGAAGATCGTCCGGTACCCCTCGACGGTGTGGGCGGCGTGGGCACCTTGCCCTTTGTGGCTGCTCCTGATGCCGATGGCGACGTCTTTGACTTTGCGGTGGGCTGGGCCGGTACCCCTGACTTCTCGGGCTCGATTGTCTCTAAGGCCGAAGGTCTCAATGCCGACAAGCTACCCGCCACCGTCGACAACACCGGCATCTACGAGCTGATGTACGAAACTCTGTTCGATGTAGAACTTGAGTCTCGCATCCCTGACCAAACTAAGGTGGCGCCTGCTCCCACCGCTGAGACTGGCAACGTCATCTTCATTCACCCCGACGGCACCAGCCCCTCCCACTACATGGCGCTGCGCAACATCGACCAGGGGCCAGACGGTCGCCTCAACTGGGACAAAATGTCTAACGCCGGGGTCTACCTGGGCCACATGGAAAACCAGCTGACTGGCACCTCCAACGCTGGGGCCGTCACCCACGCCAATGGGGTGAAGGTCTTCAACGAGTCCTTTGGTTTAGAAGAAGACAACTCTGTTGTGGTGCCGGCCTCGGGCAACGTGGGCAAAACCATTCTAGAAGAGGCGATCGAGGCGGGCAAAGCCACCGCGCTAATTCAGTCGGGTCAAATGGCCGAACCGGGCACTGCTGCCTTTGCTGCCGCTACCACCAACCGTGACGGCGACGACATCCGCGCCCGCGACAAATACGCCGAAATCATCGAGCAGACCATTCGCTCTGGCACCAACGTCATCCTGGGCGGTGGTGAGCTATACATGCTGCCCGTCGGCACCACTGGCTTCCACGTCACCGCCGAAATCGATGCCGCTGAAACCCGGCCCGAGCGTCGCCCTGAGACCAACCTAATTGAACTGGCAGAATCCTTGGGCTACACCGTGGTCTACACCGAAGACCAGATGAACGCGGTGGTCAATGGCAACAACCCTCCTGAAAAGCTGCTGGGTGTCTTTGCTGCCGATGCCACCTTTGACGCTACCACCGAAGAGGACCTAAGGCTGAATACAGACTCTCCCCTGCCCCTCTACGTAGCGACCGCTCCCACTGTTGCCGAAATGCTGGACGCCACCCTCAAGCTGGTCTCCAACGATCCCGATGGCTTTTTCGTGGTGTTGGAAGAAGAGGGCACCGACAACTTTGCCAACAGCAACAATGCGGCAGGCACGATCGAAGCCGTACGCCGAGCCGATGCCGCCATTGGTGTCGCCATGGACTACGTCGATAACGTTGACCCCAACACCCTGGTCGTCACCGCTGCTGATAGCGATGCCGGCGGTCTGCAGGTGTTCCAGTTTGCCCCCTACACCCGCCCCTCAGGTAACCCTGTCTCAGGGCCGGCTCTGGGTGCAGAGGAAGCTGAGGTCCCATTTATCTACGCCAACCCCACCACTGAAGCCGGTACCCCGGTCTTCCTCGATGGCGCTACCGGCAGCACCGGCAGTGCCGAGTTCCCCTGGGATTCGTTTGCGGCTACCGACAGCATTGATGGCCCGATGGGCAACTTCGGTGTGGCTTGGGTGGGCACCCCCGACTTTCCCGGCAGCATTGTGTCTAAAGCTTATGGTCTTAATGCCGACCTGCTGCCCTCTACCCTAGACAACACCTTCATTTACGAGATGATGTATCGCACGTTGTTTGGGGATGAGGCGTTTGAGCCACCTGTGGCTGAGCTGGTTGATCTGACTGGTATCGACGGCGATGTCGTCGTTGATATTACTGTGACCCGTGAAGCAACCTTCGATAACGTGCTGAGGTTCTACGAAACCGATGCCCAGGGCCGCGTGGATGGCCTTGTGGCCGGTGATGCTGGTTATGAGACAGCTGTTGCCGCCAACCTGCTCGATGCCGAGCTATTTGTCGACAACCTGGTGACTGACAGTGTCAAACTGACCCTGCCTGGCGGTACTTACTACGCCCCTGTGCTGCTGGTGGATGGTGACATCAATAATCTGGCCACGATCGGTGAGTCTCGCATTCAACGCAACGGCAACGTTTGGGGCTTCGAAGACCTGTCTGATAATGACTTTAACGACTTGGTCATTACGATCAACTCGGCTGAGCCGGTTGCGGCGTAGGGGATCCTAACCGCCTAAAGTTCGTGCCTTTAGCCCCTGCGCTGAGTTCAGCGTAGGGGTTTTTTCTGATTGGTTACCTCATAGCTGTTGCCACGAAGGTTAGGACATCTTCATCAGTAGTCAGGCGATCGCTATAGGCTAGTTTGCCGTCCCAGTTTTAGCTATAGGCGATCGCGTTAAAGGATCCCTCCCAACGGGAACTGATCTAAACCTACGAGCAGTAGAGAGTATCGCGGGTGTTGCGTTTCGTGACTGGATTAGTGCCCTTGGCCACATCGCAGAGCATTTTGTTGACCTTGGGGTCGAGGAGCACATCGGTAAAGTCGGCTCCATCGATAATCGCTTCGCGAAAGTCGGTGCCAAAGGCGTAGGCCCCTTCCAGAATGGCGTTGGTGAGGTTGGCCTGAAAGAAACGGGCCCCATCTAGGGTGGCTCCGGTCATATCGGCTCCTTCCATGTTGGCGCGGGCCAGGGTGGTGTCAAACAGGCGAACCCCGCGCAGGTTGGCGTGGCTCATGTCGGCATCGGCCATGTCGGCGCGGGTGTAGTTGTTGTCGCGCAGGTCTTGGTTAGACCAGTCAGTCTTTCTCAGGTTTTGGCGATCGTAGCTGGTGGCCTGGGCCGGGCCCACCCAGCTGAGGCAAAGGGTTAGCACCATCAGCGTGGCTACAACTATC
This sequence comes from Nodosilinea sp. FACHB-131, assembly GCF_014695395.1. Lineage (GTDB taxonomy): Bacteria > Cyanobacteriota > Cyanobacteriia > Phormidesmidales > Phormidesmidaceae > Nodosilinea. The sequence goes on from NZ_JACJOF010000008.1 coordinate 35,887, forward strand.
CGACACAGGCTGGATCGACTAACCATGGCTCCCAATGTGTTCAAATCAAATTCTACGTATCTGAGTTTACAGGTTGACTTGGGTCAAACCAATCCCCCAGCCTACAGGTATCCTGCATTCTGCCAGCGGTAATCTTCTGGAATGTTGCCGCAACTCTTGTAGTTTTAGAGCGATGCCTGCGACCTGGTGGTGCTGTGCAGGTGAGCTGTATTGCCCATTGCCTTGGAGAACATTGCTATGGCCACCGACTATGTTTTATTCGTCCACGGCGTCAAGCAGCGTCAGCCGGAGGAGTTTAACCGCACTACCCAGGAACTGCTCCAGAACGTGCAGCGCAGCATTGGCAACAACGGACGCACAATTAAACCTATCGTCGTGTTTTGGGGTGATTTGAATGTGCAGCCCCAGGCTAACTTGCGCCAGGGGCTTGAAGCCTCTCCCCAGTGGCGCAACCTGTGGCTGACCGACTTTCGTATTAGAGAGGTGGTTGAGTTTGCGGGCGATGCGGCCCTATACCTCAGCCGCCACGTGGGGGCTCAGGTGGTGCAGCGGTTTCAGCAAATCGCTTTGCCGATACTGCAAGGGGCGGAGCCGAGCGGTGGCGATCGCCTCCACATAGTCACCCACAGCCTGGGCAGCGTCATTCTCTTCGACCTGCTGTTTGCCACCCGTTGGGATGACCCCAGTTTGGACAAAGACGCTAGCACTCGCCAGACTCGGCAAACGGTAACCCAGCTGCGCAATACCCTGTTTGGTTTGGGCCAGGAGCCGGGGCGGGGAATACATATTTCCAGCGTGCACACCCTGGGGTCGCCGATCGCACTGTTTAGCCTCCTGTCGGTGACCGGCGATAGCACCCATGACTTGACGAAGGATTTGCGAGCCATGCTGCAAACCCTGTACCACCAGCGCGGCAAAAAAGCGCTGCCCTGGTATAACTACATGCACCCCGGCGACCCGATTGCCTACCCCCTACAGGGGCTAATGCCCCGACTGATGGGCAATGCTCAGCTCTACGTGCATCTGCGAGATGTCGTCACCGAGCACCACGGCTTGCCCATTACCTGGGGGCGGCTGCCCTTGCTGTGGGGTGGCGATGCCCACAGCGGCTACTGGAAGAGCAGCACCGTCGTGAAAACTCTGACAGAGGTGCTGCGGTGAGAGCGAGCAATTTTGAATCTAAGCTCTGTGATGAGCTAGTCTAGCGATCTGCAACACCTGAGTGCTGCATTGCACCCAGGGCGGTTTCAGTGTTGAATCGTTCTGTTAGCGCCTTTATAACTTATATACTGGGCATTCTGCGCTGTTGCCTCGCCCTGCCATGAGCATTGTTCTCTACAACACTCTGACCCGTAAGAAGGAACCCTTTGAAACCCTAGAGCCGGGCCGGGTGAAAATTTACTGCTGCGGCGTCACGGTATATGACTATTCGCACCTAGGCCACGCCCGCTGCTACGTGGCGTGGGATACAGTGCGACGCTACCTGCTGTGGCGGGGCTACGCCGTCCACTACGTGCAAAACTTTACTGACATTGACGACAAAATCCTCAACCGCGCCAAGTCAGAAGAGTCTTCTATGCAGACGGTGGCGGAGCGCTATACCCAGGCATACCTAGAGGATATTGCCCGCCTCAACGTGGTGGAGGCCGACGAGTATACCTACGCCACCCAAACCTTAGACGGCATTCAGCGGCTGATTGGCGAGCTAGAGCAGAAGGGCTACGCCTACCCCGCCAATGGCGACGTGTATTACTCAGTGCGTAAATTTGAGGGCTATGGCAAGCTCTCGGGTCGCAATCTCGATGATATGCAGGCCGGAGCTAGCGGTCGGGTAACGGGGGAAGATGCCACCAAGCAAGACCCCTTCGATTTTGCCCTGTGGAAGGGTGCTAAAGAAGGTGAACCTTTTTGGGAGTCGCCTTGGGGGCCGGGGCGACCGGGCTGGCACATTGAGTGCTCGGCGATGATTCGTGATCGCCTCGGCGACACCATTGATATCCACGTGGGCGGTAGCGATCTGGTGTTTCCCCACCACGAGAATGAGATCGCCCAGTCGGAGGCGGCCACTGGCCATCCCCTGTCGCGCTACTGGATGCACAACGGCATGGTGAACGTGGGCGGCGAGAAAATGTCAAAATCCCTCGGCAACTTCACTACCATTCGAGATTTGCTGGATGCGCCTAATGCCCCAGACCCGATGGCAGTGCGGCTGTTTTTGCTCCAGGGCAGCTACCGCAAGCCGGTGGATTTTACTGATGAGGCGATCGCCGCTGCTCAAACGAGTTGGGGCACGCTCCTGGACGGGTTGCTGTTTGGCTACCAGTATGGGGCCAAGCTTGGCTGGGTCGATGTTGAAGACTCCGCCTTTGGTGATCCAGCAGCCATGCGCATTGACCGGGAGAGTGATCCGGTACAAACCTTCCAAGCCGCGATGGACGATGACTTCAACACCGCTGGGGGACTGGCGGTGCTGTTTGACCTGGCCAAAGACCTGCGCCGCGCAGGGAATCTGATCACCCACACGGGCGAAGCCGACACCCCTAGCGATGTTCTCCGCCAGCAGTGGCAAACCCTGGTGTGCCTAGCTCAGGTGCTGGGGTTAGAAGCTCGGCCTGGGGTCGAGGTATCCACCGAAGGCGGGCTATCGGATGCCGAGGTTGAGGCGCTGCTGACCCAGCGGCGCGAGGCCAGAGCGGCGAAGGACTTTGCCGAGGGCGATCGCATCCGCGACCTACTCCAGGCCGAGGGCATTACTTTGATCGACAAGCCGGGCGGCGTCACCGAGTGGCATCGCTAGGGCAACCACTGCCGCCCAAGAGCAACAAAAATCTCGCGGTGCTGGCGAAAGAGGGTGTATCCGTAGACCCCAATAATTCCCAGTAGGCAGAGGTGGGTCAGGGTGCCGTAGGTGCCGATGATATCGCCCGGCATCCAGCCATGAATGTCGATCAGCTGGTTCATGTCGCCGTGCTCGGCTTCGCCCCACAGGCTGCCAAAGGGAATTGAGGCTTTGCCCTTAGGAACTTGCTGCCACAGCCACACCTGACCCCAAAAGCAAAAGGCCGCCCCCAGCACCACCGGAAAGCGATAAAAATCCCACCGAAAGTAGTTGGGCAGGGGGAAGTAGAATCCCATCATCAGCAGGGCGGACAGATAAATTTCGCCCCCCACGCCGCCAAAGGCCATCAGCATCTCAAAGCGATCGGCGGGCAGCAGCCAGGTCATATAAAACTGCACTACGGCCAGCACTGCGGCTAGCACCATGGGCCAGCGCTGACCCTCGCGGCGTCCAGCCCAAAACAGCAGACCCAGCAACACCAGAATGGCGAGGTAAACCAAAAGCGATCGCTGGGGATTGTAGCTCGTCCAGCCGATGGGTAGGGGCAACGCCTGCCTCCCCGACAGCCAGGCGACGGTGGCGTGACCAAACTCATGCAGCCAAATCTTGATGCCGAACAGCAGCGCATTCACGATGGGCATAGCGTTCATCAGCATCCCCAGCAGCATTAGGCCGGGGAAGATCAGCCCGTTGCTGTAGCGATTTTGAAATGACAGCAAATCGGTATCGTCTGCTGCTGGGTCAGGGTGGGGCTCGGTCTGTCGAGGTTGCGATCGCCGCCCCGGCCCCAGATTTGTAGTGGCGGCTGCCTCTAGCAAAGCGGTGCTAGCGGGATCGACCTCAGCGACAGCACTCTGCTCTAGATGAGTCTTGAGGGTGGTGAAGGCCCACTTGAGGGGTTCTAGGGCAGCGCGATCGCCCCGTCGGAGCAGCTCTGCCCGCCGCTTGAAATACACCGACTCTACCTGGGGCAACGGGTCTCCTAACGATAGCCCCAGTTCCTCGTAGGCGCGCACCACTGCTACCGGCACTGGGGCAGCCGTGAAGGAACTCGGTTGGGGTGCCGGGCTAGCAGCTCTGCCCCCATCAGTTGTAGAGGTTAACGTCTCATAAGACTGTGACTCGTCAGACAGAGAGGCCTCTGAGGACAGCGAGAGTAGGGAAAATTCCTCACTCCAAACAGGCGAGGCTGAGCCTGTTTGGGTGCCGTAGAGTTGCACAATACCGATAACAGAGGGCTGCAATTTTTCCATGGTGCGGCGGACGTAGGCCACCGTTGCCGCTTGGGGTGGGGCGGGGCTGCCGCTAAACCACAGCTGCAAACAGTAGCTCTGGCGATCGCCCCGCACGGTAATGCCTTTAGGCTTGAGGGCGTGGGTGAGCAGGGCGGCGATCGCCGCCGCATCCCCATCCTTGGCCTGCTCCAGTAGCGAAGGAGTTGTCATCGCGTTGGGCTATCTCGTACCGTAGGTATTCCCAGGCTACCCAACCGCCACCGTCGATACCCGTCCCTCGATAGGATGGTTGGCACAGATTTAACAGTAGGAAGCTAACTATGAGGGCAGGGTCTTGAACACAGCGGCTAGCCCCGGCGGCCTGGTGATCGCGGGCGAGCGCAGCGGCGTAGGTAAGACCACCGTCACCCTAGCGCTACTGGCGGCCCTGGCGCAAAAGTCGCCCCGCGTGCAGTCATTTAAGGTGGGGCCAGACTACATCGACCCAATGTTTCACCGGCAGGCGACGGGGCGACCCTGCTACAACCTCGACCCAATTTTGACCTCAGAAACCTACGTGCAGCACTGCTTTGCCCACCGCTGCCAGGGGGCCGATTTTGCCCTGGTCGAAGGGGTCATGGGCCTGTTTGACGGCGCCTCTGGGCTCTCGGATGTCGCCAGCACCGCCCATATCGCCCGTCTGCTGAACCTGCCGGTGCTGCTGGTGGTCGATTGTAGTCGGCTGTCGCGATCGGTGCTGGCGATTCTTCACGGCTACCGCAGTCTCGATCCGCGAGTGAAGCTTGCCGGGGTGGTGTTAAACCGGGTGGGTAGCGATCGCCACCTCGACCTGCTTAAAGAGGCTCTATCAAGTATCGATCTCCCTATCCTGGGAGTGCTGCGGAGACAGGATGCGATCGCCCTCCCCGATCGCCACCTGGGCCTAGTGCCCACCGCCGAACTCCCCCAGCTCCCCGACATTCTCGATCGCCTCGCCCACCTCGGCCACACCTGCTTCGACTGGCATGCCCTCACCCCCCTTCTAACTGCCAACTCCGCCCCCCAACTCTCCCACCTTCCCTACTCCCTCTCACTCCCCCACCCCCCAACTCCCCTACCCCCTTCACCCCGCATCGCGATCGCCCAAGACCCCGCCTTCAGCTTCTATTACCCCGACAACCTCGACATTCTCACTGCTTTGGGGGCTGAGATTATTCCCTGGAGCCCGCTACGGGATGCCCATCCTCCTGCCGATGTTGATGGGTTGTACTTTGGCGGCGGCTTTCCCGAAATGTTTGCCGCCGAGCTAGCTGCCAATCAGGGCCTGCGGTCAACGCTTAAGGCGCTCATCCATCAAGGCTTACCCGTTTATGCCGAATGCGGCGGGCTGATGTATTTAGCCACTACCCTGGTCGATCTAGACGACAATGCCTGGCCTATGGTCGGCGTGCTGCCCACCAGCGTGCGCATGACCGGACGACTCACCCTGGGCTACCGTCACGCCCTAGCGGAACAGAGCAGTTTACTCTTACAGGCTGGTCAAACCGTTTGGGGGCACGAGTTTCACCGCTCTGAAACAGAAACGCCCTCCCCCACGCCTCTGTACCAACTCAAGCGCTACGGAGCAACCCAGCGCCACGCCACCGAGGGCTGGGCACCGCAGCGTATTCATGCTTCATACCTGCACCTGCACTGGGGTGGTTGTCCAGAGGTCGCGCAAGCCCTAGTTGAGGTCTGCCGACAACATCGCCAGGGCCTAAGTCCGGGCTCTGATTAGTGTTATGGTTAGACTATAGACTTTTGTTGAGACAAGGAGTTATTGCTGTGGTTGAGCCTTTGCTAAGTGGCATCGTTTTAGGGTTTATTCCTGTCACCCTGGCCGGGCTTTTCGTTGCGGCTTACCTGCAATATCGCCGGGACAATAAGCTTAATTCATAGCCGAGCGGCTGGTGAGAGGGCGCGATCGCGCCTTCATTTGCTTCAAGAATCACTTAACGGCATCCCCCAGCCAGCCAAGCGCTAAATAGGCACTGCCGACCGCCGCCTCTACTGAGGCGGCGTTTTTAATGGGCACCGGCAGCAGGGTAGCTCGCAGCTGCCGCCAGGTCTCGTTAGCGGCACCGCCCCCAGCCGTAAAAATTTGCCGCAGGGGTGATGCCCCATGCTGGGTGAGCAACTCATACCCGCGCTGCTCAATGCGAGCGATGCCCATCAGCAGACCGTGCAAAAACGCGCTGTCATCCTCTGGGCGGGGCCAGAGCCGCGGAGCCAGGGTGGGGTCATTGATGGGAAAGCGCTCCCCCGGCTGTACCAGGGGGTAATAGTCTAGCTCCGTGGGCACGGCGGGATCGATGCGCTGGCTCAGGGTGGCTAACGCCTCTCGGTCAAAGAATTTTTCGAGCACGGCACCGCCGCTGTTGGAGGCACCGCCCACCAGCCAGTGGTTGCCCAGCCGATGGCTGTAGATGCCGTAGTCACCCACATCGACACGCTGGTCGCTGAGCAGCTTGATGGCCAAGGTTGAGCCCAGAGAGGTGACCCCATCGCCCGAGGCGCTAGCACCGCTGGCCAAAAAGGCCGCAATGCTGTCGGTGGTGCCTGCGACTATTTGACACTGAGGAGATAGGCCAAACCGTTGGGCCACGCTTTCCGTCACGCATCCCACCCATTCGCCCGGCGCTAGCACTTGCGGCAGTACTCGGCTCCAAGGCTGCCCCTGCATCGAAGTGGGGTAGTTTAAAGCACCCACGTCATAGCCCAGCTTGAGGCTGTTGTGGTAGTCACTCAGCCCCCACTGACCGTGGAGCTGGGCGCTGAGCCAGTCGGCCTGGTGCAGCAGATAGGTCGCTTGATTCCAGGTTGAGGCGGGCAACGTTTGGTGCCACCACACCAGCTTGGCCAAGCTCGACGTGGCGCTGGCAGCGGGGCTCTGGGCAGGGGCCAGGGCTTTGACAGTGTCTAGGGATTCTCTACAGGGATGGTTGTAGAGCAGGGGCGGCGTCAGCGATTCCCCGGCTTGGTTGCACAGCAGCACGGTGGCTGAGGTGCCGTCGATCGCCACTCGACCGATCTGGGGGGCGATCGCCCTCGGCAGCGTCGCTAGCAGGGCAAAGAGCCCCTGCCGCCAGCACTCTGGGGCGGGCAAGTCGGGGTAGCCCTGGCGATATTGCCAGCATAAATGCCGCTGTGGATTGACCACAGCGGCACGCACCCCAGAGGTGCCAAAGTCTATACCCAGAGCTAGGGGAAGGGTCGTCACGAAGCAGCCGTTCGCTACACCATTCCTCAAATCTCGCCTAGATGCTGGTCTCGCTGATCGAACGGGTGATGTAGTCGAAGGGATAGTCGACCACAGAGGGATCGGCTACGCCCGCTTCCTGTACCTTGGCTTTCACGATGTCTTTCATCAGCTGAATGCCGATCACCGTAGGGGCAATGGGCACGCCTAGAGAGTTGTAGGTTTCGCGCAGCCCGGTCAGCACTCGCTCGTCGAGCACGTCGGGGTTGCCGGCCACTAGCGCATAGCTGCTGTAGCGCAGGTAGTAGTCCATATCGCGCAGGCAGGCGGCGTAGCGGCGGGTGGTGTAGGCATTGCCGCCAGGGCGAATCAGCTCGGGGACTTGGGCAAACAGGGTGACGCCTGCTTCTTTGACAATGCCAGCGGCGTTAGAGCTGATAATTGCCGCCGCCTTGATGCGATCGAGACCGCTGTCAAAGTAGGACTTAATAGAGTCGAGGGCGCTGCTATCGAGATAGCGTCCAGTGTTGTCGTAGGTCTTGATTAGCGTGGTGACAGCGTCCCGCATAGGTGGTTTCTCCCAACTCTCACTTGGCAAACAGCATTTTATAAATGGTGGCAGGCGCAGGCTGCCCGTCTCTGGCTAAAGGCTCTAACCCCAAGGGCCAAAACCCTGATAAATGCCAGGTTTTATCTTCGAAGAAGTTTACCACGGGGGCTCAACCCCTGGGTTGCCCAAGCCCGTCAGAGGCGGGGCTTTATGAGCGAATTGTTACAAAACATCATGGTCTGCCCTGGAGCTTTTGTTGGCTTTCCCTGACAAAAAGTATTGGGTGATACAAAACCGGCCAACCCCTCTCCCTAGGATGATTCTGATGAGTTGATACCTGTGGAACCAACAGGATCAGAGTGCCCGTGCCCATAAACCGGTGTTGTATAGGGCTTGCCTGTTGCAGCCTTGCCGATTTGGCAGGGGATTTGGGACGGAGCCAGGGCATCATCTACGACGAGTTAAATCGGTTTCCCCACGTTTGAACGCTAAAGAGGCTAAGGAGTAGTTCATGGCAACCCCAGCAGACATCCTGAAGTGGATTGAGGATGACGGCATTGAATTGATTGATCTGAAGTTTATTGACATGCCGGGTATCTGGCAGCACCTCACTCTACACAAGAGCCAGATTGACGAGAGCAGCTTTACCGATGGGGTAGCTTTCGATGGCTCCAGCATTCGGGGTTGGAAGGCCATCAACGAGTCAGACATGATGATGGTGCCCGATCCTGACACTGCCTGGATCGACCCCTTCATGGCGGAGCCGACCCTGAGCATGATCTGCACCATCAAAGAGCCCCGCACCGGCGAGCTTTATGCTCGCTGCCCTCGGGCGATCGCCACCAAGGCGATCGAGTACCTCAAGTCCACTGGTCTGGGCGACACCGCCTTCTTTGGTCCTGAAGCTGAGTTCTTCATCTTTGATGATGTGCGCTTCGACCAAAACGAGCATTCGGCTTACTACTACGTCGATAGCGTCGAGGGTCGCTGGAACACGGGTCGCGAAGAAGTGGGCGGCAACCTCGGCTACAAACCCCGCTACAAAGAGGGCTACTTCCCCGTCGCCCCCACCGACACCTCCCAGGATATGCGCAGCGAAATGCTGCTGACCATGGCCAAGCTAGGTGTACCGATCGAGAAGCACCACCACGAAGTGGCTACCGGCGGTCAGTGCGAGCTGGGCATTCGCTTTGGGCGGCTGATTGAGGCTGCCGACTGGTTGATGATCTACAAGTACTGCATCAAGAACGTCGCCAAGAAGTGGGGCAAGACCGTCACCTTCATGCCCAAACCGCTGTTTAACGACAACGGCTCTGGCATGCACACCCACCAGTCAATCTGGAACAACGGTGAGCCTCTGTTTGCAGGCGATCGCTACGCCGGGCTGAGCCAAATGGCCCTGTGGTACATCGGTGGCATTCTCAAGCACGCCCCCGCCCTGCTGGCGCTGACCAACCCCACCACTAACTCTTACAAGCGTCTGGTACCGGGCTTTGAAGCGCCGGTGAACCTGGCCTACTCCCAGGGCAACCGCTCGGCTTCGGTGCGCATTCCCCTCTCCGGCGATAACCCCAAGGCTAAGCGCCTAGAGTTCCGCTGCCCCGATGCTACCTCAAACCCCTACCTGGCTTTTGCAGCGATGCTTTGCGCTGGTATCGACGGCATCAAAAACCAGATCGACCCCGGCGACCCGTTGGATGTGGACATCTACGACCTCAGCCCCGAAGAGCTGGCGAAGATTCCCTCGACCCCCGGCTCGCTGCTCGATGCCCTCAAGGCTCTCGAAGCCGACCACAGTTTCTTGACCAGCACTGGCGTCTTCACCGAAGACTTCATCAGCAACTGGATCGAGTACAAGCTCGACAACGAAGTCAACCCCATGCGCCTGCGCCCCCACCCCTACGAACTAGCCCTCTACTACGATTGCTAGAACGCGCTAGAACGAGTGGGTTAACCCTTGTTTGAAGGGTAAGACATAAAAAGAGGTCAGGGTATTAAACCTTGGCCTCTTTTTATGGCTGATTGTGATTGCTGTTGTGGCAGTAGCATTGGATTTGAAAATAATGGTGAACCCTTAGGGCGGCGAGTAAGACGATTTGAAGGGTGCCAACTTTTCATTTTTTAGGCAATAGGCAATCATTTAGTGAACATAGCTTGGATGTCAGATATTCCGTTAGGTAGAGGGGTTTCTAGCCTTAAAAGGCTGTTAGTAAGAGGCCGTCACTACGGGCATCTTTTTAGACTGTTTCTATCCTTCAACATCATCTTTTGGTCGTCCAAGAGGAGTGCTAAGGGAAGTGATAAACAGTCCCTTAACCCTAACGCGGCGAAGGCTCCTCAAGGGAGGATTTATGGGCGCTGTTGCTGCACTAGCGGCCTGCACAACCGATCTGATCTCAGGAAGTACACAGCCCGTGAAAAGCACTCAACAGGAAATAGGCCATCTCCTTGCTCGTCCCAAACTGCCAACTGAAGCAGGCGCAGCTAGCGGCTTACATCCCCTAGGTTTGGAAAGCCAGCGAGATGGACTCATCTATGTGCCTAAAGGCTATCAGCTCAATACCCCGGTGCCGTTGGTGCTGATGCTCCATGGTGCAGGCGGCGATGCGGAAGGGGCGCTCAGAATTTTGGCAGGGCTGGCCGATACCTACGGGCTGCTACTCCTAGCTGTGGAGTCACGGGGTCGCACCTGGGATGTGATTGTCGGTGACTACGGCCCCGATATTGCTGCGATGGATCGGGCGCTGGCCCAAACCTTTAGCCGCTACGCAATAGATCTGAGCCGAGTTGCGATCGCAGGTTTTTCCGATGGGGCTTCCTATGCCCTCTCGGTGGGCATTACCAACGGGGATTTATTTACCCATGCGATCGCCTTTTCCCCTGGTTTTATGGCTCCCGCAACCCAGCGAGGAGAACCCCATATCTTCATCTCCCACGGCACCCAAGACCCAGTGCTGCCAATTGACAGGTGCAGCCGTAGAATCGTCTCGCAATTGCAGCAGGCGCACTACAACACCCGCTATCAAGAATTTAACGGCGGGCACACGGTTCCGGCTGATATTTCTCGGGAAGCGATGGCCTGGTTGACTGCTCAGCCCTAACCTTGATCGCAAGAATTTTTTCTTGGTTAATTATTACCTTTAGAAGAATGTGAACGTGCCCCACATTTTTCTAAGCAACTCACCAAAAATACCTATTGAACCTGCGCTTTGAGCACCGCATGGGTGGCCTCGTCGGCGGCAAACAAATGCTCGACCCGCAACGAGGCCAGCGTAATGTCTTGGGGTGTGCCAAAGGTTGTAAACATACTAAAAAACGCGAGTTCGCCATATTCAGTGGCATAGCGTGTTGTCAATACTGGAGCTGTGGGGCGCGACCAACTCGTATGCAGCTTTTGCCCGCCAAGACGATGGTGCAGCATGGCTTCAAAATCGTCTACCTTGGGTGTTAGCGCAGGCTGCCCAGAAGCCTCATGTCGCAGGTGAGCCAGCAGTGTGGGGCCAACCTCCTCTAAATTGACGATTGGTTTGGCAAAGCCCTCTGGGTGAGACAACAAATCCAGCAAATTAATCGGTGCGTTGTCTGGTACGTCAGTCGCCCCTGGCATCAATGTAGCGGCCAGCCATTGACCACCTCGATTTAGCCGCAGCAAATTCCAGTGCTCGTCGATAACTAAGGCGGGCATCGGGTCGTGGGCACACAACAGTTGCTCTAGCGCTGAGTTTATCTGCTGTAGCGCCGGGTCATCTAGGAGCGCAGCAGAGTAAACCGGCGCATAGCCCGCCTGCAACATGACCTCATTGCGCACCACTAGCGGAGCGTCTAGCTCTTGTAGCCAGGCTAACAGCAGCTCGCGGCTGGGTTTGGCGCGGCCACTTTCCACAAAACTCACGTGCCGCTGCGACACCCCCAAGCGCAACGACAGCTCTAGCTGACTAAGCCGCTGGGCTTTGCGCACCTGGCGCAAGGTACCAGTCAAGGTTTGAGCAGACCTATCCATCGTCAAAATCAACCACAGCGATCGCTAGTTTTATTACCTTGGAGGTAATTGATTCTATAACGTAGAGGCTCAATACTGAACATGCCAACCTTAAAGAGGTTCAGTTATGCAACGCAGTTTGATTGTCTTTACCCTTATTTTGTTTGGGGCACTGAGCGCCGTAGCGCTTTGGCAGTCTGGCTATTGGGGCATCCTCGCACCCCACTTTCAGAGTTTTGGAGAGGGTCAAGTTTTAGCCGACCTGGTAATTGCCCTAAGCTTGGTTATGGTTTGGATGTGGCGGGATGCTAAAGCAATTGGTCGCAACCCGTGGCCTTGGATGGTTGCCACCCTAACGACAGGCTCGTTTGGCCCACTGTTTTATTTACTCTCCCGCAAATCGGCAGCGGCTGAAAAAGTTGGGTAACGCCCAGCGTCTACAGCACAACGCTTTACCTCAATCAAAAATAGTCGGTGGTCGAACGGAGTCAAAACCACCGACTATCTCAGCGTCAGCTCGGAATGAGCAAAGTGTTCCGACAATCTACCGATTAACTCAGACGTTACTCAGCATGCTCCCGCTTAACCAACAGGGCCACAGCTTTTTCTACTGTCATTAGCGCTTGCTGCACCTCGTCAGCACTGACGTTCAGCGGTGGCACAAAGCGTACAACCTGAGGTCCGGCAGGTACCAGTAGCAAGCCTTCATCGATGGCGGCTTTGACAATATCCACTGACTTGATGGTGGAGTTGGGCTGAAGCACCAGGCCGTTGATGAGCCCCCAGCCGCGTACCTGCTCGAGCAGGGCAGGATACTGCTGCACCAGGCGTTGTAGGCCAAACCGCAACTGCTCACCGCGCAGCTTCACGTTGGCCAGCAGGTTCTCAGACTCTAGGGTCTCGCACACGGTGAGGCCCACTCTGCAAGCGAAGGGGTTACCGCCAAAAGTGCTAGCGTGGTCGCCGGGTTCGAACACCGCACAAGAAGCCTTGCACAGCAGCGCCCCAATCGGAATGCCGCCGCCCAGCCCTTTGGCTGAGGTGAAGATGTCGGGCTCAATGCCCAGGTTCTCAAACCCCCAGAGGGTGCCGGTGCGGCCTACGCCCACCTGTACCTCGTCGAGAATCAGCAGAATGCCTTTTTCGTCGCAGAGCTGGCGAATGCGCTGGAAGTAGGCAGCATCGCCGGGGCAGACGCCCCCTTCGCCTTGCAGAGCCTCCAGCATGATGGCGGCCACCTGAGGCGTCGCGGCGTCGAGTTCTGCCACCAGTGACTCCAGAGCCGCAATGTCGTTATAGGGGACGTAGGCGAACCCCGGCATGAGCGGGTCAAAGTTCTTTTGGTATTTGGGCTGGCCGGTGGCGGTGATGGTGGCTAGGGTGCGCCCGTGGAAGCTGGCTTGGGCCGTAATAATCAGCGGATTGTTGATGCCCCGCTGGGTATGGGCGTACTTGCGGGCTAGCTTGATCGCCCCTTCGTTGGCCTCGGCACCGGAGTTGCAGAAAAAGACGCGATCGCAGCAGGAATGCTCCACCAGCCAGTGGGCCAGCGCCCCCTGCTCAGGGATGTAGTAGAGGTTTGACACATGGTGCAGGGTTTGCATCTGCTGGGTCACGGCTTCGATCATTGCCGGGTGGGCGTGACCCAGGGTGCAGGTGGCGATGCCTGCTACAAAGTCTAGGTAGCGACGGCCCTGATCATCCCACACAAAGCTGCCTCGGCCCTTGGTCAACGCGATGGGGAAGCGCCCGTAGGTGGTCATCACGTCGGCATCGAACTGGGCCGGCGAGAAGGTGGTGCTGCCGTTGGTCGCAATATTGAGCGACTTGAGGGAATTTTTGACGAGGGTTTTTAGGCTCACGGTGGGGATATGGGGAGTGGGGGGTGAGGGGTGGGCGAGTGAGGGATGGGGCAGTCAGAGCGACATAGCGGTTAATTGCGCTAGCCGCCAAATCACCAACAGCCCTAATTCACCGACTCAATCCAATGGATCGAGCATAGCGGAAACCTCAGGAAAATCAATGATTATCCTGAACTAATCGGTGTCGGGTTAGCGACGAATAAGCCGCTGGTGGGGATAGTCCTTTTTGCGAATAGTCTGCAATTTTTCGCTTAGGTAAGCAAGGTTTTGAGGTTCACCGCCATAGCGCCAGCGGACGTAGGCGTGAGTGATTTCGTTGGCGGCTTGGGCAGGCTGAGGTCGGGTCTGCTGATAGAGGCGCTGGCCATACTCGATGGGGGTTTCAGCAGGGGTTTTGCCGAGGCCCTGGTGGGCAAACCAGGTCAACATTTGTTGATATAACCGCTCGGTGGGCGCGAGCTGGTGCAGCTGTCGGTAGCGCCAGCCTCGGCGTAGGCCCAAAAAGGCTAGCCAGGCGATGAATCCGAAGGCGGTGGCGATCGCGATGCCCAGCAAAATGCCTACCCAGCCCAGGTTCAGCAACGCATTGAAGGTGCGCAGTAGGTACGCGATCCCGTCGCTGAGTAGCGTGATCAGGCCATCGACGAAGCCCACCAGGGGAGAGGGCAGCCAGCCAGCCAGCCAGGCCCAAACCCGCCGCACCGTGCTGAAGGTTTCGTACTCCCTGAGACTGGGCGGAATTAGCTCATGGCCAGGGATGGGATCGAAGCCAAACCAGCCGTACTGGGGAAAGTAAACCTCGGTGAGGGCATAGGCATCGGTGTTGCGCACCACATGGAACCCGGTGAAGGGGTTGAACTCGCCCTCCCCAAACCCGGCCACTAGCCGCGCCGGAATGTCGATGGAGCGCAGCATGATAGTTAGCACAGTGGAGAAATGGTCGGGATAACCCCCCTGGGCTTGAAACAAAAAGCTCTCAACCAGATCTTGCTCGGCGCTGAAAAAGGGCAGCTCGGGCTGAATGGTGTAGCGCTGCTTGAGGGCTTGGGCCAGGTAGAGAGATTTTTCGTAGGCATTAGTTAGGGGCACTGGGGAGGTGGCGAGCAGCTCTTGGGTTTTGGCCCGCACGGGCTCCAAAATCTCCTCGGGCACCTGAAGGTAGTGGGAGCGAATGCCGGGGGGATAGCGGGTGCCCGCCTGGCCCAGCAGGGTGCGATCGCGAAAGGGCACTCGCGATACCACTGTATAGGTCATACCCTCCTGAAGAATCACGGGCGACCTGAGACTGCCTTCGGCATCAATCGCCACCTCTCGGGTGGGAAAATAGAGCTGCTTAGGCTGATACATGGCCGGAATCAGGTTAGGCAGCTCGCTAACCAGGGTGTAGGTCTGCACCACCTCTCGATTGCGAGCCAGGGTGGGGTCGGTGGGCAAAAAGGTCTGGGCCGAAAACCGCGATCGCTTCAGCGTTTGAGCATCATCGTTGCGGGAAATATCCCAGCCCTGACCCGTGTAGGTGTCGAAGGCCAGCACCCGCCAGAATCCCGGCGCCTGTGACCTGACCCGCATCACCACCTGGGGGGTCATCGTGCCCCGCAGATTTTGATTTATCCGCTGGTTAAAGCCGTAGTAGGAAACGGTATCCACTACCCCCGGCCCACTGGCCTTACCCTGGCCCCGGATAGTGCCAGCACCGTCGCCAAAGCCGTCGCCCTCCCCATCTTCACCCTCGGTGCGGTAAGCCGAGTTCAAAATATCTTCCCCTGAGAAATCCCCCGGTGTGTCAATCACTGAACTCACCGGAAAATTCTGGATTTGATAACCCGGCAGCCGGGGCAAAAAGACAAAAATTAGCAGCCCCAGGCCTACGATTAGCCCCATCAAGCTCAAGAATCGCCCCAGGGTCGGTCGCAGCTTCATCTCGCCCCAAGCGATCGGCCCTAGCCCCAGCCGCGACTGGTAGTCGAGTCGCAGCACCGGTACTGCCAGCGCCAAAAACAGCAGCAGCAGCGGCGCAAAGGCCAGGGTCTGACTAATGGTGGCAGCTACCCCCAGCAAGATCAAGCCAATCATCATCGAGTAGCCCAGGTCTTTGCGGCGGGGCAAATCAAAGCTGTGCAGCACTTGCAGCTGCACCAAGAGCTCCGCTAGCACAATGCGGGTGTCGCCGGGCGCTTCAAGCAGCCGAGAAAAAAACGCCGCTAGGGCCACCAGCATGCCGATGGCGATAAAAAATTTCATTGCGATGTTGCGATCGCGCCGCCGCTGCCAGCTAAAGGTAGCCCCCACCGCGCTCAGGGGTATAGCCAGCAAATTCCACCAGGAGGCTGCCGTCACCCCGGCAGCGGCTACCACCACCGAGCCAATGCCTACGGTAACCAGTCCCTGAACCAGCACCCGCAGCAGCCGCGAGTCTTCGATTTCATCAAGGGGAATGGGCCGGGTCAGGGGAGAAGAGGCGAGCCAGCGGGACGCGACCATAGACAAACCAGAGGAGGGTCGCATCTATGCTAACCGCTGGGCTAGCCTCTGCCCAGAGTCACTCTAGCGCTCAGCAATCATCAGCTGAAAGCTCAGGGGAGCTACCTGGGTCTGCCCCAGGCTGACATCCAAACGATGTACAGCACCGGGCTGGGTGGTCAACCGCAGCACCAGTTCGCCAGGGGTAGAGCGTTCGGAACCGACAGTTTCACCCAGGCTAGTCAGCACCAGGCTACCGTCCGTCGGTAGGACTGCTTTTACCTCCAGTTGCTCCGCAGCGTAGGTCGCCTGCACCGTCAACAGCCCAGAGGCCGTCAGCCAAGTCTGGGTCTGGGTGGGGTTAGCCTCTCCCACCGTCAGCGATAGGGCTTCAAAAATGCCCTGGGCGGCCAGCATAGCTAGCGCCACCTGCTGCTGCGTCGAGGCCGTAGCGTAGTCTACCTGGTCCAAAGACTCGGTTTGGGCCGACCGGTAGGCCGGTCGAGCCACCAGCCCGGCAATGTACTCCAGGGTTTGGGGTTGATCCGGAAACAATCCTTCAACCGCTGCGACCAGTCGCCGACCGGTTTGGCGAATGTCTTGGGCCACCTGCTGGCACTGGTTGAGCAAGTCGGCCAGCACATCTTCAGGCACATCGCCGGGAACCGAAAGATTTCTAAGGTGGTCTAACCAGATAGAGGCGGCGCTAGGACGCAGAGCATCGGGATAGTCTTGCAGACCTTTCTCCCAGGGAAACAGAGGCGGGCGATGGGCAATTTCTTGCCGCAGGCGGCGCTTCAAAAGGGCTTCAAAATGGGGTTGCACAGTGGATAGGTCTCCAGAGTCAAAGACGGGGGTGTAGTTGGGGTTGAGCGCATCATCCTCTGAAGCCGCTGGCGCTGGGGTAGATGTCTCAGGATCAGGGTAGACCGAAGGGGTAGGCAATCCTGCCCCCTCTAGCTCCGCCGTGTCAGCGTCAGCAGCCGGGAAAAAGCGCGTTCCTGATGGTGAGTCATCCGCCGAAAGTGGCTCTAGCAGGAGCTTTAGCAAGAGGTCTTCGGGGATATCTGAGTCTCTATTCATGGCCTGATCCGGTCTGTCCGGATATTTAAACGTTACGAATTTCCCACGCGTGCTCTAGGAGCTTAGTCCACTGTTTTTGAAATTGGGTAGCGGTTATGCCCATGATTTTAGCGGCTTCGCCATCGGGTATGCCCTGCTGTTTGAGGGAGAGCAGTCGGGCTTGCTTGGTGTTGAGGCTGTCTTGCAGCTGTTGCCACTGCTGGGCAGTCAGGCCCAGGTTGGTTTCTAGGCCGGCCTCTAGCCATTCATGCACCAATTCCCAATGATGGGACAGGGCAAAGCGTAGCAGGTGGTACTTAAACCGCTGCTGGAGATAGTCGCGCTGGCGGGGCGTCAGCCCCAAGAGAGCCTCAATTTCGTGGGTGGGCAGATCAAGCAGTCGCAGGGTGAAGTAGTCGGCACATTCATCCTGGTTGCGCTCTTTGAGGTAGGCCAGCAGCTCTTCAACTACCCGTCCCCGCAGGGAATTTTCGGGCAGGTCGTCGGACTGGGCGATCATTTCTTCGCGCACCCGCTGGTGGGAAGCGGCAGGGCGGATGTCGTCGCCGTCGCCACCGTAGTCGGTGGCCTGCTCGATGTCGATGGCGACTTCGGGGGGCTGCTGCTTGGAGAATGTTTGAGCCCGCAAGATGATCAGCTGTTGGCTGCGTCGACCCGGCAGCGGAATGCGCCGCTTGCCATAGCGCTCAGAGAAGGCCATGAACTCAGCCAGCTCCAGCAGAGTGCGGGGTTGGTAGCGATCGCCCAGCTGATTTTCCCGCCGAAAGGCGTTGAGCGCTTCGACGTAGAACCCCTGCAAAAAATCTTCGATCAGCGCCAGTCGGGCTGGGTAGCTAGTCTGCACCTGGGGCGGCGTAATGTAGCGGTACACGATGGCGCTGAGCGTGCTGTGCAGCTCAACGCGGCCCTGGCGCGATCCCAGGTTGTAGTATTTGAAACACTGATCCAGGCGGTGTTTGCCCAGCGATTTGGCCCAGGCCTCGACATCGCCCGACGACTGAATGCGATCGCTCTCATTACAAATGCGATGCACCTCGCTGGCCAGCCGCTGAGCGATTACCCGGCACCCCGCCTCCGGGGCACCAGTACCATTCTTTAACTCTTGGTAGAAAAGCTGGCTAAGCGAATCCACACTCAACGCACAGATACCCTGACTCAATCTGGCTATCCTCAAAAAGCTACACAGACCCGTGAAGCGATATTCAGGTATTTTTAGGAACGTGGTGGATGCGCCCGCTGCAACTTGGGACGAGCTATGGCAGTTGTTAACGAGACCAATCTAGACGCAGAAGGTAGAAAAGTCTGGGTCTAAGTAGATTGATTACCCAAGAGTTGCAAGCTACCCAACAGCTTAACATCTGTCCGTAATTTTATGGATGCGGGGCGGGGCACCTCGCCGGTAGCCCCCTGCGGTAAAGTGATGCTAGATCAGGTGCGATGGTTCCATAAAACAGTCTTCGACTATCGCCGTCTCTAAAGAATCTCCTGGCCCAAGCCGTCACCCCCAACGCTAGCCCCAACTATCCCTCGGAACCCGCTATGGATCTTGATGCCCAAGTTGCCTCCCTTCAGCACAGTGCCCCCAACGATGGCGTAACTAGCAATGCCATTACTACCATTGCGCCCACCCTCAAGGCGATCGCCGGGCAGCTCAAGCATGAGCAATACTACGTGCTGCAAACCCTAGAGCAGGGCTGGATGATGACCACCCTCAGCAACCGTACCCAGCCCAATAGCCAAAAGAATATTGTCTACGCCTACCCTACCCTGCAAGACGCCGCTACCAGTCAAGCCACCGTCAAAGATCCTCAGGTCATGGCCTTGCCGGTGCCCGTGGTGCACATTCTGTTTCAGCTGCTGGCTATGCAGCCCATCGACAGCCTGATCTTTTTTGAAACGCCGGGACAGGTAAGCCAAGGCGTCGAGATTCGCCGTCAAGACATGCAGGCACTGATTCAAGCCCAGCTTCAGCAAGCCCAACAGGGCAGCCCCATCCCTCCCGATATGGCTTGACCTAAAATTTTCGCTAAACTGCTCCAGAAGATGTGCTATCTTAAAAAACCCAAGGGCGATTAGCACAGTGGTAGCGCGCTTCCTTCACACGGAAGAGGTCACTGGTTCGAAACCAGTATCGCCCATACCTTAGTCAGGCAATGTTTGCAGCTTTTCTGCAAGCATCGCTTTATCTAAAAATACTCTGACCATCCTAGTGCTGGTCTAAAAAGCCTCTTACCCAAAATTCGTCTAGCCACTGTTGAATAATCAGCGTTAGGGGCAGAGCTAGCAGCAACCCTAAAAAGCCGAAGAATGCGGCAAACACAACCTGAGATAGTAGCGTTATGGCTGGCAGCAGAGAAACCTGCTTTTTCATAACCAACGGAGTCAAAATATTACTCTCGATCTGCTGAATCACGATGTAGAGCACGACTACCGCGATCGCTTTCCAAGGGGCTTCGAGCAGGGCGATCGCAACAGGCGGAATCACACTGATAAAGGGACCAAGATTAGGGATGAACGCTAGCAGCCCTGCCAGCAATCCATTAGCAAAGGCTAGGGGAATGCCCAAAATCCAGAGGCCGATCATGCTCATCAGGGCGATGATCGTCATGTTGAAAAGGATGCCGATAAACCAACCTGCGATCGCCTCTTCGCAGCCGTCTAGCACACGGCTCACCTGTTGCTTTCTAGATGACGGAAAAACCCTTAGAAAGAGTCTTCGGTAGGCCGTCGGGTTTAGCAGCACCATGACGATGACAACCGACACCAAAAGCAGGTTAAATACAACGGTTAACGTGTTAGAAAACCACACTAAAAATCGACCAAATAGGATCTCTAGATCTAACGCTTGCAGCTGTCCTAGGATAGCCTCAAGGCTTCGAAGATCCTCAAGGGAAAAACCTGGCACAATGTCGCCTAAGGCCATTATCCAAGATTGCGATCGGTCAATAACTTGGCCGGCTAGACCCACCAAATCCTGGAGCTGATCAACAAAAGGAGGGACAATAATGATCCCAAACGCCCCTACAACTAGTAAAACAGCGCTGGTTAAAAGAAGAACAGCTACTCTGCGATCGGGAATTCGTTTTTGTAGAAGTCTGACGGCGCGGTTGAGCACTACGGCAAAGGTGATTGCTGTCAATGCCAGCAGCAGTACGTTACGAATCTGCCAAAAAATATAAAGACAGATTCCTAAAAGTACTAAGCTTAACCACTGACTAAAAATCACTTATGGATTCCCTGCAACACAAACTCAGTTAAAACTACTTACAAATACTTGAGTTTTCATAAATTGCAGAACTTTACCGTTCCGATGCAGGAGCATTAAAAAATAAACATGTTAACTATCGAGATACTGTTATTTGTTTTTGCTAGTAATGCACAAACGAATACCCTATATCGTTGGCAGGTTTAATATCTGGTAAGTATTCTTACCAAAAGATTCGTTTATGTGTAGAAATGCAACTTTGCTTCTAACGGGATTGAATCCTAACTAAATTCGAAACCTACCTTCCTACTTGAAATTTATGACTGCCGAGGTTGGATGGTCATCTTCCTCAAGAATCATATTGATTTAGCTATGCCTTTGTGTAGATAGAGGTAGTAACCAAAGATAGATGCCATACTCACGCAAACGTCTTTTAATTGGAGACAGATAAGAATTGGGTTAAAAAATCCTATGGATATTGTGAGGCTTATAGCGGCCATTTTTCTGCCACCCCTTGGAGTTTTTCTTCAGGAAGGGATCGGCACTCAGTTTTGGATCAATATTTTGCTGACGCTTTTGGGCTATATTCCCGGCATTATTCATGCTGTCTGGATTATCGTGAAGCGATAGACGGCATCCGTATTCCTAGGGTTTTTATGCTGCGGTTAAGCCTTGCTTTCTTAAAAGCAAGGTATTTTTTTGGATTTTTCCATCTTAATTTTTCGGCAAGTATTTTTGTTTGATGTTCCCATTCGTGCATAAGACAGCACCTTTGCAGCTGCCTTCTAAAGTTTGCTGGTTGCTTTACTTAATCTAGACTTTCTGCTGAGCCTAGGGAGGGCTGTTAACCGCTGACCTTTGATGTTGACCAGCGAGCCTAGGTCTTCTTGGAACTAGGAAAAATACCGCTAACGCAAATGGTTATTCTACTTTGGCAATGCCGAAAGGTAGAGTTGTAACTGTCGAGAACTCTAGCGTGGGAAGGATGGTTCAGACTGATTTAACGGGTATAAATCTATTACCTTCAGTAGAGTACGTCTAGCTGAGATGAAAGTCTTGGTGAAACTTTGGAGAAATATTTCCCTCGGTAGTTTTGTTTAGAGCTATAAAGCTAACCGTATAGGTAGTGTCAATGAACATTCAAGAATTAACTCCTCAAGGACAACAGCCTGAAAAGTGGATCGAACGCTTAGCGCGATTTGGCTATGCTGCTAAGGGAATTGTCTACATGATTGTCGGATTGCTGGCTGTCATGGCTGCTTTTGACTGGGGTGGGAGAATAACGGGCACCGAGGGCGCTTTTCAAGCGATCGCATCTCAACCTTTTGGCAAGCTCATGCTGTTTCTAGTAGCCCTAGGGCTGTTGGGGTATGTTCTCTGGCAGTTTGTGCAGGCAATTAAAGATCCAGAGCACCAGGACAGCGGAGCAGCAGCCATCGGCAGACGCCTCGGCTACGCGGCTAGCGGGCTAATTTACAGTGGCTTAGCCTTCTCTGCTCTAAAGCTAGTCTTTGGCAATTCTTCGGGCAGCGGTGGTGGCAGTGAACAGCAAACGGCCACATTGCTCTCGCAACCCTTTGGTCGATGGTTGGTAGCCGCCGTTGGCGTAGCCAGTGTGGCCTACGGGTTTTACTCGTTTTATCGGGCCTATTCTACCGAGTTTCGTCGCAAGCTTAAGCTGTCTGAGATGAGCGCTAACACCGAGAAGTGGATCACTCGCATTGGCCGATTTGGCTATGCTGCTAAGGGAGTTGTCGCCGTCATTATTGGCTATTTCTTTATTCAAGCGGCCCGGGCCGCTGATGCCAGCCAGGCCGGCACCACTGAAAGCGCTTTACAGGCCATTCAGAAACAGCCCCACGGAGCCTGGCTCATGGGAATCGTTGCCCTTGGTCTGGTTGCCTACGGCATTCATCTTGAGGTTCAGGCCCGCTATCGCCGTATTTCCCCTTAGCACCTCGCTGTATCTAGGTACATTGCCGACAAATAGAGGTGCTACCATACACCTCTTCTGGTTGTGGCGATAAGTAGTTGAACGCGGCATGGCACGTTGGGTAGCAGCTCAAACTTTCAGGCAGGGTTGGTATCGATTTTGGCAAGACTGCCGCAAAGTGCCTCAAGCGGTATGGCGGCGGTGGGCGGGCACGTTAGCAATCGGTCTAGGGCTGTGCGCGTTGGTCACTTTGGCACTCACCGTCTGGGCTAAGGGGCATGTCGACCAGGGTCTACAGGAGTGGGATGCGCGGCTGCTGCCAGTGCTGGCTGAGGGGGTGCCGCTGAGTTTTTCGAGGGCAATCACCTGGGAATCGCCGGGTAATTTACTCGGTGTGGTGCCTGTAGTGGGGGTATTTGTGGGGGTGATGGTGGCGCGATCGCGCCCTCTCCTGGCCGCCACTATGATGGCCGCCTACGGGCTACAATTTGCGCTGGTGTGGATTGGCTGGGGCTACTGGAACCGGGAGCGGCCCGATTTGGTGGCCGGTGGCATCGCGGCTCCGGGTCTGCATTCGTTTCCGTCGGGGCATGCGGTGGTGGTGATTACGGTCTATGGGCTGCTGGCTTACCTGTGGTGCCAAGCCTCTCGCAGCTGGATTGAGAGACTGCTGGTTATCCTGGGCGTGGTGTTTTGGATTGGCCTGATTGCTGGCTCACGCCTGGTGCTGGGGGCTCACTGGCCCAGCGATATAATCGTGGGGGTCATCGTTGGGTTGCTGTGGCTGACAACGGTGATTGTGGCCCTAAAACGGGTGGAAGACGCAATTTAGCGGCAGGACGAGGGGAAATTAGGGCTGGAGCAACTCGGCGATCGCCCGCAGTAGGGTCGCAGGTTCTACTGGTTTAGAAATGTGCCGCTGAAACCCGGCGGCGAGGGATTGCTCTCGATCAGTCTCTCTGACGTAGGCGGTCAGTGCGATCGCCGGCACCTGTCCGCCCTGCTCGACCGGCAACGCTCTAATCTGCTGCATCAGCATGTAGCCATCCATGTCGGGCATGCCGATGTCGCTGACTAAAACCTGGGGTCGGGCCTGCTTGAGAGCAGCTAAGCCTTCCTTGGCCGAGGCGGCAGCGACGACATGGGCCCCGGCCTGTTCTAGCAAGAAGGTGATGAAGGTGCGGGTATCGTCATCGTCATCCACTACTAAGACTTGAGTGCCTGGCAGGCTTAGGGAGGGCTGCTGGAGGGGGAGGTCTGGCTGGGCCAGGGCCTGGTGGGCGAGGGTTGGTAGGCTGACGGTGAATGTCGCTCCCATGTTTTCGCCAGGGCTGTCCGCCTGAATGGTGCCGCCGTGTAGCTCGACTAGGTGGCGCACGATCGCCAGCCCCAAACCCAGCCCGCCAAACTGTCGGGTCGTAGCGCTGTCGGCTTGGCGAAAGTAGTCAAAAATCAGCGGTAGAAACTCAGGCACAATGCCCTTGCCCGTGTCCTTGACAACGATTTGGGCCTGATTGACGTCACCCCGCACTAGACACACATCAATCCGCCCGGTAGCGGGGGTAAATTTAACGGCGTTAGACAGCAGATTCCACACCACCTGCTGTAGCCGGGTGGCATCGCCCGAGACCAGGCCAACGTCAGTTTCTAGGTGAGCTTCGATGTGAATTGACTTAGCGTCTGCCGCCAAGCGCACGGTTTCGATCGCGGCCCGGATGATGGTAGCTAAATTGACCGGGCTGGCCGAGATCTGGAGCTTGCCCCGCAGCATGCGAGACACATCGAGCAGGTCATCGATCAGTTCGGTTTGCAGCTTGGCGTTGCGCTCAATTACCGAGAGCGCCTGTTTGGTTTTGGTTTCGTCTAGGGTGCCGTTTTTGAGCAGGGTGGCCCAGCCGAGAATGGGGTTGAGGGGCGACCTGAGCTCGTGGGAGACCACCGCCAGAAACTCATCTTTGGTGCGGCTGGCGGCTTCGGCGGCGGCGCGGGCCGCCTGCTCCTGCTGGAGCAGCTGGCTGCGCTGCTGCTCTAGTTGTTTTTGGTCTTCAATATCGGTGGCGGTGCCAAACCACTTGAGAATTCGCCCCCGTTTTGTTTTGAGCGGTACGGCCTGATGCAGGTGCCAGCGATAGACGCCATCGGCCCGGCGCATGCGGCCCTCGGCCTGGTAGTTGCTGCCCTGCTGCTGGGCGATCGCCCAGTTTTGGCTGAGCACGGGAATGTCGTCGGGGTGCACTACGGCCTGCCAGCCGGTTGTTTTGATCTGCTCTGGGGTGAGCCCGGTGAAGTCGCACCAGCGCTGGTTGGCGTCGAGCAGTACCCCCTCGGCGTCGGCCGTCCACACCAGCTGAGGAATGGACTCGACCAGGTAGCGGTAGCGCGCTTCGCTCTGGATCAGGGCTTCTTCGGCCTGGCGACGATCGCTGAGATCGTTAATTAGCGCCACAAACCCTTCTACAACGCCCTGGTCATTGACGCGGGGCACGTAGGTGGCGCTCAGGTAGCGGAGGCTGCCGTCCTTAAACAAGATCGATCGCTCAAAGGTCACCTGCTGTCCAGCCAGCACCTGCTCTATGTAGGGGCGCACGTTTTCGTAGGCGGCGTCTCCCACCACCTCGCGAATGTGCTTGCCGTAGAGGTCGGTGGCAGACTGGCTAAACCAGTCTTCGTAGCCTTGGTTGTTAAAGCGATAGCGCTGGTCAGCATCGATAAAGGCAATCAGCGCCGGCACGGAATTGGTGACCAGCCGCAGCTCGGTTTCGCGCTGCCGCAGGTTTTCTTCTATGTGTTTGCGATCGCTGATATCCAGCACTGAGCCAATGTAGCCTTTGAACTGACCGTCTGCCCCAAACCAGGGGCTAGCCGTATCGATTGCCCAGCGATAGGTGCCATCCTTGGCTCGCAGGCGATATTCCAGCTGAAAGCCTGCCTGGTGCTCATTAGCATTAAGAAATGTCTGGCTAGATGTTGCTTGGTCGTCTGGGTGAACCACCTCTAACCAACCCAGTCCCAGCCCGGTTTCCTCAGTTTGCCCGGTGAAGTCGTACCAGCTTTGGCTGAGGTAGGTGCAGTAGCCGGTCGAATCCGTCACCCAGACCATGACGGGCGCGTTGTCGGCCATGCTGCGGAAGCGTTCTTCACTCTCGCGCAGATTCGATTCCATGCGCTTGCGATCGGTGATATCAATGGCAGCGCCGTAGAGCACCTGCCCGTTTGAGTGAAACCGAGCATTCCAGAGAAACCAGCGGTAGGAGCCGTCTTTGTGGCGATATCGGTTTTCAAAGGCCAACGTTTCGCTGCCGGCAAACCCTTGGCTAGCTTCCCTCACCGATGCCGTCACGTCGTCGGGATGGACAAACTCTACCCAGGGGCGAGCCAGCATCTCCTGAGTAGTCCAGCCGAGAATGCGCTCAAAGGTAGGGCTGACCCACTGAAAATAGCCGTTAGAGCCAGTGATGACCTGCAGATCTGAACCCACCGCGAGAAATCGCTCCCGGTCCAGCTCAGCTTTTCTGCGATCGCTGATATCGGTAAACAGAATGGCAAACCGATGGCTCTGGGGTTTACCCACAACAAAGGCGTTGACGTCAAACCAGCGGCCTATAGCCGCAGATTCATGCTCAAACCGATGGGGCTTCCCTGTCAGCACAATTTGGCCATAGGTCTCGACCCAGAAAGGCTCCAGGTTTGGCACCAGTTCCCGCGCCGTTTTGCCGATCGCGCCTTGCAGCCCCGTCAGCGTTTCAAAAGCGGGGTTGACCTCTAAAAAGCGATAGTCCACTGGTTTGCCACTGTCGTCAAACAGCATCTCACAGGCACAAAAGCCCTGATCCATCGACTCAAACAGGGTGCGATAGCGATACTCACTGTCGCGCAGGGCCAGGGTGGCGCGATCGCGCTCAACGGCAATGCGGGCCATCTGGTTGCCGAAGCTGGCCAGCTGGTATTCCCACAGGGTGGGCTGTCGAGCCTGGCCAAAACAGAGCATGAGTGACCCCACGGGCCGCCCCTCCAGGTCTAACAGCGGGGTAGAGTGGCAGGCGCGAATGCCGTGGGCCAGGCAGAGATCGCGCCAGGTAGCCGACCAGCGATCGTCGTTGGCAATGTCTTGGCAGGTAACGGGCTGCTCCGTATACACCGCCTCACCGCAGGTGCCGATGTAGAGGTCATTAGTGGGGGCACCCTTGAGTGCTTGGCCAAAGGACGGCGGAAAGTCTGGGGTAATCACCCCAACAAACTGCTGCTGTTGAGTATCGCTCAGCAGCACACCAGCCCGAATCTGGGGATTGAGCCGCGATACCGCGAGGCAGACGGCGGTCAGACAATCCTCCAGGGGGTGCCCTGAGGCAACCAGCTCTAGCAGGCGGTTTTGCTCTGCCAGCAGCAGCTCGGTCTGCTTGCGTTCGGTGATATCGAGAGCGGTGCCCAGCAGCTCAATCGCCTGCCGCGATTCGCCCTCCCCCGCAAAAAGAGCTTGACCACTGGCCATAATCCAGCGCTCGGTGCCGTCGTCCCACACAATGCGGTAGTCAATTTCGTAGGTGCCCATCGATGACGGTTTCAGAGCCGCACTGACGGCGCTGATCACCCGATCGCGATCGTTGGGGTGCACCCGCTCTGTGATCTGGGCCAGTGACAGCGGCGTCGCTGTCTCGCCCCAAATTTCCTGCATGCGCTCGTCTAGCTCGACCAGATTGGTTTGCAGGTCGTAGCGCCAGGTGCCCAGCTGCGCCACCCGAATGGCCAGCCGCGATCGCTCCTCACTCCGTTGCAAAGTGGCTTTAGCCTCTTGCCGCAGCTGCGCCAGCTTCAGGGTGGCCTCAACTTTAGCCAACAGCTCCCGCGCCGAAAACGGCTTAATCAAGTAGTCATCGGCCCCTGCCGCCAAACCCTCAATGCGGGACTCTTCCCCCGCGCGGGCCGACAGCAAAATAATCGGCAACTCCTGGGTCTGACTGTCGCTCCGCAGCTGCCGCAGCAGCTCGAAACCGTCGAGCTCGGGCATCATCACGTCCGTCAGCACCAGGTCGGGGCGCTGCTGGCGGATGGCGGCGATCGCGGCTCGGCCATCCCTAGCCGTCTCGACGGTGTAATGCGGGCTCAGCAGCCGCTCGACGTAGTCGAGCATGTCGGCGTTGTCGTCGGCGAGGAGGATGTGGGGGAGTGAGGGGGTGGGGAAGGTGAGGAGGGTGAGGGAGGGATTTTGGGGCTCGGTGGGGTGCCAGCGCAGGGCTTCTTGGAGGTAGGGGGTGGCTCCGGTGGCGGTGGAGGGTTGGGTGCGGGGGCTGTGGATGCGTTCGCTAGGTAAATGGTCAGACCCGGTGGGCAGGGTAATGGTGAAGCAGGTGCCCTGGTCAACCTGGCTAGTGACCTCGATGGTGCCGCCGTGCAGGCCTACCAGCTCTTGCACCAGCGACAGCCCGATGCCTGAGCCCTCGTGGGTGCGGCCCCTGGCTCCCTGCACGCGGTGAAAGCGCTTAAAAATATGGGGCAGATCCTCGGGCGGAATGCCCGTCCCCGTGTCTCGCACCTCCAGCTGAATCTGGTCGGGGCTACCGTGCAGAGCCACCGCAATTTCGCCCTCAAAGGTAAACTTCAAGGCGTTAGAGAGCAGATTCAGCACGATTTTCTCCCACATGTCGCGGTCCACGTAGGCAGGGGTCGCCAGGGGAGGGCAGTCTACGATCAACCGCAGTCCGGCCTGCTCCACCGCCGACTGAAAGACCCCCGCCAGGTCCGTTGTCAGCTGGGCCAAGTCGGTAGGTTCATAGCTGGCCTCAATTCGCCCCGCCTCAATCCGAGAGAAATCGAGTAGGGTGTTGACCAGCTTTTGCAAGCGCAGCGCGTTGCGATAGACCAACTCCAACCGCTGCCGCTGGGCGGCATCTTGGGTGTCTTGCAGGGCTGCTTCCACCGGCCCCAGCATCAGGGTCAGCGGCGTGCGAAACTCATGGCTCACGTTGGAGAAAAAGACCGTCTTGGCGCGATCGAGTTCGGCCAGCTTGTCAGCCCGCCGCCGATCTTCCTCGTGGGAGCGGGCATTGGCGATCGCCGCCGCAATCTGCCCGGCAACCTGCTCAAAAAAATCGCGATAGACCGCGTCCACGCGACGGCGGGGGTTGGCTACCGCCACTAATACCCCCACGGCTTTGGCCTGCCCCGGCACCAGGATGGGCAAGACCATGGCTTCCTGGGGGGGCTCCGGCCAGGGGCTGCCCGGCAGATGGCCAAAGCGGCTGACCAGGTCATCGATGGTATGAGCCTGACCGGTCTGCGCAACTGAGGCGATCGGCCAGCTTCCGGCCTCATCCTCAACGGTCAGGTCAACCTGATCAGGCATCGTGGGCAACCCCAGGGCAGACCCAGTGCTCCCGCCGAGATGGGCTGTTTTGCCATCGGCGTTGACGATATAGAGCAGCGCCAGCGGCACGTCGGCCGAGCCAGACTTAAGCGCCTCTGCCATCAGGCCACAGGCATCGTCAACGGTCTTGGCGCTGCCTGTGCGCGAGGCCAGTTCGCGCAGCAGTTGGGCGCGGCGATCGTTCAACACCCGATAGGTGGTTTCACTGACCACGTTGAGAATGCCGTCAATTTTGCCGCCCTCCCCTTGAATCGGGTTGAACGTATAGTCAAAAAAGCATTCTTCGTCATAGCCAAACCGATGCATCACTAACAGCGTGTCGCTGTAAAACACGCCCTCGCCTGTAGCAAACACCTTGGCAAAATCTGGGCTAATGTCGTCCCAAATCTCGGGCCAGACTTCGTCGGCCGGGCGGCCCAGCGACCAGGGGTGCTTGTCTCCTACGATCGGTCGCCAAGCGTCGTTGTAGAGCAACCAGCAGTCTGGTCCCCAATAGATAGCCATGGGGAAGCGGGAATTCAGGCAAATGCTCAGGGTCGATCGCAGACTCTGCGGCCACTGCTCAACCGCGCCCAACGGTGTTTTTGACCAATCGTAGGAGCGCATCAACGCCCCCATCTCACCACCGCCCCCAAACAAATGATCAGCCGCCTGCTGATGCTGGACCATTTACAGCTCTCTCCTATCCATACCCAAACAAGCCAGGGGCAACCAGAATCTTCAGCCTCTAATCGACTGAGACGATGACAGCGATCGAGGCACCTTCCAGCTTTCGGTTTCCTCAAGCTGCCCGTCCTAAATTGCCCGGAAGTAGTGGTCTAAGTGTTGGCTTGGAAAAAAGAGTATTTTATAAAAAGAGTCTGGCTAAATGAACGCAAGCCGCTCAAAAAGCCTAAAAGAGAAGCTGTAGTTTTCTTGGGATTTAATTTATTCTCGTTATAAGATTAGCAGCAAGAATCCGTCCGAAGAGAGATAAAGTACCGCCAACCCATGTACCTAAGTTTTCACCGCTGCCTAGGCTGCTGCCCAGGCATTGATGCCCCACCGCCAGTCTAACCGAGCTTTGAGGCTGGCAAATGCTTCATGGTTTCTCTAGCTATAGAGCAAACCGTGACCGCTAAACACCACCGGAACGTTGAAAATAGAAAAACCCGGATTGCAGTAGCCCGATCGCAAACCCTAAAATGCCGCCCAGATTTACGATCGCCTGCAGCTCACTGCGCACAATGCCCTGAATTGCCAGCTCCAGATCCTTGGCCGAGGTGCCCCGCACCCGGTCGATAATCACCTGGTCAATATTTAAAATTGGAATGATCTGCGCCACCAGTGATTCTAGATCCCGCTCTAGGTAGCGCTCTAAAATCAGCGCCAACTCTTCACTCACCGGGTCTAAGGACTGGGTGATCACCTCAGAATTTTGCAGGCGATTGAGCAGCTGGGTAGCCAGGGTTTCCCAATTGACCGAGTTGCCTAGATTTCTGACGAACTCTGGCCCCAGGGTGCGGATGTAGCCCTGCAATGACTCGCGCAGGTTGCGGCGCACCTGGCGCACCGTTGACACGGGCAGATTTTGCAGCGACACCCGCTGGAGTGACTCTTTCAAACGCTTCTTGAGCTGAAGGGCCACCACTAGCTCGGCAATGCGCGCGTTGCTGACCTCTCGCTCGTCGAGGCAAAAGGCCCGCAGGCGGCTCAGGGCGTTGCGCACGCCAAACAGGTTGGCCACCACCCAGTAGGTGCCGCTAGTGCGTTCCCGAAAGATGGTGTCGATCACCTGAATGTTGCGATCGGTGAGAAAGTCGACGGTCAGCTGGCGCAGCTTATCAGGGGGGAACACGCCGCTGAGTAGCCAGGTGGCGATCTGGTCAGCTTGGTCGGCCGTGAGCTTAAAGTCGAGCAGCACCTGGTCAAACAGCTGGTTGAGCTGGGGCTCTAAAAAGTCTTCGCGCCGCGCCCAAACGCGAACCAGGCGAGGCAGCGTTTTGCCAAACAGGTCTTGCAAAATCGCCCCGGCAATTTTGGTGGTGCGGTCTTGGGCGCGGCTCTGCACCTGATCGAGGGCGAGCTGCAACAGCCACTTGATAGCCGCCTGGGTGCGATCGGTCTGCAGCAGCCGCCGGGCCAGTTTTTGCAACTCCTCAGGGGTAAGCAGTGACCCCATAATGGTGTCAGAGATGCGCTGGGCCAGCCGCTCCTGGTTGCTGGGGATTAGCCCCGGGGTAAAGGGCAACCGCCGCTTGCCCAGGTAGATAGGGCGGTAGGGGCGAAACAGCATTTTAATGGCGATGTCATTGGTGAAATAGCCAATGATGCCGCCCACAATGGGCGGCGCCAGCAGTAGCCACAGCTCAGACCCGGTCATGGCAACTCACCACCAGCACCCCCATTAGCCCCCCGGCAATGGGGTAGTGAACGGCCTGCTCAAACCCAGCCTGGCGGGCGAGCTTCACCTGTTCTGGCCCGGTTGGGAAGCGATCGACGCTGGGGCCGATATAGGCGTATTCGTCGGTTAACCCCATTTGCTCAGCGGTGGGTACTACTAACGTTTCTAGGTACCAGCGCTGAAACTGCTCGGCTACCCAGCCCTGGGGTCGATGAAAGTCGAGGATGGCGGCGCTGGCACCGGGCTTGAGCACCCGTCGCAGCTCGGCTAGCCCCTGGGGAATGTCGGTGAGGTTGCGCAGGCCGTAGCCCATGGTAGCGGCATCAAAGGTGTTGGCCTCAAAGGGCAGGGCCAGGGCATCGCCCTGCACCCAGTGCAGCGGAGCGGGCAGGTGGGCACGGCGGGAGCGCTCCTCAGCGACCGCTAGCAGTTCCGCCGAGAAGTCAAGACCGTACACTGCACCTGTGGCGCCTGCTTGGTGGGCCAGCAATAGCGCTAAATCGCCGCTGCCGCAGCAGACATCCAGCACCTGCTGCCCGACAGCGGCACCGCTCCAGCGTACGGCCATGCGCTTCCACACCCGGTGCAGCCCAAAGCTGAGGCGTTCGTTCAGACTGTCGTACACCGGGGCAATGCGATCAAACAGGCCCTGAATATCGGTAGCGGTGGGTGGGGCGGTTGGGGGTGGCTGGGCAAATCCCACGGTGAGTGCAGTAGAAGAGTAACCTTTACTGTAACGCTGCCCCTGTCCCTCAGCCACGGTAGTTCGTAGTGTTTGTTACATCTGCGATCGCAATCGGGTCAGCCGTGGCAAATTTGGGGACACCGCTGAGGTCCTAGAGATAAGGTTCTGTCTCCCACCTCAAGCTTTAGACCTGACACCGCCTACCTCATATTCTGCCCACCGCCCTAGCGCAGCGCTATAGCGTATTGCAGTTGGCAATTTGCACCTGCCCTGCCACCGCGATCGGCGTTGGAGCGGGGACGCCTGCGGTACTGCCTTGGCAGATGGCCGTGCCTAGTCGGGCCAAGCCGTTGGGATCAACGGTGGCAAAGACGACCCCGGCATAGCCTCGCAACGCCGGGTTGGTAGGCATAGCTTGGGTGCTGGTAATTTCTAGGCCGGCACCTCCGGCGGTCATCGTATAGGTGTAGTCGGGGGGAGCATTCTCCCTAGCAAAACCCAGCTCGTCGGTGGAGGTGGCAAAGCGAGAATGTTCTACAAAAAATGCCTGCTGGGCTCGATTGACCGTACCAACATATTTCAGCGCTCTGGCCTGTTTGGAGCGGGCCGCTTGATTGAGAAAGCTAGGAAGGGCTACAGTTGCCAAGACCCCGAGGATCACGACCACAACCATTAGCTCAATGAGGGTAAACCCTCTATCCCTCTGAACAGAGATCGAGGATGGGCGATGGGCAAACTTATAACGGCTTAGGTCAACCATAGCAACGAAAATCAGGATAGAAATTGCAATGCCGTCTACGCAATTTCTCGTAGAAAACCGGGAATCTTTGCTGAGTTTCATCTGATCTTTAAAGCGGTTGCGGGCCGCTGCGAAGAAAAACCCAAAGACAGAAATTATGCTTTGGTGAGGCCTTCAGCTCCGAACAAACGCCTAGCTCTGCCAAAACCGTCTAAACTGTCTGACTATAGCTGTTGAACCTGAGCGATTTGGACACTCTTTCCTCTACCGGCCCAAGCCCTGACTGCCTGCGTGTATTTATGACGGGGGCCAGCGGTTGCATTGGCCACTATATTCTGGAGCTGCTGCTGGAGAGCGATCGCTACGAGCTATTTTTGCTGCTGCGTCACCCCGAGAAGCTACAGCTGCCCGTGCAAGGCAACCCCAGGGTGCACATTCTCCAGGGTGGCCTCGAAAATATTGAACCCTTCGCTGACCTGCTACCTACCATCGACATCGCTATTCTGACCGCTGCGGCTTGGGGTGGCGACCCCGCCTACGTAGAAGCGATCAACGTTGAGGCCAACCTGGGGCTACTGGCCCGCCTCGATCGCGATCGCTGCCAGCAGGTGATCTATTTTTCCACCGCCAGCATTTTGAGCCAGCGCAGCGAACCTCTGCCCGAAGCCGGGGAAATTGGCACCGACTACATTCGCACCAAATACGAATGCCACCACCGCCTAGGTGAGCTGCCGGTCTACGACAGAATTACGACGGTGTTTCCCACCCTGGTATTTGGGGGCGACAAAGAAAAGCCCTACTCCTTTATCTCAGCAGGGCTCAAGGATGTCACCCGCTGGATCGGCCTAGCGCGCTTCTTTCGAGCCGACGCGGGGTTTCACTTTGCCCACGCCCAAGACATTGCCACCGTGGTGAATTATCTCGTCGAGCACCCCTCTACCCAGGGCTACCGCGAGTACGTGCTCGGCAACCCGCCGCTGACAGTGAACCAGGCCGTCGAGCAAATCTGCGACTACTTTGGCCAACGCATCTGGTTTCGTATTCCCCTGTCGATGTGGTTGACCGATGTGCTGATTAAGCTATTTCGGGTGCAGATGGCTCCTTGGGACTATTTCTGTCTGCACTACCGCCACTTCGTCTACGCTGGAGCCGTCAGCCCGGCCAGCTTTGGCATGGAGCCCTACTGCTCGACCTTAGCCGATCTAATGCGGGTGCATGGTCTGCCGGGGGTGCGGCGGCGGAAGAAGATTAGGGGGTGAGGCGGATAGGGAAGATGAGGCAGCTGGGGAGGATAAGGCAGGTGGGGAAGTTAGCAAACTGAGTTCTCTCTTCCCTCATCCCGCCATTCCCTCATCTTCCTCATCCCGCTACAGCTCTACTTCACCACAAACTGATAGGGCATCAGCATATAGGCGCCACGGGGATCGTTGAGGGCGCGCAGGATTTGGGCATCGTCAACGAACTGGAGCACCTGGGTCGTCAGCGGGTCGTGGGTCTCGGTCTGGGCGACTTCGGTGCTGAAGAAGCCGCGCAAGAATTGCTGCAACTCGCTGGGTTCAGGATATTCTTGCAGACGCCAATCATCGCCCAGCTCGGCCAGCTCAACAGCGGTGGTAATCGCTGCATTCACCCCCCCCAGCTCGTCCACCAGGCCCAGCTCGAGGGCTGCTTGGCCTGACCATACCCGGCCCTGAGCCAGCTCGGCCACCGCCGGTCGCGCCAGGTCGCGGCCTTCCGCCACCCGGTCGAGAAAGCTGTCGTAGATGGTGTCGACGGTGCGCTGCAAAATCGCTAGCTCAGCCGCGGTTTTGGGCCGGGTGCTGGAGAAAATATCGGCCAGCTCAGAGGTTTTGACCCCGTCCCAGTTGACCCCTACCTTGGTACCAAGCTCTTCAAGGTTGAGAAAGATGCCGTACACCCCGATGGAGCCGGTGATTGTCGTGGGCTGGGCCAAAATGGCGTCGGCCTGGGAGGCAATCCAGTAGCCGCCGGAGGCCGCCACGTTGCCCATCGACACCACCACGGGCTTACCCGCCTCGCGCAACAGCTGAACTTCGCGCAGAATTATTTCCGAGGCGGTGGCGCTGCCGCCGGGGCTGTTGACCCGCAGCACCACGGCTTTGACCTCGTCGTCCTGGCGCAGCTGGCGCAGCTGCCGGGCCAGAGCATTGCCCTCAATAATGCCGGTCTGGCTAAAGTCGCCGTCGCCGCCGTCGACGATGGGGCCTTCGGCGTAGACTAGAGCCACCTGATTGGCGGAGCGGCGGCTGGTGAGGGGGTCGTCAACGGTGGCAGCATAGCCTGCCAGGCTGATCTGGCGAAAGTCGAGGTCGCTGTCTTCTACCTCCTTATCTCCCTCGCCGGTCAGCTCCCGTAGGGCGGTGATCACTTCGTCTTCGTATGCGATCGCATCGGCAAGCTTCTGCGTTTCAGCTTCGGCCCCAAACAAAAACCCTTTAGTATTGGCGATGGTTTGCAGCTGTTGGGTCGACAGGTCGCGCGGTGTGGCGGCGGCAGTCAGCAGGTTTTGCCATACATCCCCCAGCAGGCGCTGGGTTTGCTCTCGCTCCTCGGGGCTCATGGTGTCGCGAATCAGCGGCTCGACCGCCGACTTGTAGCGGCCCACGCGGGTGACCTGCACTCCCACCCCCAGTTTCTCCAGGGCGTCGGCCTGGTACATGGTCTCGGCGTAGAGGCCGTTCATTTCGATCTCCCCAAACGGGTTGAGGTAGATCGTGTCGGCCAGGGCAGCCACCGCATACTCCCGCTCGCTCCAGGAGATGTCGTAGGCAAAAATCGGCTTGCCCGCCGCTTGAAAAGCCGCGATCGCTGGCTGTATTTCGGTTTGGTTAGCTAGCCCAGCGCCCAGCGCGGTGCTGCCTTTCAGGTAAAGGGCTGTGATGCGATCGTCGGTGGCTGCCTCTTCGAGGGCCAGCACTGCCTGGCGCAGGGTCAGCTCGCTGGGAACCTGGGTGCCAAACACCAGGGCGCTGGGGTCAATCGCCTCTGGCGAGTCAGGAATCACCGTGGAGAGGTCGTAGACCAGCACTGTGTCTTTCTCGACGGTGGGGGCATCGCCTTCTTTGCCCAGGCCCGCCACGATCACTCCCACTAGCCCCACCGCCCCCAGAGTGAGCAAAAAGCCCAGCAGCAAACAGAACAAAATCGACCCAGTCAGGCTGGCCAGGGTGTACTTCAAAAATTGCCGCATGGGGATAACGCTAAGGGGTTAAAAAGGCAAACTATCGATATACGTCAGCGTCTTCAGCGTCTTCGTAGGTGTCTATAGCCGCGTCGTCGGGGGTTTGACTCATTTCTTCTTTAAAGCCGCGCAGGGTTTTGCCCAGGGCGCTGCCCAGTTCAGGAATTTTCTTGGGGCCGAAAATCAGTACGGCCACTCCGATGACGAGAACGACTTCAGTCCAGCCGAGGTTAAACATGGCGCTAGGGAGGTTGGAGGTTTGTCTAACTATACAGCCTGGGGCCAGAGGCCGGGCCAGAAACCGAACTAGGGGCAACTAGCACCCCAGTTCGAAGCCTACACCGCCGCTGTCTCAGGGGCGAAGCGGAAACCCGCCTGACGAATGCGATCCATGGCGACAGCGAGGCGATCGCGTTCGGCAATTAGGCTGACGCGAATGTAGCCCTCGCCGCCCGGGCCGAAGGCGTTGCCGGGGGTGACCACCACCCCAGTTTCTTGCAGCACTGAGAGGGCAAAGTCGGTCGAGGTGCTGTCGGGGGGGCAGGGCACCCACAGGTACATGGTGGCCTGGGGTTTTTCCACCGTCCAGCCCAGGGAAGCAAACTCGTCGACCAAAAAGTCGCGCCGCGACGAATAGCGCTGCTGCACCTCTTCTAAGTAGTGGTCGGGCAGCGACAGGGCTGTTTCTGCCGCCCGCTGTAGGGCCGCAAAAATGCCGTAATCAAGGTTGGTCTTGAGGGTGCGCAGGCCCTGAATAATGTGGGAGTTGCCCACTACAAAACCCACCCGCCAGCCGGCCATATTGTAGGTCTTTGACAGGGTGTGAAACTCAACACCGACCTCCCTGCCGCCAGGAATCTCCAGTAGGCTGGTGGGTTGGTAGCCATCAAAGGCCAGCTCGGCGTAGCAGAGGTCATGCACCAGCAAAATCTGGTGGCGGTGGGCAAACTCCACCGCGGCCTCAAAGAACTCACGGGGGGCCGTAGCGGCGGTGGGGTTGTTGGGATAGTTAAAAAACAGCGCCTTGGCCCGCTGGGCCACCTCCACCGGAATAGCGTCGAAGTCGATTAGCCAGTTGTTGGCGGCGGTGAGGTGCAGGTTGTAGATCTCGGCCCCAGCGATCGCCGGGCCGCGGAAGTGGGCTGGGTAAGCCGGAGTCGGCACCAGCACCAGGTCGCCAGGGTTAATAAACGCCATGGCTAGGTGGGTAATACCCTCTTTAGAGCCCAGCAGGGGTAGGGCCTCAGCGGTGGGGTCGAGGGCCACTCCGTAGCGGCGACCATACCAGTCGGTGATGGCGGTGCGGAAGCTGGCGGTGCCCTCAAAGGGCGGGTAGCCGTGGGTGGCAGCGTCGCCGATCGCCGCTCGGGCAGCCTCCACTACTGGCGCCGGGGTAGGGCCGTCGGGGTTGCCCATGCCTAAGTCGATTAGATCAAGTCCCTGTTCGCGGGCGCGGGCCTTGAGTTCATCTAGGCGGGCAAACACGTAGGGGGGTAGAGCGCTAAGGCGGTGAGCGGTGGGCATCCAGTCGAGGGTCATGGCTGCACCTCCGGGGCAACACTAGAGGACGAACGGGCAGAGGCAGAGGCGCGGGGCTTTTCGCGCAGTTCAGGACACAGAGGCGACACCATAGCCGCCATTACCGCTTCGGGGGTGACGGTAAACGGCAGATGGTGAATGTCAGACCCCTCGCGGCAGGCAAACTCGGCCACCTGCTGCAGCTGGCTCAGGGTCATGTCTCCCAGACCCAGGTCAGCCAGGGTTTGGGGCAACCCGGTCGCCTGATAGAAGGGCAACAGCTGCTGCCGAGCGGCCCGCGCCAGGGAAGCATTGCCCCCCATCTCTTCGAGGCGCAGTTGCACCAAAATGCCGTAGGCTACCTTTTCGCCGTGGAGAATGCCGTGGCTGGCGGGTAGCTGAGTGAGGCCATTATGCACCGCGTGGGCCGCCACGGTACGGCACTGGGCACCGCCGATGCCCCCCACAACTCCGGCCAGCAGCACCGTGGCATCTACAACCTCCTGCCACTCGGGACCGCCCCACTGGCGCAGGGCCGCTGGGGTTTTTTGCAGCAAAATGTCGCGCAGCACCCGCGCCTGCTGCACCGCCGCCACCATTAGGGTCTGCTGGCTAGTGCCACTGCTGATCGCAGCCTCGTACCACTTGGCCAAGCCATCGCCAATGCCTGCCACCAAGGTGCGTTGGGGTGCAGTGCGAATCAGGGCGTAGTCCAGAATAAGAAGATTAGGGCAGGTGTCTAGGGCCACGTCGTAGCGGAAGGCTCCCTGGTCAGAGTACACATTCGACAGCGCTGTCCAGGCGGCGCAGGTAGCCCCAGAGGTGGGCACCGTCACCACCGGCTGATTAATCTGGTAAGCCAGCAGCTTAGCGGCATCGAGCGCTTTGCCACCGCCCATACCAATCACCACATCGGCCTGGTGCTCCGTGGCGACAGAGTGCAGGTGGGTCAGGGTCGCTTCGCTACAGTCGTGGCCGTAGGCTACCGTCTGAGGCTTTAGGCCCGCTTCGCCCAGGGCCTTGACCAGGGGAGCAGCTAGTTCCAGACTGTGGCTGCCGCCAACAATCAGAGGACGCTGCCCCAGCCGGGCGATTTGTGCAGCGAGCCCCCCAGGCATCGCTGCCTGGGCCGTCAAAATGCCGTCTCCTCGAACAACCTGGGCCGGGGAAATGGCAAGGGTGGGCAGTTGAGCGGTGGTCATAGGTGGAGAGAGAGGGGATGGGTAGGTGGGTAGTTAGAAATAGTGAGCCTAGCTTTGGGTTTGGGTTGGGAGCTTAGCCCAGGAATCGCGGTTGAGCTGCACCTGAAACGGTTCCTCTGAGCCCTTGGGATTGGGCTGAATTTGGCCTAGGTAGAGCAGCCGAGAGATGCCATCGGGGTCATGGACGACGGTGCGGGCGCGAATGGTGGCGACCTGCCCTGGCAGACCTAGCCGGTAGGGCTTAAACAGATTGCTGGCGGCCTGGTTTAGAGTGGCATCCAGCGTCTCAGGGGTGATGGTCGGCGGTACCGTAATTACAATCTGGCTGGCTCCGGAGTCGTAAACCGTGGTGTAGGGAATGGCGCCGGGCACAGCAATGCGGCTAAAGGGCTCAAAACTCAGCCCCAGCAGCCCCACGGTGAGCACGGCGGCAAACCCCGTTGCCCCTACCAGGCGAAAACGCAGACCCCACTTCAGCCCAAAGGCCAGCGCCGTCAGCGCCGCCAGGGCTAGAGTGCCAATGCCAGCCCACTGGGTGGCAGTTAAGAATTCAGCGGGGCTGAGCATGGTGCGATCGCATCCTATAAACTGAGACGGCCAAAGTATTCACCAGAGTATCCAAGATATCGCAGAAGGCCTGGCCCAATCGGGAAAAGCCTTCCACTACGGCGATGCAGCCTAGACTTATAGCCATCCCAAAACCACGGCCCTGGTATCTAGCAATACCCTTTAATACCCGATCCTATCAGCAGTTTTCCAGTCTTTGCGAAGCGGGGCGAGAACTGGAGTTGGTGGCGCAGCCTCTCCAAAGGAGAATCGCGGTGGCTGAACGGGCAATGGCGCAGCCTCTCCGAGAGAGAATCGCGATCGCCATCACCGCTGTTCCAGCGAAGCTCAACTAGAGCCGCAAACCCCTTCCTTAGTTACCCCTATATTCCACTACACCCCACCATCAAAACTCAATAAATTAGGTTGTAAACCTACCCAAGACAGGGTAAAACTTGAAGCCGTAGCAATAAACAACGGCGGCAGCGATGACACAGGTAGCAGAGATGGGCATAGGTAAATGGCGACGGGGCATGGGTCGGGCAGTGCTCTTGTTGCCGCTGCTGCTGTTCGGCTGTGGGTCATCTAAGGTCGCCCAGTGCAACCAACTCGCCGAAGTGGTCAACCAAACCCAGGGCTTCATGCAGGAGTTTGAAGCCGAGATTCAAACCTTTAGCGAGAGCGCCGCCCAGGTCAAAAACCTAGATGACATCAAGCTAGCCGCCAGCCAGTACACCACTGCCGTCGATAAAGTAGTCACCAACCTAGACGGGCTGGTCGGCGATCTCCAGTCCACCACCCTGCGCGACGAAGACCTCAGCAAGTTTAGAGACGACTATGTAGGGGTTGTGCAGGGCTTCAGCACCGCCCTCACCGATGCCCGAGAAGCCATGGATCTCGTGGTGCAGGTCGAGTCAGAGGCCGAACTGCCTGCCAAAATCGAAGAATCTCAGCAGCAAACCATGACAGCGGTATCCTCCATCGAGACCCTCTCCCAAACCGAATCACAGTTGATTACTGAGGTCAACGGCTACTGCGGTGCCGCCCAACCCGCCGACACTGGGTCGTAGCCTCATTTTTGGAGCCAATGCCTGCGGCCTTCTATAAACGAGAACGAGCTTGCGACCCGTAGCCGTCCTGGGCTTGCCCTACTCCAGCGTCGAGCCGCCTAGGTCTGGGGTCTATTTTCCAGGCATTAAGCCTCAGCGATCGCTTAGATACACAAGCGGGTAAAGTTCATGCCCTCATGCCCAGGTCGGGCTGAATGAAGACTGACTCCAATTTCTTGGCAGGAGACGATTAACTTCTGAGCATTTTGCTCCCCATATGAAGCATTTTCTTCAACTAAACCTATACTTTGAATTCTGATTAAACCTGCCAATATAGAAAGCCGCAAGAGCGATGAGCTTGGGCTATGTTGGGGGCATAGTAGCGCTCTGCAGCTAAGGGCTGCGGCCGTGGAGCACACTCTGCGCCTAGACCAAATTAGGTTAGCTTTGCAAGGGCGGGTGGGCAAACGGTGCCCGATGCTTACTACTCAATGCTTACCTGTCCAGTGCTTGTATTGGGTTTCTAAATCACTGAGTAAGGCAATTTTAAGCAGCTCAAACGCGGTTGTTTTGTCCTAAGTAGCCATCATCGTCACCTTGGTGTTATCGGTAAGTTACTGAGGCTAAAAATTCTGTAATTTACCTAGTCTGAGTAATTTTTATCCTGTGACCCACCCGTCCCAAGTTCCGCCCGATTTGAAAGATGACTTGCTGCGAGCCGTAGACAGTAGCCCCGCAGACTGGATTTTGCTAAACCTCGCCCTCAGCACCATGAAAATGGGCGGGCACCGCTACGGAGCCTTTTTAGACGCCGCTACCACCGCCGCTAAACTGGCGATCTACAGCACCTTTGTCGAACAGGGCAACAATATTCGCAAGACGGGCTTTTTGTACCACGTTGAACCCAAGCGGGTCAAAGCCATCGTGCAAGAGATTCAGGTTGCCCTAGCGGAAGGGCAAAGCCTCAAGGTACTCAATTCAAAGGAACCCTATTATCTCATTGCCCTCCCGTTTCTCTGGCAAGAGCACTTTCCCTGTGCCCCTGGCGCGACGCGGGTGCGACTGCAGGGGCTGACCCCCGGCGAGCGCAAGACCATTGAAGAGAGCCTGCCCTCCAGCGCCCCTCGGGCCCGCATTTTGGACCAGGTCGAGTTCGCCGAGCTGATGGAGCTGCTCCATCAGATGTCCCAGGAGGAGCTGCCCTCAAGCCAGCGCATGCCCTTTAGCGATGCCCTGATGTTGCACATTAAGTTTCGGCTGCTGCACTCTGGCACCGTGATTCAAATTGACTCTCCCCTAGTAGATATTCCGCTGTATGCCCTGGCTAGCGAGTCATACTCGCCCAAGGGAGAGCAGGAGCGAGTCTTCGCCATGATTGACGATGTGGCCAGATTCTTCAGCTTGCTACAGGCCTGGGTGCGAGAAGATGAGGGCGTGCTGCGGGGGGTAGAGGTGTTTGATGTCGCCCCCCAGGACCGCAATGCCGCTCTGGAAGAACTCGATGCCATGCTGCGGGCCTGGGCCGACAAGTATCACCAGGACGGCGGCCTGCCCATGGTGCTTCAGTTCGCCGCAGGCCGCCGCGAGCACGACTAGGGGCCTAGGTCGCAATTTAGTGGCAACGGTTGAAGCGGAGGAGCTGAGGAAACGATGAGCTTAATCAGTTAGGTACACGGCTGGCTGAACGCATAACCGGTTAACCTGCCAACCTTTAACCCTGTGAGCTCCATTATTATTCGCCCGAAGAAATCGGCCAATCTCACCTCCAGGTTGAGCTAAGCTGAGAGTATCGTAAAGAAATGTAAAGCTATGGGCCATACCTCTTCATCGTCTGGCCGCAGGGTAGTGGTGGTTGGCGCTGGCATTGGCGGATTGACCGCAGCGGCCCTGCTGGCTCGTCGAGGTTATGCGGTGCGGGTGTTTGACCAGGCCCGGGTGGCCGGGGGCTGTGCCTCAACCTTTAAGCGGCGAGGCTTTACCTTTGATGTAGGGGCAACTCAGGTGGCAGGGCTAGAGCCCGGAGGCATTCACCATCAAATTTTTGGCGAGCTCGATCTGCCGCTGCCGGAGGCGACCCCCTGTGACCCGGCCTGTGCCGTATTTTTGCCCGGCGAAACTGAGCCCATTCAGGTATGGCGCGACCCTGTGGCTTGGCAGGCCGAGCGCCAGAGGCAGTTTCCGGGCAGTGAGCCCTTCTGGCAGCTGATGCAGACTCTGTTTCAGCCCAGCTGGCGGTTTCAGGCTCGACAGCCGGTATTGCCTCCCCGCAGCCCGTGGGATCTGTGGCAGCTCACTCAGGCCCTGCGTCCCGATACCCTGGTGACGGTGCCTTACACCTTCAGTACGGTGGGGCAGGTGCTGAGGCAGATGGGACTGGCGGACGATTCGCGCAGCGATCCCTCTGGGAATCGCCGCCTCAAGACCTTCCTCGACCTTCAGCTCAAGCTCTACTCCCAGGTGAGCGCCGATGAAACGGCAGTGCTCTACGCCGCTACTGCCCTCAGTATGTCTCAGGCACCCCAGGGGCTTTGGCACCTCCAGGGCAGCATGCAGGTGCTCAGCGACAGTTTAGAGAAAGCCCTGGTGCGTGATGGTGGCTTGCTCCAGCTCAACCACAGGGTGTTGCAGATTCATAGGGCGCAGGGTCGAGTGAGCGGAGTAACGGTTGCAGATCAAAAGACGGGCAAAACCTGGGTAGAACCCGCTGACCACGTGGTCGCCAATGTAACGGTACAAAATTTGGTGCAGCTGTTGGGCGATCGCGCTCCCCAGGGCTATCAGCAGCGGGTTGAGGCGCTGCCCGAGGGCAACGGCGCTTTTGTCCTATACCTTGGGGTAGAGGCGGCAGCGATTCCCGATGGTTGCCCGCCCCACCTACAGTTTCTCTACAGCTACGACGGCCCCATTGCCGAAAACAACACTCTGTTTGTGTCGGTCAGCCGCCCCGGAGACGGGCGCGCTCCTGAGGGACGAGCCACCATTGTGGCTTCATCGTTCACTAACCTTGCTCCCTGGTGGCAGGTCAGCGACTACGAAGCTATGAAGCAGTCTTATACCAATAGCGCTCTGCAACGGCTAGCTGGCTATTTTGACCTACGGGCCGAGCATCTGATTCATGTTGAGGCGGCTACCCCCCGTAGCTTTGCCCACTTCACCGCTCGCGACCAGGGCAGTGTCGGTGGGTTGGGTATGCGGGTAAATACTTTCGGCCCCTTTGGTTTTGCTAACCGCACGCCAGTGGCCGGGCTTTGGCTGGTAGGCGACTGCACTCATCCTGGTGAGGGGACGGCAGGGGTAAGCTACTCGGCCCAGACCGTGGTGAGGCAGATTGTGGCTCACTAAAGACCCTTTGAGAGCTAGTGTGTGGCAAATCCTCAAGAAAACTTTAAAAAAATGCATCCTGCTTAGCGGCGAAAACTGACCCTGTCCTGGGTATTATTGACTAACTATGCCCGTACTCCGGGTTGGTCTAGGTAAAACTCGCTACCTGGTCTATCGGCAAACCCGCTGTGGCTAGGTCATCTCTGTTCCTGGAAGCGCAGCCTATCCGCGCCGCCATTGGTTTTGATAGGGTGCCTTCGTCATCTACCGCTCTTTCAATCAGGTCAGCAGCATGAGTCCCTGGGATTCCTTAGATTCGTGGTCAAACT
Organism: Nodosilinea sp. FACHB-131; assembly: GCF_014695395.1. Classification (GTDB taxonomy): domain Bacteria; phylum Cyanobacteriota; class Cyanobacteriia; order Phormidesmidales; family Phormidesmidaceae; genus Nodosilinea. Next base: position 79,585 of record NZ_JACJOF010000008.1, read on the forward strand.
ACTCCAGTCGGCCCCCCGCTAACTTAGAGGACTTGCTCTACCAGCACTGGCAGTACTGGCGCAAGCAGGAGGCTCCCCATGAGCTGATCGCGCGGTTTCGCAGCCTGTTTTTGGATGTGGCCAACTATCCCGACAGTTCAGTGGCCAGCGCCCTCCTCAGTCTCTCTGAGCAAGAGACCGCTAACCGCGAGTTTAAGTATGTGCTCAACCGCTGCTGCTACACCTTGATCAATCTTTGGTACACCCAGCCCCGCGACCATTGGGCCATTCCAGAGCTAGTGCGGCTGTTTGAGGATCTGCCCCCCGCCAATAGCACTAACCCCAAGGCCCAAAAGGTCTACGGCTTGGTTAAAGAATTTTCCCAGACTGAGCAGTATGCGTCTCTGGTGCGGCTGCAGCAGATTATGTCTTCTGCTCGGGAAGCCGATGTCTCTGCGGCGGCGGTGGTTGAAGATCAGCCCTTGGCCCACCGCATTCGCCACTACCCCTTTCTCTACGACAACAGTTTGCTGACTAAGGACAGTGGCCAAGAGCAAAAGCAAAATATCAACGACCTGCGCCGCCGAGCCGAGACCGACCTAGGCATTCGCTTGGCCCGCTACCATGCTCAACACCAAACTTCTGGTCGGGTTGGACAGGTGGTCAACCCCACCTTGCTCGATGCCGATGGTCTAGAGCAGGCGCTGAGCTTTTATACCGGCAAGATTGATGGCCGCACCCATCGCGACCAGGCCCGTTGGTTTGCCACCTATAGCAAAACCGTGCGATCGTTTCGCGACTTTAAAGATGAATTTGTTGACTATTTAATTGGCCCGATCGCAGCGGCAGAGCCCAAGTACAGCGGCAACCACTTCACCCGCAACCTGCGCCAGTACCTACGCGAAACCCTAGCGGAGTTCGACAACCAGCCGTTGAACAGCTTTATTTTAGTTGAGACCTGTCGCCGTCTGCTCAACTTTCTGGTGGTCGATAGCCCCCACCGGCCGGTGTTTCGCAACTTTCGCCACCTGGTCAACGATGTGGGCCATACCCTAACTATGGGGCTCCTGCTGCGGCTGGTGCTGTTTTGCTCGGCCGCCAAACCTTGGCTGGAGCGCTGTTTTTCGGTGCTGTTTAATCTGCATGAGCGCCGCATGTGCAAAGAGGTGCCCTGGTTGGTCACTAGCCTAGAGCATGCCAACGTGGCGCTGATCACCAACTTTAGCGATGTAGGCTACCAGTTTTAGGTCGCCCTGGGATGAGTCAGGCAATGGCTTTCCCCCTGGGGCTGGTCAGGGAAGTCTGCTCTGCACTGAACGGTTAGCTCTGGCCTCCGCTGTTGCTAGGTAGAGGGCTGGAGCACGGCTGTAGTTTGGGATGATCGGGGCCAGGTTTAAGGAGGAGAAGGTTGGCAAAGGGCTGGGCTGGAGTCAAGGGAGTGGCGATCGCAGCTATAGCAATAGGCCTGATCCTGCGTTTCTCTAACTTAGACCGCAAGGTCTACTGGCACGATGAGGTCTATACCAGCCTGCGGGTGGCGGGCTACATGGGGCCAGCCGTAGAGAATGCCGTCTTAGACCGTCCTGAGCTGACCGCGGCCGACCTGTTGCAATACCAGCAGATGCCGCTAGCCCCCTCCCTGGCCGACTGCTGGGATGCCCTGGCCAACCACCCAGAGCACCCGCCGCTGTATTATCTGGCAGCCCACGGTTGGGGACGGCTGTTTGGGGCTTCGGTGGGTGACTATCGGGCGATCGCGGCGATTTTTGGGGCGATCGCCCTGGCGGCTATGTTTTGGCTGGGGCGGCAGCTGTTTCCGTTTAACCCGCCCGTGGCCTGGCTGGCCACAGCCCTGATGGCGGTGTCGCCCGTGCAGGTGATCTATAGCCAGGAGGCCCGCGAGTATAGCCTGTGGGCGGTGGGGCTGCTGCTGGCCCACGGTGCCCTGGTGCGAGCGGTGCGGCTCAACCAGCCGATAGGCTGGCTGGCCTACGGTCTGGCCCTGGGGCTCAGCTGGTATGGATCGCTGATGACCGGATTACTGGGGCTGAGCCACCTGGCTTTTATGGTGCTGACCCAGCGCCAGCGACGGCCCTGGCTGGGGTTTGTGCTGGCCCACGGCTTGGGCATTGGGCTATTCATCCCCTGGATTTGGACGATTGTGCGGCGGTGGGGTCGGTTAAAAGAGGTCACGGCCTGGACAGATGACCCTCAGCCTTTAGACTTTTTGGCGAAGCTGTGGGGGCTGCACTACAGCGCCGCCGTGGTTGATCTTAATCTGCCGATTGACCACGCCTTTACGGTGGTTGGTCCGGCCCTGGTGCTGGGACTAGTGGCTGTCAGCCTGGTTCAGATTGGGCGGCACTATCCCCGTTCCACAGCGGTGTTTTTGGGCTGCGGGCTGCTGGTGCCGCCCCTAGTCCTGATCGGCGGCGACCTGGTGCGCACCGGGCAAATTTCAACCAACACCCGCTACTTTTTTCCGTCGCTGCTGCTGGTGCCGCTGGCGATCGCCCCCCTAATCAACGCTGGTCTCGCCGCTGCTGCGCAACGGTCTAGGGCGATGGGGGCAGCACTTCTAGCCCTGCTGTTGACGCTGGGCATCGTCTCTGGAGCCATCAATAACCGTGCCCTCACCTGGTGGAACAAATCCCTGAGCTATTCGAACTTGGCGATCGCCAACTACCTCAACCAGCAGAGCGCTCCCGTGGTTGTCTTTGGCGAAAGCGGTATCACCCTGGGAGAAGCCATTTCCCTCAGCCACTACCTCAACCCCGACACCGCCCTGTGGTTGCTGCCCGGGAGAACCTTGCCCCCGCTGGCCACTCTGCAAGCTGTCGCCCAAGGCCAACCCAGGCTGTTTTTATTTGAGCCGCCGTCGACGCTGCTCGACACGGTGCCGTCAGGATGGCAGACCGCTCCAGCCGCCGATGCCACCGGTTTCGCTCCCAATGACGTGGTGCAGCTCATTCCACCGCAGGGGTCTTGAGGACTAGCTGACGGCGGGAGCCTGCATTTGCAGACTGCCAACGGTGGCATCCATCGTCACTGGGCCGCCAATGGGCAAGGTCCACAGCGGCTCTACATGGCCAATCCAGGCACCCGCGTAGGCCGGGATGCCGAGGGGTTTGATGTGGTCTTGCAGAATGTCATTTAGGGTGAGTGAGCCATAGCCTTCGCCGGGGCCGCAGGCGGTGCACTGGCCAAACACAAACCCCGCCAGACCGTCGAGCACGCCGGCCAGCTTGAGCTGGGTCAGCATGCGATCGATGCTGTAGGGAGCTTCACCGACGTCTTCTAAAAACAGAATCGCTCCGGTGGTATCGGGCATGTAGGGCGACCCCACAATGCCAGAAATCACCGAAAGATTGCCCCCCAGCAGCGGCCCGGTGGCGCGGCCCGGCGTAATGGTGTGAATGCGGCCCTGGTCGCGCATCAGTCGGTCTTGATCGGCACCCAGCAGCGGGTTGGTGTAGGTGAGCGTTTCACCGTTGATCAAAATGCGGCGCAGCGGTTCCACTTGATCGTCTCGCCAGGAGGTCAGGCCGTGGGGGCCGTGGAAGGTGACCAGCCCCGTCTGGGCGTAGAGGCCGAGCAGCAGGGCCGAGATGTCGCTAAAGCCGATGACCACCTTGGGGTTGGCGCGAATCAGGTCGTAGTCGAGGTAGGGCAGAATGCGGGCGCTACCCCAGTCGCCCCGGATCGGCAGCAGCGCCTTGACTGCCGGGTCGGCGAACAGGGCATTCACATCGGCGGCCCGCTCGGCGTCAGTGCCCGCCAGATAGCCGTAGCGGGCCAGGGCGTGGGGAGCGACGCGGGGCACAAAGCCCAGGGCTTTGACGGCGTCGACTACCAGATTGAGGCGATCGCCCTCAAAGGTGGCCCCCGCTGGGCTGACAATCCCCACCGTATCCCCCGCTCGCAAGCGCGGCGGCAGCAGGGTAGGACGCCCTTGGGCCTGCACCGCCCGCTGCCCCAGCGCCACCCCAGCTGCCGCCACCCCCAGCCCGCCCAATAGCTGTCGCCGTCGCATACGCGCTACCCTAAAATTCTTGCAACACCACTGCCGAGCATACACCGGAGTCCCCCCGTGACCGCACAACCTCCGTCCTCGCCCCTGCCAGCCCTCGGACCCGACGACTGGGAACAGCGCTATCAAGAGGGCACCCCCCGCTGGGATCTGGGTCACCCTGCCCCCGCCTTTGAAACGCTGCTGACCGCTGCGGATGCGCCCCAGCCAGGCCGCGCGATCGCCCTCGGTGCCGGACGCGGCCACGATGCTCTCTTCTTTGCCCAGCAGGGGTTTGAGGTCACCGCCGTCGACTTTGCCCCTTCGCCAATTCAGTCGCTCAGAGAGCAATCCCAGGCTCAGCAGCTCTCCCTCAACCTGCTGCAAAAAGACATCTTCGACCTGACCCCCGACCTGGCGGGTCAATTTGACTATGCGATCGAACACACCTGCTTTTGCGCGATCGATCCCTCCCTGCGCCCTGCCTACGCGGCGTTGGTGGCCGAGTTGCTGGTACCAAAGGGTGAACTGCTGGCCGTCTTCTTCACCCACCGGCGCTCCGGCGGCCCTCCCTTTGGCACCACTCCGGCAGAAGTGCGCCAGCTCTTTGAACCCCACTTTGAAATATTGACCCTGGAGCCAGTGACGAACTCCATACCCTCGCGGCAGGGGGAGGAGCATTTTGGGCGATTGCGGAAGCGGGGATGAGGGGGATGAGGGGATGAGGGAGACCTTAGCTTACTTCCCCATCCTCCTCACCTTCCCCATCCTCCATACCTTCCCCACCCTCCTCACCTGCCCCATCTTTCTCATCTCCTTATACTAAAGAAGACCGTTCACCCCGAACTTTCCCCATGGATTTAGAGCAGATTTCTGCCCAGCTTAAAAGCGAAGACTCGAAAGACCGCATGTTGGCTCTGGCCTCGCTGCGGGATGTGCCCGCAGCTCAGGCGGCTCCGCTGATTCGGCAGGCGCTGCACGACAAAAACCTGCAAATTCGCTCGATGGCGGTGTTTGCCCTGGGCATTAAGCCCGATGAAGAGTCCTTCGATATTTTGATCAATCTGCTCACCTCTGACCCTGACTATGGCATTCGCGCTGACGCGGCTGGGGCGTTGGGATATTTAGAAGACCCCCGAGCGTTTGAGACTTTGGTGCGAGCGTTTTACGAAGATACCGACTGGTTGGTGCGCTTTAGTGCGGCGGTGTCTCTTGGCAACCTCAAAGACCCTCGCGCCCACGATGTGCTGATGCAGGCGTTGCAAAGTGACGAGGTGGTGATGCAGCAGGCGGCGATCGCGGCTGTCGGCGAGATTGGCGACCTGGAAGCGGTCGATGAAATCCTCAAGTTTGCCCAGTCGGAAGACTGGCTGGTGCGCCAGCGCTTGGCCGAGGCCTTGGGCCACCTGCCTACGCCAAAAACTGAGCCCGCCCTGCGCTACCTCGAAAAAGACTCTCAGTTTCAGGTAGCCGAGTCGGCGAGAATTTCGCTCACCCGACTGCACAACCGCAAGGGCAGTCAGAGCGTGTAGTTCTTCAAGCTGTACAGAAGGCGTTACCCCTAGGCGATCGCGCGCAGGGGTTAGGGAATTTGGCCGTAATGGTAAGCCATAACCGCAGGCCGACATAAAGAAACGGAAGGCGATTGTAGAGTAACGGCAGGCTGGTGCAAAGGAACAGGGGGCTGGTACGGAGTAACAAGAGGCCGTCATAGAGTAGCGACAGACCGTTATAGAGTAACGGCAGGCTGGTGCAGAGTAACAAGAGGCCGTCATAGAGTAACGAGAGGCCATTACAAAGTAACAGGGGGATGTTACAGAGTAACGAGAGGCTGGCGCAAAGGAACGAGACACGGGTGCAGAGAAATTGCTGGAGTTTTGGCAGTTCTGAATGCTCCAGCGTTGGAACTATTGCTGGGTTAGTGAGCTTTACCGCAACGTCAGTAAGCTTCACTATCGCCTCAGATTGTTGAACGGGCTGCTCAATGTGCCAAGTTGCGATCGCAGTGAGTTTGAGGATGGCGATCGCGGCCCCCGACGGCATGGGTAGGCCTTCGGGGGCTGAGGCTTTACTCAATCAGCACGGTTTTGGTGGCGATCGCCATCCAGATGGTGCCTGCCGCAGAGGTTGCGCCGGGGGTGCCGCTGGTGGGTGGTACGGGGATGGGGTCGCTCCAGTCGTTGGGGTCGGTGTAGCCGAGGGCGTGGAGGATTTTGATGGTGCGATCGATGCCTGCGAGGCTGCCGTAGAGCATGTGGCGCACCCGCTCTGGGCGAACTTGGGGGGTGCTGGGTGAGGACGGCGGAAGATTCGATGCGCCGCTGGCATCGGGTTTGAGATATTCAAACATGGGTTCTGTTTCCTTTTGGTGATGGAAAGAAACAGAACGCGAAAACCCCAGCCACCCGCAGCATGAAGTGCAAACTGAGGGGGCTAGGGTACGATGGGCCTAGCCTCGCAATCTGCCTGTTAGATTTGCGGGGTTAGCTGTCTGTTGGTGCCGCTAACACCTTCAGGCAGCGCTAAGATTTTCGAGTTCTGCGTAACCACCGCTCTGCTGAACGGCTTAACGAAAGAGAATACTGATACAACCGCTCCCCGTCAACCGTAGAGAAGACCTGATTCAGGTAGGTGGACAGAAACAAACATGTGTACCTTATCTGTAGGTTGTGGTTGAGTAACATTGGCAAAGCCTAGCCAAAAGCAACAACCAAACATCTGCACGAGTTAACCCTGTGCTAGCTCATAGCGCATTTTCCGGAATCAACAACCAAATCAGTGTATAACCCGGCAATTCACGGAGGGCAGCTAAATGTTGAGCATGTCGCAAGAAGCTTTAACTATCCTGGCTAGGGTTGAACTCGTTGCCGTATGGGTTGCTGCTGTAGCATTGCCTAGCGGATTAATTAAATCGTACCAAATTCGGAAAAAGCGAATTGCAATTCGTGCCTACTCTGAGCGTGTGGGGAAGCTACTCCGTGCTCGCCATGGACTACAAGAGAATTATACTCCTGCCCAAGTAAAGGGGATGACAAAAGAATGGGGTTATAGTACTGGCTACGACCACTATGCACTAGCAATGTACTGTGATTATGCTGACTTTGAAGACTATTATCAGGGAAAGGGAAAACGCTACAACTATCAAACGATGCGACGTGAAATCAGCCGTTGCTTATTTCACACAGACACCAACTTTAGCGTGGCTGATGGAATTGAAGCGATAGCACAGGCCAGCGAAAAGCGCCTTGCAATTCAAAGGTATATTAAGCATATTGGTCCCGAACTTCGTAAACGATATGGAGTTCAAAAGAAATATACCCCTGAGCAGATTAAGCAAACTGTCAGCAGTAGTCGATACAGTTCAGGCTACGATTATTATGCATTTGCATTGTATTGCTCCCATGATGATTTTGTAGACTATTACAAAAGTGTGGGTGAATCATGTGATTACGATTCGATGCGCAGCGAAATCTCTGACTCCTTTGGTTCTTTTCGAAACGACACCACATTTGATGCCTGTGATGTGATTAACCTCAGCGATCGCATCGATAGCGCCCACGATGCAGGCGAAAGTAGCTCTTGGTGGTCTAGCTCATTTGATTCTGACAGTGGAAGCAGCAGTGGTGGATATGATTCTTACAGTGGGAATGACTGAGCGCGATCGTAGATCTCCTATAGGTTGAGTTGACGAAGGGAACCCAACTCCCCCAATATTTTCTTGCCCAAAGACCTAACCCTAAGCGCACAAATTCCTTCACCTATTTGTTCAAAAATACACGGGTACTACTATGTCGCCAATTAGTTTTGTTAGTCAACCAGGGAGCATAGTTGTCTATGCACTGGTTATCAGCTTGCTTGTCGCCTTATTTGTCGCCCTGGTTTTTTCCATTACAGCAGGGATGAAAAACTCCGAGGCGTACAAACTTGGCTATGAAAAACTACAAAGCAATATAGAAGCAATCAATGCGCTTGGTGCGCCCATCACAACTGGTGCGCCTAGGGGGAGTATTGAGACTTCTGGACCTATAGGGAAGGCCGACTTATCGTTCTCTGCGGAAGGCTCGAAATCGAAGGGTACAGTGTACTTGGATGCTGTCAAAGATCTCGGGATATGGAGAATCAATCGTATTGAGTTGGAGGTCAGAGGCCGTGAAGGCAGAATTGACCTTAACCAATGAAATGGTTAATGCGATCGTCAACCTTATCGAATGTAGTCCTCGTGATGTCCTCTAACTACTCCGCCGATAGACTCTAGGAACGTGCCCAATTGCGAATTTTAAGCAAGGGCGATCTTAAATCTTCTGTAATGCGCTCGCAGATCTCTTGTAGGTTGGGTTGACGAAGGAAACCCAACAATCCCAGAAAAATTGTGAAAACGTAGGTGTCGAGTTTTCTCCTAAGGGAGATGCTTCGCGAACGCTAGCTCAACCCAACCTACTAACTACTAACTTAGTTCTTTGTAGCGGTATTATGAGTGCAAGTTTTTGGAAGGCTCCAGCTTACGAAGTTCCGATTGATAAAGCAGTCCGAGTTGAACTGCTTAGGCTGCATAACCGGGATATCATTCCGGAGAACGGTTGGCCAGAATCCTTTTGGAACTATGTCCAAGACCGTAAGTTGCTTGATGGCGAAGAGGCACAACACGTTATTCAATTATTTCAAAAGCTCTCTCCAGGAGAACCAGCTCGGTGCCATATGCCACCGTGGGGATTAGCATTCTACGACGAGACGGAACTTTTGTTCACAACTACACTTTGCTTTGAATGTTCCAACGCCTACATTTACACAGTTCATGGCAAAGATATACGTGCATTTGACGTTTCTGAGACCCATGCTAAAGAGTTGCTAACTTTTCTAAAGCAGGAATTTCCTCTTAGTTAAAGTGAGGACATCGCAGATCTCCTGTAGGCTTGGGTCTACGTAGGAAACCTAGTAATCTAGCTATACTGTAAGGCAACTCAGCCATAGCAGCTCTATTAAAAGCCCTATGTTAAGCCTGGTCTATCCCCACATCGAAAAAATTGATCACCAGCCCGCAAGGTTGCAGCGCATCCCTCGCATTCGCGTTGCCCAAATTGTAATGGATTACCTCGCCTACGGTTGGTCAGTCGAAGAACTCTGCCACCAGCACCCCTACCTAACCCCAGCCGAAGCCCATGCCGCTATGGGTTACTACTTTGACCATCAAGACGAAATTGACCAAGAAATTTCTCAAGAATGGCATGACACCCAATCCAGCATGGCCCAAGCACCCAAATCACCGTTCTACACTCGCATGAAAGCTAGAGGGCTGCTGTAAGTGGCGATCGCTCTTTATATGGATGTCCACATTCCCCAGGCGATCACCAACCAATTGCGTCGTCGGGGCATAGACGTACTGACTGCGTTCGATGATGAAGCTCAAGAACTGCCTGATGATCAACTTTTGTCGAGAGTAACTCAGCTTAATCGAATCCTCTTTACTCAAGACATCCGCTTTCGCGTTTTAGCCGAAACCTGGCAAACAGAAGGAAAACTCTTCTCCGGGTTAGTTTACGGCCATCAACTCGGCGGCACCATTGGCCAATTCGTCAAAGACTTAGAGCTAATCGCTAAAGCTTCAGAGCCCGATGATTGGAAAAATACAGTGGAATATATTCCTTACAAGTAGTCATCAGAGGGGCCAAACCCCCACTGGCTGCAATGTCAACTATGGACTACCGAAACTACATCACCATCGAACCCAACAAGCGCGGCGGTCAACCTTGCGTACGCGGTTTGCGAATCACCGTCTACGAAGTGCTTGAGTATCTAGCTTCCGAGATGACCGAAGCTGAAATTCTTGATGACTTTCCCGACCTGACGCGAGAAGATTTAAAGGCCTGCATTGCCTACGCTGCTGACCGCGAGCGTCGGTTCATGACCGCTCCTCTATCGGCATGAAATTACTTTTTGGTGAAAACCTATCACCCTAACTGCCAAATTGCTTGAGCGACCTTTTCCCAAACTCGCTTCACATTCGCGATGTAGGCCTGAAAGCAACGATTGACCATCGAGAATAGACCCAGGAAAGATTCCCACACTCAATGGTCTGAAGCCGCTAGAATTTCTCTGACCCGACTGCACACCAGCGGGCAGCACCCTACTTCGTTAGCGCACTATGCCTACGCTCTCCCTGCCCCGACTTCAGCTTCAACCCCTGGGCCATCGGCGATCGCGATGGTTAGGGGCTGTGGGCGGCATGGCGATCGCCCTCACCACCGCCATCGCCGCACCCGCCCCCGCCGCCCAAAACCCGGTGATTCAAGTGGGCATCGTCCAGCGCTTTGGCGAAAATCTGCAAGACCGCATCACCCTCGAAGCCCTGCCCGGCGAGCAGCTCACCCTCAGCTTTGACACCCAGGGCCAGCCTCAGACTGTGACTGCAACACGGGTTGTGATTGGCCTCACCCCCGAGCAACTGCCCGAGGCCACCCTGGGCGAGCGCGTGGTGCTCAGCAACCACCGCAGCTTTGAGACCGCCGAATACAGCGCCCAGCAGTGGCGCGATCGCGGCATTGAGCCCGAGATTGCCCAGCCCGGCAGCTGGGAAGTGTGGGCCAACCGCGAAACCTACGACAGCCCCCTAGTGCGTCGCCTGCTGGTCAAAAACCTGCAAGCCCAGGGATTTACCGAAGTCTTTCTCGACAGCGAAGTGGTAGGCCAGATTCCCCGCACCTACTTCGAGGCTAACGGTTATCGCTATGGCCGCGACACTCTCGACATTCGCGCCAACGGCGGGCGAGTGCGGGTGACCCAGCCCGGCGAGCCGCCGGTCACCCGCGTCTACGGTGGCACGCTGCGAGTGCAGCCCAACACCTACGGTACCTACACCCTGGTCAACAGCGTGCCGATCGAAACCTACCTACGCGGCGTGGTGCCCCACGAGATTGGTGCCAGTGCGCCAGTGCCCGCCATTCAGGCCCAGGCGGTGCTGGCCCGCACCTACGCCCTGCGCAATCTGCGCCGCTTCGCTATCGACGACTACGAACTCTGCGCCGATACCCAGTGCCAGGTGTATCGGGGGCTGACCGGCACCGCGCCCGTAGCCGACCAGGCCATTCAGGCCACCCAGGGCCAGGTGCTCACCTATCAAAACGAGCTGGTCGATGCCCTGTATTCTTCCACCACGGGAGGCATTACCGCCGCCTTTAGCGACGTGTGGGATGGCCCCGATCGCCCCTACCTGCGGCCGGTGGTCGATACCGTCAACGGCCTGTGGGATATCAACCAGTATCCCCTCAGCTCCGAGGAAGCGATTCGCGCCTTTATGGCCATCGACAAAGGCTTTAACGAAGACACCTGGGAGCTGTTTCGCTGGCGCAACGAGAGCCCCCTGGCCGAAATTACCCAAGACTTAAAGACCTACCTGGGCCGCCGCCAGCACCCGATGGCAGGGCTGACCCAGGTGCGATCGGTGCGCGTCTCAGAACGGGCCGACTCAGGTCGGGTGCAGGCGATCGACATCGAGACCGACCTGGGGGTGGTGCAGCTAAAAAAAGATGAAATTGTGCGGGTGCTCACGGCTCCCCGCAGCCTGCTGTTTTATGTCGAGCCCATGTATCAAACCCCAGCCGCCGTGGGCACGGCTCCCGTACCGGAAGGAACGCCCCCGGCGGCCAGTTCACAGATTATGGGCTACCGCTTTGTGGGCGGCGGCTGGGGGCATGGCGTTGGCTTGAGCCAAACCGGGTCGTATCGCCTGGGCAGCTTGGGCTGGGCCTATCCTCGCATTCTCCAGTTTTACTACCCCGGCACCACGCTACAGCCGATTGGCGAAAATCTGACGTTCTGGCGTGAGCCAACGTAGGCGTGGAGGGTAGGCAAGGCGCTACTAGCCCAATACCTCTCGCAGCATTTGGCGGTGCTGGCTGACAGAGGCCAGGGTGTTGGCCGTCATCAGTCCACAGGCGGCTACTGCTGGTAGACCGATGCCGGGGAAGGTGGAGCCGCCCACGCAGAGCAACCCCTCTAGCGGGGTCTTTGGCCCTGGGAAGAGGCCATTTTCAACTGAGATGGCAGGGCCGTAGCTACCTCGGTGGCAGCGCAAAAAGCGTTCGTGGGTGAGGGGAGTGCCAACCAATTCCACCTCCACTCGGCTGCGCACATCGGGGATGATCCGCTCTAGGGCTTGCCAGAGGGGTTTTGCCCGTTCCGCCTTGAGCTGGGCATATTCGGGGCTGCGGCGATCGCATCCCTGCCAAAGTTCGTAGGGCTCAGTGGCCGGGGTGTAGACATGGATGGTGTGCTTGCCCGGTGGGGCCAGCGACGGATCGAGCACCGTGGGAATCGACATGACGATAAGATTCTGCGGAGCGTCAATGCCTCGTTCCCAGTCGTCGACCGTAATGTAGTGGCAGGCCAGGTCAGAGGGCAGGCCCTCACCGTCGATGCCCAGGTGCAAGTGCAGAAAGCTAGGGCACTCGGGGGTGGCCTGGCGCTCTTCTACAAAAGCCTTTGGCAGGGCTCCATCGGGCACCAGCTTCAGCGTGTCCCAAATGGAGGCGTTAGAGATTACGGTGCTGGCTTTGAGGGTTTCGCCAGATTTCAGGGTGACTCCGATCGCACGTCCCTGATCGACCAAAATTTCGTTGACGTGAGTGCCCAGCCGCAGAGTGCCGCCATACTTCTCTAGACCACGCACCAGAGCCTCGATCAGGGCAGCGCTGCCGCCAATCGGATAGTCCAGTGTTACGCCTGGACGATACCACTCGGCAAACATAAAGGCCATTTCGGCGGTGCTGGTGCCCTCGGCGGGTAGGCCCGACAGCAAAAAGCACAGCATATTCATCCAGTTGCGGATGAAGGGATCGCGGGTGGTGCGATCGAGTACGGTGCTGAAGGGTCTGCTGGATTGAGTGAGCGCTGGAGCATTTCGCAGCAGTTCCCAGGCGTAGGGGGCGGCGGTTTGCACGGCACCCAGATCCAACCTGAGGGCGGCGGGGGGCAGAGCGGTGGCTGCTTTGCCCAGGGGCACCATCGCCTTTTGTAGACTCCGCCATTCTTTGACGGCAGTTTCACCCCGCAGCTCACGTAGCACGTCAGCGAACTGATCGTTGCCCACGGTGGTGTCAAAGTCGCCCTCGGGCAGGCGCACGCCCCAGGTGTTGTAGTTGGCCCAGGTGACGCTGTCGCCTTCACCCACCGCATCGAGCACGTGGCGCAGGGGGTTAGTAGAGGCCCGATACGACATTCCCGAGTAGAGGGATGGACCCGAGTCAAAGATGAACCCCTGGCGCTCAAAGCCGTGGGCGGCTCCGCCCGCAATGGTGTGGCTTTCGCAGACGGTGACGCTATGGCCGTAGCGGGCCAGCAGTGCCCCGCAGCACAGACCGCCAATGCCGCTGCCGATCACAATGACATCGGCGGTCTTAATAGACGGCATCGCCCCTAGCTCCCAAAATAGCCCTGGATGTTCTCGGGGCGAAATTTGCGCAGAATGGGGGTGGCCTGGCGCACTACCGCCTCGGAGCCGCGCACCACCACTATAAACTTGCCGTCGTCGAGTCGGTTGCGGTACGAGAGGGCATCGCCACTGCCGATAATGCCCATGCCGCCGCCAATAAAGTAGGCTCCCATCGAGCCCCCAATCGCCCCGAGCAATCCACCAATGATCTGGTTGCCCAACCGCCCCGTAAAGGCAAAGGTATCTAACCCAGTAATGATGTTGAACATGAACCCAGCGGCAAACCCAAAGGGCACCAGCCACGCCGCCATCAGTCGAATTTGATTCCAGGCCTGGTCGGCGGGGTCGACAAGCCCGTATTCGTCGGCGCTTTTGAAGCCTTTGCCCAGAATGTCGAAGTTATCTGTGGGCAGACTGGCTTCTTCAAGGGCGCTGTAGGCTTCTTCGGCTTTGATGCGATTGTCTAAAACGGCAACCAGGTAGTTCATTTGCAAAAGACAATGGGGCAAAGACAGTTGGGTGTGAACCCAATAGTTATTATGCCGCGTCGATGTTCATCCCTAGGGGGGCGTTGGCCGCTAAACCTGACCGCCGGGACAAACCGTAGACCATTGCTCCAGGTTGGCCCTGGCCTGAATGAACCCGGCAAGCTCGCCCCGGTAGGCAATCAGTCGAGCGCGATCGGCGGAGGTGGGCGGCACCAGCACCACCAAACGATCAACCGAGGCGGCGGCGCAGGCCCAGTCGCTGGCTTCTACAGCGGCGGCTAGGTTTGCCTGGCGCTGCGCGATTTCGGCCTGTTTAGCGGCCTCGGCCCGCTCCTGGGCGATGTAGGTCTGCATGTTGCGAACACCGGCGGTGGCGTAGCGATCGCCCGGTCGAAACGTCAAAGCCCGGCGAAAGTTGATCAGGGCTGTGTGGTAGTCTCCCAGCTCAGCGGCGGAGTAGCCGGCCAGCATGGCATAGCGGTAAGACTGCGATCGCGTCTGTTTCAGGCGGCTGTCTAAGCTAAACTCTTCCGCCGTCGGCGTTGGCGTCTTCGCCAGAGCCGGCCCTAGCCCGCCGCTGACCAGGGTTGCCCCGAGGGCTAAACCCACCGCAATTTTGCCCACCATCTCCATTGCTGCCATCCTTGTTGCTGCCTACGCTACACGACCGTTTAGGGTAGCGAATTTTTCGCCTGTCGCGGCACAATCTGTGCGCTGGTTTCTGAACGGGAGCCTAGACACCCTAGGCTATCCAGGTGATTTACAATGGGTTTAGCTAGGGAGAAAATACCAGTTGTGGTTGTTCCAAAGCCTCGCGCTATGCAAATGGTGGTTACAAGAGCTAGCCTTCATGCCCCCAAGCAAGATGCTACCTATTGGCGTAGCCAACCCCACACAGACAGACTAGAAGCTCTAGAGTCTATCCGGCAGCAATACCACCTCTGGAAATACGGTGCTGAACCAAGATTTCAAAGAGTTTGTACAGTCCTTAAACGATAATGAGATGCGCTACCTAGTGATTGTCGCCAACTAGCGTACCCGTATGAGTAGTGCCTTTTGAGGGCAGTTGCGCTTAAATTGGGGGCAACCTACGCGAAGCTACACCCTTGTCAGAGACAGGCCAGTACCAGGGCAAACGTCTGAGCGCTACTGAAGTCACCCGCCTCTACGCCGCCGGAGAGCGTGACTTTCGCGGTGCCGTACTTCGGGGATGCTTTTTGGGCGGGGTAGATCTATCGGATGCAAATTTTAGCAGCGCAGATATTCGCAGCGCAGTTTTCTCTTGCTCAAAATTACGAAAAGCCAATTTCTCAAAAGCCACAGGAGGAATTGGAAAAAGACTAAAGTTCATGCAAGTTTTCATTATACTCTGGCTTGCAACTTTCTCTTTCGCAATTGCAACTGTAATTAGGGATAACTACTTAAAAGAATATACTTTGATAGAGGAATTGGTAAAAGAGCTAGATCATGTCAAGCTAATAACATCAATCTCATTAATATTGACATCTTTTATTTTTATCCAAAAGGGTTTCGGGGCAAAAGCATTGATTACTTTCTCCATAGCTTCATTCGTAGTCAGCCAAGTACTGATAGAATCCTTAGGGCCTGATGTTGCCTTGGGCAACTTATTTATGCTTGGATTTTTTCTCGTGCTCTTGATTGGGGCTCCATCTCTAGTTGCCCCCCGTAACCTAGCCTTAGCCATCATCAGTGCCTCAGCATCGCTGCCAACATTCGCTTCGATTCAGACAATCGGGTTGTTCTTTGCATATTCACTTTATCGTGGAGACGAATATGAAGACTTGTTTGTGGCCCTAGGGGATGCTTGGGGTGCAGCAGCTTTTGTCCTAGTCATCACAATATACGCAATACTTTTTTATCTAGAGCAGGAATTTCTTTTCATATCAAGAATTCTAAGGGCATTTTCGTCATCTTTTGGAACAAGATTTCAGGGCGCTGACTTGAGTGAAGCTGAGTTTTCTTTTGCGTTCTTGGGAGATGTAAGCTTCAATCAAGCAAATCTATTTCAGTCTAGATTTCACGGCGCTAAGGGATTAGGGTATGCTCAGCTAGAAAATACAAATCTTTTTGATTCGCGTGTTCTTAAGCTAATCACCACCCTCAATGGCATCGATCAAGATTTGAGTAATGCCGACCTGCGTGGCGCTAACCTGGCAGGAGCTAAGCTCCACCGGGTCAATCTTACTGGCGCAAACCTCCATGGGGCTCTACTACAATCCGCCGAACTTCACGGGGCAAACCTGTCTGAGGCCAACTGCATCGGCACTGATTTCACCGCTGCCCACCTCACCGGGGCCTGCCTAGAAGCTTGGAACATCGGCAGTACCACCGTCTTTAAAGACATTGACTGCCAGCATGTATTTTTGCGAGAGCAGCCCGACAGTCGGGGCGATCGAGAGCGCCGTCCCCACAACCTCGACAAAGACTTTCAGCCCGGCGACTTTGAAAAATTCTTCAAAGATATGCTCGACACCGTGCAGTTGCTCATCCGCAACGGGGTAAATCCCGACTCGTTTAAGGCCGCGTTTCAGAGCATCATCGAAGCGCACCCAGAAATTACCGCTGACTCCATTCAGGGCTTTGAGCGCAAGGGTGACGATGTACTAGTTACCATTCAAGTGCCCGAGGGCACAAGCAAAGCCGATATTGAGCGCACCTGGGACGAGGTGTATGAAGCCCGCTTAGCTGCTGCCACCGCTGCCGCCCAACTCGAAGCTGAAAAGCGTCGGGGTGATGATCTTAAAGACGTTTCCCTCGGTTTCAGTCGATTTTTGTCTAGCTTTCAAATCAACAATATGAACAATCCTATCAGCACTGGCGACGGCAGCTTCTACGCAGGCGGCGACGTCAAACTATCGAGCAGTATCCTTAACCTGGGGCAAATTAGCGGCCAAGTCACCAATCAGATCGACCAAATTCCTGCCCCCGCAACCCCCGACCAGCTCAACCTGCGCGATATTCTCACTCAGCTCAAAACAGCTGTAGAAGCCGACGCTGAACTCAGCGACGACGAAAGAGCCGAAGCCCTGCAAGCTGTAGGCCGCATTGCCGCCGCAGGCACCGAACCCAACCCCGACGACAAAGCCAAAGGCATCGTCAAACGCGCCGCCGCTACCCTCAAAGGCATGACCGAAACCCTAACCGATGCCTCAAAGCTGGCTGAGGCCTGTACCAAGCTGCTGCCCCTAGTGCTCAGTCTGTTTGCTCTGGTCTAGACTGGCCGCTCAGCATCCCTGTCCATCAAAAACCAGGCCAGCCCGTACAATTAGAAGAAGTATCTATTCACCCGCACGAGTACCGCTAGTCCATGACTGACGCCGCCGTTTCTACTGCCGCCACCTCCGCCGATATTGCCGCAGCGGTAGAGCAACGGCGCAATTTTGCCATTATTTCTCACCCCGACGCCGGTAAAACGACGCTGACCGAAAAGCTGCTGCTCTACGGAGGCGCTATTCAAGAAGCTGGGGCGGTGAAGGCCAAGCGAGCCCAGCGCAGCGCCACCTCCGACTGGATGGAGCTGGAGCAGCAGCGGGGGATTTCGATCACCTCCACGGTGTTGCAGTTTGCCTACGGCGGCTACACCATCAATTTATTGGATACGCCGGGCCACCAAGACTTTAGCGAAGACACCTACCGGACGCTCGCCGCCGCCGACAACGCGGTAATGCTCGAAGACGCCGCTAAGGGTCTAGAGCCGCAAACCCTGAAGCTGTTTGAAGTGTGCCGCATGCGATCGCTGCCCATCTTCACCTTTTTCAACAAGATGGATCGCCCCGCCCGCGAACCCCTAGAGCTGCTGGATGAGATTGAGCAACGGCTGGGTCTGCAAACCTACGCGGTCAACTGGCCGATCGGCATGGGCGATCGCTTCAAGGGCGTGTTTGACCGTCGCCACCAGCAGATTCACCTGTTTGAGCGCAGCATCCACGGCAAAAAAGCGGCCAAAAACACGGTGCTAGATATTGGCGATCCGCGCATTGAAGACTTGCTCGACCAGGACCTCTACTACCAGTTTAAAGAAGAGCTGGAGGTGATCGAAGAAGTGGGGCCAGAGCTAGATCTAGACGCCGTTCACGCCGGGCAGCAGACTCCGGTATTCTTCGGCAGCGCCATGACCAACTTTGGCGTGCAGCTATTTCTTGATGCCTTTCTCGACTATGCCCTCAAGCCCTCGGCCCACAGCAGCACCCTGGGCGAGATTGCCCCCACTAACGAAGACTTCTCAGGGTTTGTGTTTAAGCTCCAGGCAAATATGGACCCCAAACACCGCGATCGCATTGCCTTTGTTCGAGTGTGCTCTGGCAAATTTGAGAAAGATATGGTGGTGAGCCACGCGCGCAGCGGCAAGTCGGTGCGGCTGTCGCACCCCCAAAAGCTGTTTGGCCAGGGCCGCGAATCGCTGGAAGAAGCCTATCCGGGCGATGTGATTGGTCTAAATAACCCCGGTGTGTTTGCGATCGGCGACACCATTTACCAGGGCAAGCGGCTGGAGTACGACGGCATCCCCTGCTTTTCGCCGGAGATCTTTGCCTACCTCAAGAACCCTAACCCCTCTAAGTACAAGCAGTTCCAAAAGGGCGTGTCAGAGCTGCGCGAAGAAGGGGCGGTGCAGATCATGTTCTCCGCCGACGAGTCGAAGCGCGACCCCATTCTGGCGGCGGTGGGGCAGCTTCAACTAGAGGTAGTGCAGTACCGCCTGCAAAACGAGTACAACGTCGAAACCCGCATTGAGCCGCTGCCCTATGCCGTGGCCCGCTGGGTCGACGGCGGCTGGGAGGCTCTTGAAAAAGTGGGTCGACTGTTCAACACTGTTACCGTCAAAGACAGCTGGGACCGCCCAGTTCTCCTGTTCCGCAACGAGTGGAACTGTCAGCAGATTCAATCTGACCACCCCGAACTCAAGCTCAGTGCGATCGCCCCCGTAGTCTCCGGCAAAGAACCCGAAAGTCTCTAGAGCTGAGTGCCAGCCGTCTGCCGCCCCTTCGACTTGACTCAAGGGGCAGCAGACTGGCAAAAGGGCAACCGCTTACAGCAGCGGCGTCACGTCTTCGCCACAGTCGTCAGCCAGGTAAGACAGGGCACGAAAGCGTAGCCCCACCAGCTGCTCGTACAGCGGGTTGATTTTGCACATGGGCGGAATGTGCACCAGCTTTTTGTTGAATAGCACCACATCGCGCTCAAAGGGGCACTGGGAGGGAATCAGTTTGCACACAAACCGGGCCAGGCGCGGGTCGTGCACCTCCAGCTGGTCGAGCCATTCGCGGGCGGGCTTAAGAGGGTCGATTTTGCCTACTGTTGGGGGGCGCAGTTCGGCAGCAATCTCGTCATTTTCAGGTTTGAGACTGTAGATGGTCGATCGCACTGAGCTAAGGACGGTGTCTTGCAAATTCAGCGCCTGGCACAGCGCCTGGAGCTGCAAGTCTTCCTCTACCGAATACACGCCGTCGGCCAGCGCCACCATCACCGCCATCCGCAAAAAGTTCTCGGCCACTTTAGGGTCAGAACCGAGCACCTGCGCCACCTCGGCGGAGGTAACGGGTTCAAAATGCTCAAAATCGAGTTCGGGGGCCAGTTCGTCTTCGGTAATCGCGGTGATTAGCGCCTTCTCATCGTCGTCAAAATCGCCGTCGGCCCAGGCCAGGGTGAGCAGCCCTCGGAGCCAGACCTTAATCTGCTCCTGGGTGTAGGGAGACTGAGTGACTGCGGGCATAGATCCTCCTCAAAAGTCAGTGCGATGGTCACGGCGCAACCTCTTCAACAGGCAAAGGCCTAAGACTCTCTCTGCAGAACCATCGTGGTATCAAAAGCCACAAAGATGGGCAAACAGGCTGTAGCGTTTTAATCTTAGCGCTGCTACTTTAAGACTGCCCTAAGCTAGGGCAGTTTCCCACTGTAGGTGCGGAGTGGAAGCCAATCCAGTAATTATTAGACGACACGGGTAGGGATCCGGCTTTCAGACAAATCGAAGATGAGCTGTGCCGCTAGCCGCTGGGTTGAGATGCTGCAATATCTCTTCCTCATTTTGTGATTGCGGCGAGCGCACCTGCCCTCAAAGGACGAGGAAAACAGAGCGTAAAACCTTTAATACTCCTGTGTTCTGCAAACTGGGGTAGCTGGATTACTATCCTATATCCTAGCCATTGGCTGATTGAATATTCGGGGGTTAGCCGTCTATTGGTGCCCGTACACTCCAAATAGCAACAAGATCTTCGATCCTCGGACAGTTGACTTTTGAAATAAACAGGTTAGCGTAAGATGCCACTGATGCGATCGCTTCTCGTCAACCATAGAGTGAAGTCTTTGTGTATCACACAAGTCATGCACCATTAAGGGAAAAGGGATTGAACTCGCATGTTACTGTTGACTCTCAAAACCTGTCTGGATTGTTGTAGGGAACTACTAGATCCAATTAATTGTCAATCAATTAGACTCTGGCCTTTTGTTGGCGAATAAATCTCTATTTCGCTGTCACTGAATTCTATCTATTGCTCAAGCAAAATTCCGTGTTCCACACAATTTCAGCTATGAATCAAAAAACTTCATATTTTTAACCGCACGCGACGCCATCGAAATCTAGTGGTTTAGATATAATTTATCAAAAATATTGGAAAACCCATGGCCATAGATATACTCAATCTAAACGCTAAGCATGGAAAAGCAAATAGAGAAAGAGTGCGTGGGCTGGACACACTTCGGTTTTTTCTGGCACTATGGGTTGTTTTTGGTCATCTTGGAATTTTTCCGATAGGAATAGACGAAAACAACGTTCTAGGTAAAATATTTGCAGGAATTTACGGCAACTTTTTTTCTGCTCCTGCCGCAGTCATCGTATTTTTTGTTATTTCTGGCTTTTGCATCCACTATCCATTCCGAAACAATAAGAAGCTACTTCTAATTCCTTACTTTGCTCGTCGGCATTTGAGAATCTGGGTGCCTGTCATAGCAACACTTCTGATCGGGCTGCCGCTTGGGGTAAAGCTAACTTTATTACAAAATTCTATCCTGTGGAGTTTGCTAGCAGAAGAAATCTACTACCTAATTTATCCTGGTCTCTTGCTTTTGAGGAGGAGGTTCGGGTGGCGGAACATTCTCATCGCATCCTATATTATGGCCATTTTGGTCATCTTAAGTGACCCTTTGGCAGGCAATTATCCCTCATATGGACCCTATTTGAACTGGGTTTTGGGATTGCCATGCTGGTTGTTAGGCTGTTGTTTGGCAGAAGAAACAGACAGACTGTTCACTTCCGACACACAGCTTAAAGTCAATATCTGGAATTGGCGGCTTGCCGCTTGGTTTCTAAGCTTTACTTGCAGTGCTTTAAGATTTCACTCGCCAATTAAATATCCTTGGACTTTAACTCTGTTTGCTGTTTTCGCTTTCTTCTGGCTAGAAAAAGAGGTTTTATACTATCGAATCAATGCTCCCGTTCCCTTATTTGAAAAGGCGGGTAAAGGTAGTTACTCGATTTACCTTGTTCATCTACTTGGTCCTGCTCTTTATACATATTGGTCACTACCCACGTTTTCGCCCGTCATGCACTGGCTAATACAAATTATATTTACTCTGCTTCTATGCTATGTCTTTTACTTGTTGGTAGAGAAACCTTCTCATCTACTGGCCAGGGCAGTGGCAGAAAAGCTATCTCCTAACTCGTCTAAAACAGCTACAACCCAAGTACGTAAACAGCAGTCTTAGGGCGCATTGTCGGCCCAAGATTTTTAGCTCTCCTCACTTGCCGTTTTAACCCTGAGCGCACCATTCCAATTCTTATTTAGATTAATGGAGGCGATCGCCTCCATCTAGATTTTGCACCCAGGTGGACGCAGCGAGCCAGGGTTGAGATAGCTTTAACTTGCGATCGCCATTTAACCTACTTAAATATCTAGCCCCGGGAGCAAACTAGACTTTTATGGGTTTCTTATCGTTTTTGCTTACCCTCGAAGGAGACTGAGTAGTTTAGTATCTATGCCAAGACCGTCCTCCACGAGGTAAACCATGAGCAATTACACAACCGCAGAACTGCAAACCCTAGTCAAGGCCCCAATGATGACTGGGCTTTCGGTGGCCATGGTTGATATGGGCATTGTCTCTACGGCCATTGAAGCGGCGGCGATGTCAAAACAAATTGCTGGGGCTGCCCAAAAATATCCCACCAACTCCATCATTCAAGCGGCTTTCTCAGAAGAAACCATGAAGAGCAATCAGGTCAAGCTCGACAGGCCTGATATCAAGCCCGAAGATGTCAAATCGGGAGCCATGATCGACAGCGCGATCGCCGACATTAGTGCCGCTCTAACCCTAGTAGACGGCAAAGCCTCTGCTGAGGAGGTTGCTGAGTACAAGCAGTTTGTCTACGACTGCGGTGCCGCTGTCGCCGCTGCGGCTGGTGAAGGGCTGTTTGGTACTGGCAGCAATAAGGTCAGCACCGCTGAAGCTGCCGCTTTGGCCAAGTTTAAGGTGGCTCTGGGCCTCTAAGATGGGGGAGGGGTGCGGTGCGTGACATGTATAGTCTGCGGCAGCCGAGACTTGGGAACCGCCTTAAAGTGAGTATCCAATCAGAAGCGCACTGGAGAGATGGTGCTCGATCAGCCTTAGGGGCGCTACGGTCAAATACCGGTTTGATCTTGCAGACTAGACAAATACCCCGATTACTTTTGGTAAAGGATAATTTTTGCTTACCCAAGCTTTATGTTTCTGTGCCAAGGTCAACGATAATCCCCAAGTAGCCCTAGAGCGTTCTAGGGCGTTTGCTATTTGTCTATTTAAGGAGAAAATTATGAGTTTTACCCGCTGGTTGCGGCGGCTAGCACCCCTCATGGTGTGTCTAGTGCTGCTGGTTAGCGCTTGCACTTCAGCCCCATCTAAATACGACCAGGTGCAAAAAGACACTACTGGTTTTGGTTCTCCTGCGGCGGTCGATAAAAAAGCCGAAAAGGGCGGTACCTTCAATGCCTTTTTCCCTGACAACCAGGACGGCTACAACGTCATTCCCTACCAGGAGAAGAAAGGGTTTGCGGAGTATAAGCTCGAGCAGGATGGCAAGACCGTAGCTATGCTCACTATCAGCGATACCACCAGTGTGCCTGGCTCAGCGGAGAAATACATCACTGCTACCCAGTCCATCAGCGGCTTTCCAACCGTGGAGCAGGGCAGCACCGCCAGCGGGGTGCTGGTGAACGATCGCTACCAGGTCAAGGTGCTCTCTCGCGATCCCTCTTTTACCAAAGAAGACCGGGCAGCCTGGCTACAAAAGTTTGACCTCCAAGGTCTAGCTCAGCTCAAAGGGGCGATTAACCCCGTTGCTAAACCCTCTGCCGCGCTGCCCCAGGCCCCTACCGCCGCACCACCCTCCGCTCGGCCCAAGGATGGGTTTAAGTTGCCCCGGGTGAAGCTGCCGAGTCCGTCTCCCAGTCTTCAGCCTGCCTCTTAATGAGTCAGCAATGCAAACGGCGATGACGGCGATCTAGAAACCAGGGCAGACCTAAGGAGTAAGTTGTGAGCAAAAAAATCTACGAAATTGTCGATAAGCTTCCCACTGGGGGCTTGACCGTGCGGGCGCTGAAGACCCTCGACACCTTTGTGCCCGGTCAGTGGAATAATCTGGTGGGCTTTGACAACACCATCAAAACCGTCACGGGCGAAACTGACCCGGCCATGGTGCAGGCGATTGGCGAACGGGCGATCGCCCTCTTCAACGACAAAAAGCAGGGCTACCAGAGCGCCCTCTGGCTTTACGAAACTGTTGATTCCGCCTCCGGCTTGCTAGGGGCAGCGGCGCTAGCCAACCGCATTGGCCAAGACACCTTCTTGGGCTTTCTCAAAAACCTCTCCCCCAAGCCCGAAAAAGCGCAAACCATCGACCTGGTGGTGAAGCTGGTGGCTGAGGTGGTGGCTTTCTGCAAAATCAGCGGCATCCCCGGCGACAGCCTGGGCGACTTTCTCGCCGCCCTGGGCGACTACAGCAGCGAGTCGCTGGTGCGCATGGCTGCCTTGGTCAGCTTTGACGGCATCATTCCCTTAGGAGCCGACTTTTCGACCAAAGCGCTCAATGCCATCAAGGGCATGGGTGCTAGCGATCTTGAAGCCAATCAAACCTTCAAGGGCATCAAGAACGAAATTCCCGGTGGTAACGACAAGGCTAAGCTCTCCTTTATGACCGAGAGTTTTGAATCGACCAAGGGTTGGATGGACCGCTTTGTGACTGACCACAACATCACCCAGAGCGGTTTGGTTGACAATCTGGGCGGCTTCATCGAAGGCTCTAAGGGCAAGCTCGACTACCTGGGCGCGTTCCTTGATATGTCGGTGAAGTACTACGAGCACACCGGTACCCAAACCCTGGCTCGCCGGTTGATCGAGCGCGCTGTGGCTGAGATCTAGCTTCCTGGCGTAACTATGCTTGGTAAAAACCTAGACTTTTCGCTAGCCAAGTAAACTCAAAAGTTTTGCTCCTGACGCCCGGCTGAGAAAATTCAGCTGGGCTTTTTTGTGACTATGGGCAGCTCCACGCTCTGTACGGAGAACATATGAACCTATTGATACACGGATTACCGAATGGTAATTTAATACAAATGTATTAGTGCTGAGTTATGACTCTTCTCCCCTCAGAGCGCTGTTTGCACGATTGTTTGAAGCAATGGATTGATCTATACGGTTACTCCCCCTCCATTCGAGAGATAAAATCGGCTTTGCCAAAATCCTCCACGTCCTTTGTTCAAGACTTGTTGAATAGGTTGCAGCAGAAGGGGTTCATCGTCAGAGTTCAGGGTCAGGCGCGATCGATTTGCATGCTATACGGTGAGTTGCCCCTAAAAGGAATCGTTCAGGCAGGCTACCTCACGGAGCATCCCGAAAGATTTTTTGAGCGCGTGCGGCTAGACGGCAAGCGTTATCGAGAAGGCGACTACGCCCTCCAAGTTAGCGGCGACAGCATGGTGGATGCCCAAATTCTCGATGGCGACATTGTAGTTGTGCGCCCCACTGAGGACATTTGGGCCATTCGACCTGGCCAGATTGCTGTGGTTTGGCTTGACGGTGAGGGTACTACCCTCAAGCACGTTTACTACAGCGAAGGCGAAACCCAAATTACGCTTAGTCCTGCCAATCCGGCTCACCTAACCCGCACCTTAGAGCGTTCCCAGGTGGAAGTTCAGGGGATTTTGGTCGGCCAACACCGCCTTGATGAGGGCCTCTGGGTTGCTGTAGATGCCGATTGAGATTTCTGAAATTTTTTAGTCTTACTTCAGGTTCGCCTATTCCTCCGATTGATTGTTAGGCAGTTCCAATGGGTTAAGTCTGTCGTCTAGGGGGGTAATCAACTGCTGATCGACCTCGACCCCAGCATTCACCATAAATAGGCGAAAGGGTTCGCCCTGACTGAGGTAAGTGTCGTAGCCCGATCGCAGATACAACCCATACTCAGGCCGGCGGGCCACGTAGCGGCCGACAAAGGCTAGGCCCAGGGCGTTCAGGTAGCGATCGACCACCTCCGGCTCGGCCAGAGTGAGCCCCGGCAAGTTAGACAACAGTTGCGATAGACCCGCGTCTAATGCTGAGACGTCAATATGGGCCTGCCCTTCGATTAGCGCCAGAGAACGACTCTCGGTGGTGTACCACGAAAAGGTGCGAAACTGCTCAAAAACGGCGGGGGTCGCAGGGTCGTGGCTGCCCGCAATCACCATCACCGGCACGTTTACCGCCGCTAGCCCCTCGGGGCCAAAGACGCTGCTGTTGACCGGGTTGACCAGCAGCACCGAGTTAACCCGCGGGTCACGAAAGCGGTAGGTCTCCCGAGGCAGCTCTAGCGCCTGACACTGCAATAGCAGTGACACATTTAGGTAAATGAAGTTGCCATCACACACCTCCTGGAGATGGTCAAAGTTAAGCTCGGCCCCGGCTACCGCTAATGCCGTATAGCCCCCTAACGAGTGCCCTCCCACCCCCACCTGATCGAGCTTAAGCCGCCCCTCAAACTCTGTGGGGTTGAGCCGCTCTAGCTCGTTGAGCACAAAGGTAATGTCGAGGGGGCGATTGATAAACTCCTCCACCTCAAACACATCGCTGCTAAGGCCCGCCTGAAAGTCAGCCACCTGCTGCCGGTCACTGCCGGGATGCTGGGGCAGCACCACTACAATGCCGTGGGAAGCCAGGTGAGAGGCCCACTGATGCCGCGCCTCAGGGCTAGAAGTGAGCCCGTGGGAAAATACCATCACTGGAGCCTGGCCGCGCCATTGGCGGGGGCGCACCACATCCACATAGAGCTGGCGATCGCGCTGGGTATCGGTCAGCTCAAACCGCTGAATTTGCACCCTCGCCGGGCCGGGAACAGTTAAATCAGCCAGGCTGGTATAGTCGATGGCAGGCTGCTGAGCGGCCTGGCTAACCGTGATCTGCTCCAGCTGAACAATCGAATCGGTGGTGGCATTGACGATACGCTCAACGGCGCTGGCCACCGCCTGGGCATCGTTGAGCCTGATCTGCATATCGGTGGGCAGCGATCGCACCACGTTGATAGCCGACAGCCCCTCCGGCGAATTTGCTGCCTGAATCAGCGCCGCCCGCAGCGACAGCTTGCCGTTGCCACCAGCACGGGTCTTGAGGATTACCCCTACCTGATCCAGCAGCTCTTCGCCTAGGTTGGTGTAGAGAAAACGAGACAGCAGCACCCCGTCTACCTCTAACGGGCGATCGAGGTTTTGGCGCAGTTGAGCCACTTCGGCCTCGCTCAACCCAACTAAATCGACGTAGAAGGCCAGATCATCGGTGAGTTCTCCTGTCTCAATCAGGGTTTCGAGGGAGCTGGTGCTCACCGATCGCTCTACCGGGCCGTAGCTAAAGAAAATTTCTTCCGCCGCCTGCACCGGCAGCCCGCTCAGCAAGGTCAATCCCAAACTTAGCCCGCCCAAAGCCAAGATTCGAGGCCGCAGCCATCTCCCGACAGGTTGCCAGGTCATGCCGTCACTCCAAAAATGTTACTAAGAGCTGCCCCTACTCAATTGTTACTCAGGACTCTATCTCTTTGACTCTGCCTCTGAGCGGAGTCGAAGGGGCTGACCATGTACCCACCTACCCACTACTGTGTGCGCCAGTCCGCATCTACTGATCGCAGCCGCCGCAGAATCACCATGTTTGGCCCCACCACCGGGTTGCGGGCTACCACCACGCCCTCGGGGTCGCGCAGTTGCAGGGTGCCAAATTTGAGCCCCTGGGCCTGGGCATAGATGTCTTGGGCTACGTCGTTTTGCTGGCTGGTCAGCAGGCCGTACCAGGTTTCGGCCACATTCACGCCCAGGGTATTTTCTGGCAGGTTGACCTCCACCGATTGAATGAGCCCCGCTCCATAGGAGCGGCTAATGCTGCTAACCCGGTTTTGAATATCGGTAATTAAACTCTGCTCGGGCGTAGGTTCAATTACGGGCGCGGGGGCCGAGACGGGCGGCTCTGCGATGGGGACGGGGGCCGCAAACAGGTCGTCAACATCAGGGTCTGCCGCCGTAATTTGAGGCAAGGGTTCTGAGGCTATAACAGGTTCGCCTCGCCTCGCGCCCAAGGGGTTCCAGAGGGCCAACAGCAGCATCAGCAGGCCTAGGGCAATGGCGGTCAGCATGCCGTCTGAGAGCTGCCGCTGAAGATCGGGGGGCAGCTGCGATCGCACCCACCGCAGCCCCTTCTTCCACAGGGTTGCCCCCTCGGCTAGCAGCAGCAGCAGTTGGTCAACCACACCTAGCTCCTTCGGTTGGTAGGGGATGCCGGTATCGGCCCAGATATCTTCTGCCGGAGCCACTGGCCGGACACGGTTGTAGGCGGCTCTGTCAGGCATTTGACGCCGGCCAATGTCTATGGGCTGAGGCTCTGGGGTCGGCACCGGCAGCGGATCTTCTAGATCTTCTAAATCGCTGTCAGTCCAGGGGGCGGGGTCTAGCGAGGCAGCGCGACCGTTGTCTGGGGTGGTGCTGTAGGGGGGAGCGTTGTCAGCTTGACCAGAGGCGCGATTGTCCTTCGGACCCGTTTGGCGATCGCTAAACACTGGCTCTGCTGGAGCAGCCTCCCCGCCCAAATCTTGTCTGGCCAGCTCGGCAACGTCACTGTCGACGGCCTCAAGGGGTGCAGAGTCTTCCCCAGCCTCGGCGCTGGTGTTCAATTTGGGGGATGCTAGCCCATCACTATCTCCTTGCCCCGCTCGACCGGTGTTGCGTGGGGGCGGAATGGGCGGAATCTCTGGGGGAAAGTTGGGATCTTGGGATGTCATGGGTTAGCCCACTTGGCCACGATTACCAAAAAATGCTGCGGGGGTTAGGCCCCAAAGGCCGTACCCTCTCAATACTGCCACGTTTCCCAAAGATCTTAGGGCAGAAATCTGCGGGCCAAGCACTCAGCCTGGCTCGGCAGGACCCTGGTGCAAAATCAGCCGATTGCCGTCGGGGTCGTAGGCATAAACCTCGCGACCGTGGGAGGCCGTCAGCACAGGGCCAGGGGGCGCACAGCCTAGGTGGGTGAGGCGGGCGATCGCCCCGGCCAAATCCGTCACCTCTAAGCACAGACTCATCGCGCCACTGCTATGGGCAGCAAACTGAGCTACCTGGTCAGTTTTGGGCTTAAAAATCGCTAATCTCAGCCCCGGTAGCTGAAACTCGGCGTAGCGATCGCGCTGGTAGGGCTGGGCCGCCTGATGGAGCAGTTCGCCATAAAAGCCTACCAACTGCTCAAAATTCGCGCTGGCTATGGCTACAAAAGCACTGGTGCAGCCTATAGATGCCTCGGCCAAAGCCTTCTCCACTAGGATTTTCTCAATAATCCGTGAGTCAGCGGTGGGCATTGCCCACCCTACTCCCTGATCCATCTATCCCTTCACTGCTCCCTAGTCCAGCTCCCACTCCGTTGCATACTGCAACATCAGCGGCGGCAGGTGTAAGTCCTTGGGTGTCTTGCAGCGGGCTTCAAACACGCCCAAAATATCCTTCACGCTAGGCTTGCCCTTGCTGCTGCCGGTAATGCCGCTGGCAATGATGACTGCACAAGACCCGTTACACTCCCGCTGCCAGGTATTCCAGCGCTCTAGCAGGTGGCGATCGGTGCTGCCGTTGGTTTCGTATTCGGCGAACAGGTGCAGCTCGCCATCGCCGGTTTGTAGCATGCCCAGCTCAAAGGCTTCGCCGCTAAAGGGGTCGCTGCCGGGGTTAAAGCACACAGCCTGCACGCCCTGGGCCTCTTGCAGTTGCTGGATCAGGGTCTTGGCCTTGGGGCGTGAGGTTTGAATCAGCACCACCGGCAGATCGGGGGAGTCAGCGGTGCCATTGTGGGTCCATTTGCCCTCTAGGCCCTGAAAGGCGATCGCCGAGTCATGGCGCAGATCGTTGAGCACTTGCTGCTGAAACTGAGTGAGGATGATGATCGCCCCCTCGGGCACATAGTCGTCGCGCAGCACCGGAAAATTAACCAGGCCCTCGGGGCCGTCGTCGCCGAAGACATCATCGGCGTCGGCGGCCAGCTCTGCGGTCACTTCGGGCAGGGTTTTAACCGTCACCTTCAGCGGCGACGCGCCACCATTTTTCTCGGGGTTAGGGATTTTGTAGCTACTCTGGAGCGCCTTGAGGGGAGGCTTTTCGAGCTGAGCTCGGTAGCGAGTGATAAAGCGCTGCAGAGCCTCCAGCACCACCAAAAACGTCGCTCCTTCTTCGTCGGCGAGCTGGCTGCGCATGCCCTCTAGGGGGTGAATGCTGCCAAAGTCGGGCTGCACTGCCTCAGGGGCTGAGGCCAGCCAGCTCGCTGGCTGGGGCATGTTGGGGAAAGGTTCGTCGTCAAACAGCTCAAAGTTGAGAAACAGGCAGTCTTGCTCTAAAAAGGCTTCCTGCATCTGCTTGGGCGACTGCTGCCCCATCAGCACCCGCTGGCGAAACTGCTTGAGCGAGTCGAGGGAGCGGTACATCAGCAGGCCATACTCCACGCCGCCCATACCCAGCATCGACACGTAGAGGGTTTCGAGATCCCAGGTGTTTAGCTCCACGGCTAGCACCTGCTGCTCGTTGAGGGTGTTCCAGGGGGCGAGTTCCCAAATCTCCATGGCCTTGTCGAGCATGGCCTCGGCGTAGCGAGGGGGCAGCTCGGCCTCGGTCATCTCGGCCGACTGCTGGAGAGCGTTGAACAGCTCGTCGATCAGGGGCAGCTCGGGGGCGTAGTCAATGGCGATATCGAGCCCCTGGAGCGCCCCCCGCAGATAAAACTGAATTTCGCGATCGCTGACCACAATCTTGTGCGGCCGCGCCGGGGCCAGGTTGCCCTGGGGTGACTCGATCGCCTGTAGCAGCGTGCGCACTACCGGCTCGTAGCCGCAGGTGGTGGGCACAATGGTCAGCCCCCGCACCGCGCCGTGGCTGCTGTCCACCCAAAGAATGCAGTCGCTGGTTTCGGTATGGCGCTGGCGCAGGCCGCCGTCGTCATCCATCAAACCGCCCACCGAACGGCGATCGCCCTCCCATACGCTTGCTACACGGGGCAGCCGCTTCAGGCGATCGATGGTAATGCGGTTCAATCGAGTCATGGGCTAACGATAACGACAGATGGAACAAATGGTTAGGCGACCGCTGGCTTGGGCACAGCTTTGGTCAGCATAGCCAAGTTTAATCATCAACTGCCCACAGCAACTCAACCGCGAGCCCTTCAGTGCAGTCCCCTAAGTTGAGATACTGCACCTCGGCTAGCATCCCTCCTAGGGCAGGGGAAGCTCGGAGCGGCTGCTATAAACTATAGAAATTCTTGACGGTATCAGCTAAGCCTAGACGACGAAAGTGTTAGATTTCAAAACAATTTGGCCTGCTCTAGCTGCGGTTGGGGTGACTCTGTTTATGATGGTAGAAGCTGTACTTACATCGAAAGGTTGCAATGGCTCAAGCCACCGAACAAACCCGAGGCATTTTGATGTCGGAAACGGCCCTGCGGCACGTTAAGGCTCTCCAGCAGTCCCAGGGCAACAAAGAGCTCTGCCTGCGAGTAGGGGTGCGCCAAGGCGGCTGCTCTGGCATGTCCTACACCATGGATTTTGAAGACCCTGCCAACATCAATGAACACGATGAAGTCTATGACTACGACGGCTTTCGCGTGATCTGCGACAAAAAGAGTCTGCTGTACCTCTATGGGCTCATGCTCGACTACAGCGACGCGCTGATCGGTGGCGGTTTCCAGTTTACCAACCCCAACGCCGTCCAGACCTGCGGCTGCGGCAAGTCCTTCGGGGCGTAGAGACACCCCACGGGGCTACACTATATGCTTTGCTGGATATCGCTCTAGATAGTTCATAGACCATGACTCAAACCGTAGAAACCCTGTTCGATGAGGGCATCGAGCGCTACAAAAAGGGCGAAGATCCCGCTGAGCTGATTCCTGTGTTCAAGGAGGTGTGCGATCGCGCTCCTAAGAGTGCTGCCGCCTGGGCCTGCCTGGCCTGGCTCTACCTGCTCACCGACAAGCCCAACGCCGGCCTCAAAGCAGCCCAAAAAGCCGTCAAGCTCAACCCTCAAGATCCTCAAGGACGGGTAAACTTAGCGGTGGCTATGCTCGACTCGGGTAAGCCCGGTGTGCGCGAGCATGTCGAAATCGCTAGCCAAGTGATGACCGTCGCCGACGACCTGAAACAGGAAGTCATGGACAGTATCAATGACGGTCTGGTTCGCAAGCCCGACTGGAAGAGCCTGTCGCGCGTTAAGCAGTGGCTTGAGTAGTTAGGTCGATGGGGTAAGCCCTTGTTCCCCCAACCGTTGCGCAAGCGCGCCCCCGATCGATCGGGGGCGCGCTTGCGAGTTATTGCCCGTACCATGCCTGTCGCCACTGCGTCATCTGGTCGATTTCAGCCTGCTGAGAGGTAATGATCTCGTCGGCTAGGGTAAGCAACTCAGGCCGGCTACTCTTCTCCTTCAAATCCTCCGCCATCGCTACAGCTCCCTCATGGTGAGGAATCATCGCGTTGATAAAGCGTAGGTCGAACTCGTCATCGGCTCCGGCTAAATCCATATCCATGCGCATAGAGCTAATCATTTCCTCGCTCATAGCCATGTCGTGCTTCATTTCGGCGTGGTACATCATCGGCTCGGCAGGGGCATCAGGGTACCATTCGGCCCGCCACTCCTTCATCTGGGCAATCTCTACCTGCTGGGCTGCAATGATGTTTTCTGCTAGCTGGCGAATCTCGGGTCTCTGGGAGTTCTCCAGTGCCGCTTCGGCCATCACCACGGCGCCCTCGTGGTGAGGCGTCATGCCGTCGATAAAGCGCAGGTCGTAGGTAGCGTCGGCTGGGCCTAAATCCATCCCGTGACCGCTGTGCATCATCTGCTCTTCAGCCCTGTCTCCAGCGGTATGACCTTCGTGCATGGCTTCCATGTTGCTAGTGCCGCAGGAGGCTAGCGGTACCAGGGTAGCCAGGGCTAGCATCGTCGCTATAGGCTGTCTCAAACGCATAGTTCGTCTCCCAAATGCCTGATGTTTCAAGCCTACACATTCCAGCCCGCTGTAGAGTCAAGGGCTGAGTGAGCAAGATATATTTCCTTGTCCAGCATTTAATTAATATTTTGTTACGAAATCGAGAGGAGTGATCCCGCCGTACTGTAAATTTTGTTAACAAAGCCCAGACTGATTTATTTCAAATTGTGTCACCTAAACGCTCGAATCCTTATCTGGCAAGGTTTTCTGATACAAACATGAAAGACATCACTGATTTTGCTTTCATTACGAAATATTTCCTACACAAGCCCCAGAGTCTGCCAGCAGTTTGCCCTGCTCACTGCTGCTGATTCTGCGCCCGCAGCCTTCTCATCCCCAGACTTAGCCGCGAAAGGAGTTTTACTGCATGTTCACCCACGTCAAGCCCACTGTTCGCCACATTGCCCCCGATGACCTCAACGGGCGGCATCTGGTTAAGGTGGTCTATGTGGTTCTAGAGCCTCAATACCAGAGCTCTTTGTCTTCGGCCATCCGGTCGATCAACGCCAGCAACTCTCAAGTAGCCTTCGAAGTCAACGGCTACCTGATTGAAGAACTGCGCGACGCCAACAACTACGCGGCGTTCAAGCAGGATGTGGCCGAGGCTAACGTATTTATTGCCTCGCTGATCTTTATCGAAGACCTAGCCGACAAGGTTGTTGAAGCGGTTGCCCCCCTTCGCGATGGCCTCGATGTGGCTGTGTGCTTCCCTTCTATGCCCCAAGTCATGCGCCTCAATAAGATGGGCAGCTTCTCCATGGCCCAGCTCGGCCAGTCGAAGAGCATGATCGCCTCCTTTATGAAGAAGCGGAAGGAGAAGTCCGGGGCGGGCTTCCAAGATGCGATGCTGAAGCTGCTGCGCACTCTGCCCACGGTGCTTAAGTATCTGCCGGTCGAGAAGGCCCAGGATGCCCGCAACTTTATGCTCAGCTTCCAGTATTGGCTGGGCGGTTCCCCCGAGAACCTGGAAAACTTCTTTCTCATGCTGGCCGATCGCTACGTGATCACCGACAGCCAAATTGAGGGTGCTCCCCAGCCCGAAAGCCTCGATTACCAAGAGCCCGTCACCTATCCCGACATGGGCATCTGGCACCCCATGGCGCCGCACATGTTTGAGGACATCAAGGAGTACCTCAACTGGCACGCCTCCCGCCGCGACATTTCTGAGGATCTCAAAGATCCCCTTGCTCCTACCATTGGTCTGGTACTCCAGCGCACCCACCTAGTGACTGGAGACGAGGCCCACTATGTGGCCATGGTGCAGGAGTTTGAGTACTTGGGCGCGAAGGTGATTCCCGTGTTTGCGGGCGGTCTAGATTTTTCTAAGCCCGTGAATGCCTACTTCTTTGACCCGGTAGACAATACCAAAACCATTGTCGATGCTGTGGTTTCCCTCACCGGCTTTGCCCTGGTGGGCGGCCCGGCCCGGCAGGATCATCCCAAGGCGATCGAAACACTCAAGCGCCTCAACCGCCCCTATATGGTGGCGCTACCCCTGGTCTTTCAAACCACCGAGGAGTGGGAAGACAGTGACCTGGGCCTGCACCCTATTCAGGTGGCGCTGCAAATGGCGATTCCTGAGCTGGATGGGGCGATCGAGCCGATTGTGCTCTCGGGCCGCGACGGTCTGACCGGACGGGCAATTTCGCTCCAGGATCGGATTGAATCCATTACCCAGCGGGCAATGAAGTGGGCCAACCTGCGCCGCAAGCCCAAGCTCGACAAAAAGCTGGCCATCACCGTCTTCAGCTTCCCCCCCGACAAAGGTAACGTGGGTACCGCCGCCTACCTGGACGTATTCGGTTCTATCTACAAAGTGCTGGAGGCGATGAAGCAGAACGGCTACGACGTGCAGGATCTGCCCGAGTCGCCCCAAGCCCTGCTCCAGGAAGTCATCCACGATGCCCAGGCCCAGTACGCTAGCCCCGAGCTGAACATTGCCTACCGCATGCCCGTGCGCGAGTACCAGGCCCTGACCCCCTACGCCGAGCGCATGGAAGAAAACTGGGGGCCACCGCCGGGCAACCTGAATACTGACGGCGAGAACATGCTGGTTTACGGTAAGGCCTTTGGCAATGTGTTCATCGGCGTGCAGCCTACCTTTGGCTACGAGGGCGACCCCATGCGGCTGCTGTTCTCCCGCTCCGCTAGCCCCCACCACGGCTTTGCCGCCTACTACACCTACCTGAATAAAATCTGGGGTGCGGATGCAGTGCTGCACTTTGGCACCCACGGGTCGCTGGAGTTTATGCCCGGCAAGCAGATGGGCATGTCGGGCACCTGCTACCCCGACAACCTGATCGGCAGCATCCCCAACCTCTATTACTACGCCGCCAACAACCCCTCCGAGGCCACGATCGCCAAGCGCCGCGGCTACGCCGAGACTATCAGCTACCTCACCCCTCCTGCTGAGAATGCGGGTCTCTACAAAGGACTCAAGGAACTGAGCGAGCTGATCGGCTCCTACCAGAGCAACAAGGAGAGCGGTCGGGCAGTGCAGATTGTCAACGCCATCATCGAAACCGCGCGGATCTGCAACCTGGACAAGGATGTGGAGCTACCCGAAGGCGATACCGGCGAACTCTCTAACGAAGAGCGCGACGGCTTAGTGGGCAAGATCTACATCAAGCTGATGGAGATCGAGTCGCGGCTGCTGCCCTGCGGTCTGCATGTGGTGGGCAAGCCGCCTACAGCCGAGGAGGCGATCGCCACGCTAGTCAACATCGGCAGCCTCGATCGCGAGGAAGACGGCATCAAGAGCCTGCAGCGACTCATCGCTGAGAGCATTGGGCGGGATATCGATGACATTTACGGGAATAGCGATCGCGGCCACCTTGCCGATGTTCAACTCCTCTACGACATCAATCAGGGTGTTCGTGCCGCTATCTCCGCCCTCGTCCACGAGCAGATCGACGCCGAAGGGCGCGTTTCCATGGTGTCGCGGCTCAACTTCCTCAATATTGGTCGCAAAGAACCTTGGATCAGAGCTCTCCATGAGGCGGGCTACAAGAACGTCGACGCCGATGCCATCAAACCCCTGATGGAATACCTGGAGTTCTGTCTTGAGCAGGTCTGCGCCGACAACGAACTGGGCGCACTGCTGCAAGCCCTCGAAGGCGAATACCTGCTCCCCGGCCCCGGCGGCGACCCGATCCGCAACCCTGATGTGCTGCCTACCGGCAAAAACATCCACGCCCTCGATCCCCAGTCCATCCCCACCACCGCCGCCGTGCAGTCGGCCAAAATCGTGGTGGACAGATTACTGGAGCGCCAGCGGCAGGAGAACGGCGGAGCCTATCCTGAAACCATTGCTACCGTGCTCTGGGGCACTGACAACATCAAAACCTACGGCGAGTCTCTTGCCCAGATGATGTGGTTTGTCGGCGTCAAGCCTGTGCCCGACTCTCTGGGCCGGGTAAATAAACTGGAGCTGCTGTCGCTGGAAGAACTGGGCCGCCCCCGCATCGACATCGTGGTCAACTGCTCTGGGGTATTCCGCGATCTCTTCATCAACCAGATGGCCCTGCTCGATCGCGCCGTGAAAATGGCCGCCGAAGCCGATGAGCCCTTGGAGATGAACTTCGTCCGCAAGCATGCCCTAGAGCAAGCGGCAGAAATGGGTCTCTCGGTGCGCGAAGCCGCTACCCGCATCTTCTCCAATGCTTCGGGTTCTTATTCCTCCAACATCAACCTGGCGGTGGAAAACAGCACCTGGGAGAACGAGGCCGAACTCCAGGAGATGTACCTGAAGCGCAAGTCCTTTGCCTTCAACTCCGATAACCCTGGCGTCATGGATAGCAACCGGGGTCTGTTTGAGTCGGCCCTGAAGACTGCCGAGGCCACCTTCCAAAACCTCGATTCGTCAGAAATCTCTCTCACCGATGTGTCGCACTACTTCGACTCTGACCCCACCAAGCTGGTGGCTAGTCTGCGCGATGACGGCAAAGCTCCGGCCGCCTACATTGCCGACACCACTACCGCCAACGCCCAGGTGCGTACCTTGTCAGAAACGGTGAGACTAGATGCCCGCACCAAGATGCTCAACCCCAAGTGGTACGAGGGCATGCTCTCCCACGGCTACGAAGGGGTGCGCGAGCTGTCGAAGCGCCTGGTGAATACTATGGGCTGGTCGGCTACGGCGGGCGCCGTCGATAACTGGGTCTATGAGGACGTGAACACCACCTTCATTCAAGACCCGGAGATGTGC
The DNA here is from genome assembly GCF_014695395.1 of Nodosilinea sp. FACHB-131. Lineage (GTDB taxonomy): Bacteria > Cyanobacteriota > Cyanobacteriia > Phormidesmidales > Phormidesmidaceae > Nodosilinea. The sequence continues at coordinate 116,184 of NZ_JACJOF010000008.1, forward strand.
AAGCGCCTGATGGATCTCAACCCCAACTCCTTCCGCCGCATGGTGTCAACTCTGCTGGAAGTGAACGGGCGCGGCTACTGGGAAACCAGCGATGAAAACTTGGAGAAGCTGCAAGAGCTCTACCAGGAAGTGGAAGACCGGATCGAAGGGGTGGAATAGACCCTAGCTGTGGGCTAACAAAAAGGGGTGGGCGCAAGCCCACCCCTTTTTGCTGAACGGTGTCCCCCACGACGCGGTGGGCAGGGTCAGGATATCCACCGCGATCGCCCAGAGCTGCGCCATTATCGCGCCTACTAACGCTGCGATCGCTGTAACCTGGTCTTTGTGCGGCCTGACAGCTTATATTGCAGTCGAAGGTGTAATTAGGACAATATAGAGGGAAGTGCGTCTACTGTACCCCCACGTCTGATGCCAGCCGCTTATAGTGATGACCTCCGTAACAAAGTGCTTGCTGC
>NZ_JACJOF010000009.1 GCF_014695395.1 Nodosilinea sp. FACHB-131
GCCCTGAACCCCTTGTACCGCAAGGGGTTTGGCGTTTCTAGAGAGCCGCTACCAAACCCCTCTTGAAAATTCTCTCGGAAAAATCCTCCAAGACAACACCGTATCTGGCGGCATGTACTAGGACTACAACCGCACCCCTAGCGTCAAGATGCTACCGGTGCAGCAAGATTAAGGGCTTAAGGGGAGAGTAAGGGCAGGCTGTAGTACCTATACAGACACAGACAACCTCAATAAAGCTCTCTGGCTTTGCGGGAGAGTTTAGGGACGGCCTCCTAATCACCCTCTCCACCGCTTGTGTCAACGGTGAACTACCCTGTGGACCACCGCCAATGACTTTGATTGAGATTGCCCTATGGTTCTTCAATCTAAGGGCAATGGGCTTCAGCTGTGGTGGCGCTAATGGGGTAGGAACGCCTCTAAACAATGGCCCTGCGTAGAAACCAAGAAATCTCTGCATAGATTAGGGCGGACGGGAGTAGAGCTAGTGGTGACCGCGCTGATTCCTGTGCCGCCTTTGACTAAGACAGGACAGTCAACTGCACACCTATATAGAGATTAGGTGGGGCAATGCTCACCACGGGTTTCAATCAGTAGCCTCAGCGGTGTCAATGCTCAAACGAGATCGCACAACCACCCAGCCGTAAGTTAGTTACAGAAGAAAATGTCATTGACAATTTAATTTGCAAGTGTTTATTATAGGCCCATGAGCATGTTGCAACAGATTGCCCAGCAACAGCCCGAGATGGTCCTGGATCGCTTCGTTGAGGTGACTAACGACCTACTACCCCAGTTTTTGCCTGACCAGAGTTCTGGTAGCCGCAGGCAAGAACCGGTCAACCCCCGGCTGGTGCGCCACTACACTACTCAGGGATGGTTGGATAAGCCCCTCAAGCAGGGGCGCGAAGCTCGGTATACCTATCGACATCTACTGCAATTGCTAGTGCTGCGCCGCCTGCTAGCGGAAGGCTACAGCACTAGCTCCATCGGCAGTCTAATTGGCGGCCAGTCCGATGCGGCCTTAGAAAACATCCTGCAAGGAGGTGTTCAAATCAAAGTTGAGGCCGCAAACCCAGCGCTGGCGTTTTTGTCTCAAATTCGCGATCGCAGGGGATCCTCTTTATCAGAATCAGATCGATCGCCCAAGCGCACTACCACTCCGGCGATGCAGGCTCCCCTGGCGGCCCCAGCCCCCACCGCCCCACCAGCGTCTCCACCCCCAGCCTGGACTCGTTTAGAAATTCTCGACGGTCTAGAACTTCATGTCCGCCAAGACTTTGTGGCACCTGCCACTACCCACGAGCGGGACAGCCTGCTCCAGCTCATCGCTGACCATCTCGCTCACCTTAAACCCATTCAGAGGCCACCATGACCCAACCTAAACCCGCTCTTCCTACCGTCGAACTGATTCCGCTCCACGGGGCAATTGTCACCCAGCAACCCATAACTCTCGATGTGTTGGTGCGGATCACGCCCCCGGCTGTCACCCTCGACGCCGATCGCGTGCCGCTCAACCTCAGCTTAGTAATCGATCGCTCCGGCTCGATGCAGGGGCAAAAGATGCACTACGCCCGCGAGGCCGCCCGCTTTGCCGTGGAGAACTTGCTGCCATGTGACCGCATCAGCGTGGTGCTCTTCGACGATCGCATCGAAACTTTGGTGCCCAGCACCCTAGCCACCGACAAAAATACTCTGATAGAAAAGCTTAGCCATGTCCACTCGCGGGGCTCTACTGCACTTCATGCTGGCTGGATCGAAGGTGGGGTACAAGTCAGCCAATACCTCAACCCGGCCCAGCTTAACCGGGTGGTTGTGCTCTCCGACGGGTTGGCCAACGTGGGGGAAACGAGGCCCGATGCGATCGCCAACGACGTGCACGGCTTGGCCCAGCGCGGAGTCAGCACCACCACTCTTGGGATCGGCAACGACTATAGCGAAGATCTGCTCGCCGCTATGGCCCGCAGCGGTGACGGCAACTTCTTCCATATTGAGTCTGCCGATCAGTTGCCCACTATTTTTGAAACCGAGTTGTCGGGTCTAGCGGCTACCCTAGGTCAGCGAGTCAGCCTCGGCATCAAGCCGGGCAACGGCGTCACCGTCATGGACGTGCTGAATGACCTTGAGATGACCGACACTCGGCGCTACAAACTGCCCAACCTGACGGTGGGATCGCTAATTCAGGTGGTAGTGCGCTTGCAGGTGCCTGCCCTGAATCGCAGCGGTGAACTGATGCAGGTGCGCCTGGCTTGGGATGATGCCGAACAGCCCGGTCGGCAGGTGCTGCGGGCAGGGCTGGAACTGCCCCTGGTGAGTGCCGAGCAGTTTAGCGACTTCCCCGCCAACCCAGCGGTGCAGGAGCAGGTGGCGCTGCTGATGGCAGCCCGCGCCCGCCGTGAAGCCGTGATATTTTCCGACCGGGGCGACTACGCCGCTGCCACCGACTCCCTCAGCCGTGTCCGCGTCGCCATGTCCGCTATGCCCCCCAGCGCCATGCTGATGGAGGAACAAGCGGTGCTAGAGGATTTAGAAGGCGACTACCAGAGCGGTGCCATAGCTAGAGCCCGCAAAAAAGCGTATTCCCAGGCCTACAACCTGTCGCGCTCGGGCAAGTCTCAGCCCCGGCGATCGCTGGACTCTAAATAAGCTGTGGAAATGTCTCTAGATTAGAGCGATCGCGCCTTGACTGAGTGACCCTGCGACACAGCCTCCCCGCGACGGCGTGTCCCAGGGGTTTCTCTAGGCTAGAGCGAGGCGATCGCCCGCTCCAAAAACTCGGGCTGCATCCAGCGATCAAGGTTGATTTGCCCCAGGTGCTCTTGCCCGGCAATCTGGCCGAGCTGGTGGATGTGGGCCTGGAGCCAGTCGGTGCGCAGCTGGGTTTCGGGCAGGTAAACCACATCGGCGCGATCGCTGGTGCTCGCGTGCAGAGTTTTGGCCACAATGGCGGCATCCATATTCACCCAGCGGCTGACCAATGTAATCGCCATAGGCTGGGTGGCGTACCAATACTGGGCTGCCAGCAGCGATCGCAGGTAGGCCACGGCAATTTCGGGATATTGCTCGGCCAGGGCGGCGCGAATTACTACCCCGTGGAAGGTGGGCAACCCGTCTAGGTTTTTGTGCAGCAGGCGGCGAAACTGGCCCCTGTGCTTAGCAATTTCGTGCAAGGGGGCGAAGTAAGCGTAGCCATCCACTGGGGAGGTACTACGGCCCGATCTCTGGGGGCCCGTGCTGTCGATGGAGGTGAGGGTGACATCATTGAGAATTTGCCGGTGGTGGAGCGATCGCATCACCATGCTGTGAGCCGCCGAGCCAAAGGGCACCGCAATCACCCGACCCGCTAAATCGTCTATACAGCCGAGGGTCGAGTGCTGCGGCACGATGATGTCGTTGCCGGTGCCATCTAAGTTGCTAGCCACAAAGCTAATCAGCCGGGTACCCGCCGCCAGGGCTGTACTATCACCGGTCACCGCGCTGAGCAGCAGCGGGTAGTCGCCCAGCACACCAATGTCGATGTCTTGAGCTTCCAATCCGACCACAATCGGTGCCCCTGAGTTGTAGTCAGACCATTGAAGCTTGTACTGTACCCCGCTGTAGCGGCCCTCACGAGGTAAAAAATGCTCTAGCAAACCCAGGCGTTGAATAATCAACCCAGCGGTAACGGTTTGAATAGTGCGATTTTGGGTGCCGATGGTGAGGCGGATAGTCTCGGCCCCGCTAGCCGACCCAGAGCGTACCAAAAAGTTGGGGGCCTGGAACCGGGGTATGCCTTGGGCTGAGGATGCCGCCAGTGAAGCAGCCAACGGCTCAGGGGAAGGCAATCCTTGCGTAACAGTTTCCTGATTTACGCCGCGCTGACTCTGCACCATAGCTACAAACTGGCGAATCGGCTCTATCCCCAGACTGCCACGACCTGTGAGTTGACCCGCCAAGCCCAAAGCCCGGCCCAAACGCTTGGCCATCATCAGAAATAGGGGGGTGCTCAAGGCAAATTCCTCTAGGGGAATGCGGCGCAGCAGCCCGGCCTCACACTCCATTTGAAATTCAGAATCAGAGACAAACCCCAGGTAGTGTCCCTGAAGCAAATAGGTGCGCATCAAACTCGCCGCGTCGACGATTTCGACATGGGCAAAATCGGTTAAATTCAGCCTCAGTTCCTGCATGCGCTTTTGCAGCACAATGCGAGCTGGAACGCCCTCGGGCGGCAACACCCAGGCCTGGTCAGTCAACTCTTTTAAACTAAGCCAGGGCCGCTGAGCCAGCTGATGGCTACTCGACACCACTAGAGAATAGTGAACCGAACCGATCGCCACCTCTAAAATTTCATCAAAAGCTGAAAAACTCAGATCTGAGACACCAATATCGACCTCGCCAGTTTTAATGGCGCGATATAGCGGTTCGACAGCGTCAAACTGCAAACACTTAGTCTGCACATCAGGATGCGATCGGCGGTATTCGTACAGCACCGACGGCAGCCAGTTGCTCAATATATCGGGCATGCAGCCAATTTTAAGAGTGCTGAACTTGCCCTGCTTGATTTCCTCAATTTCAGCTACCAACCGGTTTTCCAAATCTACCAGGTTAGGGCCTTCTTCTAAAAGATACTCGCCTACCCGGGTGAGTTCTATGCGCCGCCCTAGGCGTCGAAACAGAGGTGTTTCAAGCTCAGATTCTAGGCATTTGATTTTGGCACTCACCGCTGGCTGAGTCAAGTTTAGCGTGTCAGCTGCTTCGGTAAAGCTCAAGCAGCGAGCCACTTCTAGAAATACTTTTAGCTGGTAAATTTCCATGTTGATTCGTTTACCAAGTCAGCTTTAAAGTTAGACAAAAAATATTGTAGCGATCTGTCCGAGTGTAGTTATTAACTGAATTTGGGTAGATAAAATAACTTGTCAAAATCTATTCGCTAAGAACTATATTTCTAGGTAGTACTAGAGAGGTAATGATGCGTTGTAGTGGTGAATAAAATTCCATAACAGGCCAATGTGATTACGTAGACTCTTCGAGAAGGCTAAGCTGCGTCTGACAAAGCGTGAAACCCGCTGTCTGAGGGTATT